>NZ_BAAHBF010000007.1:129839-581332 GCF_054776875.1 Spirosoma daeguense
CGGTGTTGTTGCTCTGGTAGAGAATGTCAATGTCGCCGTCGTTGTCAAAATCGCCATAAATCATCCGGGAAGCAAAGGCCATGGTCATCGTGAAGGGGTCGGTGCCCTGTACGAACGTACCGTTATCATTGCGCCATACACCCAGACCTCCTGTGGTCTCCCGGTCGATGATGTCCACATCGCCATCATTGTCATAATCGAAGACCAGCACCGAGGCATTGCTAAGTTGCTGATTGGCAAAACTGAAATTGGTGAAAGGCGTCCCCGCAGTGTTGGCGTTAGGCACATCAGTGTAGCTGCCTGCTCCATTGTTGCGCACGTAGCCAAAGCCTGCGCCTGCGGTGTTGTTACTCTGGTAGAGAATGTCAATGTCGCCATCGTTGTCAAAATCGCCATAAATCATCCGGGAAGCAAAGGCCATGGTCATTGTGAAGGGGTTGGTGCCCTGTACGAACGATGAAGGAATAAAGGCGCTGGAGTTGATGATCGTTTTATTTGGCAAGAGAGGGCTGGCATAAAGACTGACTGAAAAAAGGTGCGCAGATACCAACAACAGAATAGGTAAGCTAAGTCTTGAAAAGTGGGCCTTCGAACAGTATAGGCCAATGAGCATCACGTAAAGATGGTTCTTCATAAATCGAGAAGGTTATCAAAGAGGATAAGTTACTACTGAGTAACTAGTCAGATACTACAGTAATTACTTAGTAAGTTATCGTATATGTAAATATACTGATCTCTATTGCAGCGATTTAGAGAAGTTGAAACAAGCGTATATTAGCTTAGCTAGTAATATAAAACTCAGGGTGTTTTATGACGGCGTGGCTGGCAGTCGACCGTATTGCGATGGCGAAACGCCGTAGTGATCCTGAAACGTTTTTGAGAAATATGAAAGGTTATCAAAACCCACGGCATATGCAATCTGTGTCACACTCTGCTCACCTTCGGTTAATAATTCAGATGCTTTGGCTAAGCGGATATCGCGGATAAATTGCGTTGGCGACGTATTGGTGAGCACCTTCAGTTTACGATGTAATTGTGAGCGACTAAGACTAACGGCATCGGCCAGTTGCTCAACCGAAAACGTAACATCGCTCAGATTCTGTTGAACTACATTGGTAAGCTGATCAAGAAAGAGTTGCTCACTGGTTAGTAGTGTCAAAGGCGGAATTAATTGCTGAGCAGGGGCAACCTCGCTGGTAACACGACTTAAATTAAACCATTGATATAACCGTTGCCGCTGCTCAATCAGGTTCCGAACGCGGGCACGTAGCTCAGGCCGATTGAAGGGCTTGATCTGATAATCGTCGGCACCAAGTTCGAATCCTTCGATACGGTCTTCAACAGTAGCCTTTGCCGTTAGCATAATAACGGGAATGTGGCTGGTAACGGATTGGGTTTTCAGTTCCCGGCAGAAACCAAAACCGTCGAGACGGGGCATCATCAGATCGCAGATAACAAGCGTAGGCAACGTAGCAGTAGCTAACTCCAGCCCATGCTGACCATCTTCAGCTTCCAGAATTTGAAAATCGTCCTCAAAAATGCTACGTATGTAGGTACGTATATCGGGGTTGTCGTCAACAATGAGCAGTAATTTGTCGGTTTCTTCAAGAACTGTTTCGGTAAGTGATACAGGACTCGACCCTTCAGATGTTACAGAGATAACAGATAGCTCACTATATGAATCGTTGGCGTCAATTCTATCAGATGTTGACTGTTCGAGCGGATGTATTGGCAACGTAACCATAAACGTAGTACCTACATCTTCAATGCTCGATACGTCGATTGTGCCACCCAGAACCTGCACCAATTCATTGACCAGCGTTAAACCGATACCCGTGCCTTCATGAGTTCGTTGTCTTTTGTCGTCGACCTGATAAAACCGCTCAAAAATGCGTGCAAGGTGGCTAGCCGGAATACCGATACCCGAATCCAGCACCGTAAAAACCAGCATATCGCTAGCCGGATAACGTACTGTCATACGAACTTCATGATTGACTGGGGTAAACTTAAAGGCATTGGAGAGCAGATTTGTGACAATTTTTTCCAGCTTATCCCGGTCGAAATACACTACGTACCTGGGCTTTGACTGCTCGAAGGTAAACGTGATCTGGCGACTCTGGGCCAGCGAGCTAAACGAACCTGCCAGCGTCTGAAAAAAAACGGCGATATCACCCGATTCGGTTTCTGGTTTAAGCTGTCCGGCTTCAAGTTTGCTCAGATCAAGAAGCTGATTAATCAGACTCAATAACCGTTTACCGTTACGTTCCATCATCGCCAGCACTGGTTCCGTAGGAAATCGTTCTTTCAGGTCGGATAATGGGGTAAGAATTAGTGTTAAAGGCGTACGAAACTCATGCGAAATGTTGGTAAAAAATTTTGTACGTAGCAAATCAAGTTCGGCCAGCCGACTGGCTTCCTTATGTTCAAAAACAATACGTTGCTCCAGCAACAGCCGCTCTGTCTGAAATCGGTAAAGTTGCCAGCCTATTGCCGCTAACAGGACCACGTAAAGCGCATAGGCCCACCAGGTTCGATAAAAAGGTGGGTGTACCCGAACCTGCAACGTAACGGGCTTGCTCCATTGATGCCCGTCGGTAGATCCCATCATCTGAAACGTGTAATTGCCATCGGGTAGTTGGGCGTAATTGGCAAATCGGTTGGTGCCTGCTTCTATCCAATCGGTATCAATACCCAGCAGCCGATAACGGTATCGGTTTTTGGCCGAATTGGCAAAATCCATCACACTAAACTCGAGGGTTAGCAGATTCTGCGTATGCGCCAGATCGATACGTTGGGTATATTCAATGCCTCGGGCCAGAATACCATCCGCTTCGCCAACCCGAACAACTTCGTTGTTAATTTTTAACGCTACCAACTGTGCCTGCGGGGCTTTGGCCGTTGATTGTATAACGTTATCTGCCCGAAAAGCAGTCAGGCCGTGAACACCTCCAAACAGCAATTCGCCCGAGGGCGATTTAAAGAATGAACTCGTATTGAATTCGTCATCCTGAAGACCATCGGCTTTGGTGAAATTGCGAAACGTTCGGTTTCGTGGATTAAATTGAGCAATACCCCGGTTGGTGCTTAGCCAGAGGTTTTTGAACTGATCGGCCAAAATTCCATAAACAACTTTATTCGGCAATCCCTGTGCTTCGGAGATATGGTCGAACAAACCTGTTTGTTTATCTAATCGGTTCAAACCTCCTCCTTTGGTACCCACCCAGAGATATCGTTTGGGCTGATCCGGGTCATTGAGCAGACTGGACACTACGTCGTTACTTAAACTCTGGCGATTCGGAATACTATTTCTGAAAACCGAAAAAATAGGCACCGTTTCAAGATTTGTAGCCCGAATAAGACCTCGGGTTGTTCCAATCCAAAGGGTTCCGTTCTGATCGAAGTAAAGCGATGAAGTTTCGATTTCAGAGCCTTTTTGCGGAAGTAATGACTGGTAGGAGAAAACTTTAAATGTTTCGGATTTTGGGTCGAACCGAAGTAGTTTCCCGTTAATAACACCTAGCCAAAGCCGACCTGCCTGATCTTCGACGGTATAATTTTGGTAGAAGCCGTAGGACGTATTAGGCGGAAGCGGATATTTTTTGAGGAGTTTCCAGTCAGACGAAAACTTGAACAGGCTCATCGCCTGCGTCTGAAAATTGGTGTTCGATATCCAGAAAGTTCCCTGCCGATCCTGCATCATATACCGTGCCCGTTTGTCGGCGGCTACCAGATTATTACCTAGAAAAGGCTTCATCCGATTGCCGGCCCGATCAAGTTCGTCATACGCAAACTCGTGGCGCAAATAAGTACGTCCCTGCCTGTCTGTATAAATATAGGAAAGGGTTGTGTTGGGCAGAAACGACTGGAATTGTTTGATTCGGGGGTTAAACTTGCGAATGCCATAACCGCTTGTGCCGATCCAGATGTTACCCGTTTGATCGCGGAGAATATCGGTAACTGCGTATAAATGAGGAGGTAAAGCTACAAATGCATTTTTAGCGGTGAGACTATCCTGCCGGAGCAACTCTTCGGGCGACATCAGCCATAGAAATTTATCTGTAGCGAGAGCAAGCGTTTTTTTGTCGAGTGCTTTTACAACAAGAATGGCTTCATTTCCTTTTGGGAGTCTAATTCGTTTCTGCTGATCTCGTAATCGAAACAAGACTTTATCGCCAAAAGAAGCGATGTGGCTATCTTCGGATAGATTGCTGTATATACTGTAAAGATTTGCTAATTCGCTTGAAAACGGTGTAAACTGCCCCTTTTTCTGCGGGAACTGCCAGTTGAACGCATAGGTACCTGACTCGCAAATGACCAGTGCCTGACCATCTGCCCGAAAACTTAACTGTTTGATAGGGTTGGTGCTCGGCAGTGAAACGGGCAGTTGCACCATCTGAATTTTCGGACTAAGATGAGCATTTTCAGGAAAATCGAACGAAGCCGGTAGATTGATCTTAATTAATTTATTAGCGTTGGCGGCTACCCAAATATTTCCCTGAGGATCTTCAAAAAGCCCATCGACTGTATAGTTTTCGGCATTAGAAGCTGTCTTGTCGAGAATGTCGATGTGGTAAAAACGTTGTGTTTCCGGATTAAAAACATTTAAGCCTTCATTGAGTGTACCTACCCAGAGTCTTTTATGACGATCGAGTAAAAGAGCTGAGCAATTATTGTCGGAAAGACTGTATGGATCGTATGGATCGTGGGTGAAAACAGTAAAGTTTTGCCCATCGTATCGATTCAGGCCATCTTTTGTTGCCACCCAGATGAAGCCTTTCTGATCCTGAACCATACCAAAAATCATTCCCTGCGACAGGCCTTCAGATATAGTAAGCTCCTGCCAGCCAGTTTGTTGGGCAAGAAGAGGAGAAGACCATATAATAAGAGTTAGTAAACGTATCAGGCCATTAACTCGCATATGGATTTGATTTGACAAAAGAAACGCTAAAGTCTGGCATAGACTTGTGGATGTTCATTAAATACGTAGTTAAACAAAATGGAGATTTTTCTACGAAAAACTTTATTATGTCACTATTTAATTGGTTTACAATATTATAAATTTAAATCTATTGGTAATAATTTATTTGTGTATCAAATAGGGTGTTAAACTGGCTATTGTTTTAAATACGCTAAAGTATCACTTTGTGACTATTCTTATCATTATTTTATGCTCAAAAACAAAATAGAATTATAGTTATTTGCCTGAAGTGTAGCGGATAGCTGACACGAAATACACTATTGAAATTACCTGCATCAGCCAGATCAAATCTGGTTATTAGTCTAGTGGGCACCGATTCCGGCTTAGATCTATCAGAAAAACCAGACACGAATTCGCAGTATCAGCTTCTATTTAGCAAAAGTATCTATGAAAAACTGTGTTAGAATTTCTTTAAAGAAGTCTGTATATTTTGTAAGCAGATTAAGCGGATTGATTGTATATTAAGTTATTTAAACAAAAAAATGGTTATTTTGATTTAATAATCGATTCTTGAGTGAATCAGTAAAAGATTTTTCTATTTATTTTAATGCCTTTGTAGGCTGTAATACGCTGTATTTATCAACAATAGGATAAACATTTTCTTTATTAGTACTATAGTAAGTCTACACGATTATACCTGAAAATGGTTACTAGTTGGCTATCATATTGATCTGAAATTTACGAGCATTCCTGTTGATCTGCCGGATACTACTGAAGCGGACAATGGGTGCGAATTAAAACAAGAATAACCTGATTCATGAAAATTGCGGTTTGGCATAACTTACCTAGCGGTGGCGCGAGCCGGGCATTACATCAGCATATTAAAGGATTGGCAGAACGTGGACACTCCATAGAAGTCTGGACTTCTTCTCTGGCTGATAGTAAATTTCTGGATGTTGATCAATACGTCGACAAAACCCACATTTTGCCCTTATCGATTAATACAAGGCTCCGGGTTGAATACATCGATAATGTGCGCTCGCTCTGGTTTCTGAATAGCACACGTATCAAGCGCATGATGGCTTTTTGCGAAGCCTGTGGCCAACAAATAGAGAAGGGTGGTTTCGACGTATTGTTTGCCAATTCCTGCCACTTTTTCAACATGCCCTTTATTGGCCGTTACGTGAACAACATTCCCAAGTTGCTTTACCTGCAGGAACCCAATCGATCTCTCTACGAAGCCTATCCGAAGTTTATGTGGGAGGGTTTATCGCCATTTTCGGAACATTGGCACGACTTACATTATTATAAACAATTCTGGGCCAATCAGTTCAGTATTCACCGGGCTCGGGTGTTGGTACGTGAAGAAGTTAAAAATTATCAGGCATACGATAAAGTACTGGTAAATTCCTATTTCAGCAACGAAAGTCTGCTACGTGCCTATGGCGGGCCGGGCGATGTTTGTTATTTAGGAATCGATGAGTCGATGTTTCCATATTTGAACCTGCCGCGTAAGCCATTTGTGATGGGATTGGGATCGTTTCATCCGCCCAAACAGCCTGATGTAGCCATCAGAGCTATTGCAAAAATTCCAGAAGCCCTCCGCCCTCCGCTGGTTTGGGTAGGTAATATTTCCCGTAAAGGTTATCTGGAAGAACTACAGGCGTTAAGTAAAGAACTGGGCGTTGTTTTCGAGCCTCGCCAATACGTATCACATGAGGAACTGATTCAACTGCTGAATACTACGTCGTGTTTGCTTTATACGTCCGCCCTTGAACCGTTTGGATATGCCCCTCTGGAGGCAAATGCCTGTGGTGCGCCCGTTGTTGCGATTGGCGAAGGAGGAGTTCGGGAAACAGTACGCGACGATTTTAATGGCCTTCTGACCAGCCGTGACACGGGAGAAATTGCTCAGGCTTTGGAGCGGGTTTTAACAAACCCTGAATTGGCTCATCGTTTGTCGGCCAATGGTCGGAAAATGGTTCGCGATCAGTGGGATATAAGCCATGCCGTTGACCGTATTGAGCAGTTTTTAGTGCGTGTGGCCAAAGGAGATTTAGCACAGGTAGAGAAATTAGGAGATATCTAACAATAATCACCCAATCGTATCAATACAAAACCCGTAACGACAGCCGTTACGGGTTTTGTTGTATAGAATACCATGTATCATATACCTAACGAACCACCTAGTGTTACGTCAGCATCGGGGTTGTGGCCCTCGTGGCGGCTGGCGTGATGGCTACCGGGGTGTTGTTCCTCTTCCGCCTTCGACCGGTCATTGATAAATGATTCGGCTAGTACGGTTAGTTTTCGGTCGGCTTCTTTTTCTTCGGCAAGGGTTTTTTCCAGTAACTCGGCCGATTGCGTAAAATCAAGTACGTGAGCTAAGGTTAATAGTGAGCCATAAGCCGCAATTTCCAGATGTTCAATCTTTTGTGCGGCAATAATCAGTCCGGCATCGCGCGTGAGCGAGCCAGTAGCTGTATCAGCAATGATATGTCGGGCATCGTCAATTAATCCATCAATTGCATCAGATGTACGTTCTTCTGTACGGATTCCAATGATTCTGAAAATTTCTTCCAGCCGTTCAACCTGGTTTTCACTTTCAGCGCGATGTTGTAGAAACGAGTCTCGTACTTCATTAGTAGTGCTAGCCTCAGCCTGCTCACCTAATGCATTTACTGCTCGTTTTTCTGTGTAATAGGCAGTTTTCAATTCACTAATAAAAAGGTCACGTAAGCCTTCGTCAGTCGTAGAATCATTCCCGCTAAAGAAGCTTGTAATTCGTTCTGCCAGAGTTGCCATAGTCGTGTTGTTTAAAAGTACTAAGAGATTTAAGCGAATACGTTCAGTATTGAGCAGGATTGGAGTGAACGTAGTAATCGAGATAGTGCATGGTTGTACAATATATGTTGATAATTACGTACTAAATTCGTGCCATCTACTGATAGTGAGAGTGTTATGGTTTATATGGCTGATTTGGTGTAACTATTTTTCCACAAATTTTGTGGCATATTTTCGTCCGTATAGTCCCCACCTTAGCTATAGTATTCAGAACAGATAGTGAAAAAAGAACCTTAACGTATCCTAAAACACTACGTCTGAAGAACTGTATTGTTGCTTTGCCAGTATGTAATAAATACGTATCTAGCAATCTGTTTTATAACGGGTACAACAACCAATCGACCACAGAAACTTTTTTAATAATGAGTAACGCAAATCAAATTCTGTATTTTGTTTCCCAATCATATCGGCAGATTCAACTGTCGGTCGATAAAGGAATAGAACCCTATACCTATGGGGATTTTGCCCGGCAGTTTAATAATTTGCTGGTGGCTTCCGATAACGAACATTATGCCAGAGAGCTAACGCTTCTGCTTGTGGATGAGACCAATCGACACCACGAAACCGTTGATTATCTACGACAGGAATTAGCTTTCGAAGCCGAAGCTTCGGCCGAACGCGACCGGCCTAAAGCGGCTTTGAAAGTGCTGGAAAATAGCAAAGACAGTGGTAGCGATAGCCAGCTCGACTTATACAATCGGCGTTTAGGTCGGAAGGTTGTCTGAATTTGGGTACGCTCTGGTCTGGGTCTACGAAACCGGCATACAGTCATAACCAAATCAGAGCGTACTATTCTGCAATCAGTTTAACTGTAATTTGATGGACGTTAAAATCTGCCTGCCCAGCTTTATCGTTTCCTGATAATCACGTAGTAATTCTTCCCGTGTAGCGTGTCGGACTAGCATAGCATTCTGAAACTCTATGTCATTTGGAATGGAAAGCCATTCGGTTCTGGAAACACTATTTCTGGGTTTGGCCAGTGGTAAGCGCTTAAGTATATAAGGCCCAACAATGGTATTAGTTGTTTCCAGCTCGGCCGTTTCGACCTGTACAATCGTTTCGTATTTCCTGTAATAATCGAAAAGGGATCGCTTCAGAGAAAAATCGCTGATTACCTGCATATTTCCCGTACTTTTCAGGTCGGCAAACGTAGCATCTTCGGAGATAAAACGAGGTCGTTTAAACACGAAACGCACATCTTCAACAAAATTGGAATACGTAACAGATGGTGGCTGCGTATTGAGCTCGGAAAGGTGTCTGGCTTTCTGAACAACCAACTGCGTTTCGGCGATAATTTCCTGCAGCTGATTCATATCCGCCTGAATATCACTATAAAGCCCTTTCAGATAGGTTTGTTCTGTTTCCTTCTTTTGTCGCTGATCTTTCCATTCGTCGAACGCGAACGAAATGGTAATACTGAAAATAATGACAATAATTTCTACTACGTATTCTGGCCAGTCGGTACGTAGTAGTTTTATAATTTTACCGAAGCCACGTATTGGTTTCGATTCGGGTGCGGGCTGGGTGTATTTCTTCGCCATGTTGACAGGGTAGATCAGTTTGTAAGTTAAACGCACTACGTATCAATAGCCAGCCGCCTGACCATCTTTTCGCATTTCGGTGGCACCCCAGTAAATCCGGTTTTGGGTATCCCATTGTATGGCTTGATAACCGCCAAAAAAGTCGGTAGGAGCCAAATGATGTCCCCGTTTTTCAAGTTCGTTACGTACTGCGGAAGAAATACCACTTTCCAGTGCTAATCGCCCTCCGTCAGTCATGAGCGTTCCAGTGGGTTCGCTACTACCCGAATGACTGAAACGAGCTGCATCTCCAGCTTCCTGTACGTTCATGCCGAAATCGATGATGTTACACAATACCTGCAAATGACCCTGAGGCTGCATGGCTCCCCCCATGACGCCAAAACTGAGAAAAGGCTCCCCATTTTTCAGCACAAAACCGGGGATTATGGTCGTAAATGGTCGCTTGCCCGGTGCGTATACGTTGGCGTGATTCGGCTGCATACTAAAACTCGTCCCCCGATTCTGAAACACAAAACCCAAACCGTTGGGTACCAGACCACTTCCAAACTCAAGCATATTACTCTGAATCAGCGAAATCATATTACCATCGCTATCTGCTACGGTCAAATAGACGGTATCACCAGCGCGCAAGGCTGGATCTCCAGCATCGATACGTTCACTGGCTTTATGCTTGTCAATTAACTTCCGACGTTGCGTGGCATATTCTTTCGATAAAAGCCATTGGGTCGATGATTTGGTAAAATCAGGGTCGGCGTAGTATTTGGCACGGTCTTCAAAGGCCAGCTTTTTGGCTTCAACCAACAAATGCAGGTAATCGGCACTGTTATGGCCTAGCTTTTTCAGATCGAAACCTTCCAGAATAGTTAACATCTGCAAGACTGAAATTCCTTGCCCATTGGGTGGCAGTTCAAACACATCGTAGCCACGATAATTGACAGACACGGGCTCAATCCAGGTGCTGCGATGGGTCAAAAAATCAGCTTTACGCAAGAAAAGCCCCGCCCGACGTGCATATCGGTCGATGGTGTCGGCGATTGAGCCGGTATAAAAAGCGTTACGTCCGCCAATGGCTATTTTCTGATACGTATCGGCCAGATCTGGATTACGAAATAATTGCCCTTCAACTGGTGGTTGACCATCGATCAAAAAGGTTTTCTGGAAATTGCGAAACTCACCAATTGTGGCCTGATTTTCGGCCAGGCGACGTGCTGCTACCTGCCATGAATACGCAATTACCTGCGGAACAGGTACACCTTCGCGAGCGTACTGAATACTTGGTTGCAACAGGCTACGCATGGGAAGTTTCCCGAAACGCTGGTGAAGTTGAAACCAACCATCGACCGTCCCCGGTACTGAAACCGATAATGGTCCGTAAAGTGGCAGTTGCTGTCGAGAACCAAGGATAGTTTTCAGCGAATCATAAGTCAGCGCTTTAGGCGAACGACCACTGGCGTTTAGTCCATATAATTTTCGGTCTTTGGCCGACCAGACAATGGCAAATAAATCGCCCCCAATGCCGCCGTTATTAGGCTCTAAAACACCAAGAGCCGCGTTTGCTGCAATGGCCGCATCAACCGCAGTACCTCCCTTTTTCAGAATCTCTAGGCCGATTTGCGTTGCCAGCGGATGGCTCGTCGCAACCATGCCATGTTTGCCCAGAATCGGACTTCGTGTCGCGAAATTCGGCCCGCTGATCCGGTCACCTTTGCCAATCGTCTGTCCGTAAATTGAGAACGTAACAAGCCATAAAAAGCTTGAGCATAAACATACCCGAACTGCATTCATCTTTGACTAATTAAGGCATTTCGATACCTAATTCATTAGCTGTTTCCTCACCAATTTCTCCGTCGGCCACCAAACCTTTCAAACGCTGAAAAGCCACCACGGCAGCAACGGTATGCGCGCCGTATTTTCCATCTATTTTGCCGGGATTTAATCCTAAGGCTTTCAGCTTTCGCTGAATGTCGAAAACGGTTTTTCCTCTCATGAGCGGGTGTGTGAGCCGAAAAATCAGTGTAGGTGGTGTTACAATGACAGCATCAGTTAGCTGTGTGTATACAATCCCCGGTACCAGCACACCGGCATCCCATCGACGTCCGCTTACTTTACCACGCATGACACCTTTTTGGGGAGAATGTGCTTCCAGCGTTCCACCGCGCCCATCGCAAATAACGATATGGCCATCTAGTCGCGGTTGTTCAATCGGGTAACGTAGCAGAATACCGCCCACAGTTCTAGCAGCCAAATCCATACTTACCTCTATGCCCGTAGTTGCTACGTCGCGTCGCCAGTAGCCGGTGTAGGCGTTGGCTGTAGTAGGGTTGCCCTGATTGTTATCACAACCGTATAATACCTGGGCAGCCTGATAAATACACCAGGAGACGAACTCGGCGCAATCCCATGGGCCACGCCAGTTTGGGTTATCTTTGGGAGCAAGTGCACCATAGATATATTGTTCGCCCAGTCGTTTGGCGGCTATTTTTACTACGTCTGCTCCAGTTGCCATTATCTTTATTTAGCTTATAACCCAGCTTACTATCATCACACCAACCAACCCCGACACCGAAACCAGCGTTTCCATCACCGACCAGGTTTTAAGCGTATCAGCCATCGACAGTTGAAAATACTCCCGAAATAGCCAGAAACCCGTATCGTTCACGTGCGAAAACATCATGCTTCCTGCGCCAATACTCAACACCATCAGGTTTGGTTCTACGCCCGAAGCGGTGAGTAACGGGGCCATAAAACCGGCAGTGGTAATGCCCGATACGGTCGACGAGCCAACGCAGACACGAATAAGTGCAGCCATGCCCCAGGCCAGTACGTATGGGTGTAGCGACGAATCGCGCATGAGGTCGGCAACGGCCTGATTTACACCACCGTCGGTTAAGACTTGTTTTAAGGCACCGGCTCCACCAAAAATAAGAAAAAGTAGTGCTACGTCCTTAACGGCATCGCCCAGTAACGTAGTGATTTCGGGCATCGACTTACCCCGCCACAGTCCCAGCGTAAACGTAGCCAGTATGACCGCGCAAAACATACTGACAATCGGTTCACCAAAAAAAAGTAAAACTTGCTGACTTACAGAATCGGTTGGTAGGAATGGGCTTGCCAGCGCACTTAAACCGATGAGCAGGATTGGGAAAAGCACCGTCAGAAAACTCATACTGGTCGATGGCATCTGTTCATCGCTTAAATCGGGCGCGATGAAAGCCGGATTGGGCAACGTAGTGTAGCGTTTTAACGTAGCACCAAATAGCGCGCCTGACACCAAAATGGCTGGAATAGACACCAGAATGCCATAGAAAAGCGTAAGACCCATGCTGGCGTTAAACTGCTTCAGGATAGCCAGTGGTGCCGGATGAGGGGGTAGATAACCTTGTGTGACCGACAGTGATGCAAGCATTGGCAGACCGATGTAAAGGGCGGGAAGTTTGTAGCGGTAAGCCACCGTAATAACCAGTGGTGCCAACAGCATAAATCCAACCGAATAAAACAACGGAAGGCCAACAATGAACCCGGTTACCAGAAACGCCCATCGCGCATGACGGGTACCTACCACGTCCATAATGGCGACAGCAATACGTTGAGCAGCACCACTTTGCGCTACCAGCTTGCCCAACATAGCACCTAGTGCGATAATGGCCGTAATTGACCCCAGCGTACCGCCAATACCTTTTTGAATGGCATCCAGAATAACCAAAGGTTTTAGGCCAAGAGCAAGACCAACACCAATAGAAACAGCCAGAAATGCCAGAAATGTGTGCAAACGAACAACCGATATGAGTAAAATCAGCGCCAGAATGCCGAGAAACGTAATGAGTAGCGACATGAAGAACAGAATGAACCTATTTGGCAAATCGCAATCCGCAGAATATCTACTACCTACACTTAAAAATAGGTTCAAACTACTCTTTTGAGTGACCCATCACGTCTTAACAAGTAAAGCGATTTAATGAAACCGTATATGTCGGGCGGATACGTAGCCTAACTATTGGCATACGGTTAGCTGAACGGTATAATAAATTGTTGAATATTGTAGAAAATACAACGAATAACGTAGTGATGATTACTTTGAATGAATAATCTAACCCAAAAGCTCATGCGCATCGTATTGTGTTGTTTGGTATTGTGGTCGGGAGTTGGATGGGCGCAGGAGAAACCACTTGAAAAAGCCATCACACAGGCCAGAGCAGCAGGTAAAACCGATATTTTTACCGATTTATTTACGGCCAATGGTAGCACGCAGGCGGTGGCAAATGCGCAGGACGCCAGCCAGCCAATTGATAAGCTAACGTTGAATCCCAACGTATTGACGCGGATACGTAGCAAGAAACCAAAACTACTGGAAATTACATTGCCGACGTCTGGCGGGAATCTCGAACTGACACTAGTACCTGTCTCGATTTTTGCCCCCAACTTCAACGTAGTTACTCGCGACTCCAATATTACGTTCCGATTTGACGTAACGAAATTCTCATATTATCAAGGTGTTGTGAAGAATAGTCCGCGCTCGATTGTTGCGCTGGCACTGGCTGATAACAACGTAGTGGGGCTGATCTCCGATAGTACAGGCAATCGGGTATTGTCCCGGCAAACCACCAAAGGAAATTCGTTAACAACCGATTATGTCGTTTATAACGAACGGGCCGTACAAACGAAAGTACGCCCATTTAGCTGTGAATCCGACGACGATAATAAGACCGGGCTCATTACGCCAGCCAGCAATGCATCAAAAGCCAACTCCAGTACGTGCGTAAAATACGTAGGCGTTTATCTGGAAGCTGATTATGCGCTTTATCAGTCGTATGGCGGTAACGTAGCAGAATTGACCGACGATATATTGTTTGTTTTCAATCAGGTCATTACGTTGTACCGCAACGAAAACGTGTATGTTCAACTGGCGCAGTTATACATCTGGAACACACCTGATCCTTATAATAACCCAACGACATCGGGCGATGCGCTGGATCGGTTTAAACAGCACTGGAATAGCTTCGGCAATAGCTTTCCGGGTCAGGTAGCGCATTTGCTCACCAGCCGGAATATTGGCGGAGGTAAGGCTTCGGGTTATAATGGACTTTCTGATCGGTCAACCGCGTATGCTGTTTCGAGTGGTTTTTATCCAAATGTTGCCAAACAATATCCGACTTATTCGTGGGAGGTAAACGAGGTTGCGCATGAATTGGGGCACAATTTTAGTTCGCGGCATACCCATTGGTGCGGCTGGCCCGGTGGTCCGATCGACAATTGTGCCGTTCCCGAAAATGGTCCATGCACGGCGGGGCCTGCACCCGTAAATGGAGGCACCATTATGAGTTACTGTTACAATACAAGCCGAGGTGTCAACTTTGCAAATGGCTTCGGAACACTTCCGGGCAATCAGATTCGAAATAAAATTGCCAGCGTCTCTCTCCCAATCACTACGTCGGACGGTAGTGTGGAATCCGTTAGCTCCGGTGCCTGGACATCGGCTAGTACCTGGACCTGTGGTGTTACACCAACGGTGATCTATAATGCTACTATCAGCAATGGCAATACCGTACAACTCAATACAACTGGAACCGTTAAAGCGCTCAATGTCAACGGGATTCTCGATTTGTCGACGTTCGGTTCAGTAATCAATGTTAATTACGACTAACCATGAAAACGACTTTACCTATTCTTTTTACTACGTTGATCGGGCTGATAAATGTTCGGGGTAATGCACAGCAGATCAACTTTGGCGGAAATCGGGTCATGTTTGCTTCACCCACTGCCGAAAATATATTTGTTGGTTTTAACGTTGGCAATAACACTACGTCGGGTATTCATAATGCATTTCTGGGACACGTAGCGGGTCAGGCCAACACTACAGGTGGAAATAATTCTTTTCTGGGAGCCTATGCCGGAAACCAGAATACAACAGGCTCTGAAAATGCGTTTCTGGGCTATCAATCGGGGTTTTTAAATCAGTCGGGAAATCAAAATACCGCTTTGGGAGCTTATGCTGGCTACTCAAATACCTCGGGCGGCAACAACGTATTTATGGGGTATCAGTCGGGCTATAAAAACACAACCGCAGGCTCTAACGTATTTATCGGCAATCAGGCCGGGTATAACAACCTTACAGGTACGGGCAACCTGTTCCTGGGCAATCAGGCTGGGTCGAACAGTAATGGTTCTTACAATCTATTTATGGGTAATGGGGCTGGTGGAACAAACACAACTGGCGAAGGGAATACGGCCATTGGCGATGGATCGTTTCTCAATAGCACCTCCGGTACCGAAAACACCGCCATTGGTCGCTATGCAGGTATCAACAATACAACCGGTTCTCGAAATACCTTCATTGGCACTGCAGCTAGTAACCCGGTTGGAAGTGGAAATCTGACCAACGCCACCGCTATCGGCTACAACGCTTCGGTGACGGCTTCCAATGCGCTGGTTCTGGGTAATAATCAGGTCAATGTGGGCATCGGCAATTCAGCCCCCAACAACAAGCTGGAGATCACCAAAGGCGTTGCTAATCAGTCGGGACTTCGCTTTACGAATCTGACCAGCACTTCACCATCGAGTATTCTCAATTATTATAAGTTTCTGACGGTGAATGCCAATGGGGATGTGATTCTGGCGAGTATCAGCGGTGCGGCTCGCGAAGGAGAAACCGAATCGTTCTGGCAACGGAAAGGCTCGTTTTTGCAAAGCACTCAGAATGATGCGGTTATTATTGGCAATAACGTGGCCAAAACACCTGTTGGTTATAAACTATTTGTGGAAGAGGGAATTCTGACCGAGAAAGTGAAAGTGGCCGTCAAAAACACGAGTGATTGGAGCGATTATGTGTTGTCGGATACGTATCGGCTTCGGCCTTTATCGGAGGTGGAACGCTACGTTACTCAACATGGTCATTTGCCGGATGTTCCTTCTGCGAATGAGGTGGTGGAGCAG
This sequence comes from Spirosoma daeguense, assembly GCF_054776875.1. Taxonomy (NCBI): domain Bacteria; kingdom Pseudomonadati; phylum Bacteroidota; class Cytophagia; order Cytophagales; family Cytophagaceae; genus Spirosoma; species Spirosoma daeguense. The sequence goes on from NZ_BAAHBF010000007.1 coordinate 146,073, forward strand.
GGAATCGACGTAGCGAAGATGGATGCTACGTTGCTGGCCAAGATTGAAGAACTCACTCGATACAGCATTGAGTTAGAAAAGAAAGTTTTGCTTGAGAAACAAAACCGTGTGTTGGATAACGAAAAGCAACAAGCTGAAATCGATGAATTGAAACGACTGGTGAAGCAGTTACTGGAGAAAAAGTAAAACCAAATAGAAACACAAAACCCGACTTTCCTGAAAGTCGGGTTTTGTGTTTCTATAGCTGAAATCTGGCAACTAAACCAGGTAATTTATTGGTCAACCAACCGATAAGTAAAAATAGAAACTGCCCGATTACTGGAATAGATAGATTGGTCTCTTTATTCTTTAATCAGTTTTTAATTCGGTCCAGTTATGAAATCACCTTACTGTTTCTGTTTACTTTTTTTAGTCTCTTCCACTTTATACGCTCAGAATGATAACTATGTTGTACGAACGGCGAACTCCGCCAGCCCAGCCACTGCCAATACGATTGTAGGACCAAGTGCCGGCAATCTAACCATGTCGGGCGATCAAAATGTGATGATTGGCCAGAACGCAGGCCTTTCCAATACGACGGGCAGAGTGAACACGTTTGTCGGGTTTGAGGCTGGTACCAACAATAGGGGAGGTATTTCGAATACATTTATAGGAGCCAATAATGGTGTTAGTAATACGTCGGGGGACTTTAATACGTTTCTAGGGACTTCGGCAGGTTTTTCCAATACCACAGGAGGTTCTAATACGTTTCTGGGCGGTCTGGCTGGTAACTTCAACTCCACAGGAAATTTCAATACATTTTTAGGTACATCTGTGGGTACGTCCAATACCACAGGTAGTTCGAATACGTTTGTTGGGCGAAGTGCAGGATTTTCGAATACCACAGGTGGCAATAGCGTATTCATTGGATTCGAGGCTGGTCGTAACAATACGTCTGCCAATTCTAATGTGTTCGTTGGCAATCAGGCTGGCTTCAATAATACCACCGGAACCGGAAACCTGTTTCTGGGCAATCAGGCTGGAGCCAATAACAATGGTTCCTTCAACCTGTTCATGGGGAATGGTGCAGGCAGTGGTACTACCAACGGGCAAGGGAATACGGCCATTGGCGATGGATCGTTTCTCAATAGCACCTCCGGTATCGAAAACACCGCCATTGGCCGCTATGCAGGTATTAACAATACAACCGGCTCGCGAAATACGTTTATTGGGGTAGCCGCTACCAATCCGGTCGGAAGTGGAAATCTGACCAACGCCACCGCCATTGGTTTTAATGCTTCGGTGACAGCTTCCAATGCCATGATTCTGGGCAATAATCAGGTGAATGTGGGTATCGGCAATTCGGCTCCTAACAACAAGCTGGAGATCACCAAAGGCGTTGCCAATCAGTCGGGACTTCGTTTTACTAACCTTAACAATTCGTCGCCAGCTACCATGCTGGGGCAAACGAAGTTTCTTGCTGTGAATGAGCAGGGCGACGTAGTGATGGCCAGCATGACCGGTTCATCTCGCGAAGGCGTGACAGAAACGTTGTGGCAACGGAAAGGCTCGTTTTTGCAAAGCACCCAGAACGAGGCCGTTATTATTGGCAGTAACGTAGCTAAAACACCTGTTGGTTATAAACTATTTGTGGAAGAGGGGATTCTGACCGAGAAAGTGAAAGTGGCCGTCAAAAACACGAGTGATTGGAGCGATTATGTGTTGTCGGATACGTATCGGCTTCGGCCTTTATCGGAGGTGGAACGCTACGTTACTCAACATGGTCATTTGCCGGATGTTCCTTCTGCGAATGAGGTGGTGGAGCAGGGAATCGACGTAGCGAAGATGGATGCTACGTTGCTGGCTAAAATCGAAGAACTTACTCGATATAGCATTCAGCTTGAGAAAACTAATCAAAAACAACAGGTAGAAATTGACGAGTTAAAGGTGTTGGTAAAGCAGCTATTAAAAAAGCAATAAATTGGTTATATCGACGTCAACTTGCACGAAAAGGTAGTTTTGGTATGTTCGCAAAGGCACCGATAAGTAAAAATAGAATTTGCAAGTTGGTGGAATTGGTAGATTCGTAACTATTGATGATTAATCACTAACTCGCTATGAAACATTACTACTGCTTTTATCTGACGTTGCTGATAAGCCATATTTCGCTGGCACAGAATAATTATATCCAACGAGCAGCTAATGCGCCGACACCTGGTCAGCTCAACACAATGGTAGGCCCTTCTGCTGGTAACCAGACTATGACAGGCTCGTTTAATACATATCTAGGCTCGTATGCGGGAACTGCGAATTCGACAGGATATACAAATGTTTTTGTGGGATACACATCAGGATTTTTGAATAAAACAGGAAATGACAATGCATTTCTGGGTGCTTCATCAGGAGCAAACAATACATCGGGAGTAAGCAATACATTTCTGGGTTCATTTGCTGGGTATGCCAATACCGTTGGAGGAAGCAATGTATACGTAGGGTACCGGGCCGGGTTTTCTTCGACCAATGCCACTTCAAATGTATTTATCGGTAATCAGGCTGGCTATAGAAATACAACTGCCAGTGCCAACGTATTTCTGGGTAATCAGGCTGGCTATAGTAATACTACGGGTATTGGTAACTTGTTTCTGGGTAATCAGGCCGGGGGCAACAGTAATGGTTCTTACAATCTATTTATGGGTAATGGAGCTGGTGGGGCTAATCGTACTGGCGAAGGGAATACGGCCATCGGCGATGGTGCCCTGCTCAACAGCCTCACTGGTACCGAAAACACCGCCATTGGTCGCTATGCGGGAATCAATAACAGCACAGGTTCGCGAAATACATTCATTGGTACAGCAGCTACTAACCCAACGGGAAGTGGAAATCTGACCAATGCCACGGCTATCGGCTACAACGCTTCGGTGACGGCTTCCAATGCGCTGGTGTTGGGCAATAATCAGGTCAATGTAGGCATCGGCAATTCAGCCCCCAACAACAAGCTGGAGATTACCAAAGGCGTTGCTAATCAGTCGGGACTTCGTTTTACTAATCTGACAAGTGGTTCGCCGTCGAGTGTGCTGAATTATTATAAGTTTCTGACGGTGAATGCCAATGGGGATGTGATTCTGGCGAGTATCAGCGGTGCGGCACGCGAAGGGGAAACCGAATTGTTATGGGAGCGGAAAGGTTCGTTTCTAAAAAGCAGCCAAAATGATGCTGTAATCATCGGCGATGGCGTAAGTAAAACGCCATCGGATTACAATCTATTTGTGAGCAAGGGCATCCTGACTGAGCGGGTGAAAGTAGCCGTGAAAAATACTGCTGAGTGGAGTGATTACGTCTTTGCTGATACGTACCAACTCCGCTCTTTGCAGGAGGTAGAACGCTACGTTGGAAAGCACGGCCATTTGCCGGGGATTCCATCGGCGAAAGAGATGGTTGAGAGCGGAAATGACCTGCATCAGACGGATGCTAAACTACTGGCGAAAATTGAAGAACTGACTTTATACAGTATTCAGCAACAGAAAGAAATTGACCAGCTTAAGCAGCTTGTTAAACAGTTGCTGGAGAAGAAATAAAAAAAATCGCTGACTTCATCCGACATCAGCGATTCTATTTTATAACCCATAAATGATTGTTACACCATTAATGCTACGTAAATAGGTGCAACATTCATGCCGATTTTAGTAATCTGGGTGAATTATTTTTTTTGTAAAATAATTGGTTTTATGTAGTTGATAGTCAGATTGTTACTATTATTGAGAGTGAGTTTTATACTATTACGTAATATTTCTGGCCTATATTATTAACCGAATTATAAGCTGCCAGACAGTATTCCGGTGAAATATAAAAAGTGAAGACTGAAGAATCTAACGCCATCTTCAGTCTTCACTTTTTATATTTCACCGGAAATTAACTCACTTCTTTTCCCGCAGAAACACGTCGTTGCTGATTGATTCGAGTCGGACAGATGGGCCTCCACCGTTAACGGTTCCTTCCAGCAGGTAGCCAACAATAGGGTGTTTCTCTTTCTTGTTTTTGAAGGCAAGCTCCAGATTTGAATACACTTCGCCGGTAATGGTTTTCATCGCGAAGTTGGCACCTTTGGCCTTGGGCCAGGTCATGTCGACAAATCCGCTGATTGACTTGGCCGACACGGGCGCGGAGGCTCCTTCTATATCGATATTGCCGTTAATGGTTTCTATTTTGAGCTGCGCCTGACGAGGAACAAACACCTGATAATTTATTTTGCTACATACGTAGTAACGCTCACCATCACGTCCTGAACTCCAGGATGATCGTCTTTCGTCGGGGCAATCTTCGGCTTTGCCCTGCTTGATAAGCTCCTTGTCGTAGTCTATTTTCAGACTAACTTCCTGATCGGTAGAGCCAGTGGTTACGAGCAGTGCATCGTCGAGTTTGCCACTGTTGATGGTTGCTTCGATACGTACCGACAAGTCAGGTTTGTCCCAGTAGCGAACCTGAATACTATCGGCAAATTTCAGGTTCAGGTTCACCGTTTGATTCGGGCCTACGGGCATCGTTTTCTGGATAATACGTTGCGCCAGCACAGGCAACGTCACTAGAGCCATCAGGAGAAGGAATAGTAGTTTTTTCATCGGAATAGGAGGGAAGCTTATTTCTGCTTACGGATGTAGATATTGCTGTTGATGGTCTTGACCTGCATCTCAACACCACCGCCATTGGCTGTTCCGTCGATGTTATGTCCACCGCCAACGCGACTCATGCCATCTTTTGTCGTTTTTACGCCCAGATCAAAATCGGTGTACATCTCACCCTGAATCGACCGGAGTTTCATATTCGCTTTGGTCGATGCTGGCAACGTAATATCAATTTCGCCGTTAATGGTCGAGATAGCTGTTGGTTTTTCCTGACTTAATGCCGCAAACGTTACGTTCACTTCGCCATTGATGGTATTGGCAACCACCGGACCCACTACGTTATTGAGGTCGATCTTCGAGTTGTTGGTACGTATCTCCAGATCGCCATCCATATTGCTGATACTCACGCCCGACCCCTGCCAATTCGTTTCCTGATACAGAATGGCCACCTTACGCGGAAGTTTGAGGGTGTATTTGATTTGTTTCCGCGTAGCTTTCTCAATTTTCAACCCATTACCATCGGGCGTAACCGACAGGCCAATCCCGGAGTTATCGACAACCGTGTTGTAGATCGGTTTCAACCCTTTGGCGCGTTCGGGTGGCGCTTCGTAGCCCGACGAAGCTTGAATAACAACCTCATCGCTGTTATGACCTTCGATTTTGAGCTGCGAAGCGTCCATCTCAATAACCACCTTTCTGTCTTTGTTATTGGCGAGCTTGGTTTTGTACTCGTTCGCCTGAGCCTGTGCATTCACAATTCCGACGAGCAGGCCGGCACTTAATAGAAGTAACTTTTTCATTGGTATTTGTTGGTAATTAACTGGTTATACGTATTGATTTTTAAATTCTTGATGTAACTCAGGATGGCGAACGCCCGTCTCGATTGAGATTGTTTATACCTTCTTCTGCTTTAAGGCGCACCGCATCCAACGCTTCCTGATTCTGCGCCAGTCGCTGCATTTCTTCGACAGCACGACGCTCTTTAATGGCTACCAGTACGTCAATAAGCGTAATCTGCACGTTCGGATCGGTCTGCACTTTCAGCGATTGAATCAAGCCATCGCGCACACTCGGTTCCCGTTCGAAACGGGCCAGTGCCTGGCAGGCCGCAACCCGGACGTTGACGTTATCATCGAAATTCAACGTATTGAGTAACAGTTGCGTGATTTCCTGATCGGCCTGATTGATTTCGTAACTCTGGTTGATGGCGTGAATTCGTTCGCTGGCCGATGTTTTGGTCAGTTGTTCAAAGGCAAGGGTTTCTTTAAGGCTTTTTTCGGGCGCTGTTTCTGCCGAAAAGCTGATACCTGTTCCGTTTTTTGCCGACGACCGGACCTGATTATATACCAGACCACCGCCGAATCCGAGTATGATCAGGCCAACACTAGCCGCGAGCCGCACACCCCATGTACCTAAGCTTACGAACAAACCGCGTTCGGGCGCATTTAAGCGGGTTGCTAATTCGTGAATCGACTTGGCTGACGGAAACTCACTACGTGCGTTGGCAAAGTACCGGAATTGTGCGGCATGGCTTTGTAGATGCGCTGGAACGGTTTCCTGCTGAAAAAACGCCCGAAGTTCCTTTTCTTCGGCAAGCGTAGTTTCGCCGTCGTAATATTTCTCCAGTAGTTTTTCAATATCCTGATTCATAATCGTTGGCTTTTGTGTAACTGTCGCGCAGACGTTGACGGGCTCGCGACAAAATCACCCGGATGTTGTTGACACTTAGGCCCGTAAGCTGCTCGATTTCCTCGAACGAATATTCCTCTACGTCGCGTAAGTGAAGAATGAACCGCTGCTGATCAGGAAGTTCTTCCATTAGCCGATGAATCAGATCATGACTATCGGCTGATTCAAGCTGCTGATAAGGCGAAGCCCCTGTTGCCTGCACCTCTGGCAATTCTGCATCGTTAGCCATTTTTTGCCGACTGTGTGCTTTGAGTTTATCGAGGCAAAGATTCCGTGTCATTTGCACGGCCAGTGCTTCCAGACTCTGGTACGTTTCCAGTTGCTGCCGGTTGTTCCAGAGACGTAGCATGACATCCTGAAGGGCATCTTCGGCTTCTTCACGGTTGCGCAGAAACATCTGTGCGACCCGAAAAAGGCGCCCCTGAACAGGCAGAATCCGTTGTTTGAAAGCTTGTACGTCCATTTCAATAGCATAGACGACTGAGTGAAAAAAACATTACAGTGAGGTACAAAAAAAATCCGGGTTTTCTCTGGCAACGTAGCGTTGGTCAGCGAAAACCCGGATATCAGGGTGTATTCTGGTGATTTATTTATTGTAGTGCCACTACACGGTTGGTTGTTTTGGTAGGTTGTGTAGCGAGTGTAATTTGTTTGCGAATGCTACCTTCGCTCGACTTGATTTCGAGTTCATATTCGCCATCGTTCAGATCGTTAACGTTCATTTTAATGGCATACTTTTCATCATTTTTACGGATATAATCCTGAAAAAGAATCTCGTTGTTTTGTCCGCGAAGTATAACGGCAACTTCTTTTCCGGGCGTTTTATTAACCGCAACCCGGATTTGGTTGTTGACGGTTACGAAAGCACTGGCATCAAACGAAAGGGCTTTAGGGTTGGTTGGATTCACGAACGTAGCAGCACTCAGAAGAACCGAACCGATGAATTTTGTGATTACGAGTAACATGGTAGTATTTGCGTTTAAGGTGAAATTGCGTTGTTTACTGTTCTGATTACTATATGCCAACGATTGTGCCAGAAAGTTAATATTTCTGATAATCAGATGGTTAACTTGTATGCCAATTCTCTGGCATGTACGCAACCGGACATTTCCTGTTCATTGGCGGACAAAACGGACGATTTTAAATGGACAATGGACAATGAAAAATGTAGAATGAATGGTAGAGTAAATAGCCTGTTACGTATCGGTTTTCAATACTCTTTGTAGAACCAGTACCTTCACTATTTATTCTTCACCAACTCAAACCCGCAACACCATTATTCATTGTACATTACCCATTATACATTACTCTTAACCTATGACCTCTTTACAAACCAACGTCAGTACAGCCAGCCGAACAGGAAACCGGATTTTTTCAATTGATGCGTTTCGGGCGTTGACTATGTTGACCATGATTTTTGTCAATGATTTCTGGACATTGACCGGCATTCCGAAATGGCTTGAGCACGCATCGGCGAAAGAGGATTTTCTGGGCTTTTCGGATGTCGTTTTTCCTTGTTTTCTCTTCATTGTTGGTATGTCGATTCCGTTTGCGATCCGGCAGCGACTCGACAAAGGTGATACGTATCCGGCCATCATCTGGCACATTGTAATCCGTTCGGTAGCACTCCTGATTATGGGCGTTTTCACGGTCAATGTTCCCAGTCTCAATGCAGAAGCGACTGGCCTAAGTACACAATGGTTTCAAATTCTGATGGTGCTGGCGTTTTTCCTGATCTGGAATCAGTATCCGAAACGTAGCGACTGGCTCAGAATGGCTTTTATTGCGCTGCAAGTGTTAGGAATTGGGCTGTTGGTGTATCTGGCGCTACGTTTCCGGGGTGGAAATAGTGGAGAGTTGGTAGGGATGAAAACACAATGGTGGGGCATTCTGGGGCTGATTGGCTGGACCTATCTAACCTGTGCGCTGGTGTATTTATTCGTTCATAAATCACCCGCCTTGCTTTTCGCAGCCTGGTTTCTCTTTACGTTATGTTGCATTGCCGGTCATGCAGGTTGGTTAAAAGCCATCTGGCCGGATGGTCCGGGCGACTGGATACTGGGCAATGGCGCATTCAGCTCGTTTACGTTTTCCGGTATTCTCGCTACGTATCTTCTCACCTATTTTTCGGGGAAGAATCAGCGCGAACATTTGTTGCTACGTTTCGCCAGTATTGGTATTCTGTTTTTGATGGCAGGCGTCTTTGCTCGTCACTTCTTTATCATTTCAAAAATTCAGGCCACACCAACCTGGGTTTTTCTATGTTGTGGTATTGCATTCGTTACGTATGCGGTGATCTACTTGTTTGTTGATTTACAGGCTAATACACACACGTTCGACTTGATAAAACCGGCCGGAACCAGTACGTTGACGTGCTACGTAATTCCTTATGTGTATTACAGCATTGCTGATTTGTCGGGAATTTCAGTGCCAGAATTTCTAAAAACAGGTGGGGTGGGGCTGGTAAAATCGTTGCTGTTTGCGCTGCTGGTTATTGGCATCACGGCGGTTCTTGGCAAGCTACGTATTAAACTGAAACTGTAATTCTTTTCCGTTATGAACAATCTGATTCCAGCTTTACTCGGTACGTGGTTTATTTGCAGCACAAACTTCCCGATGTGGCTCAAAGGCGATAAACTGAGCCCAACGTTTACGTATTCTACCACAGATAAAAAAGCCGATACCAACGTGCTGCTTGATGAGGTGAACTACTTGAAAAAAGGAAAAGCGAAAACCCTGACAGGCTACGATTATCAGGATAAGACCGACTCATCGGCGTTTGTCTGGCGTGGCAAAGGATTGCTGAGTTTACTACGTAGCAAATGGAACGTAGCGCTGATTGATTCAAACGGCCAATGGGCAGTCATCTGGTTTTCAAAAACACTTTTCACGCCCGAAGGCGTCGATATTATCAGCCGTAAACCACAGATTTCTGGCGAAGTGCTAAAACACATTAAAGCAGAAATGGCAAGCGACCCACGGCTGGCCAAACACCTCGAAAGTCTGCGGAATCTGTAGCTAATTTAATTGACATTCTGTCCGCCGTAACCGCGTTCGTAGCTTCAGCAATAAACATTACCGTTGCGCCACGTAGTCGTAAAGCCATTTCGAAATAGTTGCCAGTACATCCTGTGTTACGTTATCATCTTTAATCTCTTTCGATAAAAAGACTAACACGAATGTTCGGCCATCGGGTAGAAATACAATGCCTGAATCATTTCGAACACCAACGATAGAGCCCGTTTTGTGAGCGACTTTTACGTTTTTAGGAAGTTTGGCGGGAATCGTTTCGTTAAATTTCTGGTCGAGCAACGTAGTAATCATGGCCTTTGAGGCTTCGGGGCTAACGGCTTTTCCTTGGGCAATCTGTTCGAAAATTACCATCAGATCATAAGCTGTCGTGGTATTGTTGAGACCCTGCGCAAACGCTTTCGAATCTTCAACACCACGTCGAACCTGAATGTCGCGGGCACCCAGCTCGCGCATGGTCTGCGTTACGTTCTGGCCACCAACACGTTCAATAATCAGGTTGGTCGCCAGATTGCTGCTGATGGTAATCATGTTGTATACCAGACTATCGAGCGTTCGTTTTTTGCCAATATGTTTGTAGATGATCGTATCGCTGTCCTGAATCGCTTTTAACGAAAACGGACTGCCATCGACAATACTTTTAAAGTCAGTTTTTAACAGGATAGAATCTTTAAGCGAAAGTTTTCCAAGCGCCTGTTGTTTATAGACCTCAATCATGACGGGCGTTTTCATGGTGCTGGCCGCGTGAAAGTTTTCCCGTTCCCGAATCAGAAGCTCATTTCCGGTTGACAAATCTTTAAACGCAACCGCAAAAACGCCGGGATGTTTAGCTAATTCATGCTCAATCTTTGTCCGTAGTTCGGGCAACGTAGTGCGATTCTGTGCGAACGAAGACAGGTGAAAAAGTGAGACACAAACGAATTGAATAAACAGGAAATACGTAGTACGGTGGCGAACCATAATTGGTAGAGATTGTATGAAGGTGCTGAACAAGCCAAAATTTAATCAATTTGTGGTAGATGACGTAGTGATACGTATAAAGCAGCCGGGATTCCGTATTATTAACCTTCTGCCGACTTTAATTACTACGTTATCATGGATTTTTCAAAGCACAAAAAAAGTACTACAGCGGTGTGGGCGGGCGAAACGGAATCGTTTAGCGGAGGAGCTGTTACGTCGCCAATTGTTAAAAGCGTTGCCTTCGCCTATCACGATCTGGATGAGTGGCATAACGTAGCGACGGGCAAAGCAGAAGGATACATTTATAGCCGAAACACCAACCCAACGGTACATGTTCTGGAAGAAAAAATTCGGATTCTGGAAGGAGCCGAAGCTGCTACGTCGTTTGCAACGGGCATGGGAGCTATCAGTAATACGTTGTTTGCTCTGCTGGCTCCCGGTAAGCGGGTGGTTTCGATCAACGATACGTATGGCGGAGCCAGTCGACTATTTCTGGATTTTCTGCCCCGTTATCAGGTAGCTGTTACGTTGTGCGAAACCACTGATTTTGACGCACTGGAAGCCGAAATTGCGAAAGGCTGCGACGTTCTTTATCTGGAAACACCTACAAACCCAACGCTGAAAATAGTCGATATAAACCGATTGGCGGCAGCCGCTAAACAGGTCGGAGCTATTACCGTTGTCGACAATACGTTTGCGACGCCGATCAATCAGAATCCGCTGGCGCTGGGTGCCGATCTGGTCATTCATAGTGCCACTAAGTTTCTGGGCGGTCACTCCGACGCGATGGGCGGACTACTTTGTGGAGCTAAGGAATTGGTCGAAAAGGTGTTTCAGTTTCGGGAAATCAACGGAGCCAGTCTTCAGTCCGATCCGGCGTATTTACTGGCACGGGGTATGAAAACGCTGGAACTCCGAATTGAACGACAAAATGCGTCGGCTCTCACAATTGCGCAGTATCTGAAAGCGCATCCCAAGGTTAGTGATGTGTTTTATCCCGGCCTCGAAACGCATCCCGGTTATGAGATCGCTACACGTCAGATGTCGGGTTTTGGCGGAATTCTAAGTTTTTCGCTAGAGGGTGGTTATGAACACGTAAAGAGATTTTTACCAAAGCTCCAATTCGTTCATCTGGCGGCTAGTTTGGGTTCGGTCAGTACGTTGGCGGGGCCACCCCGAACCACTAGCCACGTTGAGTTGACCGAAGCGCAACGCAAACAACTTGGCATCCCTGAAAGCCTGATTCGTTATTCGGTGGGTATTGAAAATGTTAGCGATTTATTGAGCGATCTGGAACAGGCTTTGGCTGAGCTGTAGCTTCTTAATCAAAAAAATTAACCCCACCCTGATAAAACTAGGGGAGGTACTTAAAAATGGACTCTCTGAAGTCCCTCCCCTAGTTTTAGGGGAGGGATTTAGGACGGTCGGCCGCTGCCGTGGGGTAGATTGTATTTACCAAACCTTACTGACCACTACGTTGGTAATCGCATTGATAATCAGTGCCAGTCCGAATGACACAACAATCGAAAATTCGGTAAGCCAATGGGCTTGAAGAAACAGGAACGTAGTGAAACCAAACAGGCCCATAACCATTCCCCGCAACGTAGCAATGACCGCGTTACTTCCCTGAAGCGTATGCGAAAAAATGGCAAGCACCGATGTGAGAATTGGAAATGGCGTTAAAATGCCACTCCAGTTTGGGCCTAGTACGCTGGCTAATCCGGTAATAACCAGCACAAATAACGTAGCAACGCCCATCCGAATTGGAATATCGAACGGTAAACGTCGGCTGGGGGCGGGCGGGGTTGTTGGCAACGGAAATACGTAGAGTGTAAGCAGTACGTAACTCAGTACCAATACGTAACTGATTTCCAGATTGAGCCGCAGATAATCAAAAATTACGGCAGTTATGGTATACAGTACGTAGGAAATGAATAGGGTAGGGAACCAGGTGAATTTTCGGGATAAAATAGCGTAACTCAGGCAAAATGTAATGAGTGCCAGAATGCCCGTCATCGAACCCTGAATCGAATGGATGCCAAATTCTTTTCCTTGTTCGAGAATAAAAAACAGCAGAATAGCCCCCGCCACCCACGGCATACTTCCAATGAGTCCCCCAATTTTACCGCCCCATTTTCGAATAGCTAACGTAACAAGCGCAATGATACTGGGTATAAAGGTAAGTTTAAGCAGAAACAAACTCATTCGGAGGAAGGGGAGTAATTCGGCTGCAAAATTAGCCCGAAAACTGCCAGATTATCCCGCTACCACCAAATGAATCGGTTTATTCTGATAAAGATGGCACTTGCTCAGGCTGGGCCGTTTTGCCGAATTTATAAAGGCTATCGTAGGCCAACCCAAGCCCAACACTTGATAATTTATTTTCGTCGGCGATGGCTGCATTTGGGAAAAGTCGTCTGAACTCGTCCTGAACAGCAGGGACTTCAGTGGTTCCTCCCGTCAGAATAACCAGATTAATGGCTTCGTTGGTTACACCTGCATCCAGCAGACATTGCCTCGCCGAAGCCGCTATTTTGTCGACCTCGTCCTGAATTGCTTCGTCAAAAACACGGCGTTTTATGGGTATCGAAAATCCCTCTTCAATAAAGTCGAACGTGGCGTTATGTTCCTGCTGTGTGGTCAGGGCAATCTTCGATTCTTCGGCTGCGGCCAGTAACGAATGCCCTGTTTCGTCTTCGAGAACCTGTAACAACCGTCGGTAGCGCATTTTGTCGTGCGATTGGTAGAGTAACTGCCGAACCTGCATAATCATTTTGGGCGTATACAGAAAATTGACTTTACTCCATTCGGCCAGATCATGGTAAGGTTTCAAAGGAACTTCCAGATTTTTCTCGCCATACGTGCTCCTATAACCAATCTCCGGCATAATAGCCGCAAGACTCAGGTCTTTATCAAAATCGTTCCCGCCGATCCGAACGCCGGTGTTAGCCAGAATGTCGGACGTGCGATCTGATTTATGAGCGTATTGACTAGAGAGTTTAATGACGGTAAAATCGGACGTGCCACCTCCCAAATCCGCTACAATCGCCAGTTTTTCGCTGTTTATCCGGGCTTCGTGCGCAAAGGCGGCTGCAATAGGTTCAAATTGAAAGTCAATGTATTTGAAACCAATTCGTTTGGCAATAGCTTCCAGTTCGGCCTGAGCGCGAATATCAGCGGCTGGGTCGTTATCGACAAAATGAACCGGGCGGCCCATTACTACGTGCTCAATGTTCTGACCTGCGAGCGTTTCAGCGTTTTCTTTGACCTGCTTCAGAAATGCCATAATGATGGTGCTGAAATTCATGGCCGTACCATTCACCAGCGTGCCTTGCTTCATGAGCGACGTACCCAGAACCCGTTTTAAACTCCGCATAAAACGGCCGTCCTGCCGATCAAAAAACTGACTTATAGCCGCACGTCCGTAGAATGGCTTGTTATCGTTACGTCGGAAAAAAATAGCACTTGGAATTGTTACGTGTGCGTTTTCAACCGGCACCAGACTGATTTTGCCCTCGTTATTGATGGCAATACTCGTGTTCGACGTACCAAAGTCGATTCCGCAGGAAATTGTTGTCATGGCAGGTTGTAGCAGTCGTGATTAGGCAGCAGATATTTATAGAATTCGGAAAACATTGTTGCCTGTTTTTAGTGGAAAAAGGCCGCAAATTTAACTGTAAAAGCGATTCGTAGGTGAAGAATTAGACTAAAAGAGAGTTATCAGCCGAAAATGCTTAGCTTAAAGCAAGCTACCCGCATATTTAAACTCATTAACAGAGATTTACGTCTGCGAATAATTGCTGGCTTCTGTTTAGCGAGTTAAATCGCGTATATAAAAACGTTGAGAGTGCTCCAGTTGAAGATATATGAGGCCATTAAGAAAGTGTATCCTATTACCTGTTCGAATGATGATAACGTTTCAGCGAATTCAGATTGTAAACAAAAAAAGCCCGGCCACTTTGCAGCGACCGAGCTAGGCACTCTGTCTGTCAATTATTTTTTACAATTCAATTTCGGCGTCGAGGTTGGTGAAGGCGATTTCGCCATCATTGTCCAATTCCATTAAGACAACGGAATCTTTTTTGACTTCACCCGACAGGATGCTTTTCGAGAGTTCGTTAAGCACCCGACGTTGCAATACACGCTTTAGCGGACGGGCTCCAAAAATTGGGTCGAAACCTTCTTCGCCGATTTTGGTCAACGCTTCGTCGGTGGCATCGAGTTGAATACCGTTTTCGGCCAGTCGTTTTTTTATTTCGCTGAACTGAATATCCACAATTTTGCGGATGTTGGCCTTCGTCAGTGGCTCGAACATGACGATTTCGTCGATCCGGTTCAGAAACTCAGGGCGGATGGTTTGTTTTAGCAACTCCATCACTGCTTTTTTCGCTTCATCAATCACCAGCGAGTGGTTCCAGCCTTCGTCTTCAGCAAATTTCTCCTGAATCAGATGACTACCAATGTTCGACGTCATGATGATGATTGTGTTCTTGAAGTTGGCTATGCGCCCTTTGTTATCGGTCAAGCGGCCTTCATCGAGTACCTGTAACAGAATGTTCCAGACATCGGGATGCGCTTTTTCAATCTCATCGAGCAACACAACTGAATACGGTTTCCGACGTACCGCTTCGGTTAATTGACCGCCTTCGTCATAACCCACGTAGCCCGGAGGGGCGCCAATCAGACGGCTCACCGCATGACGTTCCTGATACTCCGACATATCGATACGTACCATTGCATTCTCATCGTTGAACAGGTATTCGGCTAGGGTTCGAGCTACTTCGGTTTTACCAACGCCCGTGGTTCCGAGGAAGATAAACGAACCGATTGGCCTTTTGGGGTCCTGCATACCGGCCCGGCTCCGACGTACTGCATCCGAAACTGCTTCAATGGCTTCTTGTTGACCAGCTACACGCTTGCCCAGTTCTTTTTCCAGATTGAGCAGTTTTTCGCGGTCGCTTTGCAGCATTTTCGATACCGGAATTCCCGTCCATTTGGCAACGACTTCGGCAATATCTTCGGCAGTTACTTCTTCCTGCATCATCCGATCCGACGAACCGTTGTTGTCTTCTTTAGTTAACGAATTCAGTTTCGTTTCGATTTCGGGAATCCGACCGTAGCGAATTTCAGCTACTTTACCGTAATCACCACTACGTTCGGCCTGATCGGCTTCCAGACGTAATTTGTCAAGTTCTTCTTTCAACGTCCTGCCTTCATTAACCGAGGCCTTTTCGGTTTCCCACTTGGCTTTTAGGTCGTTACGTTGTTCGCTTAGGTCTTCAATCTGCTTGTTGAGGAACGTTTCTTTTTCCCTGTCGTTTTCGCGACGGATAGCTTCCCGCTCAATTTCCAACTGCATGATACGTCGGTTCAGCTCGTCAAGCTCTTCAGGAACCGAGTCCATTTCCAGACGTAATTTGGCGGCTGCTTCGTCCATCAAATCGATAGCTTTGTCAGGCAGGAAACGATCCGAAATGTAACGGGTCGATAGCTCAACGGCAGCAATTACCGCATCATCTTTGATACGTACGCCGTGGTGAAGCTCATATTTTTCCTTGATACCGCGCAAAATCGAAATAGCATCGGCGGTGTTAGGCTCATCGACCATGACAGCCTGAAAACGACGTTCGAGTGCTTTATCTTTCTCAATATATTTCTGATACTCTTTCAACGTAGTGGCACCAATTGTATGGAGTTCGCCACGCGAAAGAGCAGGTTTCAGCAGGTTAGCGGCATCCATTGCACCTTCGCCACCAGCACCTGCGCCAATAAGCGTGTGAATCTCATCGATGAAGAGAATAAGTTCACCGTTTGAGTCTGTTACCTCTTTGATAACCGATTTCAGACGTTCTTCAAACTCGCCTTTGTATTTAGCCCCAGCGATGAGCAAACCCATATCGAGCGAGACGATGGTTTTGCTTTTCAGGTTCTCTGGTACATCGCCCGACACGATACGTTGTGCCAGTCCTTCAACAATAGCGGTTTTACCAACGCCCGGTTCACCCAATAAAATCGGGTTGTTTTTGGTACGTCGGCTAAGAATCTGCAATACCCGCCTGATTTCATCGTCGCGACCAATAACGGGGTCAATTTTTCCGTTCCGGGCGCGTTCATTCAGGTTGATGCTGTACCGTTCTAAGGATTGATATTTAGCTTCTGCGTTTTGGTCTTTCACCGAATTTCCTTTTCTAAGTTCGTTGATGGCCGCTTTCACCTGTTTTTCGTTGAAACCGGCGTCTTTTAGTAACGTAGCAATCTGGTCTTTACCGGCCATCAGACCGAGTAACATCAATTCGACGCTTACAAATTCATCGCCGAACTCTTTTGTCAGGGCGCTGGCTTTGGCTAAAGCGGTCGCTGTGTCGTTGCTTAAATAAACGCTGCCGTTGCCACCCGAAACTTTCGGATACGTAGTGAGAATGGCTTGTAATGCGCTAGTCGTATTCTGTATGTTGATACCCAGCTTTTTGGCAATGAATCCGATTACGTTTTCATCTTCCGATAGTATTGCCTGAAGCAGGTGTCCTGTTTCGATAGCTTGCTGACCGTTGCCCAGCGCGATTTCCGACGCTTTCTGAACAACCTCCTGTGCTTTGATGGTGTAATTCTTGAAATCCATGAGCTTTAGGAATGAATGCAAATGAATGATGTAGAATGAATAATTCGCAGCGAGTTAGCGTGCATTATTCATTCTACAGTATCCATTAACAAATCACGGGCCGTAGTGGTTTTTGGGACATTTTGGCCGATAATGCTCCTTAATTACGTTGTTAAGTGACATTCTGTCGCAAATTGAATGATTTATAATAAAAAAAGCTGCCTTACGGTCGTAGGGCAGCTTCAGGATAAAGCGTAAGGTTTAACTCTAGTCAAGGCCTTCAGCTTCAATGGGTTTCATGCGTTCGCGGACGATTTCGGCTTGATGCGGCTCTGACGTTTCAATCTGATCGGTTAGTACATCCACATCGTTGACGACAAATTGGTCGTATTCGTGAAATTTACCTTTAGGAAGCCAGTAGGCAAGTAGTCCGGCATAGGCAAGGGCGAGGGCAGCTGCTGTCCAGCCAACAATCGGTTGTTTTTCCTGTTGACGAGTCGCAATGCCGCCAAAGCCTGCTATAAATGGCAACATATACCACGGATCATTGAGCCGACGAGCGATCAAGTAGCCTGCTCCTGCTGTAGCGCCCAGAATACCAGCCGATATTGGTTCGTCGCGCTCTTCGTCTGATTCCCACCAGTTTAGGGTCAGAAGCGAGTTGGGCGTACCCACAACCGTTGCGGCCGTTAGCCAGCCAGCATAAAGACTGACCGGAATACGTAGCAGTTTTTCAGGCATTGGTACGTCGGTCTTGCCAATTTCCAGACTCTGGTGCAAACCGATAGCTGCTGGTAGATTAAACTTTGTCGTTAGATCAGAAATGACAATGCTTTGTGGATCATTTTGAGAGAAAAAACGCCCGAAGATAGCGTTGAGTGTCCAGGAAGCCCACCACCAGGGCAACGCTTTCTGATAACGCGGATTATGCTCCTCGGAAGGTAATGCCTGATGCACCATCAGAGCAGCCAGACCAGAATAAACGGTAGACCAAACTGCGCCAAACGCCCAACCGGCTGGTACGAGCTGATTTTTCTCAAATACCTGTTCGTATTCAACCGGTACGTCGTACTCGTATTCCGAACCACCCTGATCGGCTTCATGCCGTTCCTGACTTTCCCGACGCGATTGACTACTTGAAACTGTAGTATAAATAATGCTGCCAACGGCGATTACAGCTGTAGCAATTCGCCAGAATGAATTATTTTTCATGGTAATGTGCTAGTGAACCCGAACGTAGTATGGTTGCTACGTTCGGGTTTGATGAATAATTAAGCAGCAACATCTTCTTCGATAACTTCAGCTTTATGAACGGCCTTATGTGTGAGGTCTTCCGCTTTTTCTTTGGTGGTGTTGTACGCATTCACAACCGAGTCTACTACGTTATCGACCACCGATGAAAGGGTATCGGCGATATCGTCTTTAAGTGATCTGGCTTTGTAGCGATACCGTGCCCGACCAAACTCGTTTGTGTTCATGTAAGCATATCCGAGAGCAACACCTGCCAGAACGGCAATACCGATTCCTATGCTCCAGGCTAGTGTTGGTGTATTAGAATCTTCTGGCTCGGGCTTCTGCGACATTTTGTCGCGCATCAATGCTGCCACTGCTTCCTGCGGTGCTACGTACGACATTACTTCGTATGACTTATTTTTCAGACCACCCGGCACCACTTTAGGCTTACCATTCATAAGCGCATTGTAGCCGTCGCGGGCCACCATAACCGGGTCCTGAACTTCATCGGTTACTTTGGTATTTTCGGCTCCAGCTTTATGGAAAAAGTCAGTATCAGTAGCGTTAGGCAGCAATGCTGTAACCGTTACGTTGGTATCTTTTAGCTCGTTAACCAGCGACTGTGTAAAATTATAGACGTACGCTTTTGTACCTGAGTACACAGCCATTAACGGAGATGGAGCGATGGATAGCAACGATGCCAGATTCAGAATTTTACCCTCGTTACGTGCCAGCATATCATACAGGAAAAGCTTGGTCATCTGCGTGAGTGTCAGTACGTTCAGGTGAATCATAGCTTTCTCCCGTTCCCAGTCGGTATCGGTTGCGAAGAGTCCGTACAGCCCAACACCAGCATCGTTTACCAATACGTCGATGGTAATGTCTTTGGCTTTTACCTGATTATATACATCCTGCGCAGCGTCTTCTGTCGACAAGTCTTTGCCGATAACCGTGATTTCCTGCGTACCGTAATTATTTTTAAAAACATCGCTCAATCGTTCCAGCTTGTCGTCACTACGTGCCACTAATACTAAGTTGTAGCCGTCTTGAGCGAATAGCTTGGCCAATTCCTGACCAATGCCACTCGAAGCGCCGGTTATTAAAGCGGTTTTACCTGTTCCTGAGTTCATAACGTGTCTTAGTTAGTGAATAAAAACATCGTTTCTATCCAACTACAACAAGACGAATGTTGTTTTCTATAAATACGTATTGGAGATAACTAAAACAAAAAAACTCTTCCATGGAAGAGTTTTTAAAAGGCTAATCATGAAAGCGTTGTCAGCTATTTGACGACAACTTTCAGGTCTATTTTGCGAAGCGTTGGCTTGGGTATACCCGACGTATCGTTTCTGCTAACGCCCGTTCCCCGGCCAATTGCGTCGATACGTAGGAAGTCGACTCCTGCTGCCATCAATTGCTGCTTGACCTGATTTACCCGTTTAAACGACAGGCTTTTATTCGTCAGGGGCAGTTGGGCATCATTGGCATAACCAACCAACTGAATTTGCAGACGCGGATACGTTTTGAGTAGCGTTTCTACTTCCTTAATAACCGCCTGTGATTCGGCCGTCATTGATAATGAACCTGGCTGAAAAGCAATACCTGTCAACGGAAAAATCCGACCTTTAGGTAGGGCTGCATTCCCAAGATAAGGCGTTACTTGCTGGGTTAAGTTACCTGATGCTCCAACGGCTGCTGATGTGACAGCGGTTGGAGCACTAGTTACAGCAGATACGTTTGTGGCTGATGTAGATTTGGGAGGGTTACCCGTCAGCGAATCTTTTGGTAACGCCAGCGACCGGGTAACGGTATCGGCCTGAACGGTGTCGGTATTTACCGTAGTAGAGCCAGCAATTTCTTCCTGCCCATCTGAATATTTTTGAGTGTTTTGGTATACATAGTAGCCACCGGCAGCCACCGCTAAAGCCAATAATGCACCAACTCCCCATTTTGCGAGCGAGCTATTATCACTATCGCCATTATCGTCGGCATCGGCATAATTAATGGGGGGGCGGATAGTAGTTGTCGATGAGCCACTACTTGCTACCGTTGCTTCGGCGGTAGTACGACGAGCCGGATTGGCTACCCCTGACACGATCTGATGCAGACCAAGTCGTTCGATAAGCTGAGGCATGAACTCTTCGGGCACGATGCTCATGAACGTATCACGTTCGGCAAATAATAGTGCAGCCAGCCCGTCGGCGTCTAGTTTCTTTTCTTTTACCTGCCGCCCCAACACATGTAGAATTAGGGTAGTGATAAGTCCTAGCAATGAAATAGACGACGAATTTCGAATGCCTGCATAGCGGGAAATCATACTCCCAATAGAACTTTTCATGGCGGGTAATAAGTGGCTAATCACATCATTACCCTGTGTGATAAGTGTATTGGTTTGGTTTGGATCGCGCAGCACGTTCAGCAGGTTGTCTGTCAGCGAGCCATCATAACGGCCTTTCTGGATATGATTGAAGAGCTGATTTACACCGATTTCGGAGGTGGTGCGTTTCATCAATCCCCCAATAATTGTATAGACGAGACCATCAACGGCCTTGCTGGTACGTTCGGTTGATTCGTCGATATAAGCGCCAATACTCGACAGTACGTCTGGGCTTAAAACGGTTGTCAGTGTATTAAACAAATTCATAATTGCGTCTCAATCAGGAGGTAATAGAGGCTGTTGTTACGTTCACATCCAGCGCACAACCTATCTACAACAGCTTGTTCACCAACTAGCTATTGTGATCTATGTGTATCATAACTAGTCGCTTCGGGATAAAAATAGGTAAGGTTTGGCAAAGGTTAGCTAAACTTTACCGTAAAATTACCGTATTTATCGCCGGGGTAACCGTTCTATGATTTCCTGATACTCTGTTTCTACGGCTCTCAAGCGTTCCTGGCAAAACGTAATCAACTCGGTTGCCAGCCGAATTTTACCCGGAAGTTCATCAAGAGGTACTTCTTCATTCTCAATCTCATCGACCAACGTGAGCAACTGGTCGTAAGCTTCCTGATACGTCATGTTTGGGTGATTATGTTGTAAGGTTGTAGAGTTATAGGGTTATGAGTTCGATGGCTAATTTTATAACATTACAACTCTACAACATTATAACTCTATAACTTTACGATTATAAAACACTACAACTTTACTGATTTATAACTTTAGTTTCAACCGTTCCGTCGTGCATTTGCAGATGAATGGTTTCGTTGGGCTGAATATCGGAGGCCTTTGTCAGGATTCGGCCGTTACGTAGCACCATCGCATAGCCTCTACGTAGTACGTTCGACGGATCGAGGTGACGTATTGTAACGGCTTTTTCGGCGAGACTGGTGTGACATCCACGAAAGTAAAGCTGAGCAACAAACCGTAATCGCTCTGTTTCACGATCTACCTGCTCACGGGCTGTTTGTAAGGCATCACGCGCTACCATTTGTAATCGGTCGCCTATACGCAGGCAGTTTTCTTCAAATTGCCGATTTTGCTCAATAACAAAAGCAGCGGCTTTAGTTGGTGTTTTCACACTTTCGTGGCACAGCAGATCAGTAATGCTTACGTTACGTTCGTGACCAATGCCAGCCAGAATCGGAATCGGAAATCCAGCAACCGTTTGCCCCATCAGATACGTATCGAACGAGCCAAAATCCAGTTGAGATCCTCCGCCACGTACCATCACAACGGCATCGTAAGCAATACCGCTCGTTGCAATACGTTCTAATTGATTGCAAATGGCCCGTTCGGCTCCCTGCCCCTGAACCTGAGTGAGGTATTCATCGACAACAAAGTCATAGCCAAATGGATTCTGGGCCAGCTCGTGTTTAAAGTCGCGCCATCCGTCGGAATTAGGGGCCGCAATTAAAGCCAATCGCTGCATAACGGCTGGCCGGGGTAATAACTGATTGGCCGTTATATACTGCCCATCTTCAAGCCATATTAACTCGGGGTGATCTTGCACAAGTGCATCAAGCACCGCCTGTCGTTCCCGTTCGAGATTGCCAAGTGTGTAAGATGGGTCAATTTTCAGTATCTCCAGCCTTAACCCATAAACGGGGTTGAAGCTGACCGAAACCTGTAACAGCACTTGGATATTCCGGGAAAAAGCAACGCCCGTAGCTCGTTCAAATTCGCCAATGGTATGATAATTTCGGCGCCAGATGCAGGCATCTAATTTCGCGAGAGTCCCACTAGCCGAAGCTTTGGCATCTCGTTCTACCAGCGTTAAAAAACAGTAACCCCGGTCGGGGTAGTTTTTTATATCGCTGGTTTCGGCAATTACCCACACGGCCTTTTGCCCGAATGCATTATCAATAACTGCTTCGAGCGTAAAAGCTAAATCTGAAAGGCGAATGGGAGTCATAGCTTAATGATGAATGAGTGAATGATAGAATAAGTGAATAGGCTTGCGCCAGCTTTTTTATTCTATCATTCACTCATTCTATCATTCAGAATTGATTTACAGTCCTTCAAATTGACGCAGGAATCGTACGTCGTTTTCGGTATATAACCGGAGGTCGTTCACTACGTATTTCAATTGGGTGATACGCTCGATTCCCATGCCGAATGCAAAACCAGTGTATTCTTCGGGGTCAATGCCGCAGTTGGCAATCACCTGCGGGTCAACCATACCCGAACCGGCAATCTCGACCCATCCCGAATGCTTACAGATGTTACAGCCTTTGCCGCCACATATCTGGCACGAAATGTCGATTTCTGCACTAGGCTCTGTAAATGGGAAATAAGATGGGCGGAACCGAATTTGGGTACCCGGTTCAAACAACTCTTTTACAAAATGATAGAGCGTATCTTTCAGATCTTTAAAGCCTACGTTGCGGTCGATATAAATTCCTTCAACCTGATGGAACATACAGTGTGCCCGCGCCGAAATAGTCTCGTTCCGATAGACACGCCCCGGCATGATCGAACGAATTGGAGGAGCCTGACGCTCCATCAGACGAATCTGAACATTCGATGTATGCGTACGTAGCAGCATATCGGCAGGCGTATCCTGACCATCGTTACCAGACGCCTTGGCGACAAAGAACGTATCCTGCATATCACGGGCAGGGTGATTGTCGGGGAAATTCAGCGCTCCGAAGTTATACCAGTCCGTTTCTATTTCGGGGCCATCGGCAACGTTAAAACCGATACGTTCAAAAATCTGGATGATGCGTTGGCGGACTAAGCTTAACGGGTGTTGGGTGCCGGTAAGGTTCGGGATGGTCGGCAGCGTAAGATCGACGGGGGGCGTATTCCCCAATGTGCTACGTTGTTCATCAATTGCCTGACTAAAGGCGTCGAATCGTTCCTGAGCCAGGTTTTTAAGGCCATTCAGTTCCTGCCCAACGGCTCTCCGGTCGGCTTGGGGAACGGATTTCAGTCCTTCAAATAATTCGGTAATGACGCCTTTTCGGCTAATGAATCGCATCCGAAATTGCTCCAGTTGTTCGGGTGAATTCACACTGAACTGGTCTATTTCCTGATGTATGTCTTTTACTCTGTCCAGCATATACTATCGCCTACGCGCTGATTATACTGCAAAGGTACGTAAAACTAGGGACCATAGCTGTTTCAGAACAGAACCGGACCACAACATCATATAAATATGTGGCCGATGAACAGTAGTTGCGTCTGAGAGTTAACTCGGAAAACTAATAACTTGACTCATTTGCATTGCTTTGACAAAAGATTGTTGAGTAAACGGTTAAATGTTTTGATAAACAGTTCGTTAAAATCGCCATATTTTGACTGTACTTAAGTATTTTTTGCAAGTGGGTCTAATTCTTGCGTATAGATTTAGTACAATACCTGATGAGCGTACTATTTCTAGTCAATAGAATAGAAAGGTAAACTTCTGAGTGTCAGTCATAAACAATTGTCCATATAGTCTTCTAAAAAGCCAGTATGAAAGCCTTCACTAACAATTCCATCTTCGATCCAATGTCCATGGCTTTCCACAATAGTGTGGAAAAAATTGCCGATTCCACATGTCTACAGAAATTGCTGATCCCATTTTATGATCGTAAGCGCACAGTTTCTGTAGATGAAATTGTACGGCTGGAAGGCTGTGGAAATTACACCAATTTTTTCCTGAAAGATGGAACAAAAATGCTGGTATCACGCACGCTTAAGGAGTATGAAATTTTGCTCGACAATCAGGCATTTGTGCGCGTTCATAAATCCTGTATTGTGAATCTAGGTTTTGTTCGCAAATTTTTTGTAAAAAAAGAAGGTGAACTGGAATTAATTGATGGACAACAAGTTAAAATATCACGCCGTCGGGCGCAGATGTTTATCGACCGAATTCGTGATTTTCAGCCAGTAGCTGTTGGCTAATTAATGCGGAGAAAATTCCAGAGAGTAAGTGTTTTTCAGTACATGTGGGCACTACGTAGTTTTACGTAATAGGCAGAGTACATTCACTGAAAAAAAAGGTTAAAAAAACTGATAATGGCCTGATTTTCAATTGGTTGAACCTAGGTGTTTACCACTTGAGTATCAGGCCATTTTTTTTCGTGCGACCATTGTAGGGTAGTTTTGCTTCATCAGAAACGGATAAACAATCCCGAACCAAAACTAAATCTCGAATCATGGAAGCCACTCTTTTCTCGTCTGCACAGCCAACTGCCGTAGTACCACAGTTTCCAGCATCATACAAACGAGGTACGCAACGTATCGCTTTACCTTATTTAAATCGTACCGTTTTTATTTCTGTTGATGATATTTTATACCTGCAAGGTGAAGGTAATTACACATTTCTATACACTCGTGATAAAAAGCGATATTTAGTGTCGAAAACGCTGAAAGAATTTGAAAAACTTCTGGATGGAACTATGTTTCTCCGGATTCATAAATCCTATATCGTAAACCTAGGTTATGTTCAGCAACGTATCTCTACAAAATCTCGCCAGGTACAACTAGCCGATGGTCGTGAAATAGATATCTCACGTCGCCGGCTGAAAGAAATCTCACGGCAACTTTATCAGTATTGGCAGCAACTCTACAATTAATACCGCTTTCTATCTACACCATAAGTTTGATTTTCCATCTATCCACCTTTAATTTTCTATCTACACTGGACTAAGCATTTTTAGTGGGTTAATAAAATAAACAACCGTTGCTACACCTCCTACAGAGAAGATAGCAACGGTTTGTTTTTTGTTGTCGGCCATTGCCGACTCTGATTTAAAAAATCTGATAAGCCAGCGTAACCTGCCAGGTTTTCATACGTTGGCCGAACTGCCCTCCGCTATTCTCAATCTGAGCAATATCACTTAGATTACCTTCATAACGAACGTCGAGCCCCAACGGGCCAAGATCCAGACCGCCACCAACTTGATAGCCATAATACGCTTTTGTCCATGCATCGTTCAGGCTACCGTTTGTGTACTGCCGTATGGCATCGCCCAAACGCTGATTATCGTCGATCCGAAACGAAACGATTGGTCCGGCCATGATACGTATTGGCCCGCCTTTTATACCAAGCAGAACCGGTACGTCGAAGCTCGTAAGTTTCACGTTCACCTGTTCAGTTTGTCCATTCCGGACAATATTGAACGATCCTGCTTTAGTTGAATACAGCAATTCAGGCTGAATGAACAGGCTACCGCCAATGCGAGTGTAAATACCAAACGACGTACCGGTTCGGGTTGCGTAGCTATCGCTGATGCTATTGCGGAACGTTTGTCCGTCGACGTTTACGTTAGGCGAACCGTTGGAGTTTGTACCCGTTTGGACAAAGTTGCCAAAGCTAAGTTTCGACAGGTTTACTCCGCCTTTTATACCAATTTCGAACTGCGCAAACGAAAGGGCAGGCAGTAGAAACAAGGATGCGAAAAACAGGACTTTCTTCATAACTGGTTGTGTAAAATGTGATACTTTTAGTTAAACGCGATTTGATTGAATACGGTACAGAAAAGCCAACTTATTTTGAGCGAATGGCGTTTTAGTAATGGGTAATGTTCAATGAAAAATGCCCACTTGATCCGGTTTCCGATAGCTTTGATACGTTGGAGCTTTAGGGGTTTAATCAGTCTAATAACTCATTTTACATTATCTGGTTTCTTATTCTTTATAATAGCTTAAATGGCTAAACTAAAAACCACCTATTTCTGTCAGAGTTGTGGCCAGCAGTCGGCCAAATGGATGGGCCGGTGTCCGTCGTGTGGCGAATGGAATACGTTTGTAGAGGAGCTGGTTCAGAAGGACGAACCCGAAAAAGGCGGCTGGCGAAGCCCATCTTCAGGGCCGGGCGGAGTAAAAGCTGCTCCTAAACCCAAAGCACTCCACGCCATCAACTACGAAGAGCAGCCTCGTGTACGTACTACCGATGCCGAACTCAATCGGGTGCTGGGCGGTGGCATTGTTCCCGGTTCGCTGGTGCTGATTGGTGGAGAGCCGGGTATTGGTAAATCAACGTTGTTGTTACAGATTGCGTTGAGCCTTGCGGGTATGCGTGTGCTATACGTATCGGGCGAAGAAAGCGAGCAGCAGATAAAGATGCGCGCTGAACGATTAGACGCTCCCACCAGCGATTGCCACGTAATGACCGAGACTTCTACGCAGAATATTTTCCGGGTGGTTGAGCATTTCGAGCCGGAAGTTCTCATTATCGACTCCATTCAAACCATGCAATCGTCGCTGGTGGAGTCGGGGGCTGGAAGTGTCTCGCAGGTACGCGAGTGTACAACTGAGTTCATGAAATACGCCAAAGAAAGTGCCGTACCTGTTTTCATGATCGGTCATATAACCAAAGAAGGCTCGCTGGCTGGACCGAAAGTGCTCGAGCACATGGTCGATACGGTGCTCACGTTTGAAGGCGACCGCCATACAACCTATCGAATACTACGTACTACCAAAAATCGTTTCGGCAGTACCGACGAATTGGGTATTTACGAAATGCTGGGAACGGGACTTCGGCAGGTAACGAACCCTTCCGAAATTCTGATTTCGCAGCGCGACGAAGCGTTGAGTGGCGTAACAATTGGTTCTATGCTCGAAGGGAATCGACCGCTCATGATCGAAACACAGGCACTGGTAAGCGTTGCTACGTATGGTACGCCCCAACGTAGCAGCACCGGTTTTGATGCAAAACGGCTGAATATGCTATTGGCTGTGCTCGAAAAACGGGGCGGTTTCCGATTGGGTCAGCAGGACGTCTTTTTGAACATAGCCGGAGGATTACGCGTGGAAGACCCAGCTATTGATCTGGCCGTTTGTGCGGCCGTGGTGTCGAGTTATGAAGATATTGCTATTCCGCCGTCGGTAGCGTTTGCGGCTGAAATTGGGTTAGGGGGCGAAGTGCGGGCCGTGAGCCGAATCGAATCACGTATTGCCGAAGCCGAAAAATTGGGTTTCAAGCAAATATATATTTCTAAGTATAACATGAAAGGGCTGGATACCAAAGGATACAAGATCAGTATCAAGCCCGTTTCGAGACTGGACGAAGTTTTTCAGGGCGTTCTGCTTTAACTGAATACAAGCTCCCTTATAAGTTAACACCCCATTTGTTAGGTAGCAGATGGGGTGTTGCGTATAGAGTAATACGTTCGATTTTTTTAAAAGAATCCTCTAATCGCTTCTTCAATCATATTTGTCGATACGAAAAAGGGTTTTTTCGTAATATTTACCGAAATAGGAGTAGGTTGCCCATCTTTCGCGATCACTTCATAAGTGCCTTCTACGGCACCGGCTGGTGTTTTTAGATGAAAACTCCCTTTCGAGGAATCGCCGTCAAATTTTCCACCTTTTTGTTTGATGGCCGTTCCTGCCTTTTCAGTAAACTGATCAGGGGTGCCCGGAAAATCAATTTTGAATGCACTCATAACTGTGGTTCTATGGTTTATTAATCGCTGCTCTGAATTGAATATAGACGAACAGATTACTTAATAGTAATCTGCTACGTATTGTTTCAGTAAATAATTACTCATCTCCTGACAGATATCCGTACTGAGTAAGTTTAGCATGTTGCTGAGTTATACTACCTAGTATAATCTACTGATAACTAGATAGATTGAATTTTTATTTTTCATTTTATTTATTGATTCAAACAAGATTTAAGGATAAATTGTGAGGAGGTTGAACGAATAAATGACTTTTAACCTCAAGTAGACCTTACAGCCAAAGCAAGGTTATCAACGTCAGCAAAGGAACGTATCGAATCGTGCCGCTTTTGAGCACTCAACAGAGAATCTGCTTTCAGGAGATTCTCAACTAATCTGTTTGCGATTCCTGAATGTATGAAAAACGTTTATCCTCTTTTTTAGCCATGATCCATAAAATTGTCTCACTAGGAATATTGTTGAGCTTAGTCAGTGAGAATGGCTGGGCGCAACCCGTAAATACGTTATCGACACAAGAGAAAAAAGACGGCTGGAAGCTTCTTTTTAACGGAAATGACGTAACAGGCTGGCATTCATACGGAAACAAAGAAGTTGGGAAAGCCTGGAAAATTGAACAGAATGCGTTAAAACTCGACATTCCGAATAAAGTAAATACTAAAATTCAGCAAGGGGGCGATTTGGTAACCGATGCTGTATACTCGGGCGATTTTGAGTTGAAACTGGAGTGGAAAGTTGCTCGTTTTTCAAATAGTGGCATTCTGCTCTTTATTCAGGAAGACCCTCAATACAAAAATTGCCATGAAACAGGGCTGGAAATCCAGATTCTGGACGACGCCATTTATGAAGGTGTTGCGCAAAAAGATCAGCGGGCAGGGCATCGGGCTGGCGATTTATTTTGCGTAGCGTCGGCAGAAGAACGCCAGCTACAACCCGTTGGCGAGTGGAACAGGGTGTACTGCAAGATGAAACAAAACAAGCTGAAGGTATTCCTGAATGGGGTTAAAATACAGGAACATGACCTGAACAGTGAAGACTGGAGACAACGGATTGCTAGTAGCAAGCTGAAAAATGCTCCTATTAGCAAAGGTCGTTTTGCCGGACGTATTGGTTTACAGGATTGGGGTGGCGAAGTTTGTTATAGGAATATCAAATTCCGGTCGCTTCCCCGAAAAGATGATATGTAAATCTAGGAGTATAAATTATTTGATTATCAGTTGATTATAGCCGATTAGCTGAATTCCCTTTTCTTTGATTAATGTTTTAACACGTAAATTTGTCAACGTATCGGTAACGCCTTGCCGGTCGGGTGCTACGTTCTCATAACCAATGTGATGAATGGCCTTCACTTCGGGCGTGTTAAGACCCGGATGATCGACAAAGAGGTAAGTCTTGCCCGATTCCAGTCCTTCGAGCATTTTAATAAAGCTATCAATCTTCTCTTCTGACGTTACGTGTGCGCCTATATACGTAGCGCGGTTCACTTGTAAATTCTGCAAATTGCTATCGAAAAAAGGAATTTTATATTCCTGAGCCAGCTTTTGAACCAGCGCTTTCACGTCGTTATCGAACGTAGTACAGCCCATGTGTCCCGAAAAATGGCTAATTCGTGGAATCTTGCGCATGGCCAGTTCAATCTGCGCCCGAAACTCTTTTTCTACATCGGCTAGCTTCCAATCATTTTCAACAACCGACTTTTTTGGATAATTTTTATTTGGATACAGCATTGGGTAAAAATACCCATCGGTATCGCGCAGACTTGGGCAGTCAGATAATGGTCGCCATTTAAGGTTATCCCACTCACTGGTGAGCGTTAAATGAATGCCAACATCTACGGCGGGTATCTGCACTAAATACGTAACGGCTTCGGGAAACCAGGGCGACGGAACCAACACTTCTATCGACGTTTCGATACCTTCGGTGAAGCATTTTAGAATTGCTTCATTACCAGCATGAGAATAGCCCATGTCATCGCCACGTACGATAAGCCGGGGAGGAGTAGATTGGGAAAAACTAAAAGTACTACTCAGGAGAATCAGAGCAGAAAGTAGAAACCGCGCTACGTTCATTGGGAAAACTGGTTGTTACGTAAACAGATACTGATTACGTTAAAGAACGTAGCGCAGCTTCCCTACCTAATCGAGCCGAACCCACATGGTACCCGAAAGGCTTTCCCAGGGCTCCAACGTGGTTAATCCTTGGCCATTGTTGAACGCATCGACATTGGCTGTCAATGGCTCAATGGCAATATTATTACGTCGGGTAGGCGTATAGCAGACCAGATAATTGAGCTTACCCTCGCCCGTTTGCTGGCCAACAATGAGTCGAACGCCCGTTTTCATGGATGTTAGAATGGTTTCGGCGAACGACTCGCCATTGGCTTGCACTCCCGTTGGTTCAATGCGAAAGGCCGAATTCAGTTCCTGTTCACGTAGTGGAATGGTTGCGGCTTCCTCGAATGGATGTTCGCCAACGGCAATTAGTTTTTCGTTCAGAATAACGGGCGTACGACCGGGCAAGGTAATAATCATGTTATCGACCAACTCCGCCGAAGCTTCACTATCTTCAATAAACATGAAATAAGGATGCCAGCCAAATGCCGCCGGACTCCGCGATATGCCGGTGTTTTGCACAGAATAACTGACACGTAGCGCACACATTTTATCCTTTTCCGGATTACTTCCGTAAGGCAGTAAATTGGCCTGTATCAGTTCATAGGTAATGGTAAACGAAAATGGGAACGGATAGCCAACCGTATCGCCCGCATAATCATGACGCATCGTAATCCGGGCGTAGGTATCGGTTGCTTCCTGCTCCACTACATCGAACGAACGACCGTGAATGAAGCCGTGAATGGCATTGTCGAGCGATGGCTCATTTAGTTTCAGCGCATAGTCTTCGCCTTCGAAGTGATAAATGCCGTGATGTACCCGACTTGGAAACGGATACAGAATTGCGCTGCTATAGCTCTCATCGGCACGTAGCGCCTGTGGCGAATCGGGGGCTTTTATCAGTGCAAATAAACTGCGCCCTTTGCGAAGAACCAGCCGCCGGAGAATCGCGCCAAAGCCAGGAATAACCGTGATGAACTCACCTGTTTCGGTATGTTCGAGCAAATATTCAGTGAGCGGCTCCGAACCGGTTGGAAGGGGGCCAAAAGGCTGAGTTGTAATCTTAAAAGACATAATCGAATAATGCAGGTAGGTATAAGAATAATCGGTTCGAGCTCAGTATTGTTTGTTAAAATTTAGAATATAACTCAAAGTAAGCGCAATTCTGTGGCACAGTGACGTATTGTTTCTATATTTTAGGGGATTGAATTTCAGCCTCTTTGCTACCATGCCTTTACAAACTACCCTCACCGAATCGCCAATCTGGTCGCCGACTGAAAAAGTAGCGTTCCGGTTTTTCTGCACATATTTAATCCTGTACGTTTTCCCGTTTCCGCTTAATATAATACCGGGTTTAGATTATTTATTAGGTGCCTATACCGAGTTATGGAAGAATATTGTTCCTTGGGTGGGAAGAGTACTGCTACACTTACCTTATGAGATTACGGTATTCCCGAATGGCAGTGGCGATACGACGTATAATTACGTTTATGTGCTGTGTATATTCACATTAGCCGTTGTAGTAACGGTTGTATGGTCGCTCTTGGATCGGCAACGGGCGAATTACAACACCGCGTTGTATTGGCTACTCGTACTGCTACGTTACTACCTGGCCATAACTATGTTTTTGTATGGATTTGCCAAAATCTTCAAAACGCAATTTCCTTTCCCCAACCTGAACCGATTGATGCAGCCATACGGTCAATCGTCGCCGATGGGGTTGGCCTGGACGTTTATGGGTTATTCGACGGGTTATAACTGGTTTACGGGCTTGGGAGAAATAATTGGTGGAGGGTTGCTGCTATTCCGGCGGACTACGATGCTGGGCTGTTTGGTTTTGATTGGAGTGATCGGGAATATCGTGGCGATGAACTTCTTTTTTGACATTCCGGTCAAATTATTCTCATCGCATTTACTGTTGATAACCTTTTTCGTGCTGGCTCCCGATGCCGGCCGACTTATTGACCTGTTTGTATTGAACCGCCCCGTTCCCAACCGGAATTTAAACCCATTCTTTTCAGAGAAACCACAACGTATCGGGCGTATTATTATTAAATCGGTTTTGATTACTTATATCTTATGGTGGAACATTCGAGATAGCCTTAACACCATGAAAACCTATGGCGATGCCGCACCCAAACCTCCAATGTATGGCGTGTATGGGGTTGATCGTTTTGTCTGGAACGGTGATTCGGCAGTGGCCGATACGGCACGCTGGCGGCAGGTAATTGTGGCGGGCTATAAAGGCGCATCGAACGTAACGATTCGACTGGCCAATGATTCACTACGTCGGTATCAGTTTGAACCTGATTCTGCTACGTCGAAAGCGGTTTTATACGTCCGTTTCGATACGGCTCATAAATACCAACTCATGTATAGCCAACCCGATACCAATTCGCTGGTATTTCGAGGACGTATCAATCAGGACTCGGTTTATGCGCGCCTTCGTAAGCAACCCACCGGTAATTTTCTCCTAGTAAATCGGGGTTTTCACTGGATAAACGAATATCCGTTTAATCGTTAAATAGTCTATTAGCTCCCTACCATTATAGGAGGGGTAATCTTACAATTCACCTTCCACGCCCAGGCCAAATAAGGCAAAATCGTAACGTACCGGATCAGCTGGGTCGAATGAACGTAGCGTTTGGGTGAGTTCGAGCGCGGTTTTCCAGTTTGGTGATGCTGCTACGTTATTCTTTGGCGTCAGCAAGCCGAGCTTGTGTGATACACGATTAACATGAACGTCGATAGGCATCACCAGTTGATGCGGTTTCAGGCGTGTCCACAGCCCAAAATCAACGCCCCGGTCGTCGCTACGTACCATCCAGCGCAGAAACATCAGCAACCGTTTGCAGGACGAGTTTCGGGCGGGCGTAGCAATGTGTTTACGTGTACGTTCGGGGAAAAAATCGGCCAGTCCGCAGAATCGGTCATGGAACCTAATCAGCGCCGATTCGACTGTTTCAGGCGTTGTATTGGGCAGAAAAGCATCTTCCAGTGAATCGTTTTCCTGATAGTATTGCCGAAAAAAATGCAGGAAGTAAAGAGCGTCGGTGGCGTTGAATGTACGGTGTTTAAACGCCAGAAATCGTTTCAGATCACTCTCTTCATGATGGCGAATAAAGTCATGGGGGGCACCGTCCATCAGGTCGACCAACTCGCTCGCTTTTTTGAGAATGACAGGGCGTTGCCCCCAGGCCAATACCGCAGACCAGAACCCCATAATTTCAATATCCTGCTTTTGGCTAAACCGATGCGGAATGCTGATGGGGTCGCGGTCAATAAATGAAGGCCGATTGTATTGATCGGCCTTGGCATCTAAAAAATCCTTTATGGCAACGAAGCTATTCAGATGGGCTAATTTATCGTTCATTATTTACTGCTGCCGCCACTAACTACCCAGGCCATTGCCCGTGAAATTCCTGAAAATATGGAGAGTAGAGTCGACATCACAAACGTAAAGACGGCAATAAAAGGGTATGCCAGTGTGAACAGGATGCTGAACGTAACGTAACCCGGCGAGGATTTCATTTCGGCATCGCGCTCTCGGTGCCGACGGGCAATACGTTCTTCTTTCGTTTCTTTTTCCATACGTTATTTATTAGCGGACAATGTAACTGACCTCAGCCCGAAAACGCTTATCCTCGGGCGAAAGTTTCGCAAAAGCCTGACCCGATAACTTAATTAGTATTTTGTCATTAACTCCAGTATTTGGCAGTCGGCCAATCACTTTTACCCAGAGACTTTGATTGTTAAATTCATTACGTACCTGTACCAACGTACCGATGGGGGCCGTTCGGTGCAGGGCCAGATATTTACCCGATCCATCGCTGCCATTAATCATTTCAGCCACGCCACTGGCCGAGATTCGCCGACCCTGCGTAGGCATGGGAGCATCGTTGCCGGGACTGGGGAGTTCAACCTCCTCAACAGGTTGTGTACTTGCCGTACTCTGACTTTCGGGTGCTGACGGCTTACTCGCAACGTCCGTACTACGGTTTGGCTTACTGGCTTTTCGTTCGGCTGGGCGCGAGGTTGTTGGTTGTGCTGGAGTCGGTTTTGGGGCAGACGCAGCAGGCGATGTAGCAGACCGCTCGACAGGTTTGGATGGACGTGGAACTACCTGCGAAGCGGGCGTGCGGGCCAGATAAGCTTTTTCAGAAACGATAAGTGCCTGTCCAATCAATACGTTATTGCCGGGTAAATTATTCCACCGCCTAATATCGGCCTGCAAGACGCCGTAGCGATTTGCCAGGCTATATAGCGTCTGATGAGGTTCTACTACGTGTATACCGGCGCGGGCCGGGTCTTCATTTTTTTGACTTTCTTTGGTCGGTTTATTGTCCGAAGATTTTTTGTCTTCAGTAGCTTTTGCGGCTCGTTTTTCTTCTTTTTCCCGTTTGCGAATAGCTTTATCCATCGCTCTTTCCTCCTTCCGACTGATCGTTCCATCTGGCGCGGGGATACGTAGCAATTGATCGTACTTAACCGCGTCTTTCATCGTAGGGTTAGCGGCCTTGATTTCAGCAACGGAGCGTTTGTACTTTCGGGCAATGGCAAACAGTGTTTGTCCCTCATTGACGCGATGGAGAATAAATAGTTTTCCGTCTTTTTTCTCCAGTCCAACCGAATCGAAAGGCATATTCCGATACGTTGCTAATGGGAGAGCCTGTGTAGAAATAAGAGAAATATAGCCGATTGCCAGCGCAAAAACAGCGTACGCAAAATTCTTTTTCATGGGTTATAATCAGCCGAATATAGGGATATTACGCCGGTTGAGACAAGGGCCATATTGCTGGCAAAACGGCTCAGGACGTAAAAATAACTAAATTACGGCGGTTTTTCCTGAAACGGATTTTATGGCGATTTCCGTTTATATTCAGGGGTATTTTACGGGTTATCGTTATTGTTACGTTAACTAAGTACGTAGACTTTTATGAAATTTCCTACACGCTACGTTAGCTAAAATAGCGATAAGGCCTCAGGAGGATTGACTATAAACTTCAACCGATAACGATTTTGACTATTCTTGGAATTATTCCCGCCCGCTATGCATCAACCCGCTTTCCGGCAAAAGCGCTGGTAAGTATCGATGGAAAAAGTATGATTCAGCGGGTGGTGGAGCAGGCCAGTCAGGCCACTTCTTTGAGCCGAGTTGTGGTGGCTACTGACGATGAGCGTATTCAGGAGCACGTTGTCAGTTTTGGTGGTGAAGTAGTTATGACGTCGGTTCATCACCAGAGCGGTACGGATCGTTGCCAGGAAGCGGTTGAGAAATTGCGTATGTCGCCCGATTACGTCGTCAATATTCAGGGCGATGAACCTTTTATAAAACCCCGGCAGATTGATTTGCTTACTTCGGTACTTGATGGCGAAACGGAGCTGGCGACACTCATCAAAGCGATTGATGATGTAGAAACGCTGCTTAATCCGAATTCGCCCAAAGTGGTGATTAACTCCTTGAATGAAGCACTCTATTTTAGCCGTCATCCGATTCCGTACCTGCGTGGACAACTGCCCGAAAACTGGCTTGATCACCATCGGTATTACCGACACATTGGCTTATATGCGTATCGTACCGACGTATTGGACCGGATCACGCAATTAGCGCCATCATCGCTCGAACGGGCCGAAAGTCTGGAACAATTACGCTGGCTGGAGAATGGGTACCGTATACGTACCGTAGTGACCGAACTCGATAGTCTGGGTATCGATACGCCCGAAGATCTGGACCGTGTTGTTCGGACTGAACAGGGGTAAATTGCCCGTTATCAGTCTGTTAAAAATCCTTAATTCTGAACCACCTGAACAGAACCGGTCGTTTCAAGTTAAACTAAAGAACGGATGGCCGGTAACGTACTGGCTATCAAATCCGGTTAATAAACCCCGTTGAACGCATGCAAAATTATTCGATACTCTGGGCCGACGATGAGATTGATCTGCTGAAACCACACATTCTGTTTTTGAAAAATAAAGGATACGACGTTACGTCGGTCAATAGTGGAGCCGATGCGCTCGATCAGGTTGAGCAGACGAATTACGACGTAGTGTTTCTGGATGAAATGATGCCCGGTATGACCGGACTTGAAACGCTTTCGCAGATAAAGCAAATGCGTCCGAACCTGCCGGTGGTTATGATTACCAAAAGCGAGGAGGAGCATATTATGGAAGAAGCCATTGGTTCCAAAATCGCTGATTACCTCATCAAGCCGCTCAACCCGAATCAGATTTTGCTATCGGTCAAGAAAATTCTGGACAACAAACGTCTCGTAACCGAACGTACTAACATTGGTTATCAGCAGGATTTCCGGAATATCTCCATGCAGTATAACGACCGGATGGATTATAATGAGTGGGCCGATGTTTATAAGAAGCTCATTTATTGGGAATTAGAGCTTGATAGCTCGCAGGATAAAAGTATGGTTGAAGTAATGAACATGCAGAAAAGTGAGGCTAACTCAGAGTTCTGTAAGTTCGTGATCGACAATTATGAAGACTGGCTCAACGATCCGAAAGCTGACAGTCCGGTAATGTCGCACCAACTGATGCGGAAAAAAGTTTTTCCATTGCTTGATCAGAGCGGTAATTCGGCCCCATTGTTTTTTATTCTGATTGATAACCTGCGTTATGATCAGTGGAAAATAATAGAACCACTTCTGGCCGACTACTTTACGATAGAAGACGAGTCTTCATACTACTCAATTTTACCAACCACTACAGGTTTTGCACGTAACGCCATTTTTTCAGGTATGATGCCCAGCGAAATGGAACGTAAACATGCTGATATATGGGTAAATGACGATAGCGAAGATGAAGGATTGAACAACCATGAAGACGAATTTATGCGTCGTCAGCTTGAGCAAAGTCGTCTGAATATAAAGTTTTCGTACCACAAAATTCTGAATGTAAATCAGGGAAAATCGCTGGTCGATAACTTCAATAATCTGATGCAAAATCAGTTGAATGTTGTGGTCTACAACTTTGTGGATATGCTCTCGCATGCCCGTACCGATATGGCCATGATTAAGGAACTGGCTCCCGACGAATCGGCCTATCGATCTATTACGCGTTCGTGGTTCCTGCACTCACCTTTGCTGGAATTTGTGCAGAAAATTGCTGCCAAAGGCGGACGGCTGGTTGTAACGACCGACCACGGTATGATTCGTGTGCAGAAGCCTGCAAAGATTGTCGGCTATCGCGAAACCAACACGAATCTTCGCTACAAACAGGGTAAAAACCTCGGCTTTGATGATAACCATCTGTTTGTTGGCCGCAAGCCAGAGCGGTTATTTCTGCCTAAGCCACACGTATCGACCGCCTACGTATTTACGCTGGAAGATTACTTCTTTGCATATCCAAACAATTACAACTACTACGTAAATCATTATCGGAATACGTTCCAGCATGGGGGCGTATCGCTCGAAGAAATGATTATTCCGTTTGCTTATCTAAAGGCAAAGTAACGTAGTAATCTGAACGTATTGGAACCGAAAAGCCAGCTTTCAAAGCTGGCTTTTCGGTTCCAATACGTTCGAAATGAGCTATTACCGCTACGTATGAATTTAGTAATTCGCAAAAATATCCTCCATTACGTAGGCATGAGTTCCTAACCATTTCGCCGTGCCATTTAATTGCGTAAGTTCGATGGTCATGTCGTTTCTGAAATCGCTGAGGCAGTATTTACTGATAGCTTGTTCGATGGTACTAAGGATAAAAGCGGCTGCCCGCGTCAACACCCCATCAACAATGATAACTTCAGGGTTGAACAAGCTAATGGCAATGGCTAACCCTTTTCCTAACTGAAAACCAGTTTCGTGTAAAATATCGATGGCATAAGAATCGCCGTAGTGGGCTGCGTTTATAATTTCATCAATATCGATCTGGCCAACACGATCCCGGAAGGTTGCCAGTTTAGAAACCTGTCCGGCCATAATATCACGTTGTACACGCTTAACGAGCGCCGATGCTGACGTAACGGTATTGAGGCAACCGATTTTACCGCAATAACAAAGTTCGCCCTCTGGGTCAACCTGAATATGGCCCAGTTCTCCGGCAAAACCGCTGGCTCCCTTAAATACTTCGCCATTAACCACAATACCCAGCCCAACACCCCAGTCGATGTTGATTGCTAGTACCTGCTTTTTTCCCTGACCACCCCCAAAACGACTTTCACCCAAAACAGTTGCCTTTGTATCATTGATGAGATACACTGGTTTTCCGAACTGTTCAGATAGTTGTTGGGTAAGCGGTTTGGTAGCAGAATTGAGGCTTTTATACGTTAGATTCAGCCCCCGACGAGCATCGATCAGGCCAGGCATTGAAACGCCCACAGCGATCAAATCCGTCTCGTTCAGCCCTGAATCAGCTAGTGCGTTGGTGAAATACTCGGTCAAAGATGAGAGAAACTCCGGATTATCACCCAGACGAAGGTCATAGTCGCCCCGAAAAACGACTTCTCGCTGTGTATTCATCAATAATATCTTCGTATCATGTGTGCTCACATCCAGCACCGCTACGTAGTGTCGCTTTGTATTAAGGCTAAATAAGACAGGCCGGCGGCCGTTACTACCTGTTG
Organism: Spirosoma daeguense; assembly: GCF_054776875.1. Classification (NCBI taxonomy): domain Bacteria; kingdom Pseudomonadati; phylum Bacteroidota; class Cytophagia; order Cytophagales; family Cytophagaceae; genus Spirosoma; species Spirosoma daeguense. The sequence continues at coordinate 184,698 of NZ_BAAHBF010000007.1, forward strand.
CTGTGCCAATTGGAGTTGCCCAACCTTCTTCGGTTAATTCTTCAACAAGGCTTGTAACAGACGGTACACTACTGTGTAGGATTCGGGCGAGTTGCGCTAATGTACAGGTACTTTCAGCATAGAGATGCGCTAGAATTGTTTGCTGTTTCTGTCGTTTTTTATAATCAACAACCGACTGCTGGGTCGAAATTTCTTCGTCAAGAATAGGATTCATTAGTAGATATGAACAAGATAGAAAGGTTTATGCAGACTGAAGCATATGACCCAAAGTAACCGTAGTTGATGAACTACTTATAGGTTGAGTGTTTATACTTTTAATTAATGAGGACAAATTTTTAAAACAATAGTTAAATAATCGTTATTTTTTAAAAAAAATTATTAAAATTGCGTCCATAATAGAATTTTATGAGCAATGTTTGGCTGATCAATCTGTTGACAAAACATTACTTAAAACGCCTTTGCGAGTAAAAAAGAGACCCCTTGTTGAACTACATCAGTACGAATTATTGCGTTTCATTAACTGAAAATGTCCTGTGTCTAAATTATGAATATATGTATATTAAATCTGTTGGTCGGATCATAGCATATTGTAAATAGGTGAATCTACTTAATTTTTATTGTTATTAGGAAGTATAGTGTATTTTGGTAAAAACCAATATTTTTTTTAATAATATTAATAGATTATTAAAAAAATTAAAAACTTGATATTAGATAATTATATTTGCTGGTAAAATAGACAGTGATTTTCAGGGCTAATACATAATTATCCATAACCTAGAGTTAATAGAACAGTGGAAAGAATGTAAAAGGCTAAGTAATTACTGTAAATTGATAAGTGCATTTTTAGTGAAGGGTTTGTTCTAAAAGGAGCTAACTCTCTGAATTTCTTTACCTAAACAAGTACATACACCTATGAAGTCAAAACTACTTCGTGTTATGCCCAGGTTTGTGCTCTTCGTGGCAACTTGGCTGCTTTGCACGCTATCCTCCTCCTATGCGGCCGACAAGGAGATTACCGGTACGATTACCGATGAAAAAGGAAATGAGCTGGTCGGCGCATCGGTTACCATCAAAGGAACTAACCGTGGAACAAACAGTGATGTGAATGGTAAATACCGTATTTCGGCTCCCGGCGATAATTCAGTACTGGTTTTCTCGTACATCGGTTATGGTCGTCAGGAAGTTACGGTTGGTAATCAATCAGTTATTGATGTAAAATTGCTTCCCGGTGATGCTACGTTGAACGAAGTTGTTGTAACGGCACTGGGTGTATCGAAAGATGCTCGTAAAGTGGGTTATGCCGTAACAACTGTTGATGCTGGGGTAATGACTAAAGCGCGTGAAACTAACCTCGGTAACTCACTGGCTGGTCGTGTTGCGGGTCTGAACGTAAAAGGAACGAGCGGTGGCCCCGGTGGTACCGCAAAAATCCTGATGCGGGGTATGCCTAGTATGAACTCGGCTGGTTCGCCACTGATTGTTATCAACGGTGTGCCGATGGACAATACCCAGCGCGGCAGTGCTGGTGAGTGGGGTGGTGCCGATGGTGGTGATGGTCTGGGTAATATTAACCCCGACGATGTTGAAACAATGACCGTTCTGAAAGGACAGTCTGCTTCGGCATTATATGGTGCGCGTGCTTCGAACGGTGTTATTCTGATCACTACGAAAAAAGGTAAAAAAGGCGATTTCGCTGTTGAGTATAACATGAATCTTTCTACCGACCAACCGCTGAACTTTACTGATTTTCAGTATGAGTATGGGCAGGGTATTGGCGGTGTTAAACCTGCTACGCAGGCACTGGCACAACAAACTGGTCGTCAGAGCTGGGGTGGTAAACTGGACGGTTCGCAGTTCACGCAGTTTGATGGTAAGCAATATGCTTATTCGGCTCAGCGCGACAACATTAAGAATTTCTACCGGATGGGTTCGAACTTTACGAACACAGTTTCGGTGACCAAAGGTGGCGATAATGGTGCTTTCCGTCTTTCTTTGTCAAACCTCGATAATAAGTCGATCATTCCGAACAGTGGCTTGGGACGTAAAACGATTAACCTAACCATCGATCAGAATATTACGACAAAGTTGAGCGTTAGCGCAATGGCTAACTATATCGACGAAAAAGTAACAGCGAAACCGATTCTGAGCGATGGCCCGATGAATGCCAATAACGGTATTTTCCTGGCTACGAACATCGATCAGCGGATTCTGGCTCCGGGTTATGATCCGGTTACAGGTCGTGAAATCATCTTCAGTGACGACGAATACGTAACGAACCCATATTTTGTTACAAACCAATTTGTAAACGACGTATCGCGGAAACGTATCATCTCGATGTTATCGGCAAAATACCAATTTGCTGACTGGGTTTATGCACAGGCTCGTGTAGGTTATGATAATGCTAACGACCGTATTTTCAAAGTAACGCCTTGGGGAACAGCTTATTCAAATGCGCAGAAAGGTGGTCTGGACGAACTTTCGAATTCACAACGTACCGAACTTAATGTCGACGCACTTATAGGTGTTAATAAAGACATTACTCCAGATTTCTCGTTTGGCGCGTTGGTAGGTGCGAACGTACGGAAAAACAACTACGAGAAATTAGGTGTTAGTGGAAGTCCGTTTGTGTTGCCTTATCTCTATAGCTGGAACAACGTAGTAAGTTTCAATCGCAACTACGAAGTAGCAAACACAGAAGTACAGTCGGCTTACTATAACATCGATCTGGGTTATAAAGGCTTCCTGAACCTGAGCACAACAGGTCGTTACGATACGTATTCAACATTGCCTAGTTCGGCACGTAGCATCTTCACGCCGTCAGTTACAGGCGCTCTGGTATTTACGGATCTGATACGAGTACCAAACCTGAGCTTTGGTAAACTGCGGGCGTCATATGCTGTAACGAGCGGTGAGCCAACAAAGGCCTATGGTACCAGCGTATACTACGGTGTTGGAAACGCTATGAATGGTGTTGCAACGGGCAATTTTGGTGAAGAACTTCCTAACCTGTTCCTCGGGCCATTTACCAAATCAGAAGTTGAAGTAGGTTTAGAATTACGCTTCTTCGGTAACCGTCTGGGACTTGATGCGGCTTATTACACCCAGAAAACGCATAACGAAATCATGCCGGCTAATTATAGCTGGGCAACAGGTTATGCAAAAGGCGTTGTTGGAACAGGATCGACCCAAAACTCTGGTCTTGAACTGCAATTGACGGGTACACCTATTAAAACCAGCAAATTGAACTGGAATGTGTCGCTGAACCTGACTTCGGTGAGAAACCGGATCATTCAAACCGACGCCAACAATAATAATATCTCGCTAGGTTCGAACCGGGGTACGTTAGGTAATGCTATAACTGCTTTCGTACCTGGCTATGCTGGTCCTCAGATTCTGGCTTACGATTATAAGTATAGCACGAACGGACAGATCGTAGTTGATGCATCGGGTCTACCAGTTCGGGGTGATCTTATTAAAATGGGAACCGTATTGCCAACTCTCTATGGTGGTTTGAACAACGATTTCTCGATTGGTAATTTCAACCTGTCGTTCCTCGTTGACTACAACTATGGTAACAAAATTCTGTCGGCTACTGAATACTATGCGTATCGTCGGGGCTTGCACAAAGAAACGCTGGTGGGTCGTGAAGGCGGGATCAAAACCGGCGTAACGGCTGATGGTGCTACAAACACCGTTACAGCTACTCCTCAGGATTACTATACAGCGCTGGCTACCAACGTAACGAAAGTGACCGTTGAGAATGGAGACTTTATTAAAATGCGCCAGTTCACGTTAGGGTATAACCTGCCCGCCCGTCTGTTAGAGAAAGTTCCGCTGATTCGTGCTGTAAACGTATCGTTCGTAGGTCGTAACCTCTTCTATTTCATGAAGAAAACCGACAACATCGATCCAGAAGCAACGTTTGGTGCTAACCTGCAATACTCGGGTATTGAAGGAACCAGCTTGCCATCTGCCCGTAACTATGGCGTTAACGTGAACATCAAGTTTAAATGATCCCAATCATGAAGAAGAGATTAATAGCAATATCATTTTTAGCCGGAGTACTTCAGTTGTCTTGTACAAAGGATCTGGATGTGCTGAATACCGACCCAACCAAGGCATCAACCGGAGCATTTGACGCAAATTTGTTGCTGCCTAGTGTTCAGTGGAATCACGTAGCGGCTAATGCAGGCTATAATGGACCGATTCTGTTTCAGAGTATGTGGGTGCAGGCTTTGTCATCTACTACGTCGGGAGCGGCCAACTACTACTCCAATGGTGATAAATACGTTATTTCAAGCAATACTAATTCGTATTTAGCCAGCACCTGGAATACCGATTATAAAGCTGCCAGCTTTGCCTATGAAATGGAGCAGTTGACGAAAGGCAAACCTGCATTGGCAAACCTAAATAGCGTCGCCATCATTATGCAGGCTTTGAGCTTTGCGAACCTTGCCGATGTGTATGGGGATATTCCGTATACACAAGCGTTACAGGCAAAGGCAGGCGTTACGTTACCTGTGTATGACACACAGGAGAGCGTTTACAAAAGCCTGCTGGCCAAGCTGGAAACTGCAACGGCTGCGTTGAATGCATCGGGTACCAAGCCAACTAATGACGCATTTACCTATAAAGGTGACATTGCAAAATGGAAAAAGTTCGGTTACTCGCTGATGCTGAAACTGGCTATGCGTCTGACGAAAGTAGATGCAGCCACAGCAAAAACCTATGCTGAAAAAGCGGTTGCTGGTGGCGTATTTACAAGTGTTGATGACGATGCTTATGTACTTGGTGATAACGCAAATGGATATGACAATGGAAACGGTGCTGCTCTGGCAACTTTAGCCGATGTATATCAGGTTCGTTGGAGTAAAGTAATGATCGACTACCTGAAAGCAACGAACGACCCTCGCTTAAGCAAAGTAGCTGAAGTGCCACCTGCTGGTTTGGCTGCCAATCAGGATTTGAATACTGGAGGTACTACCACTCCTGCTACTCAATTAGGTCTACCAAATGGATATGACCTGAACGGTGGCGCCACCGATATCAGCAAGACGGCTGGTTATCCGGGTGGTACGGGCACAGGTGCTGATGCAACGCCTATCGGTCGGTATTCGCGTCCAACACTGATGTATCGTAACCGGAATGCGCCGATTTTCGTACTGACGTATGCTGAAACAGAATTATTGTTGGCAGAGGCAGCTACCCGTGGTTTCTCGGTAGGAAGCACGACGGCTGCACAGCACTACAAAAACGGCGTTGTAGCAGGTATTCAATCGTTAGGAAAATATGGCGCGTCGGCGGTTATTGATGCGGCAACAGCTACAGCTTATGCAGATGCAAATCCGCTGAGAACAGCCGATGCGCTGAAGCAGATTAACGAACAAATCTGGGCTACAACGAGTCTGCTCATGAATTTCTCTGAAGCCTGGAATAACTGGAAACGTTCGGGCTATCCTGTGCTGACGCCAATAAATTATACGGGTAATTTCTCCGGTGGAGCTATTCCTCGTCGTCAGCCATATCCAACCAACGAAGCAACGCTTAACACGGCCAATTATCAGACTGCAGTAAGCAAGCTGGGTACCGATAACTGGGTTACCCGGGGCTGGTGGGACAAACAGTAATCGATTAGATTCTTAAAAAAGTAAGGTACCTGCAAAGGGCCTTACTTTTTTATTTATAATAGATATGCCGGAAGGTCCTATTCGTTTAAGAAAGTAAGACCATTACGTTGTCAACGAGTGAAATCGATTCAGTTTCTATGTGTTGTGATGCATCAGTTTTATAAAAATAATCTTCGTAGATTCTGTTTAATCTGGGCAGGTGCGTTTCTGCTCATATCGACAGCTTATGCGCAGTCGCCTTTGTTTCAATTACTCCCAGCCAGCCATACGAACGTAACATTTCGCAACGATATTGATGAGAATGAGCAGCTTAACGTATTAGCCTACGAGTATTTTTACAATGGTGGTGGTGTTGCTGTTGGTGATCTTAATAATGATGGTCTGCTCGATATTTTCTTTACAGCTAATCTGAAATCCAATAAGCTTTACCTCAATCAGGGTAAACTTTCGTTTAAAGATATTACCAAAGAAGCAGGTGCCGAACTGGCTGGCCGACCCGGCGGCTGGAAAACGGGCGTTAGCATGGCCGACGTCAATAATGATGGCCTTCTGGATATTTACGTTTGTTACTCTGGTAAGGTTGACGAAGCCAAACGTCGAAATCAACTATTTATCAATCAGGGGCCTACGGGTAAAAATGGACAGATTCATTTTGTCGATAAAGCCAAAGAATACGGTCTCGATGACCCCAGTTACAGCACACAGGCCACGTTTTTCGACTATGATAAAGACGGCGACCTCGACCTGTTACTCCTAAATCATAACGTCAAGAAATTTGACAATATGGAGCTAGCCCGGTTTCGGACGGAAACTGACCCACTGGCTGGTAACAAACTTTTTGAAAATCAGAATAATCACTTTGTCGACGTATCGAAAAAAGCGGGAATACATCAGTACCCGCTTACGTTTGGGCTGGGCGTAGCGGTAGCCGACATCAATCAGGATGGCTGGCCAGATATCTACGTAACAAATGATTATAACGAACCTGATTACCTATATATAAACCAGAAGAATGGCACTTTTCAGGACGTAACACAGCACAGTTTTCGGCATCTGCCCCAGTTCTCGATGGGTGTCGATATTGCTGATTTCAACAATGACGGTTTACCAGATGTGATGTCGCTCGATATGCTTCCGGAAGATAACCGTCGTCAGAAACTACTTCAACTTCAGGAAAACTACGAGTCTTTCGAACTCATGCAGCAGCAGGGTCTTCAACGACAGTACATGCGAAATATGCTGCAACTGAATCTGGGCATCGATAAATTTACTAACTCTCCTACCAATTCAGCAACTGCCATCACTGCTCCGCGCTTTGCCGAAATTGCCCAATTAGCTGGCGTTTCGAATACCGACTGGAGCTGGAGTCCATTACTGGCCGATTTCGACAACGACGGCTATAAAGATCTTTTCATTACCAACGGTTACCTGCGCGATTACACCAATAAAGATTTTCTACGCTACTGGGGTGACTACAAGATTAAAAAAGCCATTGATCGCGAGCCTGTTCAATTGATGGATTTGGTTCGGGCGATGCCATCGACCAAAATACCGAATTATATTTTCCGGAATAATCAGGATTTAACCTTCGCGAATAAGCAGCAGGAGTGGGGCTTTCAGACGCCCAGTATTTCCAGCGGGGCCGCTTTTGCCGATCTCGACAACGACGGAGATCTGGAATTGATTATCAACAACACGAACGAGCCAGCCTTCATCTACAAAAACCTAAGTCGCGAGCAATCGAAAAATAATTACTTGGCCGTAAAGCTTGTTCCTGCAAACGGTCATAAACAGGCATTGGGCGCACAGGTTACGTTGTATACAAACGGTAATCGGCAATATCTAGAGCTTAATACGGTACGTGGCTATTTATCGTCGCAGCCGCAAACGTTGCACTTTGGGTTGGGTAACGCTACGTTAGTCGATTCGATACGTATCAACTGGCCCGATCAGAGGCAGCAACTTCTTAAGAACGTAACAGTCAATCAACTGCTTGAAGTTAAACAGCCAGAAACGAACGTAGCAACTTTAGCGACTCCTGCGAACGTAGCATCTGTCTTCAAAAAAGTGGAGCCAATGCTGTCGTACGCACACGAAGGGCTGCACGAAAACGACTTCAAGCGGCAACCACTGATGCTCTGGATGTATTCGCATCCGGGGCCGGTGCTGGCCAAAGGCGACGTAAATAAAGACGGATTAGACGACGTTTTTGTCAGTGGTGATGCCAATAAACCGGGACAAGTTTGGCTACAGAAACCGGGTGGTACGTTTCAGAAAATTGATTCGTTAGCTATTGGCGATGAAAGCGTATCGTCGGTATCAGCGGCTGTTTTTTTCGACGCTAATGGCGATGGATACGATGATTTATACGTAGCAAAGGGTGGCTATTCGCAATTTGAAATCAACACTACGTCGTTGCAGGATGAGCTTTATCTGAACGATGGCAAAGGAAATCTGAAGTTATCGTTAACCAGTCTTCCTAATGTGAGCAGCAGCAGCAAATCGTGTGTGCGACCTTTTGATTACGATGGCGATGGCGATGTTGATTTGTTTGTTGGCGGACGTATTGTGCCGGGGCGATTTCCAGAACCAGCGGTTTCGTATTTGCTTCAGAATATAGGCAACGGTCAATTTAAACCCATGCCGATTCCATTTGCTCGTGCGGGTATGATTACCGATGCGCATTGGGCGGATTTAGATAATGACGGACGTGCCGATCTGGTTTTGTGTGGCGAGTTTATGCCCATCAAGGTCTATCTAAATACAAAAGACGGTTTTGTTGACCGAACAAAAGTTTATTTCCCAACCCCATCCTATGGCCTTTGGTCGTCATTGGCGATTGCCGATGTGAATGGCGATGGGCAGAAAGATATTATCGCCGGAAACATTGGCATCAATTCGCAACTGCATTTCTCCGATAAAGAACCGGCTGAGCTATACTATGCTGATTTCGACAATAATGGCTCTATTGATCCTTTTCTCAATTTTTATGTACAGGGACAGTCGTATCCATTTGTTAGCCGTGATGAGTTGAATGATCAGATTTACGCCATGCGCAAAAAGTTTGGCTTTTATAAAGATTACGCAAATGCCAATATACAGGTCGTCTTCCCTCCTGAAGAGTTATCTAAAGCACAAAAGCTCAGTGCTAACGAATGCCATACGGTGTGTTTTTTAGCTAAAAACGGTACGTTCGAGAAACAACTACTTCCAATGCAAGCTCAAGTTTCGCCCGTAATCGCCAGTCTGATACGTGACGTAAATAAAGACGGGCACCCCGACGTAGTACTGTTTGGTAACCGAAGCGATAATCGGCTGAAACTTGGTAGCATGGATGCTAATTACGGTTGTTTATTAGTAGGCGACGGAAAAGGTAACTTTCGCTACGTTACCCAGCCCGAATCTGGCCTCTGGGTATTGGGCGATGTGAAATCAGTTATTGAGATAAAGGCTGCTCAGGAAAAGTGTATGCTAATTGGGGCGTTTAATCAGCCGCTACAGGTATACGATATGCCAAAACCATGAGATACGTATTGATTTTTGTAGTGCTTTTCGTACATGCAGGTTGGGCTAAACCCAAACCTGATGTTAGTAAGCACCTGCAACCCACCATGTTTGCCGTTACGATGGTTATGATTCACGACGTAGTGAATCCGCCAGCGGCCACTCGTTTTTATACATACTGCTTGCTGGGAGCGCACGAAATCGTGGCACGTCACCAGACAGACATTGTTTCACCTTCGAAGCTGGTTAGCCATTTCAAACCGCTTGATGTGCTGGAAACAACACCCTACGATTATCAGGTTGCGGCTTTGCTTTGCATTTATGAAACCGGTCGTCTGATTTTACCATCGGGTCATATGCTGGAAGAAGAACAGCAAAAATTGCTCGTTAAGCTAAAAAAAGAAGGTTACAGCGACGCTACGTTGCAGAAAGCTACGGAGGTTGCACAGCACGTAGCAAAACAGATAATTCGGTATTCTGTAGATGATAATTACCGGAAACTAAGTGCCCGATTACGGTATCGGCCCACCAAAGGCGATGGCTATTGGTACCCAACGCCCCCGGCTTATATCGAAGCCATTGAACCTCACTGGCGCACCATCCGTCCGATGCTGATCGACTCGTGTGGCCAGTTTAAAGCACAAAAACCTGTTCCATTTAGTAAAGACAGCACCAGCGCGTTTTATAAGCTGACGTACGAAGTGTATCAGACAGGTAAAACCTTAACGGATCAACAGCGGGCTATTGCCTCTTATTGGGATTGTAATCCATTCGCTGTCAATACGTCGGGACACATGTCCATTGGATTCAAGAAAATTAGTCCCGGCGGTCACTGGATGAACATTGTCGGTATTACTACTGCGCAGGCAAAGTTCTCGTTCGATAAAGCTTTGATGGTTCATTCTGTTGCGGCTATGACGCTTATGGATGCTTTTATCTGTTGCTGGGATGAAAAATACCGCACGAATCGGATTCGGCCCGAAACGGTTATCAATCGCTATATCGATGTGCATTGGCAACCGCTTCTGCAAACGCCACCATTTCCTGAATATACAAGCGGACATAGTGTAATTTCGACTGCTGTTTCCGAAACGCTGACGTATTTACTAGGCGAAAACTTTGCCTTTACCGATAATACCGAAGTGATTTTTGAATTGCCCGAACGCTCGTTTAAATCGTTTCGACAAGCGGCTGAAGAAGCGTCTATTTCGCGATTATATGGCGGAATTCACTACCGCGATGCCATTGAGAATGGACAGGGTCAAGGTAAAGCAATTGCTACGTATATTATTACGCAATTAAAAAAAGCAGGCGTCAAACCTGCCTTATGAAAGACCAAGAATACGTAGTGATTAGCCGCGTAATTCAATGACCTGCCCTTCCTGACAGCGTAGCACCCGAGCCGGGTATTTATTCAGCAAATCGTAGTTGTGGGTAGCCATCAGCACAGCCGTTCCAGCATTGTTAATTGCCTGAAACACTTTCATGATCTGGTCTGATACGGCAGGGTCGAGATTGCCGGTTGGCTCATCGGCAATCAGAATCTGAGGCTCGTTGAGCATGGCCCTAGCAACAACCACGCGCTGTTGTTCGCCACCTGATAGCTGGTGGGGCATTTTCTTTTGTGCCGTTCCCAAACCCACCTGCATAAGCACATCTGCAATGCGGTTGTTCATGTCCTGTTTTTTCCAGCCGGTAGCTTTGAGTACAAACTTCAGATTGTCTTCAACCGTGCGGTCGAAAAACAATTGAAAGTCTTGAAAAACAATCCCAATTTTCCGCCGTAGCTGCGGAATGTCGCGAGGTTTTAAACCTTCCAGCGTGTATCCAGCTACACGACCCTGACCGCTCTGTAGCCAAAGGTCAGCGTATAATGTTTTGAGTAACGACGTCTTTCCACTTCCCGTTCGACCAATGAGATAGACAAACTCTCCCTTGTTGATTTGAAACGATACATCGCCTAAAATCAACTTGGTTCCCTGAAAAATATCAGCGTGGTTTAGGGTAAGAACGGGGTCAGAGGAAAACATGGATGGGTTAGTCGTTGGTAAGCAGTTGCTAGTCGTTTATAAACGTTAAATTTATAAACGACTAGCAATACGGCGCAGAAATTTATTTTTTAGCTGCTTTATCGTGATCGGCCAGGAATTTGGCTAATCCGCTATCGGTCAGCGGGTGGTTCAATAAAGCTTTAATCGCGCTCAATGGACCTGTCATAACATCAGCACCAATTTCAGCACATTGGATGATGTGCATTGGGTGACGTACTGAAGCAGCAAGTACTTCGGTTGTATAGCCGTAGTTAGTATAAATAGTAACGATTTGCTCAATCAGAGCTACACCATCCGTCGAAATATCGTCCAGACGACCGACAAATGGCGATACGTATGTGGCACCTGCCTTAGCCGCCAGTAATGCCTGACCTGCCGAGAATATCAGCGTGCAGTTGGTACGGATGCCTTTTTCGGAGAAGTATTTGATTGCTTTTATACCATCGGCAGTAATGGGCACTTTCACAACGATATTTTCGTCAAGTTCGGCCAATTCTTCACCTTCCTTAATCATCTCTTCAAACTTAACCGAGATAACCTCCGCGCTAACGTCGTTTTTTACGATATCACAGATTTGTTTATAATGGCGCATCACATTGTCTTTACCAGTGATGCCTTCTTTTGCCATTAGCGATGGATTGGTGGTTACACCATCGAGAATTCCCATTTCCTGGGCTTCACGAATCTCGGCCAGATTAGCCGTATCAATGAAAAATTTCATGATAAAAAATGTTAATTTATTGAGTCAATCTGTTGGTACGTAGTAACATGTACTTAATATAAGCGGCCACGCCCCAAATATACCCACTTCAGGCCTGTTACGTTAAGGGTAATGGCTCACTAATGAGATTTGTACCGTTCTGTATTTTACAAACGTGAATGTACGTATCTTTCCCGGTTCGTGCTTTGTATTGTTTCGTAATCAATTCTGTAAATGCATCCAGTACGTCTTCCCGAATCAGATTAATCGTACATCCACCAAAACCTCCACCCATCATTCGAGCGCCCAGTACACCCGGTTGCTGACGGGCAATATCGACCAGTACGTCGAGTTCAGGACAACTTACCTCATACATCTGACTTAAGCCTTCGTGAGAACCATACATCAGTTGTCCGAATGTCGTTACGTCGCCCGCTTCCAGTGCTGATACGCCTTTTTGCAAACGTTCGTTTTCCTGTACTACGTAGGCGCAGCGTCGATAAATGTGCGGGTCAGTGTCGCGCAGATGCTGGTCGAGCATGGGCATCGTTACATCGCGCAGACTCTCTATTTCCGGATAAAATGTCTGAAGGAACCGAACACCTGATTCGCATTCCGCCCGGCGAGTGTTGTATTCCGACGTAACGAGTGAATGTTTCACCCGCGAATCGCAGAGGACGATACTAATGCCCTCCATACGTAGTGGCGCGTAGGTATAGTCGAGTGAACGACAGTCGAGCTTAATCACATGGTTGGCTTTGCCCATCATGCTGGCAAACATATCCATAATCCCTACTTTAGCACCAACAAAGTCATTCTCGGCTCGTTGTGATAGACGGACCAAATCGATACGCTCTAACCCAAGGCTAAATAGTTGGTTCAACGCAAAACCAACCGCATTTTCGAGTGCAGCCGACGACGACAGACCTGAGCCCATCGGAATTGTACCCCCAAAAACACAGTTGAAACCACCTATGGCATACCCACCAAGTCGTAACTGAGCCACTACGCCTAATAGGTAATCGGCCCAGCTATGAGTAGGAGCGAGGTTATCTACAGTGCCCTTATACGTCTTATTGAGGTCGTATGCAATAAAATGAAACTCGTTGTCGGTGCGGGGACCTATAGCCAGATAAATGGCTTTATCGATGGCAGCGGGCAACACAAAACCGTTATTATAATCAGTATGTTCGCCAATAAGGTTTACGCGACCGGGAGAACAGATAAGGAGCGGTTCGGTATGAAATGAATCCCGAAAAGTATCGGATAGTTGGGTCAGTAGATTCATAGTGGGTTTAACGAATTTAGCGAGCCAAAGAGCTGCATAACTCACTAAATAAACGTAGCCAAACGAAGGAAACGGGAAGGGTAGAAACAAAAAATGGCAAACCAATGTCTCACCGCTACGACCACCTACCCTTGCTTCGGTCAAGACCTGGGGGATTCAGCAGGAGCTGGTAGCACCGATTTGCCGATGCAAAGTTACGCAATTCTTAATTAAACGACCAAATTTCAACCGTACCTTTGTGCAAAATCAATTTTGATTGATTGAGAGATGGAATAATTGAATGGGCTTACCAGACTTTATCATTCCATCTCTCAATCAGTTTATCATTCAAAAAATGAAGCGTTTAGTTATTATTTTTCATTGCACGTTATTTCTTGCTCTTGCCTGTAATTCGGCTAATTCGGATGTTGAACTTGGGCGAACATATTTAAAGGAAGGTAAATTTCGGGAAGCCATTCAAGTGTTAAACCGGGCCATTGAAGCTGATGACGATAATTCTGAAGCGTTCAATTCACGCGGAGTAGCGTATTTTGAATTAAAAGAATTTGCCAACGCTACGCTCGATTACGATCAGGCTATTAAGCTAAAACCTGACTTTTACCGGCCATACTACAATCGCGCTCTGCTGAAAGTCGCTCAAAATGATTTGGCCGGAGCACTGAAAGATTATTCCGATGCCATACGGTTCGCTCCTGATACGAGCAAGCGGATTAGTGCCGAGTTGTATCTGAATCGGGGGCAATTGTTTGCTACGCAAGGACAGATTCAGCCCGCAATTACCGATTTTTCGCAGGCTATTACATTAGATTCTCAAAATGCCATGGCTTTATACAACCGAGGGAATCTACGGTTTCAACAGAAAGACCTCGCTGGTGCTACGTCCGATTTTCAGCAAGCCGTTCAAGCCGACTCTAAGTTTGGTAAAGCTTTTTATGGTTTAGGAATCGCGCAGATGCTTCAGGATCAGCATGATCAGGGTTGTCTGAATCTGAAACAGGCACAAACACTAGGATATGCCGATGCTGCCAATGCTGTGGCACAATATTGTAAATGAGTCGTTTAGTCGATAGCTGTGTGGTGATTTATTGACTAACGACGATTGACCGACAATGTATTATGCGTAAAGTAATTGCTCTTGTTTCTGGATTGTTGTTTATTCTGTTTGCGGCCTTTCAGTATAACGATCCAGATCCGGAAGTTTGGATACCCATTTACGGTATGGCAGCGGTAGCCTGCTTTATGGCGTATGCGGGCGTGGGCCGCTGGTGGTTTTTTGCCGCAATGGCAGTCATATATGTTGTAGCTGCCGTAAATCAGTGGCCACCCGAATTTGAGGGTTTTTTATTCGGTGAAATGAAAATGCGTAGCCTGAATATCGAACTGGCTCGTGAGTCTGGAGGGCTTGCGATCTGTGCGCTGGTAATGGGTTGGTTAGCTTTTTTAACACGTAAAGCACTACGTCGATGAAGATTGTTGAATGTCCTCGTGATGCCATGCAGGGTTTGGGCCATTTTGTACCAACCGCGCTTAAAGTTCAGTATCTGAACGTATTGCTTAAGGTGGGATTCGATACGCTCGATTTCGGCAGTTTTGTATCGTCCAAAGCCATTCCACAAATGCGCGATACTGCCGATGTACTTGCTGGACTCGACGTATCGTCAAAGACTAAATTATTAGTTATTGTTGCGAATGTTCGGGGAGCTGAACAAGCTGCTACGTTTGACCAGATTCGTTACGTTGGTTTTCCGCTATCTGTGTCCGAAACCTTCCAGCAACGTAATACCAACAAGTCAATTGAACAGGCCTTGCAGGAAGTTGCGGTTATTCAGAATTTGTGCGTAGCAGTAAACAAAGAACTGGTTGTATACCTGTCGATGGGCTTTGGCAACCCATATGGCGATCCATACAGCCCTGAACTAGTACGCGATTTTACTGCGCGTCTGGCACAGATCGGAGTTGGCATTATTGCTCCTTCTGATACGGTTGGTACGTCGACACCAGAATCTATTGAAATGTTGTTTAAGCAGTTGATTGCTGAATTTCCTGCGATTGAGTTTGGTGCACATTTACACGCTCGGCCCGGAGAAGGTCCCGAAAAAGTACGAGCGGCAATACGAGCAGGTGTACAGCGAATTGATGGCGCGCTACGTGGTTTTGGTGGCTGTCCGATGGCGGCCGATAAACTTACGGGTAATCTTCCTACTGAAGAGATTATTCAGACGCTAGCTGAGCTAGGGAAATCGGTTACAATAAGTCCAGAAGCTTTAAAAAGAGCTATGACGTTGTCAGCTGCTGTGTTTTGATAGGTGAGAGCAGGGATTCGCATGGATTGCATGAGTTTTCTCGTTATTAATTTCTGAAGGCTACCCATGCCATCCTCATGCAAAGCACCTTGCAAGCCCATCATGTTCACATAAACATCGCCTGAATCTCTTCCTTTACGGCTTTGAGTGCATCGGCTGTAGGCTGTTTGTCTTTTTGAATGATACGTTCGAAAATACGCTTCGATAGGTCAAGCGCCGGAGCATCGGGGCGTGTGTCGCCCGAGGCTTGGTTAATCAAGGTCATTACGTCGTTCATAGCCGCCTGAATCTGATCCCAAACCGCCTGACTCATATACACTTGCTGTGATAAGTTGTGGTTGTATTCTTCCCGAATTTCCTGTAGAAGCCGTTGCTGAAGTTCAAGCACCGTAGTAGAGCTTCCTCCCAGACGTAGCAATAAATTATTAGGACTGATCCGCTCCAAAAACAACACCATTCGCTCGTAGGCCTGCAAACGAATTGGTACAACAGTTTCTGTGTAACGCCCTTGCACATCGTATCGATGGCGGTCAGCTTCACGCTCCAGTAGTAGTTTGACAGTCAGATACATACCGTATAATACCAAACCAGCCGGTACAATCAGTTTTAGGAAATCACTCACCAGGTCCATGCAGGAATAAATTTATTTAGCGGAAAAAAAGTAATTTTGATAAAGAAAAACGAGTTAGGTAAGCATCATCAGTTGTTATGATTGTCTGGCTCAGTATCACCCAGACAGAACCTGTAATCTCATTCAGAATGTATGTTAGTACTCGATAAACCTGTTTACGTTCGACCGGAAGCGCGCCAACAAATTCTGGACACATTGCAGGCTAACAAAATTCCTGGTGATTATGGTTTACGTGTTGGTGTTCGGGGAGGAGGCTGTGGTTCATCCTGGTTGTTAGGATTCGATCTGCCCGGCCCCACCGACGAAGTGTATAACGTTGAAGATGTACGAGTCATTATCGACCGGAAACATTTACTCTACGTATTAGGTGCTGAAATTGGTTACGAGACAGGCGGATACACTATTGAGAAGCCTGAAAAATAATCATTCATAATCATAAATAAAGTTACAATTTTACCGAAAATATTGGCTTACCCTAGAAATTTGGCATGATTTTAGGGTAGTATAGGGAAAATAATACAACCCGTTAGTGAAACGAATAGTCGAACATATTTTCTTGCTGCTGGCTATCGTATTCATTAGCATGTCAGCGATATATTACTCGCTTTTGGAGCGAAGTGCTCCTGGCGCTACAGACGAGCAATATATCTATTCTGTTCAACAACGGGTAAAAGAAGAAATGCAGGTCAGTACCAACGAGCTGGCCAGCGTTACCGCCATTCTAAAAGCAAAGCCAAATCCTACATTTTCGGAGCTACGTATCGATTCACGGTATCCGTATTTTGTGTTTCGGAACAAACAGCTTGAGTTCTGGTCTGATTATCGGTTCATCCCCGATTATGCTCGGATTGAGGCTATTACAAATCCTAAACTGATTGATTTTGAGCAGAGTCGCTACATTGTTAGTCACCAGCGCATACAGGCCAATGGTGATTTAGTGGATGTATTCTCGCTTATAAACGTTTACAGATATTATCATTCTAACAATTCATACCTAAAAACAGGATATAATCCAGCTCTTTTTACGCTTGATCCCCAGGATGTTACGCCTGATCGGCTAAAAGATTTTCAGGCAATATATGATAACACATCAGCTTTTCTTTTCTCTGTTGTGCCGCCTGTAGTCGATGCGTACCGTAATGATTCAACTCCTGTAAATACGGTGATTCTGGCGACCGTCGGAATTCTGCTTCTGGGTATTTATATCATGCAAATCATGCTTCGGCTGATGCGAAAGCGTCGGTACGAATTAGGTTTTGTTTTCTTGGCGGGTTATCTTTTACTGCTTCGGGCGGTTATGCTGTACTACGGCGTACCGTTTCTGTTCTTCGATATTGATCTATTTAATCCGAAATATTATGCATCGTCGGTTCTGGTTCCTTCATTGGGCGATTTACTGCTGAATGCGCTTGTCGTGATGGTTTTGGCGTTTTATTGGGTTCGTCATTACTATCGTTCACGAATGTATACGATGCTGTTGCACCTGCCTTCATGGTGGCAGATAGCCTTATCCGTGATATGTGTAGCATTTAGTTACATTGTGTTTGCTTTCTGTTACGGAGAGTTGAATAACATTTACGAAAAGTCGCAGTTTACGCTCGATATTACGTTAAGCATACACTTCTCGTTTTTGAAAATCATATGCCTTATCGTATTTATTACCATTTCCTTTATTTACTTCCTGATAATTCACGTACTGGCCAGCTTATTTCTACGGTTCAATCGTGCTAAACCAATTCTTATAGGCTCTTTGCTGATTCTGGCTGGCACAATTCTGAGTGCTGGCTTCTGGCTAGCTTTGGGTGGAAGTTTAGAAAGTGTCTTTCTGCTGAATGGTTTTTATTTTGTCCTGATTTATATATCGGAGCTTCCCCGAAGTCTATACTCGTTCCGCTATAAAACGTCTTCGTATCTGTTTCTGGCCGCTCTGATTTGCGCGGTTATGACTTCCTATGTGGTTTATAAGCAAGAAATCAGAAAGCAACTGGTTCATAAACAGGAATTTGCTACTCAGTTATTGGCCGAAAATGACCAATTAGGAGAGTTTCTGATGAGTAAAGCGCAGGAGTCGATTCGAAAAGATAACGACATTGCAAGGGCAATTCAGACCGATACGTTATTAGTTCGTGAACGTATTCAACATCGGGTAAAAAATTTACACCTCGACAAATACTTTGATAAATATGATATCGAAGTGTTTTCTTTTCGCTCCAACGGACGCCCTCTCGATATTAGCTCGAATGCCATCCCGTTATCGACACTGACTGACCGATATCGCCAGAAAAATTACGAGACGGACTATCCGGGAATTTATTTTGTAAATGAAGTAGGGAATGAGTTCGTAAAGCAATATCTCTGTTTTATTGATATTCGTTTACGGAAGCAGACACAGACAGCTACTTTAGGAGGGTGGTCATCACAAGCTTCCAGCGATACGGTGGGCTACGTAGTACTGGACCTTCGGTTGAGAAACGAGTTACCCAAAAGTGTTTACCCAGAGCTTCTGGTCGATACAAAGTTTACTCAGAATCCTGATAGCCAGAAGTATAGCTACGCTTTTTTTAGTGGACCTCAACTTGGTAATCGTTCGCTGGGGCAATCGCAGCCCCGGTTGATTTTCAGTACTGGAAGTTATAACTATGACCGTAAGTTCGATCTGCCTCTTTTAACGAATCCATCTCTGTTTACGACCGGATTGAATAGTAATGGCTATCATCACGTAGCGCTACGTGGTCAGGATGGACGTATCGTGGTTGTGTCTTCGGAAGCGTATCCGTTTAAAAATATCTTTTCTAATTTTTCATTTTTATATCTGTTGTTGGTTGTAACAGTTATTGTGGTCATCATTGGTTACGCCATCAAATACTTTTTCTCCCGCTACGGAATTAACTATTCGACCAAGATTCAGATGCTGCTGAATTTTGCGTTCTTTTTACCGCTCGCCCTCGTCATTCTCCTTATTTCGAAAGATATAGGTACAAATTATATTGAAAACCAGAAAAGTACGTATCTGAGCAATACCCGTAACATTGCTACGAACTTTCTGACTTATCTGGATGAACACCTGAGTGCGAAGAAACGTAGTAAGGCATCAATGGAAGAAGAGCTGGCTAAAATAGCCCGTGATGCTGACCTCGACATTAATTTATTCGATACAAAAGGCCGTTTATATACGTCGACTCGACCGTTAATTTATGAAAGTGGCTATCTGTCGAAACAAATAAATCCAGAGGCCTATATCCATATTCTTGAAGATAAAGAAAGTGAACGTCTGCTCGAAGAGTCATTAGGAAATAAGCAGTATCGAACAGCCTACGTCAGTGTGAAAACATACGATGGTCGACTATTAGGCGTGTTGAGCATTCCATATTTCTATGCGCAACCTGAACTCGACCGGCAGATTATTGAGGTAATGGCATCGGCGTTGAGTGTATTCTCAATTTTATTTCTGGTATTTCTGATCTTATCGTATATCGCTTTACACTTTCTGATAAAACCGTTGAAATTGCTGACGCAGAAAATCAGAAAGACGAACCTCGAGCACCCAAATGAACCATTGCCTTGGCGTACTGATGATGAAATTGGGCTACTGATTCGGGCTTATAACCGGATGCTGGTGAAACTGGAAGAAAACAAGCAGGTGCTGGCGCAAACAGAGAAGCAATCGGCCTGGCGCGAAATGGCGATGCAGGTTGCTCACGAAATTAAAAACCCGCTGACGCCAATGAAATTGACATTGCAACATCTGCAAAGAACGTTGCCTAACCAGGCCAATGCTGCCAATGGCACCAATGACCCTGCCCGGCGAATTATTATGCGCACGTTTGATTCATTGCTCGACCAGATTGATAACCTGAGCGATATTGCTACGTCATTTTCCGATTTCGCCAATATGCCCATGCCGAAAAAGGAAACATTTGAAGTAACCAACGTATTGAATAAAACCGCCGATTTGTATGCCGACGACCCGCGCATTACGTTGCACCGGCAAATTACAAAAGGCCCTGTGATGGTGACAGGCGATCGGCAGATGATAGGACGTATCGTTACGAACCTGATAGTCAACGCTATTCAATCGGTACCTCCTGGTCGTAAACCTGCTATTGAAATAAAGCTTTATACAAACAGTGATGCTGTACAAATTGAGATTCACGACAATGGGGCTGGTATTCCAGAAGCCATTCAAAGTAAAGTCTTCCTGCCTAATTTCAGTACCAAACAAGGTGGCTCAGGCCTAGGGTTAGCTATTGCCAAACGGGGCGTTGAACATGCTGGTGGTACAATCTGGTTTGAGACCGTAGAAGGCGTCGGTACGTCTTTCTTCCTTTCACTTCCTTTAGCATTGGGCGCCGAACAGCCAGTAAATCAATCGAGTACGTACAAAAACGAACGTAACGACGTCCTTCGTTCGGCCCGCTAAATTTAGGTATTTCTGAGTGAAGTAATGTTTGACGAATCTATTCGATTGTTACGTGTTTCCAGTTTTCTCCTGATCGGATACGATTGAGTTGGGTGTGTGTAATGCCAAACTGTTTGGCGATCATTTTTAACCGATTCTTATCATTTAGTAAAAGTTTCTTGATCATTTTTACCTTGCTTTCGGTTAGTTTATAGTTACGGGTCTGTCGGGGAAGCTGCCTGTTTTTAAGATTTGGATTATTCCGATTGTGCTCAATCATTTCATCTTTTGTTACCCAACGTAGATTCTGATAATAATTGTTTTGTTTATCATGATCAAGATGAATAACAAAGAGCTGCTCAGGATTTACACGTTTTACAAAATGCTCTGCTACTAATTTGTGTACGTATCGGTTGAGCGTTTTTCCGGCCGAACGAATATTTAACGAACGATATCCCTGAATCACAGAGCCTTTTATCAGGCTGCTTAATGGTTTATTATTGGGTTTGTCAGATCGTGCCGTAGTCGAATTTTGAAAACTACGTAGCCGTCCATAGTTTGAAACTTCATAATGGGGTGGATTTGGCACATCTTCAAATCGAATAGGTACCCAATTCTCATTCCAAAAACTCTGGTTTCCCTTAGTTTCCATGACCAAATTATTATACGTGGATTGTTTTGTTTAGAGCTGTAAAACGCTCATGAGGTATCAGGTTAACAAGATTAGGGTGAAATAGTTATGGCTTTTTCACCAATTTCCCTTTCCTATATTTCATTTTTCAAATTGCTATAACATTAGGTAAGTGATGAGATAAAAAATGGCAACTAATTTTAACGCAGCTATATGATACATATCCGTTCATGAAACCGCCCGACTGTAGGAATGGTTATACACATGATAGAGCCGTTTAAAATTGGCTCTACCACAACTGTTATGAATACGAACGGAAAGAAGACATTAGTAATGGGTGCAACCGAAAATCCGAGTCGTTATGCGTACATGGCTGCGCATAGCTTGTTACGTCATGGGCACTCGATTGAATTAGTTGGATTAAAAAAAGGGCAAATTCAAGGGCAGCCTATCCAGATAGGTCAGCCATCACTTGCAGATATTGATACGGTTACAATGTACGTTGGGCCGAGAAATCAGGGTGACTTGTATGAATATATTAAAGGCCTGAAACCGCGCCGGGTTATTTTTAATCCGGGTGCCGAAAACCCTGAGTTTGAGCAGCAACTTCGTGAAGAAGGTATTGAACCTGTCGAAGCTTGTACGCTTGTGATGTTATCGATTGGTACGTATTAATAATCTACTACATTTCGCCGTAGCTTTATCGCCATATCGATGAGCTACTCATTTCATGCTTCGCCCTGTTCTCTTTTCTGTATTTTTAGCAATTGTATTTTTTGTAGCCGAACAATATTTTGTGTCGCCCTGGCTACATCCATTATGGAAGGTTATACTTGTCTTTTTTTGTTGTGTCTCCATCCTAACTCAGCGACTGGTAGAGACTGGTTTACAGGACAATCGTGAGCGGTTGATACCACTATATTTAGCTGCCACAGTGGCCCGCATGGTGTTAGGTCTGGCCTTTGTTGGTTTTTTCCTGTTCCGTCATGTTGAGTTGCGTCGGGTGTTCATATTGGACTTTCTTGTACTATATATATTTTACACGAGCTTTGAGATTTGGACGCTTACTCGTAACTTGCGACGCAATTCGTAAAAACGATCTGTCACATCATATGATGCGTTCGGTTATTAATAGATTTTTATTAGCAACGGCTCTGGTTTTGAGTTCGTTAGTTGGAGTTCGCGCGCAGGAGCACGAACACGCGGGAGAACCGCATACGGAGCACGCTGGAGAAGGTGCAGAAAAAAAAGGAAAATTTGATGTAGGTAGCATGATCATGCACCACATTAAAGACGATCATGGCTGGGAGTTTGCGCACGGTGTTACGTTGCCACTTCCGGTTATACTTTACTCAAGCGATCGGGGACTTGAAGTTTTCTCTTCGTCGAGGTTAGCTCATGGTGAAATCTACAACGGTTACAAGAATGAACATGGTAAAATTCACCGTGTTGATGAAGCTGGTAAAGTAGATCACGAAGCCAAGGTTTACAATTTCTCAATTACCAAGAACGTAGCGTCTTTATTGTTGAGTGCTACGATCATGTTGCTGGTGTTTTCGGCTGTGAGCAAGGGGTATGCCAAAAACAAAGGGAAAGCGCCGAAAGGGATTCAATCGTTTCTGGAGCCAATCATCCTGTTTGTTCGCGATGAGATTGCAAAGCCAAGTATTGGACCTAAATACACCAAATACCTACCTTATTTATTAACGTTGTTCTTTTTCATTCTGACGAATAACCTGCTTGGTTTATTACCAGGCGCGGCTAACCTGACGGGCAACATTGCCGTTACGTTGGTGTTGGCAGTTATTACGTTCCTGATTGTTACGTTCAGCGGAAATAAACATTACTGGCTACACATTCTGAAACCAACGGGTGTGCCAGTTGCTCTGCTGCCAATCATGATTCCGGTTGAGATTGTGGGTGTATTTATGAAGCCCTTGTCTCTTATGATTCGGCTGTTCGCTAACATTACTGCCGGGCACATTATTATCCTGAGCCTATTAGGCCTGATTTTCATGGCCAATCACATGGGCGGTATGGGCACCAGTATTGCTATTAGTCCAGTCGTTTTATTCTTTACCTTGTTTTTGAATATTATTGAGCTGCTGGTTGCTTTCCTTCAGGCGTTCATCTTTACCCTGCTGACAGCTATGTATATCGGCAGCGCGGTAGAAGAACACCACGAAGCTGACCACGGTATCGGTTACGAAGGCGCAGATGCGCATTAATTCATAATGAATAGTGTAAATGGATAATGTAAAGTGCTAGTTATAAGACAATTATTCATTCCCCGTTTCACATTATCCATTTTTTTAGTTTGCAATCTTTTGTTTCACTTATAAATCTGTTTGAGTTTTATGTTTGCCATGTTATTTGCTCTGCTTTTAGAAGCTACTGGTAGTGTTTCGGTTATGGGTGCTGCTGTTGGCGCTGGTCTGGCTGCTATCGGTGCTGGTCTGGGTATCGGTCGTATCGGTGGTAGTGCTATGGAAGGTATTGCTCGCCAGCCAGAAGCGGCTGGTCGTATCCAAACCGCCATGCTGATCATCGCGGCTCTGATCGAGGCTGTTGCTCTGTTCGCAGCTGTAATCTGTCTGCTGGTCGCTACGGCTTAAGCAGCAACTCAACTTGAGTAGGCTG
Source organism: Spirosoma daeguense (assembly GCF_054776875.1). Classification (NCBI taxonomy): domain Bacteria; kingdom Pseudomonadati; phylum Bacteroidota; class Cytophagia; order Cytophagales; family Cytophagaceae; genus Spirosoma; species Spirosoma daeguense. The sequence goes on from NZ_BAAHBF010000007.1 coordinate 208,472, forward strand.
GTTGCATTAGGCACTGGCGCCACTACTCGCCAATTTCTGGAGATTGTTTGCCTATTTGGGGTTGCCGGTGGGCAAACAATATCTAACAAAAGATTGAAACGTATTTTGTACGGTTTGTGCCGTACTACAAAAACATAAGTTGTAAGTCAAAAAACATAAACTGTAAATCCATGGATTTGCTTACTCCCGATCTTGGTCTTTTATTCTGGCAGGTAATTGTTTTCCTCGGCCTGTTTCTGATCCTTCGCGCCTTTGCCTGGAAACCCATTACAGAAAGTCTGAATGAGCGCGAAAATAATATTCAAAGTGCCCTTGATCTGGCCGAAAAAACCCGTCTGGAAATGACGGCACTGAAAGCCGACAATGAGAAATTGTTAGCAGAAGCTCGTTCAGAGCGTGAAGCTATTCTGCGTGGTGCGAAAGAAACTGCCGACAAAATGGTAGCTGATTCGCGTGACAAAGCTGAGGCTGAAGGCAAGCGAATTCTGGAACAAGCCCGCGAATCGATGCAGAATGAGCGTCAGGCGCTGGTGATGCAAATGAAAAAAGAAGTTGTTACGTTGTCGCTCGATATTGCCGAGAAAGTATTACGTAAAGAACTTAGCGATAAAACAACACAGGAGAAACTAGTTGCCGATCTGGTTGCTAATTCAAACCTTAACTAACTGATATGGCAGTCGCTACTGTAGCCGCCCGTTATGCCAAGTCATTGTTAGATTTGGCAGAAGAAAAGGGCCTGACCGAGAAAATGTATAAAGACATGCAGTTCTTCAAAAAAACGGTGGCTGATAGCCGTCCACTGTTACTAATGTTGAAGAACCCCATTGTCCGGGCTGAAAAGAAAAGCGCAATTATCAAAGCTGTTTTTGCCAGTCATGTCGATCCAGTAACGATGGCGTTTTTCCAGATCATCGGAAAAAAGAATCGGGAAGGCATAATGGATGCCATTGCCGATGAGTTCATCAATCAGTATGACCGGAAAAAAGGTGTAGAACGGGCTACCGTTATCACTACCGTACCATTGACCGATGCGCTACGTACTAAATTCAAAGACATGGTAGCCAAAACAACTGGCGGAAAGCTGGTTGAGCTGGATGAGAAAATCGATACGCGACTGATTGGTGGTTATGTACTACGTGTTGGTGATCAGCAAGTCGACGGTTCGATTCGCAGCCAGTTAAACGATCTGCGTTTGAAGTTCTTGAATTAATAAATTCGATTAGAAAAAAAGCCGCCATCTGCATACAGATTGCGGCTTTTTTGATTTCAGTAAATGGAAGCTAATACCATTTTTCGTGGCCTTCGCTTGGCTTCCATGTAGATTTTGGCTCAAAATGGTGCCAGAGTATGGACGCTACGTTGCGTAAAAGCGTAGAACCCTCATTGCTACGTTCCCAGCTTTCATCTTTCTGGTTTTTGGTCATCAGGCAATAAACATATTCGCCATGGGGCGCATGAACCAGCAATACTTCTGAACGTGCCTGATTCACAGCCCCATTTTTAGTTGCCACTTTTACATCCGGTGGAATCTGCGACAAGCCATTACTATCCCAAAACTGCCGACCCAGATTTCGATACATTTCTTCGCTGGCATCGGCACTAACCGCTTTCCCTACTCGTATGTAAACCAGCAGTTCTGCCATTTCTCGGGGCGTTGTTTGGCCCCAACCGTATTGCGTTCGATTTGCTTCGCGACCGGGCGTGCGCGAGTTAAGCCGAGTTTGATGAAATCCGTTGGTTTCGAGCCAGTTATTAATTGCAGTTCCTCCACCGGCCAGTGCCTGACACCATAAACTTCCGGTATTGTCGCTAATGGTTTCCATCAGCATAACGACCTGACTGAGTGGTATTTTGGCACCATCTTTCAATGAACCAACAATGCCATCGTCATAGTGCAACGAATCTTTATAAATCAATTCCTGATTGTAGGTCAATTCGCCCTGATGGATTTTAGCAAACAGGCCACATTGAATCGGAACCTTGATTGTACTGGCTGTTGGAAATAACGTATCAGCGTTGATGGCTACGCTACGTCCTGTGCGCAGATTACGAACATAAATACCGACTTGCCCTTGAAAGCCAGCCAGTGCCGTTTGAAGTGTTCGCTCCAGTGTTGCATCGTTATGTAGGCGTGGTGTCGGTGTGGATTGACCTTGAATTGATTCTGATGATAAGAGAATAAGTAAAGGGAAAAGTATAAAACGCATTACGTATGAATCGGTTTAACCAATTTAAAATGAGTCTGTTTGAATGATTCCCGTTCATAAAACCGGACGGTATCCACTCGTTTCTGATTCGTGGTAACTTCCAGATTTACAAGATTTTCCTGCTTAGCTAACGTAGTAAGTGCTTCTATAAGTTGATGACCGATACGTTGATTACGAACGTCGGGACGGACGAACAATTCCTGAATTTCGCCCACTTTACCAACATGATGCAGGAGTACCTGAATATGGCAGCTTACAAACCCAAGCACGTTATTTTCCTGTTCGGCAACCAGATAATGAATGGCTGGATTCGCCAAATTCTGGCTGAAAACCTGATTAAATGCAATGACATCCAGTGTTATTTCTTCAAGCGTACAGAGGAAATCATAAATAACAGGTGCATCGGCAAGCGTCGCTTTTCGAATAGATAGCAGAGCAGATGAAGAAGCGGACACAAGATGCTGATTGATAGATTAAAGATACTAGTTACAGCCGAATGAAATCGGGTTATTCAAAAATTCTGGAGTTGATCCGACTCAAAAACGTGCTTTCCTTGTAGTCCTTCCTGCATGGTTTTTTGCATAGCCTTCGCTACTTTACTGGCTTCAATTCCTTTGTATTTAGCCGGAATAAGTGGGTTGAATAATTTTACAAAACCAATCCCGATTCGTTCGCCCAAACGATTTTCGGAGCGGTTACCTAGCAGAATGGAAGGACGAAAAATGTGCAGAGTAGGGTAATTCAACGCCGTCAAATCACGCTCAATTTCACCTTTTACCCGATTGTAAAAAATTGAAGAATCAGGATCGGCTCCTAATGACGTAACGATTGCAAATTGTTGTGCTCCGTTAGCCAGACCTAATTTGGCTATTTCAAGCGGGTATTGATAGTCAACTTTTCGAAAAGCGTCTTTTGAGCCTGCCTTTTTTATGGTTGTACCCAGACAGCAGAATATATCGTCGGCTTGAGTGAGTAATCCATTAGGGTGATCGAAATCGAATTGGATTTCCTGCAAGCGGGGATGTTGCCAGTTTAACGATTTACGGACTAATACTTTTACCTTTTCATAAATGGGGGAATCGACAAGATAGTGGGTTAATAAGTCTCCAATTAAGCCTGTTGCGCCGACAACCAGCGCGGTTTTATGCATTGAACCAGTCATGTCGAAAGAGGATTTCTGCTAATTTAGTTGCAATGTCTATATAGGAAGATACATTCCTGCGAAACCTATTCTATGCGTCACACACTTTTTTTTATTTTCTCATTTATTGTTACTGCATTGCTGGTTGCATTTCGTCTTAAAGACGACGATTTTGTTAAACAGTTGCTTGAGCGCCTGCGGCTGTTTAATGAGCAGCGACCCACTGAAAAGGTCTATATTCATACGGACCGCGACACCTATCTGACTGGCGAAACAATATGGCTGAAGGGATCGGTTTTTCATGGTAACACCCACAATGCTGATACGTCAAGTCACGTGGTTTATGTTGACTTGGTTGAATTAGCGGCCAGAAAAACGCGATTGCGAATGGCACTTCGGTCAACGAATAGTTATGCACCGGGCCAGCTCAATCTGCCTGATACATTAGCTGCCGGAACGTATCAGCTTCGTGCGTATACGAATTACATGCGAAATTTTCCGGATGACTATTTTTTTACGAAAACAATAACTGTACTACGTCCGGAAGAAAGTAATGCTGTAAACAAACGCACACCGTCAGTAACCGCCAGCAAGCTCGATGTACAGTTTTTGCCTGAGGGTGGCCAATTGGTGGCAGGTATTGAAGGACGAGTTGCTTTTAAGGCACTTGATGCCTCTGGACGTAGTGTAGCTATAAAAGGATTTGTCCTGAATACTCAGAAAGATACGGTCATTGGTTTCGCAAGTCGGCATTTGGGAATGGGCTTTTTTACATTCAAACCCGAGCCTGAGCAAGTATATACGGCGTTTGTTCAAACAACAAATGGTTCTTTAGAGACCTATTCGATGCTTGCCGTACAGCCACAGGGCGTAACGATGCAGGTAGATAATCTGAGCAATAAAGACAACGTAATAGTATATGTGATCCATAACAAATCAAGTGCAGATGCGAACGCTACGTTGACGTTGGTTGCTCAAACACGTGGACAAATGGTACAGGCCGCTAAAATTCCGGTGGTTAAAAAAATGCTGGTTGTGCGCTTACCAAGAAAAGAGTTTCCGGAGGGAATTGCGCAGTTGACCATTTTCGACGAGACAAGCAAGCCGGTGGCCGAACGGCTGGTTTTTATTGATAAGCGAGAGCAGATAAACGTTCAGCTGAGTACGGCAAAACCCTTGTTTCGGAATCGTGAGCGGGTTGCTGTTGCTGTTACCACCACCGATGCCGATGGAAAACCAGTTGCAGCTAACGTATCACTTTCGGCCATTGATAATCGATTAGCGCCTGAAACAGACTCCAATCGCACGACCATTGTTTCTCACTTATTGCTAACGTCGGATCTTGCCGGAATTATTGAACAGCCGGGTTATTATTTCAATCCAGACCATAAAGACCGTTTGATTAACCTTGACCTTTTACTCATGACGCAGGGCTGGCGTCGATTTATGTGGACCGACGTGTTGTCTGGAAATATTCCGCCCACAAAATTTCCGGTTGAAGCTGGATTATCTTTGACGGGTCGTGTAGTACGTCCTAATCAGAAAGATATTGGTGGCGCGGTGAAATTAACGTTTCTGTTGGCTAAGCGAGATAGCACCCGTGAGTTTCTGATGGGTGAAACCGATCCGGCAGGAAACTTCGGGGCTTACAATCTCGATTTACAAGATACGACTACCGTGCTGATTCAAGGGGTAAAGGGGAGCGCCAATCGCAACCTTGTTATTTCGCTCGATCAATTACTGGCACCGCCCGTAACGATTACCCAAGTTCCGTACAATTCGCTCGAATTTGAACGTGATGACTTCGCCGAATTTATCCGACGTACTAAGGAATATCAGGAAATTGAACGACAAATTCGACGTAACGGCGAGGTTCTGTTACAGTCGGTTATGGTAAAAGCTAAAAAAACACCGGAGCGTGATTCGCGCGTTATTTATGGCTCTCCCGATGCTACTGTTAAACTTAATGATATGAACACAGCCGGTCGAATGACAATTCTGGATGTGCTTCAGGGGCAGGTTGCGGGGGTGCAGGTAACTGGCTCTGGTTTCAACGCACGCGTGCAAATTCGGGGAGCGACTAATTTCAGTGGACCTGTTGAGCCTTTGTTTCTGTTAGATGGTATGCCAATGGATTTGCAGGGTATTATGAGTATATCGGTGCAGGATGTTGATCGAATCGACGTACTGAAAGGCGCGTCGGCGGCTATTTACGGCTCACGATCGTCGGGAGGGGTTATCTCTGTGCTGACGAAGCGCGGTTCGCCCAATTACGATTTTTCGAAGGATAAAACGCCCGGAACATTAGTGGCTAAAATACCCGGATATGCTCCGATACGTGAGTTTTATACCCCTCGTTACGATGTGCAGAAGCCCGAACATATCAGACCCGATTACCGTACTACGTTGCATTGGGCTCCCTTGATTCAGACAGATGCGCAAGGAAAAGCAACGGTTTCTTTCTTTACATCGGATGCAAAAACAACGATTCGGCTTCAGGCCGAAGGTGCTACGTTATCTGGAATGCCCGGCGTTGGTCGTGCTACGTTGCGGGTAGAATAAAAAAAACCCCACCCCGGAACGTAGCGTTTTCGGGGTGGGGGTTTTTTGTTAAACGGCTCCCAGAATTTTCATGTTGATGGGGTCCCAGCCAACAATTTTTTTCTGGAAGTAACTCATATTTCCGCACTGTGTCGGTCCGCAGGCACGTAACCCGAACGTAGCGTCTTCTACATTTGGCGCTCCCGTACGAATCGAGTTGAAGAAATTTACAAAGTGCTCATACCGATCTCCTTTATACTCTTTCGGGAACGAGTATTTGAACTCCTTCGGCCCAACGAGTTCCGGTGTTTGCGGATAAAGCTTGTTGTATTCGGCGATGTACAGCTCTTTCTGATCTTTCGGGAAATTATCGATGGACATACCCGGTGCCTTCGGGAATTTATTCCGGCGAACCGTCAGGCTATCGAAACCAAGCGAAAGATCGCCTTCGGTACCCACCAGACGTACCAGATAATTACCCCCGCCACCATCAACGAAGTTAGACCGGGTGGTCAGGTTAAACTCGCCATGTTCGGCTGTTTTTGGGTAATCGTAGATACTTAGTTGAATATCAGGCACATCACGACCATCTTTCCAATAACGTGTACCACCCGTCGAATACACACGCGTTGGGCCTTTTGAGCCGGTGATGCAGTGTAATGACGTCAGCAGGTGAACGTAAAGGTCGCCAGCAATGCCGGTACCATAGTCGGTATAGTTACGCCAGCGGAAAAAACGGAGCGGGTCCCAAGGGCGTTTTGGTGCCGAGCCAAGGTATTTATCCCAATCAACCGTTTGCGGGGAGGCATCAGGCGGAATCGAATACTGCCACGCTCCCTGCGCACTGTGCCGATCATAGATAGCTTCGACAAACACAAGCTCACCGATATCGCCAGCTTTCAGAAGCTCACGCGCTTTTGAGATGAGTAACGAACTGGCAAACTGGCTACCAACCTGAAAAACTTTACCGGTTTCCTTTGCTACTTTAATCAGCGTATGCCCATCTTCAACCTTCTGCACCATCGGCTTTTCGCAATAAATGTGCTTGCCTTTGCGCATAGCGTCGGTCGAGATTTTTTCGTGCCAGTGGTCGGTTGTACCATTGATAATAGCATCGACATCCGTCCGTTCAAGAATCTCGCGGTAATCTTTCGTTACGGGAAGGTTATCACCCCAAAGTTCTTTGGCCCGACGAAGGCGACCGTCGTAAAGATCACAGGCGGCTACCATTTCGATTCCATCGACCATCAGCGCCGTTTGCGTATCGCCAATACCCATACCACCCGTACCGATTAGCGCAATACGTATTTTATCATTGGCCGCCGTGCTGCTGTGACTACGTACCAGATTTAGGTATTGAGGAATAACGGTAGGTGAGGTACTGTTGGCCAGTGCGGCTGGAGCCGTGGCTGCGGCAGTACCGGCCAGCCCAAGCGTTTTCAGAAACGACCGCCGGGAAGAATCTTCCTGATTATTCGGCGAGTTCGCTTGCTTCTTGTTTTTCATGTACAACTAGGATTGGGAAGAAAAATCCTATAAAAATAAGCGAAATCGGCTAAAGTCGTAACCTGAAATCTGCCGGATTTTCGATTCCCAACCGAACATTACTAGAAATGCTACGTTACGTGCCAGCCATTAAATGGCTTCACTGTACCTAAAGCAGGTTTCCCATCTTTGGTTGTTCCAGAAACCCGTGTTTGTAAAACTAAACTTGAATCAGCGGCAATTTGATGAACCATATCCCAGCTTATATTCTGAAGCGGAATTTTTAATCGACCTGAACAGGAAGCGTTTTGTTGTCCGGCATACGTACCAATATCGATGTAAACGAATCGGCTGTTAGATGGCCCTTGTACGTAGTGCCCACTTAAGCCGGGAGGTTGTTGCTCGTCCGGATTGCCTTTGATACGTATGCTAAAATCAAAAACCAGATCTGCTACGTTGGCGCGTTGCTTCTGAACGGTTTCGTATATACGTCCACTTCCTTTCTGAAGACCAAAATCAATATCGGGCATTGGTTTTTCCAGAATGATACGTAGTCGAATTTCCTGATCCATCTTATTTCTTAGCTTTCGATTACTTTTTATAGACTGATAACGACGTAGCATATAGTAAAATGTACCTTCGTTCCGTTTTGCTTCATTAATGATATATTGTCCTGAATTCCTGACATGATCTATGAAAACCACCGTTTTACTGTTTACTGGCTGGCTCGCTACGTCGCTGGCTCCGGCTGTTGCTCAAACCACTCCATTACCGACAATTGGTCAGGTAGTGCGGGCTGACCCGCGCCTTGATAAGCTAATTCCGGCCGAATCTAAAATTGAAGTGCTTGCCGATGGGTTTATGTGGACTGAAGGACCGGTCTGGGTGAAAAACGAAGCCTATCTGCTCTTCTGCGATATTCCACAGAACACGATTTACAAATGGACCGATAAGGAAGGCGTCACTACGTTCCTGAAACCATCCGGCTTTAGTGGCGTTGGTACGTATGGCGATGAACCGGGCTCAAACGGGCTAGCCATCGACAAACAGGGGCGCCTTATTGCCTGTGAGCACGGTGACCGACGTATCTCGGCGATGCCGCTGGCTGGTGGAGGAGGTAAACGGACGCTGGCCGATAATTTTAACGGCAAACGGTTCAACAGTCCTAACGACGTAGTGGTACATTCAAGCGGAAGCTATTATTTCACCGACCCACCATACGGCATGCCGAAAAAAGAAAAAGATCCCGGTCGTGAAACAGATGGCTATGGTGTTTACAGGATTGCTCCTGAACGGGGAGGAGTTCCGGGCGTGGTATCGATTGTAGTGAGCGATCTTACCCGTCCGAACGGTATTGCTTTGTCGCCCGATGAGAAAACTCTTTTTGTGGCTCAATCAGACCCAATGCGTCCCGTAGTGATGGCATATCCGTTACAGGCCGACGGTTCGGTAGGAAAAGGACGTATCGTTTTTGGGCCTGACAACATGAAAAAGCAGGGCCTTGAAGGCGGTTTCGATGGAATGAAAGTTGACCGGGATGGTAACTTGTGGGTAACTGGAAGTGGGGGAGTTCTTGTACTGGCTCCCACGCAGGGAACAGGTTCTTACGACTTTTTAGGCCACATCAAAATTGGTGCTGCTACGGCAAACTGCGCCTGGGGCGACGATGGAACCGTACTTTACATCACCGCCGATATGTACCTCTGCCGAATCCGAACTACCGCAAAAGGCTGGTGAAAAATTGATAATGGATAATGAAAAATGGATAATGACGAAGAGATGCATTCTTTAATCGTCATTATCCATTTTTCATTATCCATTATTCACTAACTTTGTTTATATAGCTTGATTGAAAGGAGTTAATTCTCATGTTAGAGAATCGGAAGTGGGTTATCATTGGTGTTTTTTGCCTGGTTGGGTTAACGTATCTGGCCAGATTGTTCTACTTGCAGGTTTTAGACGATACGTATTCGCTGGGAGCCTCGAAAAACTCCATTAAGCGAGTTGTTGAGATACCGTATCGAGGGCAGGTTTATGACCGTAATAATCAATTACTTGTCTACAACACCCCCGTTTACGACCTATACGTCACCCCAAAACAGGTTAAGATTCCAGACACATTGGCTTTCTGCCGGATGATGGATCTTACGCGTACTGAGTTCGACAGTATTATGGGATTGGCGGTAAATTATTCAAAGGTGAAACCGTCGTTGTTTCTGCGGCAGCTTTCCAAAGAAGATTTTGCCCGAATTCAGGACGCTCTTGTCGATTATCGGGGCTTTGAACCTGTCATTAGCTCCATGCGTACCTATCCGGCGCATACAATGGCAAATGCGCTGGGCTACGTCAGTGAAATTACCAAGAAACAACTCGACGAACAGGATATTCTCTATTATCGGCAGGGCGACTATATCGGTCATAACGGGCTGGAAGAGCAGTATGAAGAGCAACTGCGTGGCAGACGTGGCGTAAAATTCATGATGCAGAACGTTCACGGTGTGAACAAAGGCTCCTGGAAAAACGGCGAATACGATACGTTAGCAGTAGCTGGGCAGAACCTCATTACAGGCATTGACGTAGAAGTACAGAAATATGCCGATACGTTGATGAAGAATAAAGTGGGAGCCGTTCTGGCGGTCGAGCCTTCGACGGGTGAAATTCTGGTTTCGGTGTCGGCACCAACTTATGACCCGAATATGCTGTCGAGCCGGTTCTTTTCTAAGAATTATCGGGTACTGCTCAAAAATCCGTATAAGCCGCTTATCAATCGCCCGGCTACGGCGAGTTACCGGCCAGGTTCTACGTTTAAGCTGATACAGGCGCTTATTGCTCAGCAACAGGGTACACTGTTTACCAGTACGTTCTATGGACATGGTGGTTCGCCAATGCGGTGCCACTGTCGGGGAGGAAATAACCTGCGGGGAGCTGTTCAGAACTCCTGCAATCCCTATTTCTACAACGTATTCCGCAAATTTATTTACCATAACGGCAATCATAATACGTTCAAAGCGTCGGCAATTGGTTTGCACGAATGGCATGACATGGTCGAAAAATTTGGTATGGCTGACCGTCTTGGTATTGATTTGCCCAGTGAGCTGAAAGGTAATTTACCGACTCCCGAATATTACGACAAAGCATATCGGGGCGCGTTACGTTGGAAGTTTTCGAACGTATACTCGCTCAGTATCGGCGAAGGTGAGTTGCTTATCAGCCCGATGAAACTGGTTAATCTGGCGGCTACTATTGCAAACCGGGGCTGGTACATTACTCCACACTATATAAAAGGATTCGGAAAATCGGGCGTTGGCGTGCCAAACCAGTATCGAGAACGGCATGAAACAGGAATTGATTACAAACATTACCTGCCTGTAATTGATGGTATGCGGATGGCGGTACTTGCCGGAACAGTTACGCCTTTGGTAAATACAACCAACATAGATTTGTGCGGTAAAAGTGGTACGTCGCAAAACGCCAAATACGGCCATAAATTTGACCACTCGATTTTTATTGGCTTTGCGCCGATGAATAATCCCAAGATTGCTGTGGCTGTTTTCGTGGAAAATGCTGGCTGGGGTGGTAAAGCGGCTGCATCGGTGGCGGCTCTGGTTGCCGAACGGTATCTGAAGCGCAAAACAGAAGCGCTGGCCCTCGATGCACAAGTGAAAGCATCAAGCTATTTACCACCCGCCAACATGATGCCGGGAGCCAGAAAGCCCGTTGCGCCGAAAAAAGATACGACGCAGAAACAGCCGGTCAAGCCAATGGCGGCAACGCAACCCAAATCAACTACATCAACAGGAGTAGCCGGATATTAATCAGTCGCACTCCTATTTCTAATTCATAACGTACTGTGGCTCGTAGAAACGACCCTTTTTCTCAAAACATCGACTGGCTTACACTGCTGCTTTATTTTGCCTGTGTTACGTTGGGATGGCTCAATGTGTACGCGGCAGTTTACAGCCCCGAAGACCATACCAGCTTGTTCGATATGTCGACCAACGCCGGGAAACAGCTCATGTGGATCGGTACGGCTTTAATACTCATTATCTGTATTCTGGTCATTAATCATACCGTTTTCGATACGTTTGCCTTTGTCTTTTATGGCTTCATGATCTTGATGCTTTTGCTGGTATTGGTGGCCGGGAGCAATGTAAAAGGATCAAGGTCATGGTTTAAACTTGGTTCGTTTTTACTTCAACCGGCCGAATTTGCCAAAGTAGCAACGGCTTTGGCGCTGGCAAAATATTTGGACGTACCGGGCATCAATCTGTCAAAACAGAAAGATTTACTCTATGTTGGGGGCATCATCCTGCTGCCCTGTATTCTGATTATCGCGTCAAACGAAACGGGTTCTACGCTGGTCTTTGCCTCGTTTGTAATTATGCTTTATCGGGAGGGACTACCCGGCTGGATTCCGGCTCTTGGTATTGCGGCAGTAGCACTGTTGATTCTGGCGCTGGTCTTTCCTAAGCTATACATCTTTATCGGCATTGCAGCTCTGGCTGTAATCGTTATTCTTTTGATGCCACGTCACAATCGGTCTGTTCAGAATTTGCTGTCGATAGGGCTGGTTGGTGTGGGTATGATGGTGTTTGTTACGGGTGTCGATTTCTTTGTGAACGACGTATTACAGAAGCACCAGCGTAACCGGATTAAAGTGCTTGTTGACCCAACTATTGACCCGCTCGGCGTAGGCTGGAACGTAACACAGGCGAAAATTGCAATCGGTTCGGGCCGGCTTCAGGGAAAGGGATTTCTGGAAGGAACACAAACCAAGTTTGACTTTGTGCCCGAACAGAGTACGGACTTTATTTTCTGTACCATTGGCGAAGAACACGGTTTTGTTGGTGCTCTAGTAATTATTGCGCTCTTCGTGGGCTTGCTTTCCCGAATTGTTATACTTGCCGAAAAACAACGTACCAAATTTGCGCGCGTGTATGGCTATTGTGTGGCTGGTATTATCTTCTTTCACGTACTGGTCAACATTGGCATGACCATCGGTCTGATGCCCGTTATTGGTATTCCTTTGCCGTTCTTTAGTTATGGTGGGTCGTCGCTCTGGTCGTTCTCGATACTGTTATTCATTTTTATAAAACTTGATTCTCGCCGGACAGCGCTTACACGCAGGTAATTACATCATGTCGATACGCATATATGTAATAAAAAGCAGTTCATTAGGAGCAACTAGGCAGAAAAGAATACGATAAACTCCTTCAATTAGTTTAAAACGGCCTAGCTTTACATAAATCGTATGGTAGCGAAGGTTTCTACAAGCTTATTTTAGTGCTTTCTACAATAGCTACTAGCATAAAATAGGCTCATGCTACTCAACAATAAGATTTCGATAAGTTTCTATCTTCGACATATACTTCGACAGGCTTTTCTGGTTTTTTTATTTGCAAATCTGGTTGTCATCAGTAAATGGTTTATCCCTTGGTCCTTTCAGATTCCCATTTCGATTGCTGCAATTCTGGGAACCTGTATTTCGCTGTTACTGGCTTTTCGTACCAATCAGGCTTATGATCGTTGGTGGGAGGCTAGAATAGCTTGGGGAGCTATTGTTAATGATAGTCGTAGTTTTATTCGTCAGCTTCAAATGTTTTTGCCTTCTAACGTGAACCCAGAAACTTATCTATATACTTTTGTTCAGCGTCAATGTGCCTGGTGTTACGTATTGGGAGATACATTGCGTAAACAGCCGGTATTGCAGCGCCTGGAGGAGTTTCTGCCTACACACGAGGCCAAACAGATTGCTGATTCTCAAAACCCACCGAATATGCTACTAGTAAACCATGCTTTAGCGGCTCGGCGGCTGTATGACGATGGGTTGATTACTGACTATCAGATGGTACAGTTAAACATTACACTCAATAATCTGACAGATTCTATGGGCCGGTGTGAACGTATTAAAAATACTGTTTTCCCCCGGACCTATACCTTCAATATGCAGGTATTTATCTACTTATTTGCGACAATTCTTCCTTTCTGTTTTGATGAACAGTATTTTTATCTGGATGTACCCTTAGTGACGCTTATATCGTCTGCTTTTATTTTAATCGAAAAAAGCGCGATTCAATTACAAGACCCATTCGAGAACAAACCCACCGATACGCCTGTCACCACGATAGCTCGCTCGATTGAAATTAGTCTTAAAAGTATGAGTGGATATAGCCCAATTCCCGCACCGCTAGTCCCTGAAAAATACTATTCTTTATAAAACGATACGTTATCGTAATGGATTAGTCAGGTTGAGATTAGGTAAATGAACGACAGTACTTGAATAAGAAAGTGTAGCTTGTGCAATATCTGTCGTACCGGTAATAACAGCGGCAGCGGCTGGAGAAGGCGTACTAGCTAGTGGAATATAAGCTTCATTTACCAGCATTCCCGAAGTGGGGTCGAGCCCAATCCAACCCGCTCCCGGTACGTATACCTCTGCCCAAGCGTGTAAGGCCAGTAAATCCTTAATAGCATCGGCCGAGGTGTTGTTAGATGACTGGGATAATTCAACCAGATAGCCTGATACAAAGCGGGCTGCCAGTCCTAATTTGCGAATCAGTTGAACTAATAGCCAGGCACTATCGCGGCAGGTACCAATAGAACGCCGGAGCGTTTCATCAGCAGACTGTACACCAGGCTCAAGCCGTACTTGATAGAAAATAGCCTGAAAAACCTGTTGGTTAAGGTTAATCAGAAAGGAAACCGTTTCCTGACGAGGTTGGTGTTTTATCTGTCCAATCCATTGGGTAAGGTAAGATCCCTGCTCAGTAGCACCTCGATAGGGGGCTAAATCATGCTGAAGTGAATCAGTGTACTGGAACGGGAAAAAGAGAGCATAGTCATCAATTAAAAAATCGAAAGGATTGACTGGTTGGAGGCTGACCGTTATCTGAACCTGAATCAACAAGTAAGATACTTCCCCTGAAAAATCAACACGGGCGATAAAATTACCAAATGCATCTTGCTGCCAGCGTAGTACGTGATTGTCTGGCTTAATTAATAAGGAATAGTCCTCAATAATGGCCTGACAATAAGCGTTCGGCTTGAGTCGGATTAATTGGGTTGACAGATGTACCGTTTGATCATATTGGTATAACGTCTGGTGATTAAGCTGGATTCGAATATCCATTAAGAAGGGAGAAGTTAAATGCCTATATACCAGACAGTATAGATATATCTTGCTAAAATCAGACTAATAATAGTCGGATGAGATATCTCCATTACCACTGATTATAAATTCATCGTCGAATAAAACACTTACTGTAGTAATATCTCGGGCTTGCGGGTATTCTTTCTTAAATCGTTGATTTGCTTCTTCGATACTCGTGTTGAGGTAAGCTCGTTTATGGGGCTTGGGCTTGATTGACACGTAGCCCGTAATGATAACTAACGTATTAGTAGCCATAGCTGTGGTTTCGTTTAGTGATAAACTGGTACGCGATAGTAAGTTTAAAGGCGTCTGTTTATCAGGTAGATAAATAGATAAACAGACGCTCATATAGTTAGGCAACAGCTAAGCCCAGAATATAGTATTCTTTGACTTCGCCAAATTTTCGCAGATCAACAAGCAGGTCTTTTCCTTGCCAGCTAACCGGATCTACGCCATTAATTGTTAGACTATCTTTAGCTAGTCGCATTTCAGGGCCACCCCGGATTACGCTCATAATGTTAATCCGTACTTTGGGAATCATGACCTGATCTATAACCGTGAAAAGATCATCAAAATTTATTCGCATAACTGTTCTATAAAGGAGTAAGTCGGTCAGGGTTCTTAAGAAATGCAAAAACAACTGACCTATAAAGGGGAATATGCAGGTAGCCGCTAGAAAAAGCAGGCTGTTAGCCCATAATGACTCAGAAATGCTGGATTATGTATAAAACCAATCCGTTTATTTTCTGGAGTAAATCAGGGAAGTTGACTAGTAAAGGGGGCAGTTGACAGCCGAGCAAAAGTGCGCAACATGGCTTCATCTGTTATAACTCAGTAATCTTGAAAATGATTACGAATACGCTAATTCTTTTCCAAAATACCTAAATTGGCCATTTATCGATAAGCTTGCTATAGTGAAATAATTCAACCAACAACTACAATATAGTCGCCATATATCCATACGTTGGCAAAACTAGAAACTGTTGAATGCCTACTTCACTTAAATACCTGCTAGTAATATAAAAAGGGTAACTCTTTGAATATTAAGAGTTACCTTTGCCTAATGATTCAATCTATGTATACCTCAATTCCAGATACTTCAGATGCTGCTTACTGGATTATAAAGCCAAATGGGCTAGATCGTAGCATCACCTTTGTACCCAGAGACAAAGAGCTTCACAAGGAACTAAAACAAAAGGCCAGAAAACTCAGTCAAGCTAACAGCTCCTACAAAAATCGTAATAAGAAAGAGTAGGGGAGTAGTCTATGCGTAACCCGTCGTAGCGACAACGTACTTGATTCCTGATTTTAACGAAGGAATTGCTTCTGGCGTTGTGGAGGAGTATTGTGCGTAAATTTATAGGAAGGTGGGCAAGAGCAAGTTATTCAATCTCTGAAATTGAACAGGGAAATAACTTAATAGAACGTGCGTTCACCACTTTTAAGCGAATATTTCATGTGAATCAGGCGAAACTCTTCAGCCCGACAGAAGAGAAACAAGTACTCAAAGGCATTCATCTCGATGTGGTTTGAACGTATTGAAATCAAAGGAAACGGCTGAAGCCCCAGATTTCATAGAGGTTGACATCAGGATAAAATAGAAAAGCAGGCAACCGCTGGCTAGAACAATAGACGTTGTTAACTGGCAAGCACTGTTTAGCTACTGAGTTTTTATCGTGCTACGTAGTGTCGATTCACGATGAGCGCAATAGGTAATCCTACGCAAACCATAATAATAACCATGCCAATGCCCACTCGAATCGGATCGACCTGCGAAGCCGGAGAGACATTGCTTAGTGGGAGCACAATTCGGTTCATAATGAGCCAGATCAGAATACCATACAGTAAACCGATAACGGCGGGCTGACTGATGTATTGATGAATAAGCGGAAAAATCAGAAAGAAAAAGCCGGCAAAGGCCAGTGCAATTATGAAGTGAAAAGCTAATCCCCAGATAACCATAGAGGCACCACTCGTAAAAGCATCCTGACCAAATACACCACTGGCTACGTATAACCAAACCGCCGACGGGTCTTTACCACCCCGTACCATAAGCATGACCATTGCTGCAATAGCGTCCAGTATGCCAGCAATCAAGCCAGCCCGAATAACAGTAGCTAAAGATTTTGACCGATTCGATGAGGCAGGTTGAGCCATAATAACGCTTGCGTTCAAGGGAGTTCAGGATGTTGTGAAGTTACTATTATTTCGATCAATTGATGCGTATTTTTACTCGTACTTTTCTGTTGATTATTGTTAACATTACTATTGAGATTATTGGCAAATAAGTAACGTAGCATATCTGAACATCAATCGGGTACACGCGCCAGATGGATCGAAACTTGTTTACTAAAACGTGGATCGGCGGTGGAGGAGTAGCTCGAATTGTCGGGGCGACGATAACTGAAGTTAAGTAGACAACTTAGTTCGTCGTTTTGCCAGTGCCCTTGTTCGGTATGGCTGATGTAGAAATTCATTACGTTGAGCGGTTGTTTTTCGTCGGCGGTAAAGCTCAGCCTGATTTGATGATAATCATCTTTCCCGACCGATCCGGATAGTTCATATTCTTCGCGCCCTAACCGACTTACTACGTTGGCCAAACCATCGAAAGATCGTTTAGCACTCGACGAACGACTGTGGCGACGACGGCGGGTTCTGAACGCTTTTTTCCAACGTTCATCGTCTGAATCAGGCGGGGAAATTATTACGTCAAGATCTTTTGAAACGCCGTCAGGGTCTCGAAAATGACCCTTCCAATGACCAATCAGGAGTGGCTCGGTAGAGCTATAGGCTCAGGGACTTCTAAAACGGTCGAAAAATTTGCTGCTATAAAAACTTATATTCCCCAGAGTAAACGTAACAACGACAAGTACAACCAAACTATATAGGCAACCACGGGGCTTTTTCATAAGAATCCGCGTTATTGATTAACTAAAGCCGACTGATTACGAAAGCTAAATCGCCATTCAATACAATGCATAAAGCTTTGATTGAACGGCGATTGTGTTACGGCAATGGTGTGGTATAAAGCGGAAAGTGATTGCTAATTCATGTAAATAGAAAAATAAGTACGTACGATTCAGTTACCCAAAACTAGATAAGTGATAAATGTCATCTGCTCCGTTTTGTCGATCAGAAGAACTACTATTTCATATGTAAAATTCG
The DNA here is from genome assembly GCF_054776875.1 of Spirosoma daeguense. NCBI lineage: Bacteria > Pseudomonadati > Bacteroidota > Cytophagia > Cytophagales > Cytophagaceae > Spirosoma > Spirosoma daeguense. The sequence continues at coordinate 226,161 of NZ_BAAHBF010000007.1, forward strand.
GTATTATCGAATACACAAGTCTATACCCCTTTCGGGGTATTTTTCGGTAGTAATTCAAGCTGTATTTTCGTGATCATTGCTTGTATTTCCTTCTGAAAACTTTATTATGAACCGCGTATCGGGTTTCGTGCTGATTTACTTCATGCTCCTGAATTCATGGAGTAACGCACAAAACCCGCGACTTCGCTTTGAGCACCTGACCATTAATCAGGGACTCTCGAACCCGATTGTTCATGCCATAATTCAGGACAGAAATGGTTTTCTGTGGTTTGCGACGGATAATGGGCTCAACAAATACAACGGTTACAGCATTACGACATACCAGAAAATACCGGGCGACACTACGTCGCTGGTGAGTAATGTTATCTACCAGTTGATGGAAGATAAGGAGGGCTATATCTGGCTGGGTATGGCTGGGCAGGGACTTTGTAAGTTTGACCCACGTACCGAAAAATTTACCCATTATGGGCCTAACCCGAAAACGCTGAGTCAGGGAACTATTTTTACAATGGGCGAAGACCGGGAAGGGTATATATGGGTATCGAACTGGCGGGATGAACTGCGAAGATTCGACAAAAAAAATGGTACGTTCTCCACGGTAAACTATGCTAATCTGTTGGCCCATAAAAAGAACGATACGTCTGCAACACCTATAGTAACGTCCGTACATCGCGACCGTGCAGGAACCATTTGGGTCTGTAGTGAACGAGGGCTTCACCGCCTTAATCTGAAAACGAACAACCTAGGGAAACCGTCACAGGTAAGCTTTACTACGTATCGCCATGACCCCGCCGATAGACATAGTTTAAGTCATAATCAGGTTTGGCGCGTATACGGAGATAAGGCTGGTATACTTTGGGTTTGCACCGATAATGGCCTGAATCGGTTCGATCCCAAAACCGAAACGTTTACCCATCATCGGTATACCCTAAATCCAGTAATGGAAGCGAATAGGTCGCTCGAAAAAAGCTTTTGGTATATGGCCGACGATCAGGAGGGAAATCTTTGGATTGGTTCGCCAAGTGCCGGGTTAATCAAATTTGATCCGGTGCGGAAGCTGTTTTCGCATCAACTGCCCGATCCGGCCGATCCGGCCGGGTTAAGTAGCGTGCATATTCGGTCGATGCTTATTGATAAATCTGGGTTGTTATGGGTAGGTACCTGGGGCGAAGGGGTCGACAAGGCCAATCCAAGCCGGCAATCGTTTGCGTATTATCGGCCATTGCCGTTTCATGATCATTCGTTAAGTTATAAGTTCGTGAGTTTTATCTGCGAAGATCGGGCCGGAACGGTTTGGGTTGGTACAGGTAAGGGCTTGAATCGATTGAACAAACAAACCAGCGAATTTACCCACTATCGACACGAATCGAATAACCTGAAGAGTTTGCCCAACGAGGATGCAGAGGCCATGCTCGAAGATCGGGACGGAAATATGTGGGTGGCCAGTAATGGTGAACTGGCTCTTTTTAATCGGCAAACTGGCGAATTTTCCTGCCTTAGCTGTAATCGACAGCGATATCCGGGACTTGGCGATAACATCCAGATTCTTAAGATTTATCAGGACAGACAGGGGTTGCTCTGGCTCGGCACGACTAATGGCTTGAAGTCGTTTAATGCAAAGACGGGCAAGGTTGTTCACCATGCCTATAACCCAAAAGACACAACCGGAATTAGTGAAGCTTATGTGCGGGCCATTCTGGAAGATAATCGGGGAAATCTGTGGCTAGGCACCGAAAGTATGGCGCTCAATCGGCTGGATCGAAAAACGGGCCGCTTTACTCATTATCGGCCTGATCGACTGAAGTCGGGTAGTATATCTTCCGATGGTGTTTCATGCATCGTTCAGGACACAAAAGGGAATCTGTGGCTAGGCACAATTGGCGGAGGATTGTGTCTGTTCAATTATGAAAAGGAAACCTTTCAAGCGTTTACAAAAGCGGACGGACTGGCCGATAATTCGGTGTTTTCCATTCAGGAAGACGATCAGGGGTTTTTGTGGCTTGGTACGTATAAGGGACTGTCGCGTTTTTCGGTCAAAAATAAAACCTTCCGCAACTATGAAATTAACGATGGCCAGCAAAACAACTCCTTTGGTAGGCCCCACTGCAAAGGCAAAGATGGTACGTTATATTTCGGTGGTGATAATGGGTTCACGGCCTTCAACCCCAATCGTTTAACAACGAATCAGTACGTTCCGCCGATACGTATCACGCAGGTGAAACTCTTCGATAAGCCTATTCTTAGGGCGGAGAACGAGCAAAAAATTGAACTAGATCATAACGAAAACTTCCTGTCGTTTGAGTTTGCCGCACTTGATTATACCAGTCCCGCCAAAAACCAGTACGCTTATCAGTTAGTAGGAGTAGATAAAAGCTGGGTTTACAGCGAAAACCGACGTTACGTTAGTTACACCGATCTTAATCCGGGAACGTATACACTCCGGGTCAAAGGATCGAATGACGATGGCGTCTGGAACGAAACTGGTACGTCGATTCAGGTAATCATCCGACCGCCCTGGTGGCAAACAAACTGGTTTCGGCTGATAGCTACTATTGCGCTATTGTTGGTGGCCTATGCGGGTGTTCGAATCTATACACAGAATAAACTGCGTCGGCAACGTAGCGAAATGAAGCGGGTTTTGCAGGCACAGGAAGAAGAACGGCAACGACTGGCGGCCGATTTACACGACGATCTGGGTGCTACGTTGTCGGTTATCAAAGGGCAATTGCAGGCCATTTCGCAATCATCGGAGCGTTTAGCAAAACCAATCCGTTTGATGGAGAAAGCTATTGTCGATCTCCGGCATATTTCGCACCATCTAATGCCCCCGGAATTTAGAAAACTCGGTCTGGCCGAGTCGATTCGGGAAATTGTCAGTCAGATTCAGGCGGGTTCGGCTATTCAGTTTCTGTTTATTACGCATGGCGAAGAACGTCGGCTGGATGATGAAACCGAGCTGACTATCTATCGAATAGCCGTTGAGCTTATTAGTAATGCCATGAAACATGCCAAAGCGCAACATATCACGGTTCAGTTGATTTTTTACCCAAAACAGGTATTTTTACTCATCGAAGATGATGGGCAGGGTTATAAGGCCGCCGATACTGAAGATCAGGTTGGTATAGGACTACGTAACATTCGTTCGCGCGTGGCCTATCTGCATTCGAAACTACTTATCGATTCTGGCGAAAGAGGGACAACCATTACGCTGGAAGTGCCTCTTTAGCGACCTGAAAAATGAAATCTGGTGCTACGTTCACCAATATCCTGATTGCCGACGATCATCAGTTATTTAATGACGGTCTGCGAAATTTGTTAGCGTTCGATGGCTCCCCATATCGGGTTGTCGATCAGGTATATACCGGCAACGACGTCATTCCGGCCATTCACAAAGCTAATCCCGATATTGTCTTACTGGATATTAACCTGCCGAACCGAAATGGACTCGACATTGCCCGGCAAATTATCCGCGAATTTTCAGGTATTCGCGTTGTGATGGTTTCGATGTATAGCTACAAGAAGTTTGTTGAGGAAGCGAAGGAGATAGGCGTTTCGGGCTATTTGCTGAAAAGTGCGTCGCAGAACGAACTGATCGCGTGTCTTCGAAATGTTCGCAATGGGAAGTCCTACTTCGATTCAAAACTTACCGAGAAAAACGATGGTGTAGTTCAGGAAGATGAGTTTGTAAAACGCTTTAAGCTTTCTCCACGCGAAATCGAAATCATTGGGCTGATGAAACGGGGACTATCGAGTCAGGATATTGCCCGACAGCTATTTCTGGCCGAAGAAACGGTAAAAACACATCGCAAAAATATTTACTTCAAACTCGACATCAACAATCTGGCCGACCTCATCCGCTTTGCCAATGAACAGGGAATTTGAATGGAATGTACGATATAAGAAGTATGATGTATGATGTAGGGTATATGATGAAATGAGATGATACATCATATACCCTACATCATACATCATACTTTTCTTACGTCGTTGCCTGCGCTTCTACTACGGCAATCGCAACCATATTGGCAATTTCGCGCTCCGACGAACCAAGCTGTAATACGTAGACTGGCTTGCGCATACCTAGCAGGATTGGGCCAATGGCATCAAAACCAGCCGAACGCGGGCCAGCCGCTTCGCGCATGAGGTTGTAGGCGATGTTGGCTGCCGACAGGTTCGGGAAAATCAACGTATTGGCACCCTCATCGACGAGTTTGCTCAAGGGGTAATTCTGACGTAGCAAATCGACATTAAACGCGAGGTGAGCCTGCATCGAGCCATCCACAATCATATCAGGATGTTTGGCATGAAGTATATCGGCAGCTTGCTGCATTTTATCGGCATCCTCACCGTTGGCACTGCCAAAGTTGGAGTACGTAACCAGTGCGATACGTGGCTTGATATTGAATCGCTCAACGGCGCGGGCGGTTAACTCGGTAATCTCGACAATTTCTTCGGCCGTCGGATTCATGTTGACCGTTGTATCAGAGAAAAACAATGGCCCCCGATTGGTAAGCAGAATGTACATCCCGGCCACTTTCCGGACGCCCGGCTCTTTACCGATAACCTGAAGCGCCGGACGAATCGTGTCGGGGTAGTTATGCGTTAAACCAGAAATCAGCGCGTCGGCCTGACCCGTTTCAACCATCATGGCACCAAAATGCGTTCGCGACAACATACGTTTGCGGGCATCGGCGGCTGTTATTCCTTTCCGGTGTCGTTTTTTATAAAGCAGGTCGCCAAACTGGTCGATCAACTCCTGTTCTTTACGGGGCGTAATAATCGGTACGTCGCCTAGATCGAGGTTATTCTGCGTAATCATTTCCTGAATAACTGCACGTTCGCCCAGCAGAATAGGGTGGGCGATACCGCCATCTTTCACTTGCTGAGCAGCTTTCAGCACCTTTAAGTTTTCGGCATCGGCAAAGACAACCCGCTTCGGATTGCTACGTGCCTTGTTGTTGATTACCCGCGAAATGCGCGTATCCTGCCCCAGCCGCCGGGCGAGTTGCTGTTCGTAAGCATCCCAATCGGTAATGGGCTGACGAGCTACCCCCGATTCCATTGCGGCTTTTGCTACTGCCGGAGCTACTGTTTCGAGCAGACGAGGATCAACAGGTTTTGGAATAATATAACTCTTGCCAAAAAGCAGATTATCAGTGCTATAAGCCATATTGACCAAATCAGGGACAGGCCGTTTCGCCATATCAGCCAGTGCGTGAACGGCAGCCAGCTTCATCGCTTCGTTGATTTCGGTGGCCCGAACGTCGAGCGCTCCCCGGAAAATGTACGGAAAACCCAGTACGTTGTTCACCTGATTCGGATAGTCGGAACGACCCGTGGCCATAATAATATCCGGACGGGCTTCCAGAGCCGCTTCGTAGCTGATTTCGGGGGTTGGATTGGCCATCGCAAAAACGATTGGATTTTCGGCCATCGAACGTACCATATCCTGACTAACCGTGTTTCCTTTCGACAAACCAATAAATACATCGGCGCCAACGAATGCTTCTTCCAGCGTGTTCAGATCAAGTTTTGTGGCAAACAGACTTTTCCGTTCATCGAGGTCGGTACGGTCGGCCCGGATTACGCCCTTGCTGTCGCACATTACTACGTTCTCAACGTTGGCACCGAGGGAGATATAGAGTTTTGTACACGAAATGGCCGATGCTCCGGCACCATTGACCAGAATTTTAGCATCGCCAATTTTTTTGCCGACAATTTCCAATGCATTCAGCAGCGCAGCCGCCGAAATAATAGCCGTTCCGTGCTGGTCATCGTGCATAATCGGAATGTTCAGCTCGGCTTTGAGTCGCTCTTCAATGGCGAAGCATTCCGGCGCTTTTATATCTTCCAGATTAACGCCCCCAAAAGTTGGCTCCAGAATCTTGACCATGCGTACAAATTCATCGACGTCTTTGGTATCGAGTTCAATATCAAATACGTCGATGTCGGCGTAGATTTTAAAAAGCAGCCCTTTACCTTCCATCACAGGTTTGCTGGCTTCGGGGCCAATATCACCCAAACCGAGCACGGCGGTTCCATTGCTGATAACGGCTACCAGATTCCCTTTGGCAGTGTATTTATAAACATCTTCGCGATTTTCGGCAATCGCCAGACAAGGCTCGGCTACTCCCGGCGAATACGCCAGCGATAAATCGGTTTGCGTACTGTATTCTTTCGTAGGAATAACTTCTAACTTACCCGGGCGGCCTTTTGCATGATACGCAAGGGCATCTTCACGGCGAATTTTTTGTTGCATGAAACAGGAAAAAGTTGTGGTTTACTACGTTAACTACCAGACGGTTAGCTGTGTGTTTTCTTGAGACTGTATAGCAACGCTACTTAACGCTGCTATTGCCAATCGAGTGATTTACAGCAAATTGTACATAAGTGTCAGCGACACAATAAATACTGTCTATGTGCCTAAATTTTTAGATATAGATTTGATTGATTTGGGCCCAAAGTAAAAATCTGCACAACTATCTGGGTGAGTTGGTTTTGAGAATTTAAATAGATTGGGATTGGTAATTGGCTGTAGTACGTAGCAACAGCGGCCCCAATGGCAGATTGAACGTAACGTGATTGGAGGAGCTGAGAGAGGAAATCCTGACGTAATTCAAGAAAAAGTTGTTGCATTTATAGCATTGACCTGAAGGCTATAGACGAAACAACGTACCTGTAAAGTGAACGTATCGGGCGGGCGATATTATCGTGATTTCAGCAGGTGCTGGGCCTGAAAAACTGGAATCGTCGCCCGATTTTGGTGTTGTGGGAGACTCTCCTGACGAGCGAGATTATGACGTATTACGTGGTGAACTGGTGAGCGCCCGCAGGTCGATAAAAATATTGCGGCTGTGCCATTACCTAAAACGGACCCATTGAGCCGAAACACTGGCGGGCTGGTTACGTTGTGGAAGTGATTCTGTTGTCTAATTTGCGGAAAAATAGCGCTGAATTAATTCTAACTTTATGGAGTATAGACAACTAGGAGCATCGGGGCTCAACGTACCGGTGCTTAGTTTCGGGACGGGCACATTTGGAGGCACAACAAAATTCTTCAAAGCATGGGGGAATACCCAGGTAGATGAAGCTGACCGGTTGGTTGGCCTATGTCTGGACGCGGGTGTCAATCTGTTCGATACGGCCGATGTTTATTCGAATGGCCTTTCGGAAGAAATTCTGGGAAAAGTACTGGAAGGAAAACGCGATAACGTCCTTATTTCAACCAAAGCTACATTTACGTTTGGTGAGGGGCCAAATAATCAGGGTTCGTCGCGATTTCATTTGCTACGTCAATGCGAAAGTAGCCTTAAACGACTCAAAACGGATTATATCGATATTTACCACATGCATGGTTTCGACGGAAATACGCCGGTCGAAGAAACGCTACGTACCCTTGACGATTTGATACAAAGCGGTAAAGTTCGCTACGTTGCCTGTTCGAATTTTTCGGGCTGGCATCTGATGAAGTCGCTGGCGATTTCAGAAAAATACGGCTGGAATCGCTACGTAGCGCATCAAGTGTATTACTCGCTGGTGAATCGGGAATATGAATGGGAGTTGATGCCGTTAGGTATTGATCAGCAGGTGGGCGCGTTGGTCTGGAGTCCGCTGGCTGGTGGTCGGTTAGGTGGTAAATACGGACGTAACAAACCAAAGCCAACTGAAGGTCGGGTTGTAGAAGGCGGGAGTCCGGTGCCGCAGGCGGTAGTGCCCGAAGAAACGTTTTATAACATCACCGATATTCTGGAAGAGATAGCTGCCGAAATCGGAAAAACCGTAGCGCAGGTAGCATTAAACTGGGTGTTGCAACGCCCAACCGTTTCGAGCATTATAATTGGAGCACGTAACGAAGAGCAGTTGCAGCAGAATCTGAGTGCTGTTGGCTGGAATTTGACCACAGACCAATTGAAAAAACTCGACGCTGCGAGCGAAGTACCAACCATTTATCCGTATTGGCACCAGCGGCAAAATCTGACGTTGAATCCCCCTCCAAAATTCTATTGATAGTCAGTTAGATATACTGCAAAACGAACTTTTCTTTAACCAGAAATATGATTGATTTTAAACGACTAGACCACGTACTGATTTGTATTCCGGTAGGTGCTACGTCCGATGCGCATGCTTTTTATGCCGACGTACTGGAACTTCCGGAAATAGTGGGCCAGCATCCTGATGGAGCAATGTGGTTTCAGATGGGCGATATTGAATTGCACATTCGGGAAGAAGCGGGCGGCAATTTTTCGAAGCGCCATCCGGCTTTTGAAATTGGCAATCTGGAATCTGCCAAAGGAGCGTTAGAAAAGAAAGGCGTTGCCATTGAATATTCGTCACTTATTGAAGGTCGGCAACGGTTTTTCTTTCGCGATCCATTTGGCAATCGCTTCGAAATGCTGGAATATTCTGAATAACTTAACATACTCTTTTAACGTAGCATAAGCGCTTGAATACCGACTCAGCAATAACCAGTGAGCTGTTTGACCTGCTCACCAAAGCCACACGCGACGCTGTCTGGAATTGGGATCTGGTAGCAAATACAGTTTGGTGGAACGAAGGTTTCTCCACACTGTTTGGCCATGCCTATATTCGGACAGAAAGCGGGCCAGAATCCTGGTATAATAATATTCATCCTGACGATAAAGAGCGCGTATGGTCCTCGATCCACGATGTTATTGAAAGGGGGGGGACGCACTGGTCAGAAGAATACCGATTTGGCCGTGCCGATGGTACATACGCTTATGTGTTCGATAGGGGCTATATTTTACACCGCGATGGTAAAGCCGTGCGCATGGTTGGCGCGATGCAGGATATTTCGGAGCGCGTTGCGTTACAAAAAGCGCGGGCAGAAAGTGAAGAACGCCTGAAGTTTGCGCTGCAATCGGCACAGTTGGGTACTTGGGAGCTAGATCCTATACTGGGAGTGCTTCATTGGGATGTGCGCTGTCAGGAAATTGTGGGTTTAGCCAATATAGAAAACCTTTCCTACACCCAGAGTCTGAAGATTATTCATCCTGAAGATAAAAAACGGGTGCAGGACGCTGTTGAATGGGCGCTTAATGTCGAATCTGGGGGTAGTTACGACATGAGTTTTCGGGTTGTTGATGAAGCTAGCAAAAAAACGCGCTGGGTTCGATTTATTGGCCAAACTTACTTCAATGAAAACGGGCAGGCGTATCGGTTTTCGGGTGTCGCTCAAGATATTACAGAAGAAGTAATAGCGAGAGAAAAATCGGATTTGTCGGAACAACAGGCCAAAATTGCGCTCGAAGGTTCGGGAGCAGGCTCATTTTTGGTTGATCTGCAAACCGATGAAATTATTTATTCGCCTACATTCTCCCGTGTATTAACTGGCGATGCAGTCAGCGGTATTACCCGAAACGTATTTATTGAATATATTCATCCCAATGACCGTGCCATTCGTGATCAGGCCTACAAAGATGGAGCACATAATGGTACGATTACGTATGAAGTCCGGTTTATCTGGAACGATGGCTCTACGCACTGGATCAAAGTACTTGGACAATACATTTTCAATACGTCTGGGAAAGCGGCTTCTTTCTCGGGTATTGTGATTGATATTACTGAGCAGAAAGAGAAAGCGAGTGCGCTGAAAGAAGCTGAAGAACGCTTCTCGATTGCCTTTGCCAATACGTCGGTTGGAATGGCTTTTACCGATCGGAATGCTAATTTCTCGCTGGTCAACGAAGCTTACACCCATTTGTTGGGCTATACGGTCGAAGAATTGAGCCGACTAAATAGTATCGAACTGACGCACCCCGACGATCGCGAGTATAATCGAGTATTGTTTCAGGAAGTTGCGCAGGGGAAAAAGCCATTCTTCAATCTGGTTAAACGATACGTCTGTAAAGATGGAACGTATCGGTGGGTGCAGATGAACGTAACGCGTCTGATCGATTCACAGAATGATGCCGAGGGGATGGTCATTATATCCTACGATATTACGGAACAGATTGAGACAGAGGCTAAGCTACGTGCTTCTGAAGTGCGGTTCCGAAATATGGTTACTCAGGCACCTGTGGCAATTAGTATTCTGGATGGACGTAACATGGCCATCGAACTGGCGAATACGTCGATGCTGGAAATCTGGGGAAAAATGCCAGCCATTATTGGCCTTCCGCTGCTTGATGCGATTCCTGAGCTTGAAGGACAGGGGTTTATGGAACTGCTCGAAGGTGTTTACGACTCCGGTATTCCTTATTATGGTACGGAAACTCTGGCTCGCTTGTACCGGAAAGGGCAACTGGAAGATGGTTATTTCAATTTTGTTTACGCGCCTGTTCGGAATGAGCAGGGTATCACGGGTGTGATGGTGGTTGCAACGGAAGTAACTACGCAGGTAAAAGCAAAAATAGCGCTTCAAAAGAGTGAACAGCGTTTTCGGGATCTGATTGCCGAAGCTCCAGTGGCTACAGCCATTTATCTGGGTCGGGAATTTATCATCGACATGCCCAACGAGGCTATGCTGAAGTTGTGGGGCAAGGAGAAATCGGTTGTTGGGCAACCTTTGCACAAAGCTATCCCCGAACTACAAGGACAACCATTTTTGAACATTCTGGATGACGTATTTACGACTGGAATAACTTACCATACGCAAGAAGCGCGGGCCGATCTGTTTGTGGATGGAGTGCTTGGAACTTACTATTTCAACTTCACCTACAAACCATTAACCAACGACGAAGGGCAGGTTTATGCTATTCTGAATATGGCTATCGACGTAACGGATCAGGTGCTTATTCGGAAACAGATAGAGGAGCTCGCTACGGGTCTCGAACAACAGGTGCAGGCACGTACTGAAGAGTTGACGGCAATTAATAACGACCTTCGGCGTTCAAATGAAAATCTGGAGAAGTTCGCCTACATTGCCAGCCACGATTTGCAGGAGCCGCTACGTAAGATTCAGTCGTTTGGCGATATCTTAAAAGGACAATATGGGCCGCAATTGGGTGAGGGTGTTACGTATCTGGAACGTATGCAAATGGCATCGAGCCGGATGTCGCTGCTTATAAGAGACTTGCTCGCATTTTCCCGGATTTCTACCCGACAGGAAACCGCCAATCCGGTGAGCCTCAATCGGGTGATTGATGAAGTGATCGACAATCTGGAGGTTGCCATCACACAGGCGAACGCCCAGATTCGGTTAACAGGCTTGCCAACTATTTTGGGAGATGAATCACAACTTCGACAGTTGTTTCAGAATCTATTGAGTAATGCCCTCAAGTTTCAGAAACCAGACGTTGTTCCGATTATACAGATACTGTCGCACGAAATTGATTTGAATGAGCTACCAGCTACTGCCAGACCTGTGCGCCTGAGTCCAATATATCATTGTATTGAGATTATTGATAATGGAATTGGTTTCGATCAAAAGTATATCGACCGTATTTTTCAGGTTTTCCAGCGGTTGCATGGACGTAACGAATATGCGGGTACCGGTATAGGGCTGGCTATCTGCGAAAAAGTAGTCTCAAATCACGGCGGAGCCATTACTGCTCACAGCCGGCCGGGCGAAGGTGCTACGTTTATAATTTACCTACCTGCTTAGGGTTAAAAAGTTGTAGGTTATACGATTGTACAGTTGGCTGACGCGCGAATTGCTTTCGCGTCAACCAACTGTACAACCGTATAACCTACAACTTTTTAAATCCTTATTTTCCTTTTCCAGTGGCTTGCTTAATAGCCGCAGTTTCTGCCGGGTCGATAGGTGTACCGTCTGTTTTGAATACTTCGTGGAACCAGATCGCAGGTTCACGGCCATTTACATAAGGCTTCTGCCAGCTATCCCAAGGTAGAAAAGTCTGTGTTTTTCCGGCAACGAATCCCCAGTTAATCATACCAACTTTTGCTTTCTTGGCTATGGGTAGGTGTGTCTGAAACTTACTGTTAGCACCACGAGCCATGTATTCGGTGCAGATAACCGGACGGCCCATCTTCTGCAACACCGGAATAATTTTCTCTAAATCGTCGGTTGTCGAATACTGGTGGAACGTAATGATGTCGGAATTTTCGAACTGTACTTTTTCCATTGGCGTCCATTTGGCAGGATTGCTCCAGTCGTGCGTACCATTAAAAATCCAGGGCGCGGAGGTTAGAGGTTGCGTAGCACCAGCAGCCCTAACCCATTGAAATACCTGTGGTAAGAGCTTGGTGACCAGCTCGATTTTTTTGTCTTTGGGTAGTTCGGTTTTCAGGTGATTTTTACCGTAGCTGTTATCGTTGCCATTGTCGGGTTCGTTCCATGTATCCCAGGCCAGAATACGATTATCATTCTTAAACGCGCCCACTACGCCTTTTACGTATGCTTCGAGTCGTGGATATTGAGAGGCATCGGCAATGGCATCGGCACCGGGGCTTTGTAGCCATCCCGAATTGTGAATGCCCGGCTGTGGATCGCGCTGCTTGCCCAGTTTTGGGTGCGGGTCCCAGCAGGAGTCGAATAGAACCAGCATTGGCTTAATTTTATGTTTAGCGCAAAGTGCCAGAAACTGATCGAGCCGTTTAGTGAAACCTGCGGCATCTTTCCATAATAAATCGTGCAGAAACACGCGCATGGTATTCATGCCCAGTCCTTCTGCCATAGCCAGTTCTTTATCGATAGTAGCAGGGTCGAACGTATCGGCCTGAAACATTTCCAACTCGTTAATGGCGTTGGCAGGAGCGTAGTTGGCACCTACCAAAAACGGTTGTTTAGCGTACCATGCATTTGCTTTAGCGGCCGACCAGCGGCCCGGAGCACTTTGTTGCGCTAGTGAGAATGTGCTAACAAAAAAGAGAACTAAAATTGATAATCGCTTCATGTATAGTTAATTGGAGTTAAGGTAATACGTCAGTTTAAGAGCTTGAAGGGATGGGCATTGGTTTTTTGGGGGAGGGCTTGCCAAAATTAGGCGACCCATCGGCATTCCATGTGAAAGGCTGAATGTGCGGAGCACGTTTGTTGCCGCAGCCATCCGTTTCTGACGGATTTGCGTGATAAATCATCCAGTCTTCTTTTCCATCGGCCGAGCGGAAAAAACCGCCGTGTCCCGGTGCCCATACGTCATTTTCGGCCGACTGTGTAAAGACAGGTCGCTGGCTTTTGGTCCAGTTTTTCGGTTCGAGTATATCGCCCTGGCCTTTATAAGTAAGTAAGCCCAAACAATAATCTAGCCAGCAGGCATTGGCCGAATACACAATGAAGAGCCTGTTCTTATTGAGTAGAAATTGCGGGCCTTCGTTTACGTAAATTTTGGGTACTTCGCCGTTTTTCTGCCATTCCTGTGGCACATCGCCATGACGTTCCCAGGGTAGTTCGGGCTGGGAGAGTTTTACACGGTCGCCATCGATGGTCCACGGATTTTTCAGGCGGGCAATGTAAATATCCTGCCGACCGTTGGTACGTCCTTCCCAGCCTGACCAGGCTGCATATAACTGACCGTTGAAATCAATTACCGACATATCAATGGCCCAGTGGTCGTCTTTATCCCCGATTTTGCCTTTCATGATCCACTCGCCCTGCATGGGGTCGGGCGATGTGTTTTCGATAACCCAAACGCGATGGGTCAGATTGTTGAGTGAATCGGCTGAAAAATAAATGTACCAGCGATTATTGAACGAATGAATTTCGGGTGCCCACAGTTCGCGGGAGTAAGGTTTGCCCGTTGGAGGGGTATAAATAACTTTACTTTCGGCGGTGCTAAGGTCTGCTACGTTTCGGGTTTTCCAGAGCGTCAGGTTTCGGCCCGTTGTGTTCATGTAATAATACCAGCCATCTTTCTGATAAACCCACGGATCGGGGCCAGAATTTTTGATGGGATTGGTGAAGGTACGCTGACCAATGGCAAACTGACTTATCAGACAAAAACTCAGTATAGCCAGAATACTAAATCGATTTAAGAAGAAGGAAAAGGTCATGAGGCAATGATACGTAGTTGGTAGGTAAAGACCAAAATCTACGTTTTTACCCCTCTTGTGATGTAAGGAATAATGGATAATGTGGAATGAATGATGAAAGGATAGCTGCCACTACGTTAAACAGATTATCGTTCAGTTCATTATTCTATACTCTCATTATCAATTAGTTATTACCCGTATTCGGAACTTTAGGTTCGCAGCCATCAATGCAGTGTCCGTAAAAAATGAGTGAATGCGAATCGACCTGAAATTGCATGGATTGGCCCACATTGGTCTTGATGAGGTGTAAGCGCGGGTCGCAAAATTCAGTGACACGATGGCAAACTGTGCAAACTAAATGGGCGTGTTGCTGCCGTCCCAACGATTTTTCGTAGCGACTTCTAACTTTATCATCGTCGCCAAACTGGTGTCGGCTTACCAACCCGCATTCAACCAGTACTTCTAACGTATTATAAACGGTTGCCCTGCTAACGGGATATGATTTTTGGTGCATTGCCTGAAACAAATCCTCGGCGTCGAAATGGTCATTGCGCGAGTAGACTTCTTCCAGAATGGCAAACCGCTCTGAGGAACGACGTAGTCCCTTGGCCAGCAACATTTCTTCCAGTTTGGCCCGTGCGGTGTCTAAAAGTGAAACGGATTCCTGCATACAAATTTAGTTTTATCAGAAAGGAACTGGTCAGCAACCAGTTCCTTTGCTCTTTCTCTACTAACCTATGATTACCTGGTGAAGTTCGTTTTAGTCGAACTGCAGATAGGCTACCTGCAAAGCCAGACTGAGTTCGTCATATTCCTGAAGTGTTATCTGAAGATTTTTAGATTGAAAGCCCGTTCGAATGCAGGTATCCCACACGTCGAACAGACCGATCCGGTATAGTACCGACCACGCATTAGACAATCCGCTCAGCAACGTATCGATATCCTGCTGGCTCAATCGGAGTAATTTTCCTTTAAACGGAATTTCGATTAATCCGCTGGCACTCTGTATTATATAAGGGCGGTTAAGGGTTGTAGGTATGTTCATGACGTTGAAAAGGTTATGAGGTCGAACTAACGATTCGTAGGTGCTTCCAGAATTTGCTCGACTTCGCGCAGCAGATGAGCTTCGTTCAGCATCTGAATCAACTCGTCGATTTCGGGGTCAGAAAACAGAATAAAGTAGTTAGGCATCGGTGTTTTGAGCAGCCATTCTTTGCCATGGGTGGTAAAAAAAGGGCTCATTGCCGTCCGATCCAGCATTACCTGTCGATAACACGTAAATTCTTCTTCCGACAGAATAAACAGCGAATTTTTAAATGCTACGTTATACGACTGGCAACCCGCGCAGTAGCCAACATATCCGTTATCGGTTTGGGAAAGCGATTTGAGCTGATGCTTATGTTCCATACGAGGTTCAGACGGGTTGAACTAATTCGTTTGTAGCTTGAGTAACTTATGAAGGTTCATGCGCCGGAGGGCGTCATGCAATCCAGATTTAAGTCGCTCAAATTCGGGTTTCAGTAGGCTGAACTGTATATCAGAATGGCCAGTATTGACAATTAATTGCGGCTGGCCATCGGGCATAACTGCACTGCTCTTGTCGAAATTAACGCCATCAATGATGCGGCAAAAAACCGTAAATTCATCCTGAGTAAACCCGAGAAGTAAGTTTTGAAATGTTAATCCAACTCGTTGGCAATGCTGACATTGGGCGATGCAAAAACGCTCCTGATAAAATAGCATGTTTGGCTGGCAAGTGGTCATAGGCTCAAACGGTTGTGGGTTCAGTTTCGAAATTTGTGCCTGTGTCCAATTTGGTGAAGAGTGAACGAATCACGAATGCACACTGACTACAGGACTTAAGATCATTTAGCAATACAGGATTAATATAACTTGATCCTTATCAATTGCTTATTTAGACTAATTTTAAACAAACATAAACGCCTAATTTGTCAGACGCAAACTTTTGAAGAATTTTCTTAGAGAAATTTAACAGATATTTATTATAATGTATTGATTACCAATTATATGGATAGTATGCTAAAGAGATACGTAAAATTTCTGTTTGCACATAATGAACGTTGATTTTAACCTAGGTTTGTAAATAGGCTTTTCTAGAATAGGAATAAAACAAAAAAAACATGCTCTTATGAAGCATGTTTTTCTATTTGAACGAAATATGTTTGGTTATTCCATTTCGACGTTAGTGGCATTCAGCCCTTTCTTACCGCGTTCGACATTGAACTTTACTTTGTCGTTTTCACGGATTTGATCAATGAGGCCCGAAGCGTGAACAAAAATATCTTCGCTTCCGTCGTCTGGCTTAATGAAGCCAAACCCTTTGGTCTCATTAAAAAACTTTACTGTTCCTGTTTGCATTATATATTATGTTTCCACCAAAGTACTATATAATAAATCAAATTTGCAAGCAATTTGACTAAATTTTGAGCACTTAGTATTTTTTCTAGGATCACTTACGTTATTTTTATCATTTGAGTAACTTCTATCTCCAATAACGTAGTGAAAAAGTGTATTACACTAAGTTGACCAGCTCTGCTGTTATGCGGCTGTCAGCTATGAGGTTTTTTGTAAATGGCATATGGCCTTTTGGCGCCATTAGGTAAAGTTGACCACCGTTTAAAGCCGCCAATTGGGATAGGAGCTTTAGTTTAGAAAGTAGTTCATCAACATTGTTGGTCTTCAGAACTACTTCAAAATATGATTTGTGATCAAATTGGCTCCCTGTTACGTCTGGTATAAAGGATTGACCATCCTGTTTGCGGCCGTAGCCTCCCGGTTTTGGGAATCCTTCTATATTGGCTTTTATATCAACGAAGCCGCGAATCCTGGCCCAATTAGCTACTTGCTCAATATACGCCTGTTTATTCATTGTAAAAAAAGGTTTATGAAAAGCTTATGAATATGTTGTTGCAATGATAAGTGGATTTTATCTGCAAAAACTACCATATCTATATGACTACTCTTGATTAACGGGTGGAGTAGGAGGGCTTTTGACCCATTTTTTTACCTGAACAGCACTAGCGCCTTTTGGGGTCATTTTTATCTCGAAGGTAACTTTGTCGTTTTCCTGGATGGGGTCAATCAGTTCATTCTGGTGAACAAACACACTTTGCTGACTCTGTTGATCTCGAATGAAGCCATAGCCTTTCGATTTGTTGAACAGGGTCACAATGCCAAGTCGTTCTACGTCTGGTAAATCCTCTTTTTCCTGACGGGCTATGCCAATTTGAATGTCTTCCTGGTTGATGGGTTTGCTTTTTTGCGGATCAGGTGGAGTCGACGAAATATTTCCATTTTCATCTACGTAGGCCAGCATCATGTCCAGGCTTTGACCTTTACCGCCCTGATCTTTTCGGTATTGCTTTTTGTCTTGCTTATCCTGCTTCTTTTTTTGTCGTGCCTTTTCTTTTTCGCGTTTACTGAAAGTTTCACTGGATGTACCCATATATATGACCTGTTGGTTTCGTGATCAAAACTATTTATTAACGCCATGCCAATACGAGTCAGCAAAACCGGGCAAATTATTTCCGGTTCAAGTACAAGGAAATCGGTCGACTGTATACCAGAAGAAGGAGAGAGTGGGAATGCCTGGATACAGCCGAAAGAGAAGCTTACATGAAGAGCGTATGTAGTTGTAACTAACGATAGATGAAAGAAGTTCTCTTTTGCAATAGTACCAAAGCTTGGCCTGTCAATTACGTCGACGAATAGCCTTGCTGGTAAGTTGGGTTTTACTTCTGAAGACCGATGATTGGCATCGGTTTCTGAGTAAAGAATCAAATTCTAAAAAAGCCCTTTCTCAAGCCGAGAAAGGGCTTTAGGTATCTGAAAACCAGATTACGATTTCTTAGTGGTTTTCTTGGTAGTGGTTTTCTTTGTGGTGGTTTTCGAACCACCATCGAGCGAATTAATCCACTTCGCCAGTTTCAACGCATCGTCCTTCGGAACCTGCGTCATCGGTGCCATTGGTGGGTAACCTGGCCAGTGCGATGGATCTGGCTTATACATTAATTCAACGATCTTTTCATCACTATATTTTTTCTTCGCTACGTCGACATAAGCTGGACCTACTAACCTTTGGTTAGGGCGGTGGCAGGCAATACAGGTGTATTTTGTCATCAGGGCATTCATATCAGCCGGGATGTCGGCGGGTGCCTGAGCGTTAGCGTCGAACGTGGCTACGACGAATGCAGCCGCAGCCATGAGAATGCCAAATGGTTTTTTCATGTAGGTAATCGGATAATGAGTAAACTGATTAATGAAGGACTTTAGGTCAGCCTCGCAAAAATATATGGTTTCGGACGATAACCCAATTTTGGCTTCGGTTTTTCCTATCAAACTAAACATTAGACAGTTATTGTTAGGAAACGTTTAAAATTTGTGAAAATAGATTTATATGCAACCGCTCGACCGTTTTTCTGGGCACGCTGACCTTTACGCCCAGTTTCGTATTGATTATCCAACCGAATTATATGATTTCATTCTTGCCCAAACGCCTGAACGACAGGCTGCCTGGGACTGTGCAACAGGTAACGGGCAGGTAGCAGGAGCACTGGCAACCTGCGTTGATAGGGTCGATGCAACTGATATTAGCGAGCAACAATTGGCACTGGCGGTTCAGAAACCGAATATTTATTATCAGATTAGCCGGGCCGAACAAACGTCCTTTGCCGATCAGACGTTCGATCTGATTACAGTAGCACAGGCGCTGCACTGGTTTGCTATTGAGGATTTCCATCAGGAAGTCAGACGAGTGGCTAAGCCCGGTGCTACAATTGCTGAATGGGGGTATGGGTTGGTACAGCTTGGAGATGATCTCGACCCGATTATGCTGGATTTTTATCGGAATCGTATCGGCCCGTATTGGGACCCACAACGCCAGTATATTGATACGTCGTATGCTACGTTACCTTTTCCATTCATGAACGTTCAACGCGCTACGTTCTCAGCCCTTCGTAATTGGACACTCGACCGCTTCCTGAATTATTTACGGACCTGGTCGGCGGTACGTCAGTACGTTCATGAAAATGAAGAAGACCCGATTATCGGGCTAGGAGAGCAGTTGAAAGCACCTTGGGGGGAAGGAGAACGTAGCGTCCTGTTCCCAATTTTTCTACGTATCGGCCAAATCCATAAATAAGCGTTACGTTGCTGGCTGATTTGTGAAAACTAAATTGGTGTAAGCCTGAATGAAACGGTTTAGTGAAGTCTGCGTGTTGGCATCAATTATATTGCCTGCTACGTCGATTTTGCCCTTGATACCTTGTATGAGCAACGTAGTATCTTCGGTGAAAACCGTTTCTACTGTTTTCATGATGAGCTTCAATTCGTTATGTGCCAGTTGCCCATTGGCTGAAGCAGTTATCAGGCCAATCGGTTTGCCAGAAAAAACAGTTGTTGACACGCACCATTCAATGGCGTTTTTCAGGCCGCTTGGAATACTGAAAATATATTCGGGAGTACAGATTAGCAGCCCCTCGGATTGCTGGATGGCTTGCCTAAAGGAAACAATTTCGACTGGTGTATCAGTAATTGATTGTTCAGGATTGAAATGGGGAAGTTCGGCCAGTCGGTCGAAAATGATGATTTCGAATTGCGATTGAACCCGCTCGGCAATGTGCTGTACTAGTTTTAGATTCGATGAGTTTTGGCTCGCACTGCCAATGATGGCAACGATTTGTTTTCTACTTCTCATTGAATGAGCTGCTTCTGATACTCGTCCGCGCTTGTATCTCAGACGAGTATCGAATTTATAATTCCCAGATTACCCGGACTACTTTGCCATGAACACCGATGGTCTGAAAAAATTCCAGCCAGTGCAGTTGCTGAGGACCAAGATGGTCGGTTGGTGATTTGACTTCGACAAATTCATACTCGCCATGTTCGTTCCAGATCAGCAAATCCGGGAAACCACGTGTATGCTCGCGAAGATTTCTGGCCATTTCGAGCAATATAAGCCGTAATTGCACTACGTCGAGCAGGTCAATCATACGCTGTACAAGTGTCAGCAACTCGTCCGACCAATCGACCAATACGTTGGTGATGCCAAATTTTGCATTGAACATTCGGCCAATGTGCCGTCGCCAATCGCCTTTCGAGTCGAGTTCGGTTAGTCGTTTTTTGAGCAGTTCTTCGCGTTTGAGGTAGAAATCGGGCAGGTAAAAATCCGACGGAGCGCGTTGCAACGGATGATGAATAGCCGATACGTTGGCATCGTATATAATGTCCCAGAAAACGAGTCCGAAGAGTCCGCGCCACGGATAATTTTCGGTAAAAGCCGCGTCATAATCCTGCTCCAGGTAATAATTCATCACACCCGCTTCGACATGGTGTCGGTAAGCCGCCGGAATATTTACGCTATCGGCATCCGACAAAAAGCGCGTTGTGGCTTTTCGGGGCCGTTTCTTCTCGCCCGCTCCTAAAATTTTGTCTCGAAAATCGTTGGCAAAATATCGTTCTTCGGCATTGAGTGGATTCAGTGCAATTTCGTCGCAGAGTGCCAATGCTTCGTCAACAGAACCATTTCGGAAAAGCAGCCGTACCCGCCGTTCGCGGGCAGGTACTCGGTCGGAAAGTTCGTAAACCGATAAAGCCTGTTCGGGTAATTTCTGCCGTTCGAGGTAGCCTCCTACTCGGCAAACCAGCTTCTGATAGCCCGGAATAGCAATTTCGCTCAGTTCGGGGCGGGTTTCATTCCAGTTCAGAAACCAATTATAAATATCGTCGGGCGGAGTTTCGCTCTCCTTTAAGTCGTAGAATTCCTCGCTTGTCAGGGAAATGAGCAGTTTATCTTCAACTTCCTTACGGTTACGGAAACGGGCCGTTAGTTTGCTTTCGTCGTATCGCTCAAAATTGACCATGCCGAGGTCACGTATCACAAACTCGGTCATATTGGCCCCCCGATTACCGAAAAACAGGTATTTGATCATCATACCTTCGGCCTCGAAATTCATTTTAACGACCGTTTCGTATGTGGTAAGACTCGTCACAATTTCGCCGAAATCAAGCTCCTGCAACGCATATTTTACTACGCCTTCCTTTTTCTCTTTACCTAGTGGACGAATTTCTTCGGGTTCTAGCGGGAGTAATTCCAATAATTCGGGTTTTGTAAATACGCTGAGTGCATCGTCGCCCATAGCTTCGTGCTGGGCAAACAACGGCTCAACAAAGCCCGCAGTTATTAATTCATTAACGGCTGCCGCTAAGTCAGTTATTTCGGCATACTGTAGTTTGTTAATGCGAAAAAATAGTCCTTTGCGGTTACTAAAACGTACGTACAGACACTGCGCATCGAGCGACAGTGCTTCGAATCGACGTACAAAGTCCCATTCGGCGTTGTTTAATAAACCACCGTACAGACGTTTTACAAAATCCAGCACGTAGCGGAAATTGTCGAGATAATAGCGTGGGGTTAGGATAATTTTTTGTCGTCCGACCATAATTAATAAACAAAAAAACAACCGTTTATGTCCCCAACCGACGTACTAAACGAGCTGAATAAACAAGGCTTTATCGAGGCTAAACAACAAGCGGAGATTGCCGAAATAGAGCAGAACCGACCGTTTTCTATACACTGGGAACTTCGGTCGATGCTCTATATTGGTATTTTGCTGCTCAGTTCCGGAGTGGGCCTGCTGGTATATGATAATTTCGATCAGATTGGCCACGGCGCGTTACTGGCAGCCATCGCTATTGCCTGTGTTGGTTGCTTTTACTTCGCCTGGCGGTTCCGGCCCAACTGGTCGCCAGCAGAAACAAAAAGCCGCTCAACTTTCGGTGATTATGCGCTTGTGCTAGGTTGCCTGCTTTTCCTGACGCTCGAAGGTTACGCCCAATATGCGTATAACGTATTTGGCGAACGTTACGGGCTAGTTACGTTACTTCCGGCTATTTTGTTCTTGCCACTGGCCTATCGCTTCGATCATCGGGGTGTTTTGGGAATGGCCCTGACAGCGCTGATTTCTTGGGTTGGCGTAACGGTAAGGCCGCTCGAACTGTATTTTAAAACCAACTTCTTTGATCAGACAACCGTTTTTTCGGCAATCGGATTAGCGTTGGTATTACTCGGTACGGCCTTCTGGCTGGAGCATCGACGTATCAAACCTCATTTTACCTACACCTACCTCACAATGGCTGGTAACCTGCTTATGGTGGCACTGTTGGGGGGGCTGTTTAATTTCGAGGAGATGCGGCTATTTTTTGCAGCTGGCCTGATTGTTTCCTGCATTGTCCTTGACCGATACGCCCGAAAAGATCAATCATTTTTGTTTCTGCTGATGAGCGTAGTTTACGGTTACATTGGTGTTACGTATCTTTTCTTTCATTACCTGAGACCTGATACCGACGATACGTATTACTGGTATTTTATCCTGACCGGAATCGGTGTAGTATATTATCTAATGAGTCAGTTACCCAAACGTAAGAAAGCGTAAGTCAACAACGTAGCGTTAACTTACTCATGCCTTATTGCCTATGAAAGCATATAATAAACAATGGATTTATAATCGCTCGATTGTTGAACAGGCCGAACGTTGGCACAGGCAGGGACTTTTGTCGGATGAACAGGTGGCTCAGGTTCAGCAAGCGTATCCGGTTGATTTCAGACAAACGAATGGGTTCATTGAAATTGGTCTGTTTCTGTTTACAACCGTAGCTATTCTGGCCTGTTATATGTTGCCTGCCAGCATTTTCTGGGGTGCTATTTCCGACCAGAAAGCCTATGCCATTTTCAATCTGGTGGCGGGTGTAGTTACCGGTTTCATCGGGCAATTACTCATTAATCGCAGATTACTTTATCGAAATGGCATCGACAATGCGTTTGTTGCTACGTTAGCTGGTTTTCTGGCGTTTGGTCTTAATCAACTGTTGCCAGATAGTTTGTCGGTAGCTACACATTGCCTGGTTACGTTGCCGTTGCTTCTTCTGGTGCTTTGGTACTACGGCGATACGTTGATTGCGTTCTTTGCTCTGTCGGTTTTTTACGCTTTTGTTTTCGATAGCCTGATTAAATACGACTGGGGTAAAGACGTGTTGCCGTTCGTGATGATGGCTATTTCAGGGCTGTTGTACGTAGCTGTACGGCAGTTTTTTCAACGTTATCCGCGCGAAACGTACTACGTCGATCCGCTTAATTTGGTCCAGTGGATTGCACTTATCGTACTGGCTGCCAGCGGAAACTATTTCGTTGTTCGTGAACTGAATGGTTTACTTAGCGGCCCCGAAATTCGGAATGGTACGTTAGGCGGAACGCCCGAAATTTCGCTTTCGAGTTTATTCTGGCTACTTACGTTTCTGATTCCGGGCATCTACCTAAGCCAGGGACTAACGAAGCGGAATCGAATGCTGATTATTCTGGGAGCCTTAGGGTTGATAGCCGCTGTAATAACCCTGCATGAATACGTAGCATTGGTGCCCCTCAACGTAGCACTAGCCATCGGCGGTCTGCTTCTGATAAGCATTGCCGTGGCCGGAATACGGTATCTTCAGAAACCAAAATTCGGCTTTACAGACGCTCCTGACGAAGATTCGCCCAACGAATTTCTAACGAACGTAGCAACAGCCGCCGTAGTCCATGCTACGGGTACAGCCCAGCAATCGCACCAAAATGACCTGCGTTTCGGTGGGGGTAATTTTGGCGGTGGTGGAAGCGAAGGAAAATACTAGCCGTTAACGTAGCGATTTCAGGCCCGATACGTCAGCATAGGATCTATTTGCCTAGCCACTCCTTAAATTCCGTCATGCGGTCGCCACTGACGAAGACTTCCTGACGGGCCTTGGGTTGCAGTTCGAGTTTGAGCTTGCCTGCTGAGAACGTATGAATTGTTTGGATGGCCGGAAGCGATACCAGAAACTGACGACTGATCCGGAAAAAATGCCGGGGATTTAATAATTGAACGAGCTTATCGAGACTATAGTCGACTGGTAGATTCAGCCCGTCTTTTGTTACGAGAAATACCACCTTTTCCTCCAAATAAAAATAGCCAATATCGGTTGTTGGAATACTTCGAATTTTTGTGCCGACCGTAATCATAAATCGGTCTTTATAATCAGTTTCCCGAGGTTTTCCGATCAGATTCAATAAGGTTTCGATATCTGGATTTGCGGGAGCATCCTGCCCGAATTGCTTCTTCAGGGCTTTGAATTTTTCGATAGCGGCTACCAGTTCATCGTAATTGATAGGCTTCAGCAGGTAATCGATACTGTTTACCTTAAAAGCCTGAATCATATACTCATCATAAGCCGTGGTGAAAACAACCGGAGTAGTTAACTCGGCCTGCTCGAAAATGCGAAAACCGAGATCATCTTCGAGGTGAATATCCATAAACACCAAATCGACGGTGGGGTGGGGTTCATTAAACCAGACCGTTGCTTCGGCCACTGATGGAATGCGGGCCAGAACTGTAATAGTGGGGTCGTATTTATGGAGTAAGCCTTCGAGTCGTTTGGCTGTCAGGTTTTCATCTTCAATAATTACAACGTTCATAAGGTAAAGTGCGAAAGAGCGAAAGAATGAAAAAGCGACAGGAAATGGCTAGTAAATAGCACTACGTTAGAACCTATCGCTCTTTCATTCTTTCGCTCTTTCGCCATTTAATAGTGGGACTTTTACAACAAAATTTCCGTCGCTTTCGCCTACCCAAACCGGCTGATCGGTAAGCAAGGCGTAGCGGTTAATGATATTTTGCAAGCCAACGCCGGTCGACGTTTCGGTTTGTGGGCGTTGTTGCAGGTTATTCTTTACAACCAGACAATTGTCTTCGATCTGAATCGATACGTGCAGTGGTTCTTTGGTTGACATGCGATTGTGCTTAACTGCATTTTCGACCAACAATTGCAACGTTAATGGCGCAATACTGTATCGGTTTTGAGCTTCCTTCGGTACGTCGATGCTGATGTCGAATTTGTTCTCAAACCGGATGTTCAGCAGAAACCGATACGCCTGAATAAACTCTAGTTCCGTTTTCAGTAAGACCCGTTCATTGTCTTTCTGTTCGAGAATATAACGGTACGCTCGTGATAATTGATCGATGAACTTCTCCGACAAATCGGCATCGGCATGAACCAGCGATGATAAAATACTCAGGCTATTAAACAGAAAATGAGGGTTTACCTGACTTTTGAGCGCAGCAAATTGGGCCTGTAAATTTTCTTTTTCCAAGCGTTCGGCCCTAACCTGTACATCTTCCAGTCGGCGATTGGCCCGGCGGTTGGCGGCCAGATAAAAGGTAGATATCATGGCCATTACCGTCAGGCCGTTATTGACCCTGCCCCGCTGGTCGCGATTTCGACGACGTTCTTCCGGAGAACGGGTTGGACTTTGGGGGCGTGGTGGGCGTGTTTCCTGAAATTGATTGAAACCATATTGCTTTTCCAGCACTTCGTCCAGATTATGCCATAATGAGGTGAAAACGACGTTGAACGTAACGGCTAAAATGCTGGCTATAAACAACGTAGCAATCTGGGCTGGAATTTTGAACTCAATGAAGAAGCCATCGCCAAACCGGGTAACGTAGCGTTGCTGAAGCCATTCCATTACATTGATCCACAGATATAAAAACAGAATGCTGACAATAATCTGAAGAATCCAGAATGGAATATTACGTGGCATCAAAAGCCAGTTCAGCGACGCGCCATTGACATACATGCGGATGGGCCAGTAAATGACAAATACGCTCAGAGCCAGTTGCCATCGCTGAGCAGTAGTCAGACGGTATGTGGAGGTGGATGCGGTCATTATACAAAACTATTCATCCTGTTCATTTGGCAAAAAAGAAACCGGCGGAATGCCGGTTTTGGTTGGGCGAATGCCTTCTTCAGCCTTATGAGCGAACCTCAATTATTTTCTGGGAAGGCACATCGCCAATTGTAAACTCTTTCACAACCTGCTGCTTGCCAACCGAAACGATGAGCTGATACGTACCATAATCCAGTTGAGTAAGGTCGAAAATCTGCCGGAGGCCGTCGGTTAAATTGGCGTTTTCGGAGTACAGAACGTGGCCTTCTGCATCGCGGAGACGAACTGTTGCTACAGCCGATTCTTTGTCGACAATGAGTTTCAGTTTCTGATCGGTTGTAATCGAAACGCTAGTGGCAGGGGCTTCGGTAGCTTGGGCGAACGATGCTGTAGCAATGGTCAGGCCCAGCATCAGAATGGCTATTTTTTTCATAGTGGTATGTTGTTTTCGTTTGACGTAGCAAAGTTGTATCGGCATTTTTGCCCCGTAAAATCATTCTTGCTAAATGCCGTTTTTTGGGCTATGAGTCTGGATTTCAGGTGTATGAATGGCGCTTCTTATTGTGTGATTTTTACGCAATGAGAATGGTGAGATAAGTTGGATTCGAAAGTTTGTGGATGCCTTGTACCTTTACCTTAAATCCTATTGCCTATGAAACGTATTACTTGGATGCTGGCACTGCTGGCTGCTGGCTGTGGCCCTTCATCAAAAAAGACCGATAAGCCTGAAACTGAAGTCATTGCCGCGCCATTTCAATTGCCATATCAGCTCAATGTACCAGCCGAAACATACACACTCCCTAAAGCATTGAAGGAAATATCAGGGCTGACGTATTACAAGGACGAAAAATTGCTCTGTGTTCAGGACGAAGAAGCGGTTGTTTATGAATTTGATACACGTAAAGGTAGAGTAACCAACGAGTTCGGTTTTGGTGGATACGGTGATTTTGAGGGTATTGAATACGTAAACGATGAGGTTTATGTACTGGAAAGTAATGGTAATCTGTTTCGCTTCAAGCCCGAATCGAAGGAGATTGGACGTACCAAAACTGACCTGCCAAAAAAAACCGAAGTAGAAGGACTTGGTTACGACCCTAAAACGAAGCGTCTACTCATTGCCGTAAAAAATGGTGGTGGCGAATCGAGTGATAAAGCGGTCTATTCCTTCGATTTGCTAAATCGGGCGGTTTTTAAGGATATGAGCCTGAACGATGAGCAGTTGAAAGACGCTGGTATTTCGCCAAAAGATTATAAACCGTCGGGCATTGCGGTGCATCCAATCACAGGCGAATGGTATGTACTGACATCAGCCGGGAAACGACTGATTATCACCAGCCGACGGGCTAAAGTCATTTATTCCGAGCCACTTGATCCTAAACTGTTTCGTCAGCCCGAAGGTATTTGTTTTGCCCCCAACGGCGATTTATTTATAGCCAGTGAAGGCGATGGTAAAAAGGGGTATATCTTGAAATTTCCATATAAAAAATAAGGAGTCAGTTTGATTAGTACGTAACGTTTAACGAAATAGAGATCTGATGGTTACGTTCTCCAGATTATTGAAAAAGCGGATTTTTAATGTATTGGTAGTCAGCTTTCTGCTTGCAGTTGCAGGAATTCTGTTTATCCATTCGACAACGCTAACGGAGCGCACTCCGCCCAATATTATCCTGATTATTGGCGACGACATTAGTTGGGATGATATTGGCTGTTACGGCAACCCAACCGTAAAAACGCCACATATCGACCAACTCGCTCGCGAAGGTCTTCGCTTTACGAATATGTACGTAACGTCGAGTTCGTGTAGCCCCAGTCGGACGAGTATTCTTACCGGACGATACCCGCACAATACTGGTGCCGCCGAACTGCATAGCCCGTTGCCTGCCCATCTGGCTTTTTTTCCGGAGCAATTGAAATTGTCGGGCTATTACACGGCTCTGCTGGGGAAATGGCACGAAGGCCCCGCCACCAAGCGCGCTTATGATACGTTGCTGGCAGGTGAAAAACTCAACGGCCCCGGTGGCGAAGATCAATGGCTGAACGTGTTACGTGTCCGTCCGAAAAACAAACCTTTTTTCTTCTGGCTGGCTCCTTTCGACGCCCACCGCAACTGGTCGGCCGATAAGTTTCCAAATGCGCATAAGCCCGAAACCGACGTGACAATACCGCCAACGCTGGTTGATACCAAAGAAACGCGTCAGGATATGGCTTCTTATTACAACGAGATCGGTCGGCTCGATCACTACGTTGGCGAACTGCAACAGGAACTCAAGCGGCAGGGTATTGCCGAAAATACGTTGATTGTGTTTATGGCCGATAACGCCCGGCCTTTTCCCGGCAGTAAAACCCGTTTGCAGGATCGGGGGCTAAAAACGCCATTTCTGATGTGCTGGCCCGTAGGTATTCCCAAACGAAACGTAGTGGATGCCTTGATTAGTAGTGTTGATCTGGCCCCAACCTTACTTTCGCTGGCAAGTATTCGGCCTGCTTCCAGTATACAGGGCACCAGTTTTGCGGAATTATTGACGCATCCGAAAAAGGAATTTCGGAAATACGTATTTGGCGAACATAACTGGCACGATTACGAAGCGTATGAGCGTTCGGTACGTACCAAAGATTTTCTATACATTCTGAACGAACGTACTGCACTGGACAACGGTGGGCCGATTGATGGCAATCAGAGTCCGGCGGCTCTTTCGCTAAAAAAAGTGCATAAAGTTCAAAAACTTACTACGTTGCAGGAAGACGTATTTGTAGTGCCTCGCCCTCATGAAGAATTCTACGATAACCGTGTCGATTCACTGCAAATTCAGAACCGTATTCAGGATGTTACGTATGCATCGGTCATCAATACGTTACGTAACGTATTGAAAACGTGGCAGAACCAGACGGGCGATACCGTGCCGAAACAGTTAACT
Source organism: Spirosoma daeguense (assembly GCF_054776875.1). Taxonomy (NCBI): domain Bacteria; kingdom Pseudomonadati; phylum Bacteroidota; class Cytophagia; order Cytophagales; family Cytophagaceae; genus Spirosoma; species Spirosoma daeguense. The sequence goes on from NZ_BAAHBF010000007.1 coordinate 254,721, forward strand.
CCCGATTGGTATGACCGAGAGCAAGGAACGCCACTTCCTGCAAAAGATAAGCGGGGTGAAATGCCGGGGGCAGCGAAAAAAGCGGATCGGATTGAGGCAAAAGGTCCATTTTGATAAATGACTTCTGCCAGATTTGTGCGTCGAAATTTGTACTGAGAAAACCTCAGCGCATCAATGAAGGTTATTGATCTGACCATCAAGCGTGTAAAAAGTAAAATCTGGCCTATTTTTTTCGGCCAAATACTCGGCACGCATACTATATTTGATGCCTATTTTGCGGGTTAATCGATTTAGCCCTACATTAACCTACCGTAGTTGACTATTACTAAGCTTTATGCCTACTGCCGAACGCGAACGCATTTACGAACGAGCCGACAATAAAGGCTGGAAAAAATGGGGACCCTATCTTTCCGAACGCTCCTGGGGCACTGTCCGTGAAGATTATAGCCCGTATGGTGATGCCTGGAATTTCGTATCGCACGATATGGCGCGCTCTCGCGCCTATCGCTGGGGTGAAGAAGGTATTGGTGGTATTTCAGACAATAAAGGCCATATATGCTTTGCGTTAGGGGTCTGGAATCATAAAGATACCATCATTAAAGAGCGGCTTTTTGGGCTTACCGGGCCAGAAGGAAATCATGGCGAAGACGTAAAAGAGCTATACTATTATTTGGATAGCACCCCTACGCATTCGTACATGAAAATGCTTTATAAGTATCCGCAGCAGGAGTTTCCGTACAACCGGCTGATTATCGAATCATCGCGCCGGGGGCGACAGGACCCTGAATTTGAGCTGATGGATACGGGCATTTTCGATAAAGATGAGTATTTCGACATTTTCATTGAATACGCCAAAACCGATCAGAACGATTGGCTGGTGAAGATAACCGCCCACAATCGGTCAGATAAAACGGCTCCGCTTACGCTATTGCCAACGATCTGGTTCCGAAATACCTGGGCCTGGGGCTATGAGCAATACAACGCTCGCCCGATGTTGAATGGCATTGCTAATAATCAGATTGAGGTGAATCATAAGCAGTTGGGAAAATACAAACTCTACTGCGAAGATGCTGATGCGCTGCTGTTCTGCGATAACGATACGAATACCGAACGGCTCTACGGTCGGCCAAACGTAGCGAAATACCCCAAAGACAGTATCAACAATTACATTACGTCGGGCGGGAAGAAAGGGTATATCAATCCGAATCAGATTGGAACGAAAGCCTCCGCACAATACGTCAAAAAAATTGCGCCGGGCGAGAGTGTTACCATCCGGCTTCGGTTCAGTGAACAAACAACGCTGCACCATCCTTTTCAGGATTTTGATGATATCTGGAACAAGCGGCTGGACGAAGCTAATTCCTTTTATGCCGATCTTCAGAAAAACGTAACTGATCCGGAATTGCGGGAAATTCAGCGGCAGGCGTATGCCGGAATGCTCTGGAGCAAGCAGTTTTATTATTACAACGTAAACGAGTGGCTTAAGGGAGATCCTAAAATGCCGGTTCCCTTTCAGGGGAGGGTATATGCCCGAAATGAAACCTGGCGGCATATGTATACGGCAAACATCCTGTCGATGCCCGACAAATGGGAATATCCGTGGTTTGCGGCCTGGGATTTAGCCTTTCATACACTTACACTGGCCCGGCTCGATGCCCACTTTGCCAAACGCCAGTTGGCCGTTGTTCTGCGGGAGTATTACATGCATCCGAACGGTCAGATCCCGGCTTATGAATGGAATTTTAGTGATGTAAACCCACCCGTTCACGCTTGGGCTACGTGGCAGGTGTACGAAATTGATAAAGAACAGAACGGCGTTGGCGATGTGAATTTTCTGGAACGTATTTTCCATAAACTCCTGCTCAATTTTACATGGTGGGTGAATCGGAAAGACGTATCGGGCAACAATATATTTGGCGGTGGATTCCTTGGGCTGGATAACATTGGAGTATTTGATCGGAGTCAGCCGCTACCGATGGGTGGACGTATTGAGCAGGCTGATGGTACAGGCTGGATGGCGATGTACACGCTCAACATGCTACGTATTGCCTGTGAAATTGCCCTGACCCGGCCGAGCTATCAGGATATGGCGAGTAAGTTTTTTGAGCACTTCCTGCACATTGCGTCGGCCATGAATAATCTGGGTCGTCAGAATATTAGCCTCTGGGACGAAATCGACCAATTCTATTACGACGTATTACACATGCCCGACCACAATGCCCGACTGCTGAAAATCCGGTCGATGGTAGGGCTGATTCCGTTGTTTGCCGTTGAGATTCTGGACGAGGAGTTGCTCTCGAAACTCCCTGATTTTAAGCGTCGTGTGGAGTGGGTATTGACCAACCGGCCCGATCTGGCATCGCTGGTTTCGCGCTGGCACGAACCCGGTAAAGGCGAAACGCACCTTTTGAGTTTGTTACGTGGTCACCGGATGAAAATGATTCTGAAACGGATGTTCGATGAATCGGAGTTTCTGTCAGACTACGGTATTCGGGCGTTGTCGAAACATCACGAAAAAACACCGTACCAATTTGAGTTAAACGGCGAAATATTTCAGGTGAAATACGTACCAGCCGAATCGGAAATGAGCATGTTTGGCGGCAATTCGAACTGGCGTGGACCGATCTGGTTTCCGGTAAACTTTCTGTTGATTGACTCACTTCTGAAATTCTACCGCTACTATGGCGACGATTTCGAAGTTGAATATCCAACCAATTCAGGTCATGTTATGAGTGTGAAAGAAGCTGCCGTTCAGGTAGCCGAACGACTCATTAACATCTTCCGGCGTGATGCCAATGGTAATATTGCTGCGTATGGGCCTTATGAAAAGATGCAGAAAGATCCTCATTTTCAGGATCTTTATCTCTTCTTCGAATACTTCAATGGCGATAATGGTATGGGCTTGGGAACGAGTCACCAAACTGGCTGGACAGGTTTGGTGGCTGATCTGATTGAGTATAGGTACAAATATCAGGTTGAGCCGGTAAGTATAGAGAAATAGCCGAAGCCTAATTTTGCTTTACCGCTTAATAAAAGCTTAGCCAGTAACTGTTTTATACGTATTAACTTGTTCACTATCAGGCCTGAAATGCTTTGGTAGTGAACATTTTTTTTGTCTGCTACGTGGCCGGGCTGGTGGAATTTTGTGCTTAAAACAAGATTTTACTATGGAATATAGAGTTAATAATAACACCAGTGATACTGTTGAAGCAATGGCTCATTTTCTTGTCGAGATGCTTGGAAAGGGTAACCATTCGTACATTGACCAAACGACGATTCAACCTGCTCACACTCTTCAGGCGCAAAGCTTATTGCAGCGGGTTTATAAAATGACTCCAGTACAGGCTGCGCAGATGGACGGGACTAACCTTAAACCTGGCCAACGCCCAAAGCGGGGCGAAAAGATGACGCCAAGTTTCAAAGCGTATATAGATACAACTCAGGCGTTACCACAGAAGGGTTTTATTCATATTAATGATGGGTTAGCGATTAGGCAAATCAGTGAACGTGGACGCAATCAAACGGATTTCTATTACTTTGGTAACCATTACCGGCGTGTGCTAGTGGTTGATCGTAAAACAGGACGACATGCCTGGACGGTTGACCCCGGAACGTTAGCAATTCCCGATTGGGTTCGTATTGCGTTTCAGGAAGTAGGTGTTAGTGAAATTGTCGGTAAAAAGCACGATTCACAAGTGATGGAATATCATCATGCCGGCTATGCTTCCGCAGAAACTGATGAAGTGCCCTGGTGCGCCAGCTTTGTAAATTGGGTGTTAGGCAAGGCCGGATTACCGCTCTCGGCTACTGGTATAGCTGCTACCCGATCAAGTAGTTTTGATGACTATGGGCAGCAAACTTCTAAAAATAAACCAGTCTTCGGCTGTATAGCTCGGTTTAAACGCAAAGGTGGAGGTCATGTTGGTTTCGTTGTCGGAAAAATTGGAAAATCGTTGGCCATTCTTGGCGGCAACCAGAGTAATCAGGTTTCAGTTACTGCCAAAAGTATGAACCAGCTAGTGGCATGCAGATGGCCAACGGGAGCGGGAGGTATGACCGCCCCCGAGGATTTACGCGAATATGAAAATCAGTTTGGCATGGCACGTAATGCGGGTAGTGAACAGTAAGTATCCGGATTAAGGTTTTACAGCCGCCAGTACCCGTTTTAGAAACTCGTTCGGATTGTCATCGTGCCAACGCCACACAATCACCAAATCGTGTTCTGGATCGACCCAGATAAGATTTGACCCGGCACCGATAGCGGCAAAACTCGTGGCAGGGGCATCGGGCCACGCTTTCTTACCGGTTGAACTGGTTCCTGTATTGAGCCACCATAAATAGCCATAATCGGGCCCAAGCGGGCTAGGCTTGGTCGCTTGTTTTACCCAATCCGACGATACAATTTGTTTATTATTCCAGCGTCCCTGACGTAAAAACAGATAACCAAACCGGGCTTCGTCGCGCGAGTTTATCCAGAGACCACCGCCCCAGCGTGTACCACCACTAACTGACGGCATTTGTTTTCCATCAACCTCTGCCACAGCATTCGGATACGTAACGTAGCGCCATGTATCCGAAGCACCAATTGGGTTCATGATTTCGTCGCGCACTACATCCGGTATTGGCTTTTTCCATAAACGTAGCAGCGAAAGCGCCATGCGATTGATACGTACGTCGTTATACTCATAAAACGAACCGGGCTTCTGAAGCTGACGTGGTTTTCGCTCTCCTCGACCAAAGGCTTCTTTTCCAACAAAATCGCTGTTTTTGCCCCATAACGAACCTTCCCATTCGCTGGTTTGCTGCACATGATGTTCCCACGTAACGGCCCGGTTTTGTTCCGAATCATAGCCACCGTCGTGGATTAGTTTGGCAACCGGGTCGTGAATATCGGGAATCAACCCCTTGTCAACGGAAATACCGACAACGGTCGATAAAACACTTTTGGCAACGCTATAGGTCGGGTCAGGCTGTTGGGTTTCGCCCCATTCGGCCACAATATAACCGTGACGTAGAATGATCCCGTTTGTCGTTGCGCGAGTGGACGGCATCGGCCCGAGTAGCTTACCGAAAATTTCTTCCTGGGTCGAAAAGTCGCGGGGCATCTGCCTGGTTTCCTGCGTTTTGGCAAAGTCTACAGCCTGGGACAGCAACGTAGCATCCATGCCGACCTGTTCCGGAGTCCGTTGTTCCCAATTGCCTTTTGTCGGAAAATAAACGGCTTGTTTGGCGGGTGGGCGATGACAGGCCGTTAGCAGAGCCAGCGCCAGCAAATAGTACGTTGGCAGTCGCATTAGTTGTGTTTTCATAAAGATATCTTATCGCTCCAGTTTAAAATCTTTATCCAGTTGCACACGTTTCTGCCGATTTGCTACGTCCCAGCCGGTCAGGTAAATCCATTTGGCAATACGTGTCACTTTGGCCGTATTGATACGTTCGGGCTCATCTTTAGGCGTGTGATAATCAGGATGGAGCAGACTTGTAAATGCGATGGCCGGTACGTTAGCGCGAGCGTAGGGGAGATGATCAGAACGGAAGTACCAGCCTTCGGGATGCGCTGGTTTATCCCACAACGTATCAAGTTTGAAGTGCGTTTCGGCCTTATTGATCGACAACGCTACGTCAACTAAATCCTTTGAATTCCGGTGCGGAGGCTGTTGGCCCAGAATACAAACGCTGTCAGCAGCGTTTCGGCCAATCATTTCGGCATTCAGTACGGCAACAATTGACGACCGGGGAACGGTCGGGTTTTCAACGTAGTATCTAGAGCCTAACAAACCACGTTCTTCTGCTCCATGAAACACAAACAGAGCCGACCGTTTGCCGGGTTTCTGCGCAAAAGCACGCCCGATTGCCATCGTGGCCACACAACCACTGGCATTATCGTCGGCGCCGTTCCAGATCGAATCACCCGCTACCGCCCGACGAACGCCGTCGTGGTCCTGATGCGTACTGAACAATACGTGCTCATTTTTAAGTGTAGGATCGGTGCCGGGAACCTTTGCGACAATATTGACAGACGGATAATTGAAACTTTCTACGTTTACTACGTTGGTAAACTGCTGACCCGGTTGTTTTACCCAGTCGAGCGCACTGGCTGGCAACCAGACCGTTGGTGCCTGCGAAAATACGCGCGTATTGGTTCCTCCGGGCAAATCGTAACGACCGCGCTCAAGGCTCGTTGTCCAGCGTTCGAAATAAGATTGCGCATCGGCGTTTGATACCCAGACTACGGCCAACGCTCCAGCTTTCACCAGTTCGGCAGCTCGGCTGTTCATGGTGCCAAACAAAAAACGTCGATAGCTAATTTCGGATGGTCCTTTCCCCGAAAACTCCAGCGCAACAGCTTTCCCTTTTATATCAACTTTCGCCAGTTCGTCGGGTGTTCCCTGACCAACATAAACTAACGGAGCATTGACCGATGCGATAGCGGGAGCCAGAATAAACGCATCCTGACCATGCGTAAGCTGGTGAGTGCCAATGCTCAAACGGCTGGTTTCGGTGATGCGTGTACGCTGAATATGAAAGAATTGAAAGAACGTACCATCATCACCAGCAGGTTGCAGGCCCATTGCCCGCAATTGATCGGCAATCCAGACCGACGCTTTTAATTCATCGAGTGTACCGGCTTCCCGACCTCGAAAGTGATCGCCCGCGAGGGCAAAAAGATCGCGCTTAATATCCTTTTCATTGATGGCCGCTACCGCGCTGGACTTAATTTGCGCCCAACTGGTATTCAGGCTGAAAAAAGCCAGCAGAAAAAGTGCGGCTTGCCAGAGGTTCTGATGTTTCCGATTTATCATGGTTGTATAAGTAAGACGATAGCCAAATAAAGCAAATCTACGCAGATACGCCTGTATTCGCGTTTCAGCAAGCTGATAAAAGCTTATCTTAGAGCAACCATCAACCTGTCATGAAACAAATCTCCGCCGTATTATTTTTCCTGCTGGGTGTAGGCCAGCATCTTCTCGCCCAATCGTCCATAAATCAGCCTGATCCCGTTTCCCGATTCGATACGTATGTGCAGCAGGCCGTTCGTGACTGGCGCGTACCCGGCCTGACCGTAACTATTGTGAAAGATGGAAAAGTCTTGCTTAAGAAAGGCTACGGCGTTCGGGAAATGCCTGCACTAGCTGGTGGAAAATCGGAACCTGTTAATTCGCAGACACTTTTTGCGATGGCTTCGACAACCAAAGCCATGACAGCGGCCTGTCTGGGAATGCTTGTTGATGAAGGGAAGCTGCGCTGGGATGATCCAGTTGTCAATTACCTGCCCGATTTTCTGTTTTATGATCCGGCGGTTACCCGTGAGGTGCGCGTGCGTGATTTGCTCATTCATAATACGGGTGTTGGAAATGCCGATGTGTTATGGTCGGCCATGCAGATTTCGTCGGATGAAATTTTGCGGAGAATGCGTCTGATAAAACCGTCATATTCACTACGTTCCGGTTTTATTTATCAGAATATCATGTACTTAGCCGCAGGTAAAGTGCTGGAAAAAGTAAGTGGAATGCCCTGGGACGTATTTATCCGAACGCGCATTTTTGAACCACTCGGTATGCAACGTACAAAAGCTCTATTTAGGGACGTAACAGACCCCAATCGGGCAAAACCACACGTAGAAGTGAACGACACAATCCGACGCGTTGATAACGTAACGGAGGAAGGATTGGTCGATGCTGTAGGTCCTGCTGGTTCGGTCTGGACTTGCCCCGACGACGTAGCAGCCTGGATGCAGTGTATGCTCGATAGTGGCCGGTATAATGGTAAAACCTTACTCAAACCTGCTACGTGGGCTGAACTGTTCAAACCTCAGACCCTAGTGACCGACGGCCAGTTTTATCCAACCCAACAGTTAACAAAACCTGTTTGGAAAACCTACGGATTGGGCTGGTTTCAGCATGATTATCGGGGACATCGGGTCAATTTTCATACGGGTAGTTTAACGGGTATGATTGCCATTCACGGACAATTACCCGATCAGAAACTGGCCATATATGTGCAGGGAAACCTCGACCATACTGAGTTACGTCATGCGATAATGTATCGTGCGTTTGATGAATTTGGCGGACTTGGTATCAGCCGCGACTGGAGCCGGGATTTATATCAATTGTACGGAAACCTTCATCAGCAGTATAGACGGACGCAGCAAAAAATAGACAGTACCCGTGTGCCGAATACAAAACCTTCGTTGGCATTGACTGCCTATGTTGGCGCCTACACAGACCCTCTATATGGCAAAGTAGACGTATCGCTTAAGGATAATAGACTACACATCGCGATCAATAATCTACTAACGGGCTATCTCGATCATTGGCATTTCGATACGTTCCGGCTCCAGTACGACCAGTTCTGGAATGGAAAAGACCCGGTTAGCTTTATTCTTGATACGCATGGTAAAGTAGTTAAACTCAATAGTGCCGGCATGGAACTGACCAGAGTACCCGACAACGTAACAGATAAACCCGTATCGACCCGGTGATTCATGCTGTTACTATACATTCGTTGATTCAGGCAAATTTTTAGTACAGTAATGAAAATTGCAGGTGTAGTTGTTCTTTATAACAATCCCAAAATTGTACAAAATATTGAAACCTATTTATCTCAGATAGATACGCTGTTTATAGTAGATAATTCCGATATATTTCAAGAGCCACTAATCAATGAGCTAAAAAGGAAACCAGCCGTACAATATATCCAAAATGCTGGTAATCAGGGTATCGCTCAGGCTTTGAATCAGGCTGCCGAACGAGCCATCGATCAAGGATACGATTATCTACTAACGATGGACGACGATAGTGGTGCACCGACTAATATGATTGTTGAAATGATGCAATTTATTGAAAGTCAGCCATCCCCAAATCAAATCGGCATTCTGTCGGCAGCCCATGCACGAAGTACGTATCATACGGATAAGCCAACGGCTGTTTTCTATACGATGACGTCTGGAAACCTGCTAAATCTGAAAGCTTATCAGGCGGTTGGCTCTTTTCGGGAAGACTTTTTCATCGACCATGTCGATCATGATTATGGCCTACGGCTTGGTAAGGCTGGCTATACCATTATTGAATTGCCAGGCATACATCTATATCAGCTTGTGGGAGAGCCAGGAAAAAAATGGGGTGTTAACTACGTTTCCCGACAACCTGTAAGGCAGTACTATATGGTGCGTAATGGGTTGATTTTAGTGAAAGAACATCCCGTTTTTATCTATAAAATGGTGAAGCTCCTGATTAAAGAACTGGTTAAAGTAGCCGTTGTACAAACCAATCGCCGTGAACGTATCGGATTCATTATTAGAGGAATAGTTGATGGGATTTCAGGACGATCTGGAAAATACGTTCCTTAAACGGATGGTATTTGGCAAACGATTCATCAATATAGAACTTGTTCAGACGTATACAACCTACCAGAAAATAATGACCATTAAACCAATTTTACTTTTGGGATGTATTGCCACATTTTCGGCTAATGCACAGTCGGCACAGGAACGCGTTCGGCAACATAGAAAAGCGAATGAAACCGCGCTAATGGAAGAATATCGGCAGTTTTTGTCGATTCCGAACGTATCGAGCGATTCGGTGAATATTCGTAGGAATGCGGATTTTATCATGCAGATGATGAAGCAGCGAGGTCTTCAGCCAACGTTGCTCAACGGGCCAAAACCGGGCACAACACCGGCTGTTTTTGCCGAAGTAAACGTACTGGGTGCTCAGAAAACAATCATTTTTTACGCGCATTACGATGGTCAGCCGGTAAACCCAAAGCAATGGGCCGATGGCTTACAACCATTTACGCCTGATTTTATCACGGCACCAGTAGAGCAAGGTGGTAAACTGGTAACGACCTACAAATCAGGTGATACCATCGACCCGAACTGGCGGTTGGTTGGGCGAGGTAGCGCCGATGATAAAGCCGGTGTGATGACCATCCTGAATGCCTATGATGCGCTGAAGAAAAGTGGAATTGCGCCTAAAGTGAATCTGCGATTTTTCTTTGAGGGCGAAGAGGAAGTTGGCTCGACGCATCTGGGCGAAATTTTTGAAAAACACCGCGATAAACTTAAAAGTGATCTCTGGATTATTGCTGATGGTCCCCGGCACGTATCGGGGAAACGTATCGTGCAGTTTGGTGTTCGGGGCGATGTAAATATGCACCTTACAGTCTACGGCCCAAAACGACCGTTGCACAGTGGCAACTACGGTAACTGGGCTCCTAATCCGGCTATGAAACTGGTCAAGTTAATCGCCAGCATGAAAGATGATAACGATAACGTACTTATCAAGGGCTTTTATGATGACGTAGCACCTTTGTCTGCTTCCGAAAAACAAGCACTTTCCAACGTACCAAATATGGAAGCAGCGTTGAAGAAAGAATTGGGCATTGCTCAGCCCGATGGTAACGGTACACCGTTTGTTGAGCTACTAATGCGTCCTACGTTGAATATCAATGGCATTCAGAGTGCTAACGTTGGAGCAATGGCCGGTAACGTGATTCCGGCGAAAGCCGAAGCCGTTCTCGACCTGCGGCTTGTGCGTGGAAACGACGTAGCACGACAGCTTGAGCGCGTTAGGGCACACATTAGGACTCAGGGCTTTCATATCATCGATCATGAACCAACAGATGCCGAACGATTGCAATACCCAAAACTGATCAAAATAACAACCGGACATGGTTATAATGCGCAACGTACCCCGCTTGATTTGCCTATTGCACAATCGGTTATTGCCGCTGTTCAGTCAACCACCGACGAACCCATTGTGATATCGCCATCGTCGGGAGGGAGTTTACCATTGTATTTGTTTGAAAGCGTGCTGAAAGCTAACGTAGTGTCGGTACCGGTTGTGAACTACGACAACAATCAGCACGCAGAGAATGAGAATGTTAAGGTGCAGTATCTGTGGGATGGTATCGAGATTATGGCGTCGATTATGCTCATGAAATAAACTACTGGAACGCTGGGGCATAGTCAAGCGCGAAATCAGCAAACGTTCGCGCTGCTGTACCTGTTACGTCCTGCACTGTCGACGTAGTGGCTGATGCTTCATTACGGCTGTAATGTGCGTAATCTTCCAGTAAACCATCGGCTTGCCATGTAGGAAAACCGACGCCAATAAGCGCTTCCCGCATGGCATCTGCCGGAATGTCGACAAACGTAACGCGCTTACCTAAAACGGACGAAAGCTGGTCGGCTATCTCGCTATGCGTCAACGCTTGTGGGCCTGTGAGGGTGTAGGTTTTCCCTTCGTGACCTGATTCGGTTAAAGTGGCTGCGGTTGCCGCAGCAATATCACGGATGTCGATAAGGCTAATTCGGGCATCACCGATGGTGGCAAAAAACTTGCCCTGTTCGATAATGGATGAACGAAACCCGAGCAGTCCCTGCATAAACAGATTCGGCCTTAAAAACGTAAAATTCATTCCTGATTCCTGAATGACCTGCTCCACAACTGCATGATACCGCAGAAACCGCACAGGAGAATCCGGACTGGCGGCTAGTTGCGACAATTTAACCAGATGCGACAAACCTGCCTGCTTTGCTGTGGCAACAAAACGAAGTTGCTGAGCCTCGGCCTGCTCAGAGGAGTTCGTTAACAGAAAAGCCCGCTTAATTCCTGTCAGGGCTTGTGTAAGAGAGATTGGGTCATTGAAGTCACCTTCAACAAGCTCGGCACCAGTAAGTTCACTAAGTGATTGCGCATTTTTCAAAGAACGCACCATAGCCCGGAAGGGAATACCCTGAGCCGATAGTAGTTTAGTTAATTCGGTACCAATGGCCCCGGTGGCGCCTGTAATAAGAATTGTTGGTACATTGGATTGAGTGACTGTCGACTCAATTTGTGGTGAAGAAATTTCGTTCGTTTTCATGCGATTGACGGCTAAATTTGTTTATATATGCTCTACTAGCATAACAAAGGTCTGACGATTGGCTGGCCGAAAATTGTAAGAAAACGAACGTAGCGTGAACGAGATAGCGACACCGATAAACAGCCAGATCGTTGAGGCCGACAGCCGGCTTGCCATGGTATTCAGCCATTATTACTGCGTTCAGCAGCCACGCCACGCAGCTCCTGTTATTCAGCAACTATTGCCGAATTACGAGATGTTATTGGTGCTGAATTTTGGCGCAGAAATATCTTTTTCGTTGGGAGATAATCAGTATGTACTTCAGCGGACGGCAGTGGTAGGGCCTTTACAAAATCTGCTACGTTACGTAGTACCACCGGCCGCCGATCTGATTGTCGTAAATTTTACCCTAAACGGCTTTTATCGTCTTCTCGGTGTTCCCATGAATCAGTTTAAAGCAACCGATTGGGCAAATGCCGATGTATTGCTGGATGCCACTGGCTTTGAGTGGTTATGGCAGCAGATTGCCTCAATCGATGGGCAGGAAGAACGATTACAACGGATTAGTCAACACATTGCAGCCAATCTGTCGCCTGTTGATGAAGGAGCGTATTCGTTGCTCGATAGTATTCCGTATTTCAACCAGATGCAGATCGATCCTGTCAAAGCGTTGGCTGAACGGCATCAGGTTTCGGCGCGACGTATTCAGGCTCGTTTTCAAACGTATTTGGGGTATTCAGCTAAAGAGCTTATTCGATTTCTGCGCTTCAAGAAAGTAATTAACCATCTCAGCCAACAAACTACAGACTCAATTGACTGGCTGGCAATTGTGCAGGAGTTTGGTTATCACGACCATAGCCATCTAATTAAAGACTTTCAGTATTTTTTAGGAATGACGCCCCGCCGTTTTCTGCGTGAGCTTATGCAGGGTGGCGTTTGTGTCAGTAAATCTGGTAAGTTTTACGGTAGTTGATTTCTGAAATAGATCAGGCAGAATGAAAAAAATTAGAAGGCGGTGAACATTTTTGAAAAATTAAATGTATATACATAAAATGTTAACGTACGAAATTTAAAACACATACATAATCATGGCAACGCAAACAACCGTCGATACTACCTGGGTAATTGACCCAATGCACTCAGAAGTACAATTCAAAGTGAAACACCTTGTTATCTCAACCGTAACGGGTTCGTTTGGTACGTATGAGGGAACAATTAAATCGACGGGCGACGATTTCTCGAACGCAGAAGTTTCATTCTCTGCCGATATCGACAGCATCAATACAGGTAGCGAACAACGAGATGGTCACCTCAAATCAGCTGACTTTTTTGATGCTGCTACGCATCCTAAACTGACGTTCGTATCGACCAGCATGACCAAAACCGGCGATGAGACCTATAAACTTGCTGGCGATCTAACCATTCGCGGAACAACCAAACCTGTTACGTTGAACGTTGAATACGGCGGACAGATGCAGGATTTCTACGGTCAAACAAAAGCTGGCTTTGAAATAAGCGGTACCATCAAACGGAAAGAATTTGGTCTTACGTGGGATGGAGTAACCGAAGCAGGTGGCGTTGTTGTTAGTGACGACGTAAAACTCGTATTGAATATTCAGGTAACGAAGCAGGCTTAAAAAGCATTGAACCAATCTGTTTGGTTAACAAATCTGCTAAACGTTATCGATTGCCCATAAATTAAGAAATTTGATGTACAGAATTCCCTGAGGATCACCTTCTCAGGGAGTTTTTATTTGAAATCGCTTCAGCGAACCAACATCAAACTGCCTCTCAGAATAGGCTTTTCCGGAACGGTACGTACTGTATAAGCATACAGACCGGCTGGTAAAGACGTACCGTTCAACGTACCGTCGAATGGATTATGATATCCCTTATCTGACGAATAAACGATTTCTCCCCACCGATTAAAAACCGTAACGATTGCGTCGGGAAATGCCTCGATACCAGGGAGATCCCAGATATCATTAAGCCCATCGCCATTGGGAGAAAAAGCGTCGGGCACCCACACGCGCGCGTAAACCGTAATATGAATTGTGTCCTTTGTTACGCAACCCGATTTGTTTTGTACAGTTAAGGTATACGTAATGTCGCTCTCGATTTTCATGATCGACGGATTATCTGAGGCCGGATTATCGAGATACGTAGCGGATGCCCATTGAAACTGGTTTGGGCTGCCTGTATAAACAGGATCAAGGGTGAACGTATTGCCGGTATACGTAGTAAGCGAGTCCTTCATCTCTATTGTTGGAATAGGCGCTACGATAGCCATACGCGTTGCAACCGTTCCTCGACATTCGGGAGCCACTTTTACGGTGTAGGTTATCTGGTGATTGCCAACACCAGCTGATTTTGGATCAAACTGATTGTCAAGTACACCCGGCCCCGCAAAAATACCTTCAGATGGGTTTCCTACTAGTGTATAAACAGGGGTGTTAGCTCCACAAACATCAGGAATGGAGTCCATTGTCACCGTAATTGGCGCCAATTGCGTAATGACTACTGGTGCCGAGGTTCCCGTACAGCCAAACAGATCGGTGGCCGTTACCACAAAGCTACCCGGTTGGCTGGTTACGTATTGACCAGCACTTCCGCCTGCCACTACGTTTTCATCGCGTTGCCAGCTATAACTTGTGCCGCCACTGCCAAGTAACTGAAGAGAATCTTGTGGACAGATTCGATTCTGTCCTGTCGATGACTTAATAACGGCCTGTACTGCTGCTGACCGTTCAAGCGATGACGTATCAGTATTGGCTTTACAACCATACGTATTGTAAGTTAAAACGGCCCAGTATCGGCCCGGTTGTTCGGTACGTATCGAATCTGCCGTTTGACCGGCTATTGCCTTCCCATCCCGAAACCATTGATATGTTACGTCGACATCGCCTTTAGCAAGGAGTTGCACTGAACCGGTTGTAGCACATAAATGACCACTTTGGCTCAGACGGGCGGCTGAGCCAATAACATTAACCCGCAAATTTTCTGAATTCCCGGTCTTGCTACAGGCTGCTTTCTGCGAAACCACAACCATGTACTCGCCGGGTTCGCGTACGACCATTGACGAACTCGTCGCACCTGATATATTGATTCCATCCCGACGCCATTGGTAATTCCATGCGTCATTAATCGTTGCCTGCAATGTGGTCGCTTCTCCAAGACATATAGTGGTAGTTTGCTCAGTTGGCGTGCTTCTAAATTGGGCGACTGGGTCTGGAACCGTTTGAGGGGGACATTCGATAACCAGAAACTGAAAATCCCGCCGAACTTCGCCAATTTTCACCCCGTTACGATACTCTTCTACCTTTACCCCAAATACAAATAATCCTAATTTAGTAGCCGTTACCGACAACTGACCTGTCTGCGCATCTACCTCTAGCGTAGGACTTCCCGGAATCGCATTTGTGGCACTAAAGCCTGAAAGCCAGTTTACTTCGGGGTAGGGGCCGCCCGAAAGAATACTCTGCGTGTTCCCATTTCCGTTGCCATTCCCATTTGTCGCTCCTTTTTGATTCAAGGGTGTAACCATTGAATACCGAAGTTCATCACCGTCGGCATCAGTGCCACCAAACGGAAACGTAAAGGGAGCACCCATGCAAATATATTCGCCATTGATGGCTCCAAAATGAGGGGATGAATTTTGAAAATATAAACCGTTTTTCAGAAGCGACGGAAATTCTAGGTAAAACGTAAAGCCAGTTTGATCGGGTGAATTAATGTTGGAAATGGCCGCATTCCGGTTACGCGTCTGATAGGACATATAATAACCCAGATCATCGCTATACGTATTAGGAGCTAACTGAATATCAGCTTCGTAGGTCAGCGCAATAAAGTTCAGTTTTTGCTGGGAGGCACAAAATTCATTGGCATAAATAACTTTTTCCCGGCCGCTGGTTTGGCGAACGACAAAACTGATCATCAGTGAATTATCGCGCTTTCGGTATATTCCTACCGTACCGGACGTGGCCTGACTAGCGGCTCCACGGGTTCCGTCTTCTAGATAATTGGTAACAATAATTCGAAAATGGCCGGGCACATCACCAACCGCCTTCATTTCAATCTGCCCACCAACCTGATGAGTAGCTTGTGATGATAGTGGTATAGCTAACACCAGGAACCATAATAGACTCTGAAAGGTAGAAATGCGCATAAATTTGTCGTTCTAAAATCATCACTCGGTTACTCACTACGACTATGCACTAAACTGAACTTAATTTATACTAAACAATCTGACTCAACTTACAGTAAGCTAAGAACTTACGACTTACTAATTTATACTCAAAACGGCGGAATAGTATGCTGCTTCTTCTCTTTTCTAGCCTGAGAACCCAACTTCAATTCGACGTTCAGACTAAACCCAATAATGTGGTTCGTTTGGGCATGTTTTACTTGTAATTCGGGTGCCATACGTAGTAAGCAGTAAGTGCAACCAGCTTGCTTATATCAACCGAAAGACCCGTTAAATTTTGCCAGAACGTGATACACGCTGAATAAAAATCTGTTAATTCTTCTTTTGGCGAGCATCTATTTTCAGCTTATACGTAACACCGACAATAATTTCGCTGGCTTCGTTGCCGTTGAGTGGTACGTCGTTAAACACGCTTAAATCAATACTATGACGAATTGGCGAACCACTTCGACTTAAGTCGGTGCCTAGGCCCGCCTTCAAACGTACCTGATCGAACAAGCCTTGATTTGTTTCGTCGCCAAGGCGATAAAATAGATCACCCGACACAAACGGACTGAAACGCGAACGGGTGTTCAGCAACAATTCGACTTTGTTACGTAGGTAACTTTTGTCGGCTACTATCCCTTCTGCATCATCTTTAAACTGGTTCTGGTACCGAAGTCGATACTCAAATTTTACAAGTTTGCCCAGCTTATGGTCATACGAAAGCTCGCCATAGAACCGATGATAAGGGCGATAATAATATTCATCGATACTCTTATCGAACCTGCGCCGACCAACGTAGCGATAATAGCCACTCAATTGCCAGTGTTTGTTTAAGTTATACGATAGGCCCAGCTCGCTCAGATAAGCATTAGTAACAGAAATATTGTTGCTGAACCGTAGCTGACTATTTCCCTGTATCGAAAACGCTTTCGAGAGTTTTAGCTCGGCACTAACGCCCGTCCAGAGACCCATTGTGCCCGTCTGCGCCCAACCTGAAGAAATTATCAGAGAGAAAAAGCCTAGCGATAACAGCCATTTATTCGGCCACAATAGCCTGCTGAATTGCTGCTTTTGGGGGAGTGGTAGACGTAGCATGAATGATTTGATTAGCGTAGTAATACATGATGAGTTGTACCGATTCTTTCACGAAGTCGATGCTTTGAATTTCGATCCGGTGAACAGGAAGTCCTGTACGAAGCTGTAATTCCGTTAGTAGCGCTGTGAGCTTTTCAGGACGGATGTGATCGATACGGTCGTAATTGATGACCTTACTCAGTTCCCGTTGAAACAACAAATTACTTTCGAGCAGTTGAACGCTTCCCAGGATCAGTACATCGATGCATACCAGCGCAAACCAGCCGCCCTGACTGATTGCCGAAATCAGCCCAATCGAAATCACCATAAACAGATACGTCATATCCTTAGCCGAAATTCCCTGCGTTCGGTAACGTAGCATTGAAAAGACAGCGAACAACCCGAAAGCGGCTCCAATCGACATCTGCACCTGATTGAGCAGGTACGTAATCAGGAAGATGACGAAGTTGAAGCCGAAGAACGTCAGAAACAGGTCCGACCGACGGTAAATAGGGTAGTAGACTAGACGAATCAATAACCCGACTGCCACTACGTCGAGAACGATACGTATCAGAAAATCGCTGGAAAACGAATCCAGCCCTCCGAAATGATGAATAATATCGGGCGTAACAGGAACTTGCAGAAAGAGCATAGGATTATCTTAGAAAAGCATTAACGGCCTGATTACGAGTTATTACATGACTTTTGAGTGCGGTAATAGCTGTGGTGAAGTCGGTAGTGCTGTTCAGATACGAATACGGTTTCTGTTCTGATTCGGCCCCGGTTACGTAAGGTGCAATCAGGTTGTAATTCTGGTCGATGAGGTTATTCATATTGGCCGTTGTAAACACCATTTCCGTAAATTTTTTAACGTACTGCTTGTATTTGGCGTAGTAAACCGGGTCCTGTGCTACGTAGCGAATCAACGGCCAGCCTGTGCCAACTTCGGTCATTTCGAGCGATACGGCCCGGTTGCTCATACCGCCGTTATTTCCGCCCATATTACCACCACCTCCCGACGTATTGGTCATCGACATATTATGGTCCCATGGAATCCAGGTTAGTTTGCTGGTGGGGGAGTTGTATAGGTAATAATTGTGCGCCATCGCCCCATACGAATCCCAATTGACAATCGTGTTGTTGACAGCCAGATATTTCAGAAAATGGTCTACGTTAAATGTCTGCTCCAGATTGCTGCGCCAGTTGGTTGCATCGGTGGTTCGGTTAGTGGCATTAAGAGCGTTGATAAAAGCCTGTACGTCAGAATAATCGGCTTTCGTTTCGTTGTTTTTCTTCTCGAATTGACTCTGAATGAAGCTTTGGAAAGATGATTCGGGCTTATAGATATTTCCCTTCTTCTCCCCATACTGCGTTTTCACCATCGTATCATCAATCACCTCAACCATGGTATACACTCCGCAGTATTTTTTGCCCGCTCCGAAGTCAATATATACTCGATAGAAAGCCGTCTGAGCGGCTGGTACGCCTGCCTGCCGGAAAATGTCGGCAACAATTTTCTCACGTAACAGTGAATTGTCGCTATAGCCTGGCGACATACTCAACTCTTTAAAACCGTAATAGCGCTGGTTGTCAATCTCTGGATGTGTATCTTCGAATTCGTCCATTTTCAGTCGAAACGGCAATTTGTACGTACCCGAACGCCAGGCTGATGAAAGGCTCGAATTACCTTTAAGCCGGAAACCGACATTTTCCCATAGTTTCCCATTGATACGAACGGGAAGTGCTACGTAAGCTGGATCTTGCCCGAAACCACCGCCACCACCCGGATTCCCACCTGGATTACCGTTGCTGCCACTGTTAGTGCCAAAATTGCCCCACGATTTGGCCGCCATATCAGTCTGAATCGACTGCCATTGGGTAGCGGTCATAGTTATTTCTAGAGTCTTAACTTCGGTTTGTGAGAAAGCTACGGCATAGTTCGGTTCCGCATCGCCCCCGTGCGATTCGGCTGTCCAGTCGGCATTTGTAGTACTGCCGGTACCATCGGGGTCAGGGCTTTTGGGTTGGCATGAAAATCCTATCCACAGCAAAGCTGCGATGCAGGAAAACTTGATCAGATGCATAGTGGTGTCGTAGCCTGATTCGTGGCTTTTCTGCTAATACGCTATAGTGTACTGATACGTTGCAATGGCCTAACTACGTGCGGTGAATTGCCAGAAAGTGCCGGAGAATAATCGGAGAAATTAGATATTACCGTAACGAATGAAATTTACATACTATTTATTGGAAGAGAAATACGGGCTGACTGATGATAAATTCAGCCATTTTTTCTTTATCGTTACGTTGCCTTAGTTATGTTTTATGGCAATTGATACGTACCGTTTTTATGAAACAATTTTGTTTACTTGTTTTCGCGCTTACTTGTTCACGAATAGGGTTTTCCCCGTCGAATCTGAAACTATGGTATAAGCAACCTGCTTCCATCTGGACCGAAGCGTTACCCGTTGGAAATGGACGTATCGGGGCAATGGTTTTTGGGGGCGTCGAGGAAGAATTGATTCAACTAAATGAATGTACATTATGGTCGGGGGGGCCTGTAAGCGGTCCCGTAAATCCCGAATCTCCAACCTATCTGCCTCAAGTACGTCAGGCACTGGAACGGGAAGAATATAGTGAGGCTGTAGCACTTGTAAAGAACATGCAGGGGCTATATACACAGTCATATCTGCCGTTAGGTGACCTGATTATCAGACATAACCTAAAAGGAGCAACTCCCACTACGTATCACCGCGACCTCGATATTCAGAAAGCGATTGCTACTACGCGCTTCACGGCAAACGGAACCGAATTTACTCGCGAAATCTTTACATCCGCTCCTGATCAGCTCATGGTTATTCGTCTGAGAGCCAGCAAACCGGGGCAACTAAGTTTCGATGCCACAACCCGGAGTCAGTTACGTTTCCAGAACGTAGCAAGTAACAGTGCTGAATGGATAATGAAAGGAAAAGCCCCGGCGCAGGTTGATCCTAATTATTACAATCCGAAAGATCGCGAACACGTAATTTATGAGGACGTAGCGGGTTGTAAAGGCATGCGTTTTCAACTGCGAATGAAAGCCATAAACAAAGGCGGTACGTTACAAAGCGATACGTCGGGAATTCACGTTCGGAATGCATCGGAAGTGCTGTTACTAGTGACGGCCACAACCAGTTTCAACGGGTATGACAAATGCCCTGATAAAGACGGGAAAGATGAAAACAAACTCGCTGAAGAGATAATACGTAGAGCCATTGGTAGTGATTTTCAAACGTTATTGAATCGACACGTAGCAGATTATCAGAAATATTTTAACCGTTTTTCGCTTCAGATTACCGATACAATTGCGAATAATTCAAACGCAGCGCTGCCTTCAGATCAACGCTTGCTCGGTTATACGAAAGGTGCTTATGATCCGGGTCTTGAGACGCTTTATGGGCAATATGGTCGTTATCTGTTGATTTCAAGCTCGCGGGTGCCGGGCGTTCCGGCTAATCTTCAGGGAATCTGGAACAAAGAACTGCGAGCACCCTGGAGTTCTAATTATACCATCAATATCAATACGCAGATGAACTACTGGCCGGTAGAAGTTACAAATCTGTCGGAAATGCACTGGCCGTTGCTGAGTTTCCTTGGCTCTCTGGCGAAAAACGGCAAAATGACCGCTAAGGAGTTTTACAATATGCGTGGATGGGTTGCCCACCATAACACCGATATCTGGGCAATAGCAAATCCTGTAGGAGACAAAGGGCAGGGCGACCCGAAATGGGCGAACTGGAATCAGGGCGCAGGCTGGTTATGTCAGCACTTGTGGGAGCATTATCGGTTTACGGGTGATAAAAAATTTCTGAAGGAAACGGCTTATCCGCTCATGAAAGGTGCCGCCGAATTTTACCTTGACTGGCTGATCGAAGATAAAGAAGGTTACCTGATTGTATCGCCATCGGTATCGCCCGAAAATGATTTTATCGACGCAAAAGGAAAACCATCACCGATTTCGGTAGCTACGACGATGGACATGTCGATTATCTGGGATTTATTCACCAACCTGATCGATGCGTCGGCCGTATTAAATTTAGAGCCGGATTTTCGACAACTATTGACCGAGAAACGCAAAAAAATGTATCCGCTTCATATTGGTCGTAAAGGGAATTTGCAGGAATGGAATAAAGATTGGGAAGATGTTGACCCGCAACATCGGCACGTATCGCACTTGTTCGGGCTACACCCGGGTCGACAAATAGCGCCAATCACTACGCCAGATTTTGCGGCTGCGGCCAAAAAAACGCTCGAAATGCGAGGTGATGCCGGAACTGGCTGGAGCCGCGCCTGGAAAATCAATTTCTGGGCAAGATTGCTCGATGGAAACCATGCTTACCGACTGTTACGTGAATTACTGACTTACACAAGCCAGTCAGGTGTGAATATGAGTCAGGGGGGCGGTACGTATCCAAATTTCTTCGACGCGCACCCACCATTTCAAATTGATGGCAACTTTGGTGGAACTGCTGGTATTGCTGAAATGCTGATTCAGAGCCATTTAAATGATATTCATTTGCTGGCAGCTTTGCCCGATGCCTGGAAAGATGGGAACGTAACAGGACTGAAAGCACGTGGCGGATTTACTGTGGATATGAGCTGGAAAAACCGTCGGCTAACATCCGCAAAAGTTAGCTCATTGACGGGCGATGTTTGCCGAATCCGAACAAGCAGACCCATTGAAGTTAAAGACGTAAAGGTGCAATCGAAACAAACGGAAACTGGCTACGTTACGTCGTTCCCAACCCAAAAAGGAAAAGCATACGTAGTGACAGGGTTATAAAAATGAAAACGGGCAGACCTATTGGCTGCCCGTTTTCATTTCCTGTTTATTCCGAAAAAGCACTACGTTAGATTCCCGACGTAATGAATAATTTCAACTGTAGCCGCTCGTTTGCCTTAAAACGGTCGCCGATAGCAACACGCTGAATCAGCGAACGTAGCGAAGGAGCTGCTCCATTGGCATCAATTGGCAGGGTAAGAAGCATCGAACGATTCGATGTTTTACGCTTAATAATCTGACCGATGTAATAGGTTAGATCGAAGGCGTAATAATTGGCCTGCGTTAGGGCGTTTGGGTCATACACATACGTACTCACAGCCTGAGTGCCACCCGTTGTTCCACCGGGTACGCCTGACAAGATTTCGTTCTGGTTATTACCGAAATAAAGAGAAAGCTGTGTTGGTGGTGCATAATTATCGCGGAAATCACGACGGATAGGCCCCAACACAAGTACAGCACTGTTTAAATCAGCAAATTTGTCAGGCCGGGGAAAGTCGTTCAGATACGGTAACTCAATACGTGTCTGGATGCCAGCACCTGGAATAACGAATGTAGAATTGCCTGTTTGTTGGCTACTTATAGCATCCGATTTATTTTTTAAACCGCTCAGTGGGCTTCCAGTAAAGTCACGCTGTAACTGTGTGAAGTGCATAGCACCAAATGGAAACTGAATTGAGCTAGACGATGTACTTACGTCGGTGCCAGACGTATTGTGGTAATACAGACGTAGCCCACTGCCTGTAGCAGCCGCTGCAAATCCAACAAAGGCATTTGTTCTGGAAGAACCTGTAAAAGCGAATCCAGTCAGGAAATTGTTTAGCGTATTCGCATCGGAGATTTCGTTTTTAATCAGTTTGTCGAAAAATGTACGGGAAAGTGCATCGGGCAAACGGAGTCGAATTTGTTTCGTACGGCTATTCGGTTGAGGAATAACGGTTGCCTGCAAAAATGGCGTGGCTTCGTAATCTACCGAACTCGTGTTATAATAAACCTGACTTGGAAGTACTTTATTTAAGCGATGTACATTAACTGTAAAAGCCGAAGTTGTATCGCCGAAAGCAAATGAATAGCCTAACTCAAGTACCAGCGAATCGAACTGAAAGACCGTCTGGTCGGCCAGTGGATTGTTGTTGAAATCGAGTGTCGTAAAGGTTCGTGCTGTCAGTTTTCCCGTTTGTGGGTCAGACCAGCCTCCTACAACCAAATCCGCATCACCCCAAGTCGGAAACGAATCCGACCGCATTACCGTAGCGGATTGAACCGTCACAGAATCAACGGATTGGATCAGCATTTGCTGAGGATTAATGACTGACTGTCCAATATCGAGTGACCCCGATTGACAGGCAGATAAAAATATACCGGTGAGCAAAAGCAAACCGGCGTACCAGCAAGTACGCATAAGCAAATAATTCAGGGAATCTGGACGCCTAACTGGCGTAATTCATCATTCGTTAACGTAGGCATGGCCTGCGTCTGTTCTATTTTCTCTACTACCCGTTCGCCAACCCGGCGCGCTTGTTCCTTACTACTAAAACCGACGATACCCGATTGCCCCGGTATCGTCGGCTGATGAATGAATAGCGTACCGTTATTTAAAATGTCGTATCCCCAGCCCCCCGGTGTTTTTATCACCTGAACTGCATAGTGCGGTTGGCGCTGATAGATAAAAATAGCGGTCAGAATAGCCAGAACTGTCAGCAGTAGCAATAATCCGATTCGGACAAGTTTAGTCTTCGACCGAGGCCCGTTATTGTTTGCCACTGCAGACATCCGTATTATTCAGTTACCTGCTCGATAGTAGGATCAAACGCCCAGATGTCGTCATAACGAGCCGAGCCGCTGCCACCTGTTGTTACGTACCCTTTTCCGCTGATCGAAAAACCAACGGCGTAAGCGCGGGCACTACCTTCAAATGTACCTAAAGTAGCCCAGGTATCTGTAGCAGGATTATACTGCCATACATCTTTCACGTTGCTATCACCTAAGGTTAGATAGCCGTAGCTGCCAATAGAAAAGCCAACACCATAACTCCGGGCAATGGCCGATTGGTCGGTAATAAAGTCAGCTTTTTGAGTCCACAAATCCTGAGCAGGATCGTATACATACCAGTCTTTCTGAGGAACCCCGTTGTTATTACCTGTGCCGACATAGGCTTTATTGTCGATAACAAACGCAATGGCACCAATTCGTTTCGCACCACCGTAGCTGGCTACTTTAGTCCAGGCATTAGTGGCCGGATCGTACGAATACATGTCTTTCAGGTAATTACCGTCAAAGCCTGTTGTTACGTAGCCTTTGTTGCCAATTGTAAAGGCTGTTGCTGCCTGACGAGCTGTGCCCGTGAAATCAGCTATTTTTTTCCACGTATTGGCAGTTGGATCGTATTCCCAGAAATCAGCTTTGCGATTGCTGTTTACATCAACACCCGTTCCGAGATATCCTTTAGAACCTACTGAAAAACCAACGGCTGCATAACGGGCTCCACCACCATAGTTAGCTTTTTGAGTCCAGGCATTACGAGCTGGATCGTAGGCCCAGAAATCCTGTAAGCGTTCGTTGCTGGTATTAGTACCCGTGCCCATATAGGCAATGTTATTAATCACAAATCCACTGGCTTGATATCGTGCAACTCCTTCAAGGTCCGACCGTTTTACCCAGTCGCCGAGTGTCGATACAGTACTGCTTGAGCCATTACAACCAACTAGTACGCTAGCCCAGCCCAGGCAGAGCACGCCCAATGCCCAGTTGATACGTTGGTTCCGGCGATGATTTTGAGGTGTTTGACCGGTGGGTAAGAGAGCTGTCTCTGAGGATATAGATTTCGGCGTAGATTCAGTTGCCGAAAAAAATCGAAATGGGAAATGAATCATGAAAGTTAGCGTGTACAAAAAAAACTGAAACGTAAAGTTATACCAATTTGCGTTAAGAACGATGTTTTTACTCTTCCTGCCCGAAACCACTGCGTTGAAGAAGCCACGTAGCAAACTGAATTTATTGGCTTCAGATGCTGGCAGGATGCACCTGATTAAGTAATCTCGTCTGGCAAAATTACGCCAAATGCCTGTTAGTTAATAACGTGTTGGTGTCATAAAAATTCTTAATTGTTGTTGTCATTGTATGAATTAGACCGAAAAACCGGAACGACTACAACACAAAGACCCTCTTTGTGCCGTAGTCGTTGGAAAATGTTCCGTTATTGAAAAACTTACAGATTCAACGTTTTAAGTGCCCGAACCATGGAATGATTACCGGCTTTGCGCTGAATCGAAGAACCCACCGACGGTAACGTATTGCCTGATGCAATTCCCTGCCGTCCTGTCGTAGCACTACCCGTTATCTGATTCAGGGCAGTACGTAGCATAGCTTCGTTGGTATCGCCCAATTGTAATAAGTTGAGGGGCTCGTCTACTTCTATAGAAGGTTTGAAGCCTGTAGCATAATCCGACTGCCCCAGACTGTTATACGATTTAAAGACTATGGGTTGCATACCCCACTTGATCTTACCCGAATCGTCGCTTATGGTAATAGAACCCACATTTTTACCATACGTAGTGCTACCAATCGTAGTAACTGTCATGTACGGACGTAGTCCATTAATGATTAGCTCGCTGGCTGAAGCAGTATGATCGGTCGTCAGCACAAACACGCGGGAGAGACTACCACCGATATTCTGGGCTTTCGTGAGAAAATTCTGGGTGAAAAAGCTGCTGCCGTATTCGCGTTGCAGTTGAGGCATTAACGTAGCATTCCATTCTTCCCGAAAATACAACGTATTAGAACTAACGCCTTTGCCAATCAGACTGGCCAGATTAGCCGACGACGATGTATAACCGCCCGGATTATACCGTAAATCCAGCACAAGCTCGTTAACACCTTTGGCCTTGAAATCACTAAAAACGGCATCTACCTGTGCATCGTATTCGTCAGCACTGCTGCCATTGGCGCCCGGCACAAACTGATTATAGACCAGATAACCGACTCTTTTGCTGCCCACAGTGTAAACCGAATCAAGAAAGACCGGATTTTCCTGAAAAACCGTAGCCGTTACCGTCCGGGTCTGATCTGAATCGACGAGCGATTGTCCGCTCATCGTAGCGAACCCAAATGTATACGTAGTACCCGAAAACAACAGATTCCCATAATTTGTCGTATTCAGCCCTTGTCCGTTCACTTTCGAAATAATGTCGCCCCGTTTTATGCCGGCCTTTTCGGCTGGTGAGCCCGGTAATACGTACAATACCTGTGCAATCACATCTGAACTGCCCGACGACCGAAGGTAAAGATTATACTCCATGCCCGTAGTTGTGGTTTGTCCACTCAGACTGGCCTGAAGATCACTGGCACTTTCCTGTATCCACGAAAAACGGTCGCCATTGGGGTTCGTTGTTACGTCGTATTTGTTAAGGAGTGACTCGAAGAATGCATCTGGCGTCAGCGTCTTATCTGGATTGGCCGGAATTTTATCGTTCCAGTAATACACCTCCTTCATGTTTTCCAGAATCCAGTCGTTTATCGTCTGATTATCTGACGTTGATGTACTGGTATTCGTTTGCGGAGGAACGTCATCGGCTACGGGCTTTTGGCAGGAAGAAAGAGAAATTATAAACCCGGCCAGAACCATTCCGAGCAATGATTTTATCGATCGATGACAATTGAGGTTTGTGCGCATACGTTTCATAACTGGTTGTTCCATAGAGTTAATCGAATAATTAAATCGGTGAACTTATACACTCTTACGTAGTTAGTAGACGGTTTGTTGCATGTACTGGTTACGTCGGTTGTGATTTAATACCTATTTAACAGACCGAGGCAGCCTGTTAAGGTTTCCGGAATGGTTGGGAAATACGCCTGAAAACGTGAGAGTAGCAGTAGGAAATAAGCGCTCGGTGAATAGATAACTCACTGATTTGCAGGAAATGAAATGCGTGAGTTGTTGCACACAAGTAAAACACACGGATAAGGCTGAACGTTCGTTTTTTTGCCGAAATATTGATGCTTTATATGAATAAATCGCTTACCAAAATCAACTCAAAAATTTTGCCCGATTTCTATGGAAAACAGACGCTACGTTGCTCACATATCGGTGGTATTTCTGTCTTCATAGCAGGGTAAACGCGCTAAAATATGACTGTTTGTGAGTATATTTGGCAGAATAAACATAACTAAAACAAGCAATCGGTGGAAAGACGTAACGCGCTGAAAGCGATGGTCGGTACCGTTGGCGGATTGATAAGTCTGCCTGCCTGGGCCAATTGCTGGACAACTGAAACGGTTCGTTTGGGCCGACAAATTTTATCCAGCGCTCAGGCCGAAGTCCTGACCGAAATGGTCGAAACAATTATTCCGGCTACCGATACGCCGGGAGCTAAAGCGCTGAATATTCATCAGTTTGTTCAGAAAATGATAGCCGACTGCTACGAACCGAAAGCGCAGGATACATTCCGAAGCGGTCTTGATTCGTTAGATAGCTGGGCGCAGAAATCGTTTGGTAAGTCGTTTCGTGAGGGAGACGTAGCACAACGGACGGGCTTGTTGGCACAACTGTCGAAGTCGGACGATGCGGCTCAGAAAGATTTTTATTCGGTGGTGAAAGCGCTTACTGTTCGGGGGTATATGACCTCGGAATATGTAATGACCAACCTGACGAATTACCAGTTCATTCCCGGTCATTACAACGGCTGTGTGCCTGTGAAGAAAAAAACTGTTGATCAATCCAAACAAGTTAAGAGTCGTTAGTCATTAGCCTCCGGTCGGACGTAACAACGTAGCGACTACTAACTTTTGACTCCCGATTATCAAACCTATGTCTTATCTAAATATTGATGCTCAGGCGCTTAATACCTACGATGCCATTGTAGTTGGTTCGGGTATAAGCGGAGGCTGGGCTGCCAAAGAGCTGACGGGAAAGGGGTTACGTACGCTGGTTCTCGAGCGTGGACGTGATGTTCGGCACGTAACAGACTATCCGACTACCAACAAGCAGCCGTGGGAGTTTGAACACCGAAATCAGCTTCGGCGTGAGGTGAAGGAAGCCAACCCGATTATCAGTAAGTGTTATGCTTTCTATGAAGGTACCGAACAGTTTTTCGTGAAAGACGCCGAACACCCGTACGTTCAGGAAAAACCGTTCGACTGGATTCGTGGCTATCAGGTGGGTGGAAAATCGCTGATGTGGGCACGGCAAACCCAACGCTGGAGCGACTTCGATTATCAAGGCCCCGCCCGCGATGGATTTGCTGTCGACTGGCCAATTCGCTACGCGGATATTGCTCCGTGGTATAGCTACGTAGAGAAATTCGCGGGTATTACCGGGAATAAAGACGGCATTGCTACGTTACCCGACGGCGAGTTTTTACCCCCACACGAGTGGAACTGCGTGGAGAAACATTTTCAGCAGAAAATAGCCGCTCGTTACAAAGATCGGCCCGTTATTATGGGTCGTGCTGCTCACATTACACAACCTCAGCCCATTCATTATCAGCAGGGTAGAGCTCAGTGTCAGCATCGGACTATTTGCGAGCGGGGATGTCCGTTTGGGGGCTATTTTAGTAGTAATTCATCTACAATTCCGTGGGCGGCTAAAACTGGGAAGATGACGCTACGTCCGAACTCGGTGGTGCATTCGATTATTTACGACGAGAAGAAAGGTCGCGCTACGGGCGTACGTGTGGTTGATACCGAAACTAAACAAATGCAGGAATTCTACGCCCGTATTATTTTCCTCAATGCAGCCGCGCTGAATTCCAACCTCGTTCTGTTGAACTCAACCTCGAATCGGTTCCCGAACGGTCTTGGCAACGATAGTGGTGTATTGGGTAAATACGTAGCATTTCACAATTATAGGGCGGGTATTACGGGTGAATTTGACGGCTTTCTCGATTCGACAACAGATGGGCGTCGGCCAAATGGCCCTTACATTCCCCGGTTCCGCAACGTATTGAAGCAGGAAACCAATTTCCTGCGAGGTTATGCGGCTGGTTTTTCGGCTGGCCGAATTTCCCGATCTGATCAGAGTGGAGTAGGGGCCGATTTGAAAGAGAGTTTGCTGAATCCCAAACTGGGCGGCTGGCATGTTGGCTCGCACATGATGGGCGAAACCATCCCGAAAGAAACCAACTACGTAGCACTCGATTCATCGCTGAAAGATCCGTTCGGTATTCCTCAATTAAAAATCTCGGTTGCCTACGACGACAACGACGATAAAATGGTGAAGGATTATCAGGAGCAGATGACCGAAATGTTTACCGAAGCTGGTTTCAAAAATATCCGCCTTCGCGACGACAACCGGAACCCCGGCCTGGATATTCACGAAATGGGTGGTGCTCGGATGGGAAAAGATCCTAAAACGTCGATTCTGAACAAATGGAATCAGATGCACCACTGCAAAAACGTATTCGTCACCGACGGTGCCTGTATGACATCAACGTCCACACAAAACCCGTCGTTAACCTATATGGCTCTCTCCGCTCGCGCAGCCGATTATGCCGTGAAAGCGATGAAGAAAGGTCTGGTTTAAATGCAAAATGTACAATGTACAATGAAGAATGGATAATGAAGGCAGTTAAGTCAGCCAAATCATTATCCATTTTTCATTTACTTGAACGTAACGGATTTTACTTCGGCCAGATTGAAAATGTTGTTTCGGTTTTCGAAGCAGAGGTAAATATCGTGTCGACCGGTAACGGGTTTGATGGCGACGCTACGTTCCTGCCAGTTTTTCCATTTGCCAACAGGCACTGCTACGTCGGCCAGTGTTTCGCCCGTAGGGCTATCGCGTTTTATGTGAATGGTGGTTCCCGGTGTTTCGGTGATGAACTGGAAAACTAACTCACGAACTCCTGTCATATCTACCTGTTGCGCCATCGCATACGATAAGTTATTGATACCCTGCAACGTAGCGCCACGGTGTAACTCAATTCCTTTGTCAAAATCCTGTCCCTGAAAAACGGGAGAACGTAGCACTTTCGTCGTTTGGCGCGAAAGCGGTTTTGTCGATTTTGTGCCTAGATCGGTATAGCTGGCGGTCAGCACATACGTACCCGGTTGAGCAAGATCTACGGCAAATTGACCTTCTGGACTCAGCTTTTTTTCAACGGGTTTATCGTCTGTCAGCGAAAGAATGTATCGCACCATTTCGTCGGTAACGTCCGGAGCGAGTTGCGGATGGGCACTCATGTTCGATTCGCCCCAAACGCCATGTCCACCTTTGATAATTTTCTGACCGAGACTTGCCACCAACTCAGGCGCTTTTTTCTGATCACTATATCGTTCGGCAATCATCTGAAAACTCGGTCCCACTGATTTCGACATCAGGGCGTGGCAGGCTTTACAATCACTTTCTTCAATCCACGTCAGTCCGCGCTGATGTTCAGAAAGAATAGATCCGGTTGACGATTGCTTCAACGCTCGGCTGGTCGGTAAATACGTCAATTTTACCGCTACGTTTTTAGGGTCTATCTGCTTGTCTTCCGGGTCTGTTACGCGAACCCGATACGTTACCTGCGTACTCTTGAGCAATCCCGTATTTGCTACGTCGATCTGCACCGTTGGGGGCGTATTGCCTACCAGAATATCGGTTTCAGAGGAAGACGTAGCACCAGATTTGTCGCGAACAACCAATTTGATACGATGTTTTCCCGGCTTGGTTAGTACGTGGTTCAAGTCAGACGATTGCTGGGTTAATGCTTTTCCATCGACAAACCACCGATACGTTAAAGCGTCATTTTGATCGTAATCAAGCGATTGTCGGGCCGACAGATGAACGCGCATCGGCGATGGTCCCGCATCGGCCGACGTAGTGATTTTGGCAATTGGCGGGCGATTGCCCGAAATGTAGTCGATACGTACCAAGCGAGAATCTTTATTACCACCCCAAAGCGAACCATGCTCGATAACGTAGAACGCACCATCGGGGCCAAATTTCATGCTCATCGGTTTGCGGAACGTAGCAGAAGGCATAAACGCATCGATGCGACTCAGCTTCTTCTGCTCATCGAGCGATACCACTTTTAGCCAATTCCGCATCCAGTCGGCAATAAATAGTTTACGGTCGAAATAAGCCGGAAACTTGCTGGACGACGGATTTTTGGCATCGTAGTAATAAATCGGCCCCATAATAGCGGTACGTCCACCGGCACCGAGTTCTGGGAATTGGGTCGAATTATCGTAAGGGTACCAGATCATTGGTTTCTGAGCCGGTGGCAGTTCGCGCAATCCCGTATTGTTGGGCGACGAATTTATCGGGTGTGCTGGGTCGATACGTTCACGGATCGAATCCGTATCGAAATTGACTTTGGCATAAGGTTCGTTGTCACCAATCACCAGCGGCCAGCCATGAAAACCCGGTTTCGACGTCTGATTGATTTCGTCGTAACCGCGCGGTCCACGAGCATCGGTATCGCTGGCATCAGGGCCTACTTCGCTCCAGTACAACAAATCGGTGTCGCGGTCAACGGTTACGCGGTATGGATTGCGGCACCCCATGATGTAGATTTCGGGTTTGGTTTTGTCGGTTTTCGCGAAGAGATTACCCTGCGGAATGGTATATGAACCATCATCTTCGGGGTGAATACGTAGCACTTTCCCGCGTAAGTCATTCGTGTTTGCCGACGAGCGTTGCGCGTCATATTCTTCCCGGCCGGTTCGCTCATCGCTGGGTGAATAATTGGTGCCGAATGGATTCGTGTTATCACCCGTAGCAATGTACAAATTACCGTGTTTATCGAACGCCATACCGCCACCGGCATGGCAGCAATGTTGCGAATCAGGAATTTCGATAACTACCTTTTCTGTTGATCGAGCCAGTGAATCGCCCTGCAACGTAAAACGCGATACCCGATTCACTTTCCCCTGATTTAAAGGAGCATAATACAAATACAACCGACGATTCTGGCTAAAATTCGGGTCGAGCACAATGCCCTGCATACGCGCTTCGGTCGACATGCTGACGGGTATTTTTGTTAGCAATCGGGCGTCTTTCTGCCGAATGTTATAGACCCATACACCCCCGGTCATTGTGATGAAATACACATCGCCATTGGGTGCAATGTCCATTTCAATCAAATCAGGCATATTTCCGGTCAGAAAAACCTTTCGAAATCGGTGTTCATCCGGCGTTGGTTCGGGTAGGGTATCCTGCCGAAAGGCAACCAGAAAACCAGCAACTGCCAGCAAAAGCAGTACGTACCGTTTGAGTCGTTTCATGATTCGGTAAGGTTTAGCGTAGTAAAGAGTCAGGAGTTACTGAAAATTACTGATTCACAGATGCTACGTAGGTTGTAAGTATCTGAAGCATCTATTACGCTTTTGTCGGCAAACGCTACGTATTGCAAATGCCTGCGAAAACGTATACTCTACTGACAAACAATGAATAAACCGCTTTCTGGTCTGACAAGCCTTCTGGCTCTACTCGTAACTGTACATGGTTTTGGTGGAAATCCCGGTAAACCCTCTACTCATTTGCCCAAAAAAGATGTTCCGCCCCTTGCTTTAAAATTACCCGCTGGATTTTCCGGCAAGATTGTGGCTGAAGAGTTGGGCAATCCACGGCATATCGCCATTTCGAAGACTGGTGATATTTACGTGAAACTCAATAAATTGAAAGATGGTAAAGGTGTTTATCGTTTACGCGATACCGATAACGACGGCAAGATTGACGAACGGGTTGGCTTTGGCGATTATCCCGGAACAGGTATTTTAATCCAGAAAGATTACCTCTATACCTCGTCGAATAGCAGCGTGTATCGGTATAAACTCAATGATAAACAGGAAGTTATCGACGCTGAAAAACCAGAACTGCTTGTGTCGGGACTGCGTGAAAAAGATCGCGATAAATCGAAGTCTATTGCACTGGATAATCAGGGGAATCTGTACGTCAATGTAGCATCCGACAACGACCCGTGCCGCCAACCCGGAACCGGAAAAGGTATGATGCCCTGCCCTCTACTCGATACAGTTGGTATCTGGAAGTTTAAAGCGGATGTACCTAATCAGAAGCCTTCCGACGGTGTTCACTACGGCAAAGGATTAAAGAACGTAGTGGGGCTGGACTGGAACAGCAAAAACAATACATTGTTCGTGCTACAGCATGGTCGGGGCAAGTTCGATGATTTTTATCCGCAATATTATACACCACAACAAAGTGCTACGTTGCCTGCCGAAACGATGTATGAATTGCATCAGGGAGATGATGCTGGCTGGCCATATGTGTATTACGACCATATCCAGAAAAAGAAAATTCTGGCTCCCGAATATGGTGGTGATGGAAAGAAAACGGGTGGCGAAAAAGCTATCAATCCTGTATCTGCTTTCCCGGCACACATGGGCCCAAATGCATTGTTATTTTACACGGGAACCGCTTTTCCTGAGCGCTATCGGAATGGTGCGTTCATCGCCTTTCACGGTCAATCACAGGAGTTGAAAAAAGGCTATCTGGTTGGTTTCGTACCATTTAAAAATGGGAAACCATCTGGACCATGGGAAATCTTCGCCGATAACTTTGCCGGTATTGATCTGGAAAAACCGACTGGCCCTGTTCAGCACCGCCCCTGCGGATTGGCACAAAGTCCCGATGGCTCACTATACGTAACCGACGACCTGAATGGTACGTTGTTCAAAATCAGTTATAACGGCTCAGCGCAGGCTAAAAAATCAGCTACCGCTTCGAAAAAGAAATAAAGCTTACTTTTTGGATTGATAGAAATGGCCTTACTAATCAGGTAGATAACCGATTGGGAAGGCCATTTCTATCACAAAGAATAACTGATGTATCATAAGACAGATAAACTATTGACTGAGCTTACTATCCGTTACGTTCCGATAATCGTGAAGCTGACTCAATAGCTCCATCGACTTCATGAGGGGCGTCCATTCCTTGCCGTCAAAAATCAGACGAAACCACTTTTTGTGGCGATTCTCATACTTGATATTCAGGAAAAGCCAGACCGCTACGTAGGAGAACACTAACGTAATAAAAATCTGTATTACGTAAAATACTGCGCCGACGTTTATAAACATTCGTTCACTCAGATAGAACGTAGTCCAGACGGGCAATTGCAAAAAAAGAATGCGCGTAACCCACAGCGTAGATACCTTTAAGCGGGCCAATTTTTCCTGTGTATGTATAATAGGCTCATCACTATTTACCTTATGAATGAGGATAAGTTGATATAGATAAACAACTATAGCGATTAGCGTTAGCAACAGTTGAATAGCTGCTGAAAACAGGAAGAACTTGCTGACTTGGTCAAACGCGAAAAGGAAAAGGTTGCCAACAAGCAGCGTACCTGCACTGACCCAAATAACGCCTATCGCTATTGTAATCAGTTTAGTAGTGTTCATGGATTTAATTAGATGCTGAACTTTTATCGTAGTAATATCTTCCGCGTTTTTCTGATTCAGCACCAGACTTTCGTCTAGCTTTTTGTCATACGATTGCCAGAGGGCAATGAGTTGTTTATCGTCCATTTTAGTTGTTTTTGCTTGAAAATTTACGTTTCAGTCGTTCTTTAATCCGACCAATTTTAGTCGCTACGTTTGTTGTTGTAATTCCCAGAATTTCGGCGATTTGTAGATGGGTTTTTTCTTCCAGATAAAGCAACATGAGTGCCCGATCCAATTCATGAAGTTCTGTCAGGAATTGGTGTAATAAAGCAAGGTTTGGTTCGGTTTCGTCCGAGTCGTTATCGGCAAAGAATAGTAGACTGTCGTCTGACACGGGTAGCGAAATGGTTTTTCGGCGGTGGTCTTTCCGATAAAACGAAATGGCTGTATTCAGGGCGATTCGATAAATCCAGGTGGAATGTCTGAACTGGTTGTCATATCGGTCGAAAGAGAGCCATAACTGCACCATTATTTCCTGTATCAGATCTTTTCTATTCTCCGCGTTCTCGCAATAGACATTGGCCACCTTGTAAATGATGCCTTTGTTGGCGCTGATCATGGCAATAAAGTGATCCTGCTTAGTCAAGTGATTGGTGTGCTGGTTAACGTTCTGGTTGATTGCTGCTTAATTATTCGCACGAAAGCCGGGAATATCACAATTGAACCGAAAAAAGATGAAAAATAAACCTATCATAGCGAAGACAATCTATAGCAGGTAAGGCAGATAAATATGTGGCAGGGTGCTGTTTTGATACGTAGCATAGTGTAATCAGGATGCTACGGAATATCGGTAAACAGTAAACCCAAACCACACTTATCTTTTGCCATTACTAGCATGAGCATATTGCCCATAGTTATTTATCTGTAACCTATGTCTATGAATTATTCTGACAAAATCACTCGGAAACAATTTCTCAAATTGGGTGCATTGGCTACATCGGCAGCCTTACTACCCTCATTCGATACATTTGCCGCATCGGCCAAAACGGTTGGTCTTCAGCTCTATACGCTACGTGACCTGATGGCAAAAGACCCCGATGGTACGTTGAAAAAAGTAGCCCAGATTGGTTATAAAGAAGTTGAATCGTTTGGATATGGCGATGGAAAATTCTTTGGTAAAACACCAAAAGAATACAGTGATTTCCTGAAAAGCCTCGGTTTATCGGCACCAAGCGGCCACTACGTCACTGGGAAGACGATGCCGAATGCCAAAGGAACGCTGCTAAAAGATTGGAAACGGGCCGTTGACGATGCCGCTGCTATTGGTCAGAAATATATGGTTTGCGCGTATCTGTTTCCCGACGAACGTACTAAACTAGATGATTACAAACAGTTTGCCGAACTTTTTAACAAGTCGGCCGAAGTCTGTAAAGCGGCTGGTATTCAGTTCTGTTACCATAACCACGACTTTGAATTTAAGGCGATGGATGGAAAAATACCCTACGACGTATTGCTGAGCGAAACCGACAAAAATCTGGTTAAACTCGAACTCGATTTATACTGGGCAACTTTCGCCGAACAAGACCCGGTAGCCTTGTTCAAAAAACATCCCGGACGTTTTCCGCTTTGGCACATCAAAGACATGGAAAAAACCGCCGAACGCGCTTTTGCACCAGTTGGTACGGGCTCGATAAATTTCCAGCGGATTTTCGATGCTAAGAGTACGGCTGGACTGAAACACTATTTTGTGGAGCAGGATGTTTGCAAATTACCGCCACTCGAATCGATTGCCATCAGCTACAAAAACGTAGAAAAATTGAAGGTGTAATATAGCAAAGTGTTTGGGGCTAAGGGTAAAGGGTGAAAAATAAACAATGCTTTACCCTTTACCCCAAACCCTTTGCTCAAATCGTCCCAAACCGCTCAAACGCCTGCCGTTCCAGTTCTTCACGATGGTCGGGATGGGCGATGTTGATGAGGGCACGCGCTCGTTGACGTAAATTCTGGCCGTATAGATCAGCAATGCCGTATTCGGTTACGATGTAATGCACGTGAGCCCGCGTGGTGGTAACACCCGCACCTTCCTTCAGAAATGGAACAATCTTACTCAGCCCTTTACTCGTTGTCGATGGTAACGCAATGATGGGTTTTCCGCCTTCCGACAACGTAGCGCCCCGCACAAAATCCATCTGCCCGCCCACTCCTGAGTATTGATACGTACCAATCGTATCGGCGCAGACCTGACCCGTTAAATCGATTTCGATGGCTGAGTTAATGGCCGTTACTTTCGGGTTTCGTCGAATAATAG
Source organism: Spirosoma daeguense (assembly GCF_054776875.1). Lineage (NCBI taxonomy): Bacteria > Pseudomonadati > Bacteroidota > Cytophagia > Cytophagales > Cytophagaceae > Spirosoma > Spirosoma daeguense. The sequence continues at coordinate 291,279 of NZ_BAAHBF010000007.1, forward strand.
CTGTATCGTTGGTGTAGCTGGCCTGTTTCATAGCCACTCCAGGATTGTCGTCAATGAAATCGTAAACCCGCTGACTACCCATCACAAATGCCGATACAATGCGATGCGGGAGCACTGTTTTATGCTCGCCCGTAATAACGCCCCGTTCTACCAGATCAATGACGCCATCCGAAAACATTTCGGTGTGAATGCCTAATCCTTTGTGATGAATTAGCTCCGCCAACGTAGCGTTCGGAATGCCGCCGATACCCAATTGCAGCGTAGCGCCATCTTCAACCAAACTGGCAACGTACTGACCAATTTTACGGTCTTCAGCACTAATCTCTCCGGGCAAAACTTCGTAAATCGGCTCATCGACTTCAATCGCAGCATGAAACATAGATGCCGGGATCAGTCCATCGCCATGCGTACGAGGCACCCTCGGATTAATTTGTGCTACTACGTACTTTGCCGATTGAATGGCTGCCAGTGATACGTCGACCGAAGGGCCGAGTGAACAGAAACCGTGTGCGTCGGGGGGAGAAACCTGAATCAACGCTACGTCGATAGGCAGAATTTTTCGGCGAAAGAGCAGTGGCACTTCGCTCAAAAAAACAGGCACGTAATCGCCGATGCCTTGATTGAGCTGTTTGCGCATGTTGGCACCGATAAAAAACGAATTCGGCCGGAACGACGACTGGTATTTTTTGTCCAGATACGGCAACGGGCCTTCTGTGTGAATATGACAGATTTCTACGTTACGTAGCTCATCGGCCCGATCAACCATTGCATTGATGAGCGTATGAGGTGTTTGTGCAACACTATGAATAAAAACACGATTGCCCGACTGAATGACCGAAACGGCTTGTTCTGGGCTTGTAATTGGCAGAATAACAGGCATTAGCAGGTTGAGTACATGAGACTCAAATGTTTCTCAAAAGTAAACGTACTACCGCTCAGTTCTGCTCCGAAATAGCTGATTAACTTTTCATACGGTCCTGATTTTCATCAACGTTTGTTAATAGCCAGGGAAAAGCATGGCTAACGAATGATTACTCGTACTGATGGTTGGTCGTCTAAAACAATACAGGTACGTAGCACCAGTATCTGCTGGAGGGTACAGAAAACAAAGTTGATTTTGAGGAGGTTATGAGATCTAAAACAGCTAACGTATGAAAACTTTGTGGATAAAGACCTATCTGATTGGTTTACTGGGCGGTATGTTTTACGCCTGTGATACTAAAAGTCAGCAGGAACAAAAGAAAACAGCTATTACCGATACCGTAAATGTATCTACTGAATTATCGCAGACAGATACGAGTGACGCTACGCCTTCCGACTCAAGCCAACAGCGCGGTACAGGTTTGGGCCAAAGGGACGGCCTTCTGATAAAAGGTGAGGAAAACCAGTACGATATTTTACTCCCGACCGACATTCTTTTCGATTTTGACAAAGCAACTTTACGGCCAGAAGGACTTGGGTTACTCCAGAAAGTGAAACAGCATTTTACGACGCACGGCGTTGACCAGCTTCATGTTTGGGGGCACACGGATTCCAAAGGCAATGATCAATATAATTTTAAATTGAGCCAACGCAGGGCCATTGCCGTTGCCGACTGGTTAAAAAAGAATGTAAAAATGAAAGGTCTTGTGATGTCAATTGGTAGGGGAGAGCAGGAACCGCTAGTGCCTAACGAGAATCCTGATGGTTCAGATAATCCAGAAAACCGGCAGCAAAATCGCCGGGTTACCTTGTCTGTCGTGAAATATCCTAATGCTACTGAAATGATGAAGAAGCCGACGAAATGATCACATTACTTCGATTCTTCATCACGTAGACTGCTGGTGTTTAACATAAAACTGCTAAGTTTGGCCCCGCAAACCAACGACCAAACGTAGTCGCATGAAAACCGTAGATTCCTACAATTTTTCCGGAAAGAAAGCTCTCGTTCGCGTAGACTTCAACGTACCACTCGACAAGCAATACAACATCACCGACGATACACGTATCAAGGCAACCATCCCGACCGTCATGAAAATCGTGAACGATGGGGGAGCGGCTATTCTGATGTCGCATTTGGGTCGTCCTAAAGGTGGGCCTGAAGAAAAATATTCGTTAAAACACCTGCTGCCTGCACTTAAAGAAGCTTTTGGTCGGGAGGTGAAATTTGCGGACGATTGCATCGGTCAATCCGCTAGTGATCTGGCTGCCAGCTTACAGGACGGCGAAATTCTTCTGCTCGAAAACTTACGTTTTTACAAAGAAGAAGAAAAAGGTGACGTAGCGTTTGCCGAAAAGCTCGCCAAATTGGGCGATGTTTGGGTAAATGACGCGTTCGGAACAGCACACCGCGCACACGCCAGCACCGCCGTAATGGGCCAATTCTTCGAAGATCGCCTAGCGGGTTACGTGATGCAGGCCGAACTCGATAATGCCAAAAAAATTCTGGAAAACGCGGAACGCCCTTTCACGGCTATCATGGGTGGTGCCAAGATTTCCGACAAAATTCTGATTATCGAAAAACTGCTTGATAAGGTCGATAACCTCATCATCGGTGGTGGTATGACCTATACCTTCACGAAAGCACAGGGCGGTCAAATTGGTAAATCATTGCTTGAAGCCGACAAACAGGATCTGGCACTCGAGTTGCTGAAAAAAGCAGAAGAAAAGGGCGTAAAAATATATATGCCTCTCGATAATGTAATTGCCGACGATTTCTCAAACGATGCCAATAAGCAGACTGTTAAAACTGGTCAGATTCTTGATGGTTGGGAAGGTCTCGACATTGGCCCTGAAACCATTAAGTTGTTTACGGACGTAGTGTCTTCTTCGAAAACGATTCTGTGGAATGGCCCAATGGGTGTATTCGAATTCGAAAATTTTGCGAAAGGTACCGATGCTATTGCTGAAGCGGTCGTAAAAGCTACTGAAGAAAACGGTGCGTTTTCGCTGATCGGCGGAGGTGACTCGGCTTCAGCTATCAACCAAGCTGGCTATGGCGACCGGGTTAGTTACGTATCGACGGGCGGTGGTGCATTGCTCGAATACATGGAAGGAAAAACTCTACCCGGTGTAGCTGCTTTAGACTAGTCAGTTTTCTATAATAGTCCGGATAACACAGAAGCCGTAACTTGATTTAAGTTACGGCTTCTGTGTTATGAAACCGATAGCGTATCTAGGGGGAGATCTATCGTATTTTATGAGTTCTGGATTCTATAACAAAACCTTGGGCTATACTATCAGATTTGAAAACCTGGTGTTCTAGCCCAGGCTTTTATCAGTTACCATTTAGTCTTAAACTACTCCCTGTGTTGACCGATAACTTCCCGGTAGCATTGTAGATTACCCGCAAGGCTTGCCCTTGATAACTGGCCGGTAAGCTCACCGCATGGCTTATTGTTACGACATCCGTGCTGACTGGAACTCGACCACACGACCACACACTTGGATCGTTCCAACTTCCAGCCTTCACCGTGACCATCTGGCTGCAATTTGTACAAGCCGCTAACCAACTAAAGTTATACATAGCTGGCTGAGGACTACCCTGCTGAACCGCTCGCAGTTGAATCACTGGATTGTCTGTGAATAGATTCAGTGTATATGGGCCAGGATTAATGGTAACTAATTGTTCATTAACCACTGAGAAACTGATGGGCTGTCCTGTCAAACCACTATACACTGGATTGAATACGACCCTACGTTGAGTAGACGAGATGGCCGAACAACTAACCAGACTGACGCTTGTAATTGTGAAACCAGTGGGAGCCGTGGCAGCCGGATTCACGGTTAGGTTAAAACTGATGCGGACAGTCAGTCCTCCTGAATCAGTGGCACTCACTGTCACCGAGAAGGGTGAGCCTACGGTGGTGGAGGGAGTACCTGAGATGGTAGTTGGGGCCGTGAAAATCAGCCCCGCTGGTAGCCCACTGACGGATAGGGTCAAGCTGTTGGGCGTTTCTGCATCGGTAAATGTATTAGCCGGGATATTCAGCGAAAATGCCTGGCCCACGGTCGCCGACTGAGGGTTGACGGTATTGGCTACAGTAGGCGGGCAGTTTTGGTAGGTGACACTCACGACAGACGTGGAGGAACAACCTGACGCGTTGATGGCTGTTACTGAATAGGTGCCACTGGTATTAACCAGAGCAGTATTACTGGATGTCCCTGCGGATTGAGTCGCTCCCGGGCTAAAGTAGTACGTAGTGAAACCGGCGGTAGCCGTCAGCGTAACACGGGTTGTAGAGCAGCTTAATGGTCCGCTGGTTGTTAAACTAACCGGGGTAGCTGTCGTGCTGGCGAAGACGGTAGTGGTTTGGCTAGCTGTGCAGCCATTAGCCCCTGTCACCGTCACCGAATAGGGGCCTCCCACATTCACCACCGCTACGTTACCCGACATAGTGACTACACTTGGTCCGGCAAATCGGTAACTACTACCCCCTCCAGCGGTGAGCGTTACGCTGGTTTGAGCGCAGGTTAACGTACCACTGGCCGACAACGTAGCGGTAGGTACGCTGGTATTGGAAAAGACTGTTGTAGTTTGGCTGGCCGTACAGCCGTTAGCAGCGGTAACCGTGACCGAGTAAGTCCCTGCTGCGTTAACTATTGCTACGTTGGCGGATGTACTTACCACCCCCGAGCTACTGAACCGATAAGCTGTACCTCCACCCGCTGTCAACGTAACGCTGGTCTGGGCGCAAGTCAACGTACCACTGGCTGTCAGGGTTGCAGTGGGAGTCGTTGTATTCGATGCGATTGTGATGGATGCTACGTTACTACAACCGCCAGTCGCCATTGCCGTCACGGAGTATATGCCTGGCGTATTGATCGTTGGGTTGGCACTCGAAGCCGTAAAACTATTCGGCCCACTCCAGCGGTAACTTACCCCAGTGGTCGACGAAATGGCAGTCAGGCTGGCTGTGGGCTGTGCACAGGTCAACGTAGTAGAAGCAGGGCTAATAACCAGATTAGGTACGGGGCTTATTACGGTCGTTTGAAAGAAAGACTGACCATCTTTACTATACGTAATTGTGTGGGAACCCACTCCGGCTACGGCAGGATTAAAAACATTACCTGTAACACCCGGTCCGCTAAAGGTTCCCCCGGTAGGAGTACCAACGAGTGTTTGCGACGTAGCATTGCTACAATATGTGCCATTTAGGCCGGTAAAGCTTATCGGACTAATGAATTGTGACCAACTGACCTGCTTACCCGACGTACCAGAACTACCCTGCACATCTTTAACATTCGCTGCCTGTGCCGTAAATACATACTGGCCGCTTCCGGTAGTAATCGCCGTAAGATCTATGTTGAACGAAGCCGAATCGAGTTGGGTAATGACAACTGACGGACTCATGATATTAGGACCACCCTGTAACGAGAGTGTCATATCTTCGTAGGTAAAAGTGGCTGGGTCAATTCGCTTATTAAAATAAACCCGGAGATTTTTTATCTGCGTTGACGATACCTGAGTAGGCGCCCCGGCAATGCTATCAACCTTTGGCCCATTGGTATTCTTCGGCTTCCAGACAACAGTATAACTCGTTGAAGCCGCAGTTGCAAAGTTGTCTACAATGTGGAATTTGTTTTCGTAAATCGGTGACCGGAGTACGGGCAATGTAACAAATGTAAGCCAGGCATTATTCAGAGGAATGACCTGCCCATCGCTACGTGTTACGCTGACCAGTTCGTAAAGCCTATTACCAGGATCGGGCAGCTTGATGTAGTTAAATCCAGCTTCGGATGGAGTCACTGTTAAGGTATTGGTAAACGTCGGGCCAGATACGGGTGCATTGAAACTGCCGCTGGTAGCCGGACTCACTTTAGCGGTTCTGTTACCCTGTGAGAAATAAACGATATCGGGTACGTCATTGACGTCGAAAATATCATTGACCAGAAAGTCAGTTATGCCATCTTCCAGTTCGCCATAAAGCCGGATACTTTTTGTCAACTCGTGGAGCTGAACACCTTGTATAAGGCTCAGGTCTTTGTTTCCAAAACTGCTTTTGTGAACGACCTTGGCGTCGTAACTGACAAATTTCCCAAGTAGCGAACTCGTAAAATACCACTGCCCAATTTTCGTTTTTAACGGATCGATCGTGCCGAAATTGATATTTGTCAGCCCCAATTGTACTGGTTGCCCCTGTATATTCGAACCAATCAATTTGAAATCGACAGCTAACCCTTTCTCATTATCAACAATTTTGGGCTGGGCCGATGAGATGACCATGTCGCGGGCGGGGCCGTATCCTTTGTTTTCGATCATGACCGCTAACTCGGCCGGTAACGAAGGTTCTACCTCCTGAGACGTAAGCGCATCATCCCCCAAAATATTCCGCTCCATAAAATAGTGGAGCATCAGGTTTGGACTGGGGTTAACCGTAATTGGGACTGGGGTTAACGGCATCGTGACCATAGCTTCCACGTAAGGGTCCCAGTAGGTTACGGAACCACCAAATTTATACACCTTTGCCGTTTGTGGGGCTGCATCTATGCGTGGAATAAACAGGAACTTGGCTGTGCCTTTTTGTTGCGCATTGATGTCGGCCGGGTTTGCCGGGTTTTGGGGCTGAATTTCAAAAAGTCCGTTGCTCGGCGTTCCGTTTTCGTCGTTGATCTGAATATTGACAGAAATCGTCTTCATAGCATCTGTTGGGTGGCCGTTAAAGATTTCCAGCGTACCCTCAAATGCTTCCCGTGTCATGGTCAGTTGCTGGTTGAACTGAACCGTCACCGATGCGCAAACGCCATTTTGTTCACCATCAATAATTTCATTGAGCGACTTTATTGATTCCTTGTGCATCCCATCGATGGTTTTAAACCCTCTGTTAACCGAATAGTTGTGCGCCTGAATTAAGGCAACCACGTTACTATCAACCTTATTCCAGTTGATGATATTGGGGTAAGCAGCATTAGGGGCAAGGACATTATTAGCCTTGGCTTCCAGTGAGGTATTCCAGCGGGTAAAGAATGCCGATAAGGTAGCTGAGGGTATGTCGTATCCCTCCATAGCGGCAATGATGTTGCTTTGAACATTGCCAGGGATAGAAGTTAGTGTACCCAAGTAAGTTTTTATTAGTGGAAATAAAACGGTCCTGCCTTCTTTATTGACTATATCTCCAAAATACTCAGTCATCCAGCTATTTAGTGCAGTATATCCTTTTATCACGACTTGCACGTTTCCTGATATTTCATCAAGCACAGCGTTAGGTAATTCACCAGCAGCCAATCTTCCACCACTGCTTGTTTTTCTCTTACATTTTAACGCTTTCTCTACGCCATATAAACAGCCTACAACTGGAATCAGACTAATTGCTCCCTCAACCGCGCACTCTATTAAGCTATATCCTTTATTGAGGTTAGATTCATCGATTAGTGTAGTGGCGTAACATACGAGCAATTGAGGTATTGTAGAGCCGGGTACACAGCCAAATAGTGCATCCCCTATTTCTTTGGCACACGGCTCGCATTTTGTTTTCTCCTGCGTATTCGGTATCGTGACCGATCCTGCTCCTGTACCTCCACCCAATGGATAGCAGTTGTAACATGGTCCTCCTGATCCGGCAAGACAAATGCGGCCTGAGTAAGAAAATAGAGTACCAACCTTATCATATAAGCCGGTAATTGTACTACACTTGTACTTATAGGCCGCACCCGCGAAATCTATACATACTAGAGCGCTTGACCGGCCACCCGCTGATCCAATTCGTCTACGCATCACAACCGGAATTTGGATGCTCTGCTTCGCCAAAAGGTCACCCGGTAGATAATTGGTTATGAATTCATATTCACTATCCGTCGTCGGTAGGTTTAAGGTTACTTCCTCGGCTGTGATGAGTCCGTGGTTAGTAAGTGTGATCATGAATTGATACGATTGCCCCGCCGACAGTTCAGGCATTGTTTTAGGCATTTCGATCGTAACGACCGGCATCGGCACATTCGTCTCAAATTTGGCCTCAAGAACTGTCTCATATTGATCCTCTACGGTTGTGGGTACTACGTTCCAGCTAAAGGTTATGGCCTGATAATTCAGAAACACGGTTGACTCTGTTGTGGCGCCAGGATTAATCTCCAGGACATCTTCGTAAGGTAGGTGCTTGTCTTTTTCGACCTTAATGCGATGTTTTCCCTCTGGAATGTTGGCGCCAATAAAAACTCCTTGTTCAGTAGTATTCCCCTGTGCGTATACCTCACCAGTATAGTAATTCGTAATTTTAACCTGCGCGTCTTTTACGTTCGGGCCATTTCCATTATTCGTGTTGTAGGTGTATTGATTGGTAACCACAATCCGTGCAGTTCCTGTTGCTTCAGAAACTTTCCTGAAAGTGAAGGGAAGGGAGAAGGAGTTTCCATTCACTACGTTGATGCCAATGGTTCCATTGATGGGATTGTTAACAGGAACTTCACTCAGGGCACTAAATTTCAGAACAACGACAGCCGTATCGCCCGGTGCCAGTGATGTCAATGTTTTAGACGTAACGCTGGTCAGCCAGTTTACAGTAGGCAGATTAATGGTAATAATGCCCGTTGCGGCTTTGCCCTTATTAATCAATTTAACGTCGATCCGGCGCTCGCCCGAACTCTGCGCAACACTGGCCTGAATGTTCGCTACGTCAGCAACAACAAACGCACGGGCCGCCTGGCAATAGTAGTAGGTTTTTACGTTCTGGATAACGCCTTCGTCTGATTTTGCCTGGAGAATGGCTTCTTCATAATTATTTCCGCCCGTCAGCGCAGTCCCGCTAACCGTGTAGCCAAGATTAACGGACGTAGTACCGGCTACGTTTGGCAGCACCGCGAATTGGACGGTGGCCCCTGTGGGCAACGTAACGGGTGCCAGCGTGAAGTTGCTCAGGCTCTTACCACTCAGGTTTTCTACTGTTACGTACCCGCTTAATGGTTCGTTTTGGGTAGTGGTGAACAGTACGTTATTTCCTGAATTGATGCGAACCCCGAGAATATCAAATCCATCCTGTGCGGTTGTTTGATTTAATCCGGGGAAACTGCCTCCGACAACGTAGTGGCCTGCTTCGCTCGGTAGCGGTATAAACGGTACAGAAAAATTCCCAGATGCATCCGTCGTATCGGAAAGCGTTCGTCTGATACCATTTGTAATGACGTATATTTCAACTGGTACGTTGGCCGCTGGGGAACCACCAATTTTTGTTGCCGAACCGGTAATGGGAACAGTTGTGCTTTTTAGGAAATACAGGGGAGCCACCGAGGCTGTGACCGTATAGGCCGGGTCAATTGTGATGCTAACCGGTGCCGATACGTTGTTGGTAAACAGGAGTTCGTTCAGTGTTTCGTTCGGGTTCGCCCAGTAAAGCAATTTAAACGTCCCCTGTTTGATCGGCGTCTTCACCGACTTAGCGAGTATTTTTGTTTGACCGGCCGGAATAGCTTCACTGAGGGTGTCTTCCGAAAGCAGGATATCCGATGCGTCAATGACGTTGTCTGTTGACAGATACCCTCGTACTACCGTTCCGCCCGGTGCGGTAGTCCAGCCGCTATTTTTAACCGAAACCTGATAATTGACAGTAGTGCTTGCCTGTATTTTGTTGCTACTGAGCTGAACCAGCGGAATTTGTAAATCAGGCAGATTCAAATCAGTAACGATCACAAATGTTGATCCTGCAGCGAGTCCAGTGGCAGTTGCTGTGAAATAAACAGTCTGATTACCATCGGTTATCCCATCATCAAGCGTGGTAATGGCAATATCAACAAAGGTTTGCCCGGCAGGTATGACTGTGGTTGTGGGTAACGTAGCTTCGGTTAAATCAGACGACGTAAGCGTTACTGAAAGTGCTGATGTAGTAGGCCCGTTCCGGGTGATACGTAGCGTTCCTGCATTCGCCAATCCCTCACGTAACGTTTGTGGGATTCCGGTTAATGAAAGAGATGGCCCATCATCATCGTTTACGATGACCGTTGCAGAAACCGAACCCGACGATGTAGCAGGCGCATTACAGCCGCACGATGCTACGTATAATGAAGCAGTAACCGTCACTAAACGCTGGCCGTCCAGTAGAGAATTATCTACTACGCCAATGGTAAACGTTTTCTCGTTTTCACCTTCCGCCAGCGAAATGGTGCTCGGTAACACGAGCGTATTGGGCCTACTAGCCGACAGATTGGCTGTAAATGCAATAGTACTGGATGAGGTTCGCCGAAGTATGGCTTGCGTAGCATTTGCGCCCGCCGATTCGGAAATTGTTGTCGGTAGAATTACCAATTCAAGATTGGGCAAATCGTCATCTTTTACCAGAATTGTAGCCGTACTCTGGTTATTATTTGAAGCCCCTGCCGTAATCGTAACAGCCTGGTCGATCTGAGGAATGTTGTTCTGTACCAGCGTAACCGACACAGCGGTAGAAAGATTACCCGCTGCAATCGTGACGGATGCCGGGACGGGGAAACGCGTGGGATTACTGGATTGTAGGAAAACGGTCAATGGGCTGGTTGGAGCAACGTTGGTCGCTACGTTGAACGTTACCGTCTGCCCTTCCGAGGTGCTGCTTGGAAGATTGGTGATGGAAAGCGTAGGTAGCGTAACTCCAAAGCTTTGTTGAACGGAAGACGCTTGATTGTAAACCCTGTCGCCAGTTTGTCGGGCTTCTATAACGACTGTCCCGGCCCCCGTTAATGTGAGGGTGTTGCCGTTCAACGTGGCTGGCCCCGACACGATGCTGAAGCTAACTGGCAGACCCGACGTGGCGGTAGCTGTCAGGCTAAACGGTGCATCCCCGACTTTTTTGGCCGGAATAGCGTTGACCGTAATGCTCTGATTCCGCTTCGATACGGTAAACGTTCGCTGCAACTGTGCCGGTTTGAACGATTCATTTCCGGGCTGATAAGCCGTAATCGTTACCTGACCAACTGCACCGGGGAAAGTGATCGTATTACCAGTAAGTAGTGCTACGTTGGAAACGGGTTGCGTATTGATCGAAAAGCTTACCGGAAGCGAGGACGTAGCGGTGGCAGCGAGTACCAACGTATCATCCACATACTTATTCTGAATTTCGGCGAAATTAATCGTTTGATCTACCTGGACTACCTGTTCAACCCACGGCGTAAACAGCACTTTATCAGACACTTTGTTTCCTGTGCCGTTCGGGTTGCGCGTTGGATGCAGCGGGCCTGAACTACTTCCCCAGTAGCTATTGCGAGCATTGACTGTATCGGCAACCGCACTACTGACATTGTTAATGCCAAAGTCAGTATTTGAATAAATATTACAATTCGCAAAAATGGGTCGCCCACTACTGACGTAGACCCCCGTTTTATTACCAAAAAAGTTAGACCCCGCAATGGCGGCCTGACCAACATTAGCTAACTGAAGTCCCCGACTTTGTGAGTTGGATATAGTGATGTTTCCCGCCGAAAAGTTAGCCGTAGCTATGTCTAAGGCTGCGTAGCTATTTTGGGTATTGCCCAACTTGTCGAACGTAACAAAGTTGAGAGTTGAGTTAGTACTGGAAGCCGACAAATAGACTCTACCTCCCGCAACGGATGCCGTTGTACTTTGTAAACGGGAAAGGCGTATAGGAGCGTTGGCAGTACCAATAGCCCGTAAGGTTCCATTTACATAAATTTCTCCGCCCTGAAGGCCAAAGTCTACCAATACGCCGGATGCTATGGTCAGCGTATTGCTTTGGGGTACAACAACCTGACCCGCTAGTTGATAGTATGAATTCGTTCCAGGCAGGGGCCAAATGGCCGTAGCGGCTAAAGGGCCACTATTGATTAAGAGTTTCGCATTTGTATTATTGGAAAGATTGCTGAAGTTAGTGGCGTATGCTCTGATCCCAATCGGACTTGTCAAAAAAAGGTTGTTTTGTACTATAGGAGATGGCGATCCACTTGTGATCGTAATGCCGAATTGTTCAGAATTTTTAATCAATATATTCTTAACCGTGCAGTTAGAGCTTATGTTGATGGCCGCATTCCCCCAGTAGTTATCTCCCAGACTATCCAACGTAGCATACTGCAAAACGGAGGCACCGCTGGTTTCCCTGAAGAACAATCCTCCTCCATACTCGGTGGAAGGGGCAATCCTGGGCCGCCGGAACCGAATCGAGTCGGCCGCAGTCCCTTGGGCAATCAGGGTGCCATTGACATTGATGTTGAAATTATTGTTGGGCAGTTCCACCACCGTTCCTGGCTCGATGGTCAGCGTCTGGTTCTGATCCACAATTGTGTTCACCAACAACCGGTAAAACGACCCCTGACTCAGCCGGGGTATGGTCGCATTCAATGCTCCGGCGTTGGCCGTGATGCCCACCATCATGGGAGCGCCCATATTGGCAAAGTTTCTGGCACCACCAATCCAGGTCTTGACCGCATAACTCTCCGAACGGCGGACATTGACGTTTTGCACCGTTGGCATGGCGGGCAAGTCGATGTTGATAGCCGCATTCCCCCAGTAGTTATCTCCCAGACTATCCAGAGCGGCATACTGTAGCACAGAGGCTCCACTGGTTTCCCTGAAGAACAACCCACCTCCATACTCGGTAGAGGGAGCAATCCTGGGCCGCCGGAACCGAATCGAGTCGGTAGGAGTACCCTGGGCAATCAGAGTTCCGTTGACGGTGATGTTGAAATTATTGTTGGGCAGTTCCACCACCGTTCCTGGCTCAATGGTCAGCGTCTGGTTCTGATCCACAGTCGTGTTCACCAACAACCGGTAAAACGACCCCTGACTCAGCCGGGGTATGGTCGCATTCAATGCTCCGGCGTTGGCCGTGATGCCCACCATCATGGGAGCGCCCATATTGGCAAAGTTTCTGGCACCACCAATCCAGGTCTTGACCGCATAACTCTCCGAACGGCGGACATTGACGTTTTGCACCGTTGGCATGGCGGGCAAGTCGATGTTGATAGCCGCATTCCCCCAGTAGTTATCTCCCAGACTATCCAGAGCGGCATACTGTAGCACAGAGGCTCCACTGGTTTCCCTGAAGAACAACCCACCTCCATACTCGGTGGAAGGAGCAATCCTGGGCCGCCGGAACCGAATCGAGTCGGTAGGAGTACCCTGGGCAATCAGAGTTCCGTTGACGGTGATGTTGAAATTATTGTTGGGCAGTTCCACCACCGTTCCTGGCTCAATGGTCAGGGTAAGACCTGCGGGTATAGTTACTGTGCCTGTCAGAACATAAGGGCCTTGTGCCTTTGTCCATGATCCAGATACAGAGCCACTTACAGATGTTTGGGCAAAACCCGCATTAAAAGTTAATAGCAACAAAAAGAGGGATAAGCCAAGTACATGTTTGATCATAGCAATCAATACATTAAGTGTGGAAATTAAGTTGTGCAGGAGACTGCTGTTATGTCAATAACCAAATATTGTTCACAGCCAAGCAGGCTACCCGGCTATTGATTTTCTTGAATGCGACTAAAGGCAGAAAATAACTCAAAAACCTGCCTTGCGCTATCTAATTAGGTTGCCAAAGTTGGTTAGGGTAATACCGGATTGGCAACCGTTTGCTGTCATTATGGCGATTTGTACCCAGCGGACTTAGTAACGCAAATCTGGGTAAACAAAAGAGCAGGATAAACTTCGGCAAATAATGAGGCTGGTACAGAAAGTAGTAGTCGGGATGCCATATAAAAGAGGTGATACGGTGGCGTGGAGACTTGCGAGAAAAATAGTAGGCCAGCCTATAGTTGGCTGAGAACAACAACCAATTTAGTGGATTATCTGATTGAGTTGCTAATGTCTTTCCGAATCAGCGTAAATTTCTAATGAACTCCGTAATACCTTTTCCCGCGCATTAAATGGCTAACAGTTGCAGATGATTTAAGGTACTATCCAACTGTTAATTAAGCTTAGCTTAGCAGTATGTTTACATTAGTCGTAAAACTAGATCCATCGTGTGATGGTCGTATACATTACTCTATGAATAGCAAAAAAAATAGTAGAAAAAAGAGAGAATAACTTTAAAAGCTAAAATTGACTAAGTGCCGCTCGGGCTTTATTGTCGACGCTGTTTTTATACTCGTGATTCTTGAAGCTAAGTGCTTTCTGAAAATAAGACCGGGCACGTGTTCGGTCATTTTTTTGCTGATAAATGTAGCCCAACTGTAAAGCTGACGTAGCACCAAACGATAATTGATCGGGCTCACTAAGAGCAAGAGCACGACTCAGATAGGGAATGGCAGCCGTCGAATCGTTTCGGCGTTGGTAGATACGACCGAGCCGATAATTGTACTCTGCTTTTTCGACAGTTTCCGCAAATTTGGCTTCCGTGTAAGGACGCAAATAGGCTAGGGCACTATCTGTAAAACCGCCATCGGATGCTAATCGGGCGCGCATTAGTACTTTCTGATTGGGCGAAACTCCTCGTTTTAGATATGATTCGGCAAACTTCTGAGCCGCCTTGTCCGATTCAACAGTTGTGCGTCCATTACTCAATACTTTCTGCAAAAACGGTCTGGTTTCAGCATCGGATTGGTTTGCTAGCCAATGGCAGAGAAACAATTTATAATACGTATCCTTCAGAAAATTCCGTCCTTTATAATTAGATATAAATTGCTGAAAATGAGCTATTGCTGTTACGTATTCGCCTTTTTGTAAATAAATATCTCCCAGAATATTTTCGACGATAGGCAGAGTCTGATACGTATTGCCGACGGGTCGTTTGCTGAGGTAGGCCAGTGCTTGTTCGCCGTGCCCGTTTTTCTGCTCAATGGTTGCTCCGAAGAAATGAAGCAACAGATTATCAGAATTCTCCTGAATCAACTGACGTAATGTTTGCCCATCGGCATCCGTAAATTTCAATACGTAGGCACGTACCATTAGATCAATCAATTGAGATTCAAGCCCGAACGTAGCGTCTTTCTGAGCACGTAGCAATTCCTGTTGTCCCTGACTCACACTTCCCTGCAAGCCGAGAAGCCGGGCTACCCACGTATAATTGTCGGGTACGGAACCAATCATTACGTGGAGTGTTCCCAATGATTTATACGTCGGTAAAAAATCCGGAAAACGTTTCTGATTGTCGGTCAGGAGTTTATATGCCCGAATTACGTCCCAACTAGCACTAACTTCTTTTCCAAACTTCAGCTTAACAAATGCCCAGTGAAGCCGGACTTCGGCCTGCAGCACACGTTTCCAGGGCGACGTATCATCTAACTCTTTCAGCGCATCTAGCCGGGTATCTTCGCGACTGCTTAAGTTGGCAAAAGCACGATCATCATCAGAGGTAACGAGCGTAAGCATGTCGACATAATTATCCAGAAAAACCCGAACGCCATTGTCGGACTTCTCGCGACTAAGTGTCTGCTGAGCAGCCTGTATTTTTAACTTTTGTAAGTCCGAATACGCGTTCTTTAGCCCCGATGTCCAGTTAAAATCTTGAGCTTTAGCAATAATTGGAAGCACAAAAATGACAAACAAAAACACCGGGTTTTTGCCCGGTGCCATTGTCAATATATGTTTCATACGACGCGTATTTCTTACCGACCGCGACCAGTTGGAGCTGGTTCAGGGACACCTTCAACATCAGCAAAAATCCGTCCGCAATGTTCACAGACAATGATTTTCTTTTTGTCTTTAATGTCAGCCTGACGCTGGGGAGGTACTACGTTAAAGCAGCCGCCACAAGCTCCGCGTTTCACCATTACAACGGCCAGACCGTTAAGTGCATTGCCACGAATTTTGTTGTATGAATTCAGTAGGCGAGGCTCAATGGTGGTAGCCTGTTCGTCGCGCTGTCTGATAATTTCTTTTTCTTCTTCCTGACTTTCTGACGTAATCTGGTCGAGTTCCTGCTTTTTTGCTTTCAGGTCTTCTTTCCGTTCGTTCAGAGCCGACTGAGTCGTTTTGATTTCCTCTTCTTTGCCCCGGACCCGGAACGATGCTTCGTTGGCACGTTTTTCAACCAGTTCAATCTCCAGCGATTGCAGCTCAATCTCTTTCGAAATGGCATCGAACTCACGGTTGTTCCGCACGTTCATCTGCTGGTCTTTGTATTTGGTGATTAATTTCTCGGCATCTTTTTTCGCTACGCGATTGCGCTCGATATCTTCGTCAAGAGACTTGATTTCTGACTGAAATTTGCCAATACGTGTTTCGAAGCCCGCGATATCGTCTTCCAGATCACGAACTTCTTCAGGAAGTCCACCGCGAATTTTTATGAGTTCGTCTAATTGAGAATCAAGGGATTGCAGTTTCAGAAGAGCGTCTAATTTTTGCGCAATCGTTAGTTCCATTCTGGAGAGATGTTTTTAATGTAT
Source organism: Spirosoma daeguense (assembly GCF_054776875.1). NCBI lineage: Bacteria > Pseudomonadati > Bacteroidota > Cytophagia > Cytophagales > Cytophagaceae > Spirosoma > Spirosoma daeguense. The sequence goes on from NZ_BAAHBF010000007.1 coordinate 307,494, forward strand.
AATGAACAATGTTTAATGTATAATGATTGGTATAATAATGAATTGAAAATCAATTGTTTTTCAATTATTCATTGTCCATTATCCATTATTCATTAAAAGTACCGAACTGGGTTCGTGTTTGTTTCAGCTAAAATTATCGCAAAAGTAGTAAATTTTTTTGCCAAATGCTGATGAAATAGCTCTTTCGTATAGACTTCGCTCTCATAATGGCCTATATCACAGATTGTAATACGTCCATCAGCATCGAAAAATTCGTGGTATTTATAATCGGCAGTAACAAATACGTCGGCTCCAGCGCGAATGGCATCGGGTAATAAAAAACTGCCAACGCCACCACAAACCGCCACACGCTTAATCAGATGATCGGGCAGGTCAGTATACCGAATCAGACTTAGATTCATGCTGGTTTTCAGGTACGTAAGCCACTCGTTGCTGGCTAAAGGTTCGGCCAGTTCGCCCACAGCACCAGAGCCAATTTCCTGATTCTGATTGTCTAAAGCGGTGAGGTAATAGGCTACTTCTTCGTACGGGTGTGCCTGACGAAGAGCCCCCAATACGTTGTGTTGCAGATACGTAGGAATGATAACTTCTATGCGATTTTCGGGCTCTTCGTGGTATTCACCTACATTGCCAATGGCGGGATTCGTGCCTTCGCCGGGTTGATACGTACCGGTACCATTTACCCGAAAACTGCAATTTTTATACTCGCCAATCTGACCCGCTCCGGCTGCATAAAGCGCATCTAACACTCGTTGCGTGTCGTTTACCGGAACGAACGTAACGAGCTTACTCAACACCTGCGTTTTGGGGGCAAGTATTTGTACATTCTGGAGGTTCAGCTTTTCCGCAATCTTGAAATTTACCCCACCCGCTACGTTGTCGAGATTGGTATGCGCTGCGTAAATCGCTACGTCGTTTTTAATTGCCTTAATAACAGTACGTTCTACGTATGTCTTACCATTTAGCTTTTTCAGTCCTTTGAAAACAATTGGGTGGTGAGCAACCACTACGTTGCAACCCTTCGCGATGGCTTCATCAATAACCGCTTCGGTGGTATCGAGCGAAATAAGAACACCTTTGATTGCTGTAGACGGATCACCAACAATTAGCCCGGCGTTGTCGTACGATTCCTGATAGGGGAGGGGGGCAAACGCTTCGATATAAGCCGTAAGATGACGTATTTGAACCATAATATTGCAAAGATAGCCTTTGTAAGGTACGTCGCGTAGTGATCTAAAAGAGTTATGACACGGAGATGCACGGAGGATAAAAGAGATACATAGAGGATTAATTTTGTGTATCTCTTTTATCCTCCGTGCATCTCTGTGTCAAAACTCCTTTGTGACGAAATAGGTACTCTATGTAATATCTGTGATATCGACTTCTTTAGGTTTGCGGGTGAGCAGGTGAATAATGACCCAGGCCGTGAGATACGTAAAGCCGCAGATGGTGAATAGAATATTGTAACCTCCGCCCAGATTCCCAATAGCTTTGTACGAGTCCAGCAGGCTACCCACCAGCATCGGGAAGAAGATACCGCCCACGGCTCCAGCCATCCCGGCAATACCGGCTGAAGAACTAACGGCTTGTTTCGGAAACAAATCAGACGCCATTGTAAAGATGTTGGTTGCCCATGCCTGATGTACGGCTACCGCCAGACTAATCAACCCAACAGCTACCCAGACATCGGTCACAAACTGAATAGAAATAACCGACAACTCAATGATTGCAAAAGCTAGCAGTACTGATTTTCGAGCTTTCAGTGTAGGCCAGCCACGTTTAATAAGCCAGGACGATAAATAACCTCCGCCAATACTGCCGACTGTTGTTGCTAGGTAAATCAGCATGAGTTCGAGACTTGGCTTTTTCAAATCAAGCTTGAACATCGACGAAAAATAGGAGGGAAGCCAGAACAGGAAGAACCAATAAATGGGGTCGATAAGTCCTTTGCCCGTAATGAGCGCCCAGGTTTGCGGTAGCGTGAAGAGTTTGAACCATTTAATAGTGGCTTTTACTTCCGGCTCGCTTTCCTGTCCGCTCGTAATATAATCGTACTCTTCGGAAGTCAGCCGTTGCTGGCGAGCGGGAATGTCGTAAAAAATGAGCCAGAAAATCAACCAGATAAAGCCTAAAGCACCTGTAATCCAGAATACTTCCTGCCAGCCGTAATTGCTTAGAATCCAGGGTACAATGAGCAGCGCGGCTACAACGCCAACACTTGTTCCGGCATTGAAAAGCCCGGTTGCCAGCGCCCGTTCTTTTTTCGGAAACCACTCCGCCACCGTTTTCACTGCTGCCGGATAATTACCAGCTTCGCCCAACCCTAACCCAATTCGGGCGAGGCCAAAACCGAATGCGCTTTTGGCCACAGCATGAAGCATACCGGCTATACTCCAGAAAATAATGGTAAGCGAATAGCCAACCTTTGTTCCGACTTTATCGACAAACCAGCCCAGTAGCAAAAGGCCAACGGCGTATGCGGCCTGAAATGCCATAACGATACGGGCAAAATCGGTTTCGCTCCAGCTAAACTCGACCTCCAGAATCGGTTTTAATAAACCAATAATTTGGCGGTCGATGTAGTTGATGGTGGTTGCCAGAAACAACAGAACCACAATGACCCAGCGGTAATTTCGAATTTTCAAAACAGTAAACGGTTAAGATGTAAAAGGCCCTGACAGGCTCCGGCTGTCAGAATCGCGAGATAATACCATCCATCCGGAGAATCCGACAGTCGGAGCCTGTCAGGGCCGACTGAACTATTCAATTACGTATCTTCTCTACAAACTGTTGAAAATGAGCTTTTAATCCAGACCAGTCTTTCTGGCTAATAAGCGTTTTGTCGAACAGGTGGCTTCCGATACCCAACCCGTCTGCCCCTGCTTTCAGGAAATCACCCATGTTGTTCAGATCTACTCCGCCGGTTGGCACGAGTTTTATTTGATTGAGCGGAGCTTTCAAATCTTTGATGTAACCGGGTCCTAAGGCGGTTGTCGGAAAAACCTTCACCATCGATGCACCCAACTTCCAGGCTTTATACACTTCAGAAGGGGTGAATGCTCCCGGAAAAATCGGTACGTTCGTCTTTACGCAGGCTTTGATCACTTTTTTGTCGAGGATGGGCGTTACAATAAACTGCGCTCCGGCAGCCAATGCTTTGTCCAAATCTTCTTTAGTGCATACAGTTCCAGCACCGATGTTCAGCCCTTCGTGCTCGTGTTCGCGGGCGTGGCGGATTACCTGCTCGGCACCGGGCGTATTCATGGTTATCTCGATTGTAGTCAGACCTGCTTCCCGATAAATCGGAAGAATCTGCTGAATATCGTCTACCGACAAATTTCGGATAATGCCTACAATGGGCATTTGGGTAAATAACTCCCAGGAGAATGGCGTTGTGTTCATTTCTCGGGTACTTTGGCGGTCTGATTTTGAAATAAAATGATTTGTCCGATGCTGGCAACCCGGTCGATAACGTCGGCCGGAATCGTAAGCGTGCGATGCAATAAATTGAGTTCGGCAAGTGCCATCTCATAAAAAGCTGATAAGTTGCTGCCGCTGCACAATACCAGCGACCAATTTCCCTTTTGAAGCAGCGGGTGAAGTTCAGAACCAATTAGCAAGCCACTCAAATATAGAGCGTTCTGCTTTTTTGAGAATTTTCCAAAAAGCTGATTGGTTCGCACTGTAAACAGCCCTTTCGAAATGGGTGATGTAATGGACTGACGAACACCTTGTTTAAATGCATCTTTATCGCTCTCGGTCAAATGGATCAGATTTGACGTATCAACCGAATCTTTTAGTATACTTTGCTGCGCCATCAGTGCGAACAACTCGCCAGTCATGTACGTATCGAAATTGACCAACTGATCATCCTGAATGTACATATGTTTGGAGTGCGTTCCCGGAAAAATACAAATTGCGTCCTGCGGTCTTTCGCCTGATAAATGTAGTTGAGCAATCAGGCCGATAAGCTGAGTTTCTTCTCCCCGCATTACGTCCTGATCACTACTGACACCTGCAATCAACAGAATGTCGTGTGGGAAATCGCTCTGCGCTTCAAAATGTCGGACGCTGGCCTGACTTCCGTCAATGGAGAAAGGCAACGTAGCATAAGGAATTTCTTCCATACCAATTGACGAAGAAGCCATCCCGGAAATCACCACCGGTATGTTGATAAGTGAAATGGAGACTTTTTCGGCCAGTCGGTCGATCTGTTTTTTCAGTTGCTGACGGAAAAACTGATCGCGGGAAATGCCCTTCGCTTCGCCAGCGGTTTTCCAGCCCGTAAATGTATCGGCAATTCCGGTTTGCGATCTAATTTCGCTTAAGCTCTGATAGTCAGAGGTGTTCATTAATCGTAGCCGAAAAAATGAAGTACCCCAATCGCAGCATAATAAAAAATTGACCATCAGTTAAAATAGGTTAAGAAGTAATTAGAATACGTTCCGAGTCAAGCGATACGGGAAAATACCCCTCCCCAACCCCTCCCCTAAAACTAGGGGAGGGACTTAAAAATGGACTCTGTGAAGCCCCTCCCCTAGTTTTAGGGGAGGGGTTGGGGAGGGGTATTTTTCGTACTATTTGATAATCAAAAGGTTTATAGCTGTCAGTTAGAAGTTGATGGTAAGGCGAAAGCAACGTAAGAACCGCCTGATTTCAACCCGTATCGGGTACCTCCAGCCGCAATGACTACGTACTGACGACCTTCGACCATATACGTGATGGGTGTAGAAAAACCACCTGCCGGGAGTTTATATTCCCAGACGATCTTGCCCGTTTTCCGGTCAAAGGCACGTAGTTTCTCATCATACGTAGCGGCAATGAAAACGAGCCCGCCTGCTGTCACGACGGGGCCACCGTGATTCTCGGTACCGGTTGGTGGCAGTCCCTGTTTCATCAGATCGGGGTATTCGCCCAGCGGTACCTGCCACAGATAATTGCCGGTATTCAGGTCAATGGCATTCAACGTTCCCCAGGGCGTTTTCAGAGCCGGGTAATTGTCCTGATCGCGGAACTGGGTGTTGCCATTATTCAAAAAAGGCGGTGAATACGGAAAATCAGCATCTTTGGGGGTAGCCGTTGCTGACCCTGCACTGTGAATGTCGACAACCGCCGGAGCCGATGTTGAAGGCGTTGGCGTTTCTTTTTTCAATAGAAAATTCACAAGTGCATCACGGTCTTCTTTTGACAGATGACCGAACGAAGGCATCCGTCCACGACCCGTTGCCAGTACAGCCTGAATCTGCTCGGCCGATAAACGACTCCCTACGTCAGTCAGATCGGGGTAGGCCTGATTGGCGGTATTGGGCGCAGGTTTCCCCTTACTTTTGTCGCTCATGCCGTGACATACCGAGCAATTAGTATTGAATAAAGCGGTGCCGCGCGTCATAGCAGCGCCTTTATTCTGACGGACATCGCGCATCTTGAGCCACCACAGCATGTTATTCGAATTCACGTAAAAAATCCCGCTCGGATCAGCAGCTGTACCGCCCCATTCAGCACCACCACCCATGCCAAACATTAAATGCCCTTCTTCACTGGGCGGCATAAATTTGCTTCCTTTCCGGCTGTTGTTGTAGCGTTCCACTACGTAAGCGCGCGCTTCGGGCGTGCGATTCGTGATGTTGGCTTCGGTTAATTCCTGATAACAAAACGGAGCCGGTTTGGTCGGCACGGGTTGCGTTGGCCAGGGTTTTTCGCCGGGTAACGCGGGTGAGGTCGGTACAGGAACTTCCTTCACTGGAAACAGTGGCTTGCCCTTATCCCGGTCAAACACAAATACATAGCCATCTTTGGTAGCCTGCGCCACAGCATCGACCATTTTACCATTGTGTTTTACCCGAATCAGATTAGGTGGACAGGGAATATCGCGATCCCAAAGGTCGTGGTGAACCGTCTGGAAATGCCAAACGCGCTTTCCGGTTTGGGCATTGATGGCAATAACGCAGTTCGCAAACAGGTTCTGTCCCGGACGAGCACCGCCGTAAAAATCGACAGATGGCGAGCCGGTTCCCGCATAAACAACCCCCCGTTTTTCGTCGATCACCATACCTGCCCAACAGTTGGCTCCGCCCAATTTTTTGTAGGAATCTTTACCCCAGGTTTCGTAGCCGTATTCGCCGGGGAGCGGAATGGTATGAAAAACCCACGCCAGCTTGCCCGTCCGCACGTTGAACGCTCGGATGTAGCCGGGAAGCGCATCGCCACCTTCCGACATGCTGGAACCCATAATCAATAGGTCTTTGTAAATAGTACCGGGCGTTGTGCTACGTATCGAGAACGTTGCTACATCGTGACCAATAGTCGATTTATCGCCCAGCCCTTCGTGTAAATCCACTTCACCGTTGACGCCAAAACCAGGAATGGGTTTGCCCGTCTCGGCGTTGATGGCATACAACGTAGCACCGACCGAGTAAAGAATACGCTTATCGTTGCCATCTTCCCAATATACCACGCCACGTACCGGATGAAAGCGGGGGCGTTTGGCCGAGTCTGAAAATGGGTCGAATTGCCAGAGTTGCTTGCCCGTAGCGGCTTCCACCGCGAATACTTTTAGCCGGGGCGACGTACCGTACAGAACGCCTTTAATCACGATGGGCTGACATTGAATGTCCATCCCACGCTGGTTCGGATTGGTATTATCGCCGGTTTCGTAAGTCCAGGCCAGTTCCAGATTTTTCACATTCTGGGTATTGATCTGTGTTAGTGGCGAATAGCGATTTCCGGCGTTATTGCCGCCATACGTGGGCCAGTCGTTGTCGGGCAGGTCGGCCCGATACGTAGTAACTACCTGTTTCTCCCAGTGAAGCGGCCAGTAAATGCCCAGCGCCAGCAGGCCAAAACAGACTTTTAAGAGCGAATGCATGTATTCGTAAATGCGGTTAAACGGTTAGAAAGAAATTTCGTTCTGACAGCGTCTTTACTTCGCTTTGGTATAAAATTCGTAAGCGATTTTCCAGCTCACTTCCTGACCGGGTGCAACAGATAAATGGATGTATGGCTCCGGACAGGACGTAGTGGCACAAGCCCAGTAAACCAGTTTTTCCATCGGCTTATCGCCCCTGATACGTACTCCGGCACCCGTTTTCTGATTCTCAATACGTATGTCGTAATCGTTCGACGTAGCATTGAAGCCTTGTAAACCAGCACTATACACGTTTTCTTTTTTCTCGAATTCGCGGGTGTACGTGAGTTGCTTGCCCTGCGGAACAATGAGTGTGCCGAACCCTTTGCCTTCGCCTTTCACGTCAAACGGAAACGCTACGTTGACAGTCGGGCCGGTCGGTTGTTTGTCGACGATGAAAAAGTTGTGATTATACGTACTGGTTTCGATGGGGAGCTTACCCGTGTTTTTGAGTCGATGCTCCAGCACCAGTTCGGGCTTTCCTTTGGTAAGTTTTATCGATTTCTGATAAACATAACCATAGCCGGAAGTGGCGTCATTTAGCTCGTGCGTGAAATCGGCCTGATCTTTCGAAAGCTTTGTTTTGCGTTCGCCGGGATTGGCGATTTCATAATAACGGGCAAAGGAATAGGGTCGCTCGTCGGGCTTACGTAGCACACCCACACCGATTTTTACAAACGTATCGGCTGGCTTGGCTTCAGCAAAACCCAGTGGCACAAACTCTTCGGCGGGGCCGCTGATGACATCGTGGAGTTTAGGGTCGTAGTTCTCGAACCAGGGGTCAACAAACGTATGGCCGTTATAATCCAGATTTTTAAAGGCACCGGCCCAGTCGAAGCGTGTGCCCTGATAGTAGCCTTTGCTGGCATCAGGCAGATACAGCGTCGTTTGCAGAATACCGTTCGAGAGTTCTGCTTGAGGGAAATCAGCTAATGGGAGGATGGTGCTACACAATCCTCCGAGAGCACAAAGGGAAAGAATGGTTTTTTTTAACATCGTGTCAATCGCCAAATGGAACACAGATTTTTATGATTCCTATGATTAGTTATGATCTTCATAAATCATATAGATCATAAAAATCTGCGTTCTATATACCTACTCTAATTCAAATTCGGATTGATAGACGTATCGGTGTACGGAAGTGGGAACCAGTAGTTTGCTTTCGTAATGGCTTTGATGGGCTGTAAATCATCTGCACTTTTCGCGGCATTGGCTGCTTCTACGCGTTCCAGACGAATCAGGTCGAACCAGCGGGTGCGTTCGCAGGCAAATTCCCAGGCGCGTTCCTGAACCACTTCATCGGCAAACTGTGTAGCTGTCAGACCATCGGCTGGAGAGAGAGCTTTGGTGCCCGTTGCCCGACCGCGCAAACGGATTGCATTCAACGCATCATACGCTGCCTGATCTGGACCGCTTGTTCCGCGTGCTTTTGCTTCGGCATAAATGGTCAGTACGTGTGGGTAACGCATCATAACCGATGGCAGCGAAATACTCGACGTAACGATGTTGCCTTTGATGTACCATTTCTGATAATAAGGATGCCGGGTCAGGCTTTTGTCCCAGGATATTTTGGTTGTTCCTAAGCCAAATTCGGTGCGGAACGTAGCGGTTTTTCGTGGGCCTTCGGGAAATGCTTTGAAGAAGTTCAACTCGGCGAACATATCGTCCCAACCACCTTCTTCACCGGGCATTGTTGTGTTACCATACGTAGCGTTGGCTGTGCCACTACCGCCCGTAAAGCCATTGATCTGGAAAACCGATTCCGCGATCGTAGCCACGGCTGGGTCGTTGGCGAATACTTCGGCAAAGGTTGGCATCAGGGCAAAACCATACGTAGCACGGCCGTCGATAACTTCTTTCGCTTTAGCCGCAGCCAGATCGTAGTTGGCGGTCAGTTTTAGCGGCCAGCCAGCCATTGTCAGATATACATCGGCCAGAAATGCTTTTGCTGTACCTGCGTTTGGCCGACCCGGATCGCGACGGGTATTCGGCAACATGGTTTCGGCTTTCTTCAAATCCTCAACAATTAGCGTATACACTTCGGCGGGTGTCGACTTTTTTATGGTCAGTAAATCCGCCGAGTATTCGCCGACGGTAACCAATGGAATGTTACCATAGAATCGGGTCAGCCAGTAATACGAGAACGCCCGAATGAAAAACGCTTCGCCCGCAATAATGTCGATTGTGGCTTTGGTACCAACCGTTTTCTGATAATTATTGATTACGTTGTTGGCCCCCTGAATCGCTTTGTAGCAACCATTGTAAACGGCTCCAGAGCGTTGGTTTGTGGTCGATACGTTGAACTGATCAAATTCGCGCCAGTCGGCTTTGTTGCTGGCGGGGTGCGTTGTTACGTCGTCGCTGCCGATGGTCGCGGCATTGGCCGATGGGTGAAGGAAACCGTATGTCCACTGATTGCCCAGACCCCGATAGGCACCTGTCAGTGCCGATTCCAGCCCATCCTGAGTCGATAATACGTTGCCGCCGTAGAGCAGGCCAGTTGTGTTTTCTTCGAGATAGCTTTTGCAACTGGTTGTGAGCGTGGCTGCTAAAGCAACTATGAGTAATTTTTTCATTGTCTTAAGATTTTAGAAGCCCAGGTTTATGCCGAGTGTATACTGTTTGGCGTTTGGATAAGAACCGTAATCGATACCGATAGCGGTATCGGTACCCGAACCAACACGAGCTGATTCTGGATCTGGACCTTTGTATTTGGTGATGGTAAGCAGGTTCGTGGCGCTGGCAAATACCCGAATGGTGGCTTTGTTGTTAATAAAACCGGTCGGTACGTTGTACGAAAGGCTGATGTTTTTCAACCGAACGAAGCTGCCATTTTCCAGAAAGCGGCTCGACTGGGTGAACGGCTGATACGTTTTTGTAAAGGCCGGTACGTCGGAGGTTTCGTTGCCCGGACGGTAGTAATCGCGAACTTCTGTCAAAATGAACTGTTTGGCATCACCTGCGCCCGACAAAGCCGCAGCCCGTGTGTAGTTCAGTTTGTCAACACCAAATACACCGTTGAAGAAAACGTTCAGCGTCAGACCTTTGTAGGTAAAGGTGTTGTTCCAGCCCGCTGTTCCTCTTGGGAATGCCCGACCAATAATCTGGAAATCGTCAGTAGTAATCGCGTTGTCGCCGTTGAGATCCTGATAATGTGGATCGCCCGGTACGCGACCTTGCAGAGCCGCCTGATCAGCTTCGTTTGGTTTCCAGGTTCCCAGATATTTCAGGCCCCAATATGAACCCAGTGGCTCGCCTGGCATCAGCATAAACTCGTTCGTGGTCGACATACCACCACCTACACCTGTTCCCTGACCCAGCCGTGGCAGTCCGCCGAGGCTGATAACTCTGTTTTGGAGGGTAGAGTAGTTGAGGTTCGTTTCCCAACGGAAACCGCCTTTATCGAACGGCGTAGCACCAATCGAAAACTCAAATCCTGTATTTTCAACTTCACCTACGTTACGTGCCTGTGTACCACCACCCGCATAGCTTGGAATCGCTACGTTAAGAAGCAGGTCGGTCGTGTTTTTCTTGAAATAATCGGCTTCTAACCGGATACGACCATTTAGGAACTCCATTTCCAGACCAACGTCAACTTGTTTTGTGGTTTCCCATTTCAGATCGGGGTTACCGGGATTACCCAGAATTACGCCCGCCGTAGCCGCTGAATTGTTGAAAGCCGAAACGATAGAACCGTAGGTCGATAACGTAGCGTATGGATTAATCGCCTGACTACCCGTCATACCCCAGCTTCCGCGCAGTTTCAGGTTGCTGAATACGTTCATATTTTTGATGAACTCTTCTTCCGACAAACGCCAGCCGAGGGCCACCGATGGGAATACGCTATAGCGGTTAGCCGAGCCAAATTTCGACGAACCATCGCGACGAACGGCAGCCGTAACCAGGTATTTGTCTTTGAAACTATAGTTAACCCGTCCCAACAACGACATCAGCGTCCATTTCTGGAAACTCGAGGCTACGGTAGAGGCTGTATTACCGCCAATGTTGTCGTAGCCTAATTGTGGGAAACGTAATCCGGCCGCACTGGCGGTAAAATCCTGATTCGTAAATTGCTGTGTTTCGAGTACAGCAACGGCGTTGATTGAATGATCCCCAACTTTAAGATCGTAGTTCAGCGTGTTCGTATTTTGCAGCGTCACCTGTTCCGCCGAATAGCGGCTGGCAGAGGGGTTGTTGTTCGACAACCGTTTACCGTTCAGGTTCAGGTTTTGGGCGTTCAGGTAGTTGACAGCATACTGCAAATCGAGCGATAAGCCTTTGATGGGAAGCTTATAATTCAAGCCACCGATGAGGTTCAGACCCGTCCGGTTCTGATCAATCGACTGATCGTAGAGGAAGTCTAACGGATTGCGGTTTACCGAACCGATTGGATCAATAAACGTTGGCTGACCGTCAGCGCCGTAAGCAGGCGTTGTTGGTGCCCAGGCCAAAGCCTGAACAATAGCGCCACCGTCGAGCGTGTTGTGGTTTTGCGAACGGGTACCCCACAGATTTATCCGAAACGATAATTTATCGTTAACCTGAGTGTTTAAATTGGTCCGTAGAATGTACCGTTTGAACCCACTGTTGTTGACGATGCCGTTCTGATTCAGGTAGTTACCCGAAATTAGGAAAGTCGTTTTGTCGTTGCCTCCTGATACGGTAATCTGATGTTGCTGACCATTGCCTTTGCGGAAAACCAGATTTTGCCAGTCGGTACCCCCGTTTTGTTTGAATTGCGTAATTTGATCGGCAGTGAACGGCAAGCCCGAACCAGTAGCCGTAGCGCGTGCATTCACGATTTCGGCAAATTCGCCAGCCGGTAATACGTCGTACCGTTTAATGTTTTCCGACGTACTGAACTGACCTTCGTAGTTAACTTTGAGCCCTTTAGAGCCTTTCTTGGTCGTGATAATCACAACGCCATTGGCGCCCCGGCTACCATAAATAGAGGTCGAAGCAGCATCTTTCAGTACCTGAATCGTTTCAATATCGCTTGGGTTTACGAAGTTGAAGTTGGCGCCAACGTAACCATCCACAACATAGAGCGGGTCATTGTTACCTAATACGGAGTTGGCACCGCGAATACGGATCTTAGCATCACCACCCGGCGCGCCATTTGTCTGGGTAACCTGCACACCAGCCGCACGACCCTGTAACACCTGATCCAGCCGGGTAATGGGTTGTTGCGCAAATTCTTTGTTCGAAATGGCCGTCAGTGCGCCCGTTACGTCGGTTTTGCGTTGCGTACCGTAACCGACTACCACCACTTCATTTAATGTTTTTTGATCTTCAGCCAGTTGCACATTAACAACGCTACGTCCATTCACCGCAATGTTCTGACTGATATACCCAATATTGGAGAAAACTAACGTAGCATTACTAGCCGCATTGAGTGCATAATTTCCATCCGCATCCGTCGATGTACCTGTCGTGGTACCATTCACCTGCACGTTCACACCAGGAAGGCCCTGGTTATCGGGGCCGGTCACCTTCCCCGAAATCCGGCTACTTTGGGCAAACACTACGTTCTGGCCCAGCAGCAGGAGTAGGATAATTAATTTTAGAGAGTTTTGCATTGCACTAGGGTTTTATTATAGGTAAAAAAGTAAGCTTTTTGAACCGCTCCGGCGGCCGCTGGAGCGGTTCTGGCAATTACCAATCCACTACGGAGCCGTCGAGGGCGTTGTAGGTTTCGGGGTTTTTCCAGTCGTGGCCAATTTTGTCTTTCATCAGCGCGTCGTCCAGTTCCACGCCCAAACCGGGGCCTTGTGGAATCATGACCGTACCATCTTTTTGTAGTTTGAACGGATTCTTGATGTAGCCATCGCCCAGCGAAACCTGCTCCTGCACCAGAAAATTGGGAATACTGGCCGCCAGATGGAGACCAACTGCCAATGAAATCGGACCCATCGGATTGTGCGGAGCCACCGGAACGTAGTACGCTTCGGCCATGCCCGCAATGATACGTCCCTCGGTGATACCTCCAGCGTGACAGAGATCAGGCTGAACAATGCTGACGGCTCGTTTTTCCAGCAGTTCACGGAAGCCCCATTTCGTGAAAATTCGTTCGCCAGCGGCAATGGGTATGTGTGTCCCCCGCGCGATGTCGGCCAGAATATCTACGTTTTGCGCCTGCACAGGTTCCTCGATAAACATTGGTTTGAAAGGCTCCAGCTCCTTGATCAAAAGCTTCGACGTTTGTGGAGGAATAGAACCGTGAAAGTCAATAGCAATATCCATATCATCGCCACCGGCTTCCCGTAATGACGCGAAATTATCGACGGCGTATTTGAGGAATTTTGGGTTTTCGACAATGTTGGCCGGATTCTTTTTCGCAACACCTGTTTTGATTACGGTGTATCCTTCTGCCTTCCGTTTCTTCATGTCTTCGGCATTGCTGGCACGCCCGTAAACCCGTACCCGGTCGCGGGTGGGGCCGCCGAATAATTCGTAAACCGGTACGTTCAACAGCTTGCCTTTAATGTCCCACAACGCATGATCGATACCGCTCAGCGCACTGGTCAGAATAGGGCCTCCCCGGTAAAAGGCATGGCGATAAATAGCTTGCCAATGGTGTATGACATGACGCGGATCTTTGCCGATCAGGTAAGGTTCTATTTCCTTAATAGCCGTCTGAATCGTGAGTGCGCGCCCTTCGAGCAACGGTTCGCCCAGTCCATGAACACCTACATCGGTATGGATTTTCAGGAAAATCCAACGAGGTTTCACCAAAAAGGTTTCCAGTTTTGTAATCTTCACTTTGCTGTAATCCCGAAACGGAGCGGGATTGGACGCATACGACGATTCGGGTAAAACCATCGTACTAAGGCTAGCTACTCCCAGAACTGATTGGATGGCGCTACGTCGGGATACACCTGTTTTTTTCATTCGTTCTTTCGGCTAAGGGTGGCTTTAATCGTTTAAGCAATTATTGAAAAAAGAAGGGTTAATAAAGCAAGGTTAAGTAGTTGGTTTTCTGCCCGAAAACACATGGCTTTCGGGCAGGAGGAAGGCGAAAAGGAGCGATAAAAGAGAGTTATGGGCGAATGATGGTTCCATCGATTTTCCGAACCTGCCAGTTCGATTTGGTACTGATTGGGTATTTGGCAGCTTCTTTTTCATTGATGTCGACACCAAGTCCTGGTACTTCATTCACCGACATATAGCCTTTGTTCATGGTTGGGCAACCGCTGAACACTTCTTTCATCTTGTCGGAGAACTGAACAGCCTCCTGAATACCAAAATTCCAGACTGCCAGATCAATATGCGCGTGCGCTGCGTGACCTACCGGCGATACGTCGCCCGGACCATGCCAGGCAGTGCGAATGTTGAACCATTCGCCCAGACGAGCCACTTTCATGGCTGGCGTAATACCACCAATCTGCGATACGTGAATCCGAATGAAATCGAACCACTGGTTCACCATCGGCTCTTTAAACTCGTTGATGTTGTTGAACAGTTCACCCATCGCGATAGGCACTGACGTTGCCTGACGCAGTTGCGCGAACCATTTCATGTTTTCGGGTGAGAATGGATCTTCGATGAAGAAAGGTCGGTATTCTTCAACCTGCTTAATCATGTTGATAGCGTCGATTGGCTGCACCCGCTCGTGAATGTCGTGAAGCAGTTCAATTTCATCGCCACATTGCTTCCGAACAACTTCGAACATTTTTGGAACGGATTTCAGATAAAGCCGCTCATTCATGTAGTTGTCCGTCGCTCCACCAAAACCAGCGGCTTTAAAGTCAGGCTGTTCGGCTGTTGCGCCAACCGCCCCGTAACCACCCTGCTGAATACGGATATATTTATAGCCCTGCTCCATGAATTTCTTCACGCTATCAGCGGCTGCTTCAGGCGTGTTACCGCCTGCGTGTGTGTAACAGGGAATTGCAAACCGGACTTTTCCACCCAGCAACTGATAAACTGGCATGCCCGCCCGTTTGCCTTTAATATCCCACAGCGCCTGATCGAGACCGCTCAACGCATTGTTGAGTACGGGACCATTCCGCCAGTAGGAACTAACATAAGCCGCCTGCCACATATCTTCGATGTTGTCGACGTCTTTGCCGACGCAGAATTCATTCAGATACGTATTGATGGCAACGATTACAGCCGCTGCCCGTTGGGTGAACGTAGCACAGCCTAGTCCGTATAGACCGGGTTCGGTCGTTTCAACTTTTACAACAATCAGGTTGGATCCTTGGGGGGCCGTAGCGATAGCCTTAACACTCTTAATTTTAACTGGGGCGGCTCCTACAGCGTAACGCGGAGTGCCCTGCTGTTCGCGGGCTTCGGCGGTAGAGGGGCCACCAAACAGGCCAAGGAGTCCGGCAGTTGAGCCTAAGCCCAGCATTTTTAAATTGTCGCGACGGCTCTGATCAAGTTTATTCATGAGGTTAACGTAAGTTGGGGTTGAGTTTTCGTCTTTCCGACAAAGCATACAACAGGTTTATAGCTCTGTCGGAAAGACAAGGATTAATGCTGAAATTCCTACTTTTTATCCCACCACATTCGGGTGTCGAGCGTGTTTGGGCCCTGCCGGGTGATGGCTTCGTTCATTTTGCCAGAGTTGACAACGATTTCACTATCAGGGTAAAGCATACGGCGGATAAAATCGCCCTTAACTTCAGAACCGGGATACGGATTTTTCTTCAGAGCAGGGAATCCGCTACGTCGAAAATTGGCCCATGATTCGTTGCCATCGAGGAACGTAGCAACCCAGTATTGCGTGTTGATCAAATCCAGAGCCTTGGCCGTATCGAACGGATGCGCATCCAGATACGCTTTAATCGTTGCTTCCGGAATGGTCGATCCATACGCTGCCATCTGCTCCAGATTGGCGCGGATTCCAGCGGCATAATACGTAGCAGCCGAACCGGTTACCCAACCCCGCGTAGCGGCCTCGGCCAGCAGAAGTTGCGTTTGGGAATGCGTTACGTGGAATTCAGGCGAATCTAATTTTAGAACCGTGTTGAGATTGACCTGTGTATAATCCCAAAGGCTTGCTACGCCATTTGCCTGGAACGTAGTCGAAATCGTTACGTCGTTGTAGCCCATTGGCATACCAACCTGCCGGGCGGCTTCCGACGTAGCACGGGCTGCTGTCTGCTCCTGACCGCCTTTGGCACCTACGTAGCGTACTGCGAAAATTGGCAACCGGGGGTCGTTGTTGGCTTTCAAATAGTCAACAAAGGGAGCGGCCAGATAGAAATTTGTCTTTTCGCGAGCTTGTAAGTGGTTGGCAATGTAGTTGTTATACAGGGATGTATGCCGGAGAATCGAATTGTCGGCATTCGATTGGATTACACCACCTGCTACGGCTTTCTTTACATAGGATTCAGCCGTAGCCGGATCAACTTTGGTCAGGCGCATAGCGGCACGTAGCATGAACGAATATCCCAGCCGCTTCCATTTTGCTACGTCGCCACCGTAGAGAATATCGGTCACTACGGGCGATTGAGTCGTAGTCAAAGCGGCCGACGCTTCATCCAGTTCCTTCAGGATGTCTTTATAAATGACCTGTTGGGCATCGTATTTGGGCGTAATAATTTCAGTTGTATAGCCCTGACCAGCTTCAGAATACGGAATATCTCCGTAGGTATCGGTCAGGATCATAAACACATACGCCCGCCAGATTCTTGCCGCCTGATACGTATTGATCTGTAGCGGATCGGACTTAGTCTGGTCAATTACCGACACGAGTTGCTTCACTACGTTACGGTAAAAATTCTGCCATACCAACTGCGTGTTGCCATTGTTAACCTGATCGTAATTTCCGCCCGACAGCGAGCTGCCATAGGGCGTAATGATCTGTTGCACAATACCAAAGTTGTAACACAACATGCCCAGCGTACCGAAACCGTCGAGGTAGTTGGTATTGATGATGGCTTTATTCAGTACCATCGACGGAGCCAGTGAAGTAGGGTCGACCTTGTTTGTGTTGATCTCCGTCAAGCCCTGATCGCAGCCCGTTAGCAGACCAGCGGAGAGCAGAAAGGTGAGGGTATATTTTATGTATTTTTTCATGACTTTCAGAGTTTGTTATCGGAAAACCCCTCCCTAAATCCCTCCCCTAGTTTTAGGGGAGGGATTTCAAAAAGTGACAGGTCAAGTCCCTCTTCTAGTTTTAGGGGAGGGGTTTTCTGGAACAGTTTAGAATCGAACATTAAGGTTAAAGCCCATCGTACGGGTTGGCGGTAGGCCAGGCCAGAAATCAAGACCGACCGAGTTATCCGACGAAACCATAGCCTCTTCTGGGTCCATGTTTTCCGTCCACTTCTTGATAACCAGTACGTTGTTGGCAACTGCGCTTAACTTGATGCCTTTGATAAATAGACTTTGTGGCAGCAGTTTCGTGAAATCGTAGCCCAGCGAAATCTGACGTAGTTTCCAGAAACCAGCGTTGTTTACGAAATCTTCGTGAATGCCCAGTGGGTTAAGTGATTCGTAGAAAGGTTGTACAGCCGCACGGGTTTTGTTGATTTCGCCGTTTGGATTCACACCATCGCCAATCACGTAGCCCACATCCCGACCGGGTAATGTCCGTTTCGACAAACCGTGGCGCAGGTAGTTGATGTTACGTCCCGAAATCAGTTTGTGTCCCAGTTTGAAATCGATCAGCGCCGATAACGTAATGCCTTTGTACGTGAACGTATTGGTGATACCGCCAAAGTAGGTTGGCAACGCATTACCCACATTTTGAAGTGTGTTGTTACGTAGTGGCATACCGCTGTTGGCGTCATATACCTTCCGGCCCTGCGCATCGCGCAAATACATGAACGTGTACAACTGACCGATTGGCTTTCCGACCACCTGATTCAACACCCGACCGCTACCACCGCTTACCGTAATGACCGTATCATTTGGCGACAAACCAAGCTGCAATACTTTCGACGTGTTGTATGATACGTTGGCGTTGAAATCCCAGCGGAAATCTTTCGTCACAACCGGCGCAAAGTTCAGTGCAACTTCAAGCCCCTGGTTCATACTACGTCCGACGTTGATCAGCTTGTTTGTGTACGACGACGCATCTGAAATCTGGGCGGCCAGAATCTGGTCGTTAGTGGTTTTGTGATAATACGTAAAGTCGAAGCCAATTTTACTATCAAACAGCTTCAGTTCCAGACCAACTTCGGCCTCCTGAATACGTAGCGGGCGCAGGTTTTTGTTTGGCACCGTCGATACGTTGATGCCGCCTACGGGCACAGCCTGCCCCGATGGATTTGGGAACGAGTTGTTGTCGACAGAATAGTAGAGCGCGTTTGAGTAGGGGTTTACGTTGTCGGAACCAACCTGCGCATAAGCCGCCCGAATTTTACCGAACGATATCCAGGTTGGCAATTTTTCGAAAGCTTGCGAGAACACAAAGCTACCCGTTGCTGATGGGTACAGAATGCTACGGTTCGACGGTGCCAGCGTTGAGAACCAGTCGTTACGTGCCGTTACGGTCAGAAAGAGGTAATCGTTATAAGACAACGTAGCACTACCAAACAGCGAGTTAATCTTCTTCTCCGACAAGGCGTAGATTGGGTTTTTAACCCTTCCGTTTGCTACGGTGTAGAGGCCCGGCTGTACGAAATCCTGTACCGTTACGCTGTTGTAATCGTTACGTGCATAACGCGTGTTACCACCCAGTGTTACGTCGACGCCAAGCTTGCCAAACGTTTTGTTTCCACCCAGAATGAAGTCGATGTTACGTTCAGTATTCTGGCGTACATCCTGTGTAAATGAGCCGTTTACATAGCCCGTTGGTGCTTTGGCAATTGGCGCGTATCCGTTTGGAATGTTATAATCCTGATTCCGGATGTAGTAATCCTGCGCAATACGTCCCTGTAGATAGAGCCAGTCGGTGAATTGATATTTCAGTGCGATATTCCCGAAAATACGGTCACGGAGAATGTTCTCGGTGTGATAATTCATGGAATAGTACGGGTTGTTCCGCACCAGAAAGCGCGAGAACACAAATTCGTCGCCGTTGGGCATTACCTGATTTTCGCGAAGTGCCTGAAAAGGCATAGAGTTGGCCAGCGTGAAAATGACGGTCGACACCGAAAAATCCTGCGCATTCAACTGGGGTGGGTTGATGTTATTCTCTTTCGAATAGTTGATGTTTCCCGATGCCGTCAGTTTGGGGCCGATATTTTGGGTAAAGCCCAGATTAATCACCTTCCGATTGAAGGTGTTGTTTTCCATAATGCCTTTATTATCGGTGTTGCTTAGCGAAAGGCTAAATCCGCCGTTCTGGCCGTTATTGGCTACTGTTACGGTATTGGTGAAGTTGGTGCCTGTGCGATAGAATTGCTTCACCCGATTGCGAACTGGCTCATAAGGCCATGTCTCACCATCGAACAGTGTTTGGGTCATGCCCGGCTGGAATCTTTCGCCAAAGCTCCACACGCCCGATGTTGGGTTAGACGTGGTTGGGCGGAGGCCGCCTTCGCCCTGACCGTATTCGTACTGAAAATCAGTGAAATCCATTGCCGTTTCTGTGGTGAAATTGGTGTTATACGTAACGCCGATTCCTTTGCCTACACCGCGCGATTTGGTCGTAATCATGACAACGCCGTCTTTAGCGCGGGAGCCGTACAGGGCTGCCGCCGTACCGCCTTTCAGCACCGTCATGGTTTCAATATCGTCGGGGTTGATACTGCTCAGACCATCGCCACCGTCGGAGTTATTCATCGAACGGGAACCGTAATCGCCACCCAGTGAATAGTTTGAGTTATCGATTGGAACGCCGTTCACCACAATCAGCGGGTTGTTCTGACCGCTAAACGACGACTGGCCGCGAATCCGAATCTTCGACGTACCGGCAGGTCCCGAACCCATGCTGGTGATGTTTACCCCGGCCATTTTTCCCTGAAGACCGTTCATGAAATTGTTGGTCCGGTTTACGTTAATCTGCTCGGAGTTAACAGTTGCCGTGGCATATCCCAGCGTCTTGGCTTCGCGTTTGATACCCAGAGCGGTAACAACTACTTCGTCGATAGCTTTGGCATCTTCTACCAATTGTACATTCACAATCGAGCGATTGTTGACCGGAACGGTCTGCGTAACGTAGCTGATGTACGAAAATACAAGCGATGCATTGGCGGGTGCATTAATGGAATAATTCCCCTGCGCATCAGAAGCGGTACCAACCGTCATGCCGCTTATCACTACGTTTACGCCGGGTAGGCCCTGATTGTCGGGGCCTGTCACCTTTCCGGTGACTCGGTTATTCTGTGCAAAGCCATATCCCTGGCCAAGCAACAGTAATAACAGTACTAGTTTTACACGTATTTTCATTGATTTAGGAATATAGATTGTTAATTAGAGGGTATGCTTACTGTAAAAGCGGGTACTACGTTATTACCGTGCCGGAACTGATAACAACGTAGTATATAGAGTTTTACCAATTGTGAATTGACCCGTCGGGAGCCTTCAGAATTGGGTGCGGGAATTTCGTATTCTCTTTCACCTCGAAGAGGAACGTAGCCTTTTTCGGGTCGAACTTCACGCCAAGACCCGGCTCAGGATTCAGGTACAATTTGCCGTTTTTGAAGTTGACAAAATCCTCGTTGAAGTAAGCGGGCCGTTCGGGTTCACCACCACCCAGCTCCATCAGGCAGCGCATCGGACTGCTGGAACCCAGTACGTGTACCAACGTAGCGGTAGCGAGCGGACCCGTAAAATGCGGAATCATACCAACGTAGTGCGTTTCACACATCGACGCCAGCTTTTTAAACTCGGAAATACCACCCGTATTGGGTAAGGTAAAGCGCGTATAATCAATCAGATGCTGCTCGATGAACGTATTGCTATCCCAGCGGTCGCCGAATTGTTCGCCAACGGCAATCGGTACGTTGGTCATCTGGCGAACGGTCTTGTAAACATCTGGATTCTCAGAACGAACGATGTCTTCAACGAAATAAGGCTCCAGATTTTCGAGGGCTTTGCAGATTTTGATGCCTTCCGTAGTATCGAAACGCGTATGCAGGTCGATGGCCCATTTGCCGCCACCGCCAACAGCCGCGTCGATCCGTTTGCAGAACTCAATGGTTTTCTTGGCGTTATCGTAAAAATCGAATGGGTCGGCTCCGTTGCCACCCGTTGGCCCGATCCGATACGCACGTAAACCGGCTTCTATACAGTCGCGAGCACGCTCTTCTTCGGTCTTGGCTTTTGAAGCACGAAAGCCTGTAGCATAGCACTCGATATAATCGCGGGTGGCACCGCCCAATAATTCATAAACCGGTACGCCTAATGCTTTTCCTTTAAGATCCCACAAGGCCATGTCGAGGGCACCCTGTGCGTGCAGTTTCTCGCGACCCGGCGGGTAGAACATACCCCGGTACAGATTCTGCCAGATGTGCTCGATACGGAATGGGTTTTCGCCAATGATCATCTGCGCCAGTTGCTCAACCATATCTTTCGAACCGCCTTCACCGATGCCAATCAGTCCGCCATCTGTTTCGATCTCAACAATGCCTCGGGCCTGATTGAAAAGCGGTTTATTATAGCCTGGAGCAGCGTAGTACCGAACTTTGGTAATCTTAAGTTTAGGAATAGCCTGGGCATGGAGAAGCGGAACTCCCGTCAGAACCGCCGTGGAGCCAAGCAGAGCGGACTTTAGAAAATTTCTTCGTTGCATACGGTTGTAATAGAATTATAAGACGGAGGAATGATTTGTTTAAACGATTAAGCAAGGCGATAAAAAACGTAATGCTATGTACTGCGTGTTTTCTTTCTGGATGAATCTCTGGCTATAAGCTGCGCTTCCATTAGTATATGCTTTTGGGGTTCCTGCGGGTGCTTCAACTTGTTCACCAACACGCTGACCGCCATATTTCCTAAATCATCCATAGGCTGTTGCAGATACGTTATCGGACAGTAGTACAAATCAAAGGCTTCGGCCTGTCCAAAACTGACAATAGCCAGATTTTCAGGAACTTTTAGCCCTAATGCGTTTATATATTTCAGGCCACTGATAGCCAGTCGATACGTAGCAAAAATCAATGCATCAATAGGGCTGTCTGACGCCAGCATGTCATCAATACCTGCTTTTACTTCCTGCTCAAGGTTATCGAATCCTACTTCACTCAGCCATTCCGGGCGAAACGCAATGCCGTTCTGTTGCAGCGCTGTCCGGTAGCCCCGAATCCGTTCCTTCATATGGAACAGCCCTGATTTATAGCCGATAAGCCCAATGCTTCGATACCCATTTTCGACCAGATGTAACCCGGCGTCGAGAGCAGCTTTGTAATTATTTAAGGAAACAAAATCGGTCGGTATCTCCGGAAAATGACGGTCAAGCAAGACAAACGGTACGTTCTTTTCGTTGAGGTAATTCACTTGTTCATCGGACGACTCGGCTGATACAATGATAAATCCGTCTACCTGTCGATTCAGAAACACGTTGATCAAATCCCAGGATTTATCTGCGGTTTCGTCGGAACTTCCGATAATAACGGTGTATCCATTTTTCTTCGCTTCATCTTCCACAATACGGGCAATATTGGCGAAAAAAGGGTTCGATATATCCGCAATAATCAGCCCGATTGTCTGCGTTTTTCCACTTCGTAAACTCTTGGCCAGATAGCTCGGCTGGTAGTTCAACTCCTTGGCTATCTGCCTGATTTTAATGGCTATCTCCTGCCCAACCCGGCTTTCTTTCTCTTTGCCATTCAGGACGTAAGACACCAGCGCTGTTGAAACTCCCGCCTGCTGAGCTATATCTTTTATAGACACTTTTTTTGTGCTCATACAGAATAAGTTGGTTCGCGGTGCTTACAGGATATTTGTGATGAGGTGTAGATGAAAGGTACGTTCAAATGTACGCTTAATCGTTTAAATCAAACAACAATTTGTAAGATTTTTTTATTTTTTTACATTAAAAGAGTACAGTACAGCTAACAAAAGTCAGTTTTTCGCTGAAAATTTCTTTTTAGTGTAAAAACAATTCGCCCAACTACTTTATGACAGGTTATTGGTCTGTCAGAAAATAGCTGGGCAGGTTTACTAAAGCTGAAATAAAACTCGAACCGAACGTATTACGTTAGTTGCGTAATGGAGAGGGGAGGAGTCGGCTGGAGTTGGTGAGGCTGTAAGGTCAGTTGCGACCATGCTACGTCGTGCCAGGCATCGAACTTGTAGCCAATATTTTTGTAAACACCAATCGGTTCAAATCCGAACGAGCGGTGGAAGGCTGCACTTTTCGGGTTTGGTAACGTAATGCCTGCATATACGTTGTAATAACCCTGCCGACGTAGCAGATCAAACAACGTAGTATATAGCTGCCGAGCTACGCCCTGCCGATGAGCATCGGAGTGTACGTAAACCGACGATTCGACCGACCATTGATATGCCGTGCGGTCGCGATGTTTGGACGCATAAGCGTAACCTGCTACGTTGCCATCAATTTCAGCTACGAGATAAGGAAGTTGTTGCTGGATGGTACGTATCCGCTCGGCAAATTCAGTTTCACTCGGTATATCATATTCGAACGTAATGCTAGTCTGCAAAATATAAGGCCCATAAATGGCCAGAAGCACAGGTGCATCAGCCGGGGTGGCAAATCGAATCGTCATAGGTGTTTAGATTTTCGATGGTTGAATCGAAGCATTGGGCTAATTATTTTTTCGCTGCATTGTGCTTCTCAACAAGCTTCAGCGTGTGCTCCAATGCTTTTACATCGCTCCACTCTTCATGGCCGGGAACCACCACTCGGGCGGTACCAAACTGATTCAATACGTTACGCATCGACTGCGGCCATGCTTTTACATTGGCGTCGGCAAGGTTGCCCATGCCAAATACACCAATACTTTTGACCAAACAACCGCCGTGCAGTATACGCTGATTCGGTAGCCAAACCACAATATTATCGTCGGTGTGGCCTGCCCCCGGATAATAACATCGAACTGGCTCATTGCCGATGATAAACGTAGTGTCGTTGGACAGAATAGCTTCGGGCGATGGGTAGCCGCGTTTTACGGTGTTTTGCGCCGTCTTTTTTGTGCTGATCACCCGAACACCTACTTTCTGAAGCGCGCGGATTCCGCCAACCCGGTCGTCGTGAGCATGGGTAACGATGCAAAATTTCACGGGCTGGTGCAGGTTGTCAGCTACCCATTGCAGAATGTGGCGCGTGTTTTCAGTACTAGAGTCTTCATCCCAACCCGAATCGACCAGCACGACTCCATCATTTGTTTTAATAATCAGCCCGTTAGAAGGATAGGGCGTATTTTGATAAATTCCATACGTAGTATGTACGTAAACGTCTTTACTGAGGGGCGTGTAAACGGGTTTGGGACGGGCTGTTTGAGCCAGCAGGCATGTCGACGTAGTAAGTATGAATAAGGCAACAAGCAGTTTACGTATCATTCTTGTGTTCAGGTACGGTTTATTTCTCGTTTAATACGCCAATTTTCAGGAAGCTATCGCCTTGTTTTCCATGATAAACCCGGTGCGTTGCCTTCTGATAGTCGGCTTCTTTGGCGGAGAAAACAGGAACGAATTTCTGCGGATTCCGGTCGGCCAGGGGGAAGCACGAACTCTGAACCTGTACCATAACCCGATGGCCTTTTTTGAACGTATGCAGTACGTCCTGAAGTTCTACCGCGACTTTTGTTGGCTGGTTTGGCGTAAATGCTTCCGGCTTGCTGATGTTATTCCGGTAACGTCCGCGAATGATTTCGCTACGTATCAGTTGCTGATAATTGCCAAACACTACGTCTTTCTTCTGCGGATTCTGTGGGGCATTGGGCGGATAAACATCAATCACTTTCACTACCCAGTCGGCATCGGTTCCGGTGGTCGATACGGTCAGTTGCGCCAGAATTGGCCCGGCCAGTGTCAAATCTTCGGTTAATGAATCGGTCTGAAACGTCAATACGTCGGGACGCGACGAAGCAAACCGCTGGTCTTCAACCATGTATTCTGCCGAAAAGCCATCGTTTATTTTACTTGAAAAAGGTACTGGATGTGCTGGGTCCGACAGGAACTCGGAGAAAGTTGCGCCGGTCGTCGATGGGGCAAAGTTCAGTTTTCCGTTTGCTTGCAAATGTAACTGCTTCGACTGGGTGCCTTTGGGCGGATACGTATCGAATGTGCGCCAGCGATTGGTGCCGGTTTCGAATAGGGTAGCTTCGGCTAAAGCCAGCGGAGTTGTTTCGTTGAACAGGTAATGCTTGAAAAATTTGGCTTCGATATTTTCCTGATAATAAGGTGCTGTTTTTGAACCAAAATCCTGATCGGCAAGCGTTTGTCCGGATGGGCCAGCCCAAGTACCATGTACCCAGGGGCCAACGACGAACGTACTTTGGATGCCGGGATTCTGCTTTTCAATAGCTTTATACGTATTAAACGTACCGAATAAATCCTGCTCATCGTACCAGCCGCCAACAACCATGACTGCATGTTTGATACCTTTGAGATGCGGCAGAATGTTCCGTTTTTTCCAATGCTCGTCGTAGTCAGGATGCTCAAAGTTTTCGTGATAGTATTTATTACGTCCCTTGAAAAACTGACTTTCTGAGTTCGCCGTTGGCCCCATGTTCAGGTAGAAATGATAACCGTCGGGGTCGTCGATTTCGAAAAGTGGTGGCGGATTTTGTTTCGTTGGTTGCTTATGTTCCTGAAAATAAGGGTAAAAACTAAAGTTAGCTGCTATCATAAACGCGCCGTTGTGAAAAGCATCATCGCGCCAGAGATCGGCCATTGGCGCTTGTGGCGACGATGCTTTCAAAGCCGGGTGCCCTGATACCGAACCCGCCGACGTAAAGAAACCGGGGTAACTTATGCCCCATTGGCCTACGTTGCCGTTATTGCCGGGAATATTTTTCAGCAGCCAGTCGATGGTATCGTACGTATCGGATGCTTCATCGAAATCAGTTGGTTTTTTCTTTGCATCTTGATGGGGTGTCATCTCAATAAACGTTCCTTCTGAAGCCCAACGCCCACGAACGTCCTGATACACAACAATGTAATTGTCACGTAGCATGAACGGATTTGGTCCCACCCGCCGACGGAATTTATCGGTTCCATAGGGCGAACAACTATAGGGCGTCCGCTGCATGATAATCGGATGTTTCGCCGACTGATCTTTAGGGGCGTAAACCTGCGTGAATAGTTTTTTGCCGTCGCGCATGGGTACCATAAACTCCATTTTCTGGTAGTTTTCGCGGGTATAGGCCGAGTCCTGCGCAGGCGTAAATGGATATGGGTTAGAGGGAGGTGCTTGCTGGGCAACGGCCATTATTGGGCCGAACAGAAGAATCAGGATTTTTTTCACAGGCTAACGAAGCGTCATTTTCAGCACAAAATAGTGTTTAATTGAACGAGATGAGCGGTTTTCGTTATCTATTTTACAAATCTGGTTTTTTGAGTGATTTACGTTAGAATTGCAATGAGTGAAAATTTGTAGCTGGTGAATTTGAGCAAGAAACCGCTACGTTCGATAATGACAGAGGCTGTGGCAGGTGTCGATGGTACCAGCAGCAGGTTCGTAGGGTAAGATTCAGGGTACAAAGTCGGTTTTACAAGCGAAAGCTCCCAAATTACGCCGTCGAACGAGGGGCACATAATCGACTTGTATGGCATTGTCACTACGTATTGTTTTCGGGTTTATTCTTCTTGCTGGGAGTTTTATCGTGCAGAGTTGTCGCGTTACGTCGTCGGTACGCACGCTGGAGCCGGATTTTTACTACGTCCGGTCGACTGATCAGCTGGGACTTCGGAATGAAAAACGCTACGTAGTGGATTTGGGGGATTCGTTGGAGCTTATCGTCCCTCATTCGGATAAGCGTTACTATGTAGCACCACCGATCTACAAAAACTGGACATTCCGACGTAGTGAAATTGATGTCGATGTGTTTACGCTGCCATTTAAAATCAGACCCGCACAAGGCGCTTTACCCGCCCAGTTGAATTCAAATTTTAACGCAGCTCTCTACGTTGGCCGCCGTGTGGATTTATACAATTATCGCTGGCAACCGGTAACGCCAACGTTTGGAATTCGCCAGTTGCGTAGCCGTGGATTTGGCTATGGCTTTTTTGCGGGAATCGGTTCGGCAACCATGACCGACTTTGTAACCCGTTCACCTATCGGGATTGAATATGAGGGAGTTGTGCTGGATGCAGGTATTGCTACAATTTATGATGCCCGCGTTTTTAATGTTGGACTCGCTTTAGGTATCGACTATCTGGCCGATGCAAACAGGAAACTATGGATTTATCAGCAGAAGCCGTGGTTTGGCGTCCTGTTCGGGCTGAATTTGAACTAATGAATACTGTAAAATGGGTAATGAATAATGTAAAGCAATGTCCAGGCTTCATTATTCATTACCCATTTTACAGTATTCATTATCAATTACTTAAGCGTAATTTCTTTCTCTTTGTAGCCACCACGAGTCGAGAGTAGTTTAACTTTCGCTTTTACAGGTCCCGGCTGATTGAGTTTTACACGGAACGTAGCTTCTTTCTTTTCGCCTACGTTTGTGTATCCGGCATAAACCGTTTTATCGACCAGCGCGGGTTGCGTAATAACGACTTTGGCCTGATCGAAACCTTTCAGTAACGCTTTGTCGATGTCGAGCGTAACGCGATCTTCCTGAACCATTTTAACTCGTTTGGCTTGCTCCAACGCTACTGGCAGTTTTCCGGAATTAGTCCAGAATGCTTTGATTTCAAACTCATTATTGCCGACTGATTTCACCGTTACGTCGGTCAGGTCAACCTGAGGAAGTTCTTTTGCCATAGCCAGATTGAATCGAGACTGTTTTGAAATCCAGTTTTCCAATTGCCAGGCAGGTCCGTTCTGCGCAAAAAATTTAGGATGAAAACCACCGATCTCTACTGCGCCAAGTTGCGGGTGGGTGAATTTTGTCCAGGGTTTGAAACCACGTTTCCCGTTCGCTTCATCGTCCCACATCAAACCGTCATATTCATCATAATCGCCATCACCGTCATAATCTTTCATGGCTCCACCATTCCAGAGTTCATCACCATACCAAACGGCCCCGTACTGAAAATAGCCAAAATCAGGTCCGTGGCCGAATAAAGGCGTGGGTTTTGTTGGATCGCCTGTCAGCCGGTCGGTTTTATTACGCGTGTGATACGTATCATACACATCGCCCGCCCAAGGATAACCGGTGAACGCCAGACCAAGGCTGTCCATGTGTTTGTAAATGGCTAAATCGGGCGGAAACATACTCTCGGCACTAGACGATGTGGACGGTGGGCGCAAATGCATAGGAACACGCGTATCCATCGAATTTACCACCGTAATATTCGGATGCCCCATCAACCAGGTATACGTAGCACGGGTTTCGGGCTCGCTGAGCGGAAAATCGCTGGCACCGCCTTGTGAATGACCCCTACCTGTGAAATCGCCACCTTGATCGGGACGCCAGTTTTCGGGATAGTTGCGGTGATTATCAAGGCCACCGATGCCATCTTCGTTGTATTTGCCGTCGCCGTCGTTGTCGATCCCTTCCGTATAGACCAGCCATTGACCTTGTCCCTCACGTACCCGCTTCATTAACCGGCCTGCTTTGTCTTTCGGGTCCAGTACGTAGTCGGCTTTTTCCAGTTCTTCTTTCGTAACAGCTTTTTTGCGAATCTGGTAGATAATTCCGTCGCCATCGAGGTCATCTTCAGCATCTTCGTCCAACAGGCCATCCCGGTCGTCGTCGCGCGGGCGCATGGAACTACGGTTGCGCTGGGCAGTATATAAATACATGTTAGCCCCATCTGGATTGTTTTGCGGACGCAGGTAAATAGACTTCGTGTCCAATAACTGCGTAATGGCTGGATCTTTGCCGTAATTGTCGAGCAGGTGTTTGGCCAGCCAAAGAACGGCTTCGCTACTGGTCACTTCGCCACTATGCCGACCGCCTTCAAAATAGGCTGCGGGTTTGTCGGTATGTTTTCCCGTTTTCTTATTCGTCAGCGTCATCTGTAGAATTGGGCGGCCTTCGTAGCTTTTAGCCACTTCATATAGGTCGACAAGATTCGGGTATTGCTCGGCCCATTTGCGGCACCAGCTATGCATCACGTCAGGCGTGTGATAAATATCGAAAGCAAGTGTTGGCCCCGGCTGATACTGAACTTCTTTGAACTGATACTTTTTGAAATAACTGATGCCGTGTCGGTCGCCTTTCACGGTGTAAAACTTACGGGTGGTATCCTGTTCCGGCCAGGCAGATTCGGGACCGTAGTATGATTTTTGAGCATGAGATACAGATAGGACGATTAGCCACAGGAGTGCTGTAAAAAGCTGTTTCATGGAGAATACTTTTAAAGATGAAGGTTGTATTTAGCTAATGAAAGCAACAAGATATATGAAAAAAGGCGTTTAGAATCATCCAAACGCCTTTTTATCATGAATTTGATATGTATTGATTTCGCTTTATACGTAACGCTCGGTAATATGAGCTGTTCGCTCGGTGGTTTCTATTAATAATGGGTGCCGAGGTTGCACCAAAGCTGTTTCGAGATCGGCAATCGTATCTTTAAAGAGCAGATTAACCGGAATTTCGTGCGACTCCTGTTTGCTTTTAATATACATCAATGACGGACGTACTGTTCCTGAAGCGGCAAGCTCGTTATATTGCTGTTTGGCGGCAATAAATTCCGCATCGCCGGGGCCAAACGAAATGATACGTTCTGGCAAGGGATTCGCTTTTCGATTTGCTAAAGCTTCATCAAGTGTTGTCAGCAGATTTTTGAGGTGAAACGTATCTTTACCAGTACGAATACGTTCACGTAACGATTGCCGAATAAGGTATGTAAGCGAGTGGCAAAGATTCAATCCGATCTCGGCCATCTGCTTAAAAATCAGTGACGACGGCGACATACCCGGAATAGTATTCGGGTCATGGAGCAGTACGTCTCCGGCCGGAGTCAGAAAACCATCGATACGTGAATAAACGTTGATGCCCAACCGAGAGAATACGCTTTCAACGGCTAACTGAATTTTGCGGTTGTTTTCCAGACTTGTCTCAACCGGAATCCGCTTTTTAGTGGTATTGAGCTTGTATTTAGATTCGAAATCGAAGCTCGTTACGTTGTAGATTTCGGTTGGTGGCAACGCGATGGCTACCTGGTCATCGTCCTGAATTACACCACACGAAAACTCCTGCCCGCTGATAAACTCCTCAAACAGAACTTCGTCTTCGGCATTTAAGGAGCCAATCGTGAGGGAATGATTATTCGCAATAATAGAGTTTAGTTTGTCGACAAAATCCTTTGGGTGGTTGATGACTTCGCCAGTTTGCTCAATCACTACCGGAAAACTAATTCCCGAATCGAGGCTCACCATTTTCTGAGCCAGCCCGTGTTTTTCTTCAGCCGATAACTCGCTCCATTCGCTCAGTTTGCTCCAGCCATCGGGTTGAATGCTCGTTGTGAAAAAGCATTGTTCTACTGCGCGGCAGAATTGGGTTAAATCGGCCTCCCGAACAATGGCAACCCCAATAGATGAGCCCTGATGTGGCGCTTTTACTACGATTGGTAATCCAAGGTGTTTAACCAGTGAGTCGAAAAAATGTACTTTGTCGGCCTGTTCGTAAGCGTCGCGGCTGATGGTAGCTGTCTTTTTCTGTTGACCGTTTACCAGTGCAATTAGCTCATTCTGAAGTATTTTATTTATGCCGATAGATGAGCCAACCAGACCCGGACCTGTATACGGCATTTTATACCATTCCAAAAGCCCCTGAATAGCGCCGTCTTCGCAATCGGGACCGTGCATAGCCAGAAACGCCAGATCGAAATAGTTTTTGAAATGTTCGGGTCTAATTTCGGGAAGCAATGTTTCCAATTTCTGAACATCCAGCGATTCGTCATAAACCGAAAAACCGGAATCATCCTGTGGTAGTGCGTCACGTAACGATGGTTGATTCAGGAAATCGGTGTCGACAAGTCGGAATCGGCCACGTCCGTCTACAAATACCAGAACAGGCTCGAACAAGCCTTTGTCTAAATTGGCTAAAGCTGTGCGTCCGCCCGCAAACGACACTTCGCGCTCACGCGCCGGTCCACCAAAAAAAATGCCTATTTTCACAGAATTGAGAAGTATTATCAAGTACAAAGAAACAAAAAAGCCGCTTGCTTTTAGACAGACGGCTTTTTTGTTTTACGTATGTATGATAATCCTCTACAAAATTGGTTGTAAAGGAAATAAAAACTAGAAAGAATTCAGTTTAAAAAGCTGGAGTCAGGTTCACGGCTTCAACCTTTGTGATTTCGGGAACAGCTTTCAGAATAGCTTCTTCTAAACCACCTTTAAACGTCATCGCCGACATGGGGCACGTACCACACGAACCAACTAGCTCCAGCCGAACAACTTTATCGTCAGTCACTTCCAGGATTTTAACGTTGCCGCCATCGGCTGCTAAATAAGGCCGCATAGAATCAAGAGCCCGTTCTATTCTTGTAATCAGTTCGTCGTTATTTACTACCGTTTCCATTGAATGCTTGATTTACGGTAAATTTATAGTTTCTGTGTTATTTATGCAACCTCAACCCGCGCTGTGCGGTCGAGCGTAGCGTTACGTATAGCAACTTGTTGAGCGAGTGCTTCGGCTGCCCCCCGGAATGCATCAGATGCAATGGGTTCGCCAACGCTAATCGCTGGTCGGCCTTCATCACCCGCTTCCCGAATGCCCTGAACAAGCGGAATTTGCCCCAGCATTGGTACGTCGAACTGATCAGCTAATTGCTGACCGCCCCCTTTTCCGAAAATATAGTATTTATGGTCAGGAAGTTCGGCAGGTGTGAAATACGACATGTTTTCAATAACACCCAATACCGGTACGTTGATCTGAGGTTGGCGGAACATAGCTAACCCTTTTATGGCATCGGCCAGTGCCACTTTTTGGGGCGTTGTAACAATAATAGCGCCCGTAACCGGAACGGTTTGAACCAGCGTAAGGTGAATGTCGCCAGTGCCCGGTGGTAGATCGATGAGCAGGTAATCAAGCTCACCCCAATCAGCATCGGAGAAAAACTGTTGTAACGCCCGACCCGCCATCGTACCGCGCCAGATAACCGCCTGATTGGGAGCAATTAATAAGCCCATCGACAGCATTTTGACACCAAACTGCTGAATAGGCTCCATTTTCGTCTGCCCATTCTCCTGATAAACGCGAGGCTGGATATTTTCAGCACCAAACATTGTAGGCATCGAAGGACCGTAAATATCGGCATCGATAATGCCAACTTTCGCACCAGATTTGTGCAATGCAATAGCCAGATTGGCTGTTACGGTCGATTTGCCTACGCCACCTTTTCCCGACGACACGGCAATGATATTTTTCACACCCGGTAGCGTAGGCGCGTTGTTACGTGTCGACGTAACGTCTGACGTCATGTCAATCGTAACCTGAATATCGGACCCGATATGTGCGTGAATAGCGTCTTCACAACGCTTTCGTATAACTTCTTTGAGTGGGCAGGCTGGTGTTGTTAACACCACCGTAAAGCGTACGGAACCAATACCAAGCGTTACGTCTTTAACCATGTTAAGCGATACAATATCTCGCTTTAAATCGGGTTCTTCGACGGTACTCAGTGCTTTTAGAACGGATTCGTTAGATAATCGGTAATCGGACATTCGGGGAAATGTATAATGGCTAATGTATACTAAACAATGCGTAAGAAACAGCCTTTAAGCCATTTCTCATCATACATTAGCCAGTATACATTTTTCTAAACGCCTTCGCACCTCTGCCAGTTCCGCCGATACGTCAACACGTTTTGATAAGGCTTCCAATTGCGTTACTAATTTTGCTAAAAACTGCTGATGTGCGGGGCTTTTATCGCCATAAAGTGGCCTATGTGCCATTGATTTACGTAACTGCGCCCATTCATTAATAAAATCGCAAAGCCCGGCATCAAACGCAGTTTCGGCGAATTTTTCAAAAATATAGTCGTGCGCCTGTGCATTTGGATGAATCAGGTCTGCTTCATAAAACCGATAATCCCGCAGGTCGTCTATCATCAGTTCAAAAGCCGGAAAATACATCACCCAATTGTTCCAGACGGTCAATTCGTGCGCCAGTACACGTAGCGTTGATTTACTCGCACTATTGAGCGGCAACGTATCACGCGTATGACGTACCGGACTAACAGTTAATAATATCTTCAATTTCGGATTGACCTTGTGCAGTATTTTCAGTAACCGATTCATATCGTCGCGCAGATGGTCGATCTGATACAGATACTTCTCGAAAAGTGTTCCCGGCATTTTATGACAGTTAGCAACCACCTTTCCGGTTTCAATATGTCTGTACACGATAGCTGAACCAAGCGTAAGAAAGAGAAAATCAGCTTGTTGGATCGCTTCGGCTGTTTCGGATAACCTTTTTACCAGAATACTACGTAGCTCATCGCGATTTTCGGCCCATAATGATGAATGAAAATCGTAATGAAACCATATACCATTACGTTCAACGTAGCGATTCTCGTCGGGCGAAGTTCCCTGAAATGCCATCGTCAGCAATTTGGCGATGGATGTTGGGTTAAAAATAGTGCCAAACGGGTTGTTCAGTACGTCCAGTTTATGGTCGGCGAGTCGGCGTCCCATTACGTCGGCAAAGCAGGAGCCAATGGTCACAATTTGGCTAGTTAAGCCAATGCGATAGGGTAGTGGTTCGGGCGAAAATTCGGTATGAAACAGCATACCTTATTAACAAAAAAGCAGCCTATTTAGGTCCGCTTTTTGTAAAAATGTTATATGCGTATAACTTTGAAAATCAATTAGTAATGATTGATATGAGAGCTTCGTTACTAATAGTTTCGTTAAAGATTGCTGCCGCCGGAATCCGAAAGCCTGCAATTGTTTTCGAAGAAATTTCCTGCCCTGATTTAACTACCGTTTCCTGAGCGAATGTCTGGAAATCCAAATCTAAAACGTACTGTTCAATGGTTTGTTTCTGGGTGTCTATGATCCAGTATTCCTGAACACCATGTGCCGCATAATCGTCATATTTTATGCCCCGATCTATTTTTTCGGTACTTCGCGAAAGTACTTCAACGACTAGATCAGGCGCTGGAAATTGCATCATTTCACTGTCAAACGCCTGCGCACGAACTGCTGTCCAGAAACAAATGTCAGGTTCGTAATCATTACGTGTCAGCGAAACCATCGCTTTTTCAGAAGCAACACGTCCTAGTTTATGCTTGATTACGTAAGCTCTAAGTAAACTATAAAGATTCCCAACAGCCGTCCAATGCCGTTCTTTGACAGGCGAATGCATGACAATTGCTCCATTGATGAACTCTGCCTTGTGGTCTTCATTTACCCAATCATAAAACTGTTGCCGTTGCCGGGTTTCGTCACGTAGCACAACCTCAGCCTGCTGTATGAGCAATTTCAGATTAGGCGCATCCAATAATTGGTCTAAACCCAGTATAGCCATAAATTCATTTTCGTTTACCCAAATCTAACAAAAAAACCGACTGGTTTCGTCTGCTGACGTACCAGTCGGTTTTGGGTAAGCGGATTGGCGAATTACTCGGCCGATACAACTTCGAACTTCACTTTGTGCTTTACATCTTTGTGTAAATCAAGCGAAGCTTCGTAGGTACCAAGCGTTTTTACGTCTTCAACCGTAATTTTTTTCCGGTCTACTTCGAAACCTTTTTCGCGAAGTGCTTCAGATACCTGCGTGTTGGTAACACGACCGAAGATACGTCCGCTATCGCCAGCTTTTGCTGGAATAGTCAGCGTAATATCGCCGATAGCGTCGGCAGTTGCCTGAGCATCATTTCTTAGTTTTTCGGCTTTGTGAGCAGCCTGACGGATGTTTTCAGCAACGATTTTCTTGTTCGAGCTGGTTGCCATCATTGCAAATCCCTGGGGAATCAGGTAATTGCGACCGTAACCGGGCTTCACCGTAACGGTGTCGTTTTTATAGCCCAGGCCGGCAATATCGGTTTTTAAAATGATATCCATTTTTAAGAAGTTGTAGGGTTGTAGGGTTGTAAGGTTATAGCGTTAATACGTTCCGGCTGGAACTATATAACTTACTAACTTTACGACTTTACAACCACATCGGTGGTCCGATTTATTTTAAAGAATCTCCTACGTATGGCAGGATGGCTAAATGACGAGCGCGTTTGACAGCCTGGGCCACTTTGCGCTGGTTTTTCAGACTCGTGCCGGTGAGCCGACGGGGCAGAATTTTACCCTGTTCGTTCAGCAACTTCAGCAGGAAGTTACCGTCTTTGTAGTCGATGTATTTGATGCCGGCTTTCTTGAAGCGGTCGTATTTTTTGCGGTTCTCGGTTTTCGAGACAGATTCGTTCTGTAAGCTCATGGTTGACGGGGTTTATCAGGCGTTTTCGGTTTGTTTTTTCTTACCCACTAATCCATTCCGTTTCTTATCGTTATAAGCCACAGCGTGCTTATCGAGCGAAATCGTCAGGTGACGGATAATACGTTCATCACGAAGATACTCGGTGTTGAGTTTCTCGATGATTGTACCGGGAGCCTTGAACTCGAAGAGTTGATAGTAACCCGTATTTTTGTGCTGAATCGTATAGGCCAGCTTACGTAGGCCCATGTTATCTTCGTGAACAAGCTCGGCACCATTGTCGGTGAGCACTTTCCGGAACTTGTCAACGGCGTCCTTCATCTGAGCATCAGATAAAACGGGAGTTAAAATGAACACCGTTTCGTAGTTATTCAAAAACATTTTTTGCAATTGGTTTGAAATGAGGGCGCAAAGGTAAGAAGAAAGTTGTATAGTTGTATGGTTGTGTAGTTATAAAGTTACAGGGTTGTACGGTTATAGAGTCTGTACGCACTTTATTACGTAAACTTTATAACCGTACAACCCTATAACTTTATAACTACACCAGTCTATTTAACCGTAAACTCGCCTTCGCCGATGCGGAAGCCTTCACAATAGATTTCGACCGCATGGCGACCTTCATTGAACCGTTGACCTCCCCGGCCAAAAATGAAGTCGACCTGCTGGCGGCTGTTGTCGAAGTTGAACCGTTGCGTAGCCGTATAAATCGTGCCCTGTCCACCATAGGTAAACTCTCCCGAGCCCGTTGCCATGTCTGCAATGATTGCCCCGTTGGGGTCGAGAATACGCAGATACATTTGTTTTTCTTCCTGCTTTGCCAAGCCATTGGGGGCAAGCCGTACCGAGATACGTAGCTTGTCGATACGTTTGGCTTTGTACGTACCGCCATCACTTTCTTTACCGCGTGCATTCAAGGCATTTACGACAATATTTTCGGCACGTAACGCAGC
Source organism: Spirosoma daeguense (assembly GCF_054776875.1). Lineage (NCBI taxonomy): Bacteria > Pseudomonadati > Bacteroidota > Cytophagia > Cytophagales > Cytophagaceae > Spirosoma > Spirosoma daeguense. The sequence goes on from NZ_BAAHBF010000007.1 coordinate 343,646, forward strand.
CGCAATCGTTACTTTTTCAGCTAATTCCTGATTTTTGGAAGCTACAGAAGCTACCGAATCGCTTAGGCTTTGTTTCTCGGCTTTTAAGCCAGAATTTTCCTGAGTAAGGGCTTCATTCTGCTGCGTCAATACGCCATTCTCTTCTTTCAGGCGCGCAATTTCCTGGTCTTTCTGAGCCAGAAGATTCTGATAATTGCGAATCTTCTGATCGTATTTTTTACTGTCGAACGAGGTCACGTTACGTAGTTCCCGTTTATCGGTCTCGAGCTGTGATTTTACTTTCATCAGCGAATCCACGCTGCCGCCCAGCCGCTGAATTTCAGCGATTTTTACGTCTAGTTGGGCCGAAATGGAGTCCAGCTTTGTTTTGGCAATTAAAACCTCTTCGGTTTTGGCCGCAATGGTGGCATCTTTGGTTTTGTTGTCCTGACGTTCCTGATAATAAAAGTAAATTAACAGGATATTTAAGGCGGCCAGAATTAATAAGGCGACTACTAAAAAACTACGACTGTTATTATTGGGTTGCGGTCTGGGTTCCATAAGTTTTTCTACATGTATGGATTTGGTTGACATTGTTACCAAAACCAATGCATTAGATGAAATATTGTGTTGATTGGATTATTAAACGCAAATTCTGGCCAAAAACTACGTGTTTCTGCGAAGTTCTCAAACCTATCTTTGCACAATAATAATACGCTGTAGCGATAAAGCTACTTTCTGACATACGATGATTGCTGACTCTATTCGACAGATTGACGATTCTCTATCCGGTAAGGCAAAACTAATTGCGGTTACCAAAACCAAACCTATCAATCTGATTCAGGAAGCTTATGAAGCGGGTTGTCGGCGGTTTGGAGAAAATAAAGTGCAGGAGATGGTTGACAAACAGCCGCAGCTTCCGGCCGATGTAGAATGGCATTTAATTGGTCACCTACAGACAAATAAGGTGAAATATATCGCGCCTTTTGTTTCTATGATACAGGCAGTCGATAGTTTGAAACTCCTGCAGGAAATTAACAAACAGGCGGCCCGGAACAATCGCGTTATTGATTGCCTGTTGCAAATCTATATTGCTGATGAAGAGACGAAATTTGGTCTCTCGCCCGAGGAGGCCGAAACCTTACTGGATACGTTAAAAGAAAATCCATTACCCAACGTACGTATCGTTGGGTTGATGGGCCTAGCTACCAATACGTCGGATGAGGATCAGGTTCGGCAGGAGTTTCGCGGGCTGAAACAACTCTACGAAAAGCTATCAACCCGCCAGCAACCCAACGTATCATTTAGCGAATTGTCGATGGGAATGAGTGGCGATTATGAACTGGCGGTTGAAGAAGGCAGTACAATGGTACGTGTTGGAAGTGCTATTTTTGGGAGTAGAATTTAGCAACTTCATAGATTAAGCTAGATTTCTGAACTGGTATTTTCAGGATTAAAAAGATTTACAGGATTTTGGATTCTGCTTTACTGACAACTAATCTTGCCAATCTTTTTAATCCTGAAAATATCAGTTCAGATGAAATTCTTTATTCAGGCAGGTGCTGTATTAGGTTTGTTAGGCGTAGCGATCGGCGCATTTGGAGCACATGCACTACGTACCATGCTCGAATCTACAGGTCGCACTGCTACGTTCGAGACTGCCGTTAAATATCAATTCTATCATGCATTGGCTCTCGTATTGATCGGTATCTTGTTGAATCTGTTCGGCAATAACGCGACGATGGTGAAATTGCTTAGTTGGTCGGGCTATTCATTTCTAGGGGGCGTACTTATTTTCTCCGGTTCATTGTACATTCTTTGCTTCACAGGCGTTACGTGGCTAGGCGCCATTACACCCATTGGCGGACTGGCCATGATTGTTGGCTGGGCATTGCTGATGTGGGCTTTCTTGTAAGTGATAACGGGGCCGCCCGTGCGGTGATGAGAGATAGGTGATGAGTTTGCTGACGCACCAATAAACACTAGAGCCAGCAAACTCATCACTTATCTCTCATCACTTATCACTATATTTGTATTCTGATTCTGAGAATAATGCAAACGAATATACAGGCAGAAACCGCTCGTCGGCGGACGTTCGCCATCATTAGTCACCCCGATGCCGGGAAAACAACGCTCACCGAAAAACTGCTACTGTTCGGGGGGGCCATTCAAACGGCAGGGGCCGTTAAATCAAACAAAATCAAGAAAACTGCTACGTCCGATTTCATGGAGATCGAAAAGCAACGCGGTATCTCCGTTGCTACGTCGGTGATGACGTTTGAATATGATAATCTGAAAATTAATATACTCGATACGCCCGGCCACAAAGATTTTGCAGAAGATACGTATCGTACACTCACGGCTGTTGATAGTGTGATTCTGGTAATTGACTGCGTGAAAGGCGTTGAGGAACAGACCGAACGATTGATGGAAGTATGCCGGATGCGCGATACGCCGGTAATTATTTTTATCAATAAACTCGACCGCGAAGGGCAAAATCCGTTCGATCTGCTCGATGAACTGGAAGAAAAGCTGAATATCCGCGTTCGACCAATGACCTGGCCCGTAAACATGGGCGCCGACTTTAAGGGCGTTTACAGCCTCATCGAAAAAAAGTTATATTTCTTCAAGGTCAACAAAACCAAAGTAGAAGACGACGTACTGCCGATTGAGCTACAAGATTCACTACTCGATCAGAAAGTAGGTGACCGCGATGCGGCTCAGCTTCGGGAAGACGTAGAACTTATTGAAGGCGTGTATGATACGTTTGACCGACAGGCCTATCTCGACGGAAAACTGGCTCCGGTATTTTTCGGATCAGCGGTTAATAATTTTGGTGTGAAAGAATTGCTGGAAGGTTTCTGCGGAATTTCGCCAGAGCCGATTGCCCGGCAAACGGACAAACGGGAAGTATTTCCGGAAGAGAAAAATTTCAGCGGATTCGTCTTTAAAATTCACGCCAACCTCGACCCTCGCCACCGCGACCGGATTGCGTTCATGCGTATCTGCTCGGGCGTGTTCGAACGTAACAAGTTTTACCACCATACGCGGCTCGATAAAAATGTTCGGTTTGCCAGCCCATTCAGCTTTATGGCTGACAGCAAGAGCGTAGTAGAAGAAGGATTTCCGGGCGACGTAGTAGGACTTTACGATACGGGTACGTTCAAGATCGGCGATACGTTGACCGAAGGCGAAGACTTACAATATCAGGGAATTCCGAGTTTTTCGCCCGAAATTTTCAAGGAACTGATCAACCTCGATCCAATGAAATCGAAACAGTTGGATAAAGGTATTCAGCAGTTGACCGACGAGGGCGTAGCTCAGTTATTTACGCTTGAGTTAGGAAATCGGAAAATCGTTGGGACCGTTGGCGAACTGCAATTTGAAGTGATTCAGTATCGTCTGGAGAACGAATATGGTGCAAAATGTCGCTGGGTACCATTGAATTATACCAAAGCCTGCTGGATTACGTCTGATAATCCGGCAAAATTGGCTGAGTTTATCCGTCTGAAAGGCAACCAGATTGGCTACGATAAAGACGGTCAGCCTGTGTTTCTGGCCGAATCGGACTGGATGCTACGTATGAATCAGCAGAACAATCCAGATATTCAGTTCCACCTTACGTCGGAGTTTAACGTAGCAGTCTGAGTTGTGAGTTGAGTTGATACGTATTCATATATTCCTGTAAACTACTCGGGTTATGCAGTGTTATATAAGAAACATATAACACTCAACAGCTATGAAATACGTACTAGGTATGTTTTCGTTGATGATCCTGACCGCAGGTTCGGTTGTGGCTCAGCAACGTAACACGAATCAAAAACCGGCCGGAAATTCAACTTTATCGACCACACAGGGTTCTGGAACTGGGCAATCGCCTGAACAGTACAATACTACTGCTGGTGATGCATCAAGTAGTACAACATCGACGGGTGTGCCGCAAAATTCGCTGCCACGTAACAGCAACAACCAGACAAACCCGACCGTTGGAACCGGTACTACGTTAGATCAGAATGCAGGCGCTGGCAGTAATTCGCCAAGTCCGGCCGTTAGTCCGAGCCCGATTCCGACCAAAACGGATAATACCAGCAGTGTGCGGGAAGGTGGTGAGACGGGCGTAAAGGCAAAAAAAATAAAACCGCCAAAAGAGAATAAGTAGTCTGAAACTACAATGAATAACAACGAGCCCGCACTAGCTGCGGGTTTTTTGTTAATAAAACTTTAATAACCTTTATAGTCTATAGGGAGTTACTATTATTGAACTAACAAATTTGTGTTTTACTTAACGAAGAAAAACCATGAAAAAGTTAATGATAGTTGCTATTGCTGGTATGTTGGCATCAAGTGCGGCTTTTGCGCAGGATGATATGAAAAAAGATGCCAAAATGGAGCACAAAAAAATGAAGCAGGAAGCTAAAATGATGAAGAAAGAGGCCAAGAAAGAAGGAGATGATGCGAAAGCAGATGCGGCCAAAGAAATGAAGAAAGAGCATAAAGAGATGAAGAAAGAGAAAAAAACTACTGACCAGTAAGCTGGTTAATAGCTGATTATACAGAAGCCTTCCAAACCGGAAGGTTTTTTTTTTGCTCAAAAAAATTGTTAAAAGCTTGACTTCAATTCATAATTCTGCTTAGTATTGCAGTGTACTATTTATCTAATACACTATAGCGCATGATCGAATTACGAAATGTGTCGTTTGGCTATCGGAAGAACATACTTCTGTATGAGCACCTGAATCTGACGCTAAGGCCGGGTTCTATTTATGGATTACTGGGGCCAAACGGCGTTGGCAAATCGACTTTGTTCCGGCTGGTGGCTGGATTACTTTATCCCAAAACAGGGGCCATTCGAATAGGGGAGTACCTGTCAGGTGAACGCAAACCTGCTTTTCTCGAAAACATTTTTCTGGTTCCCGAAGAGTTTTATATGCCGTCGGTACGTATTCGGCAATTTGTGGAGTCGAATGCGCCTTTTTATCCCCGCTTCGACCGGGCACAAATGAATGGGTACATCCGCGAATTTGGCCTGACCGACGATATGAAGCTGAATGAACTTTCTTACGGGCAGAAAAAGAAAGTGCTCATCGGTTTCGGATTGGCCACAAATACGGCCGTTTTGCTAATGGATGAGCCGACCAACGGCTTAGATATTCCGTCGAAAAGTCAGTTTCGGCGATTGGTGGCAGGGGCAGTTGATGAACAGCGGACGGTCATTATTTCAACCCATCAGGTTCGCGACCTCGAAAGCCTTATTGATCCGATTGTTATTCTGGCAGAACGTAGCATTGCGCTCAACGCCAGCGTCGAAGAAATTACATCCCGTCTGTGGTTTGGCATGATGCCCGAACTAGATAAAAGCCGGTCTATTTTATATAGTGAACGAGCCGTGGGAGGTTATGCCGTTGTGGCCGAAAATCCGCTGGGTGAACCAAGTCGACTTGATCTGGAGCGACTTTTCAATGCGGTTCAGGCTGAGCCAGTACGTATGCAGCAATTATTTTCTTCGCTATTAACTCCCGCAAACGTATGAACCAGCTATTTTCAATAACCCGTTTCGGGCGAATACTACGTAAATATTTTATCGATAATCGTGGGCAACTGCTCGCTAACCTCGGACTGTTAATAGGCGTGTTGGTCGTATTATGCCTTTTTATCTACCGAAGTTATCCAATGGAAGTTGACAGAGAGCGACATATGTTTCTGTTAATTCTGGGCTGGGCGCTCTGGTACATATTTATTATGCAGCAGATCACAGTATTCAATCAGAAAGAACGTGCGATTAATTACCTCATGCAGCCAGCTTCACAACTGGAAAAAATCACATTGTTATGGTTTATTTCTGGTATTGGGTTTCTGGCTGTCTATCTCATCATTTTTACGGCGTTTGATGCCATTGGAATCGCCTATATAAACAATCGGAGCTGGACTCCTGAACAACTTGATCAGATACGCCGAATAGGAGGACTTTTTAAGCTTAACCCCTGGTATCACTCCAGCGGGATAGAAAGTATTCCTGTATTAGTGTGGCTCCTCACAGCAATATTTCACGCAGTGTACATGATGGTCTCGTTTGTAGTTCGGCGATATACGATGGCTCTGGGCGTTTTGCTGACATTGGCTGTTTTCTTACTGAGCATCGTGCTGAATAGCGTGTTTATGCAGCTACTAACCGGAAATTCGATCATTCGTACGGCTGCCCCTTTTGCACAGGCTATGGTTGAAGGGCCGAATCAGTCGGGCTGGCGAAGAATTGATTTACCGCAGCCGCTTGGCGATCAGATTCGCTACACAGTGGCTGCCGTTGTGGCTATTCTGGCGTACATCACCGCTTATGTGCGACTAAAAGAAAGGGAGGTGTAGCTATGGATTTTCGAGATAAACAAGCCATTTACCTGCAAATTGCCGAGCACGTAAGCGAGCAGGTGCTACTGGGACGCTGGCCCGTTGGTGAAAAAATTCTGTCGGTGCGAGAGTTGGCGGCCGAGCTGGAAGTGAACCCGAATACGGTAATGCGAACCTATGATTTTCTGAGTCAGAAAGGGGTTATTGCCAACAAACGAGGCATCGGCTATTTCCCGACCGACGATGCTGTTGAGCGTATTCGGGCGTATCGACGTGAGCAGTTTCTGGAAAACGACTTACCTGTTTTCTTTAAAAATCTGTATCTGCTTGGCATCGAACTGCCCGAAATAGAAGCACGCTATGAGCAATTCGTAGCGGCTCATTATTCCTGACCTTCATTCCGATAATTCATCATGAAAACAAGTCATATATTACTGGCAATAATTCTTCTGGTCACGCTTACCGGAATGGTTGCCACCGACGTATTACTCAAACAGGAATACCAGAGAATTGACTGGAAAAATCCGTACCAGTCATTTGTGCATCGGCCGTTGCCAGGCTTGAAACACTACGTAATTGAGGGAACACCAATTGGTGAAATCATGCTGCTACGTAGTACTGATAAAGCCGAGGCATTGATTGAGCCAGAACAGGCAAAGTTTTACAAAACTCGACAGCAGGGTGATACGTTGTTTGTAAGTTTTACACCCGAATTCAGCGGCTATCAGGGTACTCCGCGTGAGGATGCTGATTATGAAAAGAGCAAACACGTTGTGCTACGTATCGCCGATTTGAAGTCGCTACGTGTAAAAGACAGCCGACTGACGCTAACTGATTTCGGAACCGATACGTTGTCAATAACGTTGCAAAACAGTCGCCTGCGAACAAATAAGCTTGGTGTTTCGAAGGGATTTTCTATTAACTCGAGCCAGAATAGTTTTGCTGTGCTGGGTACTGAAGATCAGTATAATTTACTACGTGCTGTTGTTCAGGATTCGAGCGGTATTCAGCTCAACAATACATCGATAAAGACATTTGTTCCCAACGTATCGCCGAAGGCAGAAATACAACTGAGGGGTGATGCGCTGAAATGGTTGAAATAGGCCCAGACAGGCTCCGGCTGTCGGAGTCGCAATAGCGGCTAATCCCGTAGCTACAACCGACAGCCGGAGCCTATCAGTTTTGTACTTAAAATGACGCTTTCACAACTCGATTATATTGTAGCGGTTGATACGTATCGGCACTTTGCTACGGCCGCTGAAGCCTGCCACGTAACACAGCCCACGCTGAGTATGCAGATTCAGAAACTGGAAGATGAACTGGGCGTACTGGTTTTCGATCGATCGAAACAGCCCGTTGTGCCTACCGAAACCGGGCAGGCTATTCTGGCGCAGGCGCGTGATGTGTTACGGGCTGCCCGACGTATTCCCGAGATTGTGAGTGAGTCGAAAGAAGATTTCCGGGGTGATTTTCGCATTGGTATTATTCCAACACTGGCCCCTTATCTGCTGCCCTATTTCATTGGTGAATTTGTGGGAAAATACCCAACTGTAAGCGTTCATGTGCAGGAATTGGTGACCGAGCAGATTATTGAGCGGCTTCGAAATGGGTTGCTCGATGTAGGACTGGTTGTAACGCCACTGGACGAAAATGGAATCACCGAAATTCCGCTTTTTCAGGAGCCATTCGTAGTTTATGCTGCTGATAAACATCCGTTACTTAACAAGCCGACGGTATCACCAAACGATTTGCCGACTGATGGGCTTTGGTTGCTAACTGAAGGGCATTGTTTTCGGAATCAGGTGATGAACCTGTGCGGTGCCGACCGACAATCCAGTAAGGCAACAGCGTTACGTTACGAAACGGGTTCGCTCGAAACGCTTATAAAACTGATCGATAAACAGGCTGGTTTTACGTTATTACCTTATCTGGCTACGATTGATATGGATGCTACGCGCCGGGCCAGACTACGCCCATTTTCAGACCCTGTTCCGGTTCGTGAAGTGAGTGTGGTGATGCATCGTAGTTTTTTGAAGCGTAAACTTATTCAGGCCCTCAAAGCTGAGATTGTTACCCATTTGCCGGGAGAACTAATGACGAATTCATTTGACAGGAAATTGGTGAGCGTTTTATAGTAAATAGTGGTGATGTCTGGTTTACTGATAGTTAGATAAGGTATCTCCAGCGATTCCTGTTTCGCGCTAAAAAACATTTGGCACCAATTTTGATAATTCGTAGTAAATTCCTGAAATTCAGGCGCAAATAGACATTTGGAGAGGTGTTGATGACTAATCTGAATGTTGGTTATTCTCCCTACCCTATTTGCTTCATATGAATCACTGTTTACTACGACTGTCTCTTGTGTATAATTGGCCTGTGAGTAGGTTTTACACGACCGTCGTGATGGGTTTACTACTCTTCTTTTCGACGCAGGCAATTGCTCAATCAACACTTGCAACAGAACCTTTGCCGCTAACATCGGTCTGCCCTGGTTCAACAATCGACGTAACCGGTTTCCGCGATTTTCCCAGCGAGTCTATGCGTATAGAACTCTCAAATGGCGGCAGCTATTATGAAATTCCATCAGAGTTTTTATCGGCATCGGGTCGGTACGAAATAACGTATCGGGCTACAATTCCGGGAAACACACCAGCGGGTACTACGTATCGAATTCGGATAGTTTCGAAAAATCCGGATCTGGCCGGAACACCCAGCGCAACCGTGCTAACGGTTCGACCCACGGCAACGGCACCTGGCGTTGCATCAGCAACGTACTGTCAGGGCACTTCATCCGTTCAGGTATCGGCAACAGCAACAACTGGCGGTACACTCAACTGGTACTCAACAGCTACTGGCGCAACAATATTGCCGGCGGCCCCAACTGTGTCAACATCGAACGTTGGGGTTGCTACGTACCATGTAAGTCAAAGTGTTACAGGGTTTTGCGAAAGTCCACGTGTAGCGGTGAGCGTTACAGTTCAGCCAACACCATTGGCTCCATCTATACCACAGGCAACGGTCTCTATCTGTCAGAATACAACCGCTACGTCATTAACCGCCACCGGGCAAAATCTGAAGTGGTACGACGTAGCAACCGGTGGAACCGCCGTGGCTATGATAACCCCGAACACGGCTAGTGTAGGTTCTAAAACATACTACGTTAGTCAGACAGTTAATGGTTGCGAAAGCACACGCACCAGCGTAACCGTTAACATACAGGAAACGCCAGTTGCGCCCAGCGTTACACAAGCCAGCTACAGCGTTTGTGTGGGCACAAGCCTCGCCATTAGCGGTACGATTGCTCCGGGACTGTCGGCAAGCTGGCAGAGTTATGGTGATACGCCCGCTCTTACAAATACGTCGACCAACGGAAACACGGCCACTGCTAACGTACCAACAGACATAGCGCGAACCCTGACGTACTCACTGATGCAGGTTTCGGCCAACACCTGCCGAAGCCCGGCCAGTGCAACAATTACCGTAACGGTGAAATCGGTGCCGAGCGCGCCTTCGGTGCAGTCAGTAAGTGTTTGTCAAGGTGCGACGGCGCCTGTGCTTCAGGCAACAGGTTCGAACTTGCTCTGGTATACAGGTCCGACGAGCGGTACAGGTACGTCGGTAACGCCAGTTGTCAATACGTCGATAGCTGGCCAACAAACGTTTTTCGTGAGCCAAGTAGTCAATGGTTGCGAAAGTGCGCGGGCAGTGTTGCCTGTTACTGTCAGTAATCAGCCGGCTGCTCCCAGCGTAGCAAGCCCGATTGTATCGGTCTGTCAGTTTACTCCGGCGCAGACATTAACCGCTAACGGATCAAATCTTCGCTGGTACGACGTAGCAACGGGCGGAAGTCCATTAGGTTCAACTCCCCAGATTGATCCAACGGTTGTGTCTTCGAAAATGTACTACGTTAGTCAGACAGTAGGCAATTGTGAAGGGCCAAGAACCGCATTGACCGCAACCGTTCGTAAAGCACCTGATGCGCCATCACCAGTAAAAACTGATTATGAATTCTGCGAAGGTGAAACACAGACCGTTATCAGTTTTACGGCGGCAAGTGCCAGCGAATCAAGACGTTGGGTTGTTTTCAGGGCAACAACTAAAGAAATGTTTATGGAAACAACAACCGCGAATGCTGTAACATCGCTGGCTGTTAACGTTCCGAATACATTTTCACCAACGTCGGCCAGTTCGACTTCATCAACAGAATCATACGGGGCTTACATTATCGACGTAACGGGTTGTGCCAGCACCACCAGTGCCGCTGTTGCGGTAAAAACAAAAGCTCGACCATCGGCTCCCGAAACATTACCTGTATCAATTTGTCAAAACTCGCCGGTTCAATCGCTGACGGCAGCCGGACAGAATCTGCTATGGTATACCAATATATCGGGCGGCTCCAGTACGTCAATAGCGCCTGCGGTCAGCACCAGCCTGACTGGGCAAACAAGTTATTACGTAAGCCAAACCCGCGAAGGTTGTGAAAGCTCGCGTTCTGTGCTGTCTGTAACTGTAAAAGCGTTACCATCGGCACCGGGTGTTATCCCGAAAACTATTTGTGCAACGGCTCCGGTTGAAAACGCATCGGCATCGGGTGAAAATCTGACCTGGTATAATTCAGATGGTTCTAAACTCGGCTCAGCACCCCCCGTAATTAATACCGATAAAGGTGCTTCCTACACATTACTCGTTACACAAACGGTCAATGGATGTGAGGGCGCAAAGGCCAGCTTGCAGGTCAACGTAGTAGCTCCGCCTTTACCAGCCGTTGCAAAAACACTTGTAGAAGTATGTCAGGGAACAGCCCCTCAGGCGCTTTCGGCTACAGGTACTAATTTGAAATGGACAGACCCTAACGGGAACGTTACGACTATACCCCCAACACCACCAACCGCTACACCAACGGCAAAAGTAGATGGTGATGTGTACTACGTAACGCAGACAGTTAATGGTTGTGAAAGTGCGAAAGTGCCTATAAAAGTATTTGTACAGGCAATGCCACGCTTAACCCTGAGCGGCAGTACTACGGCAAATATTGGAATCGAAGTACCGCTAAAGCTGACGTTTGTGGGCGTAGGACCTTACCAGTATAAATTGTCGAATGGTTTGTCGGGAACGGCTACGAAAGATACCACAATACTGGTTACGCCAACGCAAACCACTACGTATCAGGTAACGGAAATCATGAACAAATGCGGCTCTGGGCCAACAGGCGCAGCCACTGCCGCAACTGTAACTGTGCTGGTTCCAACAATTCAGACACTTGCATTGACATCGACAACGCTATGTGTCGGTTCGCGACTGACCACCAATTTCCAGACAACAGGTGCATTTAACCCCGGCAGCGTTTTTAAGTTGCAGGTTGCCAAAGTAGAGACGGATACCACAAAAATGAGCTATGTTGATGTACCTGTGAGCCAGAGTGCCAACGGGCAGGTAAGCGGGCTGCTCTCGAATACCCTCGCTGAAGGTTTTTACTGGGTACGTGTGGTGGCTACAAATCCGAAAATTCCGATCAACGGACGGATTAGTCCAACTGTATTGAACGTTCGCCCACTAGCAACCGCTACGTTGACGGGCAATCCAACGGTATATGAAGGGCAACCGGCTAAATTAACTCTAGTTTTAACGGGTGATGCACCCTGGACATTTGCGTATCGCGACAGTACGTCGGCAGGAACAACAATGACGGTACAGGCCACTGCAAGTCCATATGCACTCGAAGTCAGGCCGATGAAAACCAGTACGTATGTTTTATCCGGTGTGAGCAATAGTTGTGGAGCAGGAAGCATAACTGGTCGAGTTGCGACCGTTACTGTAACGCCATTACTGGGTATCGAAGAGCAGTTACTTGTTGATGCGGTCGAGGTGTTTCCGGTTCCGGCTACCACAACGCTAACTGTTCGGATACGTGGCATATCAGCAATACAACCCGCTACGTTGGAACTGACCGATATGAACGGAAAAACCATTCGCCAGCAGGAAACTAATCAGGTAAATTCATCGATTCCGCTCGATAATTATCCTGTTGGTACGTATTTGCTACGTATACGAGTTGGTGATCGCACAGCCGCAAAACGCATTGTGAAAATGTAAGAAACTGTTTGAAAACCCCTAAATCCCCTGAAGAGGACTTTGTTTAATCAGGATCAAAGTCCTCTTCAGGGGATTTAGGGGTTTTTAAGCTTTAGTAAAGTCCATCATTCGCGCTACGTAGTGAAGTTGCCAGTTGCGAATTGTTTGTATATGAATGGGTAGTTAGCGACTGGCAATAATCATTTCTGCTACGTCCCGCCCCGTCTGTATGGCTGCATTGAGAGAAGGATAAGCCGTTTGATCGCCACATTGATATATATTTTCACTTAGTTGAAGCGGTTGACGTAGCGCGTCGATACCAGCAATTTCGGGTGAATACGCAGGAAGGGCATGAGGAATATGATACGTTCGCAAATGCTGCCAGTTTTGTACGTTGTCGCCGAACCAGCTCGTAAGTTCTTGCCGAATTTTGGCCGTTAACGTAGCTTCATCAACTAATTCCAGTTGCTGCGTACTGACCGAAATAAGTGATCTGCCAGTTGGCGCATAAGCCGTAGAAATGTCGCTCACTATGGCAACGTTATGTACGGAAGAACTTCGATGTGTATTAAGCATCAATAGCTTCCGGCGATTTTCTTCTATGGCCAATTGGTCTGAATTAGCCGCAAAATACGTACAGGTAGTATGGGTAAACGACTGTTCTGTAGGTTCATTTCCACCAAGAAGGCGAGCTGCCTGAGCAGCATCGACGGCCAGCACAAGTTTGCTGCCACTGATTGTTTTCCCGGAAGTCAGATGAACAGTTGTGCCATCAATGTGCGATACGGGCGAATTGAGCCAGATATGAGTTGGATCGAGTCGGCTGGCTAGTTGGTCAGGAATGGCGCCCATTCCTTGCGCAGGTAAGGCTCCGTCACCTTCGAAGAACATTCGGAAGCAAAATGAAAAAAAGTTGCTCGACGTAGTGAGCGCATCTTCCAGAAATACCCCACCGAAGAACGGGCGGAAAAACTGCTCGATTATGGATTCTGAAAACCCGAATTCCTGCAAAAAATCAAGAGTTGTTATAGGAGTTTGCCGAAATAACTCATCGAGCGTCAGACTCTGCGTATGACGTAGCAATTCAAGCAAGCGCATTTTATCGCCTAACGTACCAACAGGCGAGCCCAGCGTTTGAAAAATAGACGAAGGCTCTCGGGCTGGATTGAGAAACGTTCGCCACTCGGCCGAAGCACCCGGCGGTTGATGACGTATCAGCGCCCCCGACCGAAAACATCGTAAATCCAACGCATCATAATTGAGGAGCCGTTGCGCTTCCGGATACGCTGTTAATAAGATTTGGAACCCCCGATCTAGCCGAAACCCATCTACTACGTCGGTACGAACGCGCCCGCCAACGGCATTGTCGGCTTCGAGTAGGATAGCGTTTATACCAGCTTGTTTAAGATAAACGGCGCAGGTTAGACCAGTCATGCCGGCACCAATTATGAGAATAGGATTATCGGGAGAACTGGGCAGGTCTGTGAGCATTGGTTAGAAAAGTTTAACGGTTTTCAACTGGTGAAACTCAATTGCAGCCGCGCTGTTACAATATTATAGTCTAAGCTGTAGTATTTTTTCTATAATTGTTGGATATTTCAAAGTTATAGAATTTTCAAATGTCTGATTGTCAGTTATTAATAATAAGTTTTTATTGCTTTTCCGAGAAAGCGTTAATTTTGTTGCGTTAATTTGTGTTGTAGGCCCATGAACCTGTTGGTTATTGACAATTTCGATTCGTTTACCTACATGCTGGTCGACTACCTGAAACAGGCGGGTGCTACGTGTCATGTAGTACGTAACGATGAGCCGTTGAGCAAAATAACCAGTTATAAAGTGGATGGCGTGGTGATTTCTCCGGGGCCGGGCATTCCTCGAAAAGCTGGCCGATTGATGGAGAGTATAACCTATTATTACCACCGCTTGCCCATGCTTGGAATTTGTCTTGGGCATCAGGCACTGGGCGAATTTTTCGGTGCCCGATTGATTCGGGCTAAACAACCCATGCACGGAAAACAGTCGGCCATCCGGGTAATGGGCGACGATGTCTTATGGAAAGGGCTGCCAACGGAGTTCGACGTAACGCGGTATCATTCGCTGGTTCTGACCGATTTGTCGGATGCCTACCAGCCGGATTCCGGAATTGCGAAACCATTGGTCTGTACCGCCGTCACAAAGCAAGGCGAGGTGATGGCGTTGCGGCATCGGACATTGCCGCTGTGGGGAATTCAGTTTCATCCCGAAGCCTGCCTAACTCAACACGGATTGCAACTTATCCAGAACTGGATTGATTTTATAAAGTTTACCAGTAAGAAAAACGATTCGATTACATCCTTAACCACGTCGTGCATATGAACTATCAGATTCGGGAAGAAGCCGGTTTCCGCTACGTTGATGAAGGCCAGGGCGATATATTATTGCTGCTCCATGGTTTGTTTGGCGCTCTTAGTAACTGGGACGACGTGATAACCACGTTCTCAAAACAGTATCGAATTATAATTCCGATGCTGCCTATTTACGAAATGCCCATTCGGCAGGCCAGTCTGGAAGGGTTGCTGGCGTTTATTGAGAAATTCGTAGCGCAGAAACAACTGAACGAACTCACCCTGTTGGGCAACTCGCTTGGTGGTCATTTAGCAATCCTGTACACATTTAATCATCCAGATCAGGTACGTCGGCTGGTACTGACGGGAAGTTCTGGTTTGTTCGAAAACGGTATGGGCGGTTCATTTCCGAAACGGGGAAGTTATGAATACGTAGCAGAGCGGGTTGCGTATACATTCTACGACCCGAAAGTGGCGTCGAAAGACTTAATTGATGAAGTTTTTGAAATCACCAGCAGCATTCCAAAATGCATGAGCATTGTGGGAATTGCTAAATCGGCTCAGCGAAACAACGTAGCAAAAGACCTGTATAAAATTCAGGTGCCTACGTTGCTGGTATGGGGGCTCAACGATACGATTACACCCGCCGAGGTCGGACATGAATTCAACCGATTGATTGACGATTCGGAATTACATTTTATTGATAAATGCTGTCATGCGCCAATGATGGAATGCCCGGTTCGTTTCAATGAATTGCTCGATAGCTGGCTGGTACGTCACCCCATTTATGACGAGCAACTTTCTGTCACCAGTTAGTCGTAGATATTGATTAATAACTAGTTCAAAAATGGTTGTTAATTAATTCTGCGGTACCGCTGGCTGATAACTTCAACCGATTTTGAAACTATGCAATTATTTCCGTAGTTTTCTGGCAAACAGGTTGCTGTTTATTACACTACACGTTACGTTAGAAATATGCTGGCTGCCGAACTAATAGATCCTATGCTCCCGGCTCTAAAGCCGACCGACACTGTTGGGCAGGCTTTGGCGTGGATGGAGGAGTATCGAATAGGACAACTCGTGCTAACAGAACAGGGCGAGTATCGAGGAATACTGAGCGAAGAATTGCTCATGGATGCTGTCGACGATGAGCGACCAGTGAGTCAGGTGATGCGTTTGTTCGAGCAACTGTATGTGCAGGACGATCAGCATCTGCTTGAAGTACTTGGATTGGCAACGCAGCATCAGGTGGAAGTTATTGCCGTTCTGGACGAAGAGCGGCAGTTTATTGGCACCATTTCGGTCAATGAACTACTGAAACAGTTTACTCAGGAACTGGGCGTGCAGGAGGGAGGTGCCATTCTGATCCTGAGTATCAACGAACGGGATTACTCAATGGCAGAAATCAGCCGATTGATTGAGTCGAACAATTTTAAAATTATCAGCAGTTACTTTACCAGCGCGGCCTATGGTATGCCTGATAAATCGCGACTGACAATTAAACTCAATCGACGGGATGTTACGCCTGTTATTGCTACGCTCGAACGGTTTGGGTATCAAATCGAAGCGGCTTTTGCCAATACACCTATCGAAAGTATTGACCAGGACCGCCTTAATTCGTTGCTACGCTATCTAAATACGTAAATTAGCAAAGGGCGAATGGCAGAGGGCAGAGAGTAAGGCAACAACGACCTCTCTACACTTCGCCCCATCGCCCTGTGCCATTCGCCATTTTTTCATGAAAATCGCCATTCACGGGCGCAACTTTCCCGAATCGGCCCGGCCATATATTCAATCGATGTTTGAAGAACTGGCTCGTCGGCAGACTGAATTAATCATTTCGCAAGGCTATCGCGAGTTTCTTGATAATGCCGGTGTAGCTCATTACAGTGAGGCTACGTACACCATCGAAGAAGGGGTTACTGATGCTGATTTTATTTTCAGTCTGGGGGGCGATGGTACGTTACTCGATGCGGTGACACACGTAGGAGCAAGGCAAATTCCGATTGTAGGCATCAATATTGGCCGACTTGGTTTTCTGGCTACAGTGGCTCCCGCGTCGGTACGGTTGATGATCGATTCGCTTTTCAACGAACAGTATACCATCGATGAGCGCACGCTGGTCAGTGTACGATCGACACAGGATGTTTTTGGTAATCTGCCATTTGGTCTCAACGATTTTACGATTACAAAAACGCTGACATCATCGATGATAACCGTACATACGTATCTTGATGGTGAGTTCTTGAATTCATACTGGGCCGATGGGCTTATTATCTCTACACCTTCAGGCTCCACAGGCTATTCGCTGAGTTGTGGCGGTCCTGTGTTACTCCCTCATACCGATAGCTTTATCATTACGCCAATCAGTCCGCACAATCTAAATGTACGGCCTATGCTTGTTATGGACAGTTGTCAACTGGCGTTTGAAGTTGAAAGCCGGAGTGGCAATTTTCTGGCGGCTCTTGATTCCCGTTCGTTTACGGTCGATACAGCAGTACGTATCAGCTTGCAAAAGGAAACATTTAAAGCCCGGTTGCTCAAGCTCAGCGACGATAATTTCCTGAATACGCTACGTAGTAAACTGAACTGGGGCTGGGATATCCGGAATTAAAACGGTGAAACTATTCCTCTGATTGTTAGCCTAACGTATTGAGTTGGTACAGAAATTGTGTTGGTTTCGGGTATCTGTTACGTAGTGTTTATGCTACGTATTCCTTCCTCTTCCTACGTTAGAGTTAAGCGTATTATACTCGGAACAGCCCAGTACCGTTATGCTTTATTTCGGCCAAAATCGCGTTTCCTGCATAAATTTTAACACGAAGTGCCAATAAAAACAGTGAGCTAACCGTTTCGGAATTGGCTGGCCTGACAGACCAGTCGCGGTTGGTTCACCTAATTAATGAGTATGAAAATATATAACCGGTTGATGGCAAGTGCCGCAGCAGTTTGTCTGCTGATGGGCCAGGGTACGGAGAGTATTGCACAAAGGCGAACGAACACGCATTTTTTGCCGTACTCATCAGTTACGTTCGGGGCTGGCTCATCAACGTATTTTGGTGATTTGGCAGGATATCGCCAGCCATTTAAGTCGCTCTTTACGCTGCCGCGCTGGAATGTAGGATTGGGATATACCCGGCAGTTTACGCCACATTTTGCCGCGCGTGCTATGTTTACCTGGGCTCGTATTTCGGGGGATGATTATACATTTAGCAAAAGTGATCCTACTAAATATGCTATTCCTTTTGCACGCAACCTGCACTTTCGTAATGATTTAAAGGAATTCGCGCTAACCGGAATTTATAATATCATTGCTGATGGGCGTACTCCCGAGCATCGGGCCAAAATTACTCCCTATTTGTTTGGTGGCGTTGCCTTACTGGCTCATAGCCCGGAGGCTCGAATTCAGACGGAAACAAACGGCCAGAATCAAGGTTACGAAGCCCGTAACTGGGTGAAACTACAGCCACTGCACACCGAAGGTCAGGGGCAGCCGGGTTATGAGAAACCCTATTCATTGGTAACAGTGGCTATCCCGGTTGGTATTGGATTTCGATACATGATCAATGAGAATTTTAATATTGGCCTTGAAATCGGTTATCGGTATACATTCACCGACTATCTGGACGATGTAGGTGGCGATTATGCCCAACCTGATGCATTGCAGGGACTAGGATCGATGCTGGCCGACCGGCGCTTTGATCGGGATGCGGCCCGCGAGAATAAATATCGTTACGACGTAGCACAACAACTTTTTCAGGCAGATCCATCGCCCTTTACGACAACAACGCGTGGCGAAAGAGGAATTCTGCCCGATGGGTATTTACTCACGAATTTGTCGATTCAGTACGTTATTCCAAGCAAAATTAAATGCCCTCCTATTCGGTAAATTTCGGGAGTTGGTAAGCGAGCCGAAAACTTTTCTATTAACTCCTGAACTGCTACCATCAACAATAGCTAATGCATCGATACCATGTCTTTATAGCCCGACTGATCGTAGCCGGGCTTTTTATCAGCTTACAGGCACAGGCCCAGCACATCGAAATTGGTGGTGGTTTAGGCGGTATGCTGTACAAAGGCGACGTATCGCCGGAGTTGAATCCCCGCTTTATTCGCCCGGCAGGGAGTTTGTTTTTTCGCTATAATTTTACTCGTTCGTTTTCGATGCGGGCCAGTGGTGCTCTTGGCTCTTTTCAGGCGCAAGACCGTTTTAGCAGCGATCCTGTACAGAAACTACGTGATTATTCGTTTCGTACAAATCTAAACGAGGTTACGATAGACATGCAGTATAATTTTCTGAATTATAAGCCGTTGCCAAAAGCGAAAAACTGGACTCCGTACGTATTTGGTGGTATTGGGCTGGCTCAGTTTAAAAACGATGTGGCGAAAATCGGCGGCATGTTAATGTTTCCGCTGGGTATTGGCGTCAAATACGAGATTAAGCGCCCCTGGAGCGTTGGCCTTGAATTCGGAACCCGCTTTACTAACAATGATTATCTAGATGGCATTGGCGAACGAACATTTGGCGTTACAAAAGCCAAAAATGCACAGGGGAATCCGGGCTTGCGAGATAGCTACACGTATACCGCCATTACTGTAAGCTATACGTTCTACAAGATTTTTTGCCCTTAATGCATTAATTACTCCCCTTACTTAGCACGTTTGGCTTGTGCTTCGAGTATTAGTTTGAGGTCGGCATTTTCGGGCGTTATATGCGTGTAGGTCCCTTTTCCTGATTGTGCTAATTTTTTCAGATTCGCACTCTTCAGTTCGTTCCTTCCGAAGGTAAAAACAGTCATGTAAACGTCCTGAGCATTGTTTTCAGAAACCAGCCCAAATGTTTCTTCGCTAATTGGAAATTCACCATCCGTTGCCAGAATGATACGGTTATTACCCGCCCGGATGTAGTTTTTATTAGCTACTTTATACGCCAGCCGAATTCCTTCATTCCCATCGGTATCGCCTTCCGACTCCAGCTCGTCGATAACACGAACAATCTCGTTTGTATTGCTTCCTGACGTTGGTTTGAGGGCAACACGTGCCTTTCCTGAGTAAATCACAATCGATAGCTGATCTTCTGGACGTAGTAAACGCAACAACGACTTGATTGATTTTTTCAATAAAGGCAACTTATTTGGCGAATCCATCGAGCCAGATACGTCGAGCAGGAGTACCATATTGTTGGTAGCAAATCCGTTTAGCGAATTGGGTACAACAGTTGGGCTACTTCGGTCGATGTATACCGTATCAACAGTCGATTGGTTGATATAAACCGTATCGTGCTGCACAATTGGTTTGCCATTTGTTGTCGGTGACGTAGCGTTTGGTTTTGCTACGTTGTCTGGAGTTTTGACGGGCGTAACAGACGACGTTCTGACAGCTACCTGACCTTCGTCTTTGTTGAACGGTTCGGGCGTAACGGGCGCATTTGCTACGTTTCTCGACCGAATAAAGGCGAAAAGGTTGGGCTGATTTACGGTTTTCAGCAGGTTCGTTTTAGCCAGTTCGCTGAATTTGTTGTATTGATAAGCGATCTCGTTGTTGAAGAAATAGTAGAACGATTCATACGAACTTTCCAGCGAACGGGTTGATACACGAGGGAGTTTTTCGGCCCACTTCATCGAGCTTTCGGCAATATCTTCGTAAGGCGAGTAGGGGCACAAGCCGTTGCTACGTCCATATCGCTGCAATCCTTTCAGATTTTTGAACTCATTGAGCAATAACGTTCTCCCTTCCATCTGTACTGAATCTGGCGGGGGGAGCTGATCTGTTTGTTTCTTCAGATAAGCTTTCACACCAAACAGCATTGCCTTATTTAAATCTACAGCACGTAGCAACGATTTACCCGCTACGTTCCACGAATCGGATGGTTTAGCTGTCGGGTAACTTTCGAAAATACGTCGAATGTCGGTATATAGCCGTTCTTTTTTCTGGTCGAACGTATCGAAAAGATATACGTAGCGATCCAGAATTTCGTCGGAACGTTGAAAATTATCCTGCGCATATTGCTGCTGTCCAGTATACTTGATCAGTTCGATGCTGAGCGCATCCATTTCTTTCAGCATCGCCAGTAACACATTGGCTTGGCTGATTACTGACGCCCGATATGGCTGAGGAATCTGAGCGCTGTTCATCGTCAGCAACTGATGTTCGGAAAGGGGCACTTTAAATGCTTCGTGCGAATAGACGAGGGGTGCCCGGCGGCTGCTACGTGTTCGGAACGTATTGGCCGACAACTGGTAATTACGTACCACCAACTGCAATTGATGCATCTGACGTAGCGATTCGTTAATAAAATCGATATACGCGTTCAATATCTGAAACAACGGCGTGCTGGCAGGGGCTGTAGCTGGCTGAACCGTGAACGCTACGGGGGAAACATCCTGAAATGGCGTCGTTCGTTGACTAGTTACGGTCGTTGCCTCTGGGGCATCGATGGCAAAAACAGGCGAAAACTTAGGGTAATCCAGCAACTGCCGGGTTGATGTACTGTATTTGACAAACTGCTGATACCAGCTCAGTAAATCGCCATTGTAGTGATTGAGGTAGGATTTGTAAAACTCGTTGCTGTGCCGGGACGATTGTCGGGCCGAAAAATTATAGTTGTCGACCGCCTGTTTTTTCAGTACCTGTATCGACCGCAATCCCGTCTTAAACGAGCCAATCATATCCGACGCCGGATAGTCGATGTGCCCCTTCGCCTGCCCTAATTCTGCCAGTAGCTTTTCGTCGGACAGAATACTTTTTTGAACCAGTTCAATCGGCCAGTTCGATGCGTTGTTTTCGTTGACATAATAGCGTAACGTATCGAGCAATTGCTGCTGACTTTCCAATACGTCCTCCATCTCCTTTTCTGAAAATAGATACGCATCGTTGGCACGGTAGGGTTGATACCGTCGATAAACCCGCTGAATTTGCTTGTAAAACTCTGCTTTCTCCCGGCTGAACTGGTCGAGTTGTTTTGCCAGATCGGCAATCAGTACGTTCGCCTTTTTATAATTATCCTGTTTGTAATCTTTCAGTCGATCATAGATTTCGAGCGATTTTACCGTCTGGTCTATTTTGTTTAGCAGCTTCCAAAGGTTTTGCGTACCCGCGTTCAGGCGTTGTTTTTCAGCTTCGGTCAGGGCCTGACTCGCTAACGCTTTTTTATAGTAATATTCTTCCAGAGTGCCTGAAGGCGATAGTTGACGCGTAAAAGAAGAATGGCTATGTATTGTTTCGTAGTACGACTGAACAGGGGGAAGCCGATTCGCCACTTCATCGACCGATTGATTCAGAAAAGCAACGTAGTGATTGAGGGCTTGTTGAGGTGTTTCGCTCAACGACTTTCCTGCCGCGAAAAATGCCGAAAACACCAGAAAAAGACAAAGGAAGGTCTGCATGGTTGACTGATAGAAAAATAGGCTCGTAATCGATTCATTAAAAGCCAGTTGCTACGTAGTGAAACGAATCGATACAAATGTAACGACCATCAGGCACTACGTTTACGGGTCTTGAGTATACGGTACAAGCCGGAATCGATAACGTATCGTAAGCCCATCAGGAGCTTTTTCGGCTGGATTCGGCATAGGTTCTATCCAGCCCGACCATTCCGTTGATTCGGTTGGGCGACGGGGTAAGTTCATCTGGAAATCGGCGGGCTGATTATGTAGATAAACCCGAACCTGCCAGTCTTTTACCCGATACAGATAGCCAAACCAGGGAAGAATAACGGAGTTGTCTTCGTTACGTATCTGTTCGGTTCGATAATACGTTAGCGAGGTTTCGGAAAACATGACTTCAACCGCCTTATCGATGCTATCCTTGAGCTGCGACTTTTTTACCCGTACGTCAACTTCCAGAATAGGATTATGATCGACGTAGTTTAAAAGACGGGGTTGATTGTCGAAAACGATAAACAAAGCAACTCCCCAGCCTATAATCATCAGCACATCAACCAATTGAATTTGACGCAGGTAACCTTTCGCAATCAGATTATTGGTTAGATAAAGAGTGACGGCAAAACTCACAATGGCGCCTACAATTCCCAACAAAATTCCAGCATATCCATTGGCGATAGTTTGATCGGAGTTTCCCCGATTGTCGCTCAGAAACGACCATCCAGCCAGGAAAAAACCAAGTGGAGCGGCACAAATTCCCGCAACCAGTATCGTTACGTATCGTTCCATAAGTTTATTCAACACTAAGGTTCAGAATCTCATTAATCAGCCAGCGTCCATGCTGCTTTTCTAGCCGAAACTCATAATCGTCGAGCAACTGCAATGAAACAATTGCCTGATTTTTATCTACAGATATTGATTTGATTTTTAGGCTTTTTAGTGCAGAAAGTTGTAGGGATGGCTCTTGAGATAGAACCACAAGATCGTATTCAAAACCAGTTGGCGGGCCTTCCTGTTGTTGAGAAAGACGGAACCCTTCCTGACGTTCCTTGAAATACGTTCGCCATTCATTAATATAATAGTTGGTAAGCAGTTCGCTGCTTTTCAGATAAATAAGATAGCGTTCTGCCTGCTGAGCATTGACCGCATAAACCTGCCCCGGCTCCTGATCGACCAGTTTGATCTGGTTGATCAGCGAAAAATTCGTCTGATACCAGTTCAGGAAATCAAGAACGGTCTGTTGGGCCAGTTCCTTATCTGTTCGCTTTATGGGTGTTATGGATTGAGTTTCCTCCGGTTTTTCGCGCTGAAATTCGAGGAACAGATAATAGGAGATAAACAGCATTGGAATTCCACCAAGCACGATAGCCGTGATTTTGGTTGCCTGAGAGTCTCTGAAATTCAGGAACGTAAGAACACCAACAAAAATGAGCAGGATAACGATAATACCCCCTAACATACCCCGTCCGGCGGCATCGTTGTTTGGGCTGAAGTTCGTTCCAAGTAAGAAAATGATCAGCAATCCGTAAAGGCCAACCATCACCCAGTTTATCGATGTGAGCGTTTTCATAAGGCGAAATTGATGGCTACCTTACGCAAAAACTATCGAGAATCAACAATCGGTAGAGTTGATAGAATAATGTGTAGGTTTACGTATACAATCAGTTATGAAATAAACTAAACCTGTTATGAATCAGAAACAAACTTTGTTGGGAGTCGTAGTTCTGTTGAGCGTACTGTTGGCATTTCGTTCGGCTGAGCCGGGTAAATTCGATGGTGCCTGGCGGTACACAAACGCATCTGGGGCAACCGTATTGATGACGCTGGAAGATAATTATCTGGTTTTGACTACGTATGAAAAGGATCGTTTTATAGGTACACGCGGGGGCGTTTATAAGCTAGATGGCGAGAATATCCACATACAGGTCGAGTTCGATTCGCAGGATAGTAGTAAAGTTGGCCAAACAGAGTCATATCTGACGTTCGATCAGGGTAAACATGTACTGATGCGGGATATGCAGGGTAATCCGACGTTTGAGAAAATAACAGAAACGCCTACCGAGCTTACAGGCTTGTGGCGAATTACTGGCCGGGCCAACGATGCCGGACAGATAACAACAATGCAGCGCGGCCCACGAAAAACGCTGAAAATGCTGACTGGAAGCCGTTTTCAATGGATAGCCATTAACCCGCAGACAAAACAGTTTTCAGGAACAGGCGGAGGTACGTATACACTAAAAGATGGCAAATACACCGAAACAATTGATTTCTTCTCGCGAGATAACAGCCGGGTTGGAAAATCGCTCACATTCGATGCGAAAGTAAGTGGCGATCAGTGGAATCATTCGGGAGAAAGTTCGACGGGTGGGAAAGTTAACGAAGTCTGGAGCCGGGAAAAATAGAGGAATATTATAAGGTATTGTTGGGAGAAAGTCATAAAATAGGTTGAGTGTGTGATGAAAAGCCTAATTTTGTTCTGATTTATTGATTACACCTCAATACAACTGAAAACTACTTTTTATGCTTTCTAACTTACCTAAAAATCGTCCGGGGCGGTGGCTTTTGCTGTTAGCCGGGCTTACATTTTCGTTTAGCGGATATGCGCAGGATGCCACATCGTATCAGACTCCGCCCAAGGCATTGGCCGATCTGGTTACGGTTCCGCTGACGCCCAATGTCAGCATGTCGGCTAAGGGTGATATGATGCTTCTGCTCGAACAGGCTGCGGTTCCCGGAATCGACGAACTGTCGCAACCTGAACTGAAGCTGGCGGGTTTGCGGTTAAATCCGGCCAACACAGGTCCAAGCCGTGCGCGCTACGTAACGGGATTGAAACTTCGGAAACTGACCGATAAAGCGGAAAAAGCCATCGCTGGATTACCTGCTTCGCCAAAGATTAGCTACGTGCAATGGTCGCCTAATGATGCGAAAATTGCCTTCGCCAATTCAACCGATAGTCGCATCGATCTGTATGTTATCGACGTAGCAACCGCTACGGCTCAGAAAGTTGGTTCACTGGCGTTGAACGCTACGTTGGGCGTGCCGTATCGGTGGTTGTCGGACAATAAAGGCTTGGTGGCAAGAACAGTTCCCGCAGGTCGTGGAGCTGCTCCGGAGGTTAGTCGCATACCGTCGGGGCCAACAACGCAGGAAAATATTGGTGGCAAACGCGGACAGGCACCAACCTATCAGGATCTGCTTAAAAATCCATCCGACGAAAAGCAATTTGCTTATTACACTACATCGCAGGTGGTTCGGGTTGGATTAGATGGCACCACGACAAACATTGGCCAGCCGGGAATTATTCGTTCGGCCGATCCTTCACCTGATGGGCAATACGTACTGGTCGAAACGGTACATACGCCGTTTTCGTATCTGGTTCCGGTAAATCGGTTTCCGCTCAAAACCGATATTTACGCTACGGGCGGTACGTTGGTGAAAAGTTTGAATGACAGTCCCTTGCAGGAAAGTGTAGCCTACAGTCGCGATGGTGTTCCGACTGGCCCGCGTGATTATTCGTGGCGGACAGACGTAGCCGCTTCGGTTTATTATACCGTGGCGCAGGACAATGGCGATCCGAAAGTGAAAGCTGATATTCGGGATAAAGTGTACCTGATCGAAGCACCTTTTTCGGGTCAGCCCAAAGAAATCTATGCGTCACAGTTTCGTTTCGGTGGATTCGATTGGGGAACGGCATCAACCGCGTTAGCATCTGAACGTTGGTGGCAGAGCCGCAAATCCATTACGAAACTGGTTGACCCTGCTACGTGGCAAACGTCGGTTCTATTCGACCGTTCGTATGAAGATCGGTATTCAAATCCCGGACAGCCCGATATGAAGCAGAATCAGTACGGTCGCGATGTGTTGAATATCTTGCCTTCGGGCGAAATTCTGATGCTGAACGTACAAGGCTCATCACCCGAAGGAGACCGCCCATTTGTTAGTCTGCTGAATCTGAAAACCAAACAAACGCGCGAACTCTGGCGGTCGTCATCCCCTTATTTCGAACGGCCTGTTGCTGTGCTGGATGCTGTTAAACAGGTTATTCTGACAACCCGCGAAGCACCCGACGAGAATCCGAACTATTTTGTACGTAATCTGAAGGCACGTATTGCGCCGATGCAGGTAACGTTTTTCGAGCATCCATATCCGCAACTGAAAGGCATTCAGAAACAGCAACTTCGGTATAAACGTAATGATGGTGTTGATCTGACCGCTACGTTGTATCTGCCCGTGGGTTATAAGAAAGAGCAGGGGCCGCTGCCAACCTTCCTGTGGGCGTATCCGGCTGAGTTCAAGAGCAAGGATGCCGCCGGACAGGTATCTGGGTCGCCGTATCAGTTCAACCGGATTAGCTATTGGGGTGCAGCCGCATTTGTTACGATGGGCTACGCTATTCTCGATAATGCCAGTATTCCGATTGTGGGCGAAGGCGATAAAGAACCAAACGATACCTATGTAGAACAACTGGTAGCCAGCGCAAAAGCTGCCATTAACGAAGGTGTCCGTTTGGGCGTTGTCGATTCAACAAAAATTGGTGTTGGTGGTCACTCGTACGGCGCATTTATGACGGCGAACCTTCTTACACATAGTCGTTTGTTTAAAGCAGGTATTGCGCGTAGTGGTGCTTACAACCGGACGCTAACGCCTTTTGGCTTTCAGAATGAGCAACGTAGCTACTGGCAGGCTCCGGAGGTTTACAGCAAAATGTCGCCGTTTATGAATGCCGACAAAATGAAAAGTCCGCTGCTGTTGATTCATGGTGAAGCCGACAACAATACTGGTACGTTCCCGATTCAGTCGGAGCGATATTATAATGCCTTGAAAGGTTTCGGTGCCACAACCCGACTGGTATTTTTGCCTTACGAAAGTCATCACTACGATTCTAAAGAATCGCTGCTGCATATGCTGTGGGAAATGAATGGCTGGCTCGATAAGTATGTAAAAAATCCAACCACAGCCGCCCAACCCGGTAACGCTGGGAAAGTTGGCGGTGGTAAATCGGAGAAATAATTTGATTTCACCACCCCCAAGTGAGTCTCGGCATGTCCCCTCCTAAAACAGGAGGGGACATGCCGAGACTCACTTGTTCACTTATTCTGGACTTGAATCAACGATTAGTGATGGTCATTGAGAAAGCCCCCTCCTGTTTTAGGAGGGGGTTGGGGGTGGTAAAACCCTTTTATATCTTTTCCAGTAGGCTCAGAAATTCCTGTTTTTTGTTGCGCGATACCGGTAAGGCTTTGTTATTAGCCATCACAACTTCACCGCCATCGCCCCGGATATACCGTTGAACGTAGCGCAGATTGATGAGATAGCTGTGATGCACCCGGCAGAATCCTTTGGTTTCCAGTACGTCTTCTACTTCTTTCAGAGTTTTGGAAATTAGCACGATCTGCCCGTTTTTGAGTGCAAACCGCGTGTATCCGCCGTCCGACTCGCAGTAGTAAATTTCTTCGCTATGAATAATCTGTAAACCCTCCATTGTCGGTAGCGCAATACGGTCGCCGATACGTTGGTGTTGCAGATAGCCTAAAAACTGATCAATGTTGCTAGGTGTCTGTGTTGTTTGCTCCTGCTCGGCTTTGGCCACTGCCCGAATCAACTCGTCTTTATCAACAGGTTTCAGGATGTAATCCAGTGCGTTATGACGAATGGCTTTAATCGCATATTCATTGAATGCGGTGGTGAAAATGACCCGAAAGCCATGATAGCGACACGCTTCCAGCATTTCGAATCCGCTCATACCTGGCATCTCGATATCTAAAAAAATCAGGTCGGGCCGCATCGATTCAATAGCCGTTAATCCTTCTGAACCGTTGGCACATCCGGCCAGAATCTGAACGTTTGGGCAATAGCGTTTCAGTAGTAAAGTCAGTACGTCGCGGCAGTGTTTTTCATCGTCAATTAATAAAGCAGTCATGATTGTCGTAGTTTCATGGTGAAGGTTACGTCGGTTCCGGCAGGGGTGCCCATATCGGTCGTTAAATCTGTTACGTGGATACCTGCATCGGCATCATATAGTTGATTGACAAGCTGTAGTCGTTCCTGCGTGAGGGTGTGCCCATACGATTTATGCGCCGTAAGCCCGCTTACCTGTGATTTTGTCGATGCTGCACGCCCAATGCCATTGTCGCTAATCTGAATGCGTAGATACCCGTCCTGCACATCGCAATTCATGTGAAGCGTTGGTTTGTCAACGTTCGGTTGCAACAGGCCGTGCCGAATGGCATTCTCAATATACGGATAGGTGACCATTGGCGGTATAAAAACCATATCAACCGGCAACGATTGGCTGACGGTCAGTGTAAAGGCAAACCGATTGTCGCAACGTAGCAGTTCAAGCTCAACATAAATCTGTAACGCTCTCAGTTCGTTACGTAGCGACACCCATTCACTGGCAGTATTGGCCATGATCTGACGCATCAGCCGTGAGAATTTTGTCAGGTACAAAGACGCCTGTTCAGATTCATTTTCCAGTACAAACTTGTTGATGGCGTTCAAACTGTTGAACACAAAATGTGGGTTCATCTGCAAACGTAGCGCCAGTAACTTGGTTTCGGTTATACGGTGTTCATTATCAGATAATTGCTGCTGAACGCGTTGGTACGCAAGTTCGGTTTCGATACGGCCAATTTTCTGCGCACATAGGGCGGTAATTTTTTTCAGGATAACAAGATGATGAGCACGAAAAAAATTACGTTTTGGATGTTCAGCGTCAATCACTCCCCAAACCCGTCCGTTCAGCAGGATCGGAACCGTTATTTCGGAATACCGAATAGCGTCATCCACAATGTAGCGTTTGTCGAGCGATGTGTTGCCGATACGTTCGGGTTGCCCAGTGCGAGCCACGTCGCCCACAATCCCCTGCCCCAACGGAATTTCGATAGGTTGGTGAATAATGCCAATTGCCGGGCCTTTTGGGCCGTGGGCTGCCAGTTGAATTAATACATTACGAGACGTATCGAGCTTATAAATAACGCAATCGACAAAATTCAGGCGGCCAATGCAGTTTTTCACTACGTCCCACAGCACTTCTTCTACGGTCGTTTGCTCCAGCAGTGACATTGCGAAGAAATTAATAATCCGTTCTACTTCCAGCTCTTCTTTCAATGATTGCTGGTAAGCAGGCCGTGATACGTTGCTATTCGCATTTCCCACAGATAATATACTGATTTAGTTGCTGTTGATTGCTTGTTACGTAGGGTTGTCGATCATAGAATTTTGTATCGACTAGAATAGCCTACGAATACCAATGCGCTTTGTGTAATGAGTAAGCAAAAGAACGCTTATTTCAGCAACGCAGATAGCGAAAACTAATAGTGAGTAGGTTTGAGCAAATAACTGGTTCATCCGATGAATAACTGCCAGATTGGAGTTATATCTGGTAGATAAACCACCAATTATCCTCTTTTTGCCACTTGTTATCTTCTATTTGCCACCATTTATTCATTCGTAACACGCAGAGCTGATTAGGTAGCCTATATTTGAACGGATAAAGCTGTTTGGGTAGATGTTGTTACCAGATAGATATGAACCAGAATGTTTTTCGTGATAACGTAACGAATTTGCCACAACGCTTTATTATCTTACCTTCCGAGATGCTCCTTCAGGATGACGCAGCGATGCGATACTAGCCAATACGTGAATAGGCCTGTTTTTGCCAAATGGTTATGCCGTTGGGGTGGTTTACTAGTGCTAGGTATTTTTAGCATTTCACCGTCATTGCTAAAAGGGCAGGCACCTGCCATGTCGTTTCAGCGGCTGTCGTTGAAACACGGGTTGCCCGCCAACTATACAACGTTTGCCACTCAGGATACTCCCGGCTTTATCTGGATTGCTACCGTACGAGGACTAACCCGGTTCGACGGAATCCGTTGCCTTAATTTCACGCGTGAAATTGGAAACCCGAAATCGTTATCGCATCGGGTGGTACGTACCATTTTTACAGCACGCAACGGAACAATCTGGGTTGGTGCACAGGAAGGATTGAATCGCTATGAACCGGCTACACAATCGTTTCAGCGGTATTCATTTGCCGACGTTGGGCCGGGTTGTAACTTCGTTCGGTCAATTGTTGAAAGTCGCGATGGTCGGCTTTGGTTGGCTACCAAAGGAGGAGTTGTGAGCTTTGAGCCTAACACAGGCCGTGTTGCACTTCTGACCATGCCAGCCGGTGAACAGTCAGAATCGGAAGTGAAATCTGTACGCCGAATGCTGATCGATGGCAATACGCTCTGGATTGGTACGCAGGATGGCCTGTTTGCCTATAATTTGCTGACGAAACAGATTCGGACGTTTCGAAATGACCCTGCTGTTACTACGTCATTGCCCGATAACTACGTAACGGCGCTGGCAAAAAATCCGCGTAGTGGTCAGATTCTGGTCGGAACGAAAGAAGGACATCTGACCTACTTAAATCCAGGCACTGGAGAGTTTAAATCTGTGTCGGAACTGTCTGTCAATCAGTCTATATCGTCGGTATTGTTTACCCGTTCCGGCGATTTGTGGGTTGGCGTCAACCGGGCAGGACTTTATCATTTCGATGCGTCAGCAAAGCGATTTGATCAGTATGTTAATAACGAAAATAATCCGCGCAGTTTAATCTCGAACTCAGTTATTGCCCTTTTCGAAGATCGGTCGGGTGTGGTCTGGGTGATGACCGATGATTCGGGTGTTTGCTGGTTCAATCCAACCGTCGATAAGTTGCATTCCGTCTTTGATGAAATCGATTATCAACCTGCTAATACACAGGGTTTCGATGCGGCTGGGCTCTCTCTCGATGCCACCAATAATTCTATTTGGGTTGCTACCCGCGACGGTGTCGTTCACATAAATCCGCAAACAAAAGCGTATCGAATTTATAATCAGAAGCCAGGAAACTCCGCCAGCCTGATCGATAATATGACGTATTCCATACTGGCTGATCAACCTCGGCGAGTATGGGTAGGTTCTAACGGTGGGCTCGATTGGCTCGATCCTGCTACGGATCATGTGCAGCATATCCCAAGCATAGCACCAACCGACGAGGGCGGAAAAACTCCGCTAGCTACGTCTGATAAAGCCATTGCCGGTACGCAGGTTTTCGGATTACTCAAGGCGTCTGATGGGCGGATTTTTATTGGTACAAACGAAAAGCTGACCATCTATGACCCTAAGACAGGGCGATTCAGCCATCAGTTTAACAACCCACAAATTGCCAAACTGCCGGGCAAAAACTATAATACCCTTTTTCTGGATCGCCATCGGAATTTATGGGTAGGTGGGCTGGGGCCGATTTTTAAAATAAGCCCCGATTTACGCCTGTTGGCCAAATACGAACATAGCGATGATGTACAAACCTTACCCGATGAAGGGGTAACCGGATTTGCCGACGATCGTTTCGGGCGAATGTGGGTTAGTACGGATAATGGACTGGCCTGCCTGAATCAGAAAACCGGTAAATTTCAGGTTTTTACAACCCAGCATGGATTGCCGCATAACGACCTGTCGGCCGTTTTTATTCTAGGTGATACGCTTTGGATTAGCACCAGTCAGGGGCTGGCGTATACGGATGTGCGTCGGCCAAAGTTTACCGTTTTTAATGAGGCCGACGGATTTTCAGCCTCGGAGTTTGAATCTGGTTCAGTTGTTCGTGATGCTACCGGACGCTTGTATTTCGGGGGTATGCGAAGTCTTGTCTATACGTATCCAGAGCGCATTCGGCAAAACCGCTACGTACCACCTGTTTATCTGACATCGTTTCGGGTGAATGGTCAGGAAATGCTGAAAAACCCGTTTGCCGCACCGCCTACATTGGAGTTAGAGCCCAATCAGAATACGTTTACATTTGAGATGGCTGCGCTGAGTTTCGACAATCCAAACGATAATCGCTACGCCTATCGACTCGAAGAGTTTGATACCGACTGGCAACGGGAAGGGAACCGGGCTTTCGCTAGTTATACCAACATTCCCCCCGGCAACTACGTATTACACGTTATTGCCGCCAACAACGATGGAGCATGGAATCGGTCGGGTTATCGGTTACCGATAACTATTCTGGCTCCATTCTGGCAAACGTGGTGGTTTCGGATCAGTACGCTGGTATCGTTATTGACGCTAACAGGTTTCGTGGCTAGATGGCGCGAAAAGCAGCGGGCAGCCGTACAGCGCGAAAAAAGCGAAATGCGCGAACGGATCGCTGCCTCAGAGATGAAGGCGTTACGTTCGCAGATGAATCCGCATTTTCTTTATAATTCTTTGAATGCCATACGGTTATTTATTCTTCAGAACGATAGCGATAATGCTGATAAGTATTTAGTGAAATTTGCCCGACTGATGCGGCTCATTCTCGATAACTCGCGACTCGAATGGGTAACCCTCGATAATGAGCTAGAACAGCTTACATTATATATGGAACTGGAACAGCTACGTTTCGATAATCTGTTCGATTTTTCGATAACAACTGATTCGTCGCTTTCGCTAGAAAAAACGGCCATTCCTCCCATGATTATTCAGCCGTATATCGAAAATGCCATTTTACACGGAATGGCTCATAAGCAATCGA
This sequence comes from Spirosoma daeguense, assembly GCF_054776875.1. Classification (NCBI taxonomy): domain Bacteria; kingdom Pseudomonadati; phylum Bacteroidota; class Cytophagia; order Cytophagales; family Cytophagaceae; genus Spirosoma; species Spirosoma daeguense. The sequence continues at coordinate 376,291 of NZ_BAAHBF010000007.1, forward strand.
AAGGATGTATTCAGGTATGTATAGTGTCTAAACCGACACATCTGGAGTGCATTATCGACGACGATGGTATTGGACGAATGCAGGCGCAGACGTTCAAAAAGCCTGATTCCAAACACCGTAGCGTTGGATTACGGGTAACCGAAGATCGGCTACAACTGATTGGCCAACGTAGTGGTCGGACTGCTGGTGTTCAGATACTCGACAAGTATAACGACCAGCAGCAGGCAACGGGCACGCGCGTTGTGATTCAACTACCATTTGTGAACTCCTGAGCCATTTAGTGGCTAATCCAGCTTAAACAGTTTCATACGCTAGGCTGTTGATGAAGTAACTTACAGTCTGAAAGGAAGTACCCATACGCTTTATCTTTATTTATAACTATCCACTATGACTGGCGACCAGAAGCTCTTTAATCAGAACGGTGCCACTGAGCATGAAAGCCTGAAATTTGTTCTTCAGGCCAGTGGCATTGGTACCTGGGATTTAAATCTGATTGACCAACTGGTTCATTGGGACGAACGTTGTCGGGAGCTTTATGGCTTTGCGAAAGATGAGGTAGTAGCCTATGATCAGGTCCTGCGATACATACATCCCGACGATCGCCCGCGTGTACACGAAGCGGTTCAACGGGCAATAAGCCCTGAATCGGGCGGACATTATGATTGCTGGTTCCGAACAATTGGTGCCGAAGATGGCGAAGTACGGTGGTTGCATTGTCAGGGAAGAGCCTTTTTTAATGAGCAAAATATAGTCTATCGTTTTGCGGGTATTGCGCAGTCAGTTGATACCACAACTTGGCAATCGGCCGAGGATGCATCTCAGCAGGCTCTGATTGAAAGTGAAGAACGATTTCGGACAATTGTGGAGCAGGCACCCGTTGCCATGACGCTTTTCAATGGGCCTCAATTTGTTACTACGTTGGCCAACGAGCGGGCACTAGAGTTCTGGGGGCGGAAACGCCAGCAATTAATGAATATGCCTTTTTTTGAGGCTGTTCCCGAAGCTAATGGACAGGGCTTCGACGAGTTGATGAAAGGGGTCTACACAACCGGCGAACGGTTCGAAGCAAAAGAGCGTATTGTTAATCTGGAACGTAACGGACATGTCGAAACGGCTTATGTCGATTTTATTTACGAACCTTATTACGGTGTAGAGGGTAAAATTGCGGGCGTTACAGCAGTTTATATCGACGTAACCCAGAAGGTGAAACAGCGACTGGCGGTAGAAACCAGCGAAGCCCGATTCCGTAGTCTCATTGCAGAAGCTCCTGTAGCTACCTGCCTTTTTGTTGGCCCCGAGATGGTCATTGAAGTAGCCAATGAGGTCATGATCGGATATTGGGGTAAAGGCTGGTCGGTTATTGGAAAACCGTTGGTTGATGCTATTCCCGAACTAAAAGGACAGGCATTCCCAATTCTTCTGGAACAAGTTTATGCCACTGGCGAAACGTGTACCATGAGCCAGATGCCGGCCGATCTGGAGGTAAATGGAATACTGTCAACCTATTATTTCGACTTTACCTATAAGCCACTACGTAACGCAAACGGCGACGTATATGCTATTATGGACATGGCTGTCGACGTAACGGAGCAGGTGCTGGCCCGTCAGAAAATAGATGCGAGCGAGGCACGCCTACGTTCCATAATTGCAACCGCTCCGGCGGCCATGGGTTTGTTTGTTGGGCGAGATCTAATCGTTGAGTTACCTAATAAGGCGTTTATCGATATTGTCGGGAAAGGCCCCGATATTGTTGGGCGGCCGTTACGTGATGTGATGCCTGAGCTAGACAATCAGCCTTTTCTGCAAATTCTGGACGATGTTTATACATCTGGAAAGATGTATCAGAGCTTTGGTGCACAGGTCGATATTGTGCAGCATGGCGTAATGACACACAACTTTTACAACATTACGTATACGCCCATTCTAAACGAAGAAGGCGAGGTATATGCCATATTAGACATTGCTATCGACGTAACAGATGCCGTAAAAGCCCGACAACGGGCTGAAGAGGCAGAAGCCTCCTTACGGGCGGCTGTTGAATCTGCGGAACTGGCTACGTGGAGTATGCACATCGAAACTGGCCAGTTTAGTTATTCGGCGCGGTTTATGGAATGGCTGGGGTTCTCCGAAAATACCAAAAGTATGGATGAGGCCTATAATCCACTCCCCAACGACTACCGCCAATCGGTAGCCGATGCTATAACGGCTGTGATACAGCCGGGGGCATCGGGTGTATATGAAAACGAACATCCAATTATAAACCGCCAAACGGGTCAGGTACGTATTATCCATGCACAGGCGCTGGTATTTTACGATGGCGAAGGTATGCCGGAATATCTGACCGGAACCGCACAGGACGTTACCGATCAGCGACAACGCCAACTGGAACTCGAATCGCAGGTGCAGGAACGTACCGAAGAATTGGCCGCAACCAATGAAGAATTAGCGGCAACGAACGACGAGTTAGCGAAAATAAACGACGAGTTAGGACTTTCTATTCAGGATTTACAACGCTCGAACCAGAATCTGGAACAGTTTGCCTACATCGCCAGCCATGATTTGCAGGAACCGTTGCGAAAAATTCAGTCATTCGGCGATATTCTGAAAAATCTTTACGGCGAACAGTTGGGCGAAGGCGTTGAACACCTGAGCCGGATGCAAAAGGCCGCCGGTCGTATGTCGACGCTCATCCGTGATCTGCTTACGTTCTCGCGTATTTCGACCCGGCAAAATGTTACCCGACATATATCGTTGAACGACGTTATCAACTCGGTATTGACTGATCTGGAGATTTCGCTTCAGGAAACGCAGGCTGACGTGCGCATCGACGTACTACCCGACGTAGTAGGCGATCGTTCTCAATTGGGGCAGCTTTTTCAGAATTTACTTAGTAATGCACTGAAGTTTTGCCGCAATGATGTGAAGCCAGTCATTACGGTACGTTCGCAACAACTAAAAATGTCGGAATTGCCCGCCAATGTTCGACCTGCTCGGCCATCAGCTTTTTACAACCGCATCGACGTAGCAGATAACGGAATTGGTTTCGATGAAAAGTATGTCGACCGTATTTTTCAGGTATTTCAGCGATTGCACAACCGTAGTGAATTTGCCGGAACGGGTATCGGCCTGGCTATTTGTGAGAAAGTGACGGCCAATCATGGAGGAGCCATAACGGCTTATAGTAAACCCGGCGAAGGTGCTACGTTCGTGATTTATTTCCCAGCCCTGAATGGCGAACGTGACGGAAGATAAGCATGTAAGAAAACAAGCTTAACCACGTAACGAGTTGAACGCTCCGGCTATTTAGTCAAATCGACCTGTTACCAATTGTACCTGTTTCGGTGCATACGGCTCCTGTACTTTTGTGATATACTCCTAACGTTTAGAAGCCATCATGAAATTGCTGAAAGCAGCCACTCAATATCCATATCTGTTAATGCCTGGGTTTGTCTGGCTGGTAGTTACCTGGGCCGTTTGTCGCTGGTCACGGATCAATGAATTTTTATACAGCTGTAATTTTTAAGCGATACGCTTTCTGATTTCCAGAACGTATTGTTTTCAGTTGGATACGTAGCGTTTTTCAGTGTTACGTATTCTGTTGCTTTTGAATTTGTTAGCTACAAAATATGTTGGCCAAACTATACTTTATTGTAAAAATGCAAACTGATGATGTGCGTTTGGTTTGTACTTCTCCCGGAGAGGTTTTATAACTAACTACGAATATGTTATGTGAATTAGGCTAAAAGCTAGTGTATTCTGCACTATCGGGCCTTCAAAGAATCCTCATATATTTCTCGTTTGATTTCGTCTAATTCTGTAGAAGGCAACTTCTTAGTACTAGCATCAATAATACCATTCCCCCATCTTTTATTGTTACATTCGACCCCACTGATAAAACGACCATTCCCATCGAAACTCAAACTTAGGTAAGCAAGCTTGTCCTGCTTTAAATCGGCTTCTAAGTTTTCATAAGTGGTATGAGGGATGGAACCACCCTTAAAAGGGACATAGCTTCGAATGTGCAAGAAGAAGTTGTTATTATATTTCGCTATAACAAAACGCCACTTTGTTCGCGCTATATCTAATTTAACTAGCTCATCGGCGTTAAAGAGAGCACTTATTGTGGGCCCTTGATACGCTCCTTTAGTGGGCAACTCTAGGAAATTGCCTAGATCTTCCACCAAATTCCAATCAAGTTGCTCTTCAATTACATAAGTGCCTTCTCGCTTATATTCATATTTAGCTAACCAGTTTTGTCCTTCTTGAATCGTTATATCGAATTCGGGTGGCAAATAATAGGGTAACGGCTTAGTTGCTTGCTGGATAATAGGCTCTGGTATGGCTTTCGGAGTGCAGCTCCAACTGATCAAACACAAGTAGATTAATAACTTTCTAACTACCATTCCTCTGTTGTATAAGTGCGTTTGTGTAAACCCTGTGATAACTACCACCGATAAGTTGCTTTGTGGTTAAGTCCAGACTAAAATCAACCCAGTCGTCATTTTCATTCGTTGGATCATAGGCTAACCCAAATATTGTATGACCCTCTAATCGTAAATCGGCTATGCCATCCCATGATATTCGTTCAGATGTCCAGATTTGGCCTTTTGAATTTACAACAACTAGATTAGTATCGTTAGTGGCAATTACTTCATCTTGATCGGTTAAGATAGCAATCTTTATAGAGGACCCAAAAGTCGCTAGTGGTTGGGTCTGATTTCGATTCATTACGTACCCACTACCGCCAGCAATAACAATAGTTATATCCGTTGATGGAAAATCGAATACGGCGTTATAAGAAGTCCAGCCGAGGTTAAAATTAGCAACCCAGGAGGTATTGTCAGACATAAAAAAACGGATGACAAAGCCTTCACTATATGGACTTATATAAGGTTTATCTACTTAATTAACTGGAATATACATTGCTCCATAAGCAGGCAACCCTTCTAGTATTTTATATCTTTCTTTATCGACATCCATCTAGCTGAATCTGTTGTATAATCTCGTACAAGTTAACAAAGAGGGGTTCTATTGGTTGCTACTGAGTGTGTCTACTGAAGCATTTGTAAGTAAGGAAAGTAAGCATCAACTCAATTTTGATATGGGGTTGCCGCATGTAACTCGTCGAGCCATCATCAAGAGAGCGATTCCCTACGGGTTGCCTCTGCTTTTTGGTTGCTTATTCATCAGTACTGCTTATGGAAACTGGGTGTGGGTAGCTTCCGTATTGATCTGGCTGATGGGTACGTTAATCCGTCCACTGGGTGAATTTGGTATAAAACAACTGGTTGACGAGTATCGCTTTTTCCATCACAGTACGTTAATGGCACGAGTGAAAACCGGATATGGTTTTTTCTTCGTCGGACTGAATAGCTGGGCTTTTTATTTCCTGAGTACGCAGGTGCTGGCGTGGTGGCACTGGCTTTTTTTTGTGTACGGGATGATTATTCTGAACAGCAATTTTGCCATCTCGCTTGCGCATGATCTCATGCACGCTACGTCGCGTTTAGCCCGTGGATTAGCTACTATACTGTTGATTCAGAATGGGTTTTTCTATCTCGAAGCTGACCATATTTATATTCATCATCGCTACGTTGGCACGCCGAAAGATCCGGCCACACCGCTTCTGGGCGAGTCGATCTATCGCTATTTTAAACGCTCGATCAGCCACCGATTTCGAATGGTTTTCGACGTAGCATCGGTGTTCCCGAAATCAACGAGTGCTCGAATTGTACGGGCCACTACGTTACGACTGGCTGGTTGTCTGGTTTATCTGGCTGTTGCTGCGGTAGCGGGACTGGCCGTAGGCGGTTGGGTGCTGGCCCAATTTATTTTTGTGGTGCTCATTTACGAGTCGATTACGTATATCCAGCATTATGGTCTTCAACGTATCAGAGCTGGAAACCAGTTTGAAGCCGTGCAATTGCAACACGCCTGGAATAGTTTTTACCGACTCGATACGTACCTGTATTTTATGATGCCCGTGCATTCCATTCATCACGTACACGAGCCTAATCTGACGTCAATAACGCATTTTGCCGGACCAAAAATGCCGTTGCCATTTGCCAAAATGATGTTGTCGGCATACCGGCCAGCTCGTTGGTTTGCGCTTATGAATGCCCCTGCGCTACGTCTTCGTCAGGAATTACAGACCACTACGTCCTGATGGCTCTACTACGTTACTCGGCTCGATTCGTGACCTGTTCGCTCGGGCTATTTTTGTTGTCTGGCTATCTGATGAAAGGCTATGCGCAAAAAGGCTTTATGTATGAAATTTACGGGCACGTGGGAAGCCTGATGTCTCGGCAGAAAGAATCGAATATCGACGTAGCAGCAATCAGGGGAGCCGAACTGACAATTAGCCGACAAACAAGCGGTGCAAAACCGTGGCAACGAGCGCATAACTTTCCGGAAATGGGCCTTTCGCTACGTTGGCGAGATATTGGAAACAACGTAGTGTATGGCAACGATCTGGCAGTAGTGCCGTTTCTGGCCTTCACGGTTTGGCATACTCCGTTCGCTACGTTACAACTAAAGCACGGAACCGGACTGGCCTATTTTACCCGTCGTTACAACGCCGAACATAACCCTGAAAATCGGCTAATTAGCACGCGCCTGAATGCCGTTTCGTTGCTCAATCTTGGGTTAATTCTGCACGCTACGTCCAGACTTGACCTAAAAGTGGGTCTAGAAATGAGTCATGCATCGAACGGAAATCTGCGCCAGCCGAACAGCGGCCTGAACACAATTTCAACCTATTTGGGGTTACGCTACGTTCCGGGACAGCAGCTTGTCATTGATCGGGAGCCGATGCTACGTCGACGGAATAACTGGCGGATGTATGCAGGTACTGCCTTTGGCGTTTTTCGGGCGGCTGATTCCAGTCGGCTGATTGTTTCTCCGCAGGCTGAAGGTGGAGTACTTTTCGAGCATGATGTTCGCTTTAGAGCAAGTGGTGGTCTTGAACTTATGCGTGATCCTGAAAAAGGCGTTCAACTTGGGTTAAAAATTGGCGAAGAAGTATTGTTTGGTCATCTGGCAATTTGCTATCAGCTTGGTACGTACCTGATTACCCCCGTAGCTGGTAGCCGGATTTATGAAAAAGTTGGACTTGCCTGGTATCCGTTTCAATTACGTAACGATATGCCCGAAAAACTCAGCATTGGCACGTCGCTGAAAGCACACGGCTTGCGAGCCGCTTTTATCGAACTAAACGCGGGCTATGTGTTTTAGCAGAATAAGCTTATGGTCGTCTGTTTGGCCAGTATCGAACGCCAGCACCAAACGTAATAAAATCAGGATAACCCGGAATCGCGTTGACGGTCAGGTCAAGTTTAGGGCTGATTTTATAATCATATTCGATTTCGCCACCATACCAGACAAAATTCCATTGCCATCGGTCGGTATTTTTGAGCAGACCCGTTTCCTGATGATAGTCTGGGAAGCGATACCAGGTTTCCCGGTATACGAACGTTGGGCCAAAACCCACTTCCAGAAAATGGCGTTCCGAACGTAACACATTGAATCGCAGACCCAAATGCGTATGACCTGCAAATAATTTAGCGCAGTCGGAATACATTCCCTGTGCTGCTTTTACCGACCAGCGTCTTTTGTGGAAATAATATTGGTAAGAGCCAATGAAGCCCCAGTTGAGCACAAACGTAGCGTTGTCGTCTAACCTTAATGGCATCAGAAACGCCATTTTATTCCCTTTCGGGTGGAGTGTGCCAAACACAAACCGAAGCCCTACATTGCCCTGTGCGTTCGAGACTGCCGGTCTTCCCAGAAACAAAGCAAGCCCAAGCAGAATTAGAATACCGTGTTTCCGTTTCATACAAAAACCAGTGTAAAAACGACCATACTAAAACCCACAGAAACAAGTTCGCCAACGGGTTTGGGCTGTTTCCGGTATTGCCGTACGAGCGGATTCATCACCCGAAACCAGACGGGCGGCACTAATGCCATCGCAACCATCATGAAATACACAAACGGCAAACGAGGGCCCATCAGATTCTGACCGGGCTGGTGCAGGTAGCGGTGCGGAACATGATGAACCGAGTGAAGCGGGAGCATAAAAAGCAGATAGTTGGAATATTTGTAATAACAATTCCAGGAATGCTGAAGTGTAATAGCCTCATACCGACCATCAAATTGTCGCTGACGTTTCAGACCGTAGTGCTGAATATAGTTGATGATTTCGTAGAGTACGTAAGCCATAAATCCTTGTAACGCAAAAAACGCCATGCTACGTAGCGGATTCGTGGCAACAAGCCCAATGCCGATATAAACCATAATCAAGGCAACTACCAGCAACAGATTTTCTCGGTTTATCTTCCGCTGTGTTTTTTCGGGAAGGGCATACGTAGTGAAATAACTATGCCAGATGCGAAACCGAAACGCTTTGCTGAAATACGTATAAAAACTGTCGTTGTATTTGGCCGTAGTTGCGTCTTCAGGTAACCCCATTAGCCGATGATGCCCCAGAATATGGTCGTTAGTGAAGTAAGGAATACCAGCCGCAACAAACAGCGCATTCGCCAGACCATGCTCCAAAGCACTACGTCCGTGCAGTAAATCGTGCGCCAGTGTTACCAGAAAACAGCCAGTCAGCAAGCCTACACTGAGAGAGAAGCCAACAACTGTAAGCGGAGTGAGTAACGTTTGATCGACGTAGTAGAGCGACCAACCAAGAAAAACCAGAAAGAAGAAAGCACTACCGATTTTCAGAATACGAACCGTCTGATTCTCCTGAAAGTAAATCAGTTCACTACGTATCTCTTCGTTCGTGAATTCGCCCAAGATGGGATTGCCCAGCAGGTTGGCGAAAAGCAGAACAACGAAGAAATAGCCAATGTGCGAATAACTGGTTAAGCCAATAAATACTAGTGTAAGAAAAGCCGGAATCAGATACCTGCCATATTTCTTCATAACGTATTGAATGGTTGTCTCTACTCATAACTACTTAAGAGACAATATGGCTTAATTCAATACGTGAAATTGTATAATCTGTTGGATTATTTGACTAGGAGCAGGGTTTTGTAAACGTTTCGTATCGGCAAAGAATGTAATTTATGCATTCTTTGCCGATACGAAACGTATTAACGTAGCGCGAATAAATCGTTAACGCCCAACATGCGTTTGCTAATGAACCCTTCGCCAAATTCGGCGCCAATCATGTGTCCATGTTCGCGGGTGCGGGCTTCCAGAAACTTCATAAACGGTTCGCCCGATATGTAGCTTTGTGGCTCCGAATTGTCGCTGTCGGTACTGAAAAACTGACTTTTATAGGCTTTGATCGCGTCTAATTTCTGATTCCAGTAAGGCGTTACGTCGACCACGAAATCGGGTTTCAGCGAACGGTCCTGAATGAAGTGGTAAATGTAAATGGGCCGATGCGCTTCCTGCGGCTGACCATCTTTGCCAACGGTCTTGATTTGTCGCAAACCGGCATAAAAACAAGCCTGAACAACCAGCTCGGCAGCCCGGCCGTGGTCGGGGTGGCGGTCGTCAGGCGTATTGGTGAGCACAATCTGGGGGCGATAATGACGAATAATCGGGATAAGTGCCATCTGATGCTCCTCATCGTTCCGAAAAAAACCATCGCGGAATCCCATATTTTCGCGGGCAACCAACTGCATAATTCGTGCACCTTCGGCGGCTTCCTGCGCCCGGATTTCGGGTGTGCCACGAGTGCCGAGTTCACCGCGCGTCAGATCGACACCAGCTACAGTTTTTCCCTGGGCAACCAGCGAGAGAACAGTGCCGGCAGAGGTCATTTCAATATCGTCGGGATGGGCTGCAATAGCGAGTACATCAACGGTCATAATGATATATATGTAGAGGATAAATGCCCACAGAGCAGGCAATCACAGGAAATACTTTTTCAATTAATAGAGTAACCCATCTAGCCTGTCGATTTGTTTCAAATGGCCCTAAAAAACGGGTTGTAGCGATTTTTTCGCCCAAACCTATTATTTTGGCGTCATAACCATAATCCGAACTAATTAACCCATGTCGTATAAAGCGCTTGCCCTTCAGCTTACCTGTCAGACTGTGAATGACTGTACTACCCGCGATGAAGCGGAAACACAGATGCTCAAAACCGTCGAACGTATTGAAGGGCAAATTGCCGCATCCATCGGATTTTTAGGAAAAGAAACTTTATTAGTCGTTACGCCAGAACATTTTCTGACTGGCCCGCCCGTTAGCGAAACTGTAGAACAGTGGCGCGAAAAAGCCGCACTTGAAATTGATGGGCGTTTATACGAAGCCCTCAGTGCCATGGTGCAGCGGCAGCAGATTTATTTCGCCGGAAACGCTTATGAGCAGGACCCATTTTTCCCTGAACTCTATTTTCAGACAAGCTTTATCATGGGGCCTAACGGCGACGTACTATTACGTTATCGTCGATTGAATGCCATGTACATGCCCACGCCCCACGATGTCTGGGATTTATATCTGGACGCATATGGCTACGACTCGTTATTTCCGGTTGCCAAAACAAACATTGGCAGTCTGGCCTGTCTGGCGTCCGAAGAAATTTTATATCCCGAAGTAGCCCGGTGTCTAGCGATGCGGGGAGCGGAAGTGTTACTGCATTCGACCTCTGAAATGGGTAGTCCGCTGACCACGCCTAAGAATATCGCCAAACAGGCACGTGCTATTGAGAATATGGCTTACGTAGTATCGGCCAATTCGGGTGGCATGTCGGGTAGCGCATTGCCTATAAATACGACCGATGGCGGTTCTAAAATTGTTGATCCAAAAGGACTGGTGCTTGCCGAAGCGGGGTATGGTGAAAGTGTAGTAGCCAATGCCGATATTGATCTGGCGGCTCTGCGCGAATTCCGTCAGCGTCCTGCGGTTGGTAATTTGCTGGCTCGTCAGCGTTTCGAGCTGTATGCCGATAGTTATGCCAAACACAGCCATTACCCGCCCGATACGTTGCTGGGCCAGCCTGCCGAGCGCCCACACTTTGTTCGGACTCAGCAGGAGGTAATCAAGCGATTATACAGCTAAAATCTCCTTCAATAACGTAACGTAGCGCTTCGAACAGGCAGGAATGCTACGTTATCGCTCGCCTTTCCGATGTCGTTAATCGTCTTTCGGTAAACTTCCCGTATTTTTGTGGTTGGTATGACATCAACTATTCGGGATATCGCTTATCAGCTTCGGCAGGGAAAGCTTATTGGTCTGGCCGACGAAACTGGCTGGTCGGTTGCCGCCGATCCTATTCATGATGCGGCTGTAGCCCAGCTCTTAACGCTGCTGCCTGCTATGCCCGCTACGCTACGGCCTACCGTAGTGATTCAGAAAGCGGATCAGCTTGGTTTATACGTAGCAAAAATTCCGGACGTAGCGTTCGACCTCGTTGAATTTGCCGAAAATCCGCTGACGGTTGTTTATGATCAGGGTAAGAACGTATCGGCAGCTGTATGGCAAACCGACCAATCGACTGATCAATCCGTTGCGCAGGAATTGTCGGTACGTCGGACATTGAACGATGATATCCAGCGGTTAATTGGAAGCTTTGGCCGTGGATTGCTCACCATTCCATTTGAGTCGTTATCGTTGCCACCGGCGGCAGAAAGTCTGATTGTCGAACGGATTGGTACGTTGCCAGGTATGCCCAAACGCCCCCGGATTATGCGACTGAAAGTAAACGGAGAAATTAATTTTATCAGAAAATAAGTCAGCAGTCGCTGGGATTTTGTCAATAGTACATGGTATGCTATCGGCTGATAACCAGTAATTGTCGACTAAGAACTGACGTATGAATTTTAGTGAAACGCTCCATAAGAATCCGATTTTTGAAATCGTTGCCCAACAGGCCGATGCTCTTGGCGTGCAGGCCTACGTGATCGGCGGTTTCGTGCGTGATCTAGTGATGGGGCGACCTTCTAAAGACATTGACATTGTTTGCATCGGAAGCGGTATTCAACTGGCCGAAGCGGTTGGTAAAGCGTTGGGCACGAACGTAGCGGTTTTTCCGAATTTTGGAACCGCCATGCTACGAGCCATGCAGGGAAATCAGGAGTGGGAAGTTGAATTTGTGGGTGCCCGAAAAGAATCGTACCGGGCCGATTCGCGAAAGCCAATTGTTGAAGATGGTACGCTCGAAGATGATCAGAACCGGCGCGACTTCAGCATCAACGCAATGGGAATCAGCCTGAATCGGGTTAGCGGAGCGGAGTTTGGCGAACTGATTGATCCCTTTGGTGGGCTGAAAGATATTAAACGCAAGCTGATTCGTACACCGCTTAACCCCGACATTACGTTCTCCGATGATCCATTACGTATGATGCGGGCCATCCGTTTTGCGTCGCAACTGGGTTTCGATATTGACCCCGATACGTTCGATGCCATTATCCGCATGAACGAACGTATTGGCATCGTGTCGCGTGAGCGAGTTACCGACGAATTGAATAAGATTGTGTTATCGCCCACGCCTTCGTATGGATTCAAACTGTTGTATCACGCGGGTTTGCTGGATCGAATTTTCCCTGAACTCATAGCCTTAAGAGGGGTTGAAACGATTGAAGGCAAAGGGCATAAAGATAATTTTTACCATACGCTTCAGGTGCTCGATAACGTAGCGAACCGGGCAGACAAGGCGAAAAATGGGGGCGAAAACGAGCTTTGGCTACGTTGGGCGGCTTTGCTGCACGATATCGCCAAACCCGCTACCAAGCGTTTCGATCAGAAAGTTGGCTGGACATTTCACGGACACGAAGATTTAGGAGCGCGTTGGGTTCCCGGTATTTTCCGTACCATGAAACTGCCCCTGCATGAGCATATGCGCTACGTTCAGAAACTGGTACGTTTGCACCTGCGCCCCATTGCTTTGACGAAAGAGCAGATAACCGATTCGGCGTTACGTCGTTTGCTGGTCGATGCTGGCGATGATTTAGAAGGGCTAATGGCGTTATGTCGGGCCGATATTACGTCGAAAAACTACGAGAAAGTGCAGAAGCATCTTCGTAATTTCGACAAGGTCGAACGGAAGTTACACGACCTGGAAGAGCGGGACAAACTTCGTAATTTTCAGCCCGTTATTACGGGCGAACTTATTATGGAAATCTTTGGGTTGCCGCCTTCTAAAGAAGTAGGAGAAATTAAAACCGTATTGCGGGAAGCCATTCTGGATGGGCTCGTACCGAATACACTCGAAGCCGCCTATCCGTTTTTGCTGGAAGAAGGTCGTAAACGCGGGCTGGCCCCTCAACGCAAACAGAATTTAGGTACGGATCAATCAGCTATACATATTTCGTGACAGTATCACATGGATAATAACAATACAAATTTTCGCCGATTTTTCGGTGCTGCGCTTACTATTCTGGGTGTAGTGGTGGTTTTATTCGCTTTAGTAGCTTTTCTGTCGGAAGGCAAAGCGGTTTTGGGGATGCACGTATCGAAAGCAGAATCGGCAGCCCCGTTTATTGTTGGAATGATTTTTCTCGTTACCGGCGTGAATCTGGTACGGGAATCGTAGAAAAGAATATATGATGTAAGAAGTATGAATGATGATGTTAGCCGAAATGCTACCCTATATCATACTTCTTACATCATCGTTCATATATCATACATTACTTCGCTAGTTTGGCGGTAAGCAGCCATTTGTAAGGATTGATCGGTTGGGGGAGGCCGTCGGGCTGGATTTGCAGATACATCAGGTGCAGATGGGTTGGCGAACGGCTTTTGTATGCGTTGAAACCAGTACGTCCCATTTCGGCCAGTTTTTGACCCGCTTCTACCCACTGCCCCGGCGTTACGTTGACCTGACTGTTGTGGGCATAGTAAAAAAGTCCATGCATGATTGGGTCATACACCCAAATCCAATTTCCTCCCCGGTATTCAGAACCGGGTTTCCAGGCTGTTTCTATGGCTAACACCAGCCCACTACTCATGGCCAGAATATCGGCAGGTTCTCCAGTTTTATCGTCGATGTTATCCTGATTACGGTCGCTGATAAAAATGTCCTGCGCCGGGTGGCTACCTCTTACGTTATAATCGAACAGGTCGAAACCATTACCCCGAAAACCTTCCCCACGTGTACCGCCGATGGCAGAGCTTGTATAACCACGTATTGGGAAGGAAAAATATAAACCACTACGTTGTAGACTATCGCGCTGGAGCGAATCCTGTGTATGGCTTTCCATGCTCCGAAACCGATTTTGCAGACTGTGCATAATATTGCTAAACTGCTTACGGGCTGAATCGGGCGAAATGCTTTGCTCGCGAATCTGCGTATATAGGGTCTGGAAATTCTGACAGTACGTATAGAGAGAAGGCTCGTCGGTGTTACTGATGACTACTTGCGACGAAGCTACATTCAGCCCGCCGATCAACAATGCCCCTACCAAACCTGCAAACCGCATGAACGAAGTTAGATCAATCTTCACTACTCTTTTTATTAAGCCGCCAAAAATACGGAAAGTAGCGAAACCGACAGCAAATCAGGCCAAAACGAGTGGACGGTAGGCTCTTTTTTCGACAGGATTAACGTGATTTTCAGGATTTATTTTGCTAATAGTCAACGCAAGAAATCCTGAAAATCACGTTAATCCTGTCGAAAAACGTTTTTCTAAAACCAGAAGCAGGTTTATAACTGACCATCGTAAAAACGGCCTGCTACAAACCTGCTTTGGCGTTAACTGGTGGGGGAGTATTGTAAATACCTTATTGGGCGGCAAATTTCTCCTGAATATTCATGACTTGCCCAACTAGTTTATTATAGATGAGTGCTGGAACTGCCAGTTTTGGATGGCCCGGATGAAGACGGCTCCATAATTTATAAATATCATCCGTAAAATCGCCCCAGTTAGCAGCATTAAGTTGAACACGGCCTACCGAAATACATGGCTCGTGAATTTTGGTTGTATGCCACCAACGTGTTGGGAACAGAATAGTTTCGCCTTCTTCTACCGTAATACGTAGTGGTTTCGCTTTCTCGAAAAGCGGAAATTTTTCGAAGTCTGGATTGAATGCGTCGATTTGCGAAATCTTATCATTGTCTTCGCGCGGATACATATATATGGCCTGATCGGGCGGATACAGGAAAAATTCCTTTGAGCCATATAGCTGCGTGATCTGTGTATGCAGAAACAACGCATCTACGTGTAGAAATGGAAAAAAACCACCGTTACCACCGAAAAACAGCTCATACACATGCGTTGCGTTCAACATGAACTTCGGCAAAAGCGGATGATTGACCCGGTCGGACTTGCCGTACAGAATTTCGGGCTGAATATCGCCCAATAATTCCGGTACGTATTGCCGCATATCAATATTAAACGGATAAGGGGCCGGCTTCTCTGGGGTAGAAGCCAGCATCAGGTCGACGTATTCTGGCAAGGTATACGTAACGCCCTTTATCTCTTTTGAGATATGCCCATAATTCTTTTTGAAGAACTCGGGCGTTAATTTACCCATCGCCTTCCAGTCGCGTGTAGCATCGGTCAATACGACTGGAATAGCCGGTTCGATGTATTCAGCGATAAGCTCCTTTCGGGAAATATTGGAACGCTTATCGATTTGAGTAATGGTTCGAGAGGGTGATAGAACAGTGGTAGCTGCCATATCTATGAGGTTGGTTGAGTTGTTAGCTGGTTCTATGAATCGCCACTGTGATTTACTAAAGATGGCGTTAGGGATACTAGTAGTAGTGAAATAATCAATCTGTAAAACTACATCACACTGTTTTTGACCTATCTTTACTAATTCCGTCACTTGTTTGTCGGTAAAGAAATTGTAAATCAGCGCATATAAAGGATAGTGTGGAATGTCAGCAAAAGTTGTTTATAGATTTTACTAAAAAAATATGATAAAATAAGCGGTATAAAATCGGTCAAGCATTTGGAAAACAATTTTATTGTGGCGTTATTCGCCGAAATTTAAACCAAACAATGCAAACAGGAACTGTAAAATTCTTTAATGAAACCAAAGGGTTTGGCTTCATTAAACCAGATGAAGGTGGCGAAGATATTTTTGTACACGCTACTGGTCTCATCGACCAAATCCGTGAAAACGACAAAGTAAAATTTGAAGTTGAACGCGGTAAGAAAGGCTTAAATGCCGTGAACGTCGAAATAGCTTAACTGTAAGATATATAGACAACCGTTGTAAAAACATGCCAGAAGGCATGTTTTTTTTTGCCCTGTCGGTTTGTGAAGCCATTTTTGCAGGCTTATTCTATTCCTTTTTAATGCATGCCCCAATCTATTGACCAACGTATTGCCACGTGGCTAAATCTGAATCTCAAATCGGTGAGTGCCACCCTCGAATTGCTCAACGGTGGTGCAACTGTTCCATTTATTGCCCGTTATCGCAAAGAAGCAACTGCCTCGTCTGGCGGGAGCCCACTCGATGAACTCCAGATCGGGCAAATCCGCGATACGTATCAGAAGCTGATCGAACTAGATAAACGACGGGAAGCAATTCTGAAAAACATTGACGAACAAGGAAAGTTAACTCCTGACCTGCGCCGGAAAATTGAAGCGGTTGACTCGCTCACCGATCTGGAGGATTTGTATTTGCCGTATCGTCAGAAACGGAAAACGCGGGCTTCCATTGCTATTGAACGTGGTCTTGAACCACTCGCTAACGTAATCCAGTTGCAACGTGAACGTGATATTGAACGAGTTGCCCAACGATATGTGTCTGATGCTGTTCCTGATATAATCAATGCCTTACAGGGCGCGCGGGATATTCTGGCCGAACGTATCAGTGAAGATGCCGATGCTCGTCAGCGTATGCGTAACCTGTTCGATAGAGAGGCCATTATTCGTTCAGTCGTTAAAAAAGGCAAAGAAACTGAAGGAACCAAGTTTTCGGACTATTTCGACTTCGCCGAACCACTACGTCGGGTTCCTTCGCATCGGTTGCTGGCGCTGCGTAGGGGAGAGGCTGAAGGTTTTTTATCGGTTAGTATTGGGCCTGACGAAGAAGCCGCTCTGGAACGACTCGAACGACAATTTGTGGCCGACAGATCAGCAACGCCCGACTGTCGTGACCAGATGACGCTGGCCATTCGCGACAGCTACAAACGATTACTTAAGCCGTCCATAGAAACGGAATTCTCGAATAGTTCGAAAGGCAAGGCTGATCTGGAAGCTATACAGATTTTTGCGGCCAATCTGCGACAATTGTTGCTAAGCCCTCCGCTTGGTCAGCAGCGAGTTTTAGCTATCGACCCCGGGTATCGGACGGGCTGTAAAACCGTTTGTTTAGATGCACAAGGAAACTTACTGGCCGATACGGTACTTTATCTGTCACACTCCGAAGCGCAACGTCAGCAGGCAATACAAGTTGTTCAGAAATTAGTAGCACAGCATAAAATCGATGCTATTGCTATCGGAAACGGCACAGCCGGGCGCGAGACAGAAGAATTTGTACAGCAACTTCAACTGAATAAACCTGTTTTCATGGTCAGTGAGCAAGGTGCTTCTATTTATTCGGCATCGGACGTAGCACGGGAAGAATTTCCGAATCATGACGTAACGGTACGTGGTGCTGTCAGTATTGGTCGTCGGTTAATGGACCCACTGGCTGAGCTAGTTAAAATCGATCCAAAATCGATTGGTGTAGGGCAATATCAACATGATGTGAATCAGGCCGAGCTGAAAAATAGTCTGGATACCGTAGTCGAAAGCTGTGTGAATCAGGTTGGTGTATCGCTCAATACGGCCAGTGCACACTTGCTACGTTACGTATCGGGATTGGGGCCACAACTGGCTAGTAACATCGTTACGTATCGGGCCGAAAATGGCGCTTTCACATCGCGGAATCAATTGAAAAAAGTACCCCGGCTTGGGCCGAAAGTTTTTGAGCAATGTGCCGCGTTTCTACGAATCGATGAAGCCGCCAATCCGTTAGATAACAGCGCGGTTCATCCCGAGCGGTATGGACTCGTTGAACGTATCGCCACCGATCTGAAAAGTACGGTTGCTGATTTGATACGTCGCCCGGAATTACGCGAGCAGATTCGTCCTGAACGCTACATAACGGATACGGTTGGTTTGCCCACACTACGTGATATCATGGCTGAATTAGCCCGCCCTGGCCGTGATCCTCGTGAACAGCTTTCTGTATTTGAATACGATAGTCGCGTTCGAACCGTTGAAGATTTACACGAAGGCATGATACTTCCCGGCGTTGTAACAAACATCACCGCTTTTGGTGCATTTGTCGATATTGGCGTAAAGCAGGATGGGCTCGTTCACGTATCGCAGATGGCGAATCGGTTTGTATCTGACCCTAAAACGGTTGTCAGCGTGTACCAGAAAGTAAAAGTTAAGGTGCTGGAAGTCGATAAAGCCCGTAAACGGATTGCATTATCGATGAAAATTTAATAGGTTGCACCATTCTGTCATATAGCCATGTAAAGTTGGGACTGTATGACGGAATGGTGCAAAGCTGGTCTGCTTGTTACCCTAATCCAAACGTGTATGCCACAACGCTGGTCTCGGGACATAATTCGCCCCGTACTGTTGAGTGCCTGCCTACTCTCTCTCCTTACAGGCTGTGAAGTTCTACGCTCTAATGGGCCATCGGTTAGCCGCCGTTCGTCTTCATCCCGCCCTGTTGCTCACCGTGGTCCAACGGGCAAAACACCTTCCCGACCTCCGTCGGTACCAGCCAAATCTGGTGGTAAAGTTGTGGATTCACGTACGTATGGAGATCGTTATGTTCCAGAAGTGGTAAAAATTGCCCGTACATATACCGGTACGCCGTATCGTTCGGGCGGCAATACGACTGATGGTATTGATTGTTCGGGTCTTGTTTATGCTGTCTTTAACACCGTAGGACTACGTATGCCTCGTGTTTCCTGGCAACAATCGGAAGTAGGACGGGAAGTGGAGGTTAACGAAATACTGCCTGGAGATCTTATCTTTTTTGTTCCTGATAAAGGGAAAGCTGGATTTGTATCGCACACAGGCATTGTAACAGAAGTAAATGGAGTACAGAACATCCGATTTATTCACGCATCGTCTTCTAGGGGCGTTCGGGAAGATAATCTATATGCTGATTATTTTAAAGGACGTTTTGTGAAAGCGCTACGTCCATTCTGATAAAGAGAATGTTGGCTTTAAACGAGAAAACCGCTATCAGATAGCGGTTTTCTCGTTTTTATAAAAATAGTGTTTATCAGGCTACAGACTGGGAAGAGTTAATCAATTCTTCCCAATGACTACGATCCTTTTTCTTTAACTTCATTTCGAGGCTTAGTGCTTCATTACGTGTCGCAAATTGCTGAGTGAACTTAACTTCCCACGGTTTACCATCGGCAGTAGCTGGGTTCGTTTTGGCGTTATGTTGCCACAGCGTTATTTTCAAATCTTTGGTCTGACCAATAAAATACTGGTCGGTGGTTGGGCTATAAATAATATAAACAGTATGCATGCTGTTACGAGACTATTACCAAAGCTACATAATCATGAGCATATAACAAACTTTAAGTGAGTAAATGGAAAACTATATTCGGTATATCTAAAAAAAATAATATGCCGTTTGTGCCACGATAATTTTTTACTCATATTTGCACCCACAAAACGGGGGATTAGCTCAGTTGGCTAGAGCGCTACAATGGCATTGTAGAGGCCATCGGTTCGAATCCGATATTCTCCACACGTTTGTACAAAATAAATAGAAAAGGCCGATTCTGAGTCAGAATCGGCCTTTTCTATTATAGAATTTCAATATTGATGGCCCTATAAACATACAGGAGAACGTATCACTACGTTCTCCTGTATGTTTATCAATATAGACCATTACTGAGCAACCATTTCAGCGTCGGCCAGAATATAGTTGAGTTCGTAGATGTTATCTGCGTTTAATTTAAGGGTGCCTCGGAACGTACGGCGTTCATCCGTCTTAAACTTCTTGTCCGATTTTTTGAACTTCAGCGAAACAACCGATTCTGGGCCAGCACCACCACAGAAAAAACAGGCACTATACGGGAATGCCGACAATACGTAGATATTTGATTCGAGATCAACAGGGAGAACGTATCCAGTTAGCTCTACCGCTTTCCCATTCAGCTTTTGAATATTTGTGCCGAACGTAGGATAAAGCATATAGACTGATTCTTCAGCATACCATTTTTTCTTGAACGTAACATCTCGTAACGTTTCCCAGGATAATTTTACTGGCTCGGCGGCCATCACCCGTCTCGATGAAACTGGCACTACTGAATTTATGGTCGGGGATATCGGCCGAAAAGCTGTTGTAGCAATGACTAATACTAGCGAGAAGGCGATTAAGATACGATTCATGTTGCTGAAGACTTTAGCGCTGGGAAATAAAGGTAAAACTACAAAAAAGATTACTTTTACTAACTCATTTATTTGTCCTGATTACGTTGCCCGTGTCTGACTCACCACCTTATAACACAAATGAAGGCTCGGTAATTCCCGTTCGGTTTACGCGACTGTACATGACCTTGCTGCTTACCTTAGTTATATTGCTGACGGTAGGGCAGATACTCACACAATGGCGACTTCGGGCGGTGCAGGACGAACTATGGGTAATTCGATATGCAGCACTACAACGACATCAGAGTCAGCAGATTGTTAAACAGGCTCTCCAGATAACTGACGCTAGTGAGCAGGCTAGTTTTGCTGAGAACGTAGCTGAACTGAAATCACTTTTTCCGGTTTTCGAACGGTACCATATGCAGAGTCGTGAAGGCCGTGTCTACGAATATAACGTACAGATCGCCAACTCGCCTAAAGTAAAGCAGCTTTATGAAGATATTCGCCCGCACTTCGATGCATTTCGGAAAAGTGCCGATCGACTTATGCGCCTGAAAAGTTTCGACGAAATCAGGCATCCTGATGTTCAGGCAAGTTTACGGTTAATGTTGGCCAATGAAAAGCCATTTCTGGAGAAAATCGACGGGATAGTGCGGGAGTATACGGGCGAAATGCGGGCTAAGCTGACACAATTGCAGTCTATTGAAGTTTATCTGTATGTATTTACGGTCATTGTGCTGATCGGCTTTGGCTGGCTGGTTTTCCGACCAGCTACGCAGAAACTTAAGCAAACATTTGCTCAGGTTGTAGAAGCCGAAAGTCAAACGGCAGCTGTAAATAAGAAATTGCTGAATGCTAACCGCGTGTTGAAAGAAACGCGACAAAAGCTGTTTGAAGCAACAAAGCTTCAATATCAGCAACAGATTGATGAACAGAAGCTTGGAACTTCCTACCTTATTGCTGGACAGGAAGAAGAACGGAAGCGAATGTCGCGCGAATTGCATGATGGGCTAGGGCAGATGCTTACGGCCATTAAATTGCAACTGGAAGGTCTGGAAGCGAGTATTATTAGGGCAGCGGGAGCCGAGTCGAATACTGAAATTCCCCATGCGAAGAATCTGAAAACGCTTAAAAGTCTCGTAACACAGACAATTCAGGAAACTCGCGCCATCTCAAACGATCTGATGCCAACCGTTTTGAGTGATTTCGGCATTGTTCCTGCCATAAAAATGCTGGCAGAGCATGATCGAAATGAAAAAATCAGCGTTACGTTCGACACAAACCTGACTCCCGATTTGCCAAGACTCGATAAGAATGTAGAGATTATGCTCTACCGTGTAACACAGGAAGCCGTTAGCAATGCGGTTAGGCATGCCAATCCCTCAACTATTCAGATTGAGTTGATGGAGAAGGGGAAAACTTTGCAATTGCTGGTAAGCGACGATGGAAAAGGTTTTCGAATTGCCCGAAAAAAACAAGATAATGAATTAATGAAACCATTACAGGATACAAACTCCGATATTGTTCCGGCAGGAGAACTACGGCCGCCTTCGCAGGGTTTACATAATATACAGGAGCGCACAAAGCTGCTTAATGGTAAATTTAAAATTCACTCTACCTTAGGAAAGGGTACCAAAATTCAGGTTACTATTCCTTACCAAACGCATCTTCAACATCATGACACCTATTAAATTAATGCTGGTGGACGACCACTCGATTGTTCGCGATGGCATACGACTTTTACTGGAACAGGCCGACGGACTTGATATTGTGGAGGAAGCTAACGATGGAGAAGAAGCACTCGACAAACTGAAAGCAAACCAACAGAAAAGCGAACCACTGCCCGACCTGATTCTGATGGATATTTCGCTGCCGGGGATGTCAGGTATTCAAACGACACAGATTGTCAGTCGATTATATAAAAATGTTCGTGTGCTTATGCTGTCGATGCATAACAACGAAGATTACATTCTGCGATCGGTTGAAGCGGGGGCGCACGGGTATATACTGAAAGATTCGTCGTCTGACGAAATGATCAAAGCTATTCGCACAATTGCATCTGGCGAAAAATATTATAGCTCCCCTGTTGCATCAATTATTTTGAGCGGCTACATGCAGCAACTTAAAAAAGGCGACCGTCATGGACGTACCGAACGCCAGTCGAAATTGTCGAATAAGGAAAAAGAAATTCTACAGTTTCTGGTCGATGGCATGAGTAGTCGTGAAATTGCTGAAAAACTTCAGCTTAGTGTGCGTACGGTCGATAATCATCGCGCTAATATGATGCGTAGGCTTCAAGTACGTAATGCCGCTGAGTTAGTACGTATGGCTGTAGAGGATAAGTTAATCTAAGTGCTTGCGGTACGTAAAATCGAAAAAATTGCGAACTCTCGACTTATTTTTTAGGTTTGAGAAAGAAACCGGCGTAGAGCCGGTTTTCCATTTTCTGAATACTATATTTACTAGATAGGATTTATTAACTAACAAACCACTTTCATTATGTCACTTCGCTTAGGAGATATCGCGCCTGATTTTGAGGCTGATACAACTCAGGGACACATCCACTTTCATGAATGGCTTGGTAATTCGTGGGGTATGTTTTTCTCACACCCCGCCGATTTTACACCCGTTTGCACCACCGAGCTTGGCAGAACGGCACTGTTGAAAGATGAATTTGGTAAACGTAACGTAAAGGTTATCGCGGTATCGGTCGATGATTTGGATTCACATAATCGCTGGACTCCCGATATTAAAGACGTAACAGGTTCTGAAGTGAACTTCCCGATTATTGCAGATCCCGACCGGAAAGTTGCTGAACTTTACGATATGATTCACCCTAATGCCAGCGAAAAAGCTACGGTACGTTCGGTATTTGTGATTGGTCCCGACAAAAAAATTAAATTGACGCTAACCTATCCGGCTTCAACCGGACGTAACTTCAATGAACTGCTACGTGTAATTGATTCGTTGCAACTAACGGCTAACTATCAGGTAGCTACACCGGCCGACTGGCAGGAAGGTGAAGATGTAATTGTTACACCTGCGGTTTCTAACGACCAGCTTGAGGCTAAATTTCCTAAAGGTGTTACGTTCGTGAAGCCATACCTTCGCACAACACCCCAGCCAAATAAGTAAGATTAGTAGTTAACAATGAGAGTACGGGTCTGCTCAAAGGCGAGTCCGTACTCTCATTGTTATAAACCATTTTATTAATCAGGCCGTTACGAGCTTGTTATTAACTAAAGAACTCTGCGTTATGGCAAAGCACGAAAACGAAAACCCTGAACACAAAGAAGGTCCCGTTGCAACAGCTATTGAAGAACAAACGGCTAAACTGCCTTCTGATATTTTTCTTTGGGCCTCGTTAGGATCCATGGCTGTTTCACTGGCATTACAAGCCGCTGGGCATCGAAATCGAAGTTTGTTTGTTGGGCAATGGGCAGCTCCTTTCCTGTTACTCGGCATCTATAATAAGCTGGTCAAACTTGAAGGACACGACTAACATAAAACAGGAGCCCAACACTCTTAAGCCCTACGCTTTGCGGAGGGCTTTTTCGTTTACAGACGTATTACGTTTGGACGGAATAGTTTACTTTTGGCCGACAATTTGATTTTTGCATGAAATTCCGCGTTTTGGTCAAAATCATCTCCCGACGATATGGTTTATTGATCGCGGCAGTACTTCTTTTTTTGATTGGCTTCTGGGTGGTTCGTGCTCGTCGCCCAAACGAACTCAAATGGCAATTTGTAGAGGCTTTTGGTATTCGCCTGCCCATGCGCTTCACGACTCATGGCATCGACGTATCGCGGCATAATGCCCAAATAAATTGGGGAAAAGTAAAGCAAATGGAAGCTAACGGCGTGCGGCTTCAGTTCGTATTTATAAAAGCCACAGAAGGTGCTACGTTATCCGATAAGCAATTTCGGAAAAACTGGCGTGAAGCGAAAAAAACGCCGTTACGTTGTGGAGCTTATCACTTTTATCATCCAACACGAGATCCGTTGAAGCAAGCTCAGAATTTTATTCGGAATGTAACGCTTGAACCCGGTGATTTTGCGCCCGTAGTTGATTTTGAAGTTATTAACGGACAGTCGGATGATACAATTATCAATGGTTTACGACTATGGTTGGAAACTGTTGAAGATCACTATCAGGCTCGACCAATTATCTACACCAATGGAAGCCTTTACCGCCGATATATTAAAGGAAATCTGGACAATTATCCGCTCTGGATTGCCGATTACTCGACTAAACATTTAGAGAGCTACAATCCTGAACAGTTGTATTTATGGCAGCATAATCAGAATGGGTGGGTACAGGGTATTCGTGGGCAGGTTGATTTCAACGTGTTTTTGATGGACGAGGAGCGAATTTCGGAGATTTGTTTGTAAGCTTCCCATTGAGCTTTAGAAGCGTAAAAGCGTTACGTATTGCTAGGCAAATAAATGAATTTAGAGCATCACCTTGGTTAGTTCTGCTGGGCGGGCCAGCCAGTCCTTCGCTTTTTCGCCAAAAACCTTCATGTGCGGCATTTGAGAATGCGCCCGTAGCCCAGCTTCATCATCCCAAATTTCGTGCATGATAAATTGCTGGGGATGCTCCGTGCTTTCGTATAACTCGTAGAGTTGGCAAGCTGCTTCAGTACGTACTTCCTGTACTAAATCAAGCAGTGCAGTTTTTAAGTTTTGTTCTTCTCCTGGGCGAGATGTAATGGTGGCGAAAACGAGAAGTGGCATCTAAAAGGAGATCTAAAACGAATGATAACTAAAAGATTTTTATTGCTGCCAGATTTCCCAAGCTTTTTCGGCCTGTAATTCAAGCATTCGAAGTCCATTGTAAGAAGCTGCGCCACGGTCCCGACCTAATTGCATAAATTTTGTTACAGAAGGGTTATAAACCAGGTCGTATAGAAGGTGCCGTTCGGTAAGTTTTTCGTACGGAAGAGCAGGCGCTTCATCAATACCTGGATAGGTTCCAACCGGTGATCCATTGATAATTAGTTCGTACTCATGTACTACGTTGGTTAATTCTTCATACGTAAATTGATCTGGTGTTTTGGAGCGTGACACAAATCGATATGGGATGCCTAAATCAGCAAGTGCTACAGTAACCGCTTTTGAGGCTCCTCCTGTGCCAAGTACTAAAGCCTGTAAGTCCAACAAAGGACGTTTTAGTGATTCGAGCCAGTTGGTTAACGACTGGTGAAATCCATAATAATCAGAATTATAACCGGTTCGGGAACCATCCGATTCCAGCTTAATTACGTTTACTGCACCTATTTTCTGGGCCGATACGTCTAACCGATCCAGATAAGGCAGAACAGCTTGCTTATGTGGGATTGTTACATTAAGCCCACGCAGATTTGGCAAGTCTAATAAATCGGGAAGAGCAGTAATATCGGGTAATTCAAATAAGTCATATCGGCTATCCGCAATATTCTCCCGCTCGAATTTATCTGTAAAATATCGCTGAGAAAACGAGTGAGTGAGTGGATAGCCGATAAGACCGTAGCGGTTCATAAGAGTGATAATTTAAGACCGTTTCCGAATAAATTCAATAATAATAGGCATTACTGATAATCCAACAATCCCAAAGACAACCAACTCAAAGTTTTTTTGGACAATCGGGAAATTTCCGAAGAAATAGCCTAACAGAGAGATACTTACAACCCAGAGGATGGCTCCCATTATACAGAATTTGATATACGTACTATAGGTCATACTACCTGCACCTGCTACAAAAGGAGCAATAGTTCGGACAATTGGGATGAAGCGGGCGATGATAACGGTACGTCCACCATACTTGGCGTAGAATTTTTCTGTTTCGGCAATGTACTCCCGTTTAAAAAAGAGTATTCGCTCCCTCATCTTTATTTTATTACCCAAAAACTTCCCAACAAAATAATTGACGTTGTCGCCTAATAGAGCTGCCACGATTAGCAGGGGAATGATAACCCAAACGCTTAGTTCATTAGTAGGGCGTGCTGCCAAAGCTCCTGCCGCAAAAAGAAGAGAATCTCCGGGCAAAAGTGGCATAACAATAAGACCCGTTTCTGTGAAAACAATCAGGAATAAAATGGCGTAGAGCAATATTCCGTATTCATTCGCCCATATATCGAGGTATCGGTCGAGATGCAGTAAAAAATCGAGCAGCGATTTGATAAGTTCCATAAAGAATGAAAAAGCAAGGTTAGTAAAAACAAGGAATAAGCATACTACGTTGATGACACGTTAGTGATGTCTAAAGCTTGCTACGTACTATTCACTGCTGATTTAAAAAATGCATAAATGTGTCACCTCTAAGGCCTAATCGAATGGTTTCCAGAGGGATAACTTCATGGGGGGCAATATTGCCGAGGTTAACATTTGCTCCAAGAAGCTTTACAAACCAAACCTGTTGTTCTTTCTGTGGAGCCTCCCAAAGAATGCTTTCGAACGGCACTTGAGTCAGAATTTCCTCAACCAGCCCCTGCCGTACTTCGCCACTAGACCGGAAAAGACCGACTGTACCGCCTTCACGAGCTTCGCCAATGACTTTCCACGCGCCGGCCTGCAATTCAGCTTTCATCAACTGAATCCATTTATAAGGCGGAATAATTTTCGCTTCGTCTTTCGAACCCACTTCCGATAAGACAGTTACCTGAGTGGCAAGCTGACGAATGTACTCACATTTCTCGTCCTGATGCATATCGATTGAACCATCAGATACTTCAGCATAAGCCATACCATATCGATCGAGCAACTTGCGGTATTCATCGAATTGATTGCGAACGACAAAAGCCTCAAACAACGTACCGCCGAAATAAACAGGAATACCAGCTTCGCGGTAAATAGCTAATTTATCATTTAGCTTTGGTGTAACAAATGAGGTTGCCCAACCTAGTTTTACAATATCAGTGTAATCAGTAGAAGTTGACAAAAAATCTTCTACTTCTCGCAGACTCAGCCCTTTGTCCATTACCATTGTCAGGCCGCTGTGGCGAGGTTTTGCGGTTCGGTCGGGTATCTGCGTAAGTGTATAATTCATAGGGAGCGATAAAGTAGGCCTAATAAAAATCGCCCAAAAGTAGTATAAGTCTTGAAAATCTCCCAAGAAAGTCCATAAATAAAAGCGACATACGGCTGTATAACTTAGTTTAATGCTATTTTTGCTGTATATGGACGATAATAATACTTCACGCCTTGAATTCTTTCGATCCCAGATAGGCCAAAGTCTAAGCAAAAGTATTTCACCGTTTGGTCGTTGGCTTAATGGAACAATACTTGCTGTTGATTATGGACGATTAGTGATTGAATTTTTAGTTCGCGAAGAACTGACAAATCCTGCGGGAATATTACATGGAGGGGCTTCTGCTGCCATTTTAGACGATTTAGTGGGTACAATGGTCTTTTCGCTAGGCCGCCCTTACGCATATACATCGGTCAATTTATCTGTCGATTATCTACATGCCGCACGGATTGATAGTGTTGTTACTGCAACCGCCGAGTTGATTCGGGAAGGGAAGAACATTATTCACTGCGAAGGGCGGATTGAGTCAGCGGATGGTAAGATCATCGCAAAATGTGCTACAAATCTGATTCAGACATCTGTAAAGCTCGATTTTTGATGGTAAGACAAATAGCGAATATGCATTAATTGTTACAGTAACTGCTTGGGTTATTAATGGTAATATACAAGGATGGATTAATAATATAAAATGAAAGTGATAACGGTCTCTGAGTAAATAAGTAAAATATTTTTTTATAAATCGATTATGATTATTATTGGCAATAATTAAAAATCGGTTAGTTCTCACTGAAGAAACCATATTGACCTATGATATTGTAACAGTATAGTTTATGATTAAACAGTTCACTTCGATTGGAGTAGCTGAGAACTAGGCTGTTTTGAAATAGTTATTGAAAAAATATTGATAGGATGAATTGACTTTTGCGATTCAGTCTTAACATTGTAAAAAAATTGGGATAATGGACGATTTGTCAAGAGTTCTTATCCGGTTAACTAGGTTTTAAGAGTATTATTTAGGTTAAATTTTGTTTGTTGGTATAGAGTCACAAAATATTTTGTGAGTAACCTGCAAACATTTACCGGGGAAGTTAGTCATATAATAAATGAAGGATTAGGATACCTTCTTTAATGCGGTTATGACTGACTTACTTTGAGAAACTCTGTCGATAAATGGAGTGACCGTTGCCTAAGTTTATACGTCCGTATTTGGTACAATAGAAATTTAGTTACAAACATTGCGTCAAATTAACTCAATAAATATGCGAACATTTATCCAACAACACCCCATGAGGATGCTGGCTGGACTCGTGTTGCTAAGTTTTGCAATACCTTCTGTAAGCCTTGCTCAACAGGCTGATACGGTCCGGGTTCAACCCGCTACAACAACTACAACTTCCAGTGGGAGTTACACGCGTGAAAATATTTATCGGTTAGGTAAAGGTATTTATACTGACACACTACGCCGAGACGATTTTAAAGCGCAGGCTAGTGACGTAGCAGAGCTCGATGATTGTGACACAACATTCCAGACGTTTATTCTGGTTCGTCGTTTGTCGCCTTGGCGCATTGGGTTGTTTGCAGGTCCTAACTTTGCTTACTGCGGTACGTGGGAAAATACGTTTGGTCCAAACAAACGTGATAACACCCTCTACAATGGAGCTGGTTTCAACATAACAGCTAATGTTGATTATTTCCTGACACCAGCTACCCGACGTCTGCGTTTTGCTCTTGGAGCAGCTTTGGGTTATCAGAACTACGTAACACGTAGTATCTACCGGGATTATCTGTATGGTCTGGCTTCGGCACGGGGTATCAACCAAAACCAGGTAACGATCAACCAACGGCCTTCAGAGGATATGTTCCTAACAGTAGGTCCTGCGTTGACGTTTACGCTATTCCGTAGCCGTAAAAACCCAGATGCTACTGCGTTTATCGAAGCAACTGCACGTGGAGGTCTCTTCCGTACTGAAGCTGCAACGATCGCTGCTTTTGTTCCATCACAAGGCAACGTCATTCCAAGTGGTCCACTTGTGGCTGGAGGTGCTCTTATTCGGACAGTAAATCCTAGTTCTAACCTTTATCACTTAGGGGCAATTGGTTCGTTAGGGGTTTTCTTTCCAATTGGACGTAATAACTGGAACATCGGTGTTCAGGGACAGGGTTTTATTACACAACTGAACTATTTGATTGTTAATGGATTCGAAAATCCATCTGTGATTTACGAATTCAAAAGGAAACACGGGGGTTTCAGTGCTGGTATCGCAGTTCGTAAAGGATTTGTTCAGAAGAAACTTATTCCTAAAGCTCCGGTTTCATGCCCAACTTGCGAACAAGTGCCTGAGTTGAACGTTCGTTTCAATGGTGCTTCGTTAAAAGGTGCGTCACTGTCTTTTGTTGATAGCACAAATGCACAACAATCTGCCCCAGTAAATACTGCCGCTGCTGCCCCAGTTATTAGCTGGCGTAGTACAACTCCGAGTCCGAAGAATGAAACCTTTACCGCTCGTTTATACTACCGTCCGGATTCTGTAGTAGCTGGTGCAACCGATCAGGTTATTGCTCAGTTAGAAAATACGACCGATACTACGTTAACATTCCCAACGTCTTATTTCTCAGGCGGACAGTTGAATCCAGGCTTCTACTATGTAACAGTTCACAACAAGCAAACAGCTAAGTGTGGTACCTGTATGAGTGAAGTTGCGACCACAAGCTTTGCTAGCATCCGTCCAAGACAAACCGTTGTAGCTGATTGTGAATATCGTCATAAACTCGAGCGTCTGGAGGTTTACTACCGTACACCATACACCCGCGAAATTGCTAATGTATGTTACTGTAATGGTACTATTACGTCGGTTGGAGATACAGTTACTCGCCTACGCTACCGTGGCTTGAACCGTCGCTTGGCTGATGCTGCTGTAGAGTTCGATACAAACACAGTTATCCTGAACCTACGTGAACTACCAGGTGGTCTTGCGCAACAACTTCAAGCTGAGAAAACGAAAATCGAAAGCGGCAACGCTATCCGTTTCAAAGGCCGTCGGGTACGTCCGCAAGTACAGTACTTCCGCGCTGTGTTCACCGTTACGAAGCTGCCTTGTAATGGTCAGCCTGAACAAACGGTTGGTAGCTTCAATACCACAATCAGTGACGATAGTTATTCTATCACTGACCTGAAGCCACTAACAGACGCTCAAAAGGCTAAGTTACTAGCTCCGCCAGCGCCAGCGAAAAAAGCAACACGTCGTCGTGCTGGTAATAGCGGCCGTCGCGATGCTATCTTCGGTGTCGAATAAAATTAGTGTCATAAATAACAAAAGCCGCCTAGAAAATTCTAGGCGGCTTTTGTTATTTATGACACTACTAGTTGGTTAGGGGCTTTGGTAATTTAAACAAAATAAGAGCTAGGTTATTGTGGGAATTCATTGAAAATGTGTGTAGAAATATAAAACAAGCATACAATATTTGGGTTATTAATAATGAACAGTAAAGAATATTTCGAATAATGAAATAGTTTTCTGATTATATAAACTTAATAAATAAGTTTAGCTGATTACTGTTACCTAAAGCAAGTAAATCGTCTTAATCTGGTCATAAAGCAGTCACCCGTAAGACAGTGGTATCAGGTTTTTTATATGGCCTCTGCTATTGTCTTACATGCCTCAC
Organism: Spirosoma daeguense; assembly: GCF_054776875.1. NCBI lineage: Bacteria > Pseudomonadati > Bacteroidota > Cytophagia > Cytophagales > Cytophagaceae > Spirosoma > Spirosoma daeguense. The sequence continues at coordinate 407,215 of NZ_BAAHBF010000007.1, forward strand.
GTGGTGGTCTGTATGATTATTATAAACTGTAACTGTCTGGCAAAGCCTGAAAGCTGTGCTATGCGTTATTATTATATGAAACATACATTCACTGATGAGGAGTTAGTTACTCAATTCGTTGAAGACAGAGAAACTGCTAGCTTTAACGAACTCTACCAACGTTATAACCGTAAAGTTTACCAATCCTGCTTACGATTAATGGGTGACTCTGAAGACGCGCAGGATCAAATGCAGGAAGTTTTCAGTAAGGTATTTTCACGGTTATCGGCATTTCGCCATCAAGCCCGTTTTTCTACCTGGTTATTTACAGTTACTCACAATCACTGTATTAGTGTAAGACAAAGGGCAAAACGGAACTATCAGCCCGTTGATGATGTACGAGAAGTTTTTGCCGACGTACCAGATGACAGTATTTCACTCGATGAGCGTTGGCAGGCTGCTGAAGAAGTCTTTAGCCAATTGTCAGCCGTAAATCGACGGTTACTTCAGGAACGATACGTATCGGGCAAGGAAATCGCGGATATGGCCAAAGAATACCAAATAGGTATTAGTGCAATGAAAATGCGATTGAAAAGAGCCCGAGATCAAGCTCGTGCTTTATATAGCGAGTATATTTAAAACAATAAGTGCGACCTGAGTTAGGTCGCACTTATTGTTTATACTTGACTATTGTTCAGTTCCGTTTACTCATTTCGTCGCGGATTTTGGCTGCTCGCTCATATTCTTCATTGCTTAACGCTTCCTCGAGCATACGTTGAAGCTCCTCTGAAGAGGCATTTTTTAGCTGATCGCCAAATGAACGCGCTGTGGGCCGATTCGATGAACGAACTAGTTCCTCCTGATCTTCTTCCTCGTCATTTCCATTAGCTGTGATGCCCGCTTCGGACAAAATAGACTCATTCGTATAAATTGGTACGTTGAAACGTATACCAATAGCGATGGCATCAGATGGGCGGGCATCTATTACACTTTCCCGAACACCATCGAAACATACGATTTTAGCGAAGAAGATTCCTTCCCGTAAATCGGAAATCATGATCTCACGCACCGTAAATTTAAAATGTTCCGCAAACTGCTTAAACAGGTCATGAGTCATTGGCCGATTAGGCACAATCTTTTCTATTTCTATTGCAATCGCCTGCGCTTCAAACATACCAATAATGATTGGCAACCGACGATTTCCATATTCTTCACCTAATACCAGTGCAAATGATCCCGATTGCGACTGACTGGGAGAGAGGCCTAATATTTCCAGCTTAATTTTATCCACGGCGTAAATTTAGCAAATTTTAGTCGTCAGTTATTAGATAGTAGCTCTAAGAAAAAACATATAATTAAAGATACTTATCCGAAAAACTGTTCAGCAGATTACTGACAACTATAATGCTTTCACGGCTGCTGTCAGGCGTGGTAATACATCAAATACATCGCCAACAATACCATAGTCTGCTGACTTGAAAAATGGTGCATCAGCGTCCTTATTGATAACAACAATTACTTTCGATGAGTTTACGCCCGCCAGATGTTGAATAGCGCCCGAAATGCCGCAGGCAATGTACAGATTGGGACTAATTTTCAAACCTGTCTGACCAACGTGTTCAGAGTGAGGGCGCCAATCGAGATCTGAGACTGGTTTGGAACAGGCTGTTGCGGCATGAAGTGCTTTGGCCAAATCTTCAACAATACCCCAATGCTCAGGACCTTTCAGGCCACGTCCGGCCGATACCACCAGATCTGCTTCTGGAAGGAGTATATCGCCTGAGGAAACCTCTGTATTCTTAACGGAAATGCCGAAATCGCTATCGTTTAAGGTTGGTGAGAAGCTTTCGACAGAAGCTTTTGTCTCTGTTGACTCAGGGGTAAGCGTATTTTTCTTGATGGCAAGAATTTTAATGTCCGCATTCAGCTCGTTATGGGCGAACGCTTTGCCAGTATAAATGCTGCTCTTAACGCGAAATCCATTCGACAAATCAGGTAATTCCACTACGTTAGCTGCCAGCCCTGCTTTCAATTTACCTGCAAGACGAGCTGTCATGGCATCACCTAATGATGATTTCGCTAGTACAATTACCTTGCTATTTTCCTGTTGAGCAGCTGCGGCAACAACAGTTGCATAGGCCATGCCATTTGCCTCGTTGAGTTTACCATCACTGGCGTGAAGCACTTTAGTGGCGCCAAAGTTTCCGACCGAAGCAAGCTCGTTTTCGTCGGCGCTACCAATAACCACAGCAGTTGCCGATGTACCCAACATTTGGGCAACTTTGGCTCCATAAAAAACGGCTTCCTGTGATGATTTCTTAATTTTTCCTTCGTCTAATTCAGCAAATATGAGGACAGACATGAGTTTGATGTTTTATAATGTTGGAGAGTTGTAGGGTTGTAGAATCGTACCGTTATCAGGTTATAGAGTTGTTTGACTATCACAAAAACTATACAACCTTTCAACTCTATAACTATACAACTTTATATTACTTTGGCTTCGGTATGCAGGAGTTGGATAAGTTTCTCCGCTTCGTCGGCAGGAATCATTTTTACAGCCCCGCGTGGAGCAGGTAATTCATAACTAGCTATTGTAGTAAGCTTATCAGTACCTGTGGGTTCTACTACGTTCAGCGGCTTCGTTCGGGCCGTCATGATTCCGCGCATGTTCGGAATTTTCCATTCGGCAATAGGCTCCTGGCAACCCAACACAAGCGGTAATTTTGCCTCCAGACTTTCTTTGCCGCCTTCAATCTCGCGGGTAATTTTAGCTGTATCACCGTCGAGGTCGAGCAACATAACCGGAGAAATAGATGGTATGTTGAGCATTTCGCCTACAATACCGTGAACCTGACCGCCATTAAAATCAATCGATTCGCGACCCATCAGAATCAGGTCGTAATTATTTTGTTTCGCAATAGCGGCAATTTGCTCGGCTACGAAATAAGCGTCTGTTGGCTCTGCATTGACTCGAATGGCATCATCGGCACCGATGGCCAGACATTTACGAATAACTGGTTCAGAGTCGGCTTCGCCTACGTTCAGAACGGTTATAGTAGCTCCGGTTTTCTCTTTTAATTCTACCGCCCGAGCCAGCGCGTAATCGTCATAAGGGCCTGTAATGAACGTAACACCAGTCTTGTTTAGCTTTGTGTTGTTGTCGGTAAAGGCAATTTTGGTAGTCGTGTCGGGTACACTCGTTACACACACTAAAATTTTCATGCTTATTTGAGGTTTTGTGAGTGTTGGTCGCTAGTCAGTCTTTATTTTATGAAAGGATGACTATTTTACGCTTCAAAAATACAAATCAATTAGAAAAAATAGTATGCTTGCATACTATTTTTATTGAACGATATGAATAACGAAAGGATTCAGTTATTACTGCGCTTTATAGAAGAAGAACCCAATGAGCCATTCAATGTTTATGCGTTGGCAATGGAATTTTTGACTAATCAACCTGAACAGGCAAGGCTTTATTTTGAACAATTGCTTACTGAGCACCCCAATTACCTACCTACGTATTACCACGCAGCAGCCTTGTTCGCCGAGCTTGAGGATCGAGATAAGGCCGCTGCCATTTACGAGAAGGGCATTGATTTAGCGCAAAAGCAAAATAACCAGAAAACGCTTCTGGAGTTGAAACGTGCCAGACAAGCGTTTGAAGATGATGACGATGATTGGTGATACGTTCTGCCTAAGTGGGTGCTACGTAGTAAATTAACGTTTGCGCCCTTTTTTCTGAGTAACTAAATCCTGTTTGAACAACAGTGGTACGGTTGCCTGCTCAGGTAGTGTATAAGAAATAGCCAGATAACGAGCATCGGGAGATTTGGTAAGATAAACAAAACCACGAATCGATTCTCCGGGGGCTAATGTATTGGCTTTTAGTGCTAGTTCGCGCCAACGATATTCCTCATAATCGTATCGTTGCATACGGTCGGCAAAAGTGCCGTGATCAATAGCGCGTTTGATAGCAAGACCTTGATAAGCAAAACTATGCGCTACGCGGTTACTGGCATATTCGCGGTAAGAACGACTGTTTGAGGACGACGATACGTCGCTGGCGATGGCAGCTACCATCAGAACAGTATTGATAACTTTAGCTCGTTTTAAGCGTTTTTGCTCCTGCTGGCGTTTCAGGGTGATACGTCCGGCTTCGTATGTTGGGTCGGCGGCAACGCGTGTGAGCGACAACGTACCATTTCGAGGGTCTGGAAGCGTATCTTTTGCCGCTCCGAGTGCTACGTAGCGAAAATCGGCTGGATTTATCTCGATAGCGTGGTCAGTATGGTTTTTAATTTCCACATCGAGTGTTACGTATTCCAGATCTTCGCGCTCAAAAGAAGCTACTACGGCAATGCCATTTTGTTCGGCTTTCGTAACCTGACGACCATCGATAATGGCTACATCGCCCGAAACGGGTTCAAGCTGGTAGCTGCTGATAGTAGCCGTTGGGGAACAGGATGTAACACCAATTACTAACAGACCTGCTACAAACGTATGTATATAATAAGTAAAGTGCTTCATAACCAAGTTGCTTTAACCGCTCAACCCCAATCAACAACAGTAAAGTTAATGCAGAAGCCGGTTTCGTTGTGTCTGCAATAGCGCGTTTTTTCATGAATGGTCGATTTGGTTTACTAGACGGTCAAAATTCTTTGATACGATACGTAGGTACTTCCGTTAAGAGACCTGTAAAGGTAATTTTGTACGATTTCAGTATAAGTGGCAATTCGTAAATACTGAATCGATCGATACATGAACTGACTTACTGGAGCCTTCATGAACTCAGCATCTTCGACCTTTCAATAAAAAGTTAGTACGATTAATCGATAAAATCATCAAATTCGTTGATACACACCCCCTTGTTTAAGAAAGATGTATTATCGGAAGTTTTATCCTGCCACTCATTTAGCTCCTTACGTAGAATGTTACTACGTCTGGGAGAAAGCTGACCCACTCACCAGCCCGCTATTGATTGAGTCACCCCCAACAGGGTTTGCCTCTATGGTGTTCAATTATGGTGATATTTATCGGGTAGCTAATGGTAAGCACGACTTATTAATAGCTCCTTCAGCCTTTCTGACAGGGCAGGCAACGCAGCAATATAAACTCGAATTAGCAGGACGTATAGGCATGGTCGGAATTGTTTTTAAACCGGCTGGAATAGCGTCTTTATTTGGCCTACCTATGTATGAATTTTCGGACGAACGGGTTAGTCTGACCGATATAATTGGAAAATCGATCTCGAATTTATACGAACAAATTCAGGAAGCCGCATCCCCTGTCGATCGAGTTCACCTGCTGGAACTGTTTCTGAACCGACAGTTGCTGAAAGTTGGGCAGGCGTTTGATCGTACTGATTATGCGGCCAACTTAATTGTCGATCAAAAAGGGCAGATCAACATTAGCGGAATGATGGACGAGCTGTACGTATGTCGACGCCAGTTTGAACGTCAGTTTCTGCATAAAGTTGGCGTAAGTCCTAAATACTACGCACGTATTCGACGGGTTAGTTTTCTGTGTGCTGAACTGGCCAATAAACGCTGGAAAATTGCTGATTGGCAGGATCTGATCTATCGGTCGGGCTATTATGATCAATCACATTTTATCCGCGATTTTACTCATTTTACGGGGAAACGCCCCACACTCTATATAAAAGATAATTTCGAATTAACGAACTATTTATCCTGATTTTGCCCCGTTCCGAACGGATTTACTGTATGCAATCTACTACTCAATGGTTTCTTTCAATAGTACTGCTATTAATCAGTTATCAGCTTATGGCGCAGGGGCTAACAGGCTCATGGACGGGCGCACTTGTTTCTCCCGCAAATGCATCAGCCAGTTTGCCCGGTACTATTGTGCTACGTATTTCGGGACAGCAGTTGAGTGGCGAGTTGCGGGTTCAGGTAGGTAGTAAGCAAGATCTCTACGTATTGAAAGGCGTAGCGAATGGGCTACAGGGGAAAGGAACCGCTACGTATCCGGTAGATGGTTCTGTTTTTGAATTCGAAACGGCTTTGCAGCAAAATCAGCTTCTTTTTGCCGTTGGTCAGAATGGAACGGCTTTGTTGTCGGGTACTTTAATACGTAGTGGCGCTACGTCGGCAGGAAAGCCAACGACGGCTTCAACTCCACCAACAAATAGCGACGGCCTTTACCGCGACCCAAATCTGATTGGTGCCTGGCGTACCGACAATAATTATGGTGGTGGCGTTACTGATGGTGGCTTTTACGGTAGTACGTCCTCGACAATGGTTCTGTATGCTGATGGAACTCTGGGTGATGGCGGCTCTTCAGGTTATGCCAGCGGATCGGGCGTTTCTGTTACGTCGTCGGGGGGCGGTAATTCGCAATTATATGCCCAATTGGCGGCTGCCGGAGCCCGATGGTTTACCAAAGGCAATCTATTTTATGTGCGCCTAAAAGTTAATGGTCAGATGCAGGACGTACCATCCTCCAAATACTACGTCGAAAATGGTAAAGTGCTCATTACCGACCTGAAAACGGGTAAAAAAATTCTTTACTACAAAACAAAATAACGTAGTGCTTTGCTGAGTAAGCCAGTTGTCGGAAGATAACTAACGTAGCAGCAAGGATGGCTGCATCCGAATTTATAGAATGTCGCATTTTTACAATTGATGGTCATACGTGGCCGGTAGTTTTGTCATCGTAATCAAACTAAACAAATACGATGATAAAGCAAACTCGTTTCTATTCACTCCTGATTATACTGCTCTGTTCCACAGGTAGTTGGACGTATTGTCAAAAGCTCTGGACTGAGGAAGATCGAAAATATACGGTCGACAATCTCAAACGTACACGGGATGCGCTCATTCAGGAAACCGAAAAACTGACCGATGAGCAGTGGCATTTCCACGAATCGCCCGATCGTTGGAGCATTGCCGAAGTAGTTGAGCATCTGGCTCTTTGGGAAATTATCTGGGCGCGTGAGATTAGTATGGGGAGCCGGAATAAACCTCAACCCGAACTGATTAAAACAAGCCAGCCCGATAGTTATTATCACACATTTATTATGGAAGAGAAGCCACATATCTCTCCCGATTTTTCGCGGCCAACTGGCTTTATTCAGGGAAAGAATAACCTCACGTTTTTTACCAGACTACGAGATCAGAACATTGCTTTCGCCGAAAAAACAGATGCTGATATGCGAGCCTGTTTTGAGTTGACAGCCACCAATTCGCCCCGGAACATGCACCAGGTTTACATCTACCAGTGGGGGCATGTCGATCGGCATCTGCGGCAAATTCATAAAATCAAGAAACATCCCAATTATCCCAAATAACCAGATGGAAACACTAAATAAAACCGATCTGACCGAGCAGACACGCAAAGGCGCTTGTCTGGCTTTCTTCTCCGCCTATCAGGATTTGGATACGGCCCGCATGATTCAACTGGCAACCCCCGATGCTACGGTGCATTTTCTGCCGATGGGCGACGGCGGTAAAGGTTCATTTTGGGAATTTGGCCGGAGTGTGTGGCAATTGATTATGGATTGTTTTCCTAATGTCGATAATACAGTCGATAGTCTGACCGCCGAAGGCGACACCGTAACGGCTCACGTCACCATTATCGGAACCCAAGCGCAGGATTTTATGGGTATAGCCAACAAAGGCCTACAATTCAACAGTGACCACATATTTGTTTTTCGATTTGACGAAAATGACCGCATCACCGATCTAAGTATCAATTGGGATCACGGTAATTTTTGTAAGCAGCTTGGTAGCTAACTGATCAGACAATATTGGTTAAAATGGCGTCCATTGCAACGTAGTGATGGACGCTTTTATTGAAACGCCAGCCAGACATTCCATAGACCTAGCACGGCTGTTAGCAGTACTACGGAGCCCATTGCTACGTTCTGCATCAATGAGTTACTGTATGTTTTGCCCAACAGGTCCCGATTGTTTACTGCTATGAACAGAAAAATTGTAACAAAAGGTAATAGGATGCCATTAATGGCCTGAACAGCTACGATTACCGGAATTGGCGTAACATTTAGCAGACCAAACGTTAACCCTGTTCCCATCACAAAGAGCCAGATACCACGATACGTAGCACTGTTTGGCTGAACACCCAGTAGGCTTTTAGCCGTAATCGATGCCGCCAGTGGAGCCGTTAGGGAAGAGGCAAAACCAGCCGCAAACAGCCCAAACGCAAACAGCGAACCGGCCCAGCTACCAAGCCGGTCGGTAAGTACCTGCGCCATATGCACATACGAGAAATCGTTGGGAATCAGCAGTCCTGCCAGCAAAAGAGCCACCGAAATAATACCCCCCAATATAACCGCTACCCAAATACCCAGCCTCATCTCGCCCAGCGATTGGCCTGGAACAATACTCGATCCAAAAAAGAGATTATACGGAACGATGGTTGTACCAATGAGCCCGTTAATGAGAAGAAGCGAACCAGAAGGAGTATGCGGAACAACCAGCGCTTTGGTTAGGTCAACAGTTGTTACGGGCGTACCAAACGCTACGTAGACAAATGCCCCGCCCATCGCAAAAACAATCAGACCCAGAAAGTTAGCCAGATTTTGCGTTGAGCCAATCCAAAGAAAAATGATGCAAACGGCACCAACCACAACGGTTAGTGTTGGAATGGGTAGACCCGTTAGTAAGGCCAGACCAGAAACCGCACCTAGAATATTCCCGGCCTGATAAGCAGCACAGCCTAGAAAAATGGCGAGAAATAGCGACCACGTTATAACACGGCCTTTTGGACTCGTATAGGTCAGCGCAATAACCTGACCTAAATCGCGCCCGGTGGCAATGGTAATACGTGCAGCCGCTTCCTGAAGCCAGACAGTTCCTAACGTAGCAAAGGTGAGCGCCCAAAGCAACTGAAGACCGTAAGATGAACCTGCAATGGCACAGGCAGTAACAGAGCCCGGCCCGATGAAAGCCGCCGAGATAACCGACCAGAACAGCACACTGCCCAAGCCAGAACGAATCGAGAGAGATTTAGGCACCTTTTTTGAACGATAAGCGATGAGTGATGAACGATGAGTGGCGATTATAGTGAATTATTTTCACACTCATCACTTATCGTTCATCACTTATCACTTACTAAGAAAGGTATTTCCGAAGCATCCAGGCCATGGCTTCGTGATCTTCCAATGATTTAGTCAGAAAATCGGCAGTACCGGCATCGTTAAGCTCGTCAGCGCACTTATCAACGTCCTCCCGAAGTTCGCGTACCACCTGTTCATGGTCGTTCAGGAGATTTTTGAACATGTCGGCTGTGTTTTTTGGCTTGCCGTTATCTTCTTTCAGACTGGTATTATGAATAAATTCAGCCATAGTTGCCAAAGGCGTACCACCCAGTTGCCGGATGCGTTCAGCTACTTCATCAATTTCGGCTTCGAGGGCTTTGTACTGGCTCTCAAAGAATTTATGGTACTCCATGAAGTTGGGGCCCGCTACGTTCCAGTGATATTTTCGGGTTTTAATGTAAAGTACGTGCAAATCGGAAAGGAAATCGTTCAGGAGCACATTGTCCTGTTTCAATACATCACTTTCAAGACCAATGTTGGGTTGCATGATATAACGTGAGTTTAAGTTGGTAAAATCATCGATTCGACTGCTGAATCGACGGTTCATTAACTAAACCCAGCGCAGTTTGTTCTCGTAAGTCGGTAATGTAGTGACAGTCTAAACTAAGCCCGCAAAAACGGTACGTGTATAAGCCAGATTCTGTTTCTGCGCATCAACCACATTCATCATATCGGGCGATCCTTTTTCCAGACATTGCTCCAATACCAGCAGCGGTTTTACGTTTAATGTTTTCAAGTCAGAAGCCAGCTGCCGGTAATCAATATCGCCATCACCAAACGTTTCTTGCCAGATACCATTCCGAGATTGACGAATATGAATCTCGACGATACGTTTTCCATACAGTTTTACTACGTCGAAAAGCGCAACCTGTGAATTTCCAGACCCGCGATAAACCCAGTGTGCATCCAGACAAAGTGCTACGTTCTTTGGGTCGGAAGCCAGTAGCATATGGTGAAATTCGCGGGCAGCCTGCCGATGTTCGGGGGCGTGAGTGTGGTAAGCTAACGTAACACCGCGTTTTCGTAATTCGGCACCCAGCCGATCGAGATTTTTAGCTTGTTCCGTTAATTCTGCATCGGTTTTATCATCGTTGCTTCCCCATTTGAGCGGACTCGGATTAGTAACGAAAATAGTGGTGCCCGTCGACCGAGACGCTTCAGCAATGGCCAGCACCGAATCAATCGATTTTTGTGATTCATCGGCCCGATGCAACGTACTGTTTACGTAAATCGATGGCATCGTCAGTTTATATTTCTTCAGCAACGGTGCCAGCCGGGTAACTTCTTCGGGCGACGTAACGCTTGGTTCATAAGCCGTTATTCCCGTTTGGGCGAATTCGGCCAATGACGCATCGATGTCGCTCATCCATGTCTTTTTCTGACGACCATAAAACGTGTGCCAGGTGTATGAATTACAGGAAATTGGCCAAGATTTGGCGAGGGAAAGGGCATTGCTAATCGCGCTATCGGGTAAAAAAGCAGTGCCGGCAAGAGCTGTCAGCGAATGGAGAAACTGGCGCCTGAGTAAAGCCATGATACGTATTTGTCAGTATTCTCGTAAAAGACGTAACGACTACGTGCCTACTTTCCATAGAGAAAAGGTGTAACGAAACGTATTGATGACGTTGATTTAAAACCAAGATCAGTGCGTAGTAACTACGTACCACCCTCAAAATACTTAGGAAATGGCTGATTTCGGTTTACGAATGGGTGTGCTACTAAGCTGGGCCGTTTTGCCGGATTGGTAGAAATCACAAATATCAAGTAGCACGCAAGCCGAACATTTAGGTTGATGCCATGTGCATACCCGTTGACCATGCCAGTAGAAATGCTTGTGAAAGTTAAACAAGACTACTGCATCCTGCGGCAAATTCGACAGTAGCAGGGAGTGGGCTTTCTCGGCACTTACCTTCGGGCCGATCAGCCCAAGCCGTTGCGTAACCCGGTGCACGTGCGTATCGACGGCAGAACGGGTTTGTGAAACATAAACAGGAGTACAATCGTAGCCGTCTTTAAGCCGATGCCGGGCAACGACGTGAGCCAGTGCATCGCTTCTTCGGTAGAAATGTCGCCCAGAAAGTCGATGTTTGCCTGACCGCGTTCCTGAAAAAGATGGGCTAATAACTGCTGAATATAAGGCGCTTTCACTTCAGGGTAATTCGCCGTTTGGATAGCGTCGATCAATTCAGAAAGAGGAGCATCGCGAACCTCCTCCCAGGTCGGAAATCGTTCGCGCATGGTTTTATAGGCCGTTACCTCATTCGCGTGCGTGGTCCGATGCGACAGAATAGTGCCGATCAATTCGTGCATCGGATCGCTGTATCCATAAATTGCCTGAATACCATACGCTTCATTCAGGCGTTCATGTGCTACCAATGTTTTGGCAGTTAAGCTAGACTGGGTTTGCATACGTCAACAGACCTTTCATAGGCAAAATTTGTGTCTGTTGAACCGCTGTTTACCGGAAATGTTTGTAGAGCAAGCGTTGTCAATCTGCCTTCTTTAGTTTATTCAGTTCATCCTGCGTGATCGTCAATACGGTTCCGTGACGTGTGCCTTTAGGGAAACTGATTTTTTCTGACACGTCGATCCAGGTTTTCAAATCGTCTGACACCACTGCACCGTAGGCATGGTCTTTATATTTGTCGAAATAGACAATCCAGCGATTGATAAGTTTGGTTACCGTTGGCCCTTCTGCCCAGTAAGGTCCGGTTATCGGCGAACCTGCTTTGTTGTATGGGCCGGTTAGCGAGTTGCTGAACGCAAGTCGAATGTTTTTCTTTGGTGGAGTACGGGTTTCGTCTTTTATAAACATAATGTATTGATTACCATTCTTCTGGATCGTCGCATCAATCACGTTGAAACCGGGGTCATACAGTAGCTTGGTTGGTGAATAAGTTTTGAAATCGGACGTAGTGGTGTAATAAAGCCGGTGATTGTAAGCATTTTCTGTAGTATCCTGTGTTTCCTGAAATTTCCCCGTAATGGTGGTCGACCAGTAAATCATGTATTGCTTTGACGTAGCATCGTAGGTGATTTCGGGGGCCCAGCAATTACGCGCGCCAGCTTCATGCGCCATTACAGGTAGGTTCTGCTGCTCCGACCAGTGAATCAAATCGGCAGAGGATGCATAACCAATACTTTTCTCTTTCCAGCTAACCGTCCAGACCATATGAAAACGGCCATCATGCCCCCGAATAATGCAAGGATCACGCATCAATTTATCCTGACCCACAGCAGGTTTTAGAAAGGAATTGTCATTTTTCAGCGTCTGATACTGATAGCCATCCGTGCTATAAGACAGATGCAGACCATCTTCGCCATTACCCTTAAAATACGAAAACAGATAAATCGGCGGATATTTCTGCGCCAGTGCCGAACCTGACAACAGTAAACAGAGAAGAAGGCATGACGTAATTTTTGAAAAGGACATAGTTAGTACGAATGTGATTGATAGTCGCTACGTTACGAAATCTTGTTGTTGGCGGAAACGCTATGTTAGTAAATACGTTCGTAATACTCCGTTGCCATCCGATTGGACCCAAAATAGTTATTTACATCGTTCATACTACGTAGCACTAAGGCTTGCCAGTCACTGGGTCGATTATAATACGTTGGCATAATCTCCTTTTCAATCAGGTCGAAAAGGTTATCACGGTCCTGTTCATCGCGGATATGAGCGGGTAACATCGAATCGGCGGTAGGAACCAGAAAGCAATTCTCGCCGGGCTTGGCAAATTCGCGTATCCAGCCATCATTGGTCGATACGTTTACAGCTCCGTTCATAGCGGCTGTCATGCCACTGGTGCCCGATGCTTCCCGGTTTACGATGGGCGTATTTAGCCAGCCGTCGGCCCCGTCTTTCAATAATTTCGACAAGCCTAATTCGTAGCCAGTCAGCACGGCCATATTGGGGTATAAATGGCTGAGGTAATATAACTGATTAAATACGTCGGTAGCTCCCATATCGAGAGGATACGGTTTGCCTGCCCAGATGATCTGAACCGGGAAATCGGTCTGGGTAAGAAGGCGGTTAAAACGCTCCATATCTTCGATAAGCAGGGCCGGACGTTTATACGTAGCAAACCGACGTGCCCAGACCAGTGTCAGTACGTTTGGGTTGAACAGCTTCCCGACCTGATCGGCCACCAGTTGAAACAACGGTTTTTTTAATTCGATCTTACGCGCTGCAACAGCCTGCGGATCGGCCGACAGACGGGCAGTTTCAATAACAGGATCGGTCCAGTACCGTTGATTTTGGGCATTCGTTACGTGGCTGATCGGGCAGATACCCTCATAACGTTCCCACATGTGCTGCGCTACTTCGCCATGCAACCGGGATACACCATTCGCCATCCGACTCAGACGTAGCGCTACCAGCGAATGATTGAAGGTAATATCCTGAACATTAGTTATTTCACGAACTTTGTCGAGTGTCAAATCGCCGAAGAAACCCATCTCATTGAGCAGGTTTATGTCGTGTTTTTCATTGCCTGCTTCTTCTGGCGTATGGGTTGTAAACACCATTTTCTGACGTACGGCGTCAACAGAACCTAGTTTTTGGTACAGGTAAAAAGCGGCCGAGAGCGCATGAGCCTCGTTGAGGTGATATACGTCGGGGGGAGCACCCAGTGCATCGATTAGCTTGGCTCCACCAATGCCCAATACCATACACTGCGCAATTTTCAACCGAACATCGTTGTCATAAAGGCGGTATGAAATAGACCGAGCCAAGCTATCATTACCATCGACATCGGTGGTTAGGAAAAATAAAGGCGCCGTCTGAAATGTCTCAGGATTAAGATAATAGGCCCGTACCCGTATGGATTGGTGAAATATATTGATTGAAAATTCGATGCCCGTATCCTCTAGAAACGAATAGATTTTTTCACGAAACTGCACATCCATCGAGTTGTCAGTTTTTCGTGTCTGATCGTAGTAGCCATATTTCCAGAGCATACCGATACCGATCAGATTCTGGCGCAGCTCGTAGGCGCTTTTCATGTGCGAACCAGCCAGAAACCCCAACCCTCCCGAATACGTTTTCAGTGCCTGATCGACGGCAATTTCCATCGAAAAATAGGCTACTGATTTTTTAAAACGGCTGTCGATAGCGTAAGGTGGCCGAAATTCGGAAGGCAGTTGAGAGATCATAGGTCTTATACGTAGTAACACATAAAGTAATTAACTCACGTATATACCTATTCAGTTTAATACAAAGAATTGTAGGTTTCGTTATATGTTGGTTAGCGTTACGTTTTAGTCAGCGAAGGGACGTAAAAGCCAGCTTTATAGGGGTCTATGACCCACGAGACCCGAGGCACATCCGAAAAAATAAGTAGTCGAATGACATTTCAGGCCGGCTTCCTGAAAAAGTGACTGAACATTTGCTGCATTTTTGAACATAGTACAATAAATTCCCAGCATTTGGTATGTTTCTGGGTTGCCTAGAAATAGGGTACCTAGAATGGGAATAACACGACGGAGGTAAAACAGATAAGCGATACGTAGCAGAATTGGATTAGGTAGTGATACTTCGATACAGGAAAATTGCCCGCCGGGTTTTAAAATCCGATAAATCTCTTTGGCTAATAAGTTGATTTGCTCCGCGTTAAACGTTTTAAGTCCAAATGATACAACAACATGGTCGGCCGACTGAGCGGGTAACGTTCCTGCCAGAACGTTCTGTTTCTCAATCGCGATGGTATACGTAGCAAATCGATTCCGCTGGCGTTTCTGGTTTGCGTAACGGAGCATTCCGTCGCTAAAATCAACACCTATCAGCGTTCCTTTCGGACCAATTCGTTGGCATATATAGTTCCAGGTTTCGCCCATACCGGTCATTAAGTCGACCACTACGTTACCCGGCTGGATATCGAGTTCGTGAACGCACTGCCGACGCCATCGATTGGAGAAGCCAAACGACGTAATGGTATTCATTCGCTCATACGTCAGACTCATTTCATTGAATAAATCCTGTACAAACGCAGGGTCATAAATCGAGTCAGGAGATTTGGCTTTCTGGAATGGCATTGGCAAAGCGTTCGGCTAAGGCGACAATATCGTTCTGGCGAGCTAATCCTTGTATCCACTGGCCGGGAATTGATTGCAGACCGTAGTAGAGACCTGCTAAACCGCCTGTCACACAGGCTGTGGTGTCGGTATCACCACCTAAATTAACGGCTTTCAACACCGCTTCGGAGTACGAATTGGTCGTTAAAAAACACCAGATACTACTCTCCAGCGTATGAAGTACATAGCCAGAGCTTTGAATCGTATCTTCCTCAAAATGAACTATATCGTGTTGAAGAATACGGTCAAAAAGCTGAATCTCTTTTGCTGCGAATGAACTGTTCGAAATGTATTGATTAACAGTCTCCTGCATGTTTCGATAAGCAACAAATTTATCAGTATTCTGCAATAGCACCCTACCAAATTCGGTGTAGATAAAACAAGCCATAACCGACCGGAAATGATGATGCGTAATGCCAGAAACCAGCTTAACGGCTTTAAATCGTTGCTCAATCGATGGTTCGTCTGCTAGAAAGAATACCAGCGGGAGAATTCGCATCAGCGAGCCGTTGCCATTATCATGTTCGGTCATACCGCCAGATACTTCAGGACTTGTGCCATTTTTTACCCGGATAATCGCTTGTCGGGTAGCTCCGCCAATGTCAAATACTTCGTTATGGGCACCCCAAAAACCCTGCTCATACCACTTAATGAACTGATTAGCGATATCACGTATATCGAAGCCATTACACAGGCTTTCTGCGGTGCAGAACAGCATGGAACTATCATCCGAAAAGGTACCGGGAGGTTGATTCCAGGTGCCATATCCAGTCATTTCCTTAACCGGATTACGGGTTAACGCTTCTCGGGAAGAAAATTCAACCGGAACACCCAGCGCGTCGCCGATGGCCGCGCCAAGGAAAGCAGCTTTTATTTGTTCGAACATTTGTTCAGAAATTTTTGTCGTAAAAATTAAGGTAAACTACCAACGCCACCACCACCCGGCGTTTCGATACGTATCCGTTCGCCGGGTTGCATAGCTCGTGTGAAAATGCCGGGTAAAACATCTTCGCGACCGTCGGGAAAAATCAGTGTTTGCTGGCCTGTTTTACCCGCTTCGCCACCGCCTAGGCCATAAGGCGCAACAACCCGATGCTGGCTTAGCAACGTAGCCTGAACAGGTTCCAGAAACTCAATTTCGCGAGTAATACCATCGCCACCGCGCCACGTTCCCGAACCGCCCGAGTTGCTACGTATACCGAACTGATGTAAACGTACCGGATAACGCCGTTCTAACTCTTCGGGGTCGGTGAGTTTGGTGTTGGTCATGTGCTGGTGCACTGCTGAGCGTCCATCGGACTCTAACGTAGCGCCTGTGCCACCACCAATGGTTTCGTAATAGCCAAAGGTCGAATTGCCGAACAAAAAATTGTTCATCGTTCCCTGACTACAGGCGGCTAACCCCAACGCTTTCAACAACGTATCGACCAGCCGCTGGCTTACTTCGGTGTTGCCACCAACCACAGCCGGACATTGACTATAATCGTCTGGGAAAATTGGATTGAGGAATGATGAATCGGGCAGAACGAACGTAACAGGAGCCATTAGACCTTCATTGAGCGGAATATCTTTTCCGCACCACAATCGCAATACATACAGTACGGCACTGTATAAAATGGAAATATTCGCGTTCAAATTGTTTGGGTGAACATCTGATGTGCCTGTAAAATCGAACGTAGCACGTCCATTGTTTATGGTCAATTTTACACGAATGAAATGCCCATCGTCGAGCGATTCTTCAGCCTGATACGACTGTCCATCAAGCGGTTCAAGAACGCCTGTAATTGCATTCGTTGCCGATTGATGTAGTCGTTCCATGTACTCATGCGTAGTCGACAGGCCGTATTGACGTACCAGATTTTGCAGGGCAGTTTCTCCGGCACGTAGCGATGCCAGAGCCGCTTCAATATCGGCCCGATTTTCTTCCAGCGCGCGGGTAGGGTAGCGGCAATCCGTAAAACGGGAAGCAATGCCATCTGTTACGTTGTCGCTACTGTTATCCCACAAAAATTTGCCTGCTTTCACTACATATTGCGGCTCCAGCACCACGCCTTCTTCTGCCAGCGACGTAGCATCGGGCGGCATCGAACCGGGTACTTTACTCCCAATTTCGGCGTGGTGAGCCCGATTAATGACGTAGCCAATAAGCTGATTATCGTCCGTAAAAACACCACTGAGTAACGTAACGTCGGGGAGGTGGGAACCGCCAAATTTTGGGTGATTTGTGATGATAACATCGCCCGGTTCGAGCGGTAGTTTTTCAAGCACCAATCGGGCGCAAATGCCCAAACTGCCCAAATGCACCGGAATATGGGGCGCATTGGCTACGAGTTCGGCTCTGTGATTCAGTAGTGCGCAGGAGAAATCAAGCCGCTCTTTTACGTTAACCGAAAACGCCGTTCGCTGCAACTGAGCGCCCATTTCTTCGGCTATTGCCCGAAAACGCTGTGTGAATAATTCAAGCTGAATTACTTCGTTTTCGACCCCGCCCCAACCCCTGCCCCTAAAAACAGGGGAGGGGCTTAAAAAGCTTCCAGAGGCAAGCCCTGCGCCTGTTTTTAGGGGCAGGGCTTGGGGTGGGGTATTTTCATCTTCATCCAGCACATAATCTACTATTACGTTCTTATTGGACTGTACAATCGCCCGCCAACCAGATTCGATAAATGCTGATGACGTAGTATTCAACAACAACGCCGGTCCTCGAAATGTATCGCCTTCCTGCAACTGAATCCAGTCATAAGCCGGATACGTAGCGGTTTCAAACGCTGGTGCTACGTGCCGGTGCGAAACGGGCGCATCAGTTGTAATACGCGGCTGATCTATTGTGCTCACCGTTGCCCGAATACTTTCAACTTCAATAGCGCGATTGGCTGGATAATGGCCATATAAATGCTCGTATTTTTTCTGAAAATCGGCTTTGAGCTGGTTATTGAACGGAACGTCGACAGTAGCTTCCTGACCAGCTAAACGTAAAAAAACTGATACCGATTTTGTGCTGATAGACGTAGCATTGTCTATATCCTGCTGCAAGTTTTGCTTGGCTTGCTGAATCAGTTTGTCAATTAACGACGGCAATTCGTGCTCAACATCTTCGAGCGGACGTAGCACTGATTGAGCCGCCATTCGTTCAATCTGGGCCTGACCAATGCCGTATGCACTTAGCAAACCGCCGTCGAAGGGCAACAGCATCTGTTCCATACCCAATAATCGGGCAATGGCGCATCCGTGAAGGCCACCTGCACCACCGAAAACAAGTAGTGCATAATCTTTAGGATCGAATCCCTGCGCTACTGAAATCTTTCGAATCGCACCCGCCATCGTCTCGTTTGCAATACGTTCGAAACCACGTAGTAAGACTGACGCATCGGGACGATTGCCAGTTTGGGTGGTAATTTTTTCAATAATACTTTCTAGTTCAGCCTGCGCCCGTTCAGGAAAAACCGGGATGCCAAACTGTTTCGGATGCAGTTTGCCTAATAGCAGATTTACATCGGTAATTGTCAACAGCAACGGCTGACCATGCCCTCCCACACCATAACAGGCTGGCCCCGGATTGGCTCCGGCACTATGTGGGCCAACGCGCAACTGCCCCGACGTAGCACCAGCGAGTACCGCACCGTGTTCTTCAAACCAGCAAATTGACCCACCACCTGCCGCTACGGTTTCAATTGCCAACGATGGAAGCTGTAAATCGAATGAGTCAATTTTTGTCGTGAATCGGTAATCGGGTTGCTGCTGAATACGGGCTACATCGGTACTGGTGCCGCCCATATCGAGCGTCAGAATTGGCTGGCTGTTGGCTATCGTAGCCGCACCAATTACGCCACCAGCCGGGCCGCTCAGCAAACTATCTTTCGGCTGAAACAAATCGGCGCGAACCAGTCCGCCAGCACTGCTCATGATACGTACCGTTTGCCCCTCCGATGTACCACCTAATTGTTGCTGAACGTTGTTGAGATAAGACCGCATGACGGGGTTTAGATACGCATTGACAACCGCCGTTTGCGTGCGCGCTACGTATTGCGGAGCCGTCGATACATCGGACGAAATTGTTACGTAGTGAAAACCCGCTTCTGTAAGGGCATACCGTAATTTTTGTTCATGAATCGGATTTCGATACGCGTTCATTAGCGAAATGGCTACGGCATCGGGTTTGACTTGCCGAAGATTTTCCAGTAACGTAGCAATGGTGTCGCCAGATAACGTAGTAAGTGGTTGACCATCAGCAGCGATACGTTCGTCTACTTCCAGTACTGAATCGTAAAGGATATCGGCAGGAGGAATGGCGAGTTGAAAAAGATTCGGGCGTTGCTGTGTCCCGATCGTCAGCAAATCCTTGAATCCTTTTGTTACCAACAATGTAACGCGTCCGCCTTTTCGCTCGAGTAGGGCATTGGTACCTTTGGTGGTTCCGAGCCGCATTTCAAGTTTCGGGAAAGGCTGATTTAGTGGCGTTTGGGTTAATAAACGAGTGGCCAGAATGGGTGCTTCTTCACCCGTAAAAAGCTCGACAGTGTATGATTTATGGCCAGCTAATGGGTTACTAATTTCCAGCGTGCCGTCTAACTTGAGCGAAGAAATTGTAAAAACTTCATTGGTCTCGATAATGCGGAGTTGATACCCATCAAAAATAGGTGCCGTAAGCCAGGGAGCGTTCAATTTGCCATCAACAAGTTGGGCACGTAGCTGACTACTACTGAGTACTTTCGTTCTGTGTAAATTACCTTCAGTATCCAGTGCAAGGCCGTCGGTAAACGTACCGCCCGTATCAATCCATATTTTCCACATAGGCTATTCGGTCATTTAGCGCAAAAATCGCCAATGAAGGTAACTATTCCTGGTTTCCGGGCTGAAGTTTTGTGAATGATTAATAAATTTTCAACAGTCAATTTCATGACTCGTCTACTGAAAAATAGAATGGTTCTGAAACAAAATAGGACAGATGCGCCAATTTATTGAGTGCATTGTTTTGTATGTTAAAGTCGCATAGAGACACAATAATTTTGCTAGATTTTCTCCTTTTTCACTACGTATGATTCTTAAAATTATCAATTCGATTTTGATGTTAGTAGCCGTTTATATGGGCTTCAAACAGGGCTGGGCTATGCTATGGGGCAAAGCCGAGATGCTGGAAATGTTCGGCAAATGGGAGTTCAGTAAAACGGGCGTAGCGGTATTAGGTGCTGTTACGTTGCTCAGCGCGTTACTGATTATTTTTCCGAAAACGTTTGTATGTGGAAACTTTTTGATGGCGGCTACCATTCTGCTGATTATTTGTTTCCATTTGCTCGATAAAGACATCAAAGGTGTTGGTGTTGAACTGCCTTTTCTGTTGTTGAACCTGATTATCATTTATTTACAGCATCCGTTTAAAGATGGTTTTAAATGAATAACGTAGTACTGATTCTGCTGATGGCGAGCTCGATGAACGTTGTTGCTTATGGACAAGCGAGAACGAAGAATAACGTAACAAAAACCACTACTACTATGGATACCAGCAAACTAAACAACTCCACCGTTAAAGCAGCTTTTGATGCCTGGCAAGCAGGTGACGCTACGAAGTGGCTATCGTTTTTTACGCCTGATGCGAAGCTATATGACGATGGGAGCGCGCGCGACTTTCGCCGATTTGTGAAGGAAGCCTGCGGCCACGAACGATTTACCAGTATCGACAAAGTGGAAGATGACGGGAAATTGATTTACGGAAAATTTCATACAGAAAGCTGGGGTGATTTTAAAACGTACTTTAAATTTCACCTCAACACCGACGGGAAAGTCGACCGACTCGATATTGGTCAGGCGAACTAATAGCTTGACGTAGCGTTTCAAGGGCAGAAACGTATTACGTAAAATCTGATTTTCTTATGCAGTTACAAGATGCAATCGATTTGATTGGGCCCGAAGCTATATCTGGTGATGTTCCACAAGTCTGGGCTGATCTGGGGTGTGGAAGTGGATTATTTACGCGGGCACTGGCTTCGTTTTTGCCCGACGAAAGTGTAATTTATGCCGTTGACCAGCAGATGCAATATGAGCTGAAAGCTCCTGTCGGACATTCGGTTAAGATTGAGTTTATTCAGGCGGATTTTGAAAAGAATCTGCCTGAATTCCCTAAACTGGATGGCGTTCTGATGGCCAATGCATTACACTACGTTGCTGATAAACCACGTTTTCTGAGCCAGTTAGAAAAATACGTCTCTGAAGAAGCCAGCATATTGATTGTTGAATATGAAACAACACATTCGAATCAATGGGTACCTTATCCGATTACGTTCAGTCAGTTAGGTCAATTGTTTTCTGCAGTAGGATTTACTAACAGCATAAAGTTGGGTGAACGACCATCGGCATACCGGCAGGGAAATATGTATGCAGCCTTGTTAAAGACTTAATTATCAATCCTGTTTATTCGCGTTTATTGATACCATTGCGTTTATATGCATCATACACTTTTACTGATTCTTGGCTTACTGTTTTCCGTTTTTCTGCTGGTAATGCTGGCACAGCGGATAAAAATTGCATACCCCATATTTCTGGTTCTGGCAGGTCTGGGCATTAGCTTTATTCCCGGTATTCCCCGGCTACACCTCGATCCGGATATTATCTTTCTGATTTTTCTCCCTCCTCTTTTATACGAAGCTGCCTGGTACACATCCTGGAATGATTTCTGGAAATGGAAACGTCCGATTGCTTTACTGGCTTTTGGACTGGTGTTCTTTACGTCGACAGTGGTGGCTTACTCCAGCGTAGTGTTGATTCCGGGATTTACGCTGGCACTGGGTTTTTTGTTGGGTGGCATTGTGTCGCCCCCGGATGCGGTTGCTGCGGCTACGGTGATGAAAGGGTTACCTGTTCCGAAACGTCTAATGACCATTCTGGAGGGCGAAAGCTTGGTAAACGATGCCTCATCATTGATCGTGTTTCGGTTTGCACTAGCAGCCGTAATGACTGGTTCGTTTTCGATGCATGAAGCCACCGGACAATTCTTTTTAGTAGCCGGAATGGGGGTTGTGGTTGGGTTGGCGGGTGCACACGTCATGTATGTTATTCATCGGTTTCTGCCCACCACACCGCCTATCGACGCGGCTTTAACGGTTATGACACCCTATATTTTGTTTCTGGCGGCCGAGCAATTTCATTTTTCGGGTGTGATGGCCGTTGTCAGTGGTGGATTGTTCATTTCCTATCGTTCGCACGAAGTGTTTCAGACGGGCAGCACTCGAATGAATATGCTGGGCGTCTGGACGACAATGATTTTTGTGATGAATACATTAGTGTTCATTCTGATTGGATTAACCCTGCCCGCAATTATTGATGGTCTGGGCGATTACTCAATTGGCGATGGGATTAAATATGGCTTAATTATCAGTGGTATTATTATTGGGTTGCGCTTTTTGTGGGTATTCCCGGCAACCCATGTTCCCCGATTATTGAGCGCATCTGTTCGTAAAGAGTCATCGCCTGGATGGAAGGGACCACTGCTTACGGGATGGGCTGGTATGCGTGGCGTAGTATCGCTGGCAACGGCCTTGTCAATTCCTGAATTAGTGTCTGAAAATGGTCCCGCTTTTCCATTACGTAGTCTGATCATATTCATTACGTTCGTTGTCATCTTCATTACGTTGGTAGTACAGGGGCTGACGTTGCCGTTTATCATCAAGCTTATCAAAATGAAGGAAATCGACCTGATTATTCCCGAAGATGAACAGCGACTAGGGATTCAGTTGCGACTAAATAACGTAGCACTGCAGCGTATAAATGAAAAATATAAATTTGAATCGTCTGATAATGAGCTGATTGATCTTTTCCAGAAAGACCTAAAGCATCAGACTCAATTGATGAACCAACGGCTGGCATCGCTGGAATGTAATGAAATAGAGAAGGGCGAAATCACGCTATTCAACCACGTACTGATCGATATTTACGCCCTACAACGTAAAGAGCTTTTTAAGATACGTAAGGAAAAACTATTCAGCGACGAGGAAATCAGAAAGGCTGAATTACTGCTAGATACGAATGAAGTACGTATCAGCGGCCTCGGTCACTGAGTAAGCCCGGCTGGTGTTACGTTATCAATTTATCAACGTAACACCAGCCTGTCGATAGGAAGTCACTACGTCGGGCTTTGCTTCCTGATCGGTAATTAATACGTCGAACATAGTGAGAGGAGCAAAGTGAAGGTATTTAGTTGTTTCGAGTTTCGACGAATCACAGAGTAAGTACACTTTATCACTCTGGCGAGCCATTGTTATGGCCGTACTGGCTTCTTTTTCGCTATTGGCACTCAGGCCATTCTCCAGCGAAATTCCATCAATACCAATAAACGCCCGATTGGCCCGATAACGAGCCATGTGTTCTTCGGCTATCAGCCCATGAATGGCCTGCCGCTCCTTATCGACTTCTCCACCAACCAGATTAATTGAAACGTCCGATGATATCAATTCGGCCATTACCGGCAATGAATTGGTAACCACCGTAATCCGTTTGTTGCGGATGAACTGACAGAGTCGGAATACTGTGCTGCCACAGTCCATAAAAATAATATCGCCTTCCTGAATCTCCTGAGCAGCCAACTGACAGATGTGATCCTTGCGCTCGGCATTAACGGCAGTTTTATTGGCAAACTTGTGAGAATCAGCCGCTAAACTGACTTTCATGGCTCCGCCACGCGTGCGGTAAATAAGCCCCATCGACGCCAGTTGAACCAAATCTCGCCGAACGGTCATTTCCGACGCTTGCAACAAATTGGCCAGCTCCCGAACGTCTATTGAGCCTCGTTCTTCTACCGTTTGCACAATAAGTCGCTTTCGATTTTGGAAATTCATGCTGAATTGATTTGTTTTGAACAAAAATAAACAATATTTAACAAAAATAAACAAATGACTAACGAACGCGTACAAATAACCGAAGAGAAATTACTTTCTGACAACTGGTATATTCTGAAACGATTTACATTCAAGTATCTCGGAAAAAATGGCCAATGGTCGACTCAGCAACGCGAAGCCTATGATCGGGGAAATGGTGCCACAATTTTATTGCATAATCCACAAACCAATTATGTGATTCTGACGCGGCAGTTTCGTTTGCCGACTTTTGTAAATGGAAATTCGTCGGGCATGTTAATAGAAACCTGCGCTGGTTTGCTCGATAACGACGATCCGGAAACGGCTATCATTCGCGAAACTGAGGAAGAAACGGGTTACCGGATTCAGTCGGTGGAGAAAGTTATGGAAGCTTATATGAGCCCCGGTTCGGTGACCGAAAAGCTATTTTTCTACATTGCCCAGTATACAACCGATACCGAACGTAGCACGGGTGGCGGGGTTGAAGAAGAGGAAATCGATATTCTGGAGATTCCCTTTGCCGAAGCCATTGCCATGATGGAACGTGGCGAAATAATGGATGGTAAAACAATTATGTTGCTGCAACATCTTCTCTTACAACAACTTAACGCTACGTCTATTAACTAATATGCTAATTCTAATTGCCGGTCCATATCGTTCCAATACGAACGATGATCCAGAATTGATTGCCCAGAATATGCACCGAATGGAGGAGGCTGCTCTAGCTGTATATCGTAAAGGGCACACGCCAATTTGTGGTGAGTGGATCGCGTTACCACTTATTGCGCAGGCCGGTTCAACAAAACTCGGGGATGCTGTTTTCAACGAAATTTTTCATCCGGTAGCCGTTCGCTTAATCGATCATTGCGATGCTGTGCTACGTATCGGTGGCCCTTCGGCCGGAGCTGATGAAATGATGAAACAGGCCGAATTAAAAGGTAAACAGACGTATTGGTCGTTAAACGAACTTTAACCATACACTAATGTCGGGTTCTTGCCTGTGAAGTCGGGTTTGAGAACCCGACTTCACTATAGCTATAGAAAACGCAACGGTCACTTGCCCACCGAAATCAAATTGGCGAACAGACGGTAGGCACCCGGTACACCCGCAGGAAGTTCGCGGAAGAAAACCAGCCCGGTAAATACGTAGTGACCTTTTCCGTAAGGCGCATAAATCAGACTTCCTTCTTTGGCGGCCTCGTTCTGATCGTTCATGGAGAAGAGGGGCGTATAGTTTTTGTCCCAATCCTGCGCGAAATACAGACCACGTTCCTGAATCCAGCCCGAAAAGTCGGCATCAGTAATTTTATTTGGGTACGTCAGTAGACGATGTTGAGGGTTCAAAAACGTCACTTTAGCGTCTTCTTCCGTTACGCGGTCGCGGCCAACTGTAAATGGATAAGGGCCTATCTGATTTACTTTCAGTCCGTTCTGAATGAATCCTCCACTGCCCGGCGTTACGTATTGAACCACCAGCGTACCGCCATTCTTGACGTAATCCATCAGTTTTGACTGATAAATCGACAGATATTCATTGGTATTATAGGCCCGAACACCGGTAACAATGGCATCGTAAGTACTTAAATTTCCGCTTAATTCAGCAGGACCAAGCAACGTAACACGGCAACCCATCTGCTGTAAAGCGGCTGGTATTTCGTCGCCAGCTCCGGCAATGTAACCTACATTTTTAGCCGTTACTTTAATATCCAACTTAACGAGTTTAGCCTCGGCGGGTGGAAATAACGTTTGCGTCGGAATGTGCGGATAAGCAATCTGACGCAGCCCTGTGGTAAACGTACTGCCATCACTGGTAGTCATCGTGGCACGTAGTGGACCACTCTGCGCTTGTCCCTCCGGCTTAATCGTGAACGACAAACGTTGTTCATCGCCTTTATTGGTTAACGAAAAATTCTGCGAAGCCGGTTCGATGCGCCAGCCTGCGGGTGCGTTGATTTTCAGCGTTCCTGCTACGTTTGCCCGACCCGCTTTCAGAATAATATCGCCTGTTTTTGGAGAGTTGTCGGCAAAAGAATAGACTCGTTCCGTCAGATTGGCTGTTACGGCTGGTTGAATAATAAACGGACGATAAATTTCGCCATCGACCGGGTCGGTCATTTTATAAACAACCGGACGATTGAAAGTAAACGCCTGACCGTTAATCTCGAACGTAAAGCTGGCCGTTATAGCAGGCGGATTTTCGGGTAAACCGATAAGTTGCTGTTTGTCAACTTGAAACAGACCTTTCTCCATTGGTTTTTCGAGCCAGTAAGGTTGCGAGATTCTGGCCGTTTTCGGAATGGTCAAGCTCGTTGGTAGCACCGTTACGTCGTTGGGTTTAAGCGCCAGTTGAAACGTAGTATCTTTCAATGACGATTCGCTGGTAACGTAGCGAATACCAACGAGTTGAATTGGAGCATCAGTCCGGCACACTACGTTGCTGTTGATTCGGATCGTTTCGCCAGCGGTTGCCGCAAACGAAACCGGATTGGCTTCGAAATACAAACCAAGGCATTGCTGAATAAGCGTCTGCACTTCCTGTTGCTTGGTTTTTACGTAAAGACTGGTCGTATCTAGTTGACTAATGGCTTTATGTAACTGCACCAGAGCAGCAACCGAAGCGGCCGGATTGTCGGGGCGGAACGTAGTAATGAGCTGATTTACCTGCGCCTGAACGGCATCACTATTTTTGATACGTTTCCAGCTAATATCGACACCGTCGAGCAGGTCTTTTTGAGCTGGATCGCCACCCTTCAACAATAAATAATCGACACGAGCACCCCGATTGGCGGCTACACCAAACCCCTGACTTTTGTGCTGGCTACGGCTTTCGGCAGCAATCTCTCCATAAGATTTTCCGAGTAAAGGATTATACAGCCCGGTTTCTATACTAATCAAATTACCAGCTTCGTCGGGTTTTTTATTGCTCAGAAAAGCTCCCGGAATGAATACGTTCCAAAGTATACGCTTTGCCTGCCAGGGTTTTACAAAGGCTAGCTGCTCCGGGAATTTCTTAGGGTCGTTCGCTATTTTAAACGCTTCTTCGGCCAGAAATCCTGACGCACTGTGATGTCCGTGACCGGCGCGGGCATCGGGCGGGAAACGAGTAATAATTACATCGGGCTGGTATTTTCGAATGGCCCATACTACGTCGGCAAGTACTTTTTCCTGTCCCCAGGTGCGTACCGCTTCATCGGTCGATTTAGAAAAGCCAAAATCGTAGGCACGGCTAAAAAATTGATCAGGCCCATCGACACGCCGGGCGGCCAGTAACTCTTGTGTACGAATGATACCAATGTTTTCGCCTTGTTCGGCACCGATAAGATTCTGGCCGCCATCGCCCCTGGTCAGGGCCAGATACCCTGTTCGAACGAGTCGTTCTTTGGCTAGATAAGCCAGCATGAGCGTATTTTCATCGTCGGGGTGGGCTGCTACGTATAAGACCGAACCAAGCACGTTCAGTTTTTTAAGATTCGACAGAATTTCGCCGGAGGGTACGGGTTTGATGGGGCCATAAGGCACCTGAGCGAACGTAGCGCCTGCGAATAGTAAACCAAGAAAGAGAACCGAAATAGATTTGGGAAACGACACAGGTTGTAATGATTAGGTAGGTGTACTGACAAATTTACAATTTATGCACAAACTGCGCGACGGGGTGTCTGCCTCTTGCTGAATTTGAGAGCGTAATGCCATTTTGTTGAGCAACAAGTAGTAGCAGCCGTATCGTTCGCTTTGCTGAACGTAACCATTTTCGTTAAAATAGTCTTGATGCAAATCTTATAACGTACTAGTATATTACTTGTAGGATTTTATGTATTAGCTATTATCGTAAATATCAAAAATGGCACATTGACTCCTAAAAAAAACGTAATAAACCTCAAAAAAAGCCAACCTAAAAGATCTATGACGTTGCGTATGGCTTGTCAAAGGCTATATTTGGGGAGTATAATTTATTTTTTTTCAAACCTTTTCGAAATCAATGAATAATAGTCTCTACATCGTTCCATTTCTGGGGCTGGTGGGTTTGGCGGTAATGTTCGCCAAGTTCGTTTGGGTGTCGCGGCAGGAAGCTGGTGATGCCCGAATGCAGGAAATTTCAGGATACATTGCCGACGGTGCGATTGCCTTTCTTAAAGCCGAGTGGCGTGTCCTTATCATCTTTGGAGTCATTGTAGGCGCTTTGCTTTCGTTTGCTGGCTCACAAGTTGAAAACTCTTCCTGGGTTATCGGTATTGCCTTTGCCTTCGGCGCTTTTACGTCGGCATTGGCTGGTTATATCGGAATGAAAATTGCCACCAAAGCCAACGTCCGTACCGCACATGCAGCCCGTACGAGCCTGACTCGCGCACTGGACGTATCATTTACAGGTGGTTCGGTAATGGGTATTGGCGTGGCTGGGCTGGCTGTATTGGGCCTGAGCGTATTATTTATCCTACTTTATAATGCATATGTAGGTGATTCGGGCGACATGAACGGATTGCCTATGGAAAAAGCGCTTGAAGTACTGGCAGGGTTCTCGCTGGGTGCCGAGTCGATTGCCTTATTTGCCCGCGTAGGTGGTGGTATTTATACTAAAGCTGCCGACGTAGGTGCTGACTTAGTGGGTAAAGTTGAAGCGGGCATCCCGGAAGATGACCCACGTAACCCGGCTACCATTGCCGATAACGTAGGTGATAACGTAGGCGACGTAGCAGGAATGGGCGCCGATTTGTTTGGCTCATACGTAGCAACGATTCTGGCAACGATGGTACTTGGTCGCGAAATTCGTATTCCGGAAACTGCTAACATCACAGGGCACGCTCCGATTGTTCTACCAATTTTGATTGCTGGTCTGGGTCTTATTTTCTCGATTCTTGCCTGCTATCTGGTACGAGTCAAAGACGATAATGGCAATGTACAAAGCGCGCTGAATCTCGGTAACTGGGGTTCGATTATTCTGACTGTAATTTCTTCCTACTTCTTGGTTGGAGCTATTCTGCCTGACATAACGATGGAAATTCGGGGTGTAGAATTTACGCGTATGGATGTATTCTACGCTATACTGACGGGTTTGGTTGTAGGCGCACTGGTATCGTCGATCACTGAATATTATACCGCTATGGGCCGTCGTCCGGTAATGTCGATTATTCGGCAATCAGCTACAGGTGCTGCAACCAACATTATCGGTGGTCTGTCGGTAGGTATGGAATCGACGGTGTTGCCGATCATCGTACTGGCGGCTGGTATTTACACATCGTATCATTTTGCCGGTCTATATGGCGTGGCTATTTCGGCGGCTGGAATGATGGCTACAACGGCCATGCAGTTGGCTATTGATGCTTTCGGCCCGATTGCTGATAACGCGGGGGGGATTGCCGAAATGAGTTATCTGCCCGAAGAAGTTCGCGGACGTACCGATATTCTGGATGCAGTTGGTAACACAACAGCCGCTACGGGTAAAGGATTTGCTATTGCATCGGCTGCCTTAACGGCACTGGCCCTGTTTGCGGCTTTCGTGGGTATTTCGGGTATTTCGTCTATCGATATTTATAAAGCCGACGTACTGGCTGGTCTGTTTATAGGGGCCATGATTCCGTTCATTTTCTCGTCGCTGGCAATTGCCGCTGTAGGCCGTGCCGCTATGAGCATGGTTGAAGAAGTGCGCCGTCAGTTCCGCGAGATTCCGGGTATTATGGAAGGAACTGCTAAACCTGAGTACGAAAAATGCGTAGCTATTTCGACCCAGGCTTCGATTCGGGAAATGATTCTTCCCGGCGCTATTGCTCTCAGTGTTCCAGTTATTTTCGGGTTCATCTTTGGGCCTGAAGTGCTGGGTGGTTTATTGGCTGGCGTAACAGTTTCGGGCGTACTGATGGGTATTTTCCAGAACAATGCCG
This sequence comes from Spirosoma daeguense, assembly GCF_054776875.1. Taxonomy (NCBI): domain Bacteria; kingdom Pseudomonadati; phylum Bacteroidota; class Cytophagia; order Cytophagales; family Cytophagaceae; genus Spirosoma; species Spirosoma daeguense. The sequence continues at coordinate 437,058 of NZ_BAAHBF010000007.1, forward strand.
GTGGTGCGTGGGACAACGCCAAAAAATCGTTCGAGAAAGGCGTTGAAATTAACGGACAGACGTATTACAAAAAATCGGAACCACACAAAGCGTCGGTAACGGGCGATACGGTCGGCGATCCATTCAAAGATACGTCGGGCCCATCGATGAACATTCTTATTAAACTGATGTCTATTGTTTCGCTGGTTATTGCGCCGTATATCGCTGTGCAATCGTCTGAAACACCGGGCTATAATGTAGAAGGTAAAGAAGCCGCTGGAACTGAATTGCCACTCGAAGAATCGACGGCTGCCGACAACGATAAAGTGAGTACGCCAAACGCAAATCTTGGTGAATTCAGTCTTCAGAAATTGACGAGTGGCGTTGAACTGAACCTTCCCGAATTTGGCGTTGAGAACAAACTGCTGGCTTTTATCAAGGGCGATAAACCCGTTGATAAAGAAACCTGGTTCGATTTCGACCGACTGCTGTTTCAAACAGGTAGTGCTACGTTGGAGCCACAATCGCAGGAGCAGTTGAAAAATATTGCCGAAATAATGAAAGCTTATCCTGCTGTAAATATCAAATTAGGTGGCTATACCGACAACACAGGAAATGCCGCCAGCAACCTCAAACTCTCGCAGGATCGGGCTAATTCTGTACGTGCTGAACTCGAAAAAATGGGTATCGACAAAGGCCGTCTCGAAGCCGAAGGGTATGGTCAGGAACATCCGGTTGCTTCAAACGATACTGAAGAAGGAAAGGCGCAGAACCGCCGTATTTCCATTCGTGTAACGAAAAAATAGACTATTCTGGTTTTACGCCAGTGTATTTACAAAAGGTCGGCTCAGTACCGACCTTTTGTTTTTGCTACGTGTTGTGTTCCTGAGAAGCTATCTAAATGAAAATTATTGTTCGGCCTGAAAATCCCTGAATTTCCTGATTGAGTTGTTGTAACTAAGTGCCGGAATATCGGTGGTGTCGGGTTTGAGGACCCGACACGATACAATTCATGTCGGTATTCAGGCTGTTGAGGGGCTGATATTGCTAGTTCAGGTATCAGTCCACTTGTGGAGTGAGCATACAGCCAGAAGTTTGTAGTGTCAATGCAACTGCATGACAACCAAACAACTACTCATACGCCTAGATTTTGAGAAACGAACATTTACTTCGGTAATGATTTCGCATAGGGGGAAACGCCTTCTGAATGGTCATAGTCGTATGATGAAGCTCCGTAAGCAACATGAACACGATGAATGTATCTCCTCTTCCTGCCAAAAAGCCCCACAAACATCCGCTCATATCGGGTATTCTGACGCACCTGTTTCACCCGATTTACCTAGGTTTAGTTTTACTAAGTCTTTTGCCAAGAGCCAATGTTCAAGGACAGTCGACCACTGGTTCAATAACTATCTCCGGCAAAATTACAGACCGTAGCACCGGGCAGGGCGTACCCTTTGCATCGATTGCTGTGAAAGGTAAATCTGTTGGTACACAGGCTGATGTCGATGGTAATTACCAACTTCCACTACGTCTGCCCGCCGATACGTTGTTGGTGTCGGCAATGGGTTATCAGGCAGCTAAAGTAGCTGCTACGTCGATCACTAACGTAGCGTTAGTTGCTACCGCAGCTATGTTAACCGAAGTAACTGTTCGGGCAGGAGAGAATCCGGCTTTTCGCCTATTACGCGCTGTGCACGATCATCGTAAGCAGAACGATTTCAGTCAGTTACGTGGGTATGAATATGAAGCATACAGCCAATTGGCTATTACGATCAATCAACTTGACGAACGTTTCCGGCAACGTAAACCAATACGTTCGGTGTTGCAGGCACTCGAGCAGAAGCAAGGTGGTAAAAAAGCCGCCGAATTGCCTGTTTTTCTGTCCGAAACAATTTCACGCATGTATGCCCGCCAACATCCGCACCGTACAAAAGAGCAGATTTTAAAGACCAATATCAACAGCGTTGGCATTACCGACGACAGCTACGTAGCACAGTTTACGGGCGCCGGTTTCAATACACTTAACTTTTATAAAAATCAGGTCAGTCTGTTTAAAAAAGAATTCGTTTCGCCGTTGGCCGAAGGTGGCCGGTCGGCTTATACGTATTTTCTGGCCGATACGTCGAAGATTGGGCAACATACCTGCTATGGCATTGATTTCGACCCGAAAAACGAACGTGATTTAGTATTTCGGGGGCGTATGTGGATCGATACCTTGAGCTATGCACTGGTTCAGATTGAGGCACATGTTGGCAAAGAAGCTAATATCAACTTTATCAATCAGATTGATATTGAGCAGACGTATGAGATAGGGTCCGATGCTGAAAAGGCATGGCTCCCCGAGTCGACGCACGTAACAGCACAGGTTGGCGAGTTGGTAAGCCATACATTCGGCGCTACAGTCGATTTCCTGACAACGGTACGTCAGCCAACCGTAAACCGACCTAAAGACGTTGATTTTTTTGTAACAGAAATTGAAATTGCCGAAGATCGAGCACAGGCATCTGCCGATTATTGGCCGTCGCAGCGTGAGCAGTCGGACTTGTCGCAACGGTTTGAACAAACTCGTGCCATGCTCGATACGGTTCGGAATCTGCCGGTTGTGAAAACCTATACCAAAGTAGGTCAGTTTCTGCTCAACGGTGGAAATTTGCCACTATTTCGGGGCGTAGATATTGGTTCGCTATATTCACTCTGGGCGCGTAACTCGGTTGAAGGCAATCGATTACGGCTGGGTTTACAAACAAATAATCAGTTTAGTCGCAACTGGCAACTGTCGGCTTATGGTGCTTATGGAACTCGGGATAAAATCTGGAAAACGGGCTGGGAGGTTAATTTTATTCCCAAACATCGACCTTTAACGCTTATATCGCTGAAACACAGTTATGAACTGGAGCAACTGGGTTTACGTCAGGAAGACTTGATCGATAATTCATTTTTTCGACTCACAAGTCGTTTCGGTAAATACCGTCAGGCGTATTACCAGCGTGAAACCGCATTGACAGCTCAACGGGATTTAGGCCCCGATTTTACACAGACAGTTGGCGTACGATTACGGTCTATGAATCCGCTCTTTCCGTTTGCCATCGACCAAACCGACGATTCGGCACAGCCAAACACATTTGGTCGGCACCTTCAAAGCAATGAAGTATTTCTTGAAACCCGATACGCTCCGGGGCGATTGCCTTCCCGGCGTATCACGAATAAGCGACTGCGTCGTCGGTCGACCGAAACGGCTCCTGTTGTTACGTTACGTTATACACTGGGAAATTCCGCTTTTCAGGGAAACCGGATTGGAACGTATCACAAATGGCAGCTCCAGTTCGACCATGCGCTACGTTGGGGCATTTTAGGCCGTACACAATACACCGTTCGAGCTGGCTATAGTCCATCGAAACTGCCGTATCCGCTTCTTGAAGCCCATCTGGGTAATCAAACACCGTTCTATAATCGCAATGCGTTTAACCTGATGAACTACGCCGAGTTTGTAAGTGACCGCTACGTATCGGTAGCTGTAGAGCACAAATTCGAAGGGTTAATTACCAATCGACTGCCCTTGATTCGACGGTGGGGTTGGCGTTCGTTTATGACGGGCAAGGTTTTGTGGGGACAATTGAGCGATACCAATCGCAACCTCATTGCCAGTCATTACCATACTGGCCGGGAAATTCCTCATGTTCATTCGTTAGGACAGGTACCTTATGCCGAAGTTGGGTATGGTTTTGAAAACATATTCAAAGCGGTACGTATCGAAGCATTGCATCGGCTAACGTATCGCCAGGCTCCTCACGTAACACCATTTGCCATTAAATTATCTTTTCAGCTTAGCTTATAAATCAGACGTAATCAGCAATAACTATGAGAACAAAACATAGTATCGGAATGGTTGTAGGCTTACTAATGTGTGTAGGCATTCCTTCTCAAGCAGTCAAAGATTTGTTTCCGACTCCGGCACTATCGCCCAATCAACTGTTTTATCTGCAACGTAGCAAAGATGCGAATACTGTAATTTACGAAGCTCGTTTAACCGCCGACCGTATACTGGACCCTACGAAACCGGTAGATGTGTACTGGATGCGTTATGCTGAGAAGGGGCAGCGTGAGGATTTATCGTCGGTGCAGTGGCGAATGGCTTATGGCTACACGCACAAAGCCGCCAAACAGGCATCTAATACTTATAATGTAAGTCTCCACGCATTTCAGGAGCGCCCACTTCAGATAACGTATCACCACGGAAAACCTGTGGCTATGATGCAGATAAATGGGCAAAAAGCCTGCTTACGGAAGGTCTTCGTGCAGGTCGATCCAAAACCGCATCTGATTCCGCACGTCGCGTATGTCGATATGTTTGGAACAACGCTCGAAACGGGGCAGCCTGTTTACGAACGTATCATTCCCTGAATTGAGTTACTACGTATCGAAATGCAAAGGGCGGAAAGTTTGTGTGCAACGTGTGCCAGGAAATTGCTTTCTGGCCACTTTGCTGTTTCGTGAACAACGTAACATTTATTTGCCCATCCACTCTTTAAAAGGAGTAAGTTTTTCGCGGCTGACAACAACTTCTTTGTCAGTATTCGGATTGAGTTTTATGGCGAGCCTATTTCCAAAATAGGTCTGAATCTGATCGACACTCGTAATTGATACTAGAAATGAGCGGCTTATACGGAAAAACTGCTTTGGATCGAGCATTTCTTCCAGTTCGTCGAGGCTGTAATCGACAATCATTTTTTTACCGTCGATGGTTCGGATTTGATTCATGCGGTTGTCGGTAAAAAAATAGGCAATTTGCTGGGTATCAATCGACATAAGTTTCGACGCGTATTGAACCAGAAACCGATGCCGATATTCTTTTGGCTGAAGTTGCTTCTGTAGCTCTTTGACTAAATTACCTACCGAATTGGCCGTATTTATCGGCTGATAACGTACAGATTGATTCGAAAATTTGTCGAGAGCTGCTCTCAACTCATCTTTCTGGACAGGCTTAAGCAGATAGTCGATGCTATTGACTTTAAAGGCTTTAATAGCGTAATCGTCGTATGACGTAGTGAAAATGACCGGGGCCGCTACGTTAGTCTGCTCAAAAATCTGGAAACTTTGTCCATCAGCTAGTTCAATATCCATCAGAATGAGATCGGGCAACGTAGTGGCGTTGATTTCATGCTCACGAAGCCAGGCAACGGTTTCGCGGACGCTGGTTGTAACGCCCATTACCGTTGCCATTGGTTCAACAATCGCTAATGTTTTCGTTAATTTCTTGGCGGCCATATCTTCATCTTCAACGATCAGTATTTTCATAAGAGAAGTGTTTAAAGAAGTCAGGAGCGAGGGTTAAAATTTCCGGCCATGATGAGCGGAATTGTGACAGCAAACGTATCGTTGGTTTCCTGAATAAGAATGTTACCCTGATTGAGCAGTTGAAATTTAGTGGCAATGTTGCGCAACCCAACTTTGGTAGATGGCAAATGCTGTGGTTTCTTTTGGAGATTATTTTTTACTGTAAGATGCCCATCTGAATGCGTCGAAACAGCCACTAGCAACGGCTGCCGTTTGTCGATGACGTTGTGTTTTACTGCATTTTCAATAAGTAGTTGCAGGGTCAGAGATGGCAACAGATAGGCTTCAAACGACGAATCTATGGCAATAGTTAGTTGAAGATTATCACCGTAGCGGGTCTTCAGGAGGTGAAAATACGACCGAATGAACTGAAGCTCTGTACTTAAGTCGGTCAGTTCATGCTCGTTCGAACGTAGCAGGTAGCGATACACTTTACAGAGTTCATTCAGAAAATCTTCGGCTTTTTCGGGGTCATCGCCAATCAGGTAGGAGAGGGTATTCAAACTATTGAACAGAAAGTGCGGATTAACCTGCTGTTTTAAACTATCGAGTTGTGTTTGCAGATTTTCTTTCTTTAACGCTTCGGCTTCTTTTTCGGATTTGAGCAACCGGCCGAAATAATAGACAGATTCCTGAGTACCTACTATAACAACACTAAAAAGTAAGGCGCCCGGTATAGTATTGGCGAAAGAGATCGGCAAATAAGGTTTATGAATAGTAAATTGGTTTACAATCACCATATCTATCCAGTCGATCAGGATAGATGCAATCCAACATAGGAGAATACTGACAAGAATACGGTTGCGGGTCTGGGAGAGATTTGGATAATACCTGCGAAGCTGAACCAGTATCCAACGAAGAACTTCCCAGGTAACTGTTACAAGTAATAGAAACTCAACAACATAACCGAACGTAGTGTGGTCGACTGGTCTGATAAAAAGGCCACATGAGTGAGCATTTATTAACCAAAGCAGGCTAATGCCACTTAGGCGCAGCCAGCTATCGTTCGCAATTTTCAGTGAAGACACAAGTCAATAGGTTTGTGTATCAAAGATAAACACGAGTACTACGTTGCCGAAAGACGTAGTAGGTCGATTTGCGTAGAAAGCAGACTGAACTGTATTATTTCGCAGTTTAAGTAGGCCTATACATACCAAAAAATAATCCCCATCGGACGCATCCGGTGGGGATCTCTTTTTCATGAACGTTGAGTAATTGGGGAAATACCTACGTACTTCCTTAATTCACTTTTACCGACGATTTAGCATCGTCAACACCTTCTTTAGCGTTGTGAGCTAACTCATCTACTTTGTCGTTATATTGATCTTTGCTTTTGCTTAAAGCGTTTTGAGCCTGATCTTTATACTGGCTGTATTGGTCTTTAGCTTTATCGGCGTATTGATTAACCTGCGATTTGGCCTGTTCGTAACCGTCCTTCACCTGAGCAACGCCTTTTTCCCATTGATCTTTCAGATCGCCAGTACGTTTGTTGGCTTCGTCGGACAATTTTTCACGGGTTTCTTTGCCGCTACGTGGTGCTGTTAGAATGCCGATGGCAATACCAGTTAGGATGCCTGCTAAAAAATCGCGTGTACTTCTCATTGTTTTTTATAGGTTTTAAGTGATGGTGCATTAGTGCTTAGCCTTCCGTTTAGCCTCTCCAACCAGCTCTTGCGCTTTGCCAGTTGCTGTATCAACATAATCGTTATACTGTTGCTTAATACTGTCTAAGCCGGTTTGTAATTGATCCTGAAGGTCTTTAAAGAATGAGTCTGATTCAGACGCAATGCGTTTTCGAGTCTTTTTGCCACTTTCCGGGGCGAGTAGAACACCAATAACAGCACCTACTGCTAAGCCGACTAAAACTCCTGGTAATGATTTCATGGTCTCTTTTCTTTATAGATTGACTTTTTACAATTCACTATTAACAACCCTGTAGAAAATTTTGTACCATTATCGCAAAATTTCAGGTAAGTGGCTGTTATTTAGTGATTTATTATGTAATTGACAGCGATAGGGTGGCATTACCGTTGAGGATTTTTTTCTACAAGGGCGTCCACGTTTTACTCAATTGGTACATACTTATTACGTTGAATGTATATGGAAGTAACGTCTGAACACAAACTTTGTTCAAGAAGTGCTGAACTCAACAGCTTTGTTTTATTGAAAACTCACAAATAAAAATCCCCGCGCTCAATCTGGCGCAGGGATTCCGTACCCACCGTAACTTGTACTTAACCTAAAATACTTTTTTGCGGAAAAGACCCGCTGAAATTTCTATAACCATAGATCGAAACGATCTGGTATTGACAGTTTTAAACTCCACGCCCCTGAATCAAGCGAAGGAGTATGGCAATCACTGCAATCACTAATAGAACATGTATTAAACTGCTACTACCGATTCCAGTGCCTAAGACACCTAAAAAGCCGAGAAGCCAGATGATAATTAGCACTACGGCGATTGTGTAAAGAAGGTTGCCCATTTTCGTTCGTGAGTAAATCAGAATTTAACTATCTCGCATTCGACAACTTAAGGAGAAAAATCTGTGCCAACTTCGGCGATATACGGGTTGATTACTTCACTATGGCCTTATTTGCTTGGAAATGAGCCTAAAATGATTGTTAGGATTGTTGTCGATAGAATAGTGATGGATAAAGATGGGGTTTGAAATTGTGGATAAATCTCTACACATGTAGAACCATTGTAGAAAAATAGCTCAATCTGGTTTATTGTAAATTGCTTTTTGGGCAGGGCGGCAATACGTAGTTACATCGATTTTGGGGGGTAATTGATGTATTCACCAACTTTTACCGCTTAATATGTAGTCATGACACGATTTCGGCACTATATTTTATATAGGAAATGATAACGTATATGAAAACGCTATCACCGTGTTAAGAACAATGATCAGGGCTAATGCAGGACAGCAGTTTAGACCAGTTACCGTGACAACTACAAATACAGCCGTATCTAAACGAGTATTAATTGTTGACGATGAAGCCGACATTTGTCTACTTCTGTCGGGTTTACTACGTCGGTTAGGGTACCAGCCAACCTGTGCTCATTTTATTGAGGAGGGCAGGCAATGGCTTCAATCGCAACAATTTGATGCTATATTTCTTGATTTAAATCTGCCAGACGGACTTGGGTTTGACCTGCTGCCGTCGATTAGAGAGAAACAGGAAATGGCTAAAGTTGTCATGATCAGTGCCTTTGATGGACAGGCTGAACGGCGACGAGCAACCGAGCAAGGAGCCGATTATTTTATCGGTAAACCCTTCACCCGGCGTTCTGTTGAAATGGCTTTGCAAACCGTTCAGGTTTGAGTAACTTTGTTTATACAGCTATTTCAGCTCCGCTTGCGTTATATTAATGCTGAGCATAGTTTGTCTGAGCAAGCTACTTCATGGAAAAAATTCTGATTGTTGATGATAATAATGATATATGCCTGCTGTTAGAGCGTTTTCTGACTAAACAAGCATATAAAACAGCATCAGTACAGCGGGGCGAAGATGCGCTTGTATTGTTGCGAAAAGAGTCTTTCGAGTTAGTAATCTGCGATTTTAAACTCCCCGATATTGACGGTCTTGAAATGCTACGTCGGATCAAAGTCATGAATCCGTCGACAGCCGTTATTATCATTACTGGTTATTCCGATGTTCGTGTGGCCGTGCAGACTGTAAAGCATGGAGCCTATGACTATGTAACCAAACCTCTTTACCCCGACGAGATACTCTATACAATTAAAGGTGCACTTGAACGGCGGCTTCAGTCGCTCAATAAGCCAAAAGAAACTGCTCCCGCCGAGGCTACTCCTAAAGCCAGTTCTTCTAAAGCTCACCACAAAACAGCGCTGGCACCCGAAGGTAAACGATTTATTTTTGGTAAAAGCCGAGTTGCCGAACAGCTTCAAAAACATATCGATCTGATTGCGCCAACTGATATGTCGGTTATCATTACCGGCGAAACAGGTACTGGAAAAGAATTCGTTGCCAATGCTATTCACCTCAAAAGCAAACGAGCCGACAAAGCATTCGTGGCTATCGACTGTGGTGCTCTGAGTAAGGAATTGGCTGGTAGCGAACTTTTTGGGCACACAAAAGGCTCATTCACGGGTGCTATGGCCGACAAGGCTGGTAGTTTTGAGTACGCTAATGGTGGTACCATTTTTCTGGACGAAATAGGCAATCTGTCGTACGACAACCAGATAAAATTGCTACGTGTGTTACAGGAGCGTAAAATTCGTCGGATTGGTAGCAATCAGGATATTCCGGTCGATGTACGGATTATTGTGGCTACCAACGAAGACTTGCGCGAAGCGGTTCGGCAGGGTAAATTCCGGGAGGATATCTACCACCGCATTGCCGAGTTTGAACTTCATCTGTCGCCCCTTCGCGAACGTAAGGCCGATATTATGATTTTTGCTGAGCATTTTCTGGATCTGGCTAATCAGCAACTGGAGAAGGATATTCTGGGCTTTGATGACGAAGCAAAAGAGAAACTCAAGGAGTATTACTGGCATGGTAACCTACGTGAACTTCAGAACGTAGTAAAACGATCTGTGCTACTCTCTCAGGGTGAATATATTGAAGCCGACGTATTACCTCAGGAAATTATATCCCCGCAGTATTTTACATCTGATGAGACACTTTCGGCAAGTGTGCAGGTTCATTACGATCCGGCCCGGCCTGGTATTCCGGTTATTAGCCAGTCGGCAGCTAATCTGAAATCGGTTTCTGAAAATGCCGAACGGATTGCTATTTTGAAAGTACTTGAAAAAACGGGTTACAATAAAACCAAAGCTGCCGAAGTACTTAACATTGACCGCAAAACGCTTTATAACAAGCTTAAAGCGTACGATATACATCTTTAATAATTGAATGACAGAGTGGTTGAATGATTGAATAGGCTAAGGCCAAATTTTTATTCAATCATTCAACCACTCTGTCATTCAATTATTAAAGATCTGTCATTCAATTATTAAAGATTAGTTCAGGCTAAATCCTACTGAAAGCAAGCCAACACCATTTTTTGCATTGCCTAATAATGTTTTAGCGGCACCACTATTTGCAATCTGTTGCAAGCCTTGCTCATACCGGGCACCAATAAATCCTTTTCCGAAATAAATGTTCAGCCCACCAGCAATACCGTAATCAAATTTGTTAAAGTTGTCGCGGTTAATTGCACTTGAACCAGTTCCAAAATCACCGTTCGAGTTAATGCCTGAATTTAGCAGATAAGCGGCATAAGGGCCAGCCTGTAATTCAACCGCCTGACCCAGCTTGAACGTAGCAAGAACAGGAAGTTCAGCATAATTCAGTTTGAACGTATTACGACCATTAAAACCGAACGTATTATACGTAGCAGACGAACCTTTAGTCATGTAAAGTAGCTCAGGCTGAATGGCAAAGAACTCACCGATTGGGGCTTGTGCAAAAGCACCGACATGAAATCCGATACGTTCATTCTTATCGGTAGCTCCTTGACTATCATAGAACAACGAACTTGCATTCAGACCACCTTTCAGACCTACCCGCGTTTTTCCTTGAGCATTGGCATCTGACAAATTCATAAAGACGGCACCTGCTGTCAGAACAGCGGCAACAACGAATGTGTTAATTGACTTTTTCATAACGGTTTTATCAATGAATGGCAGACAATACGTATACTGCCTTACGCATCAAATAGTGTAAAACCGTGCCAAACCCCTCTTGTGCGTCAAATTAACGGTATAATCTTGTATAATACGTAGTTAGAGGATATGGTGAAAATAGTATTCGGTAAACTGACGAGAAAGAATTTCCCCAATTTGTAGAGTGCAACATCCAGTTTCAACACTTTTCATTACGCTATTGTATTAAAACGAAACTTATAAATCTACTTGGTCAGTTTTGTGAAAATATGCAGATAGAGACAGACCGAAAAATAGATGATTTTTAAGTACATTTGGAGAAGAACTAAGCTGGTTAAGCTGGTCTAACTAGTAGCAGAATGTGTTTTTAGTTAATTGTCAATACTAACCTACTAGTTAGAATTTGTTAATTATTCGGTACCGTAACTTTTCTTTTTATACCGATTTGTATGCACCGTAAACTTACTGTGTTAACCATATTAATTGCTGACGATGATACTGATGACCGCTTGTTTATGGAAAGAGCACTTCGGCAAAGCGGTTACACACACAACATCCTGTTTGTTGAAGATGGCGAAGAATTGATGGAATACCTGCGGCATGAAGGCCGTTATACTGAGGAGAATGCGCCATGGCCCAATCTCCTGATTCTAGATTTGAATATGCCCCGTAAAAATGGTTTTCAGGCCTTGAAAGAAATCAAAGATGACCCGAATTTGCGTCGATTGCCCGTTGTAGTTATGACTACCTCTTCAGCCGATGAAGATGTACTGAAGACGTATCATCTAGGCGTAAATTCGTTCGTAACAAAACCGTTCGATTTTAATCGATTGGTTGAAATGGTTGGGGCATTAAAAACATATTGGCTAGATACCGTAAAGCTGCCTTAATCGTTACAATAAAACACATACCACAGGGCTATTTTGTAGTTTATAACCACAGGTTATTTTTTTTATGACGCCCCTTGCCGATTCACTCGACATTATTGAGAAACAAAAATTCATTCGGCTTCTGCTTATCGAAGACGATGAAGATGATTATCTTCTGACAAAGAATCTTGTCTCTTCTAAAGAAAACAGTGCCATCCGGCTAAACTGGGTCGATAGTTACGAAAGTGCTATCAAAGCTATCGAAACCGATGCCTATGATGTCTACCTGGTCGATTATCGACTAGGGCAATACACCGGAATTGAGCTGATTCAGGAAGCTTTTCGCCGAGGATGTCGGGCACCCATGATTTTGCTGACCGGGCAGGATGATCTTACTGTTGATCAGTCGGCACTTGAGTTAGGAGCTGCCGATTATTTGGTTAAAGGACGTATCGATGCCCAGTTGCTTGGACGTAGCATACGCTATGCGCTTCGTCAGGCAAGTGTGTTGGCTGAAGTAGCTCAGAAAGAAAACAAGTACCGGTCTCTGTTCGAGCGATCAATCGATGCGATTTTTGTTGCCAGTGAAAACCTGCGGTTTCAGGATGCCAACTCATCTGTAGAACAACTGCTAGGATACAGCCGGGAAGATCTTCGCGAATTAAATCCAGCCCGTTTATTTGCCGACCTGAATCACCTTCGTCAATTACGTTTCAAAGTTCGGGAGCATGGGCAAATCAAAGATTTCGAAACGACCCTTATTCATCGAAACGGCCGTAAGCGAATTTGTTTGATTTCGGTTTGGGCGGTCGAAGATTTAGTCGGTAAACCAGAATGGTATCAAGGAATCGTTCGGGATATTACTGACCAGAAACGGGCACAGCAGGAGTTGATTATGGCTGAGAAATTGACCATGACAGGCAAAATTGCCCGTAGTATTGCCCACGAAGTCCGTAACCCGCTCACAAATTTAAGTCTTGCGCTGGAGCAGCTTAAAGACGAACTCGATACCGATAGCGAGTATGTTACCATGTTTACCGATATTCTGGGCCGGAATGTTGATCGGATAGGGCAATTGATTACCGAAATGCTCAATTCATCGAAACCACGTGAGCTGGATCGGAAAAAGCAGGATTTCAATCAGATAGTTAAGGAAACTCTCCAATTTATCAGCGACCGGATTAAACTCAAGCGTATGCGCCTTGAGGTACATTATTCAACTGACGATTGTTCTGCTTTGCTCGACCGCGATCAGGTGAAAACGGCACTGCTCAACATTCTGGTCAATGCTGTTGAAGCCATGGTTGAGGGAAAAGGCGTAGTCTCGGTTCGGACGATGTGTTTGGAAGATAACCGCGTTTGTGTAGAAGTAACCGACAATGGTGGTGGAATCAGCGAAGTGGATCGGCAGCGGCTTTTCGACCCATTCTTTACCGGAAAATCGGGCGGTATGGGATTAGGCTTAACGGCAACACAGAATATTATTAATAGCCATAAAGGATCTATTGAAGTTGAAAGTCAAGTAGGAGAGGGAACAACCTTCCGACTTTATTTCCCCAAACGAGTCGATAATTAACATAGTGTATTCGTGCTTTTTACAAAATCCCGCTCCAGATAAAGGGCGGGATTTTTTTGTGAAATAAAGTGGGTAAAATATTACACACCTCCGTCTACATATTCCACAAAATTCCTCATAATAGTTGCAGAGAATTTACTGAAATCTGATGAATAAGATGTTTATTAATTGGCTGATAATCAGATATTTAAACCTATTAATATACTTATGGAAATACGGACTGAAGATGTGGCATAATAAAAGCTATGTATCTACTACAAAACATCGAATACTATGTGGACAGCAACTCATTTTCCATCGGCAATGCGCTCTTTGAATCCAACTACCCGCATGAAAGCGATTGAAATTGCTAATCGGTTGCAGGAACAGGGCGAACTAGATAAGCAACATATCATAACCTTAAGTATTGATGAGGCTCGTCGTCTGGCTCGTTTCGAACGTATGGAGGCACCACAATGGTCGATGGGAACTCACCAATATATGTAATAGAATTTACTGGCTTTAAAATTACCATTCGATGATCTGGAAGAAACCCATCTACGACTCACTAACAAGCTGTTCTACATTGTGCGATGAATTCGCTCTAGCCTGTTCACGTTCCGAAGAAATTGAAAAATGGTACCGTAGCATATTTCTGTCTCTCGATTGTGCAGATATGTGTCGGCAGGTTTCTATACTTTATGTACGTGGTTCTGAGAACACACCTCTACTGGCGAAAGCCTGTATGGAAGTATGTGAAAAGTGTAGTCATGAAGTGAAACAATATGATTCGGATGCGTGCCGCCAGATCTATGCAATATGTCAACAAACTATTGTTAGTTGTGCCGCTATCGTTAACATGGCTTTACCAGCGCAAGTAGATGCTGGCAACCCAGCCGTAACATCAACATCCCTGTTTTATGGGATCGACCTGCGCGAAACGCTTTATAATTAATTATACATTGAGCGTCGGTGGATTGCCGTTATCAGTAGATCTACTGATAACGGCAATCCACCGACGCTCAGCTTTTATACACTCACGTTATGGAAACTGAAACAAAATTGACCCCACAGCTAAAAAAAGTGCGTGATATCATTAATGATATTCGCATTGCTATGATGACTACGGTTGATGATGACGGAAATTTGGTAAGTCGGCCAATGGCTGTTCAGCAAATCGACAACGATGGTACCATCTGGTTCTTTACCGAACGAACATCACCCAAAGTCGATCAGATTGATCATCATGATCATAAAGTGAATATATCCTTTGCGGCAGTCAGTGATGCCGATTACGTATCGGTATCGGGTACCGCACGCGAATGGCATGATCGGGCGAAAATTGATGAACTCTGGAATCCAATGGCTAAAGCATGGTTCCCGAACGGAAAAGACGATCCAAACCTGACATTGCTAAAAGTGCATATCAACATGGCAGAATACTGGAGCGCCAGCGAAAGCCGAATGGTACGTCTGTTTCAACAGGCAGCCGCCCTTGTAACGGGCACCCCGCCAAAGATGGGCGAGAACGAAAAAATTTATAATTAACGTATTGATATATCTAGTTAAAGAGCGTTACGTAGTCGCTGATTATCAGCGACTACGTAACGCTCTTTTTTTATCAAGTATCAGATTGTGCTATCAATTTGGTATTTTCCTGAATCGCGGCCAGACGTAATAAAACATTCTATTTTCCTGCTAATTCGTCCTTCATCCAACGAAGCCAATTTTAGTATGTGAGCCGTCGCAGTAGGGTTTATTGCTACTGGCTCCGCAACGACAAAAAGCAGTAACCTTGTTTTTCTGCATTTCTTTGCCGCTAGAATCTTTTACCCGTAAATTTCCATATACTAATAGTGGTCCATTTGGGAGTGCTTCCACAATACTTTCGGCCTGAACATCTTCGGGTTGTATCGCTTCTTCGTTTCGGAAATAGCTTAATGCTTTCGATGGGCAAAGGTTTACCTGCTCGGCAATACGTTCAGAATTTGCCCCGTCCATGTTTACCCACGGACGTTTTCGTGGATTGAATACTTCGATTAACTGCGTCCAGCAAATCTTGGAATGAATGCAGACGGCCGGTTTCCAGACAACTGTAATTTCGCCGTTTGTATAAGTTTTCGTGATGCCTTCAGAGGCTGCATCCTGCATTGTCTCAGCCATAACAGTCGATTGTTTGTTTCTTTTAAAATTGCATAAATAAGCAGGATATAAAAAACAATCCAGTCCGATACGTAATAAACCAACATATCGAACTGGATTGTTAGAAATCGTTGTTCGTTATTTACCCCACTCCGCTGGATTCTCGCGCCAGGTGGCCAGCGAATCCATGGCTTCGGCAGGAATATAATCGAGCGTCTGAGCTTCACGTACCAACGTATCATAATTGCTCAGGCAAACGTAAGGCACATTTTTCGCAGTAAAATTCTGGTCAGCAATTGGAAAACCGTATGTGAAAATGGCAGCCATTCCCAACACTTCGGCCCCCGTTGATCGTAATACGTCGACAACTTTGAGCGAGCTGCCACCTGTCGAAATTAAATCTTCAATGACAACTACGCGCTGCCCTGCTTCCAGATAACCCTCAATTTGCTTGCCCATGCCATGTGCTTTTGGCTCAGGCCGAACGTAGCAGTAGGGGAGGTTAAGCACATCGGCTACCAAAGCTCCCTGCGGAATTCCAGCCGTGGCTACACCCGCAATCACCTGAACGTCAGGAAAAGTTTGACGGATGGCGTTGGTCAGTGCATTTTTGATGAAACTACGTACTTCTGGATAAGCCAGCGTAACGCGATTGTCACAGTAAATAGGTGATTTCCAGCCAGAACTCCAGGTAAAGGGCTCACTGGGACGAAGGCGAACGGCTTTTACGTCGAGCAGATGACGTGCTACCGTTTGTTGAACAGTCAGAGAATCCACAGAAAATAGAAGAAAGTATGAGGGCAAAAATACGCAGACTTGCTCTACTTAACCGAAAATTTATAAACTGTAGTGCTCTTAAACGTTTCGCCGGGACGTAGCGTTGTGGTTGGGAAATCCGGTTTGTTGGGCGAATCGGGGAAGTGTTGCGTTTCTAGGCAAACGCCAAAACGTTTTGTATAGGCAATGCCACCGGTGCCTACAAACTTGCCGTTGAGGTTATTGGCGGTGTAGACCTGAACAGCGGGTTCGGTAGTTAATACGTCCATTTGCCGACCGCTGGTTGGGTCATAAACAGTAGCGCCCAGTTTCAATTTGTTCGATTTATCGGTAAATACCCAACAATGGTCATATCCCTTGCCGTAGCGAATATCTGTGTCGGTGGTATCGTTGATTCGTTCGCTGATAGCCATCGGCTTACGGAAATCGAATGGCGTTCCGGCAACTGATTTTAATTCGCCCGTTGGAATCTGCTGGTTATCCGTTGCCAGTACTTTATCTGCATTCACCGTCAGGATGTGATTGAGAATATCGTCTTTCCGACCGTTCAGATTAAAGTATGCGTGATTGGTCGGATTAAATACGGTTGGCTTGTCGGTAGTGGCTTTATAATCGATACGTAGTGCATTGTCTTTCTGGAGCGTATAGCGTACCTCCACCGATAAATTACCCGGATAACCTTCTTCGCCATCTTTCGATAGATACGTTAATATAACCGCAGGCTCTTTTCCATCAACCGTTGTTGCATTCCAGAGTTGTTTGTCAAATCCTTTCGGGCCACCGTGAATATGGTTACCGTTGTTATTAGGAGCTAACGTATATTCTTTGCCATCGAGCGTGAATTTGGCTTTCCCAATACGGTTGCCGTATCGGCCAATGATGGGGCCAAGGCTAGGTGTACCTTTTAGATAATCATCGAATGTAGGCATACCCAATACTACGTCTTCTAATTTGCCCGATTTATCGGGAGCCATGATTGAGACTATATATCCGCCGTAATTCGTAATCTTGACAATCATACCTGTAGCATTCCGAAGCGTGAAAAGCTCGGCTTCGCGCCCGTCAGGGAACGTACCAAAACGTGTTTTTTCGATACCGGGTTTGGATTCAGGAGACATAGCGGACATACTGGTTGGTTGGCTCATACAGAGAATTCCTGCTAAGAGTAATGCGCTGATTTTCATATATAAGGAGGGTTTATTCGCGCGAAAGATGAACTTTTACCGTATCGATTCGGCTTCCGTCCATCGAGACAATGGTGAACGTAAAAGGCGATAACTCAATCACTTCGCCCACTTGTGGTACGTCTTCATGTGTCGCTAAAATCAAGCCACCTAACGTATCGTAGTTTCCTTCTGGAATCGACCAGCCGTAGGATTCGTTGAGTTCATCGATCTGATGACGGGCACTAAGTAACCAGGTATTTTCATCCAGACGTTGTTCAACCCAATCTTCGTTGGTGTCGTATTCGTCTTGAATTTCACCAAAAATCTGTTCAACCATATCTTCAACCGTGGCAATACCTGCAGTTCCGCCAAACTCATCGACAACCAGTGCCATGCTTTTGCGCTCTGAGAGAAAGCGACGTAGCAAATCCTGTGCGTGCATGGTTTCGGGTACAGTAATCAGAGGGGTAATGATTTCCTCGATGGTGGACGGTTTTTTGAAGATTGCCAACGCATGACAGTACCCAATTACATCGTCAATAGTATCACGATAAACCACAATTTTCGAATGGCCGCTGTCCTGAAAAACCTGCCGTAGCTCATCAACCGTATCGTCTACTTCCACTGCATTAATATCGGTTCTGGGCACCATGCAATCACGTACGCGCACATCCCGAAACTCGATAGCGTTGTTGAAGATCTGTGTATCGACTTCAACTTCTTTTTCCATGTCGGCTTTCTGATTCAGTTGCTGGAGATACTGATTCAGATCGGTAAGGCCAAAAACCGGGCGAATTTCAGGGTTTTTCTTCCGCAATACGTAGCGAATAAAAAAGCGAGCTGTACCAACCAGCAGTCTGACTATAGGTGCTATAGTTTTGTAAATGACCCAAATAGGTACGGCCAGTAATTCCAGAAATCGGTCGGGGTGAATAAGGGCCAGACTTTTGGGTAGGTAATCGGCAATGGGAAGAAAAATCAGCGTCAGAATCAGTGTTTCGAGCGTTACCAACGTGAAGACCGAAGTTGCCCAGGTTTCAGGTAAAATAGCCGTCAACAATGGATTCAGAGCCACTACGCCCAATACTACGTAAAGAACCAGAAACAACGTGTTGGCGGTTAACGTAGTACCAATGAACAGAATGGGATTTTTTAGAAAACTCGATACAAGTTTTTCGCCTAATGGCCCCTGTTTACTGTGTAGTTCGAAATAGAGCCGGTTTACCGATACATACGCCATTTCTACCGCCGAAAAAAAACCAGCAAGTACGAGTGCAAGTAGGGCTCCAAATAAAAGGGCGTAAGGTTCCAAAATTGTCTTCAGGTTTCAAATTCCGCGTTTCAGGTTCAAGTTAGTTGACAATATGAGAAACACGGAACTTGAAACCTGAAACACTTATTTCTTTTTCTTTTTCCTGTCTTCTACCATCTGTTTTATAGTAGGAGAGATGGCTTTTTCCCGGTCGAGTCGTCGGTTTTTAAAATACTGAAATCCCAGCAAAAAGCCCAGACTCAACATCAGTAGCCAGTAACTTTCAGCAAAGGTTGTACGCTGATACTCAGCTATCCAGAGAATCAGAAAGCCGGCTGCTGCCGAAAGCATCAGTATTTCAGAAAGTTTTAATTTCATACGCATTGAATCGTTATTAGCCAATTGGCATCTACACTAGATACTGTCTGGTAATTAACGACTTAGACTGAATTCCCGATAGCGTCGAACGATAGACAAACCAAAGCCTAACACAACAACCAACGTACCAATCCAGAGTACGTTGATGAGTGGTTTTTCGTAGGCTTTCAACACGACATAATCGCGTTGTGTTCGATTGACGGCGAAGGTGAATTTGCCGGTACGTGGATCGATTTCATTTAATTGAATTCGTACACCCAATTCATCGCTTATTTCGGCTGGGTGAGCTACCATCCGGTTTTTAATGATAAAGGCTGGTGTTAAGATACGTTCCCCGTTTTTGTCGAGAACCCGTACTCGTGCTCGCACTGCTGCATCGTTTGGACCAACTTCTACGCCCTCTATTTCGTTGGTACGTATTACATCGTCCAGAATTGCTACGTAGTCATTCAGGAAAAATGTGTCTTTAATAGCCACCGAGTGCGTTTCAGTTTTTTCCCATTGTTGCTCGGCCATTGGGTCGGGTGCCGTTGCTACGTATGTATAAATATCCCGTTGCATGGAATGAGTAATATCGGGCGAAAGCACAACGCCCATTCGCTCGTTGACCTGCAAACGAGGATAAAGTGTAAAGATTTTTCCGCCTGGCTCGCGGTATTCAACGGCATAGTGAACGTTTTCTGGATATAGCGCTAACGTATCACCTTTCTTATGATAAAGCTTGCCATCTTTCTCAATATTGCGGTTGGCAATACCATGAAAATCACCTTCGATAACCGATACGTCGTTACGTGGTACGTAACCGGGAACGTCACGTACTTCAACGTACTGCCCACGATACGTAAGCTGAAACTTATCCATCCGCTCAGGCTGATTTAACCAGAGCAACAGGTTTTCTTTATTTTCCTTATTATCGTTTTTCGTAAAATCATCCGACTTCGAAATCATTAACCCGCTGTTATTCATAGAAATAACACGCGAATAACCCGACGAATAAAGAATACCAATCAACATCAATGCCATACCGATGTGAGCAATTGCCCCACCTGTGAATCGCGTTTTGCCTCGTGCCATACCAAGCAGAATGGTCCCGTTGGTTGTCAGTGCGAACACCGAAGCCACCAATAAAACCATATAGGTCGGATTTTTCAACGAACCGAATGCGATGATTGCCGCGCTGATAAGCAGGGTTATAATGCCGGGTGTAATGAGGGCATCCCACTTCTTGTTTTCAATCTTACGCCACCACATAAATTGACCGATACCCGTCAGAATCGCAATAACGACAAAGAACCAGGTCTGGAATTTACCGTAGTGCGCCATCTGATCGGTTGGCAGCGCGAGATTCGATACTTTACCGAACGATTCCAGAATTTTGTTATAAACCGGAATCGACGTAGTGGCAATGATCTGAAAAGCGGCTAAACATAATACCGTAGCACCGATAAACAACCAGAACTCTTTGGTATAAACGGATGCTTCCTTTTCGTCGCTTGGAATAAGTTTCCACTTTACGGTTGCTAGTAATATGGCCAAACCAACAAAGACTAGCAGATAAATCAACAATTGACCCGATAAGCCTAAGTCGGTAAATGAGTGAACCGAAGCATTACCGAGAATGCCGCTACGTGTCATGAAGGTAGAATACAGAATCAGTAGGAAAGCACTGATGCTCAGAATGATCGTAGTTTTCAGGCCCGTAGACGACTTTTTGGCAATGAGCATCGTATGAATGGCTCCAACCAGAACTAACCAGGGTACATAAACGGAGTTCTCGACAGGGTCCCAGTTCCAGTAACCACCAAAGTTGAGCGTTTCATAAGCCCAGTAACCGCCCATCATAATGGCAATACCAAGAATGGCAGCGCAGATAAGTGTCCACGGGAGTGCAGGGCGAATCCATTCGAGGGGTTGGTTGCGCCACAAACCGGCTATGCAGAATGAAAACGGAACCAGTGTTAAGGCGTAGCCCAGAAACGTAGTAGGTGGGTGAATAACCATCCAGTAATTCTGAAGCAATGGATTCAAACCGTTCCCATCTTTCGGAACATAATTAGGATCAGCTGTAAAAATCGGTGCATCGGGCATGGCTTCTTTCAGCAGCAGAAACGGCGATGAGCCAATTTTAAACGTATCGCCAAAAACCACCCCCAGAATCATGGACGCCAGAAATGCCTGCACCAGTGCAAAGACTGTCATCATTGGAGCTTCCCATTTACTGCCGCTGGTAGGGATCAAAATAGCGCCCAACATCGCATTCCAGAAAAGCCAAAGTAGAAAAGAACCTTCCTGACCTTCCCAGAAACAGGAAATCATATAATAGACAGGCAGTGCTCTCGACGAGTGACTCCAGGCGTAGTGGTACTCGAAATAATGATTGTAGATTATGTAAAACAGTGAACCTACCACGCCTACAATGGCGAAGGCGTGAAGATAAAACGCCCATCGGGCCAACGTTTTCCAATCGTCTTTAACGGGAGGAAGCACTACGTTGGTGGCAGCCTTTGTCTTCTTTTTAGCGACTTTACCTCCAAAACTAGCTTCCCCGGCATAAGCCAGTTGGGGTTCCTCAACAGGTTCGGATTCGACCGCAATACGTTGCCGACCCAGCGACGACATAAAATAACCGATCGTGGCGACCAAAGCCGTCACGAACGAGAGAATGATGAAAAAGTGGCCGAGTTGCCCGACGGTTGTGTGTATCATTGACTAATTATTCTATCGTATTCTGCATGAGGACCTATCCAAAACCAGGCAAATACATTTTCCTCTGGCTCAATAGCTAGTGCACGATAACTATCTCCTACTCGGACGGACCATAATTTTCTCTTACCTCCTAAGCATTTAAAATGTAGTGATGGATGTAAAGGATTTACCTTTAACAACTCATAATTTTTATCTGCCAGGTCTCTTATTGGTTGCGGTAACTCATTATAACATTTCCAGAATCGCGCGAAAGTTTGATGCGTCATAAAGGTTTTGTCTTCCCTTGTTTGTATTCTTCTTCTAGCTCATCGAAAAGCAAGTCAAATTTGCCTGTATCAAGGTCATTTTCGATTTGCTTATCCCAACGCTCGTGAAAAAAGTCAAACAAACGGGTAACAAGACCATCTAACTCATTTGTAGGTAGTTCTTTGGCTGCCTTTTCGATTTCCTGAACACTCATATTTTCGCTGTTTTGGCCGGGCCACGCTTGGCTTCGTGTTCGGTTGTTTCGAGCTTGCCGTCCTGATATTTCGAAGGGCATTTCAGCAGAATCTTGTTACACTGGAAATGGTCACCCTGCATCTTACCGATGATTACAATCTGCTCCGAGCGTTCGAAATCCTGCGGTTTAGGACTGTTGTAAACAACTTTCTGTATCCGATTCTCCGTATCGATCAGCGTAAACTCAAAGTGATTCGCATCAATGGCGGGATTGTAGAACATATCGACAATTTGCCCCTGCGCATTTTTCTGGAGTTTACCCACTACGTGAATCTGATTATCATCGCCATCTTTCGCCATTTGTTCGGCTTTGGTAAACGTCGTATACACGCTGGCATCACCCGCTGTGCTGGCAATGATACCAATAGCGATGGCGATAACGATGATACCAATAATGTGAGAAATTTTCATGAGTTTGTAGAGAAACAATAAATGAGTGGGCTACGAGAGCTTAGCCCGTTGCCCTTGTTGTGATTCTTTTACCGCTTTTTCCATTTTACTGACTTGCCGGTCTAGACGTATCAGATAAAGAATAATACCCGCAAATACGGCTGCAATAACGGCCACCACTACCCAGATTTTGCCGTCGGCCCGGAGTTTATCGGCCATTTCAACGCCATCGGAAACAGGTTGTTGAGCCAGTACGTGTTGACTAAGCAAAAGCAGAGCAGCCAGAGGAGCTTTAGCCCAAAAAGTAAGTCGCATTTGAATACGAAAAGAGTTGATTGTGTAACGTAAAATTAACCCGAATCATTCCGGGAGAAAATATGAGTTTAATCATCCAGCGCGGCTTTCACCCGGCCCAAACGTACCCGCACTTCGGTAATCCAGACCCCGAGCAACGTAAAGCCGATAATAGCCGGATAGAAGACCATTCGCATCGCACTGTCCATGTCGTACTTCCCAAACGCAGGATTTCCGCCGTTGCCCGGATGTAGTGAATCGGTCATTCGGGGCAACACAAAAATGAGCGGAACAAATACGGCAAAGGCAAAAATGTTATAAATCGCCGAAATGCGGGCGCGTCGTTGCTCATCGTCGAATGAACCACGTAGTATCAGATAGGCCATATACATCAGCATACCAACCGCTACGCTGTTCAACTTAGGGTCGTTCGGCCAGGGCTCTCCCCAGGTAAAGTTAGCCCATAAAGCGCCTGTTGCACAGCCCAGAAAACCGTACAAAATAGCCGTATTTGTAAATTCAACCGCAACCAGATCATCATCGAACCTGCCGCTACGTAGGTAACGAACCGAGTAAACCGCCGAGGTAAGTAGGAGCGTAATCATGCTGAACCAGAGCGGTACGTGAAAATAAACGTTCCGAATACTTTCGTTCAGGATTGGCTGACGCGGCACTACGCCCAGTAAACCTTTCAGAATCACATAACTTAAAATGAGTACGGCCAATGCCTTCCACCAGTTTTTCTTCATAAGTAACGCGGACAGAATGCCCGCCGGTAAGTTATACGTAGTGACCAATTAAATGCGGACGGAATGCTGGAGCGCCAGTCCGACCGCGTTACGTTAGCTTCGCCACAAAAACGGGAACAGGAGCCACGACACGGTTATCACAATGGCATCGATGGCTAATACGGTTCCGATTTCATTCCAGCTAGTACTACGGTCGAGGCCGTCGAGTGCATTTTTTGAAATTTTCAACAGCATGAGCAGCAAAGGTAAAATTGCCGGAAAACTCAAAATCGCCATCAACGTGCCCGGATTTTCGGCTTTACTCGCAATGCCCGATACCAACGTTAAGGCTGCCGCAAAACCAATTGCACCCAGAACAAGCGTCAGTAAATAAAGCGCTACGTCCTGAACCGGGTTGCCCAGCACAAAAGCATATACACAAAATCCTAAAAGCGCCAGTATTAGCATTAATACCGTATTGTATAGGATTTTTGAGAGGATTATTAATTGCGGGCTAACCAACGTGTAATAATACAACTGCCGGCTGGCGCGTTCCTGTACAAAACTTTTGGCAATGGCATTGATAGCCGTAAAGAGCTGAATTATCCAGAATAACGTATTCCAGACAATGGGTGAGAGTTGGCCGCGCCGGGTATTGAAACTCAAATAGCAGACAAACACCGCTCCAGCAATGTACAACAGCATTCCATTGAGCGCGTAGCGTTGGCGCCACTCCAGCAGGAATTCCTTCCGCATCAACGCGCTCATTTGCCGTATCGATTCTGCCATACTCGTTTGCTTAATTCTGCAAATTTACATCAGGCCGAGGAAAGTTTGCGCTACTTTTGTCAATCATGTATGATAGTGCGCTATTAACACTCTGTGGTTTTTCATTTCTGGCGGGTTTTATCGATGCAATTATTGGCGGTGGCGGGCTAATTCAGACGCCCGCAATCTTGTTTACGCTTCCGCAATATCCTATTCCATCGCTTATTGGTACCACCAAAATTCCATCGTTGTCGGGGAGTTTAATGGGCGCTTTTCAATACAGTCGGCACGTAGCAGTAAAAGGCCGGTTTATTGGGCCGATGATGGCCATTGCATTTGGGGCTTCCTGGCTTGGTGCGCTTACGCTTACTCACGTGCCCAACAGTTTTATGAAGCCACTTGCTTTGGTTATTCTGGTAGCCGTGTTTATCTACACGATCAGCAAAAAAGATTTCGGTCAGGCTCCACAACGTATTGTAACCCAACAGCAACAACGGATACGAATGTGGAGTATGGGGGCCATAATTGGTTTTTACGACGGATTTTTCGGGCCGGGAACGGGCAGCTTTCTGGTATTAGGGTTCATTGCCCTGATTGGTTTCGATTTTCTGAAAGCCAGCGCTCATGCCAAGCTCGTAAATGCATCTACCAATTTGGCTTGTGTACTTTTCTTTGCCAGCAAAGGGTTAATTAT
Organism: Spirosoma daeguense; assembly: GCF_054776875.1. NCBI lineage: Bacteria > Pseudomonadati > Bacteroidota > Cytophagia > Cytophagales > Cytophagaceae > Spirosoma > Spirosoma daeguense. The sequence continues at coordinate 462,227 of NZ_BAAHBF010000007.1, forward strand.
TTATACAGTTGCGTTACCTATGGCGGTTACAAATCTATCGGGTGCTTTTCTTGGCGCACGACTCGCTATTCTGAAAGGAAATCGCTTCATCCGTGTGTTCTTCCTGTTGATTATTGCCGCCACCATCCTGCGATTCGCGTGGGATTTGTTCGGAAGAACGTAGCCAATTAGGTGGGAAAAGCAGAGCTAAATAGGTGTGAATTCTGTAAAAAGGCCGACTGCTTTTGTTGGGTTCTTGTTTGTATCCCCCAACTTTCGGTTGTAATCTTGTGTTAATTATATTGAATCTAAATAAGTAGAATGCATAAACGTAGCGTAGCAGACCTCAAAACGGGCGAGCGTGCCATCATTCGATCATTTACCGATGAAACCATGTCGCTCAAATTTCTCGAAATGGGCTGCCTGCCCGGTGCACCAATATACCTGACAGCCAAAGCACCGTTAGGCGACCCAATCTGTCTGAATGTTGCAGGTTATGTACTGGCTATGCGTAAAGATGAAGCTGCTACGATTCTTGTTGATAAGGTTTAATTGATAATGAAGAATGAAAAATGGACAATCAATTAATTTCCACTTTTCAGCTTTCATTATTCATTGTTAATTTTTCATTTTTCATTTGATAGTTTGTTTTGAAATCGTCTCCTGTTATTGGCCTTGTCGGTAACCCCAATGCGGGTAAATCTTCTTTGTTTAACCAACTGACCGGACTACGGCAGAAAACAGGTAATTTCCCTGGCGTTACCGTCGATAAGAAGTCGGGTACATGGGTCATTGATAGCACTATATCGGCTACCGTTGTTGACCTTCCCGGTATTTATTCGATTTACCCGAAATCGCTTGATGAACAGATTGTTACCGATATTCTAGCTAATCCTGACCATTCCGATTATCCTGATGTGACGATTGTCGTTATTGATGCGTCGAATCTTCATCGTAACCTGTTGTTATTCACGCAGGTAAAAGATTTGGGGGTGCCGGTTGTGCTGGCGCTGAACATGCTCGACGTAGCAAAAGACGAAGGAAAAGACGTTAATGCGGTGAAGCTGGCCATGCAATTGCAGGTGCCGGTTGTGAGCATCAATGCGCGTAAGGGCGAAGGGCTAGACCAACTTAAAAAAGCGGTAATAAATCAGCTTGTACAACCGAACGTAGCAGAGCAACTCTTTTTCGATCCGGCAAATACGGCCACCGGACTTATTGCTGATACCAAAACGCAGTATCGGCTCAATAACAATTATCTGGCGTTGCAATACGTCATTCAACACGATGGCTTTACGTTTCTCAATCAGCCGCAACGAGTTGGTTTAGATGCACTTATCGACAAACATAATTTCAACGAAATAACGTATCAGGCCAGCGAAACTATTGACCGTTATCGGCACATTGGCTCAATTGTCGACACGGTTGTTACAAACAAACGCTCAAATGATCAGCCTACTTGGAGTCAGCGGTTAGATCGAGTTTTGCTTCATCCGGTTTGGGGGTATGCGATTTTCCTATTAATTCTGTTGCTGATCTTTCAGGCGATTTTTGCCTGGGCTACCCCATTCATGGATGGTATTGATGCAGGTGTGGCCTGGATAAACGGACAATTGAAAGAGAGCTTACCTGCCGGACCATTGGCCAACTTGCTTACTGACGGTATTCTGGCGGGTATTGGTGGAATCCTTGTTTTTATCCCGCAGATCGCCTTCTTATTCCTGCTCGTATCATTACTTGAGGAGTCGGGGTATATGTCGCGCGTGATGGTCATTATGGACCGATTAATGCGGCCTTTCGGGTTAAACGGACGTAGCGTAGTTCCGTTGATTTCGGGCGTTGCCTGTGCTGTGCCCGCTATTATGGCAACACGCAGCATCGGCACCCGTCGCGACCGGCTCATCACCATTCTGGTAACCCCCCTGATGAGTTGTTCGGCCCGTTTGCCGATTTACACCATCCTGATTGCGCTGGTTGTACCGAGCCAGCGAGTATTGGGCATTTTCAATCTACAGGGATTGGCCTTAATGGGGTTGTATCTGCTCGGCTTGATCAGTGCGCTACTAGCCGCTCTTGTGCTTAAGCTTGTTCTTAAATCGAAAGAACGTAGCTTCTTCATTATGGAATTGCCGACGTTTAAACTTCCACGCTGGAATCACGTAGCATTGACTGTCTGGGAAAGCGTAAGGGCGTTCGTATGGGAAGCTGGTCGGGTGATTCTGGCTATCTCGATTGTTTTGTGGGTACTTGCCAGTTATGGCCCCGGCGACGCAATGGATCAGGCTGAGAATCAGGTTCGCCAGCAAAATGCCAGTTTGCCGGCCGATGAATTGGAAAATAAAGTAGCTTCCGAGCGGCTGGAGTCATCTTATGCAGGGGTGTTTGGTCACTTTATTGAACCTGTTATTCGTCCGTTGGGGTATGACTGGAAAATCGGGATTGCGTTATTAAGCTCGTTTGCGGCCCGTGAAGTATTTGTCGGTACCATGTCGACAATCTATAGTATTGGCACTAGTGATGACGAAGAAGGAGTAACCATTCGGGAACGACTCCGACAGGAACGTAACCCGGAAACAGGCGGGCCAATGTATACACCTGCACTGGCTTGGTCGCTACTGATTTTTTACGTATTTGCTATGATGTGTATGAGCACATTGGCCGCTACGCAACGCGAAACAAAAAGCTGGAAATGGCCTGCTGTTCAACTTGTATATATGATGAGCCTCGCGTACGTAACGGCATTTATTACGTATCAATTAATGAAATAGCCTTACCAGAACAACCCCAGCGAGACAAGTGGGTAAATATGGTAAATAATATAGGCCAGCAAGGCTACTGTAAGGCTACCGATAGCGGTAGTCATATCGAATGTGGATCGTATTTTACGTACTGGACGGTCGAATTGCCAGCCACGCTGAACTGTGGGTTTCATAAAAGTGATAGTTGGGCTGTAATGGTAGGGCAAAATTGAGCGATTGCTGTTAGCCAAAACAGGGTGAAACCCCATTTTTAGCTGCGTAAAAACCCCCATTTTACCTACTCTGGAGACTATGACGTTAATTCATAGCATACGTAACAACCTTTGCGATCTTATTTTTATAGTCAACTATCGCCCAGCTATCACTCTCAATCAAGTGTGCTATCGCCAGCGTAATGCATCAATAACATCGGAGGCAATCATGCCAATTGGCCCACGCTGCTCGGCAGCTATATCGCCAGCCAGACCGTGAGCAAAAACCCCCAGAACCGCAGCTTCAACCGGGTCGTACCCCTGTGCCAATAGTGCTGTTAGAATACCTGTCAACACATCGCCCGTACCGCCTGTGCTTAAGCCGGGATTGCCTGTTGCGTTAAAATGAATTTCGCCAAATGGCGTAGCAACAGCCGAATAAGCACCTTTTAAAACAACAACAACCCGGTGTTTCTGAGCAAACTCGCGGAGAATATCCAGCTTTTCGTAGTCATCTTCCCATTTTCGGGTTAGCCGTTCAAACTCTTTCGGATGAGGAGTTAGAATACTGTTGGGGGGCAATTTTGAGAGCAGCGAACGATTTTGAGAAAGCAAATTCAATGCATCAGCATCGATAACGATTGGCTTTTTTACGGTTGTGAGCACTTCCCGTAGCATCGTCAGCGTTTCAGATGCTTTCCCAATCCCAGGCCCAATGCCCACTGCCGCATAATCGGCTGGCGACGGACTGTCGTTACTATCCCGAATTCCTGTTAAAATATCCTGATGAATATCGGGCTGACACATGGCTTCGGGAACGGCCGTTTGTATAACCTGATAGCCACAACGAGGAATCTGTACGGTAAGTAAACCCACCCCTGAGCGAAGGCAGGCCCTTGCCGCCAAAACAGCCGCACCAACTTTTCCATAACTGCCAGCCAGTAAAAGCGCATGACCAAACGAGCCTTTGTGCGCAAAGCGATCGCGTTTACGAAGTAGCAACCGGGCTTCGTCGGGCTGTGTATAATAGTAAGGCGTTTGAGCATGATCGATAAATCGTTTCGATAACGTAATGTCGACAACATGCCACTCGCCAACGTAGCGGCCATTCTGAGGAAGCACAAATGCCAGCTTCGGTAGCTGAAATGTGATGGTATAATCAGGCTCGATAATTACGTCTTCTGGCTCATTAGGCTGATCAACCTGCAATCCGCTCGCAATATCGACCGAAACAACTGTTGCCGGAGCGCGATTAATGGTTTCAATTACATTCTGAACAATACCATCGACCGGACGCGATAAACCTGAACCCAGAATAGCGTCGATAATTACTTCAGTATGACGTACCGCTGGAATATCATGGGCCTGCTCGATATATTTTACTTTCTCAGTAAGGAGTTTGAGCCGCCGATGATTGTGCATGAAATCTTCGGATTCGCGCGGAGCATATCGTACTACATATATTTCAACCGAATAAGAACGTTCGAGTAATAAACGGGCAATAGCCAGCCCATCTCCACCATTATTGCCTAGTCCACAGAAAATTTTAGTTGGTTTTGTACTGGGAAAATGATCGACAAACCAATCGACAAAAGCGAGGGCGGCCCGTTCCATCAGGTTGATAGGTGCAATCGGTTCGTTCTGAATAGTAGCCTTATCGAGCGCTCTTATCTGATCGACGCTAAGTATTTTCATAGATAATTTATTGGTGCCACCTACAGTTTGCCATGACTATTCTGTATGGAGAAACCAGTGCAGAATTATAAGTCAGCAGATAAATTGACGCAAACCGTACTGGTTAACGAAGTTTGGTAGTAAACGTAACCATATTGGTATTGTTATTCGTCTCCCGTAGCAATAATGATATTAAACGGGAAGGAAGAAGGGCGCCAGAATCTCATCAAAACTAATTGCAGATTGACTTCTGGAATCTGCAATTTTTATGAAATAGTCGATGATGATCCGATTCCTTATTTCAAATATCATGAAACATTTCAATTATAATTATCACATTTTGGGAAAAGGATAAAAATAGAGAAATATAAACGTAATAGTGGTTTATCAGCAGGCGCATTCCGATTGTAGCGATTTCACTACGTATCGCTGTGAAACGTAGTGAAATCAACCTTGTTTTTGACCGTCTGAAACGTTCTGACGCCAATCAATAAGTAGTTCATCTAATATGCTGATTTTACTACGTCATTTGGTATAAATAAAATTTCTATGAGCGCCAAAAATGCATTCCTGATTCTTATATGGGCTGTATTCGCGGTTCTAGCCCTCGATGCGGGCTATGGACTTCTGAATCAGAAAGATACCCTGCTCAATATCGTTGGGTTTTTTCTGTTAGGTGGCGTACTGATTATATCCGTTAAAACCAGATGTTTCACCGTAAACCCTTTTAAAAATGAGTAAAACAAGAATTGCAGTCTGGTCGGCTGCGCTCGTACTATTAGTGCTGGTTCTAGTTAATTCCTGTACCACCGTCGATGCATCGCACGAGGGTATAAAAGTGAGTAAAATCGGTTCTGACCGGGGCGCTTCCGACATTGAAAATGTTACGGGCTGGATTTTCTATAACCCACTTACTTCGTTTATAGAACAGTATCCTACATTCACACAAACGAAAGATTTTGAACCATTTACAGTTAGTTCGAAAGGAGGTACGCTTTTTAAAATAGACCCAACATTAAACTACCATCTTGTAAAAGGGCAGGGTGCCAATGTCTATCGAAAGTACCGGAAAGAACTGCCCGATATTGAGAATAATATACTACGTACCATTGTCTATAATTCATATCGTGACGTAGCAAACTCATTCTCCCCCGATTCGCTGGTAAACAACCGAGCTGGCTTCGAAGAACAGGTAGAAGCAAAACTGCGTAAATCGCTGGGCGATGATGGATTTGCCTTCGAAAATATTACGTCGAATCTGACTCCGCCCGAATCGTTACAGGCGATGATTGACGCCAAAAATACTGCCGTGCAAAATGCGTTACGACTCAACAATCAAGTTGCGGCCGAGAAAGCTGCCGCCGAAATTGCCATTACCAAAGCAAGCGGTATTGCCCGGGCCAAAATAATTGAAGCTGAAGCTGAGGCCCGTGCCAACGAATTGAAACAGAAAACATTGACTCCCATGCTTATTCAACAGCAATGGATTGCTAAATGGAATGGTCAATTGCCCACTACACAATTGGGCGGAAGCTCAACAATGGTACAAATACCACTGAAATAGTTTTTCTTGAACACGTATTAACTGTCTTTGGGCGGTGCGAAATGCAGAATTTAAGCTATTAACGTAGTAAAGTAGGTAGTTATTCCAACAAAACCCCTGTAGATTGCGGAGTTTCGTTTGTTGCTACTGATAAAACTGTTATCTTTGCGGCTCATTTCGAAAATACATACGGCGATTTATATACGGTCATGAGCGATTTAATTAAATTAGTGGAGGCAGACAACGCGCAGCGTCGCACCGAGTTGCCCACATTCCGGGCAGGTGATACGGTGAACGTACACGTTAAAATCCGCGAAGGAAATAAAGAACGTATTCAGGTGTTTACAGGTACGGTTATCCAACGCCGGAACCCAAGCAGCGGTGGCGAAACATTTACCGTACGGAAAGTATCGAATGGCGTTGGCGTTGAGCGTATTTTCCCAGTTCTGTCGCCAAACATCGACAAAATTGAAGTTGTACGTATGGGTAAAGTGCGTCGGGCACGGTTGTTCTTCCTACGTGGTCGCCAAGGTAAGGCAGCACGTCTCAAAGAGCGTAAGCCTAAAGCAGTTGCAGCTTAATTCCTGTTGCGCTTACCTGAAAAATATAAAAAGCTGCCTCAACAGGCGGCTTTTTTTTTGACCCTGATACTGTTGTAAATTTATAAAGTTGGCTGGCGCATTCAGAAACTCTAAAACCCAATAACTTTATAACCCATAACTATACAACCTTACAACCCCATTATGACGTTCAATTTCTTCAAATATCAGGGTACGGGCAACGATTTTGTGCTCATCGATGATCGGGATGAAACATTCCCTGCGAATGATCAGGCGTTGGTCGAGAAATTGTGCCACCGTCGGTTTGGTATCGGTGCTGATGGGTTGATTCTTCTGAGGAACCATCCCGACTATGATTTCCAGATGATTTATTTCAATGCCGACGGTGCCGAAGGAAGCATGTGTGGTAATGGCGGTCGGTGTATAGTTCGGTTTGCGCATGATCTCGGCATTTTTGCTAGCGAAACCCGGTTCATAGCCGTCGATGGTGAACATGTTGCCCGTGTAGAAGGAGACGATATTTTTCTGAAAATGACCAACGTAGCAGACGTTGAGGAGCGTAGCGGCTTAACGTTTTTGAATACGGGTTCGCCCCACGTAGTACAGTTTGTTGATGATCTGGAATCGTATGAGGTCGTTGGCGAAGGACGTAGCATTCGCTATAGTTCGACGTTTCAACCGGGAGGTACCAACGTGAATTTTTCGCAGATAGTTGGCGATAACACAGTGTTTGTTCGGACGTATGAACGGGGTGTCGAAGATGAAACGTATTCCTGTGGCACGGGCGTAACGGCTGTGGCTCTAGTAGCTCATCAGCAACGTGGCTTACAATCGCCGGTTTTAATTAATACCCTTGGTGGCAACTTACGTATATCGTTCAACGTAGTGGCTGAAAATCAATTTGATTCAATCTATCTGATTGGCCCAGCCAAACGTGTTTTTGTCGGAACAATAACTATTTGAGTAGAAATACGGTTACTAAGACGCTGAACCAATAGGCTTACGTCACGTAACACCAACTAATGATTCTTTATAAAAATAAGGGTATTCTCCCTTCGATCTGGCATTTCCATACCGGGCCAACTGCCAAAAGATTAATGCGACGATTAGTCGTTGTGGCTATTTATGTAATTCTGGTTACCGTCGCCGAAATGCATTATACCGACCTTCGCCTGAAAGATACACCTACGTCGTTTCTGAGTGCAATGGGAATTTTGTTGAGCCTTCTGCTCATTTTTCGGACAAATACGGCCTATGATCGCTTTTATGAAGGTCGGCAGGCGTGGGGTGTTCTGGTCAACAATTGCCGGAATCTGTCCATTTTTTTTAACGCTGTCTTACCGGCGGGAGATTTGGAGAGTCGCGCTTTTTTTGCTAAATCCATCGCCAATTTTCCGTTTGCACTCAAGAATCATTTGCGTGGTGTAAATAATACGAGTGAGCTGGATATTGTTGAAGAAGGTGAACGGCGCGACCTGAGTAATTTCGACCATAAACCAGCAGGGGTCTCAAACCAGCTTTGGGTAAAAACCGAAATTCTTTACCGTCAGGGACATATTTCCGAATCTCAGCACATCAATCTAAACCAGTATCTAACCAGTCTGATGGACGTTTGTGGTATTTGTGAGCGAATAAAAAGCACACCGATTCCATTTTCCTACATGCTGTTCATAAAGCTGTTTATTATGTTATACGTAGTGTTGTTGCCCTTTACCATTGTAACAGCGTTCGGCTACCTGACCATTCCGGCAGTTATACTAACGTCATACGTACTGGTTGGATTAGAAATGATTGGTGAAGAAATCGAAGAACCATTCGGATTGGAACGTAACAACCTGCCATTGAATCAATTAAGTCAATTGATTCGGGTAAACGTACACGATATTCTGCAAATCAATCTGCCACCTGTTGAGAAACAAGCCGCTAAACCCGGCTTCACAATCGTTACGTAAAGGTGTATGGTTGGGTGAATAAGCAAGCGCAAAAGTCGCTTCGCGTATGGTGTTGAAAGTTGAGTGCGAGAACGTAACTTGCAATTCCAGATTTTAACTTAACCTAAATATCCGTATGCTTTCAAATAAAGATTACTCTAAAATGACATTGGATGAATTAGTGTCTGAAGAGAAAAAAATGAAATCACAAAGAATCATTGCCGCCGTGTTTATTGGTTTTCTGGTTGGCATTGCAATCTGGTCGGCTACACATAAAGGTAGTTTTATCCTCACCAGTGGTTTGCTTATTTTTTCATTATTGATCGGTTCCAGATTTTCAAAAAAACTGAAGAGCGTTCAGGAGGAAATAAGCCGTAGAAATGCGGTTGGTTAGGTAGATCAAAAACAACTGAATTGCGGAAAGTATGATATGAGAAGTATGGAATAGGTATCGACAAAACAAACATCATATAAGCCTATTTCATACATCCTCCACAATGCCACCATGCAAATGGCAGATCGTCTTCTCCTGGAACTCAGGCTGACGTAGTAAATCTTTAGCCGCGACCCGGCTGCGAACACCGTTGGTGCAAATAACAAGCAACGTATCGTAGGGGAGAAGTTCGGCTTTTCGGGCGCGAATGTCAGAGAGCGGAATATTCAGCCCACCTATGTTAAATTCGTCAAATTCCCATTCGTCCCGCACATCAATAACAACCGTATTGGGCTGTTGACGTAGCGTTTCAAGCTCCTGAAGCGAAATATCGGTATACGTTTTGGCTGACATACACCAGTCTAACAACGGATTATTGCTACGTGTTCAGCGTGGATGGATGGAAAGAATTTCGATTTCGCCAACTTTGGGTTTAGCGCCCCAGCCACACAGTAATTCCACTTGTCGACCGGTTTCCATAAACTGAACAATTACAGCACGTTCATAGGTGTTTGGTTTTAGCGGTATGGTTTCCAACGCTTTTCGCAAAATGGGCAACGTAGCAGCCGTTGGTTTGTAGCGAGTGCTAGCCCCCGTTGTGTCGGCATTGTCGAGACGTACATTTTCCTCACAACCATCTACGTAAAGCTGATTATCGTAGATGAAGGCTGTTTTAGTTTGTTCGGGTCCGGCAGTTTCTTGTTTTTGACAACTGAGTAACGTAGCAATTAGGAAAAGGGCAAAGGCTTTCATAAATTCTTTTTTCGATAGACCCAGAATCACTATAAATAGTTGTGGGAGATCAGAAAAAACTGTCAATCTGTCAGCCATAGACGTATTGGAACAGGATTTGAAGCGGGCATACTCATATCATATTAAAGCTAATCATACTTTAACTTTATGGAAGCCGTACAGAACGAGAAAGGTACCATTTCGATTCATACTGAGAACATCTTCCCGATTATTAAGAAGTTCCTTTATTCCGACCATGAAATTTTTCTCCGGGAATTAGTCTCAAACGCTGTTGATGCTACACAGAAACTGCGTCAGTTATCGTCGTTTGGTGAGTTTGGGGGCGAATTGGGTGATTTGAAAGTAACGGTATCGCTCGATGAAGAAGCCAAAACCATTACCGTAAGCGATAACGGTCTCGGCATGACCGCCGATGAAATTAAGAAATACATCAATCAGATCGCTTTTTCGGGAGCATCCGATTTCCTGGAAAAATATAAGGATAAAACCGACGACAAAGGGCAAATCATTGGTCACTTTGGTCTAGGTTTCTATTCGGCATTTATGGTGGCGTCAACGGTTGAGATCGTAACGAAATCATACCGCGATGGTGCCGAAGCAGTACGTTGGGTATGTGATGGATCGACGGAATTCGAGATTTCGACGGCCGAACGTAGTGAACGTGGTACCGACATTATTCTGCACATTGCGCCCGATTCCGAAGAATTTCTGAATAAAGGTCGCTTGCAGGGTATTCTGGATAAATATGCGCGGTTCCTGCCTGTATCGGTTGAGTTCGATGGGAAAGTGGTCAACAACACAACCCCAATCTGGACAAAAGCGCCTTCTGGACTGACCGACGAAGATTATAAAACGTTCTATCGCGAACTCTATCCGATGAGCGAAGAACCGCTGTTCTGGATTCATCTGAACGTCGATTATCCCTTCAACCTGACCGGAATTCTGTATTTCCCACGGGTTAAAAACGAACTCCGGTTCCAGCGGGAAAAAATTCAGTTATATAGCCGTCAGGTATTCATTACAGACGAAGTGAAGGACGTAGTGCCTGACTTCCTGATGATGCTTCATGGCGTAATCGACTCGCCCGATATTCCGCTCAACGTATCGCGAAGCTTCCTGCAAGCCGATGCTAACGTAAAGAAAATCAATGGGTATATCACGCGGAAAGTAGCTGATAAACTCAACGATTTGTTCAACGCTGACCGCAAAGCATTCGAAGAGAAATTTGACGACATCGGCCTATTTATTAAATATGGTATCTTGAGCGATGATAAATTCTGGGAGAAAGCCAAGAATTTCGTATTGCTGAAAAATACCGACGGCGTTTTTGCTACGCTCGATGAGTACCGGGAAAAAGTGCAGGCCAACCAGACCGACAAAAACGAGATGGTGGTTATGCTCTACACCACCGACCGTAAGCAGCAGGATGCCTACCTAGAGTCGGCTATTCGGCGCGGATACGACGTACTCCAGATGGATAACGTTATTGATGCACACTTTATCAACGCGCTGGAACAAAAACTGGAGAAAGTACATTTCGTTCGCGTCGATGCCGATACACTCGACAAACTCATCGACAAAGGCTTAAACAACGAAAGCGTTCTTTCTGAAGATGATCAGACAAAATTGAAAGAATTGTTCGAACAGGCGCTCGATAATAAAATGCTGAATGTGAGTATCGAAGCTCTTCCTACGGATGAGCTGCCCGTTACGATTACAATGCCGGAGTTTATGCGTCGGATGAAGGATATGTCGGCCTTATCAGGCGAACAGTCTTTCTACGGAAATTTCCCGGTAAGCTACAACGTAGCAGTAAATGCTAACCACCCGCTCACGGCTAAAATTCTGGCCGAAACAGATGCTGATGCGCAGAAATCGTTGGTGAAACAGGTTTATGATCTGGCTCTTCTGGCGCAGAATATGCTGACCGGCTCCGATTTGACAGCCTTTGTTCGCCGGACGGTGGCTACCCTGTAAAAGAACGTAGTAATAATAAAGAGGGCTTTGATTGGGAATACTTTCCTGAATCAAAGCCCTAACTTTTTTAGAGTCGGCCGTTGTTGCTACGTGGGATTTGCGTAATGGAACCGCCCGCTTGTTTGACTGGGCGCGAAAACCAGATTTTTCGTTTTGCTGCAAGTCGGCTAATAATAAATAACAACACAGCAACAACCAGAACAATAGCGATTAAGGGCAGGAAAACTGTAAATAACGACAGCCCAAACGACGCTACGTTCTCGGTTGTGGCAATAACCGGATTCGCCAGTCCACCCGTGGTTGTGGTTGATCCCAGACGTATCAGGCTGGTTCCAGCCTGAATAATACCGGCTGTGCTGCCACCCAGCATCAGGCCAAGACCCCAGCGCACTACGTCGCTCTCAACATGCAGGAACGACGTACTGAGCAACGTACCAGCCAATATGGATGCGGGAGTAGCTAACGTATCGAGCAGGTTGTCGAGCCAGGGAATATAATATGCACCTAGTTCGAATAACGTAGCAACAGATAAGCCAATAATGGCAGGCCAGCCGCTCAGCCATTCAAAGCCTTCCATTGTGCCAACAATACCAAATTTGGTAGCAACGCTGGCGATCAGCAACGGTACAAAAACCCGAAATCCGCAGCAGGCTGCCAGACCAACGCCAACACAGGCGCTCATGAACCATTCAATTGTCATACTGAAGCAATTTTTTTACTGAAAAAACTGCGCACTGAAATTCATCAAAAACGCTTCGTCGGTAGCACGAGTCAATGCGGTATAGAGCCATCGAACAAATTCATCGTTGACCTGCCCATCGGGTAAAAAACCCTGATCCACAAACACCGCACTCCACTGTCCCCCCTGCGCTTTATGACAAGTGAGCGCATACGCAAATTTCACCTGTAGCGCATTCAGATAGGGGTCTTTTCGCATGGCTTCGGCCCGCTCTTTTTTGCTTTTGATGTAAAAGTAATCTTTCATTACGCTCTCATACAACGCTTTATACTGGTCAGATGTTAGCGATGGTACGGGCGTATGCAACGTATCGAGCATAATTTTTGCGTCGAAATCGGGCTGATCTTCGTAATCGACCAGCCGCAACGTAACGGTGGCGAACCGGAAACCGTGCATTTCTTCTTTGTTTCGAATCTTTTGCACCTCCACAAATTCGCCGTTCGCCAGAAAACCTGCCGCCGATTCTTCGTCAAGAATAGTATAGTTGTTTCGGGCAATCATGAGCATATCGCCCGCGTCGAGTTCTTCTTCGCACTGGTCAATCATGCGCCGAACAAACTGATTATACTGAACCGCCGTTTTGTTGGAGCGACAGATAATAGCCGTATTTTCCCGGCCATATTTATCGTAAGCGTAGCGAATTCCATCTTCCAGTTTGGTCAATGGCATCTTATAAATATCACTAAACGACCGAACATTGAGCCGGATTTCGGGCGCATCGCCAGCCATTGCTGTGGGCTTGTCGCTTAATAATGCGTCGAATCCAACCGGCTTAGGCATTGGCGACGTATCACTATCGAGCAGCATTCGCAGGCTAGTGGCGTTATATAAAATGCCTGATTCCTCGTCCTGACGCATAACTTCGGTTAGTTCCTGTTCATAAACCGTCATGTCGAACGAACTAGATAGAAACCCCTGATCTAGTGCCGGACTCAAATCTCGCCCTACAGGCGGCAACTGAGCGGTATCGCCCACCAGCATGAGCTTATTTCCCGGATTTTCGAATACAAAGTCAATTAAATCAGTCAGTAAACCTTTGCCGCCAAAGTCAGCTTCGTCCGAAATCATTGAGGCTTCGTCGACAATGAACAATGTGTCTTCGTGGTAATTTTTCTGCCGTTGAAAAGCCAGCGTTCCAGAGCCCGGTTCGGCAACCTGGCGATAAATTTTGCGGTGAATGGTCTGGGCTGGCTTTTTGGCATAACTGGTCATCACTTTAGCAGCCCGGCCAGTAGGCGCCAGAAGTATCGATTTATACCCAAATCGGGGCAGTACTTTAATCAACGTACCAACCAGTGTTGTTTTACCCGTACCGGCGTAACCACGTAACAGAAAACAATCTCGGTAATGCTCAAATTCTTCGTGAGTGATGAACGCGCCTATTTTTTCGAAGAACTGTTCCTGACCAGAAGTAGGCTTAAAAGGGAATCGTTTGGCCATCAATTGAGCGGCCGTTTGCGTTTCGTTCATATGGTTAAAGATACGAAAAAAAGAGGCACAGAGCAAGGGTAGCAGGGATAGCAAGGGGCAGGGTTGGTAGAGTAAGAAAATAAACTATTTTTTCCTCTGCTAACCCTGCCCCTTGCTATCCCTGCTCCTTTTTTTTATATTCACACGCTACTAAAAATCCTTCTCCCTATGAATATTCGCCAAATTCTTCAGAGTAAAACGATTAATGCCCTGTATTCTGTTTCGTCGGATCAAACCGTACTGGACGCGCTTAAAGTCATGGCCGACAAGAACATTGGCGCCGTACTGGTTGTTGACAAGGGTATATTAACCGGCATTTTTTCGGAACGGGATTATGCCCGTAAGATTATTCTGAAAGACCGACATTCCGATGATACGCTCATTGCTGATGTTATGACGGCCAACGTAATTACGATAGCGCCCGAACAAAGTCTGGATGAATGTATGCGTACTATGTCGGACAAACACATTCGCCACCTGCCCGTTATGGAAAATGGCGAACTGATGGGCATTATTTCTATCAATGACGTAGTATCGGCCATTATCGGCGAACAAAAAACCCGTATCGACTCACTCGAAAGTTATATTTCTGGAAGTCCGTACTAATTGGCGTGGTTGTGGCATACATCTTGATAGAGCTTAGCATATAAATTGCCTACCTTCGCGTCTCAAAATCTGGTTAAGTTGTGACGAAAGTGCTTGAGTCGCCCGGCGTGGATTCGCCCCGTCAGGAAGTGGAAAAATTATATGGAAACCGCCTTCGGTTACGGGTATGTGGTTTGTATCGGGAAAATGACCGTTTGCTGATGGTGCGCCATCGGGGCATCGGGCCAACCGATACGTTCTGGTGCCCGCCCGGTGGAGGGGCTGATTTTAATGAAAAAGCTCCAGATGCCTTAACGCGGGAATTTCTGGAAGAAACAGGTTTGTCGGTTGAAATAGGGGAGTTGCTCTTTGTGAATGAGTTTATGCAGTCTCCGCTTCATGCCATTGAACTGTTTTTTGCAGTCGACGTAACAGGTGGTACGCTACGGCAGGGTATCGATCCTGAAATGAGCCTTGATGATCAGATTATTGAGGAAGTCAGGCTTATGAGTTTTGATGAAATTAAGCAGTATCCGCCCGAAGAAGTGCATGCGCTATTTCGCTATTGCGATTCGCTCGATGATGTGTTTCAGTTGCGAGGATATCTGCGTTAATAAACAATAGAATTAATACTAAATGAATAATAAAGAATGAACATACTCTTGAAAACTGTTACGTGAATTGTCAGTATTGATTATCTAATCTTCAGTATTCATTACGTATATATTTCTTTAGTTAGTTATTCGATAAAGTTGTGCAAACTGCTGTGACGCTCACGCCAAATGTGACTATAAGTTCTGACTCGTTCGACCCCCGCCGAACCGATGCTTCAGTATTGTGTTTAGAAGTCGGGCGTGATCGGTTTCGGATGTTGGTCCAGAATAAACGGGGGCAGGGCTTGTATCTGGAAGATTATACCTTTCCGAGTCTGCTAATTGATCGTCCGCTGGCTGGCGTTCTGCCCGATGTATTTCAGGATCATCCGGTGTTGTCGGCAGGGCCTTGGCAGGAAATCTGTATCGGTGTTAATTCTCCGTCATTTACGCTGGTACCGTCTACACTTTATCGTAAAGAGTATGCTGGAAGTTATTTGGCACTGATGCGGGGAGGAGCTTTGCCACCCCACGAGTTTGCGCAGGCGTATGCACACAAGGCCGAAGGATTTCTGTCAATTTTCAATCTAGAACATCCACTGGCCAATTATTTTTCGGAAATGTATCCGCTTCAGCCGCTGACGTTTGTGCATCAGACCAGTTCGCTTATTCAGGCAACGGCCGATCTGAATCGTCACGCGCTCACTCCCGATAATGTATATTTGTACTTTGAGGATGAGTTCGTAACCATTATTGTACGACGTAACGGACAATTAACGTATTGTAATCGTTTTGGCTACAAGAATGCGCAGGATTTGGCTTATTACATCCTCTACGTGTTTGATGAAATCGGTTTGCGGGCCGATGGCGTTCACGCAGTGCTTTATGGAGAGATTACCCCCTTTGCCGAAGCCTATACAGAATTGAGCCAGTTTTTACCCAATTTAGCGTTTGGGCAAACACCTCCGGGGTTGGCGCTGGCCCCCGAATTTGGCGATTTGCCGAACCATCGCTACTTAAGCCTATACGGACTTGGTTTGATGGGTTAATGGAAGCGAACGCAGGAAAGAGTGAAAAATTTGCGTAGCTTTCCCGCCGATTCAATTTCATGCTTTCGCTACCTATGAAACGTATTGCCCTGTTTCCCGGCTCGTTCGATCCATTTACAAAAGGTCATGAAGATATTGTGCTACGTGGTTTACGCGTGTTCGATGAAGTCGTGATCGGCATAGGACGTAATGCGAATAAATCGCGCTATTTTCCGCTCGAGCAAATGATTCGGCTCATCGAGGGTGCATTTCGCAACTATCCGGCAGTGCGTGTAATCAGTTACGATGGGCTAACGGCACACGTAGCACGTGACGTGGGAGCCAAGTTTCTACTACGTGGACTACGTAACACCACCGATTTTGAGTACGAAAACGGTATTTCTCAGGTAAACCGCTACGTTTACGAAGATGTAGAGACGGTTTTTCTCATTACGTCTCCACATCTGGCTCCTATAAGCTCAAGCATTATCCGCGATTTGCACCGTTACGGCCAGCAAATCGACGAATTTTTACCGTATCGTTTAGAAGAAGCAACGGTATAAATTGAGATTTACCACGTATTGCCTAGCTTATTGACTGAATCAATAACGTAGCGTATCGAACTAAACGAGTTCGTAAGTGCCAATTTGGCTTCACGTTGGTCGAACCAGGCCAGTTTCTCAATATCTTCTTCAGTTTGAGGGGCCATCCGGCTTTCGTCCAGCATCGTCATACGGTACCATTTTGTCCGTTTCAGAATCCGACTGCCATTTAGTGTGTACGTATGCCAAGTGGTGCAGATCCGGTCGCCAATAGCAGCCCGAACTCCGGTTTCTTCTTCCACTTCACGAGCAGCGCCCCGCTTCGACGATTCGCCATCATCGAGTTTTCCTTTCGGTAAATCCCAAACACCCCGCCGAAACATCAGTAACATTTTTTGCCCTTTGAAAACCACCCCGCCAGCCGCCTTAATTACCTTAAATGGCTTCTTGATTGCTTCTTCACACGCTTCTTTATCCAGACATCCGAGCGTAACCGACAGTAAATTGCTAACGTTCGCTTTTTGAAGCAGCGAAAGCAGTTTGTTGACAGTGGCAGGCGTTGTATTTAGAATGAGCAAATGGCCCTGTAGCGACTCTTCCCGAAGGGTTTCCAAGCGGGCATCTACAATTTGATCATAGTCATTGAGCGTCGGATGTTCCGTAGATGTAGTTAACTGGGTAGCCACTTTAGGGCCCACGAGCCGGATTGGGTGATCGTTAATAAAGACAATCATTAGCGCAAAGCGAGATTAAGCGTGCAAAACTAACAAAACCAGCCATCTATTGAACAGCTTAACCTGTTGGAAAGCGCTTCAGTTTCTATATTTTTGCAACAGGCCAATCTTATTCCTTTGTGGAACTTCTCATTATACTTTTCCTGACGATTCTGAACGGCGTATTTTCGATGTCCGAAATTGCGCTGGTCTCTTCTCGTAAGTCAAAATTAGAAACGGCAGCCAAAAACGGCGACCGCCGGGCGCAGATAGCTCTCGACTTATCGAATTCGCCCAATCGCTTTTTATCAACCGTACAGATTGGCATTACGTTGATCGGTATTTTACTGGGTATTTTTTCGGGCGATAAACTAACCGACGATGTACAGGCGTATGTGGCTCAGGTTGAATTTCTAAAGCCTTATGCCAATTCTGTAGCAGTCGTGCTGGTGCTGCTCATGCTAACGTACCTATCGCTGGTGTTGGGAGAATTGGTACCAAAACGTATTGGTCTTTCGAATCCGGAAGGCATTGCCAAAACTATGGCTGGCCCTATGATTCTGCTGTCGAAAGTGACATCGCCTTTCATTGCCTTATTGACCATTTCGAGCGATTTACTGCTGAAACTCCTGAACATAAAACCAAACGAAAGTGCCGTAACAGAGGAGGAAATTAAAAGCCTGATTCAGGAAGGTACGACCGGTGGCGCTATCGAAGAAATTGAGCAGGAAATTGTTCAGAACGTGTTTCAGCTTGGAGACCGGAAAATTACGTCGCTGATGACCAACCGGCAGGAAATCGTTTACCTCGATCTGGAAGATGACCTCGAAGAAAACAAGGCAAAAATTCTTGACTATAGGCATTCGGTTTACCCGCTTTGCAATGGTGGTGTCGATGACGTAGTGGGGCTGATTTACTCAAAAGATTTTTTGGGTAAAGACCTCGATACGGAACTGCTGAATCTGATGGCTATTAAGCGAGACGCCCTGTTTGTACCCGAAAATAACCGGGCTTATCAGGTTCTGGAACGATTCCGGGAGCGTCGGCAATACGTTGGCGTGATTGTCGATGAATATGGTGGTGTGTTGGGCGTTATTACGCTCAATGATATTCTGGACGTACTGGTTGGCGATATTAACGACGATGTTGACTCCGATTACGAAATTCGCGTACGTGAAGACGGTAGCTTCCTGATTGATGCGCAATTGCCTTTTGAAGACTTCTTGTCTTATTTTTCGATTACAATTAACGCCCAAACTCGCCGAGAATTATCGGGTTTCGATACGTTGGGTGGTTTTGCCCTGCACATTCTGAAAGATATTCCGAAAGCGGGCGAAACGTTTGTGTGGCACAAATACCAGTTCGAAATTATGGACATGGACAAAAGCCGTATCGACAAAATCATGGTCAAAAAACTGACCGAAGAATAAGCTCATAATACGTAGCAATCAATCAAGCCCAAGTCATTACGTATGACTTGGGCTTGATTGATTTTATAGCCAGCCGAACCGTTCCATCAGCCGATCTTTTTGAGCGCGCGATACCGGAATGGATTGCTGATTGTTCATGATAAGATAACTCCCTTCGCCTTTAACGAATTTCTTGATATGATTCAGGTTGATTAAATACTGTCGGTGAACGCGCATAAAACCGCGTGTTTCCAGTAAATCCTGAATGTCGCGCATTGACTTGGTAACCAGATAATGCGGCCCATCCAGTACGTAAAACTTTGTGTAATTATCGTCAGACTCGCAATAGATAACGTCTTTCAGGTCTACGAACGTAACGCCGTTCTGATAAGGAAGTGCAATTTTATCGGGCAACAGTTTTGTGCTACCTGCCAGTTGGTGCTTCAAGTGGTCGAGTTGCTCCGCCGTTGTCTTTTGTTGTTTCTCGATTCGATTTACGGCTTCGATTAATTCCTGTGTGTCAATTGGTTTGAGCAGGTAATCAATGGCGCTGTACCGAAATGCTTTCAGCGCAAACTTGTCGTAGGCGGTTACAAATACCAATGCAAAAGATATCCCTGATACGGCCTCCAGAAGCTGAAAACCATTCATTTGCGGCATCTCAATATCCAGAAACACTACGTCGGGTTCATGATCAATAATGGCCTGAATACCTTTATGACTGTTGGTGCAGGAAGCTACTACGTCGATTTGCGGGCAGTGCTGCGAAAGACGTAGTGACAATAAGCCTACGGCATTGGGCTCATCGTCTATTATTACAGCGCGAATCATGATGGTGTGGTTTAAGTGAATTTGTGTGAATATATTAAATCGGAATACGTAGCGTCACTTTTGTGCCAGCAGGCTGGCCTTTCTGGTTAGTTAAATCATTGATTACTACGTTGGTCTGAATCTGGTAAAGCTGATTAATGAGCGCAATCCGGTCGGCGGTTATTTTCATACCAAACGATTTTCGCCGGGTAGCCGATTTGCTTTTGAACTCAGCCGCTTTTTGACGACCAACACCGTTATCGGTAATGGTAATCTGAAGTGATTTTTCCGGATTCTGGCTTACGGCAATCCATACGGTACCGCCTTCTTCTTTGTGCATGAGTCCGTGCCAGATCGCATTTTCAACATAGGGCTGGAGCAACAGCGGGGGCAGTAGGACGTTATCGGTATCAATCAGCGAATCGGTCTGGATTTGGTAGTGGAGTTTATTGGGGAACCGCATGACTTCCATTTCGATATAGAGACGTAGCGTTTCGAGTTCATTGGTCAGCGTAACTCGATCTGATTTAGAATTTTCGAGCACGAGCCGGATGAGCCGCGAGAACTTGGTCAGATAGGCCGACGCTTTTTCGGCGTTATTCTGGGCCGTAAAATATTGAATTGAGTTGAGGCAGTTGAAAATAAAATGCGGGTTCATCTGCGAACGTAGTGCCGCCAGTTCAATAGCCTGAGCCTTGTGGGTTACTACTTCGATTAGCTCGTTTTTAGCTCTTAATTCATTATTTCGGTTCGACAGAATACGATTGTAGTTCAGTAAAATCAACCCCACCACAAACGCCAGTACCAGACCCAGCACCAACATATTGCGGGTACGGGTTTCTATGGTTTTGTTTTGATTTAATTCGTTAATAGTCAGTTTGTTAATTAAGTGCTGCTGTCGGGTGCGTTCGACTTGCGCCCGTGTTTGCTGGTGCTGAAGTTGCTGAATTTCGATAAGCCGTTTCAGTTTGTCGCGGGTGGCTTGTTCAAGCAATCGCTGTTTTTCTGATTCCGACCGTAGTCTGGTCAATTCATTTTGCTGACGTAGCGCCAATAACGTTCTTCGCTGGAGTTCTTCGGCCTGTTTATTTTTTAAGGCTACCTGCTCCAGATCAAAACGGCTCTGAATTTTGTAGGTTTCCTGTTGGTTAAATACCTTATCGAGCGAGTCACGCAGGCTGATGTATTTTTCGTAATGGATCAGACTACGTTGCCAGTTGCTACGTTGCATTTCGACCTGATAAAGTGCTTTGTGTGCATTGGTGACAGCCGTTAAAGCTATTTTAGGCAGATTCAGGACATACTGGGCATAATAGGCCGCCGAATCGGGCATATTTAATCCGGCATAACATAAGGCCAGATTGGCTTGTGTCATGCTCAGGTTTTCGGTTTGTTCCAGTTCAAGCCATAATTTTTCGGCCTGCTTTCCATACGTAATGGATTCCCGGTATCGTAGCTGGGTCTGGTAAAAGCCCGAAAAGTCGTTGTTAAGAAAGGCGTGACTTGCTTTGTAGTTTATATTTTTATATTTCTCAACGGCCCGCAGAAAATAAATCTCAGCCAATCCAAACGCCTGTTGTCGCGTGTAATTGACAGCAATACCCTGTAAAATGGCCGCTTTGTATGCTTCAGTGCTGGTTTTGGCCATGCCCGTTCCAAATTGAATAAGCGTATCGGCCTGTAGGTAATATTGGGTCGATTTTTGGTATTCGCGTACGTTCGCGTATAACTCCCCGATATTGTAACAAATACGCCAGAAAACCTGCGGATCATGGTTGGCCTGTTGCATAAGAGCGTAGGCATTCAGGTTAATACGTAACGCTTCTTCGAGGTTTACCTTAATGTTTCGGTAATAAAATGATTGTTGGAACAAGCCCTTTATCTTAAATTCAAGATTACGGCAATAACTGGCATATTCCACCATCTTTTTGCCGTAATACAGGCAGCTATCTTTGTGTTCTCGGGTTTCCCGATAGAGGGCACCCAGATAATTGTATAGACGGAGAATTGTGGTGTCGCGAAGTGGGGAGTGCGGTTTGAGTTTTTCGATCCGCAGTAAACTATGTGCCTGCCGAGCCATAGCCGATGTATAGGCGGTATCTTTAGCGCGATTCATATCGAAAAGCGGCATTGGATACCGCTGGCCAACACTACTTCGAATTGGGAGACGAGGTAATTGCCCCCAACACTCAAACAGGATGCCAGATAATACAAAGAGGAGTATGATTTTCGGCAGGTGCATCCTTATATCGAGTATTATGAATCAGGCCTGTTACTGGCTTAATGATAGTCGTTTTGCGTCAGAGTGTTTATAAACTGACCGTCAATAGCCTGAACGAGTAGGTGAATAGCCTGCTTATGAAGGTGA
Source organism: Spirosoma daeguense (assembly GCF_054776875.1). Taxonomy (NCBI): domain Bacteria; kingdom Pseudomonadati; phylum Bacteroidota; class Cytophagia; order Cytophagales; family Cytophagaceae; genus Spirosoma; species Spirosoma daeguense. Next base: position 484,284 of record NZ_BAAHBF010000007.1, read on the forward strand.
AAACATTTTAAGCCTCTCTTTAAATAGGAATCTGGACGACAATCTGAGTGCCATTAGATTCTCCTTTTTCGTCGACTAAATCATTGACCACTACGTTGGTCTGAATCTGGTAAAGCTGATTAATGAGCGCAATCCGGTCGGCGGTTATTTTCATACCAAACGATTTTTGCCGGGTAGCCGATTTGCTCTTATACTCAGCCGCTTTCTGCCGTCCAATGCCATCATCCGTAATGGTTACTTCCACAACATTTTGTCTGGTTTGTTTAACCGTGATTCCTACTCTACCACCTTCTTCTTTGTGCATGAGTCCGTGCCAGATCGCATTTTCGACATAGGGCTGTAGTAGAAGTGGCGGTATTTGAATGCCATCGGTATCAATTTCTTCGGTTATCTGAATGTGATACTGGAGTTTATTGGGAAAGCGCATGGCTTCCATGTCCATATAAAGACGTAGCGTTTCGAGTTCATTCGATAACGTAACCCGTTCAGATTTAGAATTTTCTAAGACGAGCCGGATGAGACGTGAGAATTTGGTGAGGTAATCAGACGCTTTTTCGGATTGGTTTTGAGCCGTGAAAAACTGGATGGAGTTGAGGCAATTGAAAATGAAGTGTGGATTCATCTGGGCCCGTAGTGCGGCCATTTCGGTTTCGGCTATTTTCTGATTGAAATCATTAATGAGTCGTTGCAGGCGTTCTTCTTCTAGAAGCTGATTCTGAGTCTGTATGGTAGTGATTCTAGTTGCCAGATCTTGTTCGAGCTGCCGGGTATAATCCTGCTGTAGTCGTTGATTTTCGAGCTGAATAAGGCGAGTACGCTGGCTTAAAGCTAACGAAAAACAGATCAGCTCGAAGAGTACGCCAATGGAGAAGACAACGACTGGATCGAAAAAGAACGGGCCCAGATGAGTGATTGAGAAAAGATCCAGGATGGCAGCCAGAATTGCTGACGTTAAAGCCCCAATAGAGCCAATAAGCAGAAGTTTTGCCTGCGGAATTCCAGATTTTATTATCTGAATAAAAAGCCTGAAAATCAGTCCGTAGAGAAGAAAGATGTAGCCGTCGGCATAGTCAACAACGCTAGCTATAATTTTATAGTTTGATACAGCCCATATAGCATATAAACAGCCTGCAATTAGCAACCACTTTAGTTTTTGAATGCTTTTCTGAAGCGTTGGATAGGCATGGTCAATGTCCAGAAAAGAGCTTACGAAAAGCACATAATAAAACAGAACCACATACTGTCCTACACTAGTCCAGGGCTTGTTGGAACTGATCACTAAATTGAGTTTGAATGTAAAATTGAGGGCAGCAAGAAAAAACAAAAAATTAGACCAGAGGTATAGCCCCCATTGCCGATACGTAGCATCTTGGCTATAAATACTCTGCGCAAAAGCCGACATGCCTAAAAACAGGAAAAGACCCAGAATCAGGCAATAGTACCCAAAATGAAGTAAGCTACCCTCTATTAATAGAAGTGTATCGAACAGTTCGGGGTAGAACGTAGCATGACCCACTAGCATAGTGTTGAAATGGTGGTGCGCCGAACATACTTATTAAATCTAGTTTTCACTATACGTTGTACGCAAAATGCAGCACTAGCTGGGTGAATAGTAGATTTAAGTAGGTAACGGATCGATAGCACCAAAGCTGGTGGAACAACTACCAAAAGTTCGGCCAAAGTGGTTACCACCTTTGGCCAATGGCTTGAATCCCGTTGTTACGAATTTTAGAGAAGATCGTCAATACGAATATCCTTGAATTCAAGGATGATAAAACCTATGATCTGAGGATAGGCTGGTGGACAGAAAGCTACGAATTTTGCGTACTGATTTGCTTTGTTGTTGGCTGTGCTGGCTATGTAAGAGCTAAATTAGGTTTTAGATGATTTATTTTTCAGATTACTAGCGAGTTTCCCAATTTCTTCAACTATGCGTATTCTTGTTGCCGAAGATCACCGAATTCTGCTCGACAGTCTGGCTATGTTACTGTCAAGTATTGACGGTGTAGAGGTAATGTCGAAGCATACGAATGGAAAACAGGTGCTGACCGCGTTGGAAATAGAGTCTACTATAGATCTGATTGTATCTGATCTTCAAATGCCCATTATGGGTGGTATTGAATTGACGCTTCAGCTTCGTGAGCGTTTTCCTCATGTAAAAATTTGCCTGCTGACCGTAGCCGATCAGCCAGAAGCTATCAAAGAAGCGTTGCGGGCCGGTGCTGATGGATACGTATTGAAAAGTGCGGAACGTAGTGAACTGGAAACAGCCCTGTTCATGATTGCCAAAGGCCATAAGTTTTACAGCGAACAGGTGCTTATGCAACTGGCGAAAGACAAAAACGTAGAGCTGTTACCTACTACAGACCAACCGCAGAAAATAAGCATTACTCAGCGAGAACTGGATGTCCTGAAGCTAATTGCTCAGGAATATTCAGGTACGCAGATTGCCGAAAAATTATTTATTAGCCCCACCACCGTTGAAACCCATCGCAAACATTTGATGCAAAAATTAGGCGTTCAATCAACGATTGGTCTGGTTAAATATGCTCTTAAATATCAACTTGTTTAACTTATAAATCCATAAATTTTTATGTCGAAATTGCCCGAAAAAACACAAAAGTATATTCAAGTCTTGGGCTTTACTGAGCTGGATGAAAAAAATAATTTCCTTTTCAAGTTATCACCTCAAGGAGATTTATTTAAAGTGAATTCAGAAGATATAATTAGCCAGGAAATTGTACAGATAAAGGTCGGGGATAAACTGATACAATGCGCTAATATATTTGTTTCTTATTCTGATGAAATTATTAATATGTTGAAGAAGGGTACGGGTCGGTATAGTGAAACAATATATGAGATTGGGCCAAATCCCCAACCAGATATAGTTGTTGGAGGAGCACCTAAAGGGGGAGGAGGAAAGCCGGGTGATGATTTCTTGAAATTTTCTACGAAAACTATTTATGATGATAAAATTATTGAGATTATAGAGTATAAATTCGCGTAAAACAATTTTATTTTAAATACTATTACTATTTCGGATTGATGCCACTATTGCCTCAAAAGGAATAGTAATAGTTATTGAAGTTCCGCCCATTAGAGTAGTTCCGATCTTCATCGCTCCTCCCAATGCATCAAGGCGGCTTTGGATATTTTGCATGCCTATACCTTTATGAAAAGTGTTATTGTTTATTCCGTGACCATTATCTACAACAATTAAATCTATTTCTTCCTGACGCTGTTCTAACTGTATTATAGCGTTAGAAGCATTGGCATGTTTAATAATATTATTGATTAATTCTAATGTAATACTGTAAATATTAAATTCAATTTCGGCTGGCAGCCTATCATTGAGTAAGTTTGTTCGTAAATGAAAATGAATTTTCGTATTTTCATTTAATCGGGTTATTAAACTTTCCATTGCTTTATTTAATCCACCTTGCATAAGTTCTATAGGTAAAATATTATGTGATATATTACGTACTTCAGCATAAGCATTACCCATCATTTGTCGAATATTTTGATAAATTACTTGCTCTTTACTCGTTAATCCTCTAGGATCAATTCCCTGAATGCTCATATTCAGGGCACTCAACAGACTGCTTAAATTATCGTGTAATTCAATAGCAACACGTTTACGTTCAATGGCTTGTCCTTGAAAAAGAGCTTCCTTTATTTCGTGGTTTTTACGAATTAATTCATCATTGGCTTCTGATAGTTCCTTTGTCCGTTCTTCCACTCGTGATTCTAAAGATTGATTCCAGTCAGATAATTGTTTTCTGGCATTTTCCAGCAGAATAGCCTGTTGGATAATTTGCTGATTTTTACCTTTTAATCGTCTGTTATTCCAGAATAAAAGGCCCGAAATCAGTAATATGCCCAACAAGCCAGCGAAAAGCATATTTCGGGCCTGAGATAATTCTTGATTTTTATTTTGCTGAGACAGGAGCAAAACCTGTTGTTGTTTTAATTGACTCTCTTTTTGGCTATTTTCATATTGTGCTTGGAGTGCTTCAATACGTTTTTCATTTGTTTCTCGATTAAGGCTGTCTTTTAGTACGTTATATTGTTCGTATGTACGTAGCGATTCTCTATGCCTGCCTAGTTTTTTATAAATAATATATAGCTTGTTATGTGCGTCAAGTAAGACACTCGTATTTTTTATGCGAGAACTCCGTTTCTGGAGATGCAGGCAGTACTGCTGCGCTTGCAGCCATTTTTCTTCAGCCATAAGCAAACCAGCCAGATTTAGTAAAATACTCGCTTCTAAATCAAAGCTTCCAGTACTTCGGGCTAGTTTGAGAGCTTGTTGATAATGATCGTAGGCTTTTTTGAATTGATGCATGGCCTGATACGTCCAGCCTATTTCATGAAGACCTTCGGCTTCGTACCAGGTTTCTTTTACTTGTTGGGCAATTTTATAAAATCGCTGGTATTGTTCAAGTGTTAAGGGGTAGTCTTTCTTTCTTCGATAATTAGCTCCGTAGATATTCAGAATTTCCATTTCTGTAATCGGGTCATGATACTTTTTCAACAAAGCGAGTCCCTTTTTACAAAAATTCATCGATTGCGTATACTGGTTGAGATTATAATAAGAATGGCCGAGTGAATAATAGATATAGGCGATTTTTGGGTATAATTTCTTCCGTTCAGCAATTACTAAAGCTTTGTATAGTTGACTAATTCCTTCAAAATCACTTCCTTTTATCCTATTTAAATAACCAGCATAAACATAAACATCTATCACTGATTGTTGATAGTTCTGGCGTTGGCAAATTTGAACTAATCGGGCATTATACATTAGTGCCGAATCGACTTGCCTGTTAGCATACTCCTCCATCAATTTGTAAATACACATATAGGTATCTGAATCGGTATTCCGGCTGATAGGTTGTTTATCCAGTTTTGCCAGCACTCCTTTTAGGCTATCAATCTGGGTTGTTTGTGCAAAACCTATCTGAGTAAGTAGGCAGAAGAGCAGTAGCAGTTTTTTCATGGTACGGTGGTGATACGACAAACTTACTACGTCGTTTTTTATTTCCAATTAGCACTCTTTAGGTACGTAGTAACTATAATATCCTAGAATTTGAGGATATAAAATCATTATAGTCAAGGATTTTGGCTTAGTAGGCCTGTATCGACCTTTGACGTGTCATACATTACTCAAAACGCTATTCGTCTTATAGCGCAATTTGTCAGTACTTTCTGGCTATGCATATACTCAAGTTTATTGGTTACCCAAAAAAACAGGTTGCTCACCCAGAAAAGTCAGCTATTCACCCTTAGTGGATAGTATCGAAATGGGCAGCTAGTACAACTTTAAGAGTTGATCACTGATTTTCGGTGGAAATGAAAGAGGGTACAACCCACTTTGTAACGAATCTATTGTTGTCTCTGCCATTTTCTATGCTGTACAGGTATAATCTAAATTAAAAAAGGTACTTATGAAACGCTCAAACTCACTTCTATCCTCCCTTCTTTGTTTACTAGTTGTATGGGCTATTTCCTGCAAAAGCGACCCGCCACCAACACCTGGCGGAGGAACAACACCCGGTACCACCACCAAAAGCTCGGCCAAAGCCATCACCGCTTTTGCCTTCAATGGCTTGAATCCCGCCGTAACGGCCACGATTGACGCCACGGCCAAAACCATTTCGGCCACCGTTGCATCCGGCACCGACGTAACGAAACTCGTGCCCACTATTACGGTATCCGACAAAGCGACCGTATCGCCAGCTTCGGGCGTAGCACAGGATTTTTCGAAAGCGGTTACGTATACCGTGACGGCCGAAGATGGAACGACGCAGGCGTATACGGCCAGTGTGGTAGTCAGTACGCCGGTGGTAAGTGCAGGTACGTTTACTATGTCGTCCAAAGCACTTATTAGCAACCCTGATATTGGAAGTTATTTGGCAAACGATGGCGCATTGATAGCCAATAATGGTAAGATTTATTTACTGGCATACTCGAAAACTAATTCGGGTACTACGTTAGATCGCTTATACGAATATGATCCTGCTACGGACAAGTGGGCGAAGAAAAATGATATTTCGTTGAATAGAAGAAATCGAATTGAGTTATCATTTACTCATACCGGAAAAAGTTATGTAGGCGTTGGCTTTAGTGGTGATTCTAAAAATACAATTAGTGAGTGCGATTTTACTAGGGAGCCTGCGGTCTTTACTACGTTAGGAGTGCTGGGTAATGCCAACAGTGTAGCCCAGTACTCATATGATGCTGGCAAGCTTTATTACTATTCAAATAGTGGTGGCTGGGGTGTATTGGATCTGGATAAGAATGTATTGTCTAGCTTTAAAATAGATACTTATCCCGGCAGCGCCCGCCTTAGCTCTAATAGCGATAAAGGCTTGTTTATGAGAGCTTCTAATGGAAAATTGCTCTTCTTAGGTACTTCAGATAAAGATGGCAAAGCTCTCGCTAATTTTGAACTTGCCGAATTTGATTATGTAGGTAAGAAATGGACGAGTAAAGCTCCTTCGCCAGTGGCGAAAGAAGTACCTGCTGCGGTATTTGTAATTGGGAAAAAATTGTACGCTCAAGGGTATTCTGAAACCTTCGTCTATGATACCGATACTGATAAATGGGCAACTATTAAATCCCCATCTCAAGTTGTTAATCCGGCCTACCTGAACGTTTCGGATGGAAAATCAATCTACTTCTTTTCTGTAAATGGGGCTGGCTTTTATCAATTGAGCGCCAATTGATAACATAAAACGAGCCCTCTCGAAAGCCTGATAGAGTAGCCATTCTTTTCTGATAACAAGCTGCTATGAAACCCTCATTTTCTCTTCTGTCCACGCTGTTCTGTCTGATCCTGGTACTAGCTATTTCCTGCAAAAAAGATCCTGCTCCTACGCCAGGTAGTGGCACTACAACCACCAAAAGTTCCGCTAAAGCCATTACGGGCTTTGCCTTTAGTACGCTCACGCCAGCCGTAACCGGAGCCATCAGTGGCAACACCATTTCAGCTACCGTAGCCTCGGGTACCGACGTAACGAAATTAGTGCCGACTATTACGGCATCGGACAAAGCCACTGTATCACCCGCGTCGGGCGTCGCGCAGGATTTTTCGAAAGCGGTTACATACACTGTTACGGCTGAAGATGGAACCACGCAGGCGTATACGGCTACCGTTATAAAGGCGGCAACGAACACAAACGTATCATCGGGTTGTATACTAGCCACTCTGCGTTATGAAGATATGTTGGGTAGCGGAGGCACTAAACGCCAGTGGGACATAACGTTTGACCATGATGCTACTAAACGACTGACGAAACGGGTAATAAAGTCATCCGATGACCCCGGGATAGAGACAACGACATATTCATACGATGCCGATGGTTTTCTGACTCAGATTGATCAGGTCTTATCGGGGGCGTCGTCGGCAGTCAGCAATTTTACCCGGAAAGTGAGCTACGCCTACCAGAACGCCAGACTGGTGCAGAAGACAGACGATTTGAAATACCCATCACAACCAGCTTCTAATACGCTGGAAACGACTTCTTACGAATACGAATCGGCAACTGGGCTAGACTTGTCGAAGAAAACTGTTCAATACGTTGGTATAGGTAGTGGTTTTACCCGAACACTCACGTTCAAGGATGGTGTACTGACCAAATACGCCGTGAATAATCTGGGTCCGTATGTTGTGAACGATAAAGGTCAGGTTGTTGGCTATTCGACAACGTACGACAAATACACCGCAAAATATACCTTCGATGCTGACGGGCAATTGGCCGGCTATCAGGCTACCAACGCAGCCGGTGTACTGACCTCCGATAAAACCTATCAATACAGCACGATCCCGAATCGGTATTATGGTCCGTCGGCTTTAGTGGATAAAGGGAGCGTTACTACCTATTTTGGTACACCGGATGCGGTGGTGAATCCATTAGGATTTAAAGGTTTTCCGCCCTTAGATAAAGCTGGTACGGCCGCCTACACCGGTCCGGGTGCTCAATCAAAATACGTTCAGACAGGCCAGGACGATACTACGTATTTCACCAACGGTACATCGGAAAAAATAACAAGCAGAGCCTCCATCAAAACCAACGCCAACGGCTTGATTTCGTCTTACGTCTGGACGTATTCGAACCGGCCAAACGATACGTTTACGTACACCTATACCTACGCAAATTGTCAGTAATAAACACCTTAATGTCCACCCATTATGAAATCGATTTTTCGTCTGTCAACTCTCCTGACGTTATTGTTCTGGGTGTTTTTGCTGGGTTGTAAGAAAGCACCGGAGGATACCACTACACCAGTAACGCCTGTTACTCCTGTGACGGGCACTGAGATACCCAAAGTGAACATGATAGCCTGGGTCACGGATACTAAACGGGATTTAGGACTACTCATAAATGATCCTGATCAGAATAGGCAATTAGCAGCTTTTGGCAACAAAGATTCGGCCGGTGATTTGGTTGATATTCGCTACATACTGTGTGTGAATCCTGCGAAACAGATTTGGCTGATCTATGAATTAGATTCTGACCATACGCCCAAAAGCGTTCGCACCTCAACGGGCCACCTGTTGACAATCTCCAATTTTGACCGAGTTAGCAAGACATTTTCAGTAACCATAACAGAATATGCAATAGGGAAAGAGCTACTGAAAAAAAGCAAAATTGCTATTGACGATAATGCTTTTTTATCAGTCGACGCATTAAAGAAATTATCAGCGAACGGGTTGAGAGGTGGCCGTTTAGCTAGTGGTACGCGAAAGAGAAGTGTGACTGCGGCTGAATATGCTGCGGTAGCGGCAAATGTGTTCGGTTGTGTAATGGGAGCAGGAGCACTGGCTGGCGAAATAGGGGCAGGTGGAGTTGGGCTTGCCTTGGTTCCCCTAACTGCATATAACACGTACAATAACTGTAAGGGAGTATATGATGCTCTTAAAAATTTTCAAGATGGTCAGCCATTGGTTACTTGTATGTCTGCGAATGATGTGATTGGTTCGGCCACTAGCTATGCCGAATCATTGGTTGGACTTATGCAGGGAGTTGGTCAGGCGGGAAACTTAGCCAATTTTGCTACAGGAGTTATTCCTCAGGCTATTTCTAATGCCATTCAGGGACCAAAAGGATTGTGCGATCCTGATGACCCCGCTCATTCTACTGGCGATCCGCACCTCACTTCGCTCGATGGGTTACGCTATGATTTTCAGGGGCATGGTGAGTTTATAGCCCTTAAATCAACTTCGGATAATTTTGAAGTACAGGTACGACAAGAGAGCGTCAATAACTCCGAAACCGCAACGATGAACACGGCTGTTGCTATCCAGACTGGCACCGACGTAGTATGCGTTACCGTAAAACCCGACCGGCTTTTTATCAATAACCAATCAAAAGATTTAACTACGTTAACCAGCTTGACATTGGCCGGGGGGGCGGCTATCAGCAAAACAAAAGATAGCGGCTACGACGTACTGAATGTTCGCCATAAAAACGGCGATCTGGTGAAAGTACGATTCCATGGTTCTTACTTGCTCGATTATAGCCTGTACCTCAGCGATAGCCGTAAAGATAAAGTCTTTGGCCTGATGGGTAATTACGATGGCAACAAAGACAACGACGTGCAGGTACGTAACGGCAAGGTATTGAGTGGTCAGGCGTCGCTTAAGTTCGAGGAAATGTACCCGACGTTTGCCGATAGCTGGCGAATTACACAGGCCAATTCGCTCTTTTATTACGATGCGGGCAAAAATATCGATACGTATACCAAAAAAGATTTCCCGAAAGAACCTGTTACGTTGACGTCTGACCAGAAATCCAAAGCAGAAGCCATTTGCCGCGCGGCTGGCGTAACCAGCGAACCGTTTTTGAGTGGTTGTATTATGGACGTAGCACTTACGGGCGATGCCTCTCTGGCCAGTTCATCGCTCTGGGGGCAAACCTTCGATACGCGCCCGGCTGGTATTCCGCTGCCAGTTATATCCGAAGCCATTAGTGTAAAGCGCATTACGTATTTGAATACCAGTACGTTCCTGCTTAAACCAGACGGTACACTCTGGGCGGCTGGCTGGAGCAATAAGGGCATGTTCGGCATTGGAAAGAATTATCACGAAGTCGAATCGAGTAAAGGATTTATTCAGATCATGTCGGATATCAAGGATATTGCAAGTGGCCATGACGCCAGCCACATGCTTTTCCTGAAAAACGACAACACGGTTTGGGCCGCTGGCTACAATTCGGAAGGGCAGGTTGGCAACGGATCCACGGATGGCAATAGTGTACTGACCGCCGTAAAAATTATGAATGATGGACAGGCACTGGCAGTCGGTGATTATAACAGCTTTGTCATCAAAACGGATAACTCGCTTTGGGCGTTTGGACAAAACGATGGGCGATTGGGCGATGGAACAAAAGCAAGCCGATTCAGCCCCGTTCGGATTACAGATAATGTGAAGGCGGTAGCTGCTGGAAGCTACACTACGCTGATCCTTAAAACCGATAATACGCTCTGGGGAATGGGAGCTAAACTCTGGGGAACCTTCGGTATGCCCCAAAGCACGGAATATTTTCTGACTCCCGGTAAACTCATGGACAATGTACAGGCCATAGCTTCTGGGAATCAACATAGTCTGGTACTTAAAACCGACAATACGCTCTGGGTAAGTGGCAACAATTCGGTGGGGCAGTTAGGACTGGGTACGGTCGGCATCGGTGCAACGGTGTATCAATTCACAAAAGCGGCCGACAATGTACGTGCCGTAGCTGCCGGTAATCATCACTCGCTAATTCTGAAAACTGATAATACGCTCTGGGCAACAGGAGGTAATAAGGTCGGTCAGTTTGGTAATGGTAACCAAACCGACCGAAACACATTTGGTCAGGTTATGAGCGGGGTGAGCTACGTAGCAACGGGGGGCGGAAACGAAGCCAGTACGTTCATTATCAAGACCGATAATACGCTTTGGGCAACGGGCGACAATCTGGCCGGGCAGTTGGGTTTTGCCAGTCCGCCCAATCAGGTCAGTACGTTTGTGCCCATTGTGGTAAAATAAATTATCAAACAGGCGACGCCGAAAACCTGCAATAGAGTAGGCAACTTCTATCTACATGATCATGAAAAAGTCAAATCTTCTTTTATCCAACCTGTTCTGCCTGTGTTTACTAGTGCTTACGTATCAGGCAAATGCTCAGATTCTGCCCGAACTCCGTCAATACATATCGGGCGGTCGAATTGAAGCCGAGATTACGACGGTTAAGAATTGCGGAAACCGATTTACGTCTTACGCCAAGTGTGTGTTACGTTATGCCAGTAATAAACTCTCCGGCAATTACCAGCAGCTATTTAGCTACCGGAATCAGTTTATGGGCGATAAGGATAATACCGGAATTGAAATTGATCTCAGTAGCGTCACCATTACTATTATTCTCAATAGCTGGGGCGGTGGGCGCGAAACGTATCAGGCTCAGGTACAATCGAATGGCTAGCTACTGATTTCAACCAATGCAGGGCTTGTTGTCATTGTCAGTCTCGATAAAAAAGGACACCTGATTGATTGACGATGGCAATAGCTAATAAACCTAATTTAAATTACGTATATAGATAACCGTTAGTTGCTTTCAACGGGATTAACTCTATAGAAAAGAAAATAAACATCTGATTTTATGTTTTCCCTATCTACATCATTCATGCGCTTGTTTGGGTGCGCGATGGTCTGCCTGTTCATCTGTACGGGCTGTCCTAAACCCAAAGACAACCCTCAACCGGCAACTCAGCCCCCTACGTTGGGTACTGTAGTGTTGTCTGAAATTAAAATTAACTCAGCTAAGGCTACTTGTCCACTTAAAAGTGTGGGAGCGGGTACGGATGGAAACAGCCTTGTTAATGCTTACGGCATTTGTTATTCGTTGAAAGAAAACCCGACTACTGCCGATTCAAAAATTGCGGTGGGCACAAAAACATCGGCTACGCTCGATATTATAGCCGATCTGACCAATCTGGCCGCCAACACGACCTACTACGTTCGGGCGTACGTAGAATACACTGGCGGAGTTGCTTATAGTGACCCGGCGAAATTCACGACCGATAACCTGAAAGGCCCCGACGTAACAACCAACGATGCCGCCGACCTGACCGCCACTACGTTTACCATCACCGGAAAATTGACCGGTCTGGGTACCAGCGACGTAACGCAGTATGGACACGTACTGTCGGCCACGAATCAGACACCAACAACGGCCGATACGAAGACGGAGATGGGCGCTTCGAATGTTGTACCTAAGGATTTTAAAAGTACGTTCGGTGGCCTGAAAGCAGGTACTACGTATTACGTTCGGGCCTACGCAACCAACGCTGCCGGAACTGGTTATAGCGAGGTGAAAACCGTAAAAACGGCCAGTGAACAATCGCCGACTATTACTACGCAGGGTGTAGATAATATTACGATAAACTCGGCGCGGGCTACGGGAACCATCAGCTCGGGCGGAACGCAAGCCGTTACGCAGTATGGCCATTTCTGGAGCAGTACAAACAACGACCCCAAAGACAATGACAGTAAAACCGAGTTAGGAGCCACCGGTACGCCCAAAGATTTTGCCAGTAATCTGACCGGCCTGCAACCCGGCACTACGTACTACGTTCGAGCCTACGCCCGTAATGCAGTGGGCACTACGTATGGCGATGTAAAAACGTTTAAAACGGTGGACATGCCGTTGCCTGTTCTCACAAAACCGTCAAACCCAAGCGGAATTATTGGTGCCACTTACTACAATCCGTATTTCAGCGTAACCAATTCGAGCGGGGCTACTATTTCCGAAACCGGAGTTTGCTATAGCACCACCAATCAAAACCCCACTATTGCTGATTCGAAGGTACAGGGCAGCGGTAACGGTAGTTTATATTTGAACAACCTGACCCCCAACACTACGTATTACCTTCGAGCCTACGCCGTTACGAATGTGGGCGTGGCTTATAGCGAAGTAAATACCGTAAAAACGAAGGAGGTGGTCGTGCCGAAGGTTCAGATTTATCCTTATCTGACTAATAATTATAAATACGTAACAAAAACAGCAGGTGTTGTTAGAAATACGTATTTGGAGTTCACCTCGTCAAGCAGCATTGTGGAAGGTAATACAACTATCACTGCCTATGGAACCTGCTATAGTACAACCAATCAGACGCCTACAATAGGTGATTCTAAAACAACCCTTACAGATCGATCACTCTTTGGCGGAAAGACAATTTCCGACAATATATCGGTTGTTGTCCCTACGCCGAATTTATCCGTAGCCCAGCCAACATACTACGTTCGGGTATATGCCACCACCGATCAGGGTACGTATTACTCGGATGTGCAGAAGTATACATACGCTCCTTAAGTAAAATTTCTATTGGCATTTATCATTGGTCGAAACGATTTTAATAAATCCGATGAAACAGACAATCACATTACTTTTTACACTGCTATTACTGAGCTTTTTACCCACATATAGCCAGATTCCAACCGGCGGCTACACCTTCAGATCGGTAGCAACGGGGAAGCTTTTGGGGGCTAATGAGGCCGGATTTTATCTGTCTCCGCGCGATAGAACCTCGTATCAGAATTGGCTCGTTCAGCGGACCGATGTGCAGGTGCAAGGCCGTGCTACGTATTCGATACGTAACGGCAATACAACAAAGGCGCTGGAGGTGAAAGCCGATCAGGTTGTGTTGGCTACGTTTGGTGGTCTGACGTCGCAAACCTGGAAACTGGAGCCCACGGGCGAGCCTGATACGTACTGGATTACGTCGATGATAAACGACAAACAACTCGATGCCAACGAAAGTCAGGTTTATCTGATGAGCCGTAATGGTGGTAATTATCAGAAGTGGTGGATGGAAAAAACGGGCACCGCTCAAACCCAGACGTCACGGGTCGAAGCACCACCAGCAACCGAAAAACGCATTCGGAAAGGAACGTATATGCTTCTTCAAAAAGGAGCTTATTCTCCCAATAGGCAGTATCAACTGGCCTTGTTGAACGATGGAAATCTGTTTTTATATAGTTATCTGAACGGCGACAGAAAAGCAATCTGGTCTACGAACACAGCTAATCGTCAGGTGAAATATGGCCTATTTCAAGACGACGGAAATTTTGTGCTATATGATATAAATGACAAAGCTGTCTGGGCTTCTGGAACCGACGGGCGCGGGGCATATTTGTCTATACAGAATGACGGTAATGTGGTTATTTACGACAATGCCGAAAAGCCAATCTGGGCCACCAATACTCAGGGCTCGAATACTGCCCGTATTGAAGCCCCTCCGGCCACTTCCGACCCGCGAATGGTACATCGCTCTTTCCGTCGGAACATGACATTTGCGCGTGGAAGTAATATGGATTCGAAAGATGGGCGGTTTCAGCTTGCGTTTCAGGATGATGGTAACATGGTTCTGTATCGGCTGGCGGGAGGCCGGAAATCAATATGGGCATCGAACACCAACGGGAAGGCCGTGAAGGAATACAAATTCCAGGACGATGGCAACCTGGTAATCTACGGCTATAACGATAAACCCATCTGGGCCTCCAATACCGACGGGCGGGGTGAATACATGCTGCTGCAAAACGATGGGAATCTGGTTATTTACGACAGTCGGAACAAACCAATCTGGGCTACCAACACCAGTCAGTAACTCGTTGGTCGTTGCTTTTAGCTTCCCATCATCATGAAGCGTCTACTATTTCTGCTATTTCTGGCTGCGAGTAGCCTAAATAGTGCGCCGATTCTGGCAGCAGCCAGTTATTCCAGCGTTGAAGTTTGTGCTGATTCTATTGTGCCACTCAATAGAGTCAGCACGAAAAAACAGAAACCGGAAGCCACGGCTGTCTGGTCGCTAGTGGCTCCCGGTTTGGGATTCTTTAGTAAGTCTTCGATCCTACTTACCGTTTTGGGCGTATTAGGTTTTGTGTTAGGAGTTATAGCAGTTGTACGAATTATAAGGAGTAAGGGCCAAAGGAAAGGACTGGCAGCGGCTGGCCTGGGTATATCATTAAGCATTATCCTATTAGCCTTTTTATACAGTTTGGGAGGGTGAAGATTCTGATGAACACCTAACTATTCCACATCATGAAATACGTAGTTTTTCTATTTGCACCTCTTCTGCTTTCGTGCAGTTTTGGCGCTTACTCGCCTGCGAATCAGAACGTACCGTTGTTTCGGCAGCGGGGCGATGCCAGGCTGGAACTAAGCAGTAGTTATTTGCAGGGGGCTCTGGCGGTGAGTCAACACGTGGGCGTACTGGCCAATATCCAGTATGCCAGCGGAACAGAGTTTATGAAGGCTACAGGCACAACCCGACATCGGCGCATGGAGGTTGGGGCTGGCTATTTTAGATCAGCTTCAAGTGATCCCAATCTGATTTATGAGCTATATGCTGGCGTAGGTGGAGGCTGGGTGTACTGGAAGAATTACAAAATAGGGACGTATGATCCCAGTACAGGAATTTCATCGCTAGATGATGCCCCGTTTACAGTGCAAAACACCAACGTGTTCATCCAGCCAGCCATCGGTTATCGGCAACCGAAAGCCAGCTTCGCTCTATCGGCAAAACTGAATGGCGTTGGCTATGGTACGTTGCTGCCGCATACCTCGGCCGCTGCTACGTCTGTTGAATCTTCCATGCTAGACATGTTTGACAATCTTGGTAGTAAAATTAATGTCTGGGTCGAGCCAGCGCTGACGACGAGTTTTGGGGGCTATCGTTTTCGGTCGACCGTACAGGTTTTTACAGCTTTTCCGCTGAATAACTCTAAATACGAATGGCGCAGTTTATCCACTCAGCTTATATCCTTCGGATCGGTCTGGGCTGGCATTTTCGGTCTAATCGCGCTCAACCAACCCGAACCAACTCATGAACAAACTATACGCACTTGTCGTGTTTCTGTCGGTCTGTGGCTTCAATGGTCAGGCGCAGGATATTGGCCAGCTTTCGGCTAAAAATCCGGTGCAGGTCGAGGGGAGCGTTGGATTGCGGAGCTATTACAGTAGCGGGAGTCAAAGTCCGCTCTATCGGGCCAATCCGTTCGGCTATGCGCTGGCGGGCAACGTAACGCTCAAGTTTTTCAACGGCATCAGTTTGCCGTTTTCGGTGGCCTACTCCAATCGGCAGACGTCGTTTTCGCAGCCGTTCAACCAGTTTGGCATGAGCCCGACCTACAAAGGCTTTACGCTGCACGCAGGCTACAGAAACCTGCGTTTTTCGGACTATACGCTCAACGGCTTTACACTGCTGGGCGGAGGGCTGGAAGTGCAGAAAGGACTGCTACGTGCCGGATTTATCATGGGCCGATTCAACCGCGCTACGTCGACCGCCGAAGGAATTCCTTCCGTTTTTCTCCGAACGGGATATGCCGCACGGCTAGGCATTAATCTACGCAAACCCAACTCCGACGAACCGTCCAACGATTTTATCGACCTGATCGTATTGCAGGGTCGCGACCATGCTGAATCGCTCGTCGATTACGAAAAATATGACCTGAGCCCGGCGGGAAATACCGTAATCGGTGGCCTTATTAACAAATCATTTTTAGACTCGAAACTGCTGTTCACGGCCGACGTAGCATTGAGCATGTACACGGGAAACATCAACGCGGCTAAAATCGACTCCTCCCAGGTTCCCGCTACGTTACCCACTGTACTCTACAAATCGGTCGATCCGAACGTATCGTCGCGGGGGCTTTTGGCCGCCAGTTCCAGTCTGGCCTATAGCGGGAAAGGGTTTGGTGTTCGGTTGGGCTACCAACGTATCGACCCCGGTTTTACCACGATGGGTATGTATAACGTCAATAACGATCTGGAAGTGTATTCGCTGGCTCCTCGGGTCAATCTGCTACGTAACAAACTGATTGTGAATGCGAACCTTCGGCTCCAGCGCGACAATCTGTTTGCCGATAAGATTCGGCAAACGCAACGTTTTTTGCCCATGGCTACCGTATCATATAATCCATCAGCTCAGTTTGGTTTGTCGGCCAATGTCAATTACTCGACGTTTAACCAGACGCCCGGCATCAAGCAAACCCTGCTGACGCCGGGGCAGGCTGCGGCTCAGTTGATGAATCAGGCCAATTACAGCATTTCGGTGATGCCCCGGCTGAGCTTTTTCAACGACGAACGGAGCCAGAGCATTTTGCTGTCTGTTGGTACCAATCAGCTTGTCGATAAAAGCGGGAATGCTGATTTAAAGGCTAATACGGAATATAGCGGGCTGAACGGCTTGCTCAGTTACGCGCTTTCGTTCGACAAAAAGAACCTGTCGTTCGATGCGGGCGTGAGCTATTTCGCACTCACCAACCTCAACGGGACAACCAGTAATATCGGGCTGAATGGGGGGGTATCGAAAGGTTTTCTGAACAACAAACTCAGTACCAACCTCAGCGGTAGCTACAACATTGGCGAGCAACTGGCCGCTACCAGTGTGGCCGCCGGTGCCCGAATGCAGGCCAGTAAACAACACCGGTTAGGACTCACTATTTACCAGAACTACAGTGCCGATAGTGGCGGAACCGCCTTGCGGAACTTCAGCGAATTTCGAGGTACTGTCGACTATACGTTTATCTTTTCTTCTACCCGGCCATGACTTCACTACGTTCCTTTTCCCGACTTTTTTTCCTGCTCTCGTTCCTGCTGACGAGCTATGGGCTTCAGGCGCAGAATTACCCGGTTCAGGCTACGTTGGCGGTCAATCCGCCCTACTCCAACCAGCTCAGCGATTACGTAACGGAGTTTAATCGGCGTATTACGTTGGTGCTAACCGGAAATGCGGATGTGCGGCTGACCGGAACGCTCAAAAGCAACACGGGCGTGCAGATTACCGTACCCGACCCACTCAGTTATTACCGGAACAACAGTATTGAGATTCAGCCGATTCAGGTGCGGGGATCGAAACGAATCTCTGCCGCCGATATTGGTAATCTGTTCTCCAGCGATCCCAGCCGAAACACCAGTTCGATCAATCTGCAGCACGGCGTTTTTGGTAGTAATTTCACGCTGCCCGAAGGTGATTATGAACTGTGTGTCAAGGTGTTTGAGGGAAATGGTGAGCGGCAATTATCCGATCAGGTATGCACCTATTTTACGATTCAGAACATCGAACCGCCTTACCTGACCGCACCCGTCGATAAAGACACGCTTATTACGCCGACAGCGGCTTACCAACCCGTTCAGTTTCAATGGACGTTTCCGGCCGGAGCGCAACCCAATCGGATTGAATACGTATTGCAGATTGCCGAACTCCGGGCTGGACAAAATCCCTATAACGTATTCGAAAGTGGGCCGCCCTTCGCCGAAATCGTACTACCCAATGCCAACCCGGTTTATTTTCTGAAAGCCAGCGACCCTCGTCTGGAAATCGGACAGCAATACGCCTGGCGGGTGCAGGTACGCGGCAAAGGTCAGTATGAAGGCTTGACTAATTTTCAGAACAAAGGATTCAGTACTGTCAATACGTTTACCTATGGCGCGGTAAAAACGACCGCTGCCGACCTCGTAACGAGTTCGGAGAAAGTAGTGGGGAGCGAGAAAAAGAAAGACGAGAAGCCGCCCGTCAATACCATTGGCGGCAATTGTTCCTGTAAATTTCCGGCTCCAATTGATAAAACTCCGATGTCGGGCCTGACCAATGATAAAACCATTTACATCGGTTCGAAAGAGGGTTATCAACTAAGTATCAGTGAATTGTCGGCCAATGGCGATAAATATACGGGCAAAGGAACCGTCGCTTTTTCGCCTACCTTAACGCCCACCGGACGTAGTGGCCCATTTTTGCCGTTGCGGGTATCGTTCGAAAATATTCAGGTCAATAAAGACGGAATTTTGCTGGCCGGACAGATTCAGTCCGTTCAAAGTTCAGAAGGAATCGGCTTTCGTCCGAACGTAGCGGCTACGCCCGATATGGGTGATTTGGCGAACGATATGCTACGTATTGCCAACCCGCTCACCGGAACCTGGACCAAAATTAAAAACAAGATTTCGAGCGAAGCCAGTACGTTGTTTAATCAGCAACGGAACGGTGCCGGTATCGAAACGCCCCTCGGATATGGCTCCGATGTGTTTACGCTGGCTATCGACAACGTAGTGTTTACGCCTACGTCGGCCCAATACGATGCCATGACCGTGATCGAAGCATTTGGCGGTACTGAAAAAATAAGCATTCCGCTGGGTATTAAAGGGGCTTGTTTGCCGAGTGTTAATTGTCAGGTTAGCAGTGTGTTGTATCTGTTGAAAGATACGCCCATTCCATATCTGGGTATTACGCTCAAGGGCGGCACCGATGCGCAGAATATCACCTATTTCAATTATACGCCCAACGCCCAAAACGGAAACGCGGCCACAAGCGAACTCAACATTGTGGCCGAATACAAAATTCCGAAGGCAACCTACGTAGCAGACAATAGCCCCGTGATGGCAACGCTACGTGCCAAAACTACCAAAGGCTTCGACAATTGGGCGGCCAAAGCCAGCATCGCCAACGAGTTTAAACTGGACGGTATCGACGATTTTACGTTCAAACTCAGTTCCGCTACGTTCGATCACGATAACGAAACTAATCCCGACGGTTTCGAAACCATGCTGACCAGTCTGGAAAAAGATGGCGTAGACAATGGAAAACTGACGAACCTACGTAGCAAAACGTGGCACGGTTTCTTTATGGAAAACCTCAGCGTTACGTCGCCCAGTGTGTTTCAAACCAAAAACGGCGCAAAAACGACCATGCCCGTCAAAAATATGGTTATCGACGGGCACCTCGGTTTATCGGGAAGTTTGAGCGCCGAAAAGGTGATTAATTATGGCGATGGCAGTCTGGATGGCTGGTATTTCTCGCTCGATAACATCGGCGTTACGTTCTTCGATGGCGTGTTTATAAAGGCCAGTGCTGAAGGTAAAATTGGGTTGCCCATAACCGACGGGAAAGAACAGTCAGCGCTGGCCTATACCAACACCATTAGCCCAAATGGCACAACGGGCAAACTGGAATATCTCTTCAACATAAAACCCACGGGCGATATTAACGTACCGATCTGGAAAGCCGGAATGACCATTAAAGAGTCGTCGGTTATTTCGGTTTCGGTGGCGGGTGGCGACGTACTGGCCAAAGCCGACATCAATGGCAACATAACCTTTAAGCCGGAAATCGGCGGGTTGCTGGCGGATGTTAAACTTGATTTGATGGATATTGAACATCTGGTCGTGCAATCGAAAGCACCCTATCTGAGCATGGGTGAATCGAAGTCGAAAGCGTATCAGGATGGAAAAGCCATGTATCAGCAGGCCGCTGATTTTGTCGGAAAGTTTGCCAGCCCGCAGCATAGTGTGGGCGGTTCGCCCATTACGGTCGATGCCTTTACGCCCGTGACACGTAGCGACGGAGGGGCAACTAAAGCCGGTTTTTACTTCCACGGCAGTCTTGATCTGGCCGATATGCCGCTCTCGCCCAAAGCGGGTATTGGATTAGCAATTCTGGCAAAGGTGGAGACAAAGGCTGGTCGACCCGTGTTCAGTTACGACCGTACCGAACTCGAAGATGTGCAGGTTGGCGGACAGCTTGGCCCCGTAAAAGTGGAAGGTTCGGTGAAATTCTTCCGCGATGACCAGAAAATGGGGAATGGCTTTCGCGGAACGCTGGGCACTACGTTCGGTGGTACATCGATAAAAGGGCAGGCTATGTTTGGCCGCAAAGACTTTGCGTACTGGTATTTTTATCTGGCCGGGGTCAGCAAAACAGGGCTGTTCAACATTGGGCCGGTTACGGTCAACGGCATTGGTGGAGGACTTTATCACAATATGACGCCCCCCAAATTTGACCCCAATCAGTTCGAAGAAACGGCAAAAACGGAGGGTAATTACGAGTATACGCCCGCCAAAGATACCGATGGACTGAAAGCCGCCCTGTACTTTTCGGTAGCCAGTCAGTTTGTGTTAAATGCCCGCGCAACCATCGAAGGAACCATGAAGAACGGCAGTCTGGAACTGGTTCGGGTGAATGGTCTCGGGCATCTCATCAGCGATGGCGACCAGAAAGGAATGCTGGATGCTACGGTTAATGCGCAATACCACTTCCCGCAAAAGCTCTTTACGCTCGATGCCACCGTGAAAGGCACGCTGCCGCTGCTGTCGATGAATGGCCAATTGAATGCGCTGGCCGATTTTGAGAACAAAAAGTACTACGTAAAAGTAGGGGAGCCAGCCAAGCGCAATACGGTGGAAATTGCCGGATTAAAGGGGTTGGCGAAGGCGACGGGCTACTTTATGGTGGGCAACAGCGATATTCCCGACATTCCGCCCCCGCCCGATGATATCATCAGCCCCGAAACCATGAACAAGTTCGTGCAAGCGGGCTATAAGGGTTTTGGGGTGAGACCAGACGGAATGCCGTCGGGCTTTGAACAGGCGGCTGGTATGGCCTTCGGTGCTACGTTGCGGGTGGGTATTCCCGATGTCGAATTCCTGATTTTCTGGGCCAAACTACGCGCTGGAGCTGGTTTCGATGTCAACATCCGTCAGTTGCCGGGAGCTGTTTGCGAAGAAACTGGGGGCGAAATTGGCTATAACGGCTGGTATGCCAGTGGACAGGCTTATTTCGAATTTTTGGGAGCGGTGGGAGTTCATGCGTTTCTGGGTGATGTGAAAATTGTGGAACTGAAAGCGGCCGCTTTATTGGGGGCTGGTTTACCTAATCCAACCTGGTTTCAAGGATTTCTGACGGGTGAAGGGACCTTTCTGGGCGCGTCGCTTGGGTTTACGTTACCCGTGAAAGTAGGGGAGCGTTGCACCATCAAAACGAACCCGTTTGAGCAACGTATCATTGCCGACGTGACGCCGAAAGATGGCGATTCAAACGTCGATATTATGACCAACCCGGAAATTCTACTCAATTACCCCCGCCAGTTCGACGTTACGTATCAGGATCGAAACGATAACTGGCGCTCGCACAGCTACGATTTGCGGCCATCCGTTACGTTGAATGGTGTGAAGCAACCTGCCGATCAGTTTTATTTCCCGAATGAAAAAAGCATCGTCTGGAATTCACCCAGTGCCTTCGATGCGCCCCGTAAAAAGCAGACCGTTACGTTTGCCATTGAGGTGTATGAAGATGGGAAAGTATTTATTGATCCAGACCCAAAAGGTCCGAAAAAGCCGGTTCGCGACGAAATAACGACGCGTTTCACCACGGGCGAGTGCCGGGCCGCACTCAACCCGAACGACGTAGCGTACACGTTCCCGTTCAACGACCAGAAATACTACCTCCAGAACGAGAATGGAAAAGGAGCTATCATGCTCCGCAAGCAAATAAGTTGCCTTACCAGCGATCCTTCGTTTGAGTATTACGTACTGTTTAAGCCTCAAACGTTAGGAGTCGGACTGGCTACCAATCTTGGTGTAGTAAAAGTGGGGAGTTCTAACGGTAACAGCCAATCAGCCCTAACCAAAACGGCTTCCATAAACCAGTCGCCACTGGCTAGTAAAGCCGATCAGAACGTACTGACTGGGAATGACGTATTGACCGTTGAAGCCCGAATCGAAGGCAATCTGGTATCGTTCGATATGCCCAGGCTGGCCAACAAAACCAGCTATGCAGTGCAACTTGTCAGGCAGCTAAAACAGAGTGTACTGGCTGGTACTCGAACCGTGAAACAGTCCAGCCTGGGCAATCTCTACGTTAATTCGGCGGAGGCAATGGCGCAGGTGAGTACCAAAAATGGCGTGAATCAGGAGGTGTCTGGCAAGTTAAGCGAACTCAATCGACAGAGTGGTTTGAGTTTATCGCGCAACCCGTCAACGCAGCAACTTGAACTACAGCCACAACCGTTTGTGCTCTACGATTTTTCCTTTTCGACCAGCCAGTTTACTACGTTGACGCAGAAAATGAACACCGTTGCGGCTACAACTACGGCATCAGTCGAAGGTGATAACACCATTCGGTTATCGTTTACGGGGCAGGAAGGATTCGATACGTTTGACCTGAATGGTTTCGATACGGGTATGCCTATTAACGGAGGTAACCGCACTACGTTTATTGATCCGCTGATTCGGGTCAATGAAAGCGGGAGTGGCTGGATCGACAACGTGCTGAGCCGGGATGTTCAGCCTAAATGGCGCTACGTTGCCGATGAGCTTCGCAAGACCGGTGTATTGATGCCCGAAACGCCACGGGGTAATCAGTCGTACGAACGCTATTATGATGTTGCTGTAAATCAGAGTAATAGCGTAGGTTATGGCGAAGCCCATAGCCGAAATCTGAACTACGTAGTGACGCGCCTGAGCGAAATAATTGACGACCGAATCCTGACCATGAAAGAAAATACGCAACTGCTGTTTACCCGTGCCACTACGTTCGCGGAGGAGTTAAACAGGCAATATCGCGACCGGGATAATGGCTGTGGAGGTGGCCTATATCGTTGCCCCAGCGATAGCTATAATAACATCCGTGGTGAACTGGAAAAGAAATATGCAGCGTGGGGCGGCAAAATGGTAGGTTTCATTGGCGAAAACCGTGAGCAATATGGGCAGGATTTGCGTCGGCGCGTTACGGATTTAATGAATTGGGATGCCCGTCCGTCGTTGTGTCGGTCAGTACCCATTACGCCCACACTCACATTCAGCTATCGCGATGTATGGGAAGGAGGAAAGAGTCAGTCTATTCAGAAACGCTACACCATCAACCGCTGTAAATAACATGAACCGTACCGTTGTTTTTACCATGCTACTGTTGGGGTGGGTAGGAAGTTGCCCGCAACTACAGGCCCAGAACAAAAAAGGGAATGAGCCTAAAAATACGTTTATCGTAAAAGCCAAAACTACGCCCGATTCGGTCATATTACGCTGGCAACCGACTAATGAATTGCTTTGGAAAGTGGCCAATCAGGTAGGCTATACGGTTGAACGCTATACTGTTTCGACGGATACAACAAAGCGTTGGGAGAGGAAAGTGTTTTCGTTAAAGCCCTGGCAAGTAGCTGATTGGCAGAAAAATGCACCAACGGATACGATGGGGGCGGTGATGGCAACCATGGCTTTCGAAAACCGTAGTGCCGGATCAGCAGGAAACTCACTCGGAGCCATAGTACAGGTGAAGTACGATAACGACAACCGCTTTTTCCTGTCGATGCTGATGGCGTCGTATTATCCGGCGCAAGCCGAACGCATGGGGCTTCGGCTAGCGGATCATACCGTTCAGAAAGGACAGAAATATCTGTACAAAATTTACGCACCCACAAGTCAGAAAAAGATTCAGTCCGACACCGCTCTCGTTTATGTCGATACTGATAAAAGCGATCCGTTACCAACTTTGCCCGAAATAAAAGCCGAAAACGGCGACCGTTCAGTGCGGTTAAAATGGAACAGAATTTACGCTGATTTGCGT
Organism: Spirosoma daeguense; assembly: GCF_054776875.1. NCBI lineage: Bacteria > Pseudomonadati > Bacteroidota > Cytophagia > Cytophagales > Cytophagaceae > Spirosoma > Spirosoma daeguense. Next base: position 508,656 of record NZ_BAAHBF010000007.1, read on the forward strand.
TTTACTGGCTATTATTATGAACGTTCGGACGATGGCGGACGAACGTTTCGCCGACGAAATACGCGCCCTTTTGTGCAGGTGTTTTCGAATGTGCCGGATGAAGTGAAAAGCGAGATTACCATCAACGATTCATTGCCGCAGAACTACCGAAAATACGAGTACCGGGTGATAGGTATAACACCGTTTGGCGATCTGACTGCTCCTTCGCCGGTGTTGGTTGTTATAGGCCATGATTTGGTGCCACCATCGCCCGTTACAAATCTGAAAGCAGTAAATACGGAAGGCTCAACGGTGCAACTTAGCTGGACGAAAACCGCGCGTGAGGGTGATCTGGCTGGTTATAACGTCAGTAAAAGCGCCAGTTCAGAGGGCCCTTTTCTGCCAATGACCGATAAGCCATTGCCACCCAATGCGACAACGTTTATTGACCGGACAGCGAACGAATTTAACCGAAATTTCTACGTAGTAACGGCGGTCGATACGGCGGGTAACGTAGCACCAACAATGCCTGCATACGTAGCGATGAAAGACCGGGGAGCACCCGCCAAACCAGACGGATTGAGTGGCAAAATTGACAGTACAGGTCACGTAGCACTCAATTGGAAACGTAACGCCGAACCCGATTTGCTGGGGTATATGGTCTACGTAGCCAATGCGCCAGATCATGCCTTTACGCCACTTACGCCCGATTTTCTGGCCGACGAATCGTATCGCGACAGCATCACGCTACGTACCTTGTCCGAAAAAATTTATTACCGCGTGGTCGCGTTTGATAAATCGCGTCGGGCTAGTCCGTATTCTGAAATTCTTGAACTGAAAAAGCCGGATCGGGTACCGCCCGTTAGTCCTGTATTCGATAAATTCCTGGCTGCCGACAGTAGCGTTACGTTGCATTGGGCCAACTCATCGAGCGATGACATAGTAAGCCAGCTTCTGTACCGAAAAGAGGCAGGGAAAGACGCTGACTATCAGCTATTGACAAAAGTTGATAGAATGAAATCGGAGTTTGTGGACCGTACGGTTTTGCCCCGGCATGAGTATCAGTACGTAGTGGTGGCCGTTGATGAGAGTCAAAATCAGTCGCCGAGGTCGTTTCCGCAACGGGTGCGTACGTATGACTCTGGCGTTCGGAAGGGGGTTAACAACGTAACGGTTAGTGCTTCGGCTGGTCAGCCTGTGCAACTCCGCTGGACAGGAAGCGGCACAGGGCGTGTGCTGATTTACCGAAAAGTTGGCGAACAGCCGCTTCGGATTATTGATAATGTTCCCGTTTTGCAACAAAGTTATCAGGATGGATCTGCTCAGAAAGGGACGTATCAATATGCGTTAAAAATAGTATATGCCGATGGGGGAGAATCGCCACTGAGTTCGTTTGTGCAGGTGGTGCGCTGATATTTAAGCGTTCGTATAAAACTACTTGTTGGGTTAGGAGTTTACTACTAAACGCAAAACCCAACAACCATGCGAAACTTCATGCCCGACTCCAGCGATTCGACAGGTAACGATTCAAGCAACCGGTCCGTCGATACGGTACCATCTGGGCTGGACAATGACCCAGAAGCTGATGAAGAAGTAATTGATCAGCAGGCTGGTGAACAGTATCCAAAACCCGTTGAGCAAACTGATAGTGAACAGAAAGAAACTGAGAAATCGCCGGATAAACTAGCCGAATCCATTGCCTACGCGCTCGATGGAACAGGCCCCGGTCCGACAAACGATACGCCAAATGTATCAGGTCACGATGTCATTTTTGAGGGATCGTCTGGAACCGGTACCGACGAAGAGAAAACGTTGTTTGGTAACTGAACCGTCAGTTTTATTCGTCTACAACAATTCCTTCGTCGGCCAGATACTGAGCGATGTTAAACGTATGGCCATCCATGATCGTGATATCGGTATCCCATTCGCTTACCTGCCAGTTGCTCGGTTCTCCACTAGGATTAGGTTCGATCACCGTAACGGTTTTGGTATTGATCATTATCCAGATAATACGTTCTACCCCAAAATCAAGAAGCTTTTTTGACTTTTTGTAGACATATCCGAAGCTCGTTAATTCTGAAACGTCAGCTTCCGTATCAATTTCGATAACGATCTTGGGTGGTACGTCGGGATATTTTTTGTTGATTTTATCTGAAGTCAGTACAGCCTTGTCGAAAATGGCAATGTCGTTCGAAAGATTGTTGTTTTTATCGATGTGGTTACCAATTTCATTAGTATAAACGCGATATTTTGAGCGATCAACGAACCCATAAATAACGGACAGAAGATAACTAATCAATTCCGCCTGAAGCGAGCTACAGCCCATAATTTCCTCCAATGTTTTGGTTTTGTTCAGCACCGATTGATAGCCCCGGTAATAAATGGGCTTGCCGTCCATAACCTCATAAACCAGATAATCTGGGATTTTCCGTTTAGACGTTGCGGTAGCTTTGGTTGACATTGGAGTAGGCATACGTAGTAAAACGTTTTATCAAATATATAGAAAACGGCAGAACAACGATTCTGTTACGCCATTTCCTTATACTGCATCCGATAGAGGTTGGCGTAGAAACCTTCCTGCTGAAGCAGTTCTTCGTGCGTGCCCTGTTCGGCGATAAGTCCCTTATCGACCACAATAATGTTATTGGCTTTCTGAATGGTGCTGAGTCGGTGCGCAATAACAATGGCCGTTCGGCCTTTCATCAGTTTACCGATGGCATCCTGAATCATTTCTTCGGTTTCGGTATCGACCGACGACGTAGCTTCGTCCAGCACAATGATTTTCGGGTCCTGAACCATCGCCCGAACAAACGAAATCAATTGCCGCTGACCAACCGAAAGCGTTGAGCCGCGTTCCATTACGTTGTATTCGTAACCACCCGGCAAACGCTCAATAAAGTCGTGGACGCCAACCAGCTTGGCCGCTTCGATAATTTTTTCGCGGCTAATGGTTTTATCGCCCAGCGTAATGTTGTTTTCAATCGTGTCGGAAAACAGAAAAACATCCTGCAAAACGACGCCAATATTTCGGCGAAGGTAACCCAGTTCGTAGTCGTGTACATCAATACCATCAACTATGATTTCGCCTTTATTGATGTCATAAAAACGACTCAGCAGGTTTATAATCGAGGATTTGCCCGCACCGGTTGCACCTACAAAGGCCACCGTTTCGCCCGCTTTTACCCGAAACGAAATGTCACGTAACACCCAGTCTTCATTATTATAAGCAAACCAGACATTGTTAAACGCTACGTCGCCCTGAAGCGTAGCGGGGGTATGTTTGCCGTTGTTCTGCGTAAACTCATCGCTATCTAACAAGGTCAGAATGCGGTCGGTGCTGACAATACCCATCTGAAGCGTATTGAAGCGGTCGGCCAGCATTCGGATGGGGCGGAAAAACAGATTGATAAAAATAACGAACGCCGTGACCGTGCCGAACGTAACGTCGGAGTTGATGATTTGGGTAGAACCGTACCAGACAACCATGCCAATTGCCACCGCCGAAATAATATCGGCAACCGGATAATAGATTGAATAATACAGAATCGAGCGAATGTTGGCCGCCCGATGTTCACCATTGATAACCCGGAATTTTTCGGCTTCGATTTTTTCACTGCCAAAAATCTGGACAATGTTCATGCCCGTAATATGCTCCTGCACAAACGAGTTGAGATTAGCAACGGCAGTACGTACTTCGTTGAACGATTTCTTGATTTTTTCCTTGAAAACATACGTACTGAACAGCATCAACGGAATGGTAGAAAGGCTAATGGCCGCCAGCCGCCAGTCGGTGTAAAACATCACGCCGATAATCAGAATTAGCTGTAAAATATCGCCCGCAATGGCTGCCATACCTTCACTGAATACGTCGGCCAATGTTTCTACGTCCGAAATGGCGCGGGTCACTAACCGACCGATGGGCGTATTGTCGAAGAATTTCAGGCGCAGATGCAGAATTTTGTTGTAGAGCTGTGTTCGAATATCGCGAATGACGTACTGACCTAACCAGCCCGACAGATACGTATTGAAAAACTGAACGATTGCCTGAACAACCAGAACGCCAATCATAATAACTAACATCAGCGTAAGTTTCTGATAATCACCGATGGCTATTACGTTGTCAATCGTGTGGCGAATGAGTAATGGAAGGAGTGGGGCTAAAGAGGCCGACAGGAGAATGATGCCGATCAGCAGGTAAAACCGAACCTGATAGGGTTTTACAAACGCATATAACCGGCGGAGAATAGCCCAGTCGAAAATACGACCAGACGGCGATTGTTCGTTGCTCACAGGAAAATAAAATGGCGAGTTTAAACACGTAACAGCGTTTTCAGAACGAACGTTTCAGCTTCTGCGCTGGCTTTAGCTATTGTGCCTTTCAACCAGTAAAAAGAAGGTAAAAAGCTGCTTTTAGTGGTAAATTTCTGCTTTTGATGCTGATGAATCGACGAACATTTACCCGATTAGCTGCTACGTTGCCCGCTGGTTTTTCTGTTGGGAAGTTGCCATATCCAGAAATTGCGTCAGCCGACAGCGACGACCGAACGTATTGGGTACAGCTTATACAAAAGATTGCCGATCCGGTATTGGGCGCATTGGCAAAAAATCAGTTAAAAGCGACTATGCCGATTGAGTATGCACCGGGGCAACAAGCCAGTCGGATTCTTGTATCGCATCTGGAAGCGTTGGGTAGAACGCTGGCTGGCATTGCTCCCTGGCTTGAATTGGATGCTGATGATTCGGCGGAAGGTCGCTTACGCAAGCGGTATTTTGATCTAGCCCATCAGGCAATTGCCAACGGTGTCAATCCGCAATCGCCCGATTATCTGAATTTTACGAAAGGCGGACAACCGTTGGTCGATGCCGCATTTCTGGCGCATGGGTTGCTACGTTCGCCTAAACTCTGGAACGCACTACGTCCCGATGAACAGGCTAACGTAGTAAAAGCGTTGCAGGCGAGTCGGGTTATCAAACCCGGTTATAATAACTGGCTATTGTTTAGTGCCATGGTCGAAGCGGCTCTGTTGAAATACACGGGTTCGGGTGATGAACTACGGATGGACTACGCCATTCGTCAGCATCAGGCGTGGTATAAAGGTGATGGTGCTTATGGCGATGGGCCTGATTTTCACTGGGATTACTACAACAGCTACGTGATTCAGCCGATGTTGCTCGACGTAGTGAACGTACTGGTCGATGCGAAAAAAGCTGATAAAACCTTATACGATACGTTGCTGGCGCGTGCCCAGCGTTACGCTATGATTCAGGAGCGACTGATTGCCCCCGATGGCTCCTTTGCGGCTTTTGGTCGGTCGTTGGCGTATCGGTGTGGGGCGTTTCAGTTGCTGGCTCAGGTGGCGTTGCAGAAAAATTTACCATCTGAATTATCTCCCGCGCAGGTACGTTCGGCATTGACCGCCGTGATGCACCGGACAATGGATGCTCCCGCTACGTTCGACGCAAAAGGCTGGCTCCAGATTGGATTGTGTGGTCACCAGCCAGCCATCGGCGAAACCTATATTTCAACGGGTAGTTTGTATCTGTGTTCGGTTGCGTTTTTACCACTGGGTTTGCCAGCTTCGGACACTTTCTGGGCCGAACCTCCGGCTGACTGGACGGCCAAAAAAATATGGTCGGGGCAGAACGTGAACGTTGATCATGCGCTTAAAGGGTAATCAGGTTAGGTACAAACATTTTTGCTTTTGTTATATTCATACGAGTGCTTGTAATCCTAACTATACGATCATGAATAAACTTATCTTGTTGGTTCTGGTAGCGTTGGCTGGCTGTGCGCCCGAACTAGGAACAAGATTGGCCTTGCAGCCGAATCAGATTCTCTATTCCAGCGCCGATTTGAACACAACCAGTCTTTCTGATTCGATTACCCGCATAAAAGGAAGGGACTTTTTTCTGGATAAATCGTTACGCTTTACGTTGCAAAATGGCGAGCGCAAGAAAATTTCTAAAAAAGATATCTGGGGATATTCAGACGGGAAAGGCAGGGTGTGGCGATGCTACAGGAATTCATTTTATCAGGTGCTACGTATAAATGACGTGATCGAATATGAAATTGTCGAGAGAAGGCATGTGGGGAATAACATGCTTGTTGACGAAACTGTGAAGAAATTTAGTAAAACGCTGGATGGTAAAATAGTAGGCAGTCGACAGCGGGCTTTACGCATCGATGAACAAGCTCAAAAGTTCTAAATGAGAAAGGCAGCCAGTTGGCTGCCTTTCTCATTTAGAAAACCTCTGGAACGTATTGTTACTGCGGATTCTGCACAACCACACCGTTTGTATTGTTGATTTCGTCCTGCGGAATCAGGAATTGCCATCTTATATCGTTGGCTGGAACTTCGAACACGCCATTGTTATACGAAGCATTGTGATTGCCACCGTTCCGATTTAGTGGAGCATTCGTCCGTTTTAAATCGTAGAAACGGAAGCCTTCGCCCCAGAGTTCAACCCGACGTTGTGTCATGATTTCATCAATTAAAGCCGCGCCGGTTCTGGTCGATTTTACATAACTCGGATCACGGTTAACAGCGAGGGGAAACAGGGCGGTTGCGGCATCGGCATCTTTACCCTGACGAGCAAGTGCTTCGGCTTCAATTAGATACATCTCAGCAGCACGCATGTACGGTACGTCACCAATACTAAGCGACGGATCGGCCACTCGGAATTTTTTGGGATGGTACTTGAACCGCTGGAATGTAGAAAGTGGTAGCGGAAAATCGACGGTGTTTGTGCCGGTAGAATCCCATAGTCTTTTACGAACATCGGTTGCTCTGATTTTGCTGTATAGGGCCGAGAACATCACTTTAGGGGCAGAACGGATCACCGTAGAGCTATAGTTGTTCGACATGTACGCAAAAAACGAATAGAAGAAGTTGGTCTGATCGGCTACAATCCGTGACGACCACATCCATTCTGGATTGGTGTAATCGTTGAAGCCAGCCAGATACTGCGTATTCGACATGAGCGGGAAGCTTGCGCGCGCTTCTTTCGCCATCGTTGCTGCCGTAGCGTAATCCTGTTGCGTAAGCGCAATACGTGCTTTAATGCCCTTCGCTACGTTTATGTCGAAGTGCGATTTGTTCATACGGGTGTAGCCCGTGAAGAGACTGATTGCTTCGTCAATATCTTTATTGATCTGGGTATATACCTCCGATACCTTGCTACGTGGCGTTGGTGTCGTTTTCGCTTCCAGCACAATCGGAATACCTAATCCATCGTTGGCTGTCCCCGCCACAAATCGGGCTCCGTATAACTGAACGACCTGAAAATGTGCCCATGCCCGATACGTTAATGCTTCGGCTTTAATCGCTTTTTTCTCGGCATCCGTACCCGCAGCATTATCGATATTGGCAATAATCATGTTCGCATTCCCAATAATCACGTAGTAAAACGTGTAATTGTAGTTCGCCGACGCGGCCGACGGGTTGCGGTGGTTAATCCAGCGATATTCGGGGAGCAGCCACGTATTGGAGGCATTCGGGAACACTACGTCTTCGCCCATTATGTCCATATACAACATGTTACCCGATTGACCACCCTGCGCCTGCGTACCGAAAATCTGCGAGTACATAATCCGGTGAATACCGTTCAGCGCAGCCCAGGCATTTTTGGTAGTAGTAAAAGCATCGGCCGTCGAAACCTGGTTCGTTGGCGTTGTTTCCATATAGTCTGGCTCACAGCTAAAGAGCGAACCCGCTACTGCAATGCCCAGAAGTCCTTTTATGATTAGATTCTTCATTGTTCGAAATCGTTAACGTCTTTATTAAAAACCAAAGCGTGCACCCGCCGAAAGAACCCGGTTGAAGTTGTAGGTATTGTCGACCGTACCGTTGAAGTTACCCGTTACGTTCATACCTACCCGCGCCGAGAATAGAGCCAGGTTTTCGCCAGTAAAGAATACACTGGCCGATTTGGCACCTAGTTTGTTCAGAACCAGTTTAGGAAGTGCATAACTTAACGTAACGTTATTGATTTGCAGGAATGACGCATCGGTGAGGAAACGGGTGCTTTGCCCTGTCTGGTTTGTTACGTTACCGTTGTCGAAACGAGGAACAGACGTGATGTCCCCCTCTTTCTGCCAACGTTTGAAAGCGTCTTTGTGCATAGCCGTTCCGTAATTGCCACCGTGCATCAGCGACGCATAACCGCCGTCGTATACTTTACCGCCAACCTGATAGGTTAGAATAACACTAAGTGTTAATCCTTTGTATGACAGATTATTGTTGATCGAGCCATAGAACTTCGGAATCGACGAAAAACCAGTATACCGATAGTTGGCCTCCGCTATGATTGGCGTTAACGTATCACCATTCATAATTTTGGCGTTGGTCGTCATGGTGTTGGTGCGGTAGAGTGACGTACCCGTTTCTGAATCAACGCCCCAGAACTCACGTAGGTAGAAGTCGTAAATCGAGTGACCAACGCTGTAGCCTTTGGTGCCCGATTGAATCAGCTTCTGGTTTTCGGGCATTTTGGTGATCTGGTTTTTCAACGTAGTCCAGTTCAGCGTAACCGAATATTTGAAATCAGATGTTCTGATCACATCGCCACCGAGTTGAATTTCGAAACCCCGGTTATACAGACTACCAATGTTACTTGGAATTCTAAAGCCACCATCACTATACGTACCGCCATTCGACAGCGCCAGCGGAACCTGGAAAATCAGACCATCCGTATTTCGGTTGAAATACTCGATGCTACCCGACAACCGGCTGTTGAACAAGCTGAAATCGACACCGAAGTCGAAGTTTTTAGCCGTTTCCCAAGTCAGCGAATTGTTGGCGATAGATGCCTGCGTGAAACCTGGCTCCGCGTTGTTGTTACGTCCAAGCGTATACAATGCCTGATACGGATACAGACCGATATCGTCGCCGAGGTTTTCGTTTCCAACTACGCCATACGAGGTGCGTACTTTCAACAGATCAATCCAGGGCACCTGGAAAAACTTCTCTTTTTCGAGGTTATACGCAGCCCCTACCGACCAGAAGTTAGCCCAACGAACGTCTTTGTAGAATTTTGAGTTGCCGTCTCTACGTAACGTAGCACTCAGAATATACTTTTTGTCGAAATCGTAATTGGCTCTGGAGAAGAAGCTTTCGATGGTATAATTATCTTCGAACGACGAAACGCCCAGTACCGACGCAAAGTTGACCAGTTCCGTAATACCATCGACAATAACGCCCGAACGCGAACCCGTCAGCGAGTTATACTTGTACGAATAGTTCTCGTGACCACCCAATACGTTCAGGTTGTGCTTGCCAAACGATTTGTCGTATTCGAGTAACTGGTTGAACGTAACGGTAGTAGTGCGGTAAAGATTGTTGCCTGCCCGACCAGCCGGAGCGCCATCGCCAATGATTGGGTTATCGTAGGTGCGGTAATGAGTATCCTGCAAATCGAAGCTCACGTTCGACGTCGCTTTGAAACCGGGGAACAGATTCAACGTAGCATAGGTACGTCCGCCGATCACTCCGCGCATTTGTTTGCGGTCGTTCAGTTCGTTTTCCCAGATCGTGTGCCGACCGCTCGAGTAAGGACGCGTATCGCCCATGTCGTAGATCTGATTTCCGTTTTGATCCAATACGTAAGCGCCCGTAGTTGGGTCGTGCCGGTGAATCGGATAAATCGGGCCAATAAAACGGGAAATAAAGAACGGGTTGATAAACGACGTACCACCATCGCTACCAGCATCGGTATTGGCACGGCTATACGTACCGGTCAGGTTCAAACCAGTCTTAAACCAGGTTGTAGGCTGGCTGTTGACGCTGATACGTCCTGTAAAGCGTTCAAAATCAGACTTAAGTAAGTAACCCTGATCTTTGGTGTAGCCAATCGATACGTAGTAGTCTGATTTGGCACTACCGCCATCATACGAAAGGCTGTAGTTCTGTCGGCTTTTGCCGCCTTGCTGAACCCCATTTACCCAGCTCAGATCTTCTGGATACAGTAATTGCGCACTCGGGTTTAGCGTGCCGTTTACACCGACAATCTGGTTGTTTGGTACGTTAAATGGATTGTATTTCAACAGATCATACACGCCTGTATAAGCACGTCCGTCGTAAGTTGTGGTCAGGCCGGAGGCAATGCTGCTGGCAACATCACGAGGAATTTTCAGTGAGCCATATTGCAGCGTGTTCCGTTGTACTTCCCACATCAGCGGATAATACTCCTGCGCCGAAACGGTTTCATACTCAGGCAAACCCCGCGAAATAGCACCAACAGACGCGTTGAATGTCAGGTTGTTCCGGTTGTTTTTGCCTTTTTTTGTCGTGATCATCACCACCCCGTTGGCACCCCTTGAACCGTAAATCGCGGTTGTCGACGCATCTTTCAATACGTTAATCGACTCAATATCTTCCGGGTTGATGGTGGACGTACTCATGTTGTACGGAACACCATCGACAACGTAAAGCGCATCATTTGAAGCCGAAATCGAGCCAAACCCCCGCACCCGAATGGTAGGAGCTGAACCAGGTGCACCACCTGCCTGAGTTACCTGAACGCCTGGAGCAGCGCCAATCAGTGCATTTAATGCGTTCGAGTTAGGCCGATTCCCAATGTCGATGGCTTTAATCTGTGCCGACGAACCTACGTGCGTTTCTTTGTTGACGGTACCATAACCCACCACCATTACTTCGTTCAGGAATCTGCTTTCCTCGGCGAGGGTTACGTTGATTGTTGATTTATTGGCTATGTCGACTTCCTGACTAACGAAACCAATAAAGCTCAAGATGAGTGTTGACGAATTTTGTGGAATGTTGATGGAGAATTTACCTTCACTGTCTGTGACAGTACCGACCGAAGTGCCTTTTACCAGAACACTAACACCGGGCAGCATTGAACCGTCGGCCGATGAGGTCACGGTTCCTCGTACCATTGTTTGCGCGTACAAGTAACTACTTGTTGCAATAAATAGTAGAAGACTTAATAAAGTTTTGTGCATAGTTAAGAAAGTTTTTGAAAAATAAGCCACAAATATAATTGGACAAATTTAATATGTAGATAGTGCTCTGTAGGAAAAATATATTTGGTATATATGCTACTTATATCATATCTGGTTCTTTTAACCTTTTGTGTAATTCCGAGTTTATTCAATAGATAATGCTATGAATCGAATTAGTTAACCTATTTTATTATACCGTTTTGCAGGATTTTAGGTTTTTCTTGAAAAGAATAACATTAAAAATGGATAAAGATTAGAGAATTTTCAATAATAGGTTTGATATGTTAAGTAATAATTAAAATGTAATTATTTCATTAAATGTCACTTTTGAATGTAGCAAGTATCTGGTTGCGTTTATAGTGTTTAATTAAGATTATGGTTAATTTATATTGAAATGAATCTGAGAACTATAAAAAATTTGATAATACTTTGGTGGTATTATTGACGAAACAATACCACCAAAGTATTATCAGGAAATAATAGGAAATATATACGTCTTTAATTACTCAATCTCGTTTACAAGCTCTCAGACACATAAACGCCGGGAATTCATTTAGTTCATTAAAGTGTTTTGGGTCATATTTCTGAAATTCCTCTACCGGCTTAGGCTCAATTAGCTTATCAATATAAAATCCGTTTTCGGTAAACGGCGTAATACAGGCCGAAAGCGGTCTGCGAAAACTATTCACCTCTACGGGTTTGCCAAATCCCGACCAGAGACATTTCACCGGCTCAACCTCGAAATAGGCTTCGGACTTAAAGTAATTGAACTCGAAGAATGGGTGTTCGATGGAGATAATTAGTTGGCCTTTAGGTTTGAGTACGCGACAATACTCCTGAATAGTCAATGTCCAGTCCTGAACATAGTGCATGGCCAGTGCACAAAGCACTACGTCGAATGATTCGTTTTTTAACGTAGTGAAAGGCTTACTTAAATCATGAATGAAGAACGTACCAGCGCCATTGTTACGTTGTTGAGCAAGTGCAACCATGCGTGGGCTGATATCGAAACCCGTTACGTCTGCACCCTGAGCAAGTAAGATTTCTGCATATTTACCCGGCCCACAGGCGGCATCAAGAACCGATTTTCCGTTTACGTCGGGGAGTAGACTAAGCGTATTGGGTCTGTCGTAGTAGGCGTTATGTGGCTTGTGGTCAATCAAACTATTGTAAGCTGCTGCCAATTCTTCGTAGGCATCCAGAATTTTTTGTTCAATCATTTGCTGAGTTGTTGTGCTATCAAAAGTTGGTCGATACAAAATAAAACATCGCATTTTAGATAGCTATCCTTAACAGCAATCTAAAATGCGATGCGTTACTACGTTCAGTTAATAAGGTTGGCCCGGCACGTACTATGAACAGACGTACCGGGCCGTTTCTACGTTTTATATATAGGCAATACAATCCATCTCAACCAGCGAATCGCCGGGAACTCCCCCGTATACGGCCACTGTGGTACGTACGGGAGGTTTACTGCCAAAGCGGCCTTTATAGACCTCGTTCATGGCTTTGTAATCGTTCAGATCATGTAGGAAAACGCTTACTTTCAGCACTTTTTCCATCGACGAACCTGCTTTAATCAGCTCCTTCTCCAGTTCTTTCAACACTTCGTCGGTATGAACCTTAATGTCTCCCTCTTTGTGGTAGCCTTTGCCCGCAACAAATACCAGATTTCCCAGTTTGGTAGAGCCAGAGAAGAGCGGTACGTCATTGTGGTTAACAACATTAAAGACTTCTTTCTGGACGGCGGTTTCTGTGGTTGGTTCGGCTACGGCTTTGGTGGCAGCACCCAGACCAACAGCTCCGGCAACTGAAGCAAAAAGACGTTTTAAAATGGAACGGCGTTCGGTTTTCATACGATACGTTAACGGTTAATAATTAGCACTTTGGTTTTGTTGCGTTATCACAGGCACCTGCCGGAGCAGCAGGTTTTGAGGTAATGCTACGTTAATTAATTCAGGCCCATTGGGCTGACGATTCCATTGAGGTCATAGACAATTTTACCTCCTTTGATCGTCATTTCGCATTCAAATTTCTGTTTCCCTTTCAGCTTAAATCCGGTTTTGTCGTAGAAGCCAAAATCGCCCTGACGCATACTCAGAATCGCTACGTCGGCAATGGCACCAACCGACAGATGGCCCAGATTTTCGCGTTTGATCACCTGTGCGGGCGACCAGGTTGTGGCTTTGATCACACTCGGAACATCTTCGCCCATAGCCACAAACTTCGACATAATACTCAGGATGTCTTTCATCGAGCCGTTCATACTACCCGTATGCAGATCGGTACTGATGGTAGTGGGATAAAATTTGTTTTTCAGGGCAGGAATGGCCTGCGAGAAATTGAAGCTCGCTCCACCATACCCAACATCGAATACGAGTCCTCGTTTACGGGCTTCCAGCGCAAACGGTTTAACCGTCTGCGTCGCTTCATCGACAATCGTTTCGCGGACGTTGTTGGGCAATAGCGTGTAAGTATGGGTGAAAATGTCGCCGGGACGCAGGTGTTTCAGAAACAGATCGGCCAGCGGTAGTGGAGGCTGACTGCCGCCAAAATCGACCATGACGGGCATATCGGCGAGTTTACCAGCGGCAACGGCATGATCGACGGGGGCCCAGCTTGACCCCTGATAATGCGCTACTTTAAAACCCACTACGTCGTTTTTGTTCGCCAGCGCAACTTCGGCTGCTTTCCGGGAATCCATGTCGGTTGTATCCTGTTCGTACTTGCCTCCGCGCATTCCTTCGCCCACGATGTTCATGAACGAAAGCACACGAGTTTTGGCCGTTAGAATAACGTTCTGTTTGAACATATCAAACGATTTCCAGCCAGCGCCACCTGCATCCACAATGGTCGTTACGCCCACCCGGAAGGTATAGCCGTCTGGAGCTAAGGCATACAGACCGTTGCTCAGGTAGTGATTGACTTCAGTGCCGTGAAATACGTGCCCATGAATGTCGATCAGGCCGGGCGTTACCAGCATACCTTTCGCGTCAACAACCTGACGGGCCAGTTTTGGGTCGATGGATTTCGCTACCTGCGTAATTTTTCCGTCGGTAATCGCTACGTCCATCACGGCATCAATGTTGTTCTTCGTATCGATCAGACGGCCTCCCTTGATCAGGAGCGTGTACGTCTGCGCATTACATAAAAAGCTCAGACATATACATGTTATAAACGTAATGATTTTTTTCATAAGGCCAGGTTTAGGTTATGTATGGGCCAAGCTCCAGCTTGGCCGTATAGAGAACTGGCTATGTTATCTAGGGCCAAGCTGGAGCTTGGCCCATACAAAGCATCAAACCGCGGCCTTCATCAATTCTTCTTTCAATCGGGTGGCCACAATTTTTTCCTCGCCCGGTTTGAGCATCCAGGTAGTCATGTTGATGCCGTTCGATTCGTTCAGCACGATTTCGATGGATGGATTTCCGTTCCGTAATCCGTCCTGCAATGCCTTGGGTGTGAGCTTAACTTTAGTAGCATCCCAGCTAAATTTCAGCGTTGGCGTGTGGTTCCCCAGTTCAGGCGCAAACGTTTCGACAGTAACCCCTTTCACGCTACGTGCTGTATCGGCAATGTGAGCCGCGCGGGCTTCCAGCATTTTCCAATCCTTATCCTGATCGCGGGCGATGAATTTCTCCAGCGCTACGTACATGCCCAGCACTTCTTCTTTATTCACTTTCATGCCGCGTCCGATGGTCGAACCGCGTGGCGGCATGCTTAACCGGGCTGCGTCGATATACGCTTTTTTGCCCATGAGCAAACCGGCGCTCTGCGGGCCACGCATGGCTTTTCCGCCCGATACGCAAACCAGATCAAAGCCCATGTCGTTAAATTTCCAGAGATTTTCAACTGGTGGTACGTCGGCGGCAATATCGATCATGGTTGGAATGTTGTGCTTTTTGCCCAATCCCACCCACTGCTGGTGCATGATCTTACCTTTGTCGGACTGGATGTTCAGAAACCAGAGCATCGCCGTTTTTGGATTGATCGCTTTTTCGAGTTCTTCGACTGTTTCCACGAAAACGATTTTGCAGCCCGTGTTCATCAGCGCGTGCGAGTAGCCAACGTTGTGACCCTTCTGAATTATCACTTCCGATTTGATGTCGGTGCCTTCGAGATGTGGCAGTTGCTCTACTTTCTTCTGATCCATACCCGTAAGCACACCCGCCAATCCGAGGGTCATGGCCGAAAAACACCCGGCTGTAACAACGGCTGATTCGGCATGGGTCAGGGCTGCAATTTTTTCGCCGACTTTGGTTTGAACATCGTCGAGCATCATAAACTCTTTCGACGAAGCCAGAATCGTATTCACTACGTCCTCTTCCATGAGCGAACCCGTCATGGCGGTATACGTACCGGCGGCATTGATAAATGTCCGAATGCCAAGCTCTTTGACGAGGTTACGGGGAGCCAGCGTGGGCGCTGCTACGGCGGCAGCAAGAGGGGTGGCGCTACCAAACAAACCGCCAACAAACGGCATGGTAGACAAATGCTTGAGTAAACTTCTTCGGTTAAGCATACTATAGTTGTTGCAATAAAGCGGTAAGAAAGGAAAGCTTCCCGAACCGCTGGCGGTCTGAGAAGCTTTCGTAAGAGTAATTAGACGTAAGCGATACAATCCATTTCGACCAGCGAACCGTTGGGGATTCCGGCGCGGGGCGACACCGTTGTGCGAACGGGCGGTTTAGCCCCAAATCGACCTTTGTAGACTTCGTTCATGCCTTTGTAATCGTCCAGATCATGAAGAAAGACGCTTACTTTCAGGACTTTTTGCATCGACGAACCCGCTTTGATGAGTTCTTTTTCCATTTCTTTCAGCACATGGTCGGTATGCGCTTTTGCGTCGCCTTCGAAGTGGGCACCGATGCCGAAAATAAAGAGCAGGTTTCCCTGTTTCGTAACGCTTGAATAAAGCGGGACATCCTCGTAGGTGACAACGCCCATTACTGCTTTTTCAGTTGCTGATGTAGCGTCTGGTTTGGCAGAATTGCCCAATCCAGATGCCTGTAGCGACGTGGTACCTAATCCGAACAGGGTGGTTGCAGAAGCGAAAAGCCGTTTTAGAATCGATCGGCGTTGTGTTTTCATAAGCGAACCGGGGTAATCTGTTCCGAACATCCTTTCCCGGTATTAGGGGAGGATGTTCGGATTTGGAATTATTGTCTGACTATCAAAGTATTAGTAGGCGTTTTTTACTTATCCCACCAAACTGTGCTGGAAAGCGTATTCGTGCCGCCCTGACGTGTACGTGCTTCGAGGAAATTGGTTTTGTTATAGATTTCTTCCGTATCAGGAATCACAAAACGAGTTGGAATTTTACCGCCGGTCAGGTTGCCCGGATAGTTGGTCGGTGTAAGAACCGGATAGCCCGTACGACGCCAGTTCGAGAAGATTTCGTACTCATCTTCCAGAAATAGCGATACCCATTTCTGTGTCTGAATCTGCGCCATCTGCTGTGCTGTTGTGCCGCTTGTGTTATACGGATTCGTAGCCAGATACGCGTTTATTTTGGCGTCTGAGATCGTACCGGCTGACCCAAATAATGACCATTGACGCATCCCCGCTCTCACCGCATTCGCGTAAGCCGTTGCTGCGGTGGTTCCGCTAACCCAGCCACGTACCGATGCTTCGGCCAGCAACAGATTTGTTTCGGCGTTGCCCAACACGATAAGCGGTGCGCTGTATTTCAACAACGTGTTTGGGTTTGGCTCCGAAAACGAATTGAAGTTGGCAGGCAGGCTGTTGAAAGCTGCGTTTGGCATACCACTCTGAAGCGATGCGGTCGTATCAGCGGTGAACGTTTTGTTATCGGTGGTTGTCCAGACAATCGAGAAAACGCCCAGACGTGGATCTTTGGTTGTTTTCAGATAATCGATGAACGTTTTAGCGAATTTGCCCCCTTCTACATTGTCGCCACCGGGTGTGATGTAATCGGTACCCAGCAGTGCAGCGGAAATAAAGTTCCGGCTGGCCACCTGCGAACCATCGACGTAGCCAATCACAGCGCGGTCGGCATCGTCCACAATTACACCGCCAGCAATCGCTTTTTCAACCCAGGTTTTCGCCGTGGCAGGATCAACTTCGGTCAGGCGCATACCCAGACGTAGCATGAGCGTATAAGCAAACTTTTTCCATTTCGTTACGTCGCCACCAAACATCAGATCGGCCGCTCCGAACGTAGCTTTCGACGCATCGAACGCTTTGATCGATTCTTCCAGCTCTTTCAACAAGTCGGCGTAAATAGCCTGCTGCGTATCGTATTTAGGCGAATAGTTTTTGTCAGACAGCGCCTTGCCCGCGTCGAAATACGGAATATCGCCATACACATCGGTCAGACGGTGGAACATATACGCTTTCCAGATACGGGCCGCCGACAGTTTGTTTATATTGACCGGATTCGTTGAAACCGCGTCAATAACCTGACGAATCGAAATTACCGCGCCTTGCCCGGCGAGTGTGCCCGCATAGGCGTTCCAGTTGCCGGTCGAATAGCTGAAGTTGAAGTACTTATCGCCAGCCGCAGGAACTTCCTTATACGTAGCAAAGTGCTGCATCGACTGACCGATGGTCAGGTAAGCGGCTCCAGCGAAATTGGTGCTTACACCATCGAGCAGGGCACGCGTAAAGAGGTATTCGGGAACAACTTCCGAGTATTTGTTCGGGTCTACGTTCATCTCCTCAAAACCTTTGTCGCACGACGACAAAAGCAGAAGGGCGGGTACTACGTAGTATATTTTTTTGAGGAATCGTTTCATTGTCAGCGCAATTTTTCAGATTAGAATTTCACCATTAAGCTCACACCAAGACTGCGGGTTCTGGGTACACCAAAGGCTTCCAGACCTTGCGCGTTTGTGCTCGTATAGCCCGATTCAGGATCGAAATACTGGTTCTTTTTGTCTTTGTACAGAATAGCCAGGTTCCGCGCTACGAACGAAATAGACGCCGATTGTAACTTCAGGAACGACAGCTTGTTAACCGGTAGGTTATAGCTCAGTACAACCTGACGTAGTTTCACGAAATCGTTGTTGAACATGAACATCGCCGTGTAGTTCTTGTCGTTGTCGTAATACGTATCAACATCTTCCTTCGACCATGTTTTGGTGAACGGATTACCTTCTGGCGTTACACCCGTTACGGTTACACCGGTTTCGCGGCCGGGCAGGGTTTCCTGTGGTAAGCCGAAGCGGTACGCGTACTGATACAGGTTCGAGTAAACGATAGCTCCGAATTTGCCGTCGAGCAGAATGTTCAGCGAGAAGTTTTTGTAGCGGAAGTTGTTGGTGATACCCATCGTGAGGGGAGGAGTACCCTGACCGATTTCTTCCAGATCACCCCGAACGGCGTAACCACTGGCCGTATTGAACACTACATTGCCATTGGCATCGGTTTTCTTGCGGTAACCCCAAACGGTTCCGTAAGGGCGATCCAGTACGTTCCGAACAAGGCCACCACCTACACCTGTACCGATGTCGATACCCGTAAGTCCGTCGGCTAATTTTTCGATTTTACTCTTATTGTACGCCATGTTATAGCTTACATCCCAACCGAAATCAGCGGTTTTAACCGGCGTTCCCGTCACTAGCAACTCAATACCCTTGTTGCTCAGTGCGCCAACGTTCAGTAGTGCCGACGTATAACCCGACGAAAGCGCAATGTTCGACGTAACGATATCATTGGTGGTTTTCCGGTTGTAGAATGTCAGATCTAAACCCAGACGATTGTTCAGGAATTTAGCTTCGATACCCGCTTCCGACGTAGTAGACGTCAGTGGTTTCAGATCAGGGTTCGGCACCTGCGACGAGGACAGAACCTGCACCGGACGACCGTTGTGACCACCCTGCTGCATCGAATAATACTGGTAAATCTGATACGCATTCACCGTAGCACCACCCACCTGTGCCCATGACGCCCGCAGTTTCGCAAAGCTGATGGCACTTGGCAGACGGAACGCATCGGAGATGATGAACGAACCACCCACCGACGGATAGAAAATGCTGTTACGTTTCGGATTCAATACCGAGAACCAGTCCTGACGACCCGAAACGGTCAGATACGCTACGTTCTTGTACCCAAAATCAGCCGAACCAAACACCGAATTGATGGCGCTTTTCATGTACGTTGGCGTAGTAGTCGACGTAGCGAGGTTGGTGTAGCTGTAGAAATACGGTACGGTAAATTCGCTACCCGCAATCTGCGTCTGGTCGTAAACCGCCTGCTGTGCGTTCGCACCTAACAGCGCCGAGAAACTTAAATCCTTGAAAAAGTTGGTGTTGTAATTCAACGTCAGCATACCGTTGGTTTCCGACGAGGTAACTTTGCGGCCATCATACGTACCAAGTGGCTGGTACGCGTTGTTGGTTGGCTGTACGTATTCCGACGAGAAGCTGTAATAATCCTGGCTTACGCTTCCTTTTAGTGACAGATTGTCCAGAATGTCGTAGCGAATGCTTCCCTGCGCAATAAAGCGAGATTTGCTGTCGTCGTTCTTGAATTTGTTTACTACAAGATATGGGTTAGGTGCTGCCGGAACGGGGTTCCATTCAATTTCTTTTCCGGTTGTCGGGTCATAGCCCGGTGCCAGACTACGAATATCTACTACGTTGGCTATCAGATACGTAGCCCAGTGTGGATTCATGTCGGCGTAACCAACTTTGGGCCGGTTTTTACCAAGCTCGTAATTGTACTGGAAAACGGTTTCGATGCTCAGTTTTTTGCCCAGAAACGCATTCAGGTTCAGGTTGGCGATACGTCGGGTAAAGGACGAGTTCGGTACGATGCTGTTCGACTGCGTATTGTTCAGACCTAACCGGAAATTGACCGACTCATTGCCACCCGTAAACGCCACCGAGTTAATGTAGTTGGAACCCGTGCGGTAGAAGTTTTTCAGGTTATCTTTCTGGGGAGAATAAGGATGCAATTGACCATCAACCTGAATCGTTGGCAGACCATCCATGCGCGCACCATACGACAGACGACCCGTACTTTTGGCTTCCGTTACGGTCGTTGGTTTTTTACCGTCGAGACCCTGACCATATTCATACTGCCAGTTTGGAATAACGGCGATATCTTCAAACGTCGTGTTGCTGTTCACTTCTACGCCAACCCCTTTCTGACCACGTCCTTTTTTCGTTGTAATCAGAATAACGCCGTTCGAGGCACGGGCACCGTACAGAGCCGCAGCCGGGCCACCTTTCAGTACACTAATCGATTCAATATCGTCGGGGTTGATACCACCGATACCATCGCCCCGGTCAACGTTCATGCCGTTACCGTCGGCCGTAGTACCACCGCCCGGAATGCTGTTGTCCATTGGCATCCCGTTGATAACGTATAAAGGCTGGTTGTTGCCGTTCAATGAGCCATTTCCCCGGATAATGATGCGGCTCGAACCGCCGGGGCCAGTCGCCATACCCGTTGCGTTTACACCGGCAATTTTACCCGTCAGTGCATTGGCGAGGTTGTTTTCGCGGGCCTGTGTGAAATCGCTGCCTTTTACTTCCGAAACAGCATAGGCCAGCGCTTTCTTCTCTTTCGAAATACCCAGCGCCGTTACAACCACTTCGCTCAGGCTGGTAGCGCCTTCTTTCAGGCTCACGTCAAGAACCGACTGACCGCCAACGGCAACTTCCTGTGCTGAAAAGCCGATGTAGGAGAAAATAACCGTAGCCTGAGCGTTGTTCAGCTTGAGCGTATATTTCCCGTCGCTATCGGTTACGGTACCCTTTGTTGTTCCTTTTTCCAGAACCGTTACGCCGGGCAGGACTTGCCCATCCGTAGCGTTGGTTACTTTGCCGGATATCGTCTGCGCCAGAGCCGACAGGCTAAACCAGCAGAGCGATACAATAAGCAAACCCATTCGGGATGGCCTGTGAAGTAACATACGTTTCATAAGCTTTATAGGTGTTTTAAACTCAGTTTGGTTAACTAATGGAGGTTTAATATTGCAATTTTTGCAGATGTATTTTGCGATATTTGCGCAATGTAATGGCTTTGTTGCTATAAAAGCAATTATTATTCGGTTTTTCTTGCAGATTACTGCTGTAAAATGTGCAAATACTGCGGTTTTATGGTGTTTTGTGTATTATGTGCAAAAAAATAATGCAAATTCTGCAGTAAATCCTGTCAAATGATGCTTTATTCGCGTCGATGTTTTATCGGATGGGTAAGATTCAGGTGTTTTTTATCTTTTATGTCGAATACTAGTGCTCTATTATTCCTATTCTCATGTCAATAGCTCTTCTGAAAGACGAACGTAAACAATTGATAGTCAAGCAAATAAATTTACATACGCGTGTAAATTTGACCGATTTGGCCGCTACACTAAACGTATCGGAGGATACCATTCGGCGCGATATCAATGATTTGTCGGATGAAGGGAAGCTGATCAAGATTCGGGGCGGGGCTATGTCGAAGGCATATCATCACTCGTCGCTGATTCAGGAAACGTATGCGCATCTCAACAAACGCACGATAGCCGAAAAAGCCCTGGCACTGCTTCAGGATGGTATGCTGATTCTGATTGGGGGAGGCACCACCATCCGCGAATTTATCAAGATGATTCCGGTCGATCTGAAGGCTACCTTCATCACCGTAAATCCATTAACGGCGGTAGAATTGCTGGATAAACCTAATCTGGAAATCATTATGATTGGCGGTCAGATTTCCCGCTATAGCCAGATGAGCGTCGGGGGGGAAGTATACCAGCGGTTATCTGAATTGCGTGTCGATCTGTGCATTATGGGAACCAATGCCATTGATGCGCGGGAAGGACTTTCCGATTCAGATTGGGAAACTGTTCAGGCCAAAAAAGCCATGATTCGGGCAGCCGAAAAATTGGCTGTTTTAGCTATTTCCGAAAAGATGAATAGTGTCATGCAGATGAAAATTGCCGAACTCAATCAGGTGGATTACCTCATCACTGAACTCCCCACCGACTCGCCCCAACTGTCGGCCTACCAAACGGGCAAAACCATTGTGCTATAAGCTCGGTAGTGTCTCAGACAGCATCTTGCTGTCTGGGTTATACGTTGTATGGCTTTCCTTCTTAACTGCTGATTGCAGACCAGACAGCGAGATGCTGTCTGAGACGAACTGATCTTATTCTCTACGTAGTGATTTCTGTAACGTTATGTATCGATTATACTAGCTGTACTAGAAAGAAAATAACAAGCTGGTTGTAGTTTGTTTATTTGGAGTTGGATAAATGCTGGATTTTCTGTTGCTTACGAGTTCGGAAATCCGGCATCTCATTTCTAGCTCCCTTACCTCATGAAATCCTCTTTTTGTCTGCTTGCGATCCTTCTGCTTTCTCAGGTTGCATGGGCGCAGCCGAATGTGCAAAAACGCTATCAGACCCAGTTTATCATGGCCGAAAATGGCAGTACGATTGAGCTGGATCAGGGTACGTTCACCTTCACCGGAACCCTTTCGTTGCAGGATAAAAAGAAGATTATTATTCGAGGAAAAGGAGTCGATAAAACGATTCTCAGTTTCAAAGGGCAAACCGATGGTGCTGAAGGATTGCGGGTTTCCAATGCCGAAGAGATTGTTATCGAGAATCTGACCCTTCAGGACTCAAAAGGCGATGGCATAAAAACCATGAACGTAAAGGGCATTACGTTCCGAAACGTAAAAGTGGAGTGGACGGGGCCACCGAAAGCCGAAAATGGCGGTTATGGGCTATATCCGGTGCAGTGCGATAACGTAGTGATTGATGGATGCACGGCCATAGGTGCGTCGGATGCCGGTATTTACGTGGGGCAATCGCGGGGAATTATCGTTAAAAACAGCAAAGCGTATCATAACGTAGCGGGTATCGAGATCGAAAATTCGCGGAACGCCGATGTATTCGATAACGAAGCGTATGAAAACACGGGCGGAATTCTGGTGTTCGATTTGCCCGATCTGGTTCAAAAACAGGGCGGAAATGTCCGCGTTTTTAACAACTACGTTCACGACAATAATCTGCCAAATTTCGCTCCGGCCGGTAATATCGTAGCGAGCGTATCAGACGGAACTGGCTTGATGATTCTGGCGGCCAACGGTGTAGAAGTGTTCAATAATCGGTTTATCCGAAACCAGACCCTGAGCACGGGAATTATCAGTTATCTGCTTACCGAATTGCCCATCACCGACAAAGCGTATTACCCGTTTGCTACGTCCATTTCCATTCACGATAATGTGTATGAACGTAGTGCTGGCCCGGTTAGTCAGCGGGGAAAGTATAACAAAATCTTCGGGCAGATTCTGAAACCCGGTCAGGAGGTTCCGCATATCGTTTATGATGGCATTATCGATACCGCTACGTTAGACAAGGAAGGGAAACCACTTCCCGACAAACGGATTTGTATTCGGAATAACAAAAACCAGACGTTTGTCAATCTTGATGCGGGTCGCGGATTCAAAAACGTTACGTTCGCTACGTCCTTATTCGATTGCCAGCTGACACCTTTGAAAGCAACCGTGTTGAATGCAAAATAAACGAATGCGATACGGATTAGTATGGTGTGTAGGGCTGGTTATTCTCTGGCTTATTCTGGGTAGTTGGCAAACCAAGGCTATCCCCGAAAAACTCTCTGATTATGGTTTGTTTAAAGGTGCAATTTCGAATCAGGAGCCGGGTTCGGGCGTGGTTCCGTATGCGCTGAATACGCCCTTGTTTTCGGACTATGCCGAAAAATTGCGCTTCGTAAAATTGCCTGAAGGTCAGTCTGTAGCATATAACGATTCGGCAGTTCTGAATTTTCCCGTTGGCACTACGCTTATCAAAACGTTCTACTATCCGCTCGATTTTCGCGATTCCAGCAAAGGCCGTCGGTTGATTGAAACGCGCTTGTTAATTCATCAATCGGAAGGCTGGAAAGCATTTGATTACGTCTGGAACGATGAGCAAACCGAAGCATTTCTGGACGTAGCAGGCGATACGAAAACGGTTCGCTACGTCGATACGGATGGCAAACAACGGGAACAAAACTACGTAATACCGAACCTGAACCAGTGCAAAGGATGCCACAACCGCAATGAACAACTGGTGCCCATTGGCCCATCAATTCGGCAACTCAATGGCGACGTAACATATTCGGGGAAACAAGAAAATCAGTTAACGTACTGGAAACGAAGGGGCATGATTTCTGATTTACCATCTCTGGAAAAATGCCCGAAAACACCCGTCTGGAATAAGCCGGAAACCGGTTCGATAAACGACAGAGCACGTGCCTGGCTCGATATTAACTGCGCGCATTGCCATAATCCGAAAGGGCCAGCCATGACGTCGGGCCTAAACCTGAGCATTTCGGAGAATGACCCAACAGCGGTGGGCATCCGAAAAACACCCGTTGCCGCCGGACGTGGATCGGGAGGTCGTCCGTTCGATATTGTCCCCGGCAAACCTGACGAATCGATTCTGGTATACAGAATGACATCGACCGACCCCGGAGAAATGATGCCCGAACTAGGCCGAAAAGTAGTTCATACCGAGAGTCTTGACCTCATTCGCGAGTGGATTAAAGCCATGAAATAATACGATTTCAATTCTGTTTTGCCTCAGAAATTTAGCCTGAACGCTACGTTTATTCAGATGCGTTAAAATCGTCGCGGTAGCAATTGGACTTTTTAGCCTTTTAGATAAAGTCAACCCACGTATGGAACGAAGAGACTTTATCAAAACCAGCAGTCTGATTGGCGGAGCCTATGCTTTTTCGGGCAATTCGCTGATGGCTACCCCCTTACTCAGCAACGTAGCACCTGCCGATACGTATTGGCTCGATGGCCCAATGCGTTGGGTTCAGCTTGCGTTCGTAGAGCGCGATCCCGGCCATTACGACCCCGATTTCTGGCTCAGTTACTTCAAACGTATTCACGCCGATGGGGCATTGCTCAGCGCGGGCGGCATCGTTGCGTTTTACCCGACCAAAATTCCGCTGCATCACCGGAGCGACTTTATGGGTAATTCCGATACGTTGGGCTATCTGGTTGAAGGCTGTAAAAAGCTGGGCATGAAAATCATGCTACGTACCGACCCCCACGCGGTTCGCCAGAACGTTTACGACGCTCACCCCGACTGGATTGCGGTAACGGCCGACGGTCAAAAACGTCGACACTGGGCCAATCCTGATCTTTGGGTAACCTGCGCACTTGGGCCATACAGCTTCGAGTTTATGCCGCAAGTGAATCAGGAAATCATGGAGAAATTTCAGCCAGAGGGCATTTTTTCGAACCGCTGGCATGGTCATGACGTCTGTTACTGTGAGCATTGCAAGCGTAATTTTAAAGCGTTTGCCAATCTGGAAATGCCCCAAAAAGCCGACAAGCTCGATCCAACGTATCGAAAATGGGCTGAATGGCGGATGAAACGATTGCGGGAAGTATGGGCGCTCTGGGATGACGGTATCCGGAAACAACGGCCCATCTCTCGGTTCATTCCTAATGGATTTCCGGATAAAGTTATGACGGGCAAAGAAGCCGATCTTTTCTTTGCCGACCAACAGGCGCGTCGTGGTTTGATTCCGCCCTGGTCGAACGGAAAAGGAGCCAAAGAGTTACGCGCTACGTTGGGACTAAAACCGTTGATTGGCATATTCAGCGTAGGTATCGAAGAGGAATTTCGCTGGAAAGATTCGGTGCAGAGCGATGCCGAAATTCGAATCTGGGTAGCTGAAGGAACGGCCAATGGTATGCGTCCTTGTTTCGTGAAATTTGGCGGGGATATTTACGACAAACGCTGGATGGAATCGGTAGCGAAACTCTACGAAAGCTATCACAAGAACGAAAAATACCTGCGTAACACGGCTCCGATGGCGCGTGTCGGCGTGGTTTATTCCGAACAAACCGACCGGAATTACGGCGGCAAACCGTGGCAGCAGAAAAGTGGCGACCATTTGGACGGGTTCTACCATAACCTAGTAGAGAATCGGATTCCGTTCGATATGGTGAACGACCGCCTGCTGACGCCCGACGATTTGAAACGGTTTAAGCTGCTTATTCTGCCCAACGTAGCGGCACTTTCTGATGCGCAGTGCCAACAGCTAAAGGCGTTTGTCGATACTGGCGGAAGCCTTGTTGCTACGTTCGAAACCTCCCTTTACGACGAAGAAGGCAAACAGCGAAATGATTTCGGGCTTGCCAGTTTATTCGGCGTCTCCTTCGACCAGAAAGTAGAAGGGCCAATGCGTAACTCCTACCTGCATCTGCAACAGGGCACTAAAGACGCTCAGACGCAGCAGATTCTACGCGGACTAGCCGATACGCCACGTATCATCAACGCCATTCATAAAGTGAACGTAAAGCCAACCGCTACGTTCCCAAGCCCCGTTACGTTGATTCCGACCTACCCTGATTTGCCGATGGAAGATGTGTATCCACGTGTGGCACAGACCGATACGCGGGAGTTGTATCTGCGTCAGGTTGGTAAAGGACGGGTTGCGTACATACCCGGAGATTTAGATCGTACCTTCTGGCAACTGCTTAATATGGATCACGGGCAACTGCTTTCCAACGTAGTGAACTGGGCACTCAATGAAGAACCCATCGTCAATATAACAGGGCCGGGTGTCGTGGATGTAAACGTCTGGCGGCAAGCCAAATCAATGACGGTTCATCTGGTCAATCTCACGAATCCGATGATGATGAAAGGGCCATTTCGGGAGTTGATTCCGGTCGATGCGCAGGTTTCGGTACAGGTTCCGGCGGGGGCAAACGTAACGGGTGTTACGTTGCTGATGAGTGGTCAGAAACCCAAATTCGAACGGATTGGCAACAAAATAAACGTAGCGGTTCCTAAACTACTCGACCACGAAATTGTGGCACTGGACTTAGCCTGATTTTTCTGCTAATTCGCAATCTCCCAAAAAACCTGCTGTGCAATAACCTTTTAGCTTATGATCTGGAAACAAGTTACTGACCCATTCAACAACATCGGCTTATCTGTTCTGGTAGCGTCGGTGCCGATCCTGTTTATTTTCTGGGCACTGATTATCCGAAAAATGAAAGGGTATCAGGCGAGCCTGCTGGCAACGGTTATTTCCATGATTATTGCCGTTCTCATCTATGGTATGCCGGTCAAACTGGCGTTGCTGTCGGCGGCTCATGGTGCGTTGTACGGGTTGTTCCCAATTTGCTGGCTGGTGGTGATGGCGGTTTTTCTCTTCAACATTTCGGTAAAAAGCGGTCAGTTCGAAATTGTGAAGCATTTTATGGCGTCCATCACCTCCGACCGACGGTTACAGGCATTGCTCATTGCGTTTTCGTTTGGCTCATTTCTGGAAGGAACGGCGGGTTTTGGCGCTCCCGTTGCCATTACGGCCGCCATGCTGGTCGGGCTTGGGTTTAACCCGCTTTATGCGTCAGGTATTTGTCTGATTGCCAACACCGCTCCGGTGGCTTTTGGCTCCATTGGTATTCCCATAACAGTGGCTTCGCAGGTGTCGGGCATTCCAGAATTGCCTATTTCTCAGATGGTTGGCCGGACGTTGCCGATTCTGTCGGTTATGATGCCGTTTTATCTGGTGGTTATTATTGCGGGTTTCCAGAAAGCGCGGGAAGTATTACCGGCGGCTCTCGTTTGTGGCGTAGCGTTTGCCTTACTTCAATATCTTTCCTCGAATTTTCTGGGGCCTTCGCTGCCTGATGTCATTGCGGGTTTAGGCTCTATTATCTGTCTGATGATTTTTCTTCGTTTCTGGAAGCCGAAAACAATCTGGCGATTCAGCAACGAACCCGCCCCAACCATTGATACGTCGATACGTTACTCGACTCACCAGATGTTTCGGGCGTGGTCCACATTTCTGGTGCTCACGATCATGGTGATTTTCTGGGGAATGCAGCCGATTAAAGATGTACTCAATTCAATCGGTTTACTTCAATTCGAATTCCCCGGCTTGCACAACGTCATTCAGGGTGCTGATGGAGCACCGCTGCCTAAAATCTTCAAATTCAATTATTTATCTGCTGCCGGAACTGCTATCATGACGGCGGCTCTGGTTACCATTCCGCTTGTCGGCTTAACGTATCGCCAGGGCTTGCAGGTGTTTGGTGCTACGTTGCATCAGCTTCGCTTTCCGATTCTGACCGTAGCCGCCGTTTTAGGATTTGCCTATATCATGAACGATTCGGGCATTACCCTCACACTGGCCGACGTATTGGCGAATACGGGTGTGATGTTTCCGTTTTTTGCGCCGGTTCTTGGCTGGCTCGGTGTTTTCATTACCGGTTCCGATACGTCAGCAAATGCGCTGTTTAGTAAATTGCAATACGCTACGGCTGAGTCAATTAGCGTCGATCCCGTAGTAACTGTAGGGGCCAACGTATCGGGGGGCGTGGTTGGGAAAATGATTTCGCCACAGTCGATTGCAGTAGCGGCTGCGGCCGGTAATCTGGTTGGTCAGGAATCGCAATTGTTTCGGTTTACGGTCAAGCACAGCTTTATTCTGCTGGCGTTTATCTGCGTCATTACGTTGGCACAAGCATACGTATTCAAGTGGATGATTCCGGTTTATGAAATGCTAAGTTCAGCCAAAACAACTGCCGCTGCCGACGTATCGAAAGGGTACATGTACCTGATTTTGCTGGGTATTCTGCTGGCATTGATAGCGTCTTCAGTATTGATTTTTGGCAGAAAAGAGAAGCAAACGCCCGATTATGTTAGTTGATTTTTTACATCCTGAAACTGAAACGAGTTTGTTATGAAGATTGTCGTATTAGATGGCTATACACTGAATCCGGGCGATTTGTCCTGGGAAGGACTGGAAAAACTGGGCGATCTGACCGTTTATGACCGGACAGCCGCCAGCGAAATTCTGGAACGCACTCAAGACGCCGAAATCGTTTTTACGAACAAGACACCAATTGGCGAAGACATACTACACCAGTTGCCCAAGCTGGAATTTGTTGGTGTGCTGGCCACTGGCTACAACGTAGTAAATACCGACGTAGCAAAACAGAACGATGTGATTGTCAGTAACGTACCAGGCTATGGCACGGCGTCGGTCGTGCAGTTTACGTTTGCGCTCCTGCTCGAATTGGTTCAACGGGTTCAGCACCACAGTGATTCGGTGATGGACGGGCAATGGACACGCTCTCCCGATTTCTGCTACTGGAATTACCCGCTGATCGAACTGGCGGGTAAAACAATGGGCATCATCGGTTTCGGCAGTATCGGCGAAAACGTAGCCGACGTAGCAACGGCGTTCGGAATGAACGTTATTGGCTCGAAACGGAACCGTACCGATCAGTCGCATCGCAAAAACTTCCGCTGGGCCGACGTACCCGAACTGCTGGAACAATCGGACGTAGTGAGTATTCACGCGCCGTTAATGCCCGAAACACAGGGTCTTATCAATAAAGAAAATCTGGCTCGTATGAAGCCGTCGGCGTTCCTGCTCAATACAGCGCGGGGGCCTATTGTTGTCGATCAGGATTTAGCCGACGCGCTCAACAATGGAGTTATTGCCGGAGCTGCTATCGACGTATTGTCCGTTGAACCGCCAGCTCCAGATAACCCGCTTTTTTCAGCCAAAAACTGCCTGATTACCCCACACATTGCGTGGGCCACCAAAGAAGCACGTAGCCGATTGATGGATATTGCCGTGGCGAATCTGGCGGCTTTTCTAGATGGCCATCCAATCAACGTAGTGAATCAATAAGCTGTATTTCAAGAGTTTTCTGCTGAAATCGCTCTCCGCCAGACGAATAAATCCTATGTTGTGCTAATACTAGTTCGTACCAATGTTGAAAAAACTGTTGGTGCGAATTAGTATTGTTATTTATCTTTGTTGCTAAGATATTTAGTTGATAAGATAAAGATGGATCAGCATGTATTAACAAGGGTAAGAAAATTAAGTCAATTATATGCCTACACCTCTATTCAAATGCACGAGGCTGTTGCCCGAAAGGCAGGGCTTTCAGGAACAGACCACAAATACTTGGGCTTCCTAATCGAGAAAGGGCAAATGACTGCCGGTGAACTGGCCAGTTTAACAGGACTGACGACCGGAGCAGTTACGGGTTTAATTGATCGCTTTGAAAAGAAAAAGCTGGTGAAACGGGTATATGCCGAAGACGATAGACGGAAGGTGATTATTGAGCCGGACACGTCGGCGATAATGGACCTTTTAGAACCACTTTATAAAGCATTCAGGAGCCAGTCGGCAGAACTCTTGGCGTCATTTTCAGATGAGGAAATCAAAACTATTGAAGTCTATTTTTTGAAAGCAATCGCCATTATGAACGATTCGACCAATGAACTAAACAACAAATAACAGCACTAGAACAAACCAACGTCATGAGCACATACGTACTTGATTTTCAGGAAGTCGGCAAAACAAAACTCGGACTCGTTGGCGGAAAAGGCGCGAATCTGGGCGAACTTACCCGAGTTAATGGTATCCACGTACCAGACGGCTTTTGTATTTCTACGGAAGCGTTTAAACGAGTCGTTGGAAACGTAGCATTGGTCAATGAATTACTCGATACGTTGTCAACGCTACAGGTGCAGGATCGAACTAAAATCACCGAGCTTAGTGCTCGGATTCGCAACGCTATTGAGGCTACAGCCATTCCCGACTATATCAGGGCAGAAGTGATACGTCATATCGTCAGTCTTGGCGAAAAGGATGCTTATGCAGTACGTTCCAGCGCAACCGCCGAGGATTTACCAACAGCATCTTTTGCTGGTCAGCAGGATACGTATCTAAACGTCATTGGGATAGAGGCAATCATAACGCATATTCGTAAGTGTTGGGCATCGCTGTTTACCGAGCGGGCAATCGTTTATCGACTGCAAAATGGTTTCGATCATCGGAGCGTTCATCTGGCGGTGGTGGTGCAGAAGATGGTTTTTCCGCAGGCCGCAGGTATTCTATTTACCGCCGATCCGGTTACGTCTGACCGGAACGTAGTATCCATCGATGCCAGTTTCGGGCTGGGCGAGGCTATGGTTTCCGGTCTGGTAAATCCCGATGTATATAAAGTGCGCAACGAGGCAATTATTGACCGGAAAATAGCAGCTAAAAAACTGGCTGTTTATGCACTAGAAACTGGTGGTACGAACGAACAGGAGATTGAGCCGGAGCAGCAGAACCAGCCAGCCTTGACCGATGCGCAAATTCTAGCGCTCTCGCAAACGGGCCGGGAAATAGAAGCCCATTTTGGTTCTCCTCAGGACATTGAGTGGTGCGTGGCTGACGAACGGATTTATATTGTGCAGAGCCGCCCTATCACTACGTTGTTCCCGATTCCGGAAGCAAATGATTCCGAAAATCATGTGTATGTATCGGTTGGCCATCAGCAAATGATGACCGACCCTATGAAACCGTTGGGTTTGGCGTTTTGGCTGCTAATTGCGCCACCAACCATGCGTACCGCCGGTGGCCGGTTGTTTGTCGATGTTACCGCTATGCTGGAATCAGCTGCCAGTCGACAGCAGGTGATGGCTACGCTCGGCAAATCTGATCCACTCATAAAAGATGCGCTCACAACCGTCGTGGAGCGGGGCGATTTTCTTAAATCGTTTCCAGAAGATACAGAAAATCCAGCGTCCGGTAAAGGTAGTCATGTTCTGCCAACGGCAGATAAAACCAATCCGGCCGACCTTCCGCCGACAATCGTTTCTGATTTGATTCAGAAAAGTGAACGGGCGTTAGAAGCGACAAAACAGGCAATCCGGTCGAAATCAGGAACGGAATTGCTCGATTTTATTCTGGACGATATTCAGCAGTTAAAGAAGATTTTGTTTGATCCGAAGAGTCTTCAATTGATAATGATAGCAATTGATGCTTCGGCGTGGATCAACGAAAAAATGATGGAATGGCTGGGCGAAAAAAACGCGGCAGATACACTTGCTCAATCGGTGCCCGACAATATCACCTCAGAAATGGGGCTGGCGTTACTGGATGTTGCCGATGTGATACGTCCTTTCCCGGAGGTGATTACGTACCTGCAACACATACAAAGCGATACCTTTTTAGATGATCTGGTAAAAGTCGACGGTGGGCCGGAAGCTCGAAAGGCAATCGACGATTTCCTGACTAAATACGGTATGCGCTGCGTTGGCGAGATCGATATTACGAGAACGCGCTGGGCTGAAAAACCGACTACGCTTATTCCCCTGATTCTGAGTAATGTTCGGAACGCGGAGCCGGGGGCCAGCAAACGCAAATTTGAGCAGGGCCGACAGGAAGCGTTGGCGAAAGAACAGGACTTATTGGTGCGATTGAAACAATTACCGGATGGTGAACAAAAAACGAAGGAAACCGCCCAGAAAATCGCGTTAATTCGGAACTTCGCCGGGTATCGTGAATATCCCAAATACGACAAAATCAGTCGGTACTACGTGTATAAACAGGCGTTACTGAAAGAGGCCGAGCGGCTGGTGAAAAACGGTGTTATTCCTGAAAAAGAGGCTATTTACTACCTCACGTTCAATGAGCTTCGCGACGTAGTGCGTACCCATCAACTGGATTACGATCTCATCCGTCAACGAAAAGATGCGTACAAGTTCTATGAAAAACTGACGCCCCCGCGTGTGATTACCTCCGATGGTGAAATCATTACGGGTACCTACAAGCGCGACAATATCCCAGCCGAAGCCATTGTTGGTCTGGCTGTTTCATCGGGCATTATCGAAGGACGGGCGCGGGTTATTCTGAACATGGAGGAAGCGAATCTTGAAGAAGGAGACATATTGGTCACCGCCTTTACCGACCCTAGCTGGACCCCCTTGTTTGTATCGATAAAAGGGCTGGTCACTGAAGTCGGCGGACTCATGACGCACGGTGCCGTTATTGCGCGTGAATATGGCTTGCCCGCTGTTGTCGGCGTAGAGAATGCGACCAAACTAATCAAAGACGGGCAACGAATTCGGGTGAATGGGACTGACGGATGGATAGAAGTAATAGATTAGATTCGGTTCGAAATTTTGACCAGTTTATCCCAAAAGCACGCTACGTATGGCAATCGAATCGATGACCGATTTTATACAATTCAGGCAGGAATTGCACCGATTCCCGGAACGGTCGGGGCAGGAATTCCAGACCAGAGAACGTATCAAAAACGTTGTTCGCCAATTCAATCCGATACGTATTGACGACATAGCAGAAACGGGATTGTTGCTGCAATACGGCGATGACGTAGCAGGCCCCGTTACGTTGCTACGTGCGGATATGGATGCGTTGCCAATTCTGGAAACCAATACGTTTGCTTACAAATCGGCAAATCCCGGTGTTTCGCATAAATGCGGGCACGACGGACATACTACTATTCTGGTACGTCTGGCGTCGCTGCTGGCACAGAAATCAGACTTGAAAGGACGTGTTTATCTGCTTTTTCAACCCGCTGAAGAAACCGGACAAGGAGCACAAGCCGTACTGAATGATCCTGTTTTCGCAACGCTACGTCCCAACCAAGCTTTTGCGCTACACAACCTGCCCGGCTTTCCGAAAGGGGCTATTATATGTAAAGCGGGGTCGTTTACAGCCTCTGTACAAAGTCTGATCGTTACGTTCCGGGGTAAAACATCACATGCTGCCGAACCCGAAAACGGCATTAATCCAGCTTATGCGATGGCTGAATTTCTGCTACGTAGCCAACAGTTTGAACTACCGGATACCAAGTCAGAAAAGTTTGTCCTGATTACGCCGGTGCATTCGGTATTAGGGCAGAAAGATTACGGTACGTCGGCGGGCTACGGCGAAGTTCACTTAACACTACGTACCTGGACGGCTCAGCGTATGGATGCATTGGTAAACGATCTAATGGCTTTGTTATCAGATATTTGTCAACAAAGCAATATTGAAACTGAAACGGCTTTTACGGAAGTATTTTATGCCAACGAAAACCACCCAGAAGCGGTAGCTCAAATTCAACAGGCTACGTCCAAACTTGGCTACGATTATATAGAAACACAGGCACCATTTAAATTTGGCGAAGACTTCGGTCTTTTTACTCAGAAATTCCCCGGTGCCATGTTCGGTATCGGAGCTGGCGAAAACACCCCGGCTTTACACAATGACGATTACGATTTCGACGATACGTTGATTGAACCAGCCGCCCAATTCTTCCTTGAACTGCTCGCGATTTGCCATTTGTGATACGTAGTAATCAGCCATCTTTATCATAATTACCATTCCGTTTGCTTATCCCTCATTCCGATTTTTGATAGCCAACGACGCTTACTCTGCTTCTACCTTTACGGCATATCAAACACAGAAATGAAGACTATAGACTGACTAATGCATACAGGTTTTGTACCTGCCATTTCACATTATTCATTCTACATGTTTCATTACCTATTAGCCGATGGTAACAACAGATATTTGCATTATTGGCGCGGGCCCGGTGGGTCTGTTTGCCGTTTTTGAAGCGGGTTTATTGAAAATGCGCTGTCACCTGATCGATGCACTTCCGCAGGTTGGCGGGCAGCTTTCTGAAATCTATCCGCAGAAACCGATTTATGATATTCCCGGCTATCCGGCTGTAAATGCGCAGACGCTGGTCGATAATCTGATGACGCAAATCGCGCCATTCAATCCGGGTTTTACGCTCGGCGAACGCGTCGAACAGCTTGACCGTCAGTCAGATGGTTCTTACGTAGTAACCACTAATGACGGTACGTCGGTGCATTGCCAGGTGGTGGTGATTGCTGGTGGATTGGGTTGTTTTGAACCGCGTAAACCGGAAATCGAAAATCTCGAACGGTTCGAAGGAAAAGGCGTAGCGTATATGGTGAAAAACCCCGAACAGTTGCGCAACCGTCGGGTGGTGCTGGCGGGTGGTGGCGATTCGGCCCTCGACTGGACACTTTTTCTGGCCGATGTAGCGAAAGAAGTCACACTCGTACACCGTAGTGATACGTTCCGGGGAGCGCCCGACTCGGCCGAAAAAGTGTTTCACTTAGCCAGTCAGGGACGTATCAATCTGGTTTTGCAGTCGAACATCACCAGTATTCACGGAAACGGCCATTTGCAGACGGTGAGTATTACGGCAAAAGACAAAACCGTAAGCACTTTAGAGGCCGATAATCTGATTCCACTTTTCGGCCTGACGCCCAAACTTGGACCCATTGCCGACTGGGGACTCACCATCGACAAAGCGGCCATTGCTGTTAATACGTTCGATTATTCTACGAACGTAGCGCGTATTTACGCCATCGGCGATATCAATACGTATCCGGGCAAGTTAAAGCTGATTCTCTGCGGTTTTCACGAAGCCGCCCTGATGTGTCAAAGTGCCTTCCGCTACGTATTCCCCGATCAGAAACTAAGCTTCAAATACACCACCGTTAACGGCATCCCCACATTCTAAATTAGTAAGGCCCCGACAGGCTCCGGCTGTCGTTTGTAGCTACATGACTAGCCGCTAGCGCGACTCCGACAGCCGGAGCCTGTCGGGGCCGATCTCTTATAAAACTATGATTCATTTCACGATTGAAGACCGCGACGGTACGCAGCAACCGATAGAAATTCCGGAAGGTATCAACCTGAGCCTAATGGAAGTGCTGAAAGCCTCAGACTATGATATTCTGGCAACCTGTGGCGGCATGGCCCTTTGTGCTACGTGCCATGTACAGGTTCGTAACGGATTCGATGCGCTTCCATCGGCGCAGGATATTGAACTGGATATGCTTGATACGTTGCCCGATGCTGAATCCGACAGTCGGCTGGCTTGCCAGATTCGGGTTGATGATACGTTGGAAGGGGCCGTATTCCGTATCAAATCAGAATCAAGTGTACTTAGTTGATTGGAAAGTTTTCTGCATTAAAAAAGCATGAATTAACTGTTACAATCAGGTTTTGAATGGTATATATGTGGTAGCGTTCAAGCATTGTTAGGCCATGTCTGCCCTGTTTTGATAATCTTATACTACCCATACGCGATGAAGAGTATTACCACTACCATTCTGTTGTTACTTGTTTCTCTGAGTTACGCGCAAAATATCTCTACAATTGTTGGCATTGGCAATCTCGATGGTAACCCGGCCTTAAATGTGAGTATTAACGCCACAGGTTGCACGGTGGATGCGGCCGGCAATATTCTTATTGCGGATGGTAAGCATGATCGAATTCGTAAAGTGACGCCAACTGGTGTTATTACCACCATTGCAGGGCTAGGTTTTTCGATAGGAAACTACACGCAGGCGCCGGGCTATACAGGCGACGGAGGCCCCGCCCTGAACGCTCACCTCGAAAGTCCCAAAAAAGTAATTACAGATCCATCGGGAAATATTTACGTTGCTCAAAGCAATTGCGTTCGAAAGATTGCGGTAAACGGTATCATTACAACCGTTGCCGGAAATTGTAATACCAGCGGATACAGTGGTGATGGTGGGCTTGCTACGTCTGCCCTGATAGGCGTATTTGATTTTAAGATGGATAACGGCGGGAACATGTATTTGTGCGATAAGTTTTCTCACCGGATTCGTAAAATTGATGCAGCTACTCAGGTCATTACAACAATTGCTGGTGTACCCGGAGGAGGGTTTTATGGCGGATACAGTGGCGATGATGGGCCTGCTACATCTGCCCAATTTGCCCAACCAGAGGCTGTAGCGGTTGACAACGACGGGAATGTCTACATTGCCGATAATGGTAACCATCGAATCAGAAAAGTAGCCAAATCTACTGGTATTGTCACAACAGTTGCCAGTTATAATGTCAGCAATGAAGCGAGCCCTTTTTCACCTAATTCGTTAGCATTTGATCGTTCTGGAAACCTTTTATTTGGGGACTTTGGAAAAATTATACGAATAAACGCAAACGGAACGCTTACGAAAATTGCAGGTATGGGTGGTAATAGTTACGGAGGTGACGGTGTTCCTGCGTTAAATGCCTACTTTTCATCTATAAGTGATTTATTCGTTGATGCAAATAACAATATCCTTATCGCTGATGGAGGCTATGTAGCTAGTGGATTCGACAATTATATCCGCCGAATCACACCTGACAATATCATCAGAACGGTGGTCGGCAATGGTACACGATTCTATGGGGGCGATGGTTATGCCGCATCAGTAGCCCAGCTTTTCGAACCAACTGGCGTAGCCGTAGACAGAAACAACAATATTTTAATTGCCGATTGGCGCAATTATACGGTTCGAAAAGTTAGTCCATCGGGCATAATCACAACTATTGCCGGTATAAAACCGTCTAATGCAAATTCTAATGGAAGCTTCGGCGGTGACAATGGCCCGGCCACACAAGCGCAGTTCGCTAATCCAAGAGCTTTGGCCGTCGACAATTCAAATGCTATCTATTTGGTCGACAATCATAGGATTAGAAAAATAGATACGGATGGAATTATAAGGACAATAGCTGGTACAGATACGTTTCCGTTTTCGGGCGGTTATGCTGGTGATGGTGGGCCAGCCATCAGCGCACGCATTAATACCCCATTGTCGGTAGCTGTTGACGCAGCAGGTTCGGTATACATTGCTGATGCAGCCAATCATCGGGTTCGTAAAATAACGCCCGATGGTATTATCAATACCGTAGCCGGTAATGGCACATCTGGCTTTACTGGCGATGGAGGTCCTGCCACAGCCGCCCGAATAAAGTACCCCACAGGAGTTGCTGTTGATGCTAGTGGTAACATTTATATAGCCTGTGAATACCGTTTAAGGAAAGTCAATCAGGCAACGGGCATCATTACAACGATAGCGGGTACTGGTGAAGATGGAATTGGAACGTATGGCGATGGCGGACCTGCTACGTCGGCCCAAATATCGCCTTATAGTTGTGCCGTCGACAATCAGGGTAACGTTTACATTGTTGGTGGAAGTAACGTAGTGTATGCGCAAATGGACGATAACCTTGTCCGAAAAATAAGCCCGAATGGTATTATCACAACCGTTGCCGGCACTGGCTATTCAGGCTATCAGGGTGATGGTGGACCTGCTACATCTGCGAAGCTAGGTTCTCCTATATCAGTAGCTATTGATGCGGATGGTAACCTGCTGATCGCTGAAAGATCGAATTGTCGAATTCGAAAAGTTACATACGGGACTATAAATACCTATACATTCACCGGAAACGGCAACTGGAACGTATCATCAAACTGGCTGAATAGCACTATGCCGCCCCAATTTTTACCGAGTGGAAAACGAATTATTATAGCGCCAGCAACGAACGGCGAATGTATTCTGAACGTACCACAGACCATTTCGGCTGGTGGATTTATTAGTGTGAATGGTAAACTTAAAATGGCTAATAATCTGCTTTTTAGTCAATAGAGAATAGCTTGGTTATTGTTCCTGAGCTTTTATCGTTTAGTATTCCGAATACCCGTAGTTGAAGGCCGATGTGGACTTGCTACGGGTATTTTAGTTATCATAGGCTTTATTAAGTTTGATTGCCGTTACTATAACTATGATACCAATAATTAGAATTTTATTCTGTTAATCTGGTAGATTATAAAATAATCCGCTTATTTCATGAAGTATGCTACGTATTATCAGCTTACTT
Organism: Spirosoma daeguense; assembly: GCF_054776875.1. Taxonomy (NCBI): domain Bacteria; kingdom Pseudomonadati; phylum Bacteroidota; class Cytophagia; order Cytophagales; family Cytophagaceae; genus Spirosoma; species Spirosoma daeguense. The sequence goes on from NZ_BAAHBF010000007.1 coordinate 547,047, forward strand.
TACACTACATGAAAAAACTCACTACGTATCTTCTTCTTGCCAGTTTGTTTGTGCTGCAAAGCTTTTTTGCCCAAGCACAAAATTTAGCCTTCGAAGCCATTAAAAGCTATCCATTTCCGAACGAGCTAACAGCTTCGGCGCAGGGTTCGCGTATTGCCTGGGCACTGAATGAACAGGGAAAACGGAATGTATACGTAGCAGAAGGCCCCGATTTTGCGCCCCGAAAACTGACCGATTATACTGACGACGATGGTCAGGAAATTACAAGCCTGTCGGTTTCAGCCGATGGCAAATGGGTTGTTTATGTGCGCGGGGGCGACCACGGCTCCAACTGGGACGATGAACTGCCGGTGAACACAATGGGAACGCCAGTTCCGCCGAAAGTACAAATCTGGAGCGTACCGTTTGGCGGTGGTGAACCGAAAGCTATAGCCGAAGGCGATGCACCTGTCATCTCGCCCAAAGGTGACCGTATTGCATTTGTTAAAGCCGGACAGGTCTGGATTTCACCAGTAGATGGTTCCGCAGCAGCGAAAATTCTATTTCATGCGCGGGGAACAAACAGTTCCATCAACTGGTCGCCCGATGGGTCGAAGCTGGCGTTTGTCTGCGACCGGAAAGATCACGCATTCATTGGCGTATTTACCGATGAAAAGACGCCTGTTACGTGGCTAACTCCTTCATTCTCGAAAGATGATTCGCCCCGCTGGTCGCCCGACGGAACGAAGATTACATTTGTCCGTATGCCGGGTGCGGGTGGTGCTCTAGATTCCTTGTTAGCTCGGAAGCATCGTCCGTGGGCCATCTGGGCGGTCGACGTAGCGTCGGGGACAGCGTCGCAACTCTGGCAGACTCCAAAAACTCTGGCTGGTTCGTTACCAACTACGCATGGTGGAACAAACCTGCATTGGGCCGCGCATGAACGTATCGTCTTTCTCTCGTATCAAGATGGCTGGCCGCATCTATATTCGATTCCTGCAACGGGTGGAACTCCCATTTTGCTCACGCCGGGTAATTTTATGGCCGAACACATTACGTTAAGTTCCGATCGAAACTGGCTCGTTTTCAGTGGTAATACAGGCCCTGATAAATTCGACATCGACCGCCGACACGTAGTACGTGTACCTGTCGACAAAGCGGCTATGGAAGTTGTAACACCGGGTGCGGGGCTGGAATGGATGCCTATTGTAACGGGCGACGGTGCTACGCTGGCTATGATCAGTGCTACGTCGCAACGGCCACCGCTTCCGGCCGTTATGTCATTTGGGAAAGGTATGCCGAAAGTGATTGGTCAGAATCTGATTCCAGCCAATTTTCCGCAGAGTCAACTGGTTACGCCCAAACAGGTGACCTTTAAATCACCCGATGGAAAAACCGTTCACGGACAACTTTTTGAACCTGCGGGCAACTCGTCCAAAAAACCAGCCCTGATTTATATACATGGTGGTCCACCCCGGCAGATGCTATTGGGTTGGCATTATTCTGACTATTACGCCAACGCTTATGCTACGAATCAGTATTTGGCAAGCCTTGGTTTTACGGTGTTGTCGGTCAATTATCGGTTAGGTATTGGCTATGGGTATGAGTTTCATCAACCCGCTAATGGTGGAGCGTCGGGCGCGTCTGAATATCAGGATGTACGAGCGGCTGCGGTTTGGCTGTCCGGGCAACCGCAGGTCGATGCCGCTAAAATCGGTATTTACGGTGGTTCGTATGGCGGTTATCTGACGGCGCTTGCACTGGCCCGAGACTCCAAATTATTTGCGGCTGGCGTCGATATTCACGGCGTTCATGACTGGAGCGCTCAACGGTCGGGAATGAGTTTGAGCCAATCGGAGCGGGCCGAAAAAATACCAGATTTAGCGAAAGCAGTGAACGTAGTATATGAATCGTCGCCCATTTCGTCGATCAAAAACTGGACATCGCCCGTTCTCGTGATTCATGGCGACGATGACCGCAATGTTCAGTTCAGTCAAAGCACTGATCTTGTTCAGCGGTTGGAAAAGCAAGGTGTTCCGATAGAAACGATGGTTATTGTTGATGATACGCACCACTGGATGAAGCACACGAACTCGCTGAAACTCGGCAAAGCAACCGGCGATTTTTTCAGGCGTAAACTCATGTCGCCCCGGCAATAGTTCGGTCAGTAAGCCAACGTAAAGGGCGCAACGTATCAATACGTTGCGCCCTTTACGTTGGTCAGAAATCTATTATTTCTTCTCCAGCAATTGCTTTACCAACTGCTTAAGCTCATCAACTTCGGACTGTAGTTTTTTGTCGTTTTGTTGAAGCTGCTGATTCGTTTTCTCAAGCTGAATGCTATAGAGCGTCAACTCCTCGATTTTAGCCAGCAACGTAGCATCGGTCTTGTGTAGATCATTGCCTTTAGCAACCATCTCTTTGGCCGAAGGCACGCCGGGCAAATGCTTATTGGCTTTTACGTAGCGTTCTACTTCCGATAAGTCTTTCAACTGATACGTATCGCCAAAGACGTAATCACTCCAGTCGGAGGTGTTCTTCACGGCCACTTTCACTTTTTCGGTCAGAATTCCTTCTTCTACAAACAATTTGTAACCCGACGGAGTGCGCGCTACGTTGTTGCCGATGATTACGGCGTCATTCTGGGTACTTTGCAGAAACGAACCTTTGCGCTGCCACAGGGTTTCGCCTACGCCTTCACGAGCCGCTCCGTTGGTACTGGCCATCACTACGTCACCCTGCTCATTGACACTCAGGAATTTATATTGGTTGAGCATAGTGGCTGGCGAGGAGTTATTTAGATTGGTAAAGCGCAACCCCGATTGATTGGCAACCCCCTTGGTAATCTCCAGTTTATTGTTGGGAGCGGTATTGCCAATACCGACATTAACGCTGTTGTTGCCCAGAATCATGGCATTGGAAACGGTGACGGAGGCATTGAATCCAATGGCCGTTGAATTGGTGAGGTTACCACTGCCGGGGGGATTGGTAGCAGCCACGCCAATAAAGGTATTCTGAGAGCCTCCTGTATTGTTGTATCCCGCGTAGCGACCGATGGCTGTATTTTCGGTGCCGGTGGTACTGTTGTAGAAAGCTCCATCACCGATGGCCACATTCCCGTTTCCAGTTGTATTGCCATTACCAGCGCCGTTCCCCATAAACAGGTTATAGGAGCCATTGCTGTTAGTTCCTGCCTGTTGACCTATAAACAGGTTGCTTCCGCCTGTGGTGTTGTTATAACCGGCCTGATTACCAATAAATACGTTAGCGGCTGCGGTAGTGTTGTTATAGCCAGCCTGATAGCCCATAAACACATTATTACCACCGATTGTATTTCTGTAGCCTGCCCGATAGCCAGAAAAGGTATTGTTGGCTCCCGTAGTATTATAATAGCCAGTATTATAACCAAAAAAAGCATTACCACCTCCAGTCGTGTTGGTATAACCCGCCGAACGGCCAATAAACGAATTTTCTGATCCCGATGTGTTATTATAAGCCGTGTTATATCCAATATACACATTGGAGCCACCTGTGGAATTGCTATAGCCTGAATATCCTCCTAAAAAAGTATTATTGAGACCCGTCGTATTATTTAAACCGGCATAAGCGCCAAAAACAGAGTTTCCGAAGCCAGTTGTATTATTTGTTCCGGCGTTATAACCCAAAAAAGAGTTCTCGCCACCAGTCGTATTATCATAACCAGCCCGTTGTCCGACAAATACGTTTGAGCTTCCGGACGTATTTGTGTATCCAGATTTACTGCCGATAAAGGTGTTGCCAGAAGCTGCATTTGAGTAGCCCGCACTGTCGCCAATCATTACGTTATATAACTGTGTGGTAGCCATATATAAAGCTCTGGCGCCTATGGCAACATTTATTCGGCCAGTTGTTAAGTTATTACCGGCCTGATGACCATATAGTGAATTACTGTGTCCTGATGTCAGATCATAACCGGCAAAGTAACCCGTAACGGTATTGTTAGCTGCAGTAGTTCCAGCACCAGAGAAGCCACCGATGGCAATATTGGAAATCCCGGTTGTAAGTTGGCTACCAGCTCCATACCCTAGCCCTGTATTGTAACGGCCCAAAGTGTTATTTGACCCTGATGTATAACCAACAAATGTATTCCCATCGGATCTTGTATTCTGGCCAGCATTACGTCCGACAAATACACTAAACCACGTGCTGGCATTGGCACCACTACCGGCTCCAATGCCAACAATTACATTTGAGTTGCCAGGGTTAGCTGCCGCTGGGGCAGTGGCGACATAGTTATCCTGTCCGTAAACGACATTCAATGCCAATGTCCCGATAATGAGTGAACTATAAAAATTTTTCATGGCCTGTTTCCTTAGTTGTGTGGGCATGAAGTTAGATTCGGAGGCTATACTGATAGTAAATTTTTGAGCAAACGGTAAATGCAGGTTAGATATCGGTAGCGATTTGATAAACAGGATATTAAAGACTACCTGCCTATTTGCTTGAAAAACGATCGCAGTGTGGAGGGTATTTATTAGGTCACTATATTGTTCATACACATCTGTTCACTTCTATAGTAAGTCGTAACGATGTTTTAAAAAATGATTAGATTTGTGTTAATAATATAGCACTGACGGAGACTTGTATCATAAGGATTACACGTTTTCTTAACCTAAACATCACCGCCTGACTTCATACTAAGTCAGGCTTTTTTCGTCTATAACTTCTGGATTTGAGACATTACATGGTTATAGTCAGAAAGAGAAACCGAATTAACTAAATGTAAAAAGCTCCTCGTCTTCAGAAACGAGGAGCTTTTTACATTTAGTTAATTCGGTTTCTTAAAACGCAGGAACAAACAAAACCGCATCCGCTACAACAGGGCCGTCGGGTTGTTTGGCAACGATTTCGACCGATGCGGTTTTTCCTTTTGATAATTCATATTCACCCAATGAAACCCATTCGCCGGAGGTTTGGCCTACCACTACCATGTCGGCTGGTTTGATCGGGATGGTTTTGCTGGTCTTTCCGTTCGAAACGGTAATGCCTAGTTCGGTGGCACTTTTAGCCAGACGTGGCAAGTAGCTGTAAATTTGATATTTACCCGCTTTGACAATCTCAGGCGTAAACTTCACCGAACCACCAGCCGATTCTTCATTGACGAGATACGACGGGCCATAACCACCTTTGCTTTTAGTTTCCAGCCGCCATGAACCTGTAGTTGCTACGTTGGCTTTGTTGTCGTTATCGATCAGAATTTCGGCCGTACTACCATCCCCCAATGGGTCGGTTCTGAGCTTCTGCTGGAGTTTTACAACGTCAATTTTCTGAACGCTGGTTTTTCCATCGATAGCCATGGCAGCCGCCAGCGCCGTCGATTGGCCCAGCACCATAAATACGGGCTCCATCCGAATCGAACCGTAGGCGATGTGTGAGGCCGACATACAAACCGGAACCAGCAGATTCTGACATTCACTCTCCTTCGGAATTAGTGCACGATAGGCAATAGGGTAGGGCCCCAAACCGCCAATCTCCACGTTACCTTCGTTTTTGGCTATTTTCTTACCATCTTTTTCGATGACAATGCGCTGAATATTATGCGAATCCATTTGATAAGCGGCCATACCAACGCCATCGGTCACTACTTCTTTAGCTTGACAATTAGCCTGCGTCATAACGTAACTACCCACCAACCGACGGGCCTCGCGAACGTAAAGTTGGGGCGACCAGTTGCCGTTATCGGTGTATTCGTCCTTTGGATAACCCCACTTCAGCATCGACTGCCGAAGCTCTTCCGGTACCCGCGAATCGTGGCCGAAGAAATAGAGCAGACTTTTGGTATACAGCTCATGTTCGCGGATAATTTGCGCCCGTTTTTCGTAACTACCGTCGGCATAGTCGTGATTCATCCCAATCATATCGGTCGAGAAACCGTTCCGGTTGTTGATGTCGGTTTTTTTGTTGGGCATGCCGCTCCAGATGAAATAATCGCTTAGTGTTTTTTTATTAGGCTGGGCCGCAATTAACCGAGCCAGCAGTTCAAACTTCGTCGAATCGTAACCCGCCGGGCGCGTAATGGGCACCTGATTGGCCGGGTCAGACGAGAGGCAGATGCGATAATTATAGGCCTGCACTTTTTTATCGCCCGTTCCGTTGGGTTCGAGTTTGGCTGGACTGACGCCCCAAACCAGTCCCGATTCAGGATTGCCGGGCGTTTTGTACGGATCGATACCATCAGGAAGCTGGTGTCCGTGCATGAGCTGAACGCCACTGTACGTTTCGTTGTATTTCGAGTTGTCTTCGCGCCCAACCGTATACGATACGCCCGCTTTCGCCATCAAATCACCTTCATACGTAGCATCGATAAACATCTTTGCCCGAACGCTACGTTTCGCCGATGGATTGTCGGAATTTTCGAGAACGATTTCCTGAATTTGGCCGCCGTTTTTCTTCACGCTTGCCAACCGGTGCGAATACACTACGTTCACCTGACCGCGTTTGACGTATTCGTTGAATAAATTTTCCGCTACGTGTGGTTCGAAAATCCATTGCTCGAACTTGCCGTAGTGCTTGCCGATACGTCGGTAATAATCGCGGGCGATGCCAGTAATGGCGTATTTGTTGCCAATGTCGGTCAGGCCAAGACCGCCCGATGTCATACCGCCCAGATGTTTGCCGGGCTCGATCAGCAAAACGGTTTTACCAGCTTTTCGGGCTGTGTATGCCGCTATAACGCCCCCCGACGTGCCGCCATAAACGCAGATATCGACCTGCTGCTGGGCAATGGCTGAATAGGTTAAAAGAAAAGTAAGACAGATGATTGATACGTATCGCATGAGTTAGATGTGATCTTGTTAATAATACTGTTTTTGTTTCGTCGTGGGGTTTACCTTATTTCGCTTGTAAGGCGGCTAACTGATTCGCTTCAAAATTGGGGTCGCTTGTGCTCATGCCCTTGGTATGAACCAAAATGGCCTTTTGCTGGAGCAACGATTTCTGCAAGTCAGGGACCGATAAAGTATGTACCGATTGCTTTTGCTGAACACAAAGGGCGGCTGCTGCTCCGGCGGCCTGTCCGAGAGCCATCCAGCAAGGTTCCATACGTAGCGTCGAGAAACCGATGTGCGTAGCTGAGGCCGGAACCGGAGCCAGTAGGTTTTCGAGGGGTGAATCGGGGACGAGCACGCGAAACGGTACGGTGTAAACAGCCGACGGATAGCTGATGAATCCATCCAAATGAATACGTCCCGGCTCCCGCTTCCGAACGGCGTGCGAATCGAGCGCGTAGTGGCTGGCGGTGATGCTGTCGGCGTGAAGCGGTGGGCGTCCGCCGGGTTTTACGGGCTGAGCGTCCTGCGCTTTGAAAATGTATTTTCCCTTCATCCGGCGACCTTCGCGAACGTATAGCTGACGAGGAAAATGGCCGTTGTCGGTATATTCGTCTTTGGCCCAGCCCCATTCTGAACATTCTTTGCGGAACCAATCGGGCAGTTCGGAGTCGTTTTGGGCGAAGTAAAACAAGCCTTCGGTATACTCCCGAAGCCGTTGTGCGAAGCGGTCGCGCCATTCCCAGCTTGAGGTTGGATATGGCCAGTTCTCTTCGGGTAAATCGGTCGAAATAAAGGCGTGGTGCTGGTTGTTGCCGTCATTCTTGCCGTTGGGCAGCTTCACCATGTTGGTCAGCCACGCAATGCCTTTGGGCATACCGGGAACATCAGGACGGACACCAGCTTTGGTGTTACGTTCGAATTCGGCCTTCTGCGCATCGGTTAACTTCGACATCGCCACGCCGGTGTAATGACCGGTCTTGACGTCGTTGATCAATGATACGTATTCTTCCCGATTATAATTAGCTGGTTTCTGAATTTTAACCCGAATCTTCGGATCGCTGGTTACGCAAAGGCGGTAGTTGTACGATTGCACGGCATTGTCGCCCGCGAATGTCGAACCCGGCCCTTCTGGCCCCGCCCAATATTTGTAAACCCGACCCGCACCGACTTCGCCGTATTCCGATTTTCCTTCCCGACCCAGAAAAAACGGAACCCCCGCAGCCGCAATCAGGTCACCTTCATACGTAGCGTCGATGAAGAAACGGCCCTGATACGTTTCTGGCTGTTTCGTAGTCCGGTTGAGTACCCTTATACCCTGAATCCGGTTATTTTGAATGGTCAGGTTTTCAGCTTCAAAATCAAACTGCCGCATCGTCATGACGGTAACGTTCGGGCTTTCTTTTAGGAAATCATTGAAGATTTGGGCTGCTACTGATGGCTCGAAATGATATCCATCCGAACAATCTTTCGCCTGTTGCGAATCGGCTCCGTATTTCGCTACGTAGTGCGCTTTGATACGGTTTACAAACTCGATGAACAGACCGCCCGTAGCGCCACGGGTAGCAATATCCGTAGCTCCGAGACCATTGGCGGGTAAGCCGCCGATGTGGGCAGTACGTTCCAGAAGCAACGATTTTTTACCCATTCGCGACGCTGACACGGCGGCCATTATGCCACCGGGCGTACCACCAACAATAATCAAATCATATTCATTGTCGGCCAGAGTGATTGGCATACTGGCGTGTAATTCAGAAAGACCAGTCGTAATAGCCAGACCACTCAGGCCCGAAACTTTCAAAAAATGACGGCGGGTTGTAGGCATAAGGATTAAGGAGAATATAGATTGATAGAACGCAGATTTTTATGATCGTATGATCTGTCTAAACCATAACAATCATAAAAATCTGCGTTCCATAAGAAGCTTAATAACCAGGGTTTTGGGTGAGTGCTTTGTTGGTTACGGTTTCGATGAATGGTATTGGCCACAGATAATCCCGATCAGCTTTGAAAATCCGAACCTCCACCACGCGCATGTCGGCTCTGTTCGGTACTGCGCTATAATCAGGTGTTCCGTTGGCGTCGATGACCGGAGCGGTGGCCAGTAAACCTTTCGGAATACGACCCAGAAAATTGCCTGCCAATAGCTTGTCGGCCAGTTTCCAGCGACGAATATCCATTAAACGAAAGCCCTCGTTCGTCAATTCATACTTGCGTTCTTTTCGAATAATTGAGCGCATTTCAGCCTGCGTTTTGCCGGTTTTGATGGCGGGCATATTCACCGTTGGCCGCTGACGTACCGCATTAATTGCGTCATAAACCGACTGGTCGATCTGGTTAGCTTCGATTTTGGCTTCGGCGTAGATCAGCAGCACCTCAGCGTAGCGAATCAGACTGATGTTCAATTCCGAGTTGTTACGGTCGAGTGCGTCGGTCAGGTCGGTGTATTTCCGCCAGCAATAGCCGGTATACGTAGCAAAGGCGTGAATGGCATCCTGATTATCGACACGGGCACCGGTAGCGTAGTTGATCGTTTTAACGCTGTCTTTGTGGGTTTCGAACTTAAAATTGAAGTAGTTGGAGCCCGGTACGGCCACCGTGAAATCGAGACGAGGATCGCGATTTTTGAACGGATCTTTCGGATTATACAAAGGTGACTTGTCAATCGTTAACCCATCCGTACATTCATAGGCATCGATCAGCACCTGACCGGGTACTTTGTTAGAAGCTCCCTGCGCATTGCGCGACAGAAAATTTTGTGGTGTGCTGTGTACAACCGTGCTGGTTTTCAGATACTGAAGTGCGAAAATGATCTCGCTGGATGTCTGACCTGCATACGAAAACAGTTGACCGTAATTGGTATGCAACTTATGGTAATTCAGGTCCATCACAGCTTTGGCGGCAGTGGCGGCATCGGCCCATTTTTCGTTATATAGCGCAGTCCGTGCTTTGGTCGCCAAAGCGGCCCCTCTCGTAGCCCGGCCTACGTTTATACTCGAATAGCTAACGGGTAAATCCTTGGCGGCTGCATCCAGTTCGCTCATAATGAACGTAACACATTCCGCTTTGGTACTTTTCGGCATTTGAGACTCCTCCAGACCAATGGTTTTAGTAACCAGCGGCACACCGCCGAATAATTCGATCAGGTAATGATACGTATACGCGCGTACAAAGCGGGTTTCGGCGCGGTAACGAGCCTGCAACGTAGCGTCCATCTTGCCATCGAGCTTGCCCATGTTATCGAGAATGAAGTTACAGCGGCCAATAATCCGATAGGAGTTATCCCAGACCGATTTAGAGAAACCGTTATTGCTGTCGTGGCTACCTTTCCCTATTTGTTGTAGAGCACTGTTGTTCCGATCCCAGCCGAGGTCAGTGCCATCATCAAGTAATAGCTGCGTTGGCATGCCGTCGCTGGGATGGAAATTCATCCCTTTGTAGGTGCCATTGACGGCCAGTTCCAGCTCGCTGGCATTGGCAAAGTAAGACTGATCGGCGGGGCCTTCCAGCGGGTATCGTTCGAGGTAATCTTCGCAGGACGTAGTACTTAGCGTCAACGCAACTGCCAGAAACCAGTAGTGTATTTTTTTCATCTGTGAAGTCTTTAGAAATTTAATAAATGCCGCTGGTGCTTAGAAATTGACGTCGATACCAAAGCTGTACATTTTAACCTGTGGATAGCTACGTCCTGTACCAACTGGCGATTCTACGTCGTAACCATCCCAGAATTTGTCGAACGTGAGGATGTTCTGACCATTGGCAAATACGCGAACATTGTTGATACCGATCCGTTGCGTCAACGACGTAGGAATGTTGTAGCCAAACTGAATATTTTTCAGGCGGAGATAAGCTGCGTTACGTAGCCAGAAACTGGAAATCTTTTCATTATTGGCTTCGCTAAAGGCCAGTCGTGGGAACGTAGCGTTTGGGGTTTCGGGCGTCCAGTGATCTTTGTGCTGTTCCTGAACGGTGCCACCCAGAAAGAACGGCATAATGCCCTGCTCATACAGCATACCATCGGCTTTGCCTACGCCCTGCAAAATAACGTTCAGGCTGAAACCTTTGTAGTAAGCATTCAACGTAGCACCATAGGTGAATCGAGGAATCGTGTTGCCTAATACGATGTTATCGTTAGCGTTGATGATACCGTCTCCGTTCTGGTCTTTGTATTTAATGTCGCCGGGTTTGATAACGCCGAATTGCTGCGCGTGAGAGGACACTTCGTCTACGGTCTGAAATAATCCTTCCGCCTGCAATCCATAGATCGACTGGATTGGATAGCCTTCGCGGTTTGCCAGCGTTGATACGCCATTCACACCCCGCAAATCGACCACTTTGTTTTTTACGTCCGAAATGTTGAAGCCAACATCGTAGCGGAAATCCCGGATGGCCCCTTTATAGGTAAGACCAAGTTCCCAGCCTTTATTTTCAACAACTCCGGCATTTTGATACGGCTTTCCTAGCCCAATAATGGCTGGAATGTCAAGATCAAGCAGAATGTCCCGCGTCTGTTTATAGTAATAGTCGGCCGTAAGCGATAGGTGTGAAAACAACATAGCATCAATACCGATGTCTGTCATTTCGGTGGTTTCCCAGGATATAGCGGAGTTAGCTAACGTATTAAGAGCCACTACGTTAACAATCTGTTTGCCAAGAGCGTAAGGGCCAAACTGGAGCGATGACATAAACGGATAATTCCCGCCAGGAATATTCTGATTACCCAACTGACCCCACGACGCTCTGAATTTTAACTCATTGATTGTTCCCGAAAGAGGCTGCATGAACGATTCCTGCGAGACACGCCAACCCGCCGAAACCGATGGGAAAAATCCATATTTGTGTCCTTTCGAAAACCGCGACGAACCATCGTACCGGGCGTTGGCTTCGAAGAGATATTTCTGTTTATAATCGTAGTTGATACGTCCGAATGCCGACTGGAGCGCCCACTCAGAAGCACCGCCCGACGACCGCTGAAGGTCTGACGCTCCTGCGTTCAACACCTGATAATCGGGTAGCAGAAACCCTTCCCGGTAACCCGTTACGTTGTCGTTACGAAAATCCTCGCGCGAGAAACCGCCCAAAATTTTCAGACCGTGATCGCCATATACTTTGTCGTAGGTCAACGTTGCCCGGAGCGTATTGTACATCGAGCGGTTGGTGGTTTCGGTCAGGCTGCTACGTGCCGGAGCCAAAAAACTCAACGTACCATCGGGTTTATAAGCCTGTACTGATTTGTTGAAATTTTTGTCGATAGAGAGGGCGTATTTTGGGGAATAAGCGACTTCGGCAGTTAAGCTCTCAATGGGCTTATAGACCAGAGCCGCGTTAAGCATTACGTATGGGCTGTTGTTTTTCCGGGTTCCACCATCACGCGACATGGCAATGGGGTTATCGCCATTCCAGCCGTCGCCCCAGGTGCCGTTCGAATTAATGCCAATCTGATTGGCAGGAATCCGGTTCATCCAGTGAAACACATCTTCCGAACCCCGCCCCGGTTCGAGCGTGGTAGCGGCTACAATTTGTAAATCGGCGCGGGCGCTGAACTTTTTCGAAATCTGAATATCGGTGTTGTTACGGAGTGTATACCGCCGAAAGCTTGAGTTTTCAATGATTCCCTTCTGGTCGAGATAACCGGCTGAAGTTAGAAAACGAATTTTTTCGCTACCGCCGTTGATGCTGAAAAAGTGGCTTTGCTGCAAACCGGAGCCGGTCAGTACTTCACGTTGCCAGTCGGTGTCAGGATATAAATCGCGGTTGGCGGCACCTTCTGTCCGGTATTTATTTATTAAATCGTTGGAATACAAGGGCGCACGACCAACGTTCACATACGCTTCGTTGGTTAATAGCATATGGTCGATGGCGTTTGCCATTTTAGGCATATTGGTAGGTGTTTGCCAGCCGATGTAGTTGCTATAACTCATCGAAATCCGATTCGCCTTCGCCCGTTTGGTGGTCACCAGAATAACGCCATTGGCCGCCCGTGAACCATAAATTGATGCAGAAGCCGCATCTTTCAGCACCGTAATCGACTCAATGAGGTTCGGGTCGATGCTGTTCATGGAGCCTTCTATATTGTCGATAAGCACCAGCGGATCAGAGTTTCCCAGCGTACCAACGCCCCGAATCCGGATAGAGCCCGCATCGCCACCGGGCCGGCCCGACCGCTGCGTTACAGTAACGCCGGGCATCATACCCTGCAACGCCGACGATGTTTGTCCAACTGGCCGACGGGTGATTTCTTCGCTGGAAATGCTGGAGACAGCACCCGTTACGTTCACTTTCTTCTGCGTACCATAACCCACAACGACTACTTCCGACAGCGATTTTGTATCATTTTCGAGCTTAATGCCAATTGTAGTACGATTGCCAACGGTTGTTTCCTGTGGCAGATAGCCCACGAAACTAAAAACCAGTACGGCCTGCTCGTTAGGTACGTTCAACTGGTAAAACCCTTTGCTGTCGGTGGTGGTGCCGCGCGTTGTGCCTTTAACCACAACACTTACACCCGGCAAACCTGCACCCGATTCGTCGATGACCGTGCCGCTAATTCCAATATCTGCTACGTCGGGCTGACGATTGGTGGCTGACTCTGCTACGTGCAAAACCGTTTGTACGTCAGGCGTAACGGGAGCCGGAAATGATTCGGTCGCTTCCGTTTTATTGGCTGATACGTCTGCTTTTTCGCGGGGTGCTTCGGTAATGACATAAGTATCTTTCCGAATTTTTCGAACACGCAGACCTGTGTTTCTGAGAAGATAACTCAGGTTTTTCTCCAGCGATGTATTCAGATTCAGCGCATCGGCAGAGACATTTTTACCAGCCATAATCCGGTCTTCAAAAACAATTTCGACCCGGTAATGGCGCTGTAAATCAAGCAATACGTTTTTAAGCTGAGTCTGTGTGTTTCGATTTGCCTGACGCTGCACAACCTGCGCTGATGCAAACGTCTGACCAAAGCTGACAAGCGGAAATCCTGTCAGTGAAGCTGTCACCAAACCTAAATGGAGTAGGGTTTTCTTCATGTTTAAGAAAGAGAGGGGAGTAATCAGTTGTCTTTTAAAATGGGAGTTGTTCCGGTCGAATCGACGCGGAGTGTGAACGTAGCCGTCAGTAAATCAAGAAGTTCGTTGGCTGTTCTGGCGTGGAAATTGCCAGAAATGGTCCGTTGAGCGAGCGAATCGTCGGCAACTTCTACTTTCTGGCCGAAATGCTCTCTGATCAGGTAGCAGGCTTCCCACAACGACGTATCGCGGAACTGAAAAAGGTGACCTTTGTCGGCGTCAACGGCTTTTACGGGAGCCAGCGGACGTAAATGAATATTGCCCTGTTTGGTCAGCATCACCATTTCGCCGGGCTTCATTACGAGTTGCTGTTTTTTTGTATCGGTTTTGTAATCGACCCGAATTTTCCCCCGGTCCAGTACTACGTTAGTGCCTTGGTTACGTGCGTAAACCGTAAATTCGGTACCTAATACCTCAATCTGAAACTGGTCGGAGGTTTTAACCACAAATCGCTGATTATTTTGCTTGTGGGTTACGGAGAAACGTGCCTCACCAGTCAGAGAAACCTGCCGAATATCATCGGCAAAACCGAAACGTGGCACCTGAATCGATGAACTGGGTTTTAACGTAACGTCGGTACCATCTTCGAGTCGGAGGCTTTGTGTCTGGCCAGCTACTGTCTGATACGTTTGATACAGGATTTTACTACGTAGTGGACTGAGGGCTACGCCAAGAATGAGCAAAACAGTGGCCGCCACCAGATACGGACGCAAGCCCCAGAACCGAAACGGCGATTTTACAACGGGTTCTTCGCGGATTTCTGGCACTTCGACCTGATCCAGACGTTGCGATAATTTAGCAAAAGCCGCTTCCTGATCGGGCTGGAACTGAATTGCTCCCATTTCCCATTCTAGGAGCCAGGCATGGAAGGTTTCGGTATTAGCCGGATTTTTCAGCCATTCTTCCACCATTTGCCGTTCGAGCGGGTTTGCCTGACCAGCCAGATAAGCAAACAGGTTTTGTTTCGATAACGAATGAGTCATATTCGTAGAATTTATACGGGAGACTTCGAAAGCCGTTTTTTCCCTTAATGCATTAAGAAAAAAGATTGAAAAGAAGCAGCAGTAACGCCCATTCTTCACGCAGCGTCTGACGCAGGTGTTTCAGTGCTCGGGAAATGTGTACTTCCACCGTACGGGGCGAAATCTGCAATTCAACGGCTATCTCGTCGTATTTTTTATTCTCGAATCGACTCAGTAAAAACACCCGTCGACATTGGGCAGGGAGCTGTCCAATCGCTTCATTAACAGCCAGAAAGAGGTTGTTGAAGTGTACTTCCGAATCGGGCTGCGGCTGATTACCTGCCAGATGGTTCTCGGTGGTCGATTCGATGGAGTCGGTTTTGCCGAATTCTTTGCGCAGGTGCGTATATGCTTCGTTGCGAACGGCCGTGAACAGGTAACTGATGTAAGACGAATGAACTTTCCGGTAAGCCTCGGAGCGATAGAACTGATAAAATACCTCACTCACCAGATCTTCGGCTAATTGCCGGGAATATACAAACCGAACGGCATGACTGCACAAGGGCGTGTAATACTGCCGGAACAGCAACTCAAAACCTTTGCGGGGGTCCTGCTCAAAGGTTTTTCGTAGAAAAAGTTCTGAATCGTATACCGTCGACATTGGCTTTGGCTCGTTTACGGATGGCGAGGGCCAGGGGTCGGGCGTGGCATTGGGTGACAAAACTGTAAAAGTGGCCATTGACTCGAAAATGCTAAACGAATCAAAGACTTAATTGGACATTTTTACCCTTACTCGTTTTTTACTTTTTTTTCAAAAAGGCTCATTCCGGTCAATACGCCCTGATTATTTTTTTCAAAATAACAACGTAACACCACCTACCTAACCCGCCTGACCCAGAAAATACATTAGCCCAACTAACATAATGATGAGCAATACCCAACCGGCAATACGTTGTGCAGTTGGTTTCGGTCCATCATTCAATACGTTTACGCCCAAAGGTATAAGCGCTACGCACAGGCCGGCTGTAGCCAGTGTTGATACGGGCGAACTACCTTTCAGTACACCGAGCATCAACGCCGACATTAGGGCTAAAGCCAGCGAACGAACAAGCCCAAACGTACCGGAAAGATACGCTCCAATGGCCAGAATTACCCACCCAACCATAATAGCTGCCGACAACGTAGCAACAATGTGAAAAGCTCCGTACGAATCAGCAACCGCTTTTGTAGCCTGCTGAAGCCCTTGTATGTTAACTAGCTGAAAGGCTAAATGATTGATACCATAGTGAAAAGTGCGCGCAAATAAACCCATTATCACGAACGTAGCACCCCAGAGTGCCCAGCCCGGTCGGGTTTGTCCGATTTTATGCGCTAACGTAGCAATAGCTGGCCAGAGCAGAATGTTACCAGCCAAAAAGAGGCTATAAGCTGTAGTTAGTTGTGTTGGATGTTCCTGAAACGCTTTGAGTTGCTGAGGAAAGAAAAAATCGAACGGAATACGTAGTAGCTCAGCCAGTAAAAGCAGTATCGGAGCAATAATCAGTGAAATTCCACCCACCCAGCGGCCGGGAAACCAGAACGTAGTGGTTGCTGATAAAGCGTTCTTCATTGTTATGTTGGATTATAAGTCCATTTCCGGTCGATAACTCTGGCGGAAGAGATACGTAATAGGTTAGAAAAGCATATCGACACTACCATTTACCCCGTCTTTTACCCGGTTTATTAACTCATTTCCACGTCTCGCCAATTTTTGTTTTCGAAGCACATCAGGCACACCCTAATTTTGTCCGCAAGTGAACGAGACTTGTCCAGTTACGGACATCACTGAGAATTGGCACGTAGTGTAAGTGGTTGATTTTTAGAGTTGTTTGTAAGTTGGCACAGGCTTTGGAATACAATAAATATATCAGTAAACAACTCTTTCAACCAGTAAACACGATACTACCATGTTACCATTAATGAGCAAAATTGCTGCCTCTTTCCTGTTAAGTGCTTCTACCATTTTCAATCCAACAACTCCTCAGACACTTCCATTTGATGCGAGTGCTTATGTAACAATCAATCACGAAATCCGGGTATCTGTCGAGAAAAAATCAGCCGACGTACCAGTGGTTGTTCTGCTACGTAACAAAAACAGCGATGTGCTGTATGAGCAACGTATCAGTAAGAAAGACATCAAATATGCGATGAAACTGAACGTTGACCAGTTGGCCGATGGCGAGTATGAACTGGAAGTAAAATCCAGCGAAGGCAGCATTCGTAAACAGTTAAATCTGTCGACAAAGACGGTACAAGATGTGAGCCGTTGTATTGCCCTGCAATAAATAAGCGTGACAGACAGCATATGAACGAAAGCCCGACTTCCGCCGGGCTTTTTACGCTTTTTATTATTTTTTTTCTCGCCCAAAACGCGGATTTATAGAGAAAATGGCCATTTCTTACTAAGAAGATAGTTTTTTATTAGTAGGTTACGTGTAAAAAATAATAGTACAAGGTATGTTACCATTTTGAAACTGCTCCGTCTTATAAGGCATCACGAGCTACCTAACCTATAATATTGTTACAAACTGCCTAACCTATAATAGTTGAAACCCGGTTATTACAGCCGGGTTTTTTTATTGAATCGGAGAAGAAAATTGAGATACTAATTTAGCAGACGTTTTATGGTTCCTGCGTGGTCTAGGAGATAAACCTCTCCGGCAGCATCTTCGCCAAAAGCTGAAATAGCACCGGCACCGCTCAGCAGCAATTGGTTATCTACTTTTTTGTCACCCTCGAAAGTCAGTGCCCACACCTTGCCGCTCCCAAAATCAGCGTAAAGGTATTTTCCCTGCAAAGCAGGAACACGCGAACCATGATAAACAACGCCACCTGTAATTGAGACGCCGTCGGTACGTGGATATTGATGAATTGGATCGATCAAATCGGGCTTATCGCAGTCTTTTTTAGGGGTATAACAATTGGTCGCTTCTTTTAATCGCCAGCCATAGTTGCCGCCTTTTCGGATGATGTCGATCTCTTCGAATGTGTTTTGCCCGACATCGCCCGCCCAGATGTGTCCCGTTTTCTGATCGAAACTAAAGCGCCACGGATTTCGGAGACCATACGCAAAAATTTCTTCCCGTAATCCGTCATGGCTGTTCGCAAACGGATTATCGCTTGGTATGCCGTAAGCACCTTTCTCCGATTTGTTGACGTCGATACGTAGTATTTTTCCTAACCAGGAAGCCCGATTCTGACCGTTTTGATGTGGGTCGCCCCAAGCTCCGCCGTCACCCGTTGAAATGCAGAGATAACCATCTGGCCCAAAGGCTATTTTTCCGCCGTTATGGTTGTCGTAGGGTTGAGGGAAACGTAGCAGAACTGTTTCGGTTGATGGGTTGACCTCCTTTAAAGCGGGTAAACTGGACTGATACCGAGTCACCACCGTTTCGAGTGGGTTTCGTTTGGTGTAATAAACATAAAAATAGCCATTGCGCTTAAAATCGGGGTGAAAGGCCAGTCCCAATAAACCCATCTCGCCTTCAGAGGAAACTTTCTTTTTCAGATCGAGGTAAATACTGGTGGTTTGGGCGTTTGGTTTATTATCGAATACTCGAATAAGGCCTTCCTGCTCCAGTACGAACAGCCGATTACTGCCATCGTAGGCAAACGTCAATTCGACCGGACGATTAAAAGTCAGTTTGGGAAACGCATTTTCGAGCTGCCACGCGGCCCCATCATAGGGCCTTCGATTCGTTGACGAAATCAAACCAAGCGAAATAAACGTAACGATTATGCGGGTTGCTATTCGATTACGATGAAAAGAGACTTGAATCTGATGTAACAGCATGGTCATTATTCCGAAATTTCCCTTAAAAAATCCTGATGTATCGTCCTGCTACGTTGATGCTCAAACCATACGTAGCAAGATGGTACATACATAAGCAGGAAATTGTAAATGTCTAATAGTCAACCTATAAAAAGCCATTTCTCAATTCAGAAAAGGATTTCATCGTTTTATTGATCTAAACAGGTACGGATACGCACAGCTTCAGGGCGCATTATGGGCAAAGCTGGAGGATTTAACAGTTTGGGTGACTCATTGTAGGTATGCGTTTGTATATATATGTATTTTGATGACGTACTGTCTAATATTTGGTCTACATCCTATTCAACAGCATTACAAACTTGATGCGTATCAAGCAGAGCTTTCAAAATAAGTGGTACTAGAAGTTAAAGGTTGATCTGTAAAAAACAGCGCCCGACCACCTACTGAACCGGACGTTAGATTAACATTTGGTATGTCCAAAATGACGCTAGTTTGAAAAAAAATGCTAAGTGGTGACTTTTGAGGTTTCTTCTCGTATATATATTACTTTATGGGAATACTTAATATATAAGCAAAAACGCCAGTTCTGCTTAGAGCTGGTGTTTTTTACAGAATCAAGTTAGCGATTAATAGTAGAGGACTATAAAACAATCACCTCACTTTTACCCATTCCGTTTGGCCACCGATTTAGTGAATGTTGTTGCACTGTGATCAAAAACAAACATAGTTTGTCTGGACTTCACCTTTTTACCTTCCAGCCTAGTTTGAAAATTGGCTGTTTATAACAGAGGTTAATTTTAATTCAATACATAAGTGTCTGATTGCTAGGTAACAAAAAAGCCATTTCTCAAGTTGGAAATGGCTTTCACGTTTTCTTAACCTAAACTAAGTCCGTTGTTATCTGTGTAATGTGCTGAGAAATAGGCGATATCAGTAAACGACCTTCTGTATCACATAGCCCAGATTATACATCTATCTAGTTCTGTCCACCCGCCCGGCTTTGTTCGGCCGACGTAGCAGAGTTACGTTGGCGGGCTGCTTTTACGTTCTGATTCCCAAACCGATACGTGAATGTTAGCATGATACGGCGGCTTTCCCATCTCGACATTACACGAAAGTCAATATCCTGAACCACTGCCCGACCGCTAAATTTATTGAGCCAGAAAGGATCGCTGATGTTCAGTTTCAGATTGGCTTTGCCATCCATCAGTTTTTGCTGAACACCTACGTTGAAAGCTCCCATTGGCTGAGCCCGATAGAATCCATATTGCGACGCCGAATTATACCAGCCAGAAACCTCTGCCGATACAGTTTTGCTCAGCGTAAAGTTTTGAGATGTATACAAATTGTAGGCTACCAATTTCACTTCATAAGGCGTTCCTGAATAGTACGTTTGGTAGTGCTGGTAGTAGCCATTGATGTTATTCTGCATCCGCCACCATTTTGTTACTGTAACCGGGAAGCTCAGGTTTAGGCCGATATTGTCCATATATCCTTGGTTTTCAGCAATCACATACGTAATATTTTTCTCCGGAATCTGGCGGGGCGTTTCTCGGTTGATAAAGTCGGTGGTACGACTATAATTGATCGAGGTTGTAAAGGCGTTCTTGAATACGTGTGTCAGTTCAAGTGAGTTGGTGTACTGAGGACGTAAGAACGGGTTACCCTGCTGATACGTATAGGGGTCGAGGTAAAACACAAACGGATTCAGGTTCTGATAATCCGGTCGGTCTATTCGGCGGCTATACGACAGATTCAGTACGTTATTCGTATCGAGTTGGCGCGACAAAAATAGGGTGGGGAAGATGTTCAGGTAATTCCGGTCAACGGTTTGATTGAGTGTTACCGACGTACCAACCGAGTGGGTGTGTTCGGCCCGCAGTCCCATCTGAATCTTTGTCTTTTTACCTAGCTTACCAGCGTAGTTGATATAAGCGGCATTGATGTTTTCGTCATATTTGAACTGGTTCGAGCGGCTCGCATCAGGAAGCCACTGACGGGTTTCCTGTTGCAACGTATCATAGATGGTATTGTTATCGGCGTTAACAAAGCTGCTTTTCAGACCAGCTTCGAATTTGGCTCCGTTTTTCAGTGGGTGAACGTAGTCAGTTTTGAAAGCCATGATGTTAATAATCGACGGCATGTTGTTCTGTACATCCTGATTTGGGCGCGTTGATACGTTCTCGGCATTAACATAGGTAGTGCTGAGGCCGTTACTGCCTTTGCCATTGTAACGAACATAGTCGGCATCTACTGTCCATTCCCGCCCTTTACCAAACTCATATTTATAGTTGAGGTTGGTGGTAATGTTGGAGAAAAGGTTTTGGGCACTGGTCTGCGTAGCTGCCTTGCTGGTCATCTGATGGTTTTCATTGCTGATAATGGTGTTGTTCAGACCAACAGAACGCCAGTCGTTCGAAAACCCATTTACCAGTACACCAATTGTACTTTTTTGATTGATAAAGTAATCAGCACCAGCTTTATATGAGTGACCGACAAACTCGTTAGGCCGGAACGACGCCTGATCGAAATAGCTAGTACGTCCATCATATTTAATAACCCGGTTTAGCTCGTTATTCTGCGCACTCTGGCGATTGGTATAGCTGTAATTACCAAACAGATTCAGTTTGCCTTCGCGGTGATTCAGGTTCAGCGATGAATTGAACTTTGGCAGGTCGTCGCGCGAGCCGCTTAAGTTGTTCACCCAGCCATAACCAGCGCCAATAATTACGTTACCGTTCGTGCCAAAGTTTTTGTTCTTCTTCATCTTAATATTGATAATCCCCGAATTACCGGCGGCATCGTATTTCGAGCCCGGATTGGTGATAATTTCAATCGATGCAATGTTGTCGCTGGGCGTATTTTTCAGCAGGTTCGACACTTCCTGTTGAGATAGATAGGTCTGTTTACCATCTATATACACAATCACCCCACCTTTACCTTTCAGGATAATCTGGTCGTTTTGGCGGTCGATGGTTACACCGGGTGCTTTTTCCAGCACTTCCAAAGCTGTGTTGCCGCTCGAAACAATACTGTTTTCAACATTAACCACCGTGCGGTCGACCTGCTGTTCGATGAATGGTTTCTGCGCCACAACTTTCACTTCGGTCAGCGTTTTTGATTCTTCCGTCAGATTCAATCCTGCCACTTCAATTGAAGGATGAGCTTCATCGATCACAAACGAGGTACTGTATGCTTTCTTATAGCTAACCTGTTGTGCCGCAACGAGGTAATTGCCTGCGCCAACATTTTCAAAACTGTATTTTCCGTCTACATCGCTAATGGCGCCTTTAACCAGAGTTGAGTCTTTGGCTTTCAATAACATCAACGTAGCAAATTCAAGAGGTTTTCCGTCGGTTGTGCCAACATGGCCATTAACAGTACCGCGTGTTAAAACCTGCCCAAAAGCAGTTGTCAACGACAGTATAAGTATGATTGAGAGATGTAAAATCGTTTTCATGGTTGCCTGACTGTTCAGAAGGTTGCTTTTTGTTGTTTCTGAAGTACATTGCAAAGGTAGGTAGTGTGTATTGCAAAGTACCTGTTCTTACACAAGCGGTCTGAACGCTAGGATGAGTGGATTTTGTAATGGGATTTGGTATTATGAGAAGACTTCTACCAAAAGATGTACGCCAGACCGAAACGTTGCACGAAACGAATAATAATTTTCAGAACCAGAATTTTAACTGGATTGGAAGGATTTAATACCATTTATCTTCCAATCCAGTTAAAATCCCGATTCTATCAGAGCTTGATACCGACTGCCCACACGCTGGCATCGGGACCCATACCTGCTCGGAATGGGCTATCAGGCTCGTAGCGGAAGAAGAGTTTAGAGTGGCCACGGAATCCTACCTCGGTAATGAAACCCCAGCGTGTAGCATTCAGGTTGTAACGATCATGTGTACGAACCGCCTTACCACCTTCAGGTTTCACTTTTGTGTAGCTATCCAGCCGCATTCCGTAGTAAGCACCTGCACTGATGGAGAATCGCGAACGAAACGTAACATTCAGCATCACAGGTAGATTGAGCTGAGCGGTTACTAGTTTCGAACGACTTAATTCGGCAGTTGAGGCCTCAACTACAAGTTGGTCATTCTGCTTAGTCAACGTATTGTTACCTTCGAACATAAAATTGTTCCAGGCAACTTCGGGGCCGGTTATCAGTCGCAATTTAGTGGAGCCATTAACCGCCAGCGGAATCCGGTTTTGCCAGGCCAGCGCTATATAACGCGAACCAATCGGACTGAAATCATAACCTGCTGGCAATGAGCCACCAAAATTGTTAAGACCAAGGTATACACCGAAATCTGACGTAACACGATTGTATCTTTTTTCGTGTTTAATCACGTGTGAAGTACTTCCGGCTGTCGAGTCGCTGGTAGTGGTGATGGTGACCGTAGTTTGAGCGAACGTAACGGTTGAGGCAGCGATCAGGGCTGAAGTCAGTAGGCTATTGAACGTTTTCATGGTTGTAGTCAAATAAAGGTTTAGGAATTTTTATCTGTGTTGTGGTTGTATTCCTTTCGTTATTTGACCAGAAGATGTAAGACGTTGCTACGTTGGTTGCACGGGCGTGAAAATTTTTCTAAAAAACTTTTGCTACGTATTAAGAATACCGAAGTTTTCTTGTAGAAGAAGTTTTATAAGGTATTGATTTTTAGTGAATTGGCTTTGATATTACGTCGGTTGAATTTTCATAAAAAAGGCCATCTCAACTATGAGATGGCCTTTTTTATGAAAAGAAAGGGCTTTACGGTTGCGCTTTTGTTGTGGTATCTTTTGTTTCTTTTTGTAACGGAACGGCGTCGGGAATAGTCATTGGCTCGAATAACGTAGAATCGGTCATTTCACCCGATGTGTCAGTCGAATCCGATTCTTCGGTGCTTTCTTCTTCGTCATAACCGCAATCCAGATAGTTCTTCGTAATGCCTACGGCCTTCGGAAATGGTTGCTGGAGACTTTTAAATTTGGGGTCGGCGTAAACTTTTTCCAGAAAACGCCCCACCAGTGGCAAGGCCGTTTTGGCTCCTTCGCCCAAATCGGTTGAGCGGAAGTGGATGCTACGGTCGTCGCCACCTACCCATGCGCCTACTACCAGTTGATTCGATACGCCCACAAACCAGCCATCGGAGTTGTTTGACGTAGTGCCCGTTTTACCACCCATCTCATTCCGATTTTTGAACAGGTTATAAGACCACAGATTTTGCGAAGTTCCACCCGATTCCTGAAGACCGCCCTGAAGCATAAAGCGCATCAGGAAAGCCGATTCAGGGCTAATGGCTCGTTTGTGCGTACTGGTGAAGGACTCGATAACGTTACCGTCGCGGTCTTCGATACGTTGCACAATTAGTGGTTCGGTAGATTCGCCATCGTTTATAAATGTACAATAAGCGCCCACCAGCTCATACAATGATACATCAGACGAGCCCAAACCAATGGATGGAACGGCCTGTAACTGGCTTTTAATACCCATTCGATGGGCATATTGCGCTACACGTTCTGGCGTTACCTGATCAGTTAGCTGGGCCGTAATGGAGTTTACTGAGCGAGCCATGGCCCGACGTAGCGTCATGTTCTGATACGTATAGTAGCCTATTGAGTTTCGAGGTTCCCAGATCTTATCCTCTCCGTTTTCACGGTATTCTTTACGGAATGGCTTGTCCTGAATACGGTCGCAGGGGCTCAGATTGATAAGCGTATCATCAATCGCCGTTGTATAAACAAATGGTTTGAACGTAGATCCCGGCTGACGTCTTCCCTGTTTTACGTGATCGTATTTGAAATAATCATAATCAAGACCGCCTACCCACGCCCGGATGTAGCCTGTACGTGGGTCCATAGCCACCATACCCGCCTGCAAAAAATGCTTATAATAGGCAATGGAATCGTAAGGAGTCATTTGAGTTGAGTCGTACCCTTTTTTGTTGCTCCAGCTAAATACCCGCATTTTGTATTTTTTATTCTTCATGTAATACATGATCGAATCGGGGTAAAGCGGCAAAAATCGGCGACTCAGCGTCTTGTAACGTTCGGTACGGCGGGCTACAGAATCAATAAAGCCGGGAAGCTCGTTGCCATCTTCGTCGGTCCAGGGATTTCGGCCACGCCAATGATTATCGAACGTACGTTGCAACTGCTTCATCTTCTCACTCGTTGCTTCCTCAGCATACGTCTGCATACGAGAATCGACCGTCGTGATGATACGTAGTCCATCTGTATAGAGGTCATAACCGTTTTCCTCGCCCCATTTTTTTACGTAGTCCTGAACCGCATTTTTAAGGTAACTGGCTGGACCTGAGTAAGGGTTTTCGGGCGTGTAATCGGTTTCGAGCGGTAGTGCACTGATCGAATCGGTCTGAGCTTTGGTCAGGAACTTATACTTTCCCATTTGAGCCAGCACTACGTTCCGGCGCGTTTTCGAACGATTCGGATTTCGGAGCGGATTATAACTCGTTGTTGCTTTCTGAAGTCCTACTAATACGGCACCTTCCTGTACGTTCAGACTGTCGGGTACTTTATTGAAAAAGGTTCGGGCGGCTGTTTTTAGCCCGAATGCGTTGCTCCCAAAATCAACTGTATTGAAGTAATACGTAATGATTTCATCTTTCGAAAAATTGCGTTCCAGCTTAAGCGCCATTAGCCACTCTTTCGACTTATAGATGACTTTTCGGATAAATGGAATACGAGTCAGAATACCCGTTTCCGATTTTCTACGGGTCTTAAAGAGGTTTTTGGCCAACTGTTGCGTAATGGTCGAACCACCGCCCTCGCGCCCGAAACTAATCACAGCGCGGCCAATGGCACGGGGGTCTATACCTCCGTGTTCGTAAAAACGGGCATCCTCGGTGGCAATCAGCGCGTTAATCAGGGGTTTGGGAATGTTTTCGAACTTGATCGGGGTTCGGTTTTCGGCATAAAACTTACCGATCATCACGCCATCCTGCGAATAAATTTCCGATGATTGATTCAGCTTCGGATTTTTAAGTTCCTCAACACTAGGCATTGAGCCTGTCAAATACAGGAAGTTGTAGTTGAGAACAAATACATAAATGCCGAGTAGCAACGCAGTCCAGAGCGTTCCTTTTGTAATAAATTTCAGGTATGGATAATACCAGGAATCAGGGTCGATGTATTGGTGAACAAACGTGCGAAATCGATTACGATAATCGTAATAAGCCTTGGCCCATGAATTAACGCGCTCTTCGCCAGCAATTCGAGTTATCTGGCGACCTACGCCACGTTTCACATCGCCTAAGCGTAATCCGCGTTCTTTAATACGTTGCCGGAATGCACCAAAAGCGTGCCGTACAGCGCGGAATCGCTCCCTATATTGACTCATGCGTTTTTTAGAAGAAAACCCCTACGTTGTAAAAATGGTCCTTCGAAAGCTATTAAACGGCCCGGAGACTCAATACGCAGGGTATAAACCACCTGATTGACCGGCCTGCTACAGACGTGTTCAATCTGAGCCAGACCGGGCACCAAATATAACGTATTTTCGGCCGATGTGATATAAATGGGCAGGGGAGAGGATGATAAAAAAGACGACGGGAAGGCCGAAAAGGATGTAATAATAATTCCTTTTCGCCTTCCCGTCGCTTTTTCTGCTTCGTCTATTTCTTTTCGAACGTCAACGCTACGCCGTTCATACAGTAACGCAACCCCGTTGGTTTTGGCCCATCATTAAATACGTGTCCTAAATGTCCGTCGCAGACGCTACAGAGCACTTCAGTACGTACCATACCATACGATTTATCTGATTCTTCTTTCAGGGCGTTTTTGGCGATGGGTGCGTAAAAACTAGGCCAGCCTGTTCCCGAATTGAACTTTGTAGTAGAGGAGAACAATGGATTATGGCAAGCTGCACAATAGAAAACTCCATGCTCATGATTGTCATTCAACGGGCTTGTAAACGCTCGTTCAGTGCCATGCTCACGTAGCACCGCATATTGGTTAGGGGTTAATTCTTTCTTCCATTCCGCATTGGATTTAACCACACGGCGAGGAGGTTTTTCGTCGGCCAAACGGTTGGTTCTGACTTCAGAAGATAGACGGCTTGGCCATGCATTCAGAAATGAAAACCCCGATAATACGCAGGCAAAAATGACGATTAACGATGTGAATTTCATATCGATACTATTTATAAAGATATACGTTTTAGCCTTTGATATAGATTCGGCAAACGAAAATATATATCAATTTTTCACCGTACTATGTACAGTGTATAAACGGGCTGCCAACAAATTTATAACAAGAAATATAGGAAGGACGTTCAGCTCTTGACAGGCGTCATGGCCAGCAAAGTCGAAAGGGTAGGCGAGGGGCTACCACCCCGTTTTTCGACTGTTACCGCAAATGCATCAGCCTGAGTGATCAGTCGATTCAGGCTTTGGATGTGTGCGTCATTTGTTGGGTCGAAAACTCCTGCGTCAATAGGTTTACCACCTACCAAAGACCAAAGCTGGTACTGCTTGTCGGATGGCAGGGTGGGGAGTGATTGAACCTGAACTGCCACTTTGTGCGTGAGTGTGTTCCAGAAAACCAGCATGTTTCCCTGCGGAGCTTTTTCGTTGCCGCGTAACTCAAGCGTTCGAGTGCCGGGCTGACGTAATAGAGCCAGCATCTGATTATTTTCGGCCTGCTGATCACGTAGCGTGGTTAGCTCGCCTTGCATTTTTGTGTTTGACTCACGAATCGACGCCAGTGTTTTCTGGTTTGTGCGTAATTCCGATAACAAGAACAACGAGAATAATAACAGGAACAAACCCACCGATGCGGCTACAATCCAGGTAGTGCGATACGTATTAATAAACGGCGGGCGTTCAACGGGCATCGGCCTGACAACGGGCTCGTCGACCTCCTGTTCGCTAAAATCCAGTTCTTTCAGTAACGTTGTTTTTATGGATGCTGGCGGTTCCACACTGTGAACCAGAACATATTGCTCGAATGCGGCCGATAGCTGATCGAGTTCAATTTTTATTTCAGGATAAATAGAAGAAAGGCACTGTACCTCACGCCGTTCTTGGTCGCTCACAGCGCCCATTACGTAAGATTCTAAAATACCTGATTCTATATATTCCGCTACGTTCATGACTTAAATAGTTGCTTTAGCTCCTGCAATGCGGCTCGAACCCTGGTTTTCACTGTTCCAAGTGGTAACTTCAATTCTTCTGCGGCTTCTTCGTGGGTATATCCACCAAAGTAAACCAGATCGATAAGTTGCCGACGGTCGGGTCTGAGTTGATCGACAACCTCCCTGATTCCAATGTGTTCTGGGTTAGGTTGTTCCGTGTTATGCTGGCGATCAACTATATGTACGCTTTCTTCGTCAGTTCGGATTGCATTGTTAGGTTGAGTTTTACGGGCACGTAGCGAATCAATGGCCGTATTGCGTGCAATATTGAGCAGCCAGGTAAATAAACGGCCTTTACTGGCATCGTAGGCGTCGAGACTTTTCCAGATTTTAACGAAGATATCCTGTAAGAGGTCCTGAGCCTGTTCTTCTTCACGAACAATACGTAACACAACACCGTAAAGCGCTGGTGAATATTGATCGTAAAGCCATTGAAAGGCCTGTTTATCGCGTCGCGCAAGCTTTTCGATCAGGACGTTTTCGGAGACTAGAGAAGACTGACGTTTCACAAAGAGGGTATTAAGTGAGCCAAATATATATATAAATTTAAAACGTATACGGATAAAGCGTTAGGCAAATAGTTTGTTTTTTTTAAAATGAAAGCATTTGGGGAATTATAAGTACCGTAAAATTTAAAATTGACAACATTAAAATCCCCAAACGCTTTTAATTGTCTTGTTAGGGTTTGGGTGGCGTTGACGAACTGTTGCTTGTTGTTGAGCTAGACGTAGTACTCATAACCCGTTGCGTATTTGGATTGCTACCGGCCCCGGTAGGTGCATTTGTTACGTTGTTGCTATTATAATTTGTTGTATTACTGTTATTGATCGAAGTTCCGTCGCTTGCTGAGCTTTCCCGATACTCAGCGTCCTGTATCGACGTGTTGGAAGACGAGCGATTTGATCGGACGTTTTGCTTCATTGTTCTACGGTTTTCGCGCATGACTTTCTTCTGGTTCCGCGATGCTTTTTCAGGTATAGAATCGGTTGCAATAGCTCCTTGTGGGTAAGTAGTCGACGTAGCGACTCCAGTTGGTGTCGACTGGGCCCAGCTACTGGTTGTTGCCAGCGCAATGCCGATAGTTAAAAGGCTAATAGTTTGCTTGATTTTCATGACGTTGTGTATTTTGATATCTTCGTTTTAACCTGTTTTTATCGAAAAAGTTTTTAAATCGGTTTACATTAGCTTGCGGTAAGACGGTAGCTTTGCCGCAGTCTCAACAAACTCAAATTCGACTTTTATGCAGTCTATTCTTCCATTGCCCACCCAACCCGTAAAGCCAGGAACCAGCACAGGGCAACATTTCTGGCATACCGAATCAACCGATCATCTGAATGTAATTGATTCATATTCACCCGCCGACGGGCAACTTATTGCCCGTGTTCATAGGTCGAGCCGCGCCGATTACGACCGCGTTGTTGAAACCGCACAAACGGCTTTTACTGAATGGCGGCTGGTGCCCGCTCCACGTCGGGGAGAAATTGTGCGGCAGATGGGCGAACAGTTTCGGCGTTATAAACGTGAACTTGGTACGTTGGTCAGTTATGAAATGGGTAAATCGCTTCAGGAAGGGCTGGGTGAAGTGCAGGAAATTATCGATATCTGCGATTTTGCGGTTGGGCAGTCGCGCCAGCTTTATGGGTTATCGATGCATTCCGAACGTCCATCGCACCGGATGCTGGAGCAATGGCATCCATTAGGGGTTGTTGGTATCATTACGGCCTTCAACTTTCCAGTAGCGGTTTGGGCCTGGAATGCCATGATTGCCTGGGTTTGCGGAGATGTCTGTATCTGGAAACCGTCCGAAAAAACACCGCTAACGGCGTTGGCCTGTCAGCAAATCATTGGCGACGTATTACGTAATAACGACGTACCAGAAGGCGTATCGTGTCTGGTTACGGGGAGCCGCGATGCGGGAGAATGGCTCGCACGTGATCCACGTATTGCATTGGTGTCGGCTACAGGCAGCACGCGTATGGGAAAAGCGGTAGCCGAGAACGTTGCTGGTCGTTTAGGGAAAACGTTGCTGGAACTTGGCGGCAACAATGCCATCATTGTTTCGGAACATGCCGATCTGGATCTGGCCATTCCGGCCATTGTCTTCGGTGCTGTCGGGACGGCTGGCCAACGCTGTACGACCACGCGCCGAATAATCGTTCAGGAACGTATATACGATGACGTTAAGCATCGATTAAAAAAAGCGTATGCGCAGTTACGTATTGGCAATCCATTGGACGAATCGTTTCATGTAGGGCCGGTAATTGATCTGGATGCAGTGAAAAGTTATCTGCAAACCGTGCAGGAAATTCGCGAGCAAGGTGGCCAGTTTGTGGTAGAACCCGGTGTACTCACTGGGCCCGGTTTTGAGTCGGGTTGCTACGTTCGCCCGTCTATTGCCGAAGCCGAAAACCAATGGGCTGTAGTTCAGCGCGAAACCTTCGCTCCGATTCTATATTTACTGAAGTACACTACGTTAGAAAACGGAATTGAGCAGCAAAATACTGTGCCTCAGGGGTTGTCGTCGTCTATTTTTACATTAAATATACGCGAGGCCGAACAATTTCTGTCTGCCGTTGGCTCTGATTGCGGTATTGCCAACGTGAATATTGGTACGTCGGGTGCCGAAATTGGCGGAGCGTTTGGGGGCGAAAAAGAAACTGGTGGCGGCCGGGAATCAGGTTCTGATGCCTGGAAAGCGTATATGCGCCGACAAACGAATACCATTAACTACGGATCTACCATGCCTTTAGCTCAAGGCATTACGTTTGAATTATAAAAAGCGCACACGTAGCAAAGCGATTGACGTGACAATACTACGTTAATCGCCTTGCTACGTGTTTTACTTCTCCATTTTAGGAGTTCCCACTCCTGTCAGTACGTAGCGCATATTCATGTTGGGGAATTTGGTAGCTATTTCGGCCAACGACTCGCTACTGAGGTAGGTTCTATTACCTATATGCCGATAGAATTTTTCCCGACTATACCCTAATTCCTTCGCTAACCGATAGACCGACATTTCTTGTGCGGCCAATGCTTCCTTGAGCCATTTCCCCTGAATAATGCTCTTTTTTTCGCGTCTTCCTGCCATAAAACAAAGATAAAAAATACATGTATTATTTGTTGTATATAAGTATTATTTGTATTATATTTAATACATGAAAATCAGCGAAAAAATACCCCAAAAATGCCTCAGTTTAGGCCAGATTATGGACGGTACAGTGCTTGTGACAGCTCTTCCGTGTATCTATTTTTTGATGGACAGTCAGGATGAAATTATCTATATTGGGCAGTCGACAAACCTTCGGGCACGGTTGCTGGAACATAGAATGGCTGGCCTGAATTTTGAACGAGTTCGTTTTCATTCCTGCGAAGCAAATGAGCTGGATCGGCTGGAGCAAGAGGCTCTTATCAGATACAAGCCTCGGTTTACCCAGCTACCCAAAGCTGTGTCCGTATCGGGTTGTTTAAGTAAGTCGTTAATCTGTCTGAAATATAACATTACACCCGCAGCTTTTGAGCGGCTTCGGGAAGCATTTCGGTTGTATCCTGTCAGCATATTTGGCAACACAAAATACTACAAGCCTGAAGATGTGGAAATTTGGGTGAAGCGATTCCGTGGGCTGGTTGTATCGGGTAAATACGTGATTCAGACCATGCCTAACTATATGGCTATTGGTGTGAGTAGCCGAACAAATCAAATTCAGGTCTATACCAAATAAAATGTGAGTGCCTATGATTACGATTCGAATCGACGAGCGCGATAAAAATCTATTAACTATCTCTTTTCCGCCCGATATAATTGGTAACGATCTTATCCGAGAAATTCGAGGTCGAAGGTGGAGTTATTCACGTCGATGCTGGGTTGTGCCTAATATCCGTGACAACATTGTTCTGGTTGGTAAACTATTCGGTAAAGAATACTGCCGCTTCGACGAAGCAGTTGTTCGACAATATAAACCGAAGGCGACCGTAGCAGAGGTTGATCTTGCGGTAAATCCGCCCTGGCCACCCTTAAAAAATCGTGTACAGACTACCAGCCAGCTTTCATTTCGAAATTCGCCACCACTACGTGCCCTCGATGGACATCCAATTGTTGCGGCCATGACCGAAACGATGCACGTATTGAATTACAGTCGGAAAACGATCAAAAACTACAAACAGGCCATAGTTTCGCTGCTTAACTATCTAGCAGGCAAATCACCTGATGAGCTTACCAAACAGCAGTATCAGCAATACCTATTGTTTCTGATTCAAAAGAAGCGGCTAAGCAGTGCAACGATTAACGTTCATATAAATGCGTGGAAGTTTTATCAGGAAAAGGTATTAGAGCGTGAAAAAAATTATTACGATATAGAATACCCTCGTCAATCCCAAAAACTGCCGACTGTATATAGTGTGGCAGAAGTAAAATCGTTATTCAGTGCAACAACCAGCCTTAAATACCGCACACTATTTGAAATGGTCTATGCTACCGGGTTACGTCTGAGCGAGGTATCTACCCTACGGCTGGCAGATATTGACCAGATAAGGCGGCTGATTACGATACGTAGAGGTAAAGGCAAAAAAGATCGGGTTGTTATGTTGTCTGGAAAGCTGGAAACGAAGATTAACCAATATATACAGGAATACAGGCCGGAGACGTACTTATTTGAGAATATGGAAACGGGTGAACCTTTACAGAATCGGACAATCCAGCTCGTGTATAGTCAGGCTACACAGGCGGCTAATATTCGCAAAAAAGGCGGTATACATAGTTTACGCCATTCTTTCGCTACACATCTGCTCGAAGTTGGTACAGATATACGCTATATTCAGCAGTTACTAGGCCACGAAAGTATTCTAACAACTATGCGGTATACACATGTTACGGCAGACAAGATCAGTACGCTCAAAAGTCCACTGGATTATCTGTAGGATTATGTCGACGAAGTAACGGGCGCAGTTGGGCAAGGCTATAAAATTTTCTTTTCAAAATATAGCCTTGGGTCGTACCGATTACGATACGTTTGTTTTGTTTAATTTGCCCTCTGGAGTCGAACCGATAAAGTTTTTTATCCTCTCCAAAAAAGTAACTTGAAAATCCCTCAATATCCCAGTACCGAATAATAAATTCGGTACTAATACGCGTAATTTTTTTAGACATTTCCGTTGATTTTTATAGAATAGTTCGTATCGTTGTATACCTGAACTGGAAGAATGTAAAGATAGCCTTAAAGGAGTCTGCTTAATATCAAATCATTCATTATTAGAATATTGATATTAAGCGTTTTTACATACAATAATATGTTGGGTGGACGTAACAGCCAATAACGCAGTGGTCAGCTTTCGGTCGACAGGGCGCACGGCTCGACAGGCGGGCTTTGGGCTTCCATTTCGGGGTCTCCGCTGACAGGCCAACCGCCCCGTAATTTGGGCTTGGATAGGTTTGGCAGGTCGCGTGTGACACGAGAAACGCCCCAGTTAGGACGGTGTGCAAAAATCGGATTGTGCGTTGTGTTCGCTCCGCGTGGGGTAGTCTCCGCTGACAAGACGCACTTCCCGCAGGAGACTTTGCAGCCCAACCAAATGAGGGTGTAAAGGTTGGCGTTCTGCTTGTTGCCTTGAGTAGCTTTCTCATCCATCAGCCCTCATGGTCGTTGGGTGCGAGGCCATAAAGTAGTGCTCATTTGTGGGCTCTCGTGCGACAGTAAGCGCATCCCGAAGTCGGGCTGTTTGGCTCGTTAGGCGATTTCGGTTGACAAGGTGAGCGCCCCGGTTGGGTAGTTTTTGGGTCGCCTGCGACACGAGAAAC
This sequence comes from Spirosoma daeguense, assembly GCF_054776875.1. Taxonomy (NCBI): domain Bacteria; kingdom Pseudomonadati; phylum Bacteroidota; class Cytophagia; order Cytophagales; family Cytophagaceae; genus Spirosoma; species Spirosoma daeguense. Next base: position 580,593 of record NZ_BAAHBF010000007.1, read on the forward strand.
GTCCTGGTGAGGAGAGTCAAAACGTGAGATTACTACGTAGCGTGCGACAAGGTAACCGCCCCGACAGCCAAGTTTTAGGCTTCGCGCTTGGGCTTTAAGCGGATTGTGCGTTGTTGCTCGCTTCGCGTTGTCACCCTGTCGGGCGACAGGACGCTCGCCGGTTGGGAAGCCGGACAGCCCAACCAAACAGGGGTGTAAAGGTTGACGTTCTGGTTGTTGTTTGAAGTGGTCTCCTTATCCATCAACCCCTGTGGTCGTTGGGTGGAGAGTCCAAGCAATGGCTCGTTTGCCGTCGCTCGGTCGACAGGGCGCACGTCTCGACAGGGCAGGCTGTTTGGCTCGTTGGGCGGGTTTCGGTCGACACCAGAACCGCCTTAGATGGGCCGCTTTTTGGGTCACCTGCGACAGGGGAGCCGCCCCAGTTAGGAAGCCCAAAGCGAGTTAGGCCCGTAGCGTTTGACAGGGGAAACGTCCCAGTCGGAGAACTGGACAAAAAACGGATCGTCAGGCTTCGCGCTGGTCCAAAAGCGGAAAGTGCGTTTTGCTCGCTTCGCGCAGGGTAGCTTTCGGTCGACAGGACGCACGTCCCGAAGGAAAGTTGGCAGCCCAACCAAATGAGGGTGTAAAGGTTGGAATCTGATTTTGTTCAGTAAGGTAGCGTTCTCATCCATCAACCCTCATGGTCGTTGGGTGAAGAGTCCATACAGTGTTCGTTTGGTAGGCTCCCTGCGACAGTGGAG
>NZ_BAAHBF010000008.1:0-178012 GCF_054776875.1 Spirosoma daeguense
AGCTTTACACCGATAATCCCACCATTGTGCTGAAAGCGACTCAGGGCGGTAGTCTGGGTGAATCGTCATTTACCTACGACTGGTTGGCCAATTGTAGAACTTCGCAATCCAATACTCCGCCCAGGGTGAATATGCAGTTGGCCGATCAGACGGCGAATGTAGGGCAGGGGTTTGGCTACGCCATTCCGCAAACGACGTTTACTGATAATGAATCACCCCACAGCTTAGTGCTGAGTGTGAATGGCTTGCCTGCTGGCATGAGTTTCAGTCCGCCAACGCAGATAGGAGGTATACCTACGCAACCGGGAGTGAGTACAGTGACCGTAACCGCCACTGACCCCGGTGGATTGAATATAAGTACCACATTTGTGTTGACGGTGCTTCCGGCGGGACAAACGAGTGGTTTTGCCATCACGAGTGTGCAAACATTAAGTTGCGCGAGTGCCAGCGGAGGACGCCGTTCAGTGACCTTTACCCCGCAATACAGTGGTTTGGATGGTAGTCCGGTGAGTTTCTCAATTGTTAATGAGCTGCTACCTACTACGAATTCGGGCCCTTATACGCTGGAGTTGTATGCCGATAATCCGACTCTGCGGTTACGGGCACAACAGGGCGTTTCTCAATTCAGTTACGACTACAACTGGCTAGCTGCCTGTAATACACCTGCCCGACAGGGAGTGGCTGAAACGGGAACTGGTTTACAGGTGAAGGTGCTGGGCAATCCGCTGACGGGTTCGGCGGTAGAACTCGAAATCAGTGGAATTACTGGCCAGTCAGTGTCGGTAAAACTAGTGAATTTGCAAGGCCACCAGCTAGCCGGAGAACGTATTGAGCGAGCCAGTGACAAAGAGCGCCTTAGCCTGACAGTTGATCGTATGATGGGTGTGCTATTACTTGAAGTCCGCACGGCGGCTGAACAGCAGGTAATTCGCCTACTTCAGCGATAGGGGCGTCAATCATATACCTAAAGAAACAGCCAGATCAGGAACGGTCTGGCTGTTTTGCTTTTTATGAGATGGGCCTGTGATAAATAAACCCGCCCAAATCCAAAACCGTTATTTTCGTGTATGGCAAGAACCGATTTGTGGACTCGTAAAGAACTAATTGTTGTCTTGAATTTGTACCTGAAACTTCCTTTTGGGAAACTGGATAAACGTACCAGAGAAGTTAAAGATTTAGCACAAATTATTGGGAGGACTGACAACGCCGTTGCCATGCGACTGAATAACTTCGCCCATGTTGACCCATATCACCAACGACGTGGAATTGTGGGATTGGCGAACGGTCGGAAACAGGTTGAGCCGATCTGGAATGAATTTATCAATAATCAGGAAAATTTGGTTTTTGAGAGCGAGCAGATTCTGGCTGACTATCAGCAAAAAACAGTTGAAGATTTACACCCGGAAATTGTATTCGACCTTACGAACCTAAAAGGCGAAGTGAAAGAACGGCTGGTTAAAACTCGCGTTAACCAGAGCGTGTTTCGGCAAATGATTTTGAAAACGTACGAAAATTGTTGCGCTGTTTCGGGTATAGATGTTCCGGAATTACTCGTAGCAGGTCATATCGTGCCGTGGGCTAATGACGAGCATAATAGACTGAACCCCGAAAACGGAATTTGCCTATCGAACCTCTACGACCGGGCCTACGAAAATGGATTGATTTGTATTGATACCGATTACAAATTGCTCATCTCGAAACGCCTGAAAGCCGAAACAGGCAAAGAGTTTTACCGACGGTTCTTTGGTGAATTTGAATACAAACCTATTCGGATACCCAAGACATATCGACCAAAAAAAGAATTTCTTGACTATAGATTAAACCGATTTGAACGATGAGTTGAAATCGGTTTAATCTACGTGAACCAAACCGGAAGTGAGTTACTTTTCCCTGCTCGACAAAAAGTAGCGGATGTTCTGACTTATTTTTTTGCCAAGGCTTTACGATAGACATCAATGGCTCGTTGCCGGGCAAAGGTATGTTCAACAATCGGTTGGAGATAGTTTTTGCTGTCTACTTCGGGTACCCATTTTCGAATATAGTCTCCTTTCGGATCGAATTTTTTAGCTTGTAATGTCGGATTAAATACGCGAAAATACGGAGCCGCATCCGTTCCAGAACCGGCGGCCCACTGCCAGCCACCATTGTTTGCCGACAGGTCGTAATCGCGAAGCTTTTTTCCGAAATAAGCCTCACCCCATCGCCAGTCGATAAGCAGATGTTTGCATAGAAAACTGGCTGTTATCATCCGAACCCGGTTGTGCATCCAGCCAATGCTGTTAAGCTGTCGCATGCCAGCATCGACAATCGGATAACCCGTTTCGCCACGGCACCACGCATCAAATTCCTGTTCATTATTCCGCCATTCGATTCGGTCATAATCGCGCCGGAACGACTCCTTTTCAACATGCGGGAAATGATCAAGCACCTGAAAATAGAAATCCCGCCAGCATAGCTCGTTCAGGAACGTTTTGTCACTGGATTTCTGCGCCTGACGGGCCAGTTCCCGAATACTGATCGTGCCGAATCGTAGATGAATACTCAGTTCGCTGGTGCTGTGTTTCAGAGCAGGTAGATCGCGCGTTTTTTTGTAGTTGTCGAGTAGTTTGTCGGATACGTTTCGTGCCGGAAAAGACTCATCCACTGCTTTAAATCCCATTTCTTCCAGCGAAGGCACCGGCAACGTATCTGTTTTTAGGAAATTTTCGAAGTAACGCTCTGTCGGATAGGATTTAAGATAGAACGTATCCAGTTTCGCGTGCCAGGTTCGGCTGTAAGGCGTAAACACGGTGTAGGACTTTCCGCTTTTAGTCAGTACCTCGTCGCGTTCGAATAACGTCTGGTCTTTGCTGGTGTGGAAACCAATATTACGTTCGGCTAATAATTCCGCCACGGCCTTGTCGCGCTCTTTGGCATACACTTCGTAATCGTGATTGGTAAACACATCGCCAATGGAGTACTGCTTCGTCAAGTCTTTCCAGACGTCAACCGGTTTTCCATAACGAACGATCAGAGCCGACCCTAACTCACGTAGTTCACTACGTAATCGGTTCACTTCATCTACCAGAAAATCGATACGTCGGTCGCACCGGTCTTCCAGTTGATCAAGAATAAGCTGGTCAAAAATAAAAACGGGCAGAACAGGACGACCACTTTTAAGTGCATGATACAAAGCTGCATTGTCGTGCAGGCGCAAATCACGACGTAGCCAAACGAGCGATAATGTTTCGGGCATAAACTAGATATGAACTGGGAGGCTAACAGTGGGTTGAACCAAAATGTTCGCCACGTAAAGCGCCGGGTGGTCACTCGCATTGGTGAGCCAATTTATACCGCCAGCTTGTTCACTACGTATCCTAAATTCTTAGCTTACACTCACTCCTTTGTTGTCTCTTTCAACAACCAAACATCAGAAATCTTTGAGTTCTGACGCCAGTTGAGGTGCGATTCTTCGGGCTGATCGAACGTAACGCTGATACGCCCGTCCTGCGTGGCGGATAGAGGAACGATCCATTCTTTTACCGTATCAGCAGCTCGGTTATAGACGATAGGTTCCAGCCGTTGCCCGTCGACACGTAGCAGGGCTTCGCCAAAACCGACTACCCGGATAACGTAGCGTGCGCCGGGGTCAAGATTGGTGTAATCGAGAGCAGGGCAACGTTGATACGTTTGCGACGACAACCGGGCGTGACTGAAACCGTCTTCCCACCAAGCAATGTCGGTAGCATCGTCGGAAATTGTTTTCACACGCGGGCCTTTGCTGATACTCGATACGTCGTCGTAGAAACTGCCTTTGCCGGGGTTTTCCCACGTACCGATTTCGATCAGTCGAGCTAGTTGCTCCTCGTTTGTTTTAAGCGATTTAATGCGGATGAATTCACTAGCCAGCCACCAGCGATTATTGAGTGGGTAATTCACAAAATCGAGCAATGCGCCCCGTTCATAGCCTTTCGCTTTGTATTTGGGAACGCTGGTTTGCAAGCCAATCGACGCGAATAAATCAGCACATAGGGTTTCTATTTTCTGGTGAATTTCGGGTGAAACCGGTTTCGTATCTGCCTGATTCACTAGATCAAGCGCCTGTTTCATGGCCGTTTCAGCGCCAATGGTTTTTGCCTGAGATAACAGAGTGTTGGCCTTTTGTTCGAGCGATTGTTCGTAAAGCAATCGTCGGCGGGTATACGTATCGTAATAGGCACGTAGCAGGAAAATCTGCCAGCGCCAGTTGGTACGTAGTGCCGGATTGTCGGTTTCCAGTTTTTTCCAGAATGAAAACGTAGCTTCCACACCGCCATTTTCGGCCAGTGGCCCTATCCAGTTCCGTTCGAGCGCTTCAATGCCATCGGCCGTTGAAGAAGCCACCGCCGGGTTGAAGAAAAAACGACCGTATTCTTCCAGAATTTCATGAACGCTCTTGTCTGGTTCATAACCGCGCATGCTCCAGATTACCTTGTTCACATCGTCGTGGCAACCATCGGAATACGACACAAAACCGTCGGTAAACGGCGCCATCGCGTCCTGCACTTTGGCATACGAATACGGTCTTGGATTTGGCGCTTCCCGACCCAATGTCAGTGCATACGCCTGATCTAAATTGACGGCCGGAAATTCGCAACGAACATTGTGTGTAATGTCGGGATATTGCCGGATCTGGTACTGTTTCGGAAGCCGAAAACGGGTTTCGGCCAATGACGGGCTACTGGGGCCATGCACCACACCAGCCAGCCAATCAGGCTTTTGCTGGGTGAGGTAATTGTAAAAATAATCGACTTGCTCCACGCTAAATCCTTGCAGCGATAACCAGATTTTTCCTTTCGGATGGTATTTTATTAAGAGCGTATGCAAATCTTTCAGAAACGGCATCACTTCCCGTGGATGGTTGTCGCCGGGGTCACCACCGGGTACGAAAATATGGTCGAGACGAGGGCAGGCTTTGTAAAACGATTCGTGTAGTTCGAGTTCCGCTTTGCGTTTGGCTTCGTTTTTCAGATCGAACGTAGCGGGTGTCCAGACCCAGTAATCAAGGTCGTATTTCTGGCAGATCTCGCTCATTCTTACCCGCATTTCGGCCGGTGAAATCTTGAAATGCGGACTGGGTTTTTCCTCTTCGTGAAACGGAATCCCTTCAACAGCATTGGTGCCAAAAATGGCCAGTTCGCGAATATGCTGATCGAATTGGGCGACCGTCCAGGCATCGTAAGAATTAGCGGTGGTTCTGTAACCCAACTGGTGCCCGCGAATGGGGTAGGCCGGAGACGTAGCAACATTTACTGGCGTAGCTAATTCGAGTTGTTTCGTTGTCATATTCAAATGACGTAGCACCCACGACGTGCCGAACAGAATTCCGCGTGCATCGGCTCCGATAATCCAGAGTGTTGTGCCCTTCGGCGTTACGTCGCTAACGATTCGGAAGCCTTCGGATTTTGTTTCAGGGCCATTGGGAGCAGCACTGACTGGTACGTTTACACCCTGAAAATTTTTATCCGTCGAAAGTACAAAAGCAATGCAGACCGGATTCGTCTTGGGCCAGCCCGTTGCGGTTTTTAACGTAACGCCGGTTCGCTTGGCAATTTCTTCGCTGAACATTTGCGGAGCCGTTTCATGCATCGGTTTTGGTATCGATGGCGACACTAGCATGACCGCTTTTTGAAGCGAAATCGGCTGAGCCATTAACGGGCGGATGGCAACAGCTAGAAACAATAAAAACGACCAGAACCCGATTCGGCGACCGGCTAATTTCATAAGGAGAAGGGTAGGAATAATCTAAAAAATCTAAGACTGGAGCGCGCGTTGCACTTTACGAATGGCTTCGGCAAATGATTCCATATCGCTTCGGGTGCCTAACATGGCATGCTGAAAAATCCAAACAGCTTCGTCGGAACAGGCGCGTTCGGCAACAGGGCAGTGAGTTTGTGAATAATCGGCCGAATCAGGAATGGCGTAGCACATCCAGTTCTTCTGCTGAAAAACGGGTTGTTTATAAAGCGGATGCGGGTAACCGCCCGAACAAGGCAACCCTTCGGCAGCTAACATCGCTACGAAATCGGCTTTCGACGTATTATTAAACTCGGTTTTATCGTACCTGAAAATATACAGGTGGTGGCTGTGACATATCGCTACGTTACCCCGGCTTAACGGTGTAATGCCTTTTATCTCAGTGAGCAAGCTGTCGAGGTGAAGGCCGTTTTCGTTACGAACGATGGTTTGTGCATCTAGCCGTTTGAGTTGCTGACTGAGCAGAACGGCCTGTAACTGGGTAATGCGGTAATTGCAACCCGGATTAAAGTGATCGTACCATTGCCCGTGCGGCAACCGCCCAACGTTACGTAGCGAATTCATCGTTTCGTAAAGCGCATCGTCGTTAGTAATCACCATGCCACCTTCGCCCGAAGTCAGGTTTTTCGACGACTGGAAACTAAAACTTCCCACATCGCCAATCGACCCAAGCTTTCGGCCTTTGTATTCGGCTCCGTGTCCATGCGCGCTATCTTCAATAACACGCAGATTGTGCCGCCGGGCAATGTCCATAATGGCGTCCATATTACAGGGCAATCCCGCAAAATGAACCGGAATAATCGCTTTAGTACGTTCGGTAATGGCCGCTTCAATGGCGTTCGGGTCGAGATTATACGTATCGGGTTCAATATCGACGAACACCGGCACGCAGTTCACCTCCAGCACAATCGAAGCCGTAGCGATAAACGTGTAAGGCGGCACAATCACCTCATCGCCGGGACGTACACCGCAGGCAATCAAGGCCATACGTAACGATACCGAACCGTTGGCGCAACTCAGTGCGTATTTACTGCCGCAATAGTCGGCAAACTCCCGCTCGAGTTCGGCTACCAACCCCGCGCAATCCGGATTTCCCCATTGGCCGCTACGTACTACGTCGGCTACAGCATTTACATCCTGTTCGTCGAAAATAGGCCAGGGAAACGAAGTTTTAATGGTTTTTTCGCCACCGTCAATGGCCAGTTGCGTGTTTGGAGCTAGTGTGTTCATTACGTCTCAACAGAAAGCGTATCGTTGTTCATAATACGGTGGTTGGCTATTTTCGGGCTATTGATACGTTCATTTTTGCTGCGTATGAATCTGCTACGTAGTAAAAAAAGGCTTCTGACGAGTTGATTACGGTATATTTGGTGGATTCTGGTCTTAGAGAACCGACGGTTGTTATCGCCGTCATTACGTTATGCAACCCAATCAGGATTACATTCTTCAGGTAAGCGAACTAACTAAAACGTTTTCGGGGGTAAAGGCACTCGACAAGGTTCAACTGGCCGTTCGACCTGGGGAAGTGCATGCGCTGATGGGGGAGAACGGGGCCGGGAAATCGACACTCATGAAAATTCTGATCGGGCTCGAAACGCCAGATTCAGGTGAAATCCGTTTTGAGGGCGATGATTTGCATACGGGCCACGTGCGGGACGTAATGAAAAAAGGTATTTCTATGATTCATCAGGAAATACTGGTGGTGCCCGAGTTAACTGTTGCACAGAATATTTTTCTGGGTCGGGAACGTAACGGCAGGTTATTTAGCTGGCTGAACGACCGTTCGTTGAGTCAACAGGCTGCTACGTTGCTGGCGCAGATGGGCGTTTCTATTTCGCCCGATGCGCCTATGAAAACCCTGAGCGTAGCGCAGATGCAGATGGTTGAAATTGCCAAAGCCATCTCGAACGATGCCAAGGTTATTATCATGGACGAACCGACGTCGGCACTCTCTGATCGTGAGGTTACTACGTTGTTCAAGATTATCAGAGACCTAACGGCTAAAGGCGTAGCGATTATTTACATCTCGCACAAGATGGATGAGATATTTACCATTTCCGACACCATTACGGTGCTGCGCGATGGTACGTATATCGGTACTCGTCCTGCTGCCGAACTCGACATCGATACGTTGATAACCATGATGGTCGGTCGGAAAATCGACAGCCTTTTCCCTGCTTCTTCGACGCAACGGGGTAAAGAAGTTCTGTCGGTAAACCAATTGAGTCGGCAGGGCGAATTCAATGACATCAGTTTCTCAGCTTATGCGGGCGAAGTGCTGGGACTGGCTGGTTTGATGGGGGCTGGTCGAACCGAAATTGCCCGTACTATTTATGGCCTCGACAAACCCGATGCTGGCGAAATTTACCTGAATGGGGAACGTATCGTTATAAAATCACCGCAGGAAGCCATTCAGCGGGGAATTGGCTACGTGAGCGAAGACCGCAAAAAGCTGGGATTTATTCCGAAACTGTCGGTATGGCAGAATATTACATTGTCGAGTCTTCGTCAACATGCGAAGGGTGGGCTGGTGCAAGCCCGTAGCGAATCGGAAGTAGCCCGAAAAACCATTGCCGATCTGAAAATAAAAGCGGCCAGTCCCGAGCAGTCGGTTGTTTACCTGAGTGGTGGAAACCAGCAAAAAGTAGTGATTGGCAAAGTGCTGCTTTCTTCACCATCGCTCATCATTCTGGATGAACCCACACGTGGTATCGACATTGGCGCGAAAGCTGAAATTTATAAATTGATCAATCAACTGAAAGAGAAAGGAATTGCGGTTATCCTGATCTCGTCGGAACTCCCCGAACTGCTCGGCATGAGCGACCGGATTCTGGTGCTGGCGAAAGGAAAACTGACGGCAACATTATCCGCCGATGAAGCCACGCAGGAAACGATTATGCGGTACGCCATGCAACCCTGACTCTAATTCTAACCGGCCCCGACAGGCTCTGGCTGTCGGATACGTTGCATTTACTGGATTAGTCGCTGGCGCGATTTCGACAGCCAGAGCCTGTCGAGGCCTTAACAACACACATGGAAAATACATATACAGCACGACTACGAGGACTCGAGAAATACGGTCTTTTAATTGCTTTCTTCGCCATCTGCCTGACGCTCACTTTTTTGACGCCAACGTTCTTGACCGTTCAAAATCTGATGATTATCGTGACGCAGGTGTCGATTAACGCGCTACTTGCTTTTGGCGTTACGTTCGTGATCATCACTGGCGGCATTGATCTTTCGGTGGGGTCTATTGTAGCCGTTACGGGCATTGCAGCTGCGTCGTTCGCGCATCCTGATACGTATCCGGTGGTTATGCCTATCGGTATGGGTATGCTGGCTGGTCTTGTGTTTGGCGCGTTCAACGGATTTATCATTACCCGAAGCAAGGTGCCGCCGTTTATCGTTACGTTAGGAACCATGACCGTTGGGCGTGGACTGGCGCTGATTCTGAGTAAAGGTCGTCCCGTATCGAACCTGTCTGACTCATTTAATTTTATCGGTGGTGGTAAAATTCTGGGTGTCCCCACGCTGATTCTCATTCTGATTGTGGCGTTCGTTATCTGCTCTATCATCTTGCGAAAAACCGTTTTGGGCCGCTATATGTATGCCGTTGGGGGGAACGAACAGGCCGCTCGTGCATCAGGTATTCAGTTAGGCACGGTGAAAATGGTGGTATACACCTTATGCGGAGGACTGGCGGCATTGGCGGGTATTCTGCTAACATCACGTATCACCACCGGTCAGCCAAACGCCGGGGCAGGCTTTGAACTCGACGCCATTGCGGCCGCCATTATCGGGGGAACCAGTACGTCGGGTGGCACAGGTACCATGACTGGTACGTTGCTGGGTGCATTGCTCATCGGGGTTATCAGTAACGGACTCGATTTACTGAACGTAACGTCTTATTATCAGCAAGTTGTAATGGGTATTATTATCATTGGGGCTGTTGTGCTCGACAGTTTGAATCAATCGACAAAGTAACGTATCATGACACGACTATCAATAACATCGCTTAGTTTATCCCTTCTGTTTAGTGCTTTCCTGCTGAGTTGTAATCAATCAGGAAGTAGCGAAAAAAGTGGGGGAGGAGATAGCAAGAAAATCGTTGTGGGAGCTACTATGCTCAGTATGCAGAACGAGTTCATTGTGAACGTACACGACGAAATGGCTAAAAAAGCCGAAGCCGATGGCGTTGAACTGATTACAGTCGATGCGGAACGGTCGGCGTTGAAACAGGTGGAGCAGGTCGAAAGCTTTATTGCGCAGGGTGTCGACGCTATTATTATGAATCCCTGCGAAGTGGAAGCAAGCTCGCCCGCTGTTACAAAAGCGTTGGCGGCCAATATTCCGATCATCAACGTAAACTCCGAAACCAGTGCGAAACCATCGGCTTTTGTCGGTTCCGACGACGTAGAATCGGCACGTATCGCGATGAAATTTATTGCCGATAAACTGGGCGGAAAGGGCAACATAGTGATGATGCACGGCTACATGGGACAGGCAGCTCAAATCAAACGTGAGCAGGGTGCCCGCGAAGTTCTGAAACAATACCCGAATCTGAAATTGCTGGCTCACCAAACGGGCGAATGGGATCGTGCCAAAGCGATGTCGTTGATGGAAAACTGGATTCAGTCGTTTGGCCCACAAATTAACGCCGTATTTGCTCAGAACGACGAAATGGGGTTAGGTGCCGTAAAAGCCCTGACCGATGCGGGTCTGAAAGGTAAAGTGTTGGTTGTGAGTATCGATGCGATCCCAGATGCCTTGCAAGCGGTGAAGAAAGGAACGCTGGATGCTACCGTATTTCAGAACGCGGAACAGCAGGGTGCCAAAGCCATTGAAACAGCCATAAAAATGGCAAAAAAACAGCCTTTCGAAAAAGAAACACTGATTCCGTTTCAGTTGGTGACAAAGCAGAATCTGGGCGAGTTTTTGAAGCAATAAAAGAAAGTGTAGGTAAGAAGTTGGTTTAATTGGCAATAATAGATCAATAATACGCTTAGACCACCCCCAACCCCCTCTTAAAACAGGGTGTCTATTACCCTTAAGTTGGGGGTTTTCGTTCTGAGTACACGTTCTTTGACATGATGTATCCTTCCACTAGCAGGCTAAACTGTCGGTAGCCCCGCCAGATGGTTTGCCAACCCGGTAAACCCGCCTGACGAATCCCTTGATGACCACCTACCCGAGCCAGTAATAACACAAACCAGCGCATACTTTGAGATTGGCAAGCAGTGCCATCACTAGCCGTCAGATAACGCCTACTTAAATCCTGAGCGACTCGCAACTCAGCCTCAGCTAAGATCCCACTAACGGGCATATCCGGATCATGAAGGGCCAAATGACGTAAGCGCAAAAGGGCAATAGACACCAAACTCAAGAGGCCAATAGCACCAAATAAAGCCTGCGTCGAGTGTAAGTGACGATGCTCAATACCACAACCCGTTTTGAGGCATTTGTGGAAGTCTTCACAGGTGGGCCAGCGCCGACTATAGACGTCCAATATCCAACTCGCCGTCGAAACATCAGCTACGGGTAGGCTTGTCAGCACAATCCAATGGGCCATCTCTTGGCCAGCAATGGGTTCTTGTTGAGTGAGATAGACCACCCACAAAGGCTTATCAATACCCCGAAGCTGCACTTTACTGTACGCTAGGCGACAGCGACACCGATGAGCCTTACCCTGCCCATCTAACAACGGCCGCTCTACCTCATGGACTTGGGGGCACTTGGCTTGCCAATCAGCCAAGGTATAGTCGCTATTGGCGATGCGACGCCCACCACGGCTACGGATGATCAGGTGTTGACGGGCTTTGTAAGCTCGATTGATCAATTCAGTACAATCCGCTTCCCGATCCGCCACCTGGATGAGTTGGCGCCTGGTTTGGCGACTAAAGCGTTTACCCCACTCCAGGCCCAAAAGCCATTTGGCACTTTCCTTTTGCTCAACGGGTCTCTTTTTGCGTTCCTCCCCCTTGCCGTACTCTGGAGCTGCACGTTGGATAATGTGTTGCACAGGCAAGCCCAGGGGCACAAAGTTCTCGTCCGTCAGCAGGGCATGATGCAGTAAGATCCCATTATCGGTAGGCAATTGGAGATAGCCTAGCTGTAGCGAATGATGATGATATTTCCCGAAGGTGGTGTCTTGAAAGACAAACCAATAGGTATCTTTCGATTGGCTTTGCTGGCCTGCCCATTTGATGAGTCCCCGGCTATAGGCCCGCGAGATGGCTTGTGACGAGAGTTTGGGGTTGTGCAACAGGCGATAGAAGGCTTTGAGTTGGTAGGGTTGGTTGAAGAGTTGGGGAAAACTCTGGCTAGCATCTGCTTGTAGGAGTTGTTCCTGAACATGCTGGCATCGTTGATTGAGCCGTTGATCGCCCAATCGAAATGCCTGCATTTGAGCAGCAATAACAGGTTCAATGCGCATGGCTGACACAAAATGGATACATCATATCAAAGAACGTACACTCATAACAAAAAACCTCACTTTGTGGGTAATAGACACCTTAAAACAGGAGGGGACACACAGAGACTGACTTGTTCCCTTATTCTAGAATTGAGTCAACGCCCAGCGGTGGTCGTTGAGAAAGCCCTCTCCTGTTTTAGGAGGGGCCGGGCCGACGTTCGGTTGGGGGTGGTAAGCTACTGACAAAGCGTCAAACGGCTTTCAACACAAGCACTCATCATGCAGCATCTGGAATTTGAACCACCTTACGAACTACGGAATATCATAAAATGCTTTTGGTACAACAGGGAAGAATTTGGGGAGCAGCAAACGATTTTTGAGGTAGTACCGGATGGCTACGCTGAAATCATTTTTCATTTCGGCAGCGGCTGTAGCATTGCGACTACTAGTGGCTTGCAGCCCTTGCCGTCACCGTTTATGGTTGGACTACTCAATCAGCCAGCTCTGTTTTATACCAAAAAACGTTTGGAAATTATTGCGATCCGGTGCTTCCCCTGGACTGTATTCGATTTGCTTGGACTGCCCTCAGATAAAGATGGCGTACGTACCGTTGAGCATCCCATCGCTCAGCTTCAATCGAGTCTGGATGAGTGGATTCAGGCTGGTAAGATTGAGGAAGCAATCGATCAGGTAAAACAGTATTTCTTGCAGACTAGAACGGGAGTTGCTACAGACAGTACGTTATTCAAAGCCGGAACGGCCATGCTGGAAGCTGCCGGAACCATACCTGTGAGCCGGGTAGCGGAAGCAGCTCACGCAACGGTACGTACGTTGGAACGGAAGTTCAAGCAGTCGTCGGGCTATTCGGTTAAAGACGTATCGGGGCTGATGCGCTTTGAGCAGGTTCGGAATCACTTATGGCTTCATCCCAACGCGAATCTGGCCGGCTTAGCGCATGAGTTTGGTTATACGGATCAGGCTCACCTGAGCCGGGAATTTAAACGGTATAGCGGCACGACACCAGCGGCCTTCGCCCGAAAAACGAAGAAAAGGAAACTGATCGCCACCGACGATTTTGTCGTGTTTATACAAGCCTAACGTAGCCGAGTTTCGGAATTTTGCGTTGCAATTGACTAGTAAACAACGCAAAATCATGTTACTAAATAATAAAAAAGTAGCCATCCTTGGCGCGGGGCCTGTCGGTCTGACAATGGCTCGATTACTACAACAACAAGGCGTCGACGTAGCGGTATATGAAAGAGACAAAGATCCACTGGCAAGAATTTGGGGTGGTACGTTAGACCTGCATAAACATTCGGGTCAGGAAGCCCTGAAAAAAGTAGGCTTGCTGGAGAATTATTACGCTACGTCATTACCTATGGGCATCACCATTGCCGACGAACAGGGCAACGTATTGTTAACAAAAAAAACGACTCCCGAAAATCAGTTCGACAATCCCGAAATCAACAGAAACGATTTACGAAAACTATTGCTCGACAGTCTAGAAAACGATACCGTTGTCTGGGACAGAAAAGTGATTGGTCTGGAAGAAGATCGTGGAAAATGGCGATTACAATTCGAAAATCAGCCGGATGCAATCGCCGATTTGGTTATTGTAGCCAACGGAGGAATGTCCAGAGTAAGGAGTTACGTAACGGATGCTGAGGTGGAAGATACCGGAACATTTATCATACAGGGAGACGTAGCACAACCTGAACTCAACTGCCCGGAGTTTTATCAATTATGCGACGGAAATAGGCTCATGACGGCCCATGAAGGTAATTTGCTGGTTGCCAATCCGTACAATAACGGCATGTTGAGCTATGGCGTAATTTTTAGAAAACCAGACGAATGGGCTAAGGGAGACGTAGTAGATTTTCAGAATATGGCCAGCGTTCGTGCGTTTCTTTCAGATAGACTCTCCGGTTGGGATGGACGTTACCAGCAATTAATCAATGCTACGTCTTTTTTTGTTGGATTGTCGACGAGAAAATTGCCGTTGGATGCGCCCTGGAAAAGTGAACGGCCTTTGCCCATAACGCTCATTGGCGATGCCGCCCATTTGATGCCGCCTTTTGCCGGTCAGGGGGTGAATACCGGGCTGGTGGATGCATTAACCTTGTCGGAAAATCTGAACGGTGGAAACTTCGAAACGATACAGGCTGCCATCAGCGATTATGAACAAAAAATGATCGCCTATGCTTCAGAAGCCCAGCGTGAATCCAGCGAAAACGAAATAGAGATGCGCCACCCCGACTTTTCGTTCCAGAAATTTATCCATTGATCTGGCCCCGACAGGCTCCGGCTGTCGGAGTCGCGTCAGCGGCTAAACCAACACGCAAAATTTATCCAACAGCCAGAGCCTGTTGGGGCCTCTTACTGCCGGACTTTTGCTTTGCCCTGTTCAGAAATAGCTCCGCTTTCGTTACGTGTCATTTTTTTGACGTACTCAACCCGTCGGAAACGTAGCGCGCTCCAGTCGTTGTCGATTGCTACCATTCGGACAGGTTCAAAACCGAGTTTACCCAGTATTGCCCAGCCCGTATCGCGGTTGAAGCGATGCGTCGCCCGATCACATTTATATTTTTTCGAAGAACCCTTCGGATACGCCAGCCATAAAACGCCATCGCCCTGAATTTTTTCGACCAGAAGCGGACTAACCGTATCGACTTCCTGTTGCGTTTTGACAAAAGCAATCGCAAAACTACCCACCTGAATCTGCTCTGGCAACGTAACGATGGTTGTCACCGAACGCATCTCATCCATAACAGGAAGAAACTCGTCGGGCGGATTTAGAACAATAATCTCGGGCTGGGCTTTGTAATTGAGCTTTGCAAAAACGGGGTTCATAGAATAGGAATGAATATAGTCTTACTGAGTTGGTAAAAGTACGTAGAAACCGTCGGGTTGTTTAAAGGGTACCTCTACTGTGTATTGATGTTCGCGCGATTGTTCGGTTAGCAGATGGTTGCGAGGTAGTACTTTTACATCTGATGCCCAAAAATTTGTATCGATTGTAAATTCCGTTTTGAAATCCTTGTCAGTAGAAAGCGTGAGGTAGTTCCGGAATTTCAGCGGTGACTGGTTCGGTGTGTAGCTATAAACAGTAACGTCAACTGGTTTTTTACCGTACAAAAGTTTCGATGGTTCCTGCTCGGTTTTGGGTTGCCCAACGAGGTTCACTGTACCTGCCGGAACGACCACAAATTGCTGCTTTTCTAATTTTGTCTGCGGAGGAATAAACGCAATTGGATCGGCTTTGGTAACGGTTCCGTTTAATGAACTAGTACTCAGGTAGCGATTGTAGCGAAAAGCGTTTCCGGTCAGGTTAACTTCTGCTACGTCGTACCAATAATCAACTTTATCCTGTCCAATGATAAACGAGGAGCGTTTCCAGTCGACGTATAACGGCTTATTGAGCTTGTTGATGAGCGTAAGATGCATCAGGCCACGTTCGCTGGCAAAATTGTAACGTAGCGTCAGCGTATCATTATCTAATACCAAACCTTCGCTCGCAGGCTGAACATTAGAACCACGCAACGTAACAACCTGAATTTTTGGTGTACAGCCAACCAACAGTACCCAGATTATCGAAAGAAAAGTTACAGATTTCATAGTTACTGTTTTTTTGAGTAAATGTGTACTTATGAAGTGTCTTATGCAATAGTTTACGCAGTTACTAAATGGGTAAATCATCTACGGGTGAGGTTTGATTTTTAGGGCTGTAAACTACTTCGTAATCTTAACCGCTACGTAGTTATTTTTGCCTGTTCAGCAACGCTGCTACGTTATAAACAATGGAACAGGAGCTCTTTGCTTTTATTGGTCAATACCTGAAACTCACGGATGAGGAAAAGAACGTAATAACCCATCTTGCCTTGTTTCACAGTTTTAAAAAAGGAACCGTTCTGTTAAAAGAAGGCGAATCATCGAAGCAGTCTTATTTTGTGATGAAAGGTTGCTTGCGATGCTACCATATTATTGAGGGCGAAGAACGTACTACCGAGTTTTATACCGAAGCTGAATCCTGTACGCCAATCTGCGTTGTCAATAAAAAACCGTCTGATTACTACGTTGCCTGTGTCGAAGATTCTATTTTGCTCGTCACAGACCCTTCGATGGAACAAATTGTTTTTGAAAAATTTCCCCGTTTTGAAACACTGTGCCGCATTCTTTCTGAGCAATTATTGGCAAAGAATCAGAACGCTTTTGCCGACTTCAAAAATGCTTCGCCTGAGCAGCGTTACCTGAACCTGCTGGAAATAAGACCTGATTTAATTCAGCGTATTCCGCTACGTCAACTGGCAAGTTATCTGGGTATGAAACCTGAATCACTCAGCCGCATTCGCCGACGAATTTCTCAAGTGCGGAAGGGGTAGAAACTTCTGTTCTAGGTTGGCTAGTTTTTAGCTTTTATGTCATTGAAATCCAGTCTGATCTTGCGCGGTTGGCCGATATAGCTGGGAAGAACAACGAACTGACCTGTTCGGGTATCCAGAATGATCGATTCTCGTTCGCTGGTTACGGCCTGATATCGTCGATTTTCAGAGCTACCGGGTTCTGGCTGATTTTGATCAGACGGTTTGAAATTAGCCAGCAACAGAATACCCGTCAGCGTAAGTGCGCCTAGAAAAAAAGAACGTAAGTCAATCGAAAATTGAATTGTTTTCATAGCAGTAAAGTAGTTTGGTTCAGAAGCACAAAGTTGCCCTTTCTTTAAAGACAGACATGATAAGAAATTGTTATGTTAAATTTTGAACAAGAGATTATCTCCTTTCTCCGCTACGTAACAGATACGTATTTCTTAACTAAAGTTAAGGTCTCGACCGACGAGCCCCTGATAGCTTTGCAGGCATAAACAACTTGTAAAGTAATGAACACAAAATCTATTTTGGTTGGGCTGGCCCTATTCGTAGCCACTGTTGCCAATGGGCAGAAAAAAGAAGAAACCGCTACGTTCAGACGACATTTCATCAGTACGTCGGGCTTTGTTCTTGGCAACCTGTTTCCTGATCCACCCTCGTTTTTTCAACTCAACGCTGGTTACTGGCTAACTAAAAAAGATGTGCTTTCAGTAGAAGCAATAACCTGGAAATACAGTGCGCCATTGGGAATTCCTTATGGTGATTCGTTTGGTGATGTTAACGAAAACTATCCGGGACATATCCGGGGAATTGGCGTTGGCCTTGCTTATCAGCGTTATATCTGGAAAGGACTTTATGCGGCTGCTCACGCTACGCCGTTTTTGCAGCAGTATAAGAGTACTGAAAATGTTAAAATCCAGAACGGTTTTCAGTTATTTACAGCTTTTCGCGTAGGATATCACATTCCTCTGTTTCGCAATCGATTCTTTATTGAACCGTCTGTGGCGATGACTTATTGGCCCGTAAATACCAACATGCCCGAGTCATTTGCCCGAATGGAGCGGAAGTGGAAGAATCACTTTTTCCCCGAGCCGGGTCTGCATTTGGGTGTTAAGTTTTAATCATAAAAGAGGGTTATTCATTGCCCTATTCGGTGAATAACCCTCTTTATTGGGAGATTGATATAAAGCCAAAGTTAAATAGGGATGGTACCAGTCAGATAAATGGCCAAACACCCATCTTTTTCTTGTAACAGATCAGAGATGAAAAAATCAATATTGGCTTTATAACGAACCAATAATTCTACGATTTGGTCATTTGTCAAGTTGCCGGTTCTTAGCCAGATAATTTTGGGCGGAGGCCCATAAAGAGCTGTCAGATTATAAAGGTCTTCATCAAACGTAACAATTGTGAAAGCGTTTTGCCGACAAAAATCCCAGATGGATCGGTCATCCTGATTATACAATCCATTTTCACGAACGCCTTCAACAACTGGAAAATGTTCTTTTAATTTTTTGACAACCCGGAACGATTATTCTGGTCGAGAAGAAGTTTCATGCCGCAATACGTAACGAATTCTCTTTGTGAGCAGCAAAGGCTAGGCTGGCATAAATATCATCTTTTGTCAACTCAGGAAAATCACTAATGATTTCGTCCATACTCATGCCGGATGCAAGCCAGCCTAAAATATCACCAACGGTGATACGCATCCCTCTGATGCAGGGCTTTCCTCCACGTTTACCGGGCTCTATTGTGATAATCTGACGGTAGTCGACCATACCATTGCATGTTTACATAAAACTAACAACAAACAACTATTTTCCTGTCAACGCTGTGAGCCAACGTTGATATGCGTCGCGATAGGCTTCCTGGGCGCGCATGTCGGGTTCGATGGTTTTCGTTACGTGCAAACCCGTGAAAGCTTCCTGCGCGTTTTTATAGTAGCCTAATCCTAATCCGGCACCACGGGCTGCACCCTGAGCACCGTCGGTATTATACAGTTCGATGGTAGCACCGGTCAGATTGGCCAACGTATCGCGGAAGAGTGGACTCAGGAACATATTGGCCTCACCCGCCCGAATCGTTTGCAGACCAACGCCCACGCTTTCCATAATCTGAATGCCGTAATAAAGCGCAAAGACGATACCTTCCTGTGCGGACCGAATCATGTGCGGTAAGCCATGTCGTGTCAGTTGAAGACCATGAAACGAGGCTCCCAAATCAGCATTTTCAAGCATCCGTTCAGCTCCATTTCCGAAAGGCAGACAGACCAGACCATCGGCACCGATTGGCGCTTCGTGAGCCAGTACGTTCATTTCGTCATACCCCACCGACCGACGTAGCACCTGATTTCGCAGCCAGCTATTCAGAATTCCTGTACCGTTTACACAAAGCAGTACACCATAACGTGGTGCTTCAACCGTGTGGCTCACGTGTAGGAACGTATTGACACGTGATTGTGGGTCGTATTTGGCCTGATCGCTTACACCATACACTACACCCGACGTACCGGCAGTAGCGGCAATCTGACCCGGTTCCAGTACGTTCAACGACCACGCATTGTTGGGCTGATCGCCAGCACGATACGTAACGGGTGTTCCGGCGGCAAGACCCAGTTCGGCGGCTGCCGATGCCGATAGCTCGCCCTGTGGCGCAAACGTTGGTTTGATGGTTGGAATTAACGACGTAGCGAAGCCGAAATAATCGAGTAAGAACTGCGCTGGCTGACCTTCCTGAAAATCCCAGAAGGCACCTTCCGAAAGTCCCGAAGCCGTCGTTACAATTTCGCCCGTCATGCGAGCTGCCAGATAATCGCCGGGAAGCATAAAATGAGCCGCCTGAGCGTAAATCTCGGATTCGTTCGCTTTCACCCACGCCAGTTTTGCCGCCGTAAAGTTGCCGGGCGAATTCAGTAGATGATGCAAGGTGCGGTCGTGTCCCAGTGCGTCGAAAGCGGCATTTCCGTAGGGAACGGCCCGGCTGTCGCACCAGATAATGGAAGGACGTAGTACGTTAAACTCTTTATCGACAACCACCAGTCCGTGCATCTGATACGAAATACCGATGGCTTTTACGTCTTCAGGTTTGACATTCGACTGTTGCATAACCGCCTTGCTGGCCAGACACGCATTTTGCCACCATATTTCGGGCTGTTGTTCGGCGAAACCCGGCTGTGGGGCTTCAATAACCATTTCGGGTTGCGGGTAAAAGGCCGAAGCGATAACATTGCCGCTGTTGGCATCTATTAAACAAGCTTTGACAGATGAGCTGCCGAGGTCGAATCCAAGGAAATACATGCGGTTACTGATGTTAGGAAATCCGGTGCGAAAGTACAACCAGATTAGGAGAATCAGTAAGTGTAGGACAGATGTCGCTTATCTTGCATATTATTTTTGTACCTATGAAACCTCTGCTCCTCCTCCTTACACTCGTATACGGTTCATTTTCGGTGAGTTTTGGTCAGACACCTGCCGAACCTTCGAAATGGATGACGCAATACTGGCCTGCCCGCTGGATTGTTCATCCGACTGCTCCGGCTCGCCAATATGGTATTTACCATTTCCGCAAAGCCATCGATCTGATGCAGAAACCCGCTCATTTTGTGGTACACGTATCGGCCGATAATCGGTATCGCTTGTTTGTCAACGGCAAATCGGTTGCGCTTGGCCCGGCACGTAGCGATCTGCAAAACTGGAACTACGAAACCATCGATCTGGCTCCGTTTCTTCAGGCCGGACGTAACGTTTTGGCGGCTCAGGTGTGGTACATGGGCGAAGGTGCGCCTTTTGCGCAGATGAGTTATCAGGTTGGGTTTCTGTTGCAGGGCGATGGCGATGCTGAAAAAGTGGCGAATACCGATGCAGGCTGGAAAGTGCTTCAGAATCTGGCCTATACGCCCATTAAAAACGATATTCCCAAACTTCGTACCTACATTGTTATGGGCGATGGCGACCGGGTCGATGCGGCTAAATATCCCTGGGGTTGGGAGCTTCCGACGTTTGACGATAAAAATTGGGTAGCCGCTAAACCGTTTGGTTTTCCGACCAAACCGCGTGGATTGGGTACGGATGGAAACTGGGGGTTAGTGCCACGTAGCATTCCGATGATGGAAGAAAACGTAGTCCAGCTGAATGCGGTTCGACGTA
This sequence comes from Spirosoma daeguense, assembly GCF_054776875.1. Classification (NCBI taxonomy): domain Bacteria; kingdom Pseudomonadati; phylum Bacteroidota; class Cytophagia; order Cytophagales; family Cytophagaceae; genus Spirosoma; species Spirosoma daeguense. The sequence continues at coordinate 20,697 of NZ_BAAHBF010000008.1, forward strand.
GTGAAAACGCGAAAATGGATGCTACGTTCCTGCAAGGAAAATCGCCGGTTACGATTCCGGCCAATACGAAAGCCGTTTTCATGCTCGACCAGAGCTACCTGACCAATGCCTATCCCGAACTGACGGTGAGTAAAGGCAAAGGCGCTGTTGTTACGTTGTCGTATGCCGAAGCGCTGATTGATGCGCAGGGTAAAAAAGGCAATCGGAACGACGTAGAAGGACGTACCATGCGCGGTTTCGATGATCAGTTTGTGGCCGATGGAAGTGACAAACGGATGTTTCGACCGCTCTGGTTCCGGACGTATCGTTACCTACAACTGACCGTCGAAACGAAAGAAGAGCCATTGGTTCTGGACGATTTACATGGTCAGTACACAGGTTATCCGTTTCAGCAGAAGGCACAGTTTACGGCCAGTGATACTACGTTGAAAAATATCTGGAACGTTGGCTGGCGAACGGCCCGGCTTTGCGCCGGTGAAACGTATTACGACTGCCCGTATTACGAACAGTTGCAGTATACCGGCGATACGCGCATTCAGGCTATGATTTCGCTCTACGTAGCGGGCGATGACCGGTTGATGCGTAAGGCAATTCTGGATTATGACCACAGCCGTTTCAACGATGGATTGACGCAAAGTCGGTACCCTTCTGCTGATTTTCAGGTAATTCCAACGTTTTCGCTGTTCTGGGTTTGTATGGTGCACGATTATTGGATGCATCGTCAGGACGATGATTTTGTAAAATCGATGCTGCCGGGAATTCTAAGCGTATTGAATTGGCACGAACAACGTATCGCCAAAACTGGCTTGAACGGCCCGCTCGAATGGTGGAATTTTGTGGACTGGTCGAAGTGGCAGAATGCGAAAGATGAAATTGCAGGCGGTGTTCCGGCAGGAGCGAAGAAAGGCGGTTCGAGCATTCTGTCGCTCCAACAGGCTTACACGTATTTCCGGGCGGCCGATTTGCTGTCGCACTACGGTCAGAACGAACGGGCTGAATATTATCGAGAACTCGGTCGTCGGCTGAATAAAGCGGTTTATGCGCAATGTTGGGACGCCAGTAAAGGCTTATTTGCCGATACGCCCCTTATTCCGGCTGGTCAGTCTGGTAAGAATAGTTACAGTCAGCACGCTAATATTCTGGCGGTTCTGACCAACGCTGTAACGTATGACCAGCAGGCGGCCTTACTTCAAAAAACGATGACCGTCGGCCCGGATTCGCTTACCCAAGCCACGTTCTATTTCAAATTTTACCTGTTCGAAGCGCTCAAAAAAACGGGTTTGGGCGATCAGTTCATTGCTCAGTTAAAGCCCTGGCGCGACATGCTGGCAATGGGGCTGACTACGTTTGCCGAAAATCCAGAACCCACCCGTTCAGACTGTCATGCCTGGAGTGCATCGCCTTTGTACGAATTTCTGTCAATTACCTGTGGCATCCGAACGGGCGAACCCGGTTTTAAAGCCGTAAAAATTGAACCTTATCTGGGCGATTTGACCTCGGTAGAAGGAAAAATGCCGCATCCACTCGGCGAGATAGCCGTTCAGTTTCAGAAAACACCAACCGGTGGTTTAACGGGTAACGTAACACTACCAACGAATCTGGCGGGCACGCTACGTTGGAAAGGTAAATCCATACCATTGAAAGCAGGAAAACAGGATGTGAATTTATAATCAGACGTAGTTAAACGTACTTATCGCTACGTTTAACTGGTTAGTAGTAAAACATTTATCCCTCCAATCTGCCGCTTGTGTAGTTTGGAGGGATATTTTTAGATTCACTACTGTATATTGCATAGTTCCTTGTAAAACAACATTGCTATGAAATCATTATTCATTGGGTTATTACTAGCTAGTGCCATGCTGGCCTGTTCAGACGGACATAATCTGAAAATCGCTGTAACCGACTCCGACGATACGTACGAGTTTTACGCTAAGTATGACGAAAAGAAAAGTCAGCACGTGCAGGATTTTATTAACGAAAAAATGGCACCCAGTGGCAACGTAAAAGGCGACAACATCGATATAACCACTACGTTGGACGACGACACACGTTTCGAACTGGAAGAATATCCCGGAAAAGTTCGGATTAAACTCGATAAAGAAGATAATTCGGAGGCTTCGTACCAACGCGTCAAAGCCATGTGCGAGGGTGTAAAGCGGGTGATTGGCGATAAGTGAAGGTTTATGATTGAGTAACAGGAAGCGTTACGAATCTTTAACGTGCTGTCTACCAGACATGATCTCCTATGCTTCGCCACTGCATCGTTTTTCTGTTAACCTTATCGAGCTTCGCTACTGCACAAACCCGTAAAACGACGGTCAGCATCAAAGGCGACGATTTTTACATCAACAACGAAATCACGCTGAAAGGAAAAACGTATAACGGAATGCGGCTGGAGGGGCTGTTACCTAACTCGCGCATGGTGCAGGGTATTTTTGATGACCTGAATCCAGAAACCCGTTCGAACTGGAAATATCCGGATACGGGTGTGTGGGATGCCGACCGAAATACCAACGAGTTTATTGCAGCCATGCCCAGTTGGAGAGAGCATGGATTACTGGCGATTACACTCAACTTACAGGGTGGCAGTCCGTATGGCTATAGCGGGCAGGTACAGAACTGGTTGAATTCTGCCTTTCGGGCCGATGGTTCGTTGGACCCGGCTTTCATGAATCGGCTGGAACGTATTCTGAATCGTGCCGACGAACTAGGAATGGTTGTTATATTAGGCTATTTCTATTTCGGTCAGGATCAAAATCTTACTGATGAAAAGGCGATAAAAACCGCTACGCGCAACGCTACACAATGGTTGCTGGACAAAGGCTATCGGAACGTACTGGTTGAGGTCAATAACGAATGTGATATCAACAGTCCGACCAAAAAACGATACGACCACGCTATTCTCGACGTAGCGCGTGTCCATGAATTAATTACCCAAGTTCGGTCGATGCAGAAAAAGGGCAGACGCTTACTTGTGTCGACCAGTTTTCAGGGTGGAACATTGCCCACCGATAACGTATTAAAAGCGGTCGACTACGTATTGATTCACGGAAACTCGGTAAAAGATCCGGCCAAAATCACCAGCATGGTAAAATCGGTTCGGGCAAATGCCAGCTATAAAAGTAGCCCGATTGTTTTCAACGAAGATGACCATTTTAACTTCGATCAGCCCATAAACAATTTTATGGCGGCTACCGAGCAACATGCATCGTGGGGCTATTTCGACTATCGGATGAAGGACGAATCCTTTCAGGATGGATACCAGAGCATGCCCGCCGATTGGGGTATTACGTCGGAACGTAAGAAAAGTTTCTTTGGCCTTCTGAAGAAAATGACGCAGTAATCCTGTTGTTGTGTAGGCTATAATTTAAGTCGTATTTTTGCATCATCATTCATCTGAAACCATTCAGATAATGACTCTGGAGGACGACCTCCCCCGTATTGGGAATAACGTTGGGACGACCCGACTAAACCCAATATAGGACATTATGGCCTGGGTATTTTTGACACTTGCCGGAATCTTAGAGGTCGTTTGGGCTTATTCCATGAAACAGTCGGAAGGCTTCACCCGATTGATTCCTTCACTCATTACGTTTGTGGCGATGGCCGCCAGTTTCGGCCTCTTGTCTGTAGCTATGCGATCATTACCGCTTGGTTCAGCCTACACCATCTGGACGGGAATCGGAGCCGTTGGCGCTTTTATTGTCGGTATTATCTGGCTGGGCGAAGGCGTTAGTCTTATGCGTATCGCAGCAGCTTTACTGATTCTGGCCGGTATTGTGTTGATGAAATTGTCGGCGTCTGATCAGGTGTAATGGTTAATGGTGGATTTTACCACCCCCAACCCCCTCCTAAAACAGGCGGGGGCTTTCTCAATGACCACCGCTGGTCGTTGACTCAGGCTAAGAATAAGGGAATAAGTCAATCTCTGCATGTCCCCTCCTGTTTTAGGAGGGGGTTGGGGGTGGTAAAATCAATTAGATTAGAAGTCAAACAGAATGAGGCAATGAGTGATGGCCAACTGAACAATTTAAAGATTCTGAAACCCATTCGTCAGTCGTTACGTAACGATGCTACGGAAGCAGAAAAACAACTATGGCAATCTCTGAAAGGTAGCCAACTTGCGGGGCGTAAATTTCGTCGACAGCATAGTGTTGGTTATTTTATTCTGGATTTCTATTGTCCATCCGAACAACTGACTATTGAGTTAGATGGACATATACATGATACGTCTGAGGTCAAAATCTATGATTCAGAACGACAGAAAGCGATTGAAACTTTGGGTATTAAAATACTCCGATTTCGGAACGATGACGTATTTCAACGAATTGATTACGTACTGAAAGTCATTGAAGAAAATTTCAAAGGAAATCAACCACCCCCAACCCCCTCCTAAAACAGGAGAGGGCTTTTTCAAAGACCACCGCTGGTCGTTAATTCAAGTTCAAAGTAAGGTAACAAGTGATTCTCTGTGTGACCCCTCCTGTTTTAGGAGGGGGGGGGTGGTAAATCACAACCCAACGTAGTAATCGTAACCTCGTTCGGCCCAGAAATCGCGGGGTTTTTCGTCGGAGAAGAACATCCGGCCAATACGTTTCAGGTTTTTTACGCCATATTTTACCGGAATGATCAGGCGTAGCGGTGCACCGTGCGGAGCATTGATGGGCTCACCATTTAGCTCATAAGCCAGTATAGTTTGCGGGTGCATCGCGCTTTCGATGTCAATGCCAACGTAGTAACCTTTGTCGGGCGTTTCCAGACCAACGTAGCGAAATAAGTCGGTCGTGTTATCGGGATTGGGCGCGTTACCGCTACGTGCCCGTCCAGGCCGGGCCCCAATCTGGTATTTTTCCATGAAATCAGACAGCCGTGCACCACCCCAATGTTGCACTTGACTCCAGCCTTCAATGCATTTGAAATTGAAAACAATTTCGTGTTTGGGCAATGCTTTCACATCGTCGATCGTTAGCGAAAAAGGTTGCTTGCCGGGGCTTTCTATCTGTAATTTCCAATCTTCGGGAACAGGTGTTTTAATCCCATCGTAGCCATTTACACGCGCATTCTTGGCGGCTTCAGTAACCGGAAACGTTGGAACCAGATGCGTATCGCTGAAGTACGTACGGGCAATTTGTTCGTTGGCTTCCAGCACTTTCCGTAGCGGCCGCTTGACTCCCTGTGCACCGGGACTGTGCTTTATCCATTCGTAAACGCCAACCGGAACGGCCGATGCGAGTGCAAACCAGCCAAACGATTTTAACACGTTCCGGCGTACTGCTGATTCAGGAACATCCGATTCGGGTAATTCCGGCTCCTTCGTAGATGATTTTTCGGATTGGCTCATGACAAAGCAGGTTTATTGATCGGCTCAACGGGCGAATCGGTTGGAGAATCAGGTTGTTTATCAACAGGTTTATCCACAATTGGTCGGTTGGGGTCATGCTTTTTCACGATTTCGAAACCCGTAACCATCGACTGAAAGTTTTGCCAGCCGGCTCGAATTACCTGTCCAATATGAATAACGAAAAAAACAACGTAACCAAGCGTCAAGATAAAATGCTCGAGTCGGGCTGCTTTATAACCTCCCAGCAACGTAGTGATCCACGAAAATTGCGTGGGTTTGTAAATTGCGTATCCAGTCAGAATAGAGCCAATGCCCATCACCATAATAGCCGAATAGGCAATTTTCTGTGCACCATTGTACTTGATAAATGGTGGCTGGGTTTTCCGTAAACCCAGATCGTAGAGCGTTACCTGAATCGCTTCTCTGAACGAATGTCGGTTCGGAAGCAGATGCCGCCATTCGCCCGAAATAAACGTATAGCCAACATATAGCAACCCGTTCAGCAGAAAAATCCACATGAACACAAAATGCCACGCCATGCCTTCGGCCAGTCGACGCGGTACGCCCAGCGCTTTATAAAACCCGTCGGGAAAGAACGACACCAGTACGTAGTCGCCAATCTGGATTTTGTATGGATCGTAGGCCCAGTAAATCAACAGGCCGCTCCAGATCATGACAAACAACACCGGAAAGTTGATCCAGTGAAACCACCGAATGGCCAGCGGATGCTTATGAACGATACGTTTCATAGGGTAAACAGTTAACGTAATCAAATGTACGAATAGAACTGCCTATTGGTTTGTTTGATAAAGTGAGCTTAAGCAAACGAGTTTACTCAGGTCGTAAGCGGTAGTAGTCAGAAAATCCTAACTTGCCAGAAATCGTATTGACGTATTTATGTCTCTCCAAACTCTTGATACTGGTTTGTTTAAACTCGACGGCGGAGCCATGTTTGGTGTCGTACCGAAACCGCTGTGGCAACGACTGAATCCAGCCGATGAACAGAATCGCTGTACCTGGGCCATGCGTTGCCTGCTTTATGAATCCGAAAATCGATTGCTACTCGTCGATACAGGCATTGGCAATAAACAGGATGCCAAATTTTTCGGGCACTACGATCTTCACGGCGACGCCACGCTACTTTCCTCAATCCGAGCGGCTGGTTATGACGTAGCAGACGTAACTGACGTATTGCTAACGCACCTCCATTTCGACCACGTAGGCGGAGCTGTGAAACGCACTGACGACAAATTAAGTCCTGTTTTTTCGAATGCTACGTATTGGGTTCACCCGGCGCACTGGCAATGGGCGGTTCATCCGAATCCACGCGAAAAGGCGTCGTTTTTACGCGAAAATATTATGCCGCTGCAAGAGAGCGGCCAGCTACGTTTTCTGACCGAAAATTCGTTCCCGTTTACTGATATTGATTTACACTACGTAGACGGCCATACCGAAAAAATGACGTTACCCATTTTTCAGATAAATGGACGTAGTGTGGCCTACATGGCTGACCTGATTCCATCATCGGGACATATTCCGTTGCCTTACGTAATGAGTTACGATGTACGTCCGCTGTTGACGATGGACGAAAAAGCTGCCTTATTGCAACAGGCTGCCGCCGAAAACTGGATACTGGTTTTTGAACATGATCCCATAACTGAAGCCGCAACCGTTGACGTAACTGAACGAGGAATTCGAATCAAAGAGACAGGAAAATTAACGGAGTTCTTATAAAGCAACCACATCACAAACCAACCGCTGAAACGTAGCGTTATCAAATCGAATAGAGCAGTACGTTATGAAAGTTGGATTAGTATTATCAGGAGGAGGGGCACGAGGAATTGCTCATTTAGGTGTTATTAAGGCACTTCAGGAAATGGGCATCAAGTTTGACCAGATTTCGGGAACGAGCGCTGGAGCTATTACCGGAGCGTTTATTGCGCAGGGATATTCGCCCGAAGAGAGTTTGAAAATTATTGAAGCGTCGTCGTTTGTGCGCCACATCCGCCCGGCCTGGAACCGGATGGGGTTACTACGTCTCGATACGATTGTCGACATCTACAAAAAGCATATTCCGCACGATACGTTCGAAGGTTTGCAGATTCCGTTGCACGTAGTGGCCGTTGACCTGAACGAGGGCGAACAGGTTATTTTCAATTCGGGCGAACTGATACGTCCGGTGCTGGCATCGTGCTGTTTACCGGGTATTTTCGAACCATTCCTGATTAACAAACGGCAGTACGTCGATGGGGGAGTATTGAATAATTTGCCGGTTGAGGTTCTGGAAGGTAAAGTTGATTATCTGATTGGGTCACACTGCAATGTTTTGGGTCCTCGAAAACCAATCCGTTCAATGCGGGGCGTTATTGAACGAAGTCTGGTGCTGGCCGTGCAGAGCAAAACCAAAGAACGGTTTGCCAAATGCAACGTATTGATTGAGCCACCTCAACTAGCCGAGTATAGTACTACAGATATCAGCAAAACGCGGGAGTTGTTTCGGATTGGTTATCAGCATACACGTTCTCTGGCGTCAACTATTGAAAAAGAACTGGGCCGTTCGGTGATTTCGCTGACGTAGGGAGGGATAAAATAGATTACAAACAAAAATCGCCGGGCTTAGAGAGTCCGGCGATTTTTGTTTGTAAATGATCCTTCGCTTAAAAAAAAGTTATTCAGAATGGATATTTATTTTAGAGTATTTTTATCCATGTTTTCTAAATTAATTTATGATTAAAACTGAGTATTTATAACTATTTATAAAAATAATTATAATAAGAATAATATTCCATGAATAGTAGTTAATATAAAATAATAGACGGTTTTAGATAATCTTTACAGATTATTTGCTCTTTAATTTGCTTTTAATAGCTTTGCTTAAAGTGTAATCTTTCTTAACTTAATCTAGAGCTGGAATGAGGAAAATTTTACTAGTGAGTATACTTATGGTATGCTCGCTCTGGGTACCGTTGTGGGCCCAGGAACGAACAATTACAGGAATAGTAACCGCTGCCGAAGATGGCTCCCCATTGCCCGGCGTATCGGTTGTTCTGAAAGGGGGCTCGCGTGGAACCAATACGGATGCCGACGGAAAGTATTCCATTGTTGCACCTCCTTCGGCAGGTACATTGGTTTTTAGCTTTGTGGGGACGGCTCCGCAGGAAATCGTAATCGGAAACCGATCCATTGTAGATGTTAAGCTGACGGCCGATGCCAAAAGTCTTCAGGAAGTAGTAGTAACGGCACAAGGCATTGTTCGGGAGAAAAAAGCGCTGGGCTATGCCGTCACTACGTTAGAAAACAAGCTCATCGAAGACCGTCCGCAGGCCGATGTTGGCCGGGTGTTGCAGGGCAAAATTCCGGGCGTCAACATCACTGCTACGTCGGGTGTGTCGGGTACGGGTACAAGCATCAACATTCGCGGATTTTCGTCGATTACGGGTTCCACGCAGCCGCTATTTGTGGTCGATGGCGTGCCGTTTAACTCCAGCACAAATACACGTGGTGGATTGGCGGGTCAGGGTGGTTTCACGGGTGGTAGCCAATCAGCTTCAAGCCGTTTTCTGGACATTGACCCAAACAACATTGAGAACATCAGCGTCCTGAAAGGACTGGCGGCCACCGTTACGTATGGCGATCAGGGACGTAACGGAGTAATTCTGGTGACGACCAAAAACGGCAGCAAGAAAGCCCGCCCAACAGAGTTCTCCATAACCCAATCGGTATTCACAAATACAGCGCATCTGCCTACGTATCAGAATAATTATGTGGGTGGTTTTCAGCAGAATCTGGGTTATTTCTTCAGTAACTTTGGCCCAACTTTGGCTGAGGCTTTGGCCTATCCGTCGCAAAATACGAACACCGCGCTGACGCAGCATCCCTATGCGTTTCTGACCAATGCCGCGCTACGTTCGGCTATGGCGCCTTATGTGACGTCGCTCGGTGCGTATAAAATGCAGGTCTTCCCTGACAACGTAAAGGATTTTTTCCGGACGGGGGTTATCGCCAATACGTCGCTCAATTTGTCGGGTGGCAGTGAAAAAGTTGGCTATAACTTGTCGGTTGGTTACAATAAAGAGCAGGGTTACATTCCAGAAAATGGACTGACCCGGCTCAATCTTGGTGCGGGTATGCGGGCGCAGCTAAGCAAAAAAGTATCGATCAATACCTCGCTCAACTTCGCCAACACCGACCAGTATTCCCCTCCGCTGAGTGCCGGGCAAGGTAACAACTCGTTAGGCGGGTTTCCGTCTGTGCTGGCGAACGTAATGTTCACCCCGCGTCAGGTCGATTTGATGGGCTGGCCGTACGAAAGTCCGGTTGATGGAAGCACGGTTTATTTCCGGTCGGGCAATGATATTCCAAACCCGCGCTGGATTCTGGCCAATTACAAAACAACGGGAGTAGTTAACCGCTTCTTCACCACAACTAACCTGACGTATGATATAGCGAAAGACCTGGTTCTGCTTTATAAAGTTGGTCTGGATACGTATTCGGAAAATCAGGAGTACAAATTCAACAAAGGTGGGGTCGATTTTGTGAATGGTTTTTACAATACGTACGATGTCAGTAACACCATTTGGGACAACAGCGCCATCATCTCGTATAACAAACCAATTGGCGAACGTTTCACGCTGTCGGCCCGGTTGGGTGGTAACATGCGGAATGACAAGACTCGTTACCAATACGTAGTGAGTCAGAACCAACTGGCCCGCAATCTGTTTCGACACAATAATTTTATTGATAATCAAGCTATTGATGGCACCGTTGAACAGACCCGTATCGGGGTGTTCGGTGAAATTACGGCTGATATCAACGACTACCTGTTCCTGAACGTAGCAGCTCGTAATGACTGGACGTCGACTGTAGAAATGGCCAATCGTCAGATTTTCTACCCGTCGGGAAGCGTTTCGTTTGTACCAACGTCGGCGTTTGAAGGCTTGCAGAATAATAGTGTTCTGAGCTTCCTAAAACTCAGAGCCGGTATTGGTACGTCGGCCGGTTTCCCCAACCCCTATAGCACACGTAGCGTTCTGAATCAGAGCGCCCGTGGCTGGCTAAATGCGTCAGGTGCTACGGTACAAACCCATTCTGTGGACAACGTACTGGGTAACCCGAACCTGAAACCCGAATTGCATACGGAAGTAGAGTTTGGGGTGGAAGGTCGACTGTTTCGCAACCGTCTTAGCTTTGACGTAACGGCCTATCAACGTACCACCCGCGATCTGATTACCAATACGCCACTTGACGCATCGACTGGCTATACGGCTACTACGATCAACATCGGTAAAATTCAGAATGCCGGGCTTGAGATCAGCGTATCCGGAAACGCCATCAAATCGGGTGGTTTCTCTTGGGATGTTACCGGTGTGTTCTCGCGGAACGTACCGAAAGTACTGGATTTAGGCGGTACGTTGCAGGAAGTACAAATCTCCGGTTTTGGCGGTACGTTAGGTAACTATGCTATTGTTGGTCAGCCGTTTAACGTAATAAAAGGGACGGGCTACCGACGTAACGAACAAGGTCAGTATCTGATCGATGGGCAGGGCTATCTCCTCACCACTACGTCGCCGACTATTCTGGGTAATCCAAACCCGGCGTTTACATCGAGCCTGATCAACGAATTCAGCTATAAAGGATTTTCGCTGAGCGTTATGCTGGCCTATCGTCACGGCGGTGCTATGTATTCAACCTCGGCAGGCGCCTTGCTGGGTCGTGGACTTATCGATACTAAGAACGGACGCGATGCTGGTGTTGACCGGAATCAGACGATGATTATTCCCGGTGTTAAGAATTCGGACGGTACGCCCAACGACATTCAGATTACCAACTCCGATTTCTACTTCAATAACTACTATTTCTTTGGCGATGAAGGTCGTATGTACGATGGCTCAACCATTCGACTGCAAGAAGTTTCGCTCGGTTATCAGTTGCCCAAAGCTTTTCTGAGCAAATTGAAGATCAAAGGAGCGTCGCTGTCGGTAACCGGCAATAACCTCTGGTATCGCGCCCTGCATTTCCCCAAAGGGTTAAATTTCGATACCGACAACCTTGGGTTGGGCGTAGGAAATGGCCTTGGCTTTGAATTCCTGACGGGGCCGAGTGCTCGTCGTTTAGGTGGCACGCTGAAGATTACATTCTAACCAAAGACTAGCGCTACGGACTGTGTAAACGCACAATCGCGGGCTACTCTGATTACAAAATCTGAAGATGATAAAGAAATTAAGCACACTTGCCGTACTGCTGTGTGTGGTCGTTGTCAGTTCGTGCAAACTGGATTTGCTCGACAATCCGAATGCCGTAACGACCAGCAACACCGATATAAATTACCTGCTTAACTCAATTGAGGTAGGCTACAAAGATCACTTCAACCAAATGAGTGATCCGGGTATGCGTCTGACGCGTATGCTCAATCAGGGCTCCGCCATCTACGAAAATGCAGTGTCGCCTACCAACTTCGATGGGGCCTGGAATACGGCTTATGCGGGTTTGATGACCGACGTGAAAACGATGATTCCATTGGCCGAAGCGGGTGAATTGTTTGTTCATGCGGGTATTGCGCGCACGCTGAGGGCGTCGGTTCTGCTCAATCTGGTGGATGCCTTTGGCGATATTCCGTACACTCAGGCTATTGATGCTGCCAATTTTAACCCAAATGTTGATAAAGCAGACGCTATTTATACCGCAGCACTTGCCGAATTGGATAAGGCCATTGCCAACTTTGGTGCTACGTCGAAAACCGGCGCCAACAGCGACCTGATTTATGCGGGTAATACCGATAACTGGATACGTGCCGCGAATTCGCTCAAACTGAAAGCGTATCTGAACCGTCGGTTAATTGATAAAGCTGGATCTACCACGGCGATTAACGCACTGATTGCGGGTAACAAACTCGTTACGACGGCTACACAGAACTTTACGTTCAAATTTGGCTCGAACCTGACCAACCCCGATACGCGCCATCCGCGCTACGCTGGCCAATATTCACCAACGGGCGGTGGCGATTATCAGTCGAACTCGTACATGGGCGCTTTGTATTCATCAAAAGGATTTCAGGACCCACGTACTCGGTTTTATTTCTATCGGCAAACGGTTCGGAATCCAACTGATGTAAACGCGCTACGTTGCATTACAAACACCAAACCTGCACATTATACAGATGCTGATGTGTTCTGCCTGCCCACAAGCGTAGGGTATTGGGGCCGCGACCATTTGAGCAACGAAGGTATTCCACCAGATGGCTTGCTCAGAACAGCCTGGGGTTTATATCCGGCGGGTGGATTGTATGACAATGATGCAGGTGTACCGGTGTCATTGGGTGCAGGTGCCGGTGGAGTGGGGATACATCCGATCATTATGCGCTCCTTTGTCGATTTCATGCTGGCCGAATCGGCGCTGACGATGGGCACCACGGGCGTAGCGAAAGATTTACTGAAATCGGCAGTTGAAAAGTCGATGGCCGATGTACGGGCGCACGCGTTGGGTACTATCGAAAGTGGTAAAATCAGTACGTTCGAAACGGCCAAAAACTTCGTATGGGCTGATGAAGTGACCAAATACGTAACGAAAGTAATGGCCGATTACGATGCCGCTACTACCGACGATGCAAAACTGAACGTGATTGCGAAAGAATACTGGCTGGCCCTATACGGCAACGGTATCGAATCGTATAACCTGTATCGTCGTACGGGTAAACCATCGAATCAGCAGCCTGCCCTTGATGCAAACCCCGGTTCGTTCCCCCGGACGTATTACTATCCGGCCACTTACATTACACGGAATTCGAATGCGAAGCAAAAAGCGAACCTCACAACGCCAGTTTTCTGGGATAGTAATTCAAGTGGGTTATTGAAGTAAGCTCTTGCTGATGATATTGTTGAAACATGAACGAGTTCAAAATGCAATTCATGATGAAAAATTGTTTAGTTCTTGCCTTCACAAGTTTGCTTGCGATGGCCTGTAAAACCGATATGATTACGCGTATTAATGAAGCGGATATGGAAAACGGCGGCTATATCCGCACGGTTTCGCCATATCCGGTTGGTAATACTACTTTTAGCGTGAGCAAGGCGAATATGAGCGGCACAAAAATGGAGTTTGTGGCCGAAGCCGTTACGCCAAACATGGGCGCTGCGCTGGCATCGTATGACCTGACAATCCGGTTTGTAGATGCAACACCAGCCAATGGTACAACGGCTTCTACAACCGTTTCCCTGAAATCGATTCCAGCTTCGGCTTTTGCGAAGGATGCCACAACTGGCTATCCACGTACGACGATTACCGTTACGGGTACGGAAGCGTTAACAGCAACCAAACTGACAGACGCCAACATTGCCAACGGCGACAGATTCGAGATTAATGGCACTATGAAACTGACAAATGGTAGATCGTTTTCGGCTGCCAATACGGGTGCTAACATCACGGGCGGTGCTTTCTATAGTTCACCATTTTTCTACCGGGTGAACGTAGTGAATTAGACCTGAAACAAGTTGTATTACGCATAAAATCTGGCAAAAGGGCTGCTCTAAATTGGGCAGCCTTTTTATGTTCTGGAGCTAATGAAATGGCCTATCCTTGATATAAGGCCAGATTTAAGCATATAAAACAGAAGTCGTCAGCCGATCAGATAGCTGTTTTAACCGCCTATATAAAGTGACGATAAATAGTGCAACTTTTATGTAGAAATTTTGTCTTTATCTTCTTGCTTTTGAGTAATTGAATTATTTGAAGTGCGTAAAAAATATAGTATAATTACTTAGTAATATAATATTTTGTACTGTTTGAAAAGTTGGTGTATACTTCAATTGATTAATTTACAATTGGCCTAAAAAGAGAAATAATATTCTAAAAAATGCCTTTAAGGTAAAATATTAATTCGGTACATGAATTGTAAAAAATTTGTGTTGTCTTTTTTTACTTATAGTTTTGTCGTCACAAAATAACTTTTCAACATAAAATTTGACGTACTATGAGTAGAATTCTATCAGTATTTTTCTTGCTGGTATGCTCGTTCGGGTCGGCGGCATGGGCGCAGGATCGGCGAGTTACAGGTAAGGTTACGTCGGCCGAAGATAACCTACCCTTGCCAGGCGTTTCGGTTTTAGTGAAAGGCACTTCAAAGGGGACCAACACCGATGCCAGTGGAGCATATAGTATTGAGATTCCGGGTACCGGCAACGCTACGTTAGTATTCAGTTTTGTTGGTGTAGCTTCTCAGGAGGTTCCTGTAGGTAACCAATCAGTAGTTGACGTAAAGCTGACCTCCGATAATCGACAACTTTCCGAGGTAGTTGTAACAGGAGTTGGTGTTGCAACCGACAAACGAAAATTAGGTATCGCTGTTGATGCCGTTTCATCAAAAAACTTACCCCAAACCCCAACGGCCTCTATTGATCAGGCATTGGTTGGTAAAATTGCTGGTGCACAGATTTCGAGTGGAAATGGTACGCCCGGTGCACCCGTAAACATCGTGCTACGTGGTATTAACACCATCAACCGGGGCACAGCGCCTATTCTGCTGATTGACGGCGTACAGGTAGATGCTACAAACTACGACTCAAACGGTAACCTCAACAACAACCCTACAGCTCTACTAAGCAGTATCGATCCAAATACAATTGATCGGGTTGAGATTGTGCAAGGGGCGGCTGCCGCTACGTTGTATGGGGCACAAGGAGCCAACGGGGTTATTCAGGTATTTACCAAGAAAGGAAAATCGGGGCGGTTGAACATCGACGTATCGTCGAGTATTACACGTAGTGAATTCCTGAACGTAGGGGGCTTAGCAAAGGCAAAATCTCATGGGTTTCAGGTAGATGCACAGGGAAACGCTGTGTATCAGTCGGGTACGGATGCCAACAAAAATCCTATTTATTCACCGCTTCAATTCGACGCCAATACACTACGTTACAACGGCAACGTACTGTATGACCCGCTCGTTGTTACCAACACGGCCGATAAACCATATACGGCTAACCTGAAATATTACGATCACTACGCTTATTTCTTCAAGCCCTCCAATACGTATAACAATAGCATTGCCCTGTCGGGAGGTAGCGATAAAGTTGATTTTGCATTCTCTGTTTCGAACAATCAGCAGGAGAGTAACGTCATCAATAACGGCAATTACCAACGTAGCAACTTGCTGTCGAACATTGGTATTCAGTTGGCGAAAGGGTTGACGTTCCGCACAACCACGCAACTGGTTTACACCAAAAGTACTATCAAAACCAACGACCGGCTTATTCTGTATGCCGTAAACAATGCACGCCCATTTGCCGATTTCTCGGCGTTGGATCCCGACGGAAATCCGGGTGTTTACTATGGCGATGCCATTGGCGTGAACCACAACAACCCGAGTTACTGGCAGAAGTTTACGAACAATAAAGACAATAAAGTGGATATAATTCAAAACTTTAACCTGAATTATAACATCAACAAGTTTATTACGCTCGATGCCAAATACGGCGTTAACTACTCGAAGCAGGAAATTAACACGACCTATCCGAATCAGACGAAAGTCCGGAACGTAATCGCGTCGAGTAATAACCAGTATCGGGGTTATTTTGCGAATAGCCCGGCGGGCGAAATCGATAATAACAGCATGACCACGACGTATCAGAACTTCTTGGCCAGCGCGTTTATCAATACCGATTTTCAGAACGATTTCAAGCTTAACGTACCCATCCGGACAACAACGCAACTGGCGTTTGACTACCGCAATCGAAATTTCCATCAGTTCTATACATACACGCTGGGTTTACCAACCTACGATCCCTTTACGGCGGCACAATCGTCGATATTCCGGGTTCCGGGCGTAGTGGCTCCAAGTGCTGGCCGGGCAGGTTTGCCTGGCGGTGGTGATTATACTGAACCATTTATTACGTATGGATACGTAGTAAACCAACGTATTGATTATGGTGATCTGGCTGGCGTTTCGGGTGGTTTCCGTACCGATTATTCGTCGGCATTTGGTAGCGGTTCAAAGCCATTCACGTTCCCGCGTGGAGATGCGTATTTCCGTATATCGGCACTCAAATTCTGGGAAAATGGCGCATTATCAGGCTTTTTTCCAGAGTTGAAAATACGGGCAGCTTATGGTCAGGCGGGTATTCAGCCCCGGCCGTTCGATCGTTATCAGGTGCTAAATACTGTTACGTTGGGAACCACAAATGCTTTTTATATTCCAGCTAGTCAACCTAATCCTGATCTGGACGTAGAAGTATCGTCGGAGCTGGAAATCGGTGCCGATCTGGCGCTGACGCCCTCGAAAACATCGAACTGGCTAAGCAGTCTACGGTTATCGGCTACGTATTGGGACCGCTCAACCAAAAATGCAATTTTTGACGTAAGTGGCATTCCATCGGCGGGTATCAACTCTATCAAAGACAATGCCTTCTCGCTGGCTTCCAATGGTTTTCAGGCATCGTTGAACGCAACGATTGTTCGGACGAAAGATTTCTCCTGGAATCTGACAACCAATTTTGGACGGCAGACTTCGAAGATTTCGGCTGTTAAAAACAATGCTGAAGTGGTTGTTTTGTCGAGCGCGGGTAGTTCGAACTACGTACTGAAAGCGGGTGAAAAAATTGGACAGTTGTATGGTTACATTACTGTTCACGCACTCGATCAGCGCGACCCAAGCGGCAACCTGTACATCCCGGCCGATCAGCAGTCCCAATATACTGTAGCCAGTAATGGTATTGTGGTAAGCAAGGCGACAAAACAGCCTTACTTTTCGGCAAACAAATACAGCTTTGGTGATCCGAACCCGACATTCAATATGTCGTTCATCAACGATTTTACCTTTAAAAATTTCCTGACGTTCGGCTTCCAGTTCGATTGGGTGCAGGGTAGCCACATCTACAACCAGACGAAAGAATGGATGTATCGTGATGGTATTCATGCCGACTACGCCAACCCAATTACGATTGATGGGCAAACGGGTGCCTGGACGGCTTTCTATCGGGGAGTGTACGCACAGCGTCAGGCGAATGGTACCAAAGATTATTTCTACGAAGACGCTTCATTTGTTCGGTTGCGGAATGTGCAGATTGGTTTTGATCTGAGTAAAGTAGTGAACGTTCCGGTGCTACGTCGGGCGCAGCTCGTATTGTCGGGTCGTAACCTGCTGACCTTTACGAAGTATACAGGCTTCGATCCGGAAGTAAGCTCTGGAACAGGTAGTTCGGCTTGGGATCGGGGTACTGATCACAATACAATGCCAAACCTGCGCTCGTATCAGGCTACGCTGAACATTGGGTTATAAATGTACAATGAATAATGATTGATGAATTGTCGACTGATTATCAGGTCTATATTCATCAGTTACCATACATTATTCATCAAATCACCAGCAACTTATCAATGAAAAAGATACATATTTTAGTAGCTGCCCTAGTGCTGGGCTTTGCAACATCCTGCAAAGAGCAACTGGATGTAAAAAATCCAAACCAGCCCACCGTTAGCAGTGCCAATACCGAATCAGGAATTATCAATTTGGCGCAGGGGGCTGCGTATATCAACGGTGCCAAGGAAATTCAGACGAGTTTATACGATGGAGTTCCTGGCTATTTCTGGTCGGGAGCAATGGGCTTTCATGAACTCATGGGTGATATTGTTGGCGAAGAAGCTGCCAACCAGTTCGGTAATCAGATTGGTGCGCCTGACTATGTGATTATGGATGATGGGACAAAAGTGCTGAATCCGAATGCTCCCAATACGCAATACGCACTCATCCGTCAGGCGAATGTAAACTCGAATCAGGGGTCAAATCCGCTATTTCACGAATGGTGGTATATGTACTCGCTCAATAGTCAGATGAATAAAGTGCTGGCTCTGTCAGAAACAGTGGCGTTTACGGGCGATGCCGCTGCCAAAAAAGCGACGATTCAAGCCTGGGCGTATTGGTGGAAAGGATTTGCTTATTCACGTATCGGTTCAATTTATTATGCCGGTATTATCAACAGTGCCGCCAATGGTACGAACAATAACTACGTTACCAAAGAGAAGCTGATTGAAGAAGCAAACGCAAATCTGGATAAAGCAGCGTCGTTGTTGCCAGCCAGTTCTACTGATTATACGGCTTTAATGACGCAATTGATTCCTACCTTCAATCAGGTTGGCCTGGGGCGTGTACCAACGCCTGATATGTGGAAACGTAGCATCAGTACGTTGAAAGCCAGAAATATACTGGTTAATACGCCTGTAAAAACGATGACGGCTGCACAATGGGGACAGGTTCTGACTCTTGCTAATGCTGGTTCTGGGGCAACTGATAACGTATTTACAGGTCGTTCAAACGAAAATGGGGACTTCCTGAGCCCACAGACTGGCACGGTAGCAGCCAAGGCAACGGGCGATCCATCGGCAGGTGCTACGTATAAAATCAGTGAACGCCTGATTCAGGACTACAAAACCGGCGATCAGCGTTTGGCTAACAACTTCACTCAGCGGGCTTCTCCCTGGATTGGCGAAAGCAGCCGGGGTAATGCATTCAATACACGTTGGATGCTGGTTGATGGCGGTAAGAAAATGGCGGGTGTGAGCACAATCAGCGACCGGGCTTCTGGTGCTACCGAGCTTTATCTGGCCGGGAGCTATGAAGAAAATGAATTGATGAAAGCCGAAGCCTTAATCTACACGGGCAAAATCGAAGATGGTTTAAAATCGATTGACGCCGTTCGGAAAGCGCAGGGTGCTGGAATTGCGGCTGTAGCAGGTACGAATCTGACACTCGATCAGGCTAAAGAGGAATTACGTCGCGAACGTCGGGTAGGTTTAGCCTTCCGTGGTTTGTCGTTCTATGATGCGCGTCGGTGGGGAGTTATCGACCCAATTGCCAGTGGTGGTGGCCGAAAAGGGGCTGTCATTGTCGATAAAGTGGGTAAGGTTAGCACCAACGGTACAATTGAATATAGATTTCTGGATTACTGGGATGTGCCTGATAATGAGTTGAAATATAACGTAGCTGCAGCGGGAAGTGCGCCAACAACCAATCCCAAACAGTAAGAAGTGAAGATGGTATAGTCAGGCCCTCCGTTTCGCGGAGGGCCTTTTATTTTGCAACTATAATCTGAAAGAAAACAAATGGCCAAACATCATGCATCAAAGAGAAACTTCTGAGCGTATTGTCAGGAGTCCAGAATCCTGATTGAATCAATAAATATACACGATTCGTAAAAGGGTATTCAGTAACAAATGTTTTATGATGCCGACTTGATCCTGCCAAAATTTATACAATTGGTAGTGGTTTTTTCGTTTGAAAAAAATAGTAGCTTGCTACGTATATTAGTATATTGTTTGGCCTGAACGGCAAAACTCAACCTGAACGTTTTTATTTGAACTGAGAACCTATACATGAGAAAAGTTTACAGCCTCATTTGCTGGTCAGTTTTATTAGTTATGCTGCCGGGTTTTCTGTTGGCACAGGGGCAGCGCGTAACGGGCAGGGTTACGTCTACGCAGGATGGTCAGCCTATTCCGGGAGTGAACATTGTAGTGAAAGGCACTACTAATGGTGTAAGCACCGATGCTAACGGAAATTACACCATCAATGTACCGAACAACGCAGCCATACTGCTCCTTACGTCTATTGGACTTGTTACGCAGGAAGTCACGGTTGGTAACCGAACCGTGATCAATGTTCAGATGCAAGAGTCGATTAACGAGCTGACTCAGGTTGTTGTAACGGGTTATAACACCACTCAGAAGAAAGATATTACAGGTTCAATTGCATCGGTTTCTCCCGAAAAATTTAAGGATATTCCCGTTGCCAGCTTCGATCAGGCTTTGCAGGGGCAAGCGGCTGGGGTACAGGTTTCCCAATCATCGGGAACGCCGGGCGGTGGGCTGATGGTACGTATTCGCGGTAATACGTCGATTTCGGCCAGTAACCGGCCTTTGTTTATTGTCGATGGCGTACCAGTAGAAGATGGTGCTTTGACGGGTCGTGATTTTGGCGGGCAGACCGACAATGCGTTCTCGATGTTCAATGCCAACGATATTGAGTCGATGGACGTATTGAAAGATGCATCGGCTAAAGCAATTTATGGTTCACGGGCGGCTAATGGGGTGGTTGTGATAACCACCAAGCGGGGTAAGGCGCAAAAGACATCCTTTAAACTGGATGTTCAACGGGGAGTATCGGAAATTATTAAACGTCCTAGCTTACTCAACGCATCTGAATTGCTTGAACTTCAGCGCGAAGCTGTTATTAATGCAGGCCGAGATCCTGACCAGTTTGGACTTATCAAAGGAGTTACCGATGGGCAGAATACCGACTGGATTGATGCCATTCTTCGCCGGGGCGTTTTTCAGCAATATCAGTTATCGACCCAAGGCGGTAACGACCGTACACAGTTTTATATCAGCGGTAGCTTTCGCGACGAAGAGGGAGTTCAGCTCAATAGCCAGTTTACACGGTATACGGGTCAGATCAAACTTGATCATAAAGCTAACTCAAAGCTTTCGTTTGGTACCAACATGACCCTGTCTTATGTAAAAAACAAGCGGGTGAAAGGCGACAACTTTCTCGATGGTGTTTACTCGGGTGCTATCAAAAGTCTACCGTATTATTCGCCTTATAATGAACAAGGGCGGTTGTACGGGCCAAATGACGCCGAATATGCAGGATTCCCGAATTTTAACCCGGTTGCTCAGGCTTTGCTGCCCCGTTTTAATACGTATACAGCCAAATTGCTGGGTGGAATTTATGCGGAATATGAATTCATTCAGAACCTGCGTTTCCGGTCGAAGCTTAGCATTGATTACAATAACGTAACAGAAGATCAGTTTGAATCGTCGCAGACGGCTATTGGAGGCTATCTCGAAAGTGTAGGTGGGCAGGGATATGGCGTTTTCAATAATGCTACGTTTGCTACATTGATCAATACGAATACGTTAACATATAATTTTCAAACAGCAGAGAAACACCGCTTCAATACGTTGCTCGGTTTCGAGGTTTTGCAACGTAGTGAACGTAGTGGAAGTGTATCGGGACGGTTATTCCCTAGCGATGACTTTACGTATATTAACTCGGCAGGTATTGTCGATCAGGGCGGTTCTGATCTGATTAATAGCGGGTTGATGTCGACGTTTGCCGAACTTCGTTATGATTATAACGACCGCTATCTGGCTACTCTAACCGCTCGTTATGATGGATCTTCCCGTTTCGGGCAGAATCGCCGGTTTGGTATATTTCCATCGGCATCGCTGGCCTGGCGGCTTTCGGGTGAGCCGTTTATGGAACAGTTTCGCTTCCTGAACGATCTTAAATTAAGGGCGAGTTATGGCTTCACCGGAAACGAACGTATCGGCGATTTTCAGTTTTTGGGAACCTGGGCATCCGGTACGTATAGTGGCGCTACGGGTGTAATTCCAAATAGATTGGCTAACCCTACCCTTCAGTGGGAGCGCACTCGTGAAGCGAACATTGGCTTCGATGCATCGTTCTTTAACGGCCGGCTCAGTGTTACGGTAGATGCATACGATAACATGACCGACAAGCTGCTGTTTGCCCAGCCTATTCCGCAAACTACCGGGTTTAGTACCGTTCAGGGAAACATCGGTAAAGTATCGAACCGGGGCGTTGAGCTGACCATCTCTACTGTCAATACAAATAGTGCGGTTCGTTGGACAACCGATTTGAACTTGTCGCACAATCAGAATAAGGTTGTCGAACTGGCGAGTACGGAGCCTGTTTTCCGGGGCTATCAAGGCAGTGGTGTTTCGAATACGAACGTAATTCTACCCGGCCAACCACTCGGTACGTTCTGGGGCCTAAAATTCCTCGGCGTCGATCCAGCGACGGGGAATGCCATTTACGATGATAAAAACGGCGATGGACGTATCTCGCCCGACGATGGGCAGGTGATTGGTAATGCACAACCGAAGCTCTATGGTGGCTTGACCAACAAAGTATCCTGGAAAGGCATCGACCTGAGTGTGTTTTTTCAGGGCTCATATGGCAACAGCGTACTTAATTTCACGAATCAAACATTGGTAAATACAGGTCTCGATTTACAGAATAACCAGTCGCGTCAGGCGCTGAAACGCTGGCGGAAAGAGGGAGATATTACCAGTGTACCAAAGTACGTTTATCAGGATACATACAATAACTATTTGAGCAGCCGCTTTCTGGAAGATGGCTCATTTGTTCGTCTGAAAAATGTAACGCTGGGATATAATCTGCCGAAAAAGTGGATAGAGCGCTTTAAACTAGCCAATACCCGCGTCTTCGCTTCGGCAACGAACATTTGGACGTTGACCCGCTATTCGGGTCCTGATCCAGAAGTGAGTACACTCGATGGGTCAACGGCAGCACAAGGTATCGACTTCTTTACGTTGCCGCAGGTGAAGACCGTTATTGTTGGCTTATCGTTAAATTTTTAAATCACGTTGTGAGCGGAATTTTGAACATGACTCAATTCATTCGATATAGCCTTGTCCTACTGCTGATTAGTTTTGCCTCGTGCCAGCAGGTTTTGGAGCCGCAACCTACTACGTTACTTGTCGATGATCTGGTTCTCAACGAACCCAACGATGTGCAGCCTGTTCGTATTGGGATGTATAATGGTCTGCGGGGAATGTCGGCTCCCAATATTATGGCGGGCGATTTCATGTCTGATTACATTCAGGCCAATGGTACGTTTACCGACAATATTGAATTTGGGACTAAACGTGTTACGTCGACAAACGGAATTGTCGATGCGTTGTGGCTGAATATCTATCAGGCTATTTACGTTGCCAATTTCATGCTGGAAAAGCTTCCGACTGTTAGCAACGTACCCGAAGCAACCCGCAAACTGGTTACGGCCGAAGCCCGGTTTATACGAGGATGGGCTAATTTTATTGGTGCGTATACATTTGGCGATATTCCACAGGTGAAAACTACTGATCCTGTAACGAACCGGACGGTACCTCGCGTTTCTAAAGCTACTATTCTGGCATCAGTGCTTGAAGATTATCAGGCTGCTTTGGCCGACCTGCCTAACGTAACATCAGCCTCTACGAATGCAACCAATAACGCTACGTATCTGAACAAAGTAAACTGTCGGGCGGCCATGGCTCGGTATTATTTATATCTCAAAAACTGGGCACAGGCCGAAGGTTTATCGACGCAAGTGATTAGCTCCGGCGTTTACAAACTCGATTCGGCCTATAGCAACATAGTAATAAAAGACTTTAACGCTGAATCTATTCTGGAGGTAGGGTATAATCTTTCTGATGATCCCGGAACAACAGCTACCAGTCTGAATAACCTGTTGGTTGGTCGTCGGGAAATTATTCCGTCGAACCAGTATGTGAGCCAGATGATTACGGCCGATGCCGGTACACGTAGGGAAACCATTACGTTCAATGCGCAGCAGCAACGGGGTAACGATAACGGCTGGACTGTGCGGAAATACGGTACGGCATCGGAAGATAACAATAACATTGTGCTGATGCGGCTCGCCGAAATGTATCTGATTCGGGCTGAAGCTAGAGCCCAGCAGAACAAATTGAGTGGTGCCAGTGGCGCTATTGCCGATCTGAACGTATTACGAGCTCGTGCCAAAGCCCCTGCTATTTCAGTAACGGCACAGGCCGACGTAGTATCGGCAGTTGAGCGGGAACGTATTTATGAATTATCATTCGAAGGGCATCGCTGGTATGATCTGGTACGTACTGGGCGAGCGCAGGCGGTTATGTCAGCTTTTACGCCAAACTGGAATAACCGATTCGAACTCTGGCCCATACCACAACGGGAAATTCAGCAGAATACGGCGTTAACGCAAAATCCGGGTTATTGAGAAAATGAAAAATGTAGAATGAATAAAGGAAAATGGCCGAGCTTATTTTTCTGAATTCATGGATTAACTTATAAATAATCGTACAGCTTTTAGTCGAGTATGAAAAATAAACGAAAACAGCTTTTTTCGTCTCCTGTTGGTCGCTGGCTGCTGGTGTTGCTGGTTGTTGGTTCGGCGGGTTGGGGAATGAGTGGCTGTGAAAAACAGGATCTGGATCGGACGTTTGAAGGGCCGTATTTTGTTCGTTTCAACGACACAACCCTCACCTATAAAGAGAGTTACAGTAAGCCCATCGCTATTCAGGTTCATAACGCCGGGCCGCAGCTTAGCGAAGCCATTACCATTAACTATACGGTGAGTGGTACGGCTCGCGAAGGCAAAGACTATACCATTGTAGGCACCAAAGGCCGGGTGGTGATTCCGGCCAATAAAAGCACGGCGTCTATTAACGTACAGCTTATCAATAACGCCAACAACATTCTCGAATCGCAGTCGCTGACCTTTACCCTCACTAGCGTAACACCGGCTTCGTTGCAGGTAGGATTTGGTAAAGGTGAAGTGCCGATTGGTAAGGTGTTCAGGCTAATTATTCAGGACGATTGTTTGCTGGGCGGGTCTTACAGCGGAAGTGGAAAAGTGGGTACACAAACGTACACAATCTCCGATGCTGAAATTACCAGCACTGACTGTAAAACTTATACACTGAAAAACTGGAACATTGGTCTGTTGGATTTCAATGCCATTAAACCAACACTCACCTTTGTCGACAATGGCGATAATTCGCTGACAATACCTTCTCAGGCAAGTACGGAACTTAGCTCGACTGATCGAATTTCCGGAACGGGCGCGTGGAATCCGGTAGATCGAAAGATCACGCTGAATCTTCAGTTTACGCTCCGTATGACCAACGGGAGAGATACAACCATTACGTATCCACAAACCTATACACCTCAGTGAGAAATCGATTGAAAAACCGATTGGTTAAAAGAATCTGAACCATGCGAAAACTGCTACGTCTACTTTTTATTCCGAGTATTATATGGGTACTGGGTGGTTGCTCCCAAAAGCTAGACCCAAAACCTATTACGTATTCGCAAATTCTAACTGGCACTGATAAAAAAACGTGGCGGATAGTCTCGTTTCAGATCATTGACGACGGGCAAGGGTCAGGGGTTATACCGATTACGCAAAGTGGTATTGATAATTGCATAACTGATGACCTGCTGACATTTTATGCCAACGCAGAGCATAAATTAGAAGCTAGCGAAGGAGCCACTAAATGCAGTGCGAATGACCCTGATATTTATGTTACAGATACTTGGTCGCTCGTGAATGCTAATGCTACGTTGGAATTTTATCTGCCTGTACTGAATGGGAAATTCCCCTGGACAATTAAAAACTTGACTGCTACGACGTTGACTATCGAATATTATTTCCCCGATATTAACGCCAGCTATCGATTTACGCTTAACTCAACTGCAACAAAATAAGGAGGTTATGGCCTCACTGGTTCATTGTTATGACGGGCCAGCCTTCAACTACCCAGCGTATGTTACGAATAGTACTTAGTTTGTTAGTGTGCGCGCTTTTGTCTACGAGCGTATATGCGCAAGCGCCTGCCAGCCAGCAGTGCGTAACGATGGAAATGGATAGTTTGCTACGTGCCCGAAATCCTGGCTTGGGCACGCTGAATGATTTCGAGCGGGAGTTACAGCAGAAAATGCTCGAAATCAAAAAGAAAATGCAGGCTGGACGGCTGGCCGCTACGGTCATTACGATTCCGATTGTGGTTCACGTTGTTCATAATGGCGAAGCCGTTGGAGTTGGACGTAACATGAGTCAGGCGCAGGTGCAGGCACAGTTAGCAACGCTCAATGAAGATTTTCGTCGGAAAGTGAACACGCGTGGCTACAATACGAATGCGGTTGGGGCCGATATCGAAATCGAATTCTGCCTGGCAGCTATAAATCAGCAGGGTCAAACCATGGCCGAACCGGGTATCGACCGGATCAACGGAAGCCGCGCCAACTGGAACCGGAACGATATTGAAGGCGTCCTGAAACCCAGTACGTATTGGAATCCTGACAAGTATTACAACGTATGGGTGCTGGATCTGAACGAACCCGTTGCAGGCGGTGGCTCAGTTTTAGGGTACGCGCAGTTCCCAAGTCAGTCAAATCTGCCGGGTATTCCAACATCGTCGCCGGGCAGTACCGATGGGGTAGTGGTTGATTATCGTTCGTTTGGAAATGCCGAAAAAGGCAACTTCCCGACCATGCGAGCAACCTATAATCTAGGACGCACCTTCACGCATGAAACAGGCCACTGGCTTGGACTACGTCATATCTGGGGCGATACGAACTGTGGCGACGATTTCTGTGCCGATACACCGCCACAGGCATCAGCCAGTAGCGGTTGTCAGACTGGCCGGGTCAGTTGCGGGGGCGCCAACATGGTGCAGAATTACATGGATTATTCCGACGATGCATGTATGAATGTGTTTACACTCGACCAGAAAGCCCGGATTCGTGCCGTTATGGATGTTAGCCCACGTCGGAGCAGCTTACTCTCCTCAAACGTTTGCGGAACACAGGTTGCCACGCGCCCCATCTCGAATTTCCGCGCTGAAACACAGCGTGTATTGTTAGGTGGCCAGGTGAAATTTAATGATTTGTCGGGTGGTTTCCCCACAAGCTGGAGCTGGACGTTTGAGGGCGGCACACCATCGACTTCCAATCAGCAAAACCCGACTGTTACGTATAATCAGCCTGGTAAGTTTAAAGTTACGCTGGTCACGTCGAACGCCATTGGTCAGTCGGACCCAATTGAACGCACATCCTATATTGAAGTATTGAATCAGGGACTTTGTGCTGAGATTACCAATTTCAACGGCACGCCAACCGTATTGCCAGAACCGAACGGACGCGGCTACGTAGCAGGTCAGAATAGCAAGCAATCGCAGGCGGTTTCCGAATTCTTCGATAACTCGCTTGGCTATAGTAATCTGGCTGGCACTGCGATACGTTTCGGCGTTGCCAAAGCCGCTAAAGGTGCTACGTCGGAATCTGTAGTGACTGTAACCGTCTGGAACGGACGCGGTTTCCAGAATGGGCCGGGTGCTATTCTCGAACAGAAAGACGTACCGCTTAAAGATATTCTTGCCGACGTAGCAGCCAATCGTCCCACCATCGTTACGTTCGACCGGAACGTACCGTTGAGCGGTCTTCCGTTCCACATTGGCGTTACGTTCCCGTATGCTGCAGGCGATACGATAGCGTTGCAAACGACCAAAAATGGCGAATCACTCTTTGCGACGGCATGGCGGCAAAACCGACAAGGAAGCTGGCTTCGCTACGCCGATAGTCTTGGCCTGAACGTAGCACACAATGTAACGGCGCGTATCGGTATGAAAACATCGGTACAGGTAGCGTCATCAGCTATATTTATCAACCCCGGCGAAACCGTTACGTTAAATGCACGTGGTGCCGGTGTTTACAACTGGTCGGGCGCAGGACTGAATACCACATTAGGGCCGCAGGTAGTAGCTAGTCCTACGCAAACGACATCCTACACCGTAGCAGGTTCAGGTTCTGACTTATGTAGTACGTCGGCTGTAGTGACAATCAACGTCAGGGCAGGTACCGTTACGTCTAACACGCCTTTGTCGGAACAGGCTTTGCAGGTTACGCCAAACCCAAGCGACGGGCAGATGGTGGTATCGTTCACCAGTCCACTACGTGGCGCATTGACATTGGGCGTCAGAAACGTAAATGGAGCCGAACTACTCCGTCAAACTCACCAGAAATCTGCTGAACTGTTCCAGCAACCGCTCGATTTACGTAACGTATCGGCCGGTTTCTATTTCATCGAAATACGTATTGGTGAGCAGGTATTCAGACGAAGAGTAATTAAGCAATAAATGAGTAGGGGCTGGATTAGCTAATCCAGCCCCTACTCATTTACTACATCAGATAGATAAGGAAATTGTGATCAATCCTTACGTTCCCATATTCTACCATCTCCTAATGCAAAGCGTTCTTCTTCTATAGGGGTAAGCCCAAAACTGATCGCCAGACGTAACCTGTTTTCTGGATTGTCGGAAGCCGGGGGGAGGCCGCTTCTCCATTGGCCGCAAGGATAAGGATAATCACCTTTTCTACAGGAAGCCTGCCTTAATGAAATGTAGATGCCGGGACTAGGAGTTGCTATAAAAACAGGATAGTCAGAGCTGTACAGAAATTCCTTATGTAGGTTTAAATGCTTTACCTGTAGGGATGCCATATCAACCTTAAATTGATCTTCAATGACCTGCCGTACTGAATCAATAGAATGGGATTTGTTTTTGAGATAAAAACTCACGCCATAAATAGGTGCCTGTGGCGGAATATTTCTGGCACCTAAACTATCCCAATTTACCTTATGCCAATCAAAATACCAGATAGTACGAGTAGTTGCTGTACTATCTTTATACTGGCCGTCGGTAACGTATCGGACATTTTTTGTTCGAAGAAGCTCCCCTAAGTTAAGTGGAAAGCTTACCTGCTGACCTATTAAGGTTGCTCTGAAGGGAATCGTCTTAGCTGATTGCTTTTCTTGGCTACAGCTTACCAAAATCAATGTTATAAATACAATCTTCTTCATTGATTGGTTGGGATTAGCTGGCCAGTGCTTGGATTCCGAATCCACAGAAGCTCTCCATTCTTCGTTGCCGTAAATATTAAATAATCGAGTCTACTCATATCACGTTCCCCTGTATCCCACATTCTAAATCCCTGTGCATTATTCCATCGGTCCATTTGGCTGTCCGGAAAAGTGCTGCCACCTTCATGTGCTTCGCTGATTTGTTCTGCTAGTTGTCGCCCAAATGATTGCGCATGATAACATGCAAACATAGCGTGTTTGAAAGCATTGGCAACGGAAGTTCCGGTTTCAGTGGCCTGTGGATAATTATAGTGGACGATAGTCCGAATAGTTGCCCAACGGGCATCATGAAGCCATTTTTCGCAGTTAGCCCTATATTGATTTGTTCCTTCTCCTAATAAAGTTCTTTCTTGTTGAGGTAAAAAAGGAAGATTGCTAGGGACCGGTATTAGGGTTTTACAGGCTTCTAATATCGTTTCAACAGAGGCTGTGCTCACATTGAATGTTAAGGCTGATAAGTCTGGCTTGTTGCTGGTCTCATTAACATGTTCCCAGATTTTGGCCCTAAACTCTGAATTTTCATTTAGTAATACTTTCTCTTCATATGTAAATGTAATGCCCTTCAATTGCATTGCTGCGTAAAACTTGTTTCTTGATGCTTCTTCTGGGGCTTGGGTGATTTGTAGAGCAAATCTTGGCCTTCCTGGGTTTGCTGGCCCACCTGGAGCACCGGTGCCGCCCGGAGTAGGCGTAGTATCTGGAGTAGGCGTAGTACCTGGAGTAGGCGTAGTATCTGGACTACCAGTACCACCACTCCCTCCTTCAGTACAATTTCGTAAATCTATCTCTTGAATTTTACCATTATCGTTACAGGCATAAATGATTGCGCAACCAATACCTATAGTTGCGAAATCATTACAATCAGGGTAGTCTTTAGGGTCTGGTTTGGCACTGCTGAAAGCTCGGTTTTGCAAGATACTAGATTGGCTATACAATCGGCAACCTGGTACAATTTGCAAGTTCTGTCCCGGATACTCCCAGTAGAGTTGCATTTGTGCACCGCCCCAATAGTCAACATAGTCAATGGTAATATCATATTTCTGTCCAGCGGTCAGATAAATGGTGGCTTGTTGCCAAATTGGGCCATGTCCCTTCCAATCATTAATTAGTAATTGATCGTTAATCCAAAGTCGAGTACCATCGTCATTATTGGTTTTGAATGTATAATTTCCGCTTACAGGTGCTTCAATTTGACCAAACCAACGTACTGAAAAATTATCATCGTTTACGATTCCCGGTATTGGTGACCCGCCCCAGGTAAAATTGAGTTGAGCATCAGTCCGAACAGCTACTAGATTTTGAGATAGATCATTACTATTTGTATAGAAGCCAAGTAAACCATTACCCTTTCCACAGCCACTAGAGGGTGGATTCACTGTACCTGAACGTGGATCGTTCTCTGCAAAACAGCTTGTGCGGCTAGGGTCAAAGCCAGCCGCTACGAGCCAGTGCTGAGGTTTGAAGCCCTGTGAGGCATCCTGATAAGCAGCAAACAAAACACCGTTGTGGTAGTGAGCGTAAATTTGCTCATTGTAGAAAGAAAACAGAAACTGTCCTTCGGTAAATCCACAGTTGCCGGAAGCTGGCGGATTAGGGTTAGTGGTGGGCGGATTGGTAGTACCACCGGAAATCAGATTACAACTGGTCGTGAAATTAATGGAAACCTGATTGCCCGACTGAGTAGCGTAACCACTAATACTACGTCCCTGCCGTGCATCGCTCGGAAACGTGTGGGTTGCTACGTTGTTGGCGTTTACGGATCCGGCAAATATGCCCGGCAGCACTAGATTGATTGTCGAGCCATCGCCACCCGTCATCTGGTATTGTAATGCGCCAGAGTTACAGTCATAGCTAACAATTTGAAAGGCCAGACTTCCTCCTGATGTTGGTGGATTCGGATTAGTGGGCGGTGGGTTGGTCGTACCGCCGGAAGTCAGATTACAACTCGTGGTGAAGTTAATAGCAATCTGATTGCCCGACTGATTAGCGTATCCACTAATACTACGTCCCTGCCGCGCATCGCTGGGGAAGGTATGGGTTGCTACGTTGTCAGAATAAACCGTACCGGCGAAGATACCCGGAAGTACTACGTTAATAGGTGAACCGTCACCCCCAGTAAACTGATACTGTAAATTGCCAGAATTGCAATCGTAACCCACAATCTGAAAGGCTAGTGGTCCTGCCGAACGGGCTCCTCGTTGCGATTGAGCAATACTACCGTCAATGGGGTGAACGGTAATAGACAGTTTTGTTTTGTCAACAAACAGGCTTTGTGCATTGGCCAATCCATGTCCACGTAGCAGTCTAAATTCTGCTTTCGCAACGGCTTTGGTAAAATAACCTTTCAGGATATACGTAGCGGTAGGTTTGCTAGCCGAAAGCTCGGCTCCTACATAATCAGCATAATCACCACCCGTCTGCACAAACCCTTCGGGCAATAGCACCTTAAGCCTGAAACTGGTGGAACCAGCCGTTGTAAATAACAGTGCAGGACTGATGTTGAGATAATGCGCACTAATAGTGAGCGTAATTGGGTCACCAATTTTTAACTGCTGCTTATCTGCCTGTAATGCAAAACGAATGGGGTCATTAGTGGTTATAAAGACAGGTGGTTTAGGCACTACTAGCTTAGATGCTATGGAGACACGCTCAGGCTTTTTAGGGTAATTACTATCTCTGCTAAAAGAGAAAAACAAAAGAGCCAATAGTGCAAAAAATGGGGATGACTTATAAAAGGGATCATGGAACAATTTAAGTAAATGATTTTTCATGAAATGATCTGTCTTTTTGTGTCTATAAATTATTAAATGGATATATAAGACGTATGGTTCGTGATTAAGTAACTATAAAGATTTTTTATTATATTATAAAATTATCTATTTTGATATAATATTTATATATTATTGCTCTGAAAAAATTTGACGTGTAGGTAGATTGTAATAAAAAACATGAGTCCCCCGCTTTTTGGAAGCCAAAAAGCGGGGGACTCATGTTTGTAAAAAATATATACGGATTAAGCCGCCTTTTCGAGTGTTTTTACCCGATCATATGCGTTTTTCAATTCGGTAAGCTGCTTACGTAGATCTTCTTTGATATAAGCTGGCAGATGATCTTTTTCAACAGCATCCTGATACGCTTCTACAGCCGCATTTTCGCCAAACTCCACAGAACCCAAAATAGCCTCCCGGTCTTTACCCGTTATAGCCGATTTTATGTCGATCCAGGCGCGATGCAACTGGCTCGTTAGATCTGTCGATTCAAAATCAGCTACCGCCTTTCCGTCGATGCGAACGATATGGTCGGCCAGTTGGCTGCGAAACTGTTCACTTTGAATAATCATATGCCGAAACAGGTCGTTCAACTGCGCGTCTTTGCTTTCTTTGATGGCCTCTTCGTAGCCATGAATCCGATCGTTGTTAATTTTTACCAGATCATTCAAATCGTCGACAATTTCTTCGTTGTTAATCATAACAGTTGATAATAAATGGTTATAAACAGTAAATACAACCCTCTGATTGAGAAAGTTGTTTGTGAAAAGCAAGTGTTTTTCTAGACAACTTATACCCATGGCAGTACTTTGTAAGCTTTAATACCGAAAAAACGCTTACCTACCGTATAATCAACAACGGTAGCTGATTTATAAAACCCAACTTTGCTTCGTTCATATTTCTGCGAAACAGAATATTTCATCTTTCATAAAGTCAATTTCTGGTCAATCCTTTCGTAAACGGTATTTTTTGTACCATTCCCTCAATTATAGCCTCACATCGCTGAAAAAAGAAGAAAAACTGAAAACCAAGGAGGCCTACAGAGCGTATTTATTGCAAATCTTCCGACACACGGCAGAAAATCTACTAATATTTTTTTGGTCAATGGAAAAACTACCGAAAGACACTACTGACATCAGTCAGTTGCTGACGGGCAAAACATCTGCGGCTCTGGGTCGCCGGGTGTTTATGCGCTACTTGGGCTTTACCGCAGCAGCAGGCGTAGCATTGAGCGCTTGCCATAATGAAATTGACGATACCGTTGCGCGTGGCGCTGGCCGGGCTGGTGACGTAATTGACCTTGGCGATATTGGTTATAGTGATGTTGGCGTCCTGAACTACGCTTATGCGCTAGAACAGTTAGAAGCAGCCTTCTATACGCAAGTAATGATGACGCCTTATGCGGGTATGAATGGCTACGAAATGGCGCAACTTCGCGACATCCGCGACCACGAAATCAGTCACCGCGAATTATTTAAAGCCGCTTTGGGCAGTGCTGGTATTCCAGGTCTCACACCTAACTTCAGCAGCATCAATTTCAATAGCCGGGCTTCTGTACTTGGTACAGCTCGTGTTTTCGAAGCGATTGGTGTATCGGCGTATAATGGTGCGGGTAACCTCATCAAAAGCGTTGATTATCTGCTGTTGGCTGGTAAAATCGTATCGGTTGAAGCTCGCCATACGGCTATTATCAGTGAAATGCTGAACCCAATGACCGCTTCGTTTGCTGGGAACGATATTGTTGCTGCGTCGACAGGACTAGGTGAAGCACGTATGCCAGAAGAAGTATTGACTCTGGTGAAACCATTTGTACAGGAAACAATCAACGGCAAAAACTACCGCCGAGTTTAAACGCCCCAGCAGCCATGAATCTACAAAACATACTGAATGAAATTGAGAAAGTGGACGCCGACGTTTTTGAACGGATCGACCACGTATCACGTCGCCACGTGTTTCATAACTTCCTTAAAAAAGCTGCAGCGGGTATCGCCCCAGTGGCTTTCGGAGCTGTTCTGAACAAAGCTTATGGACAAGGCATGGGCGTAGTGGTAGAAGTTTTGAACTTTGCACTAACACTTGAATATCTCGAAGCAGAATTTTACAATCGCGGTCTGGCATCATCTAACCTAATTGTAGGAAACGAAGGCTGGACAACTTTTCAACAGATTGCACTGCACGAAAATGCACACGTTGCGCTGCTAAAATCGGCACTGGGTGGTGCTGCCATTGCAAAACCTAATTTCGACTTTACGGCGAAAGGTGCTTTCCCGGACGTGTTCTCGAACTACAGAACATTTCTGGCCCTTTCGGTAGCGTTCGAAGACACAGGGGTTCGGGCTTATAAAGGTCAGGCCGGTCGTCTGATTCCGTTCCCTGACGTACTGAAAACAGCCCTGCAAATTCACTCGGTTGAAGCTATGCACGCAGCGAAAGTTCGGTATCTGAACGGCGCTAAAGGCTGGATCACAGGCAATACAGGTTTCCCATCAGCAGTTTATGCTGGTGAAGACAATACGTCGCAGGGCGGTGCCAGCGTAAATGGTCTGGGTGGTATCGGATTCGGTCCTGCTTCAGAAGCTTACGACGAGCCACTCTCGAAAGAAGCTGTACTGGCGATTGCTACGCCATTCCTGGCGTAATTTAGAGAATACGTAACGCGGACAGAATGTGCGCATAGCTAGGGTCATCCAAACTATGCGCACATTCTGTCCGCGTTACGTTTTACGGTTTCGCCGTAATACTCTTGATCTTAACTCGTGAGCCTTTCTCAAACGCAAACTGATCGGGTGGACTATTTAGCGAAATCTGACTGATTACACCATCCCAGCCGTTCTGACCGTTCAGGTTAATCTCATACGTTCGGAATTGTCCGTCGCCAATAATAGGAAATTCAACGTAGCGGCTGGGCATATCCACAAAGTTGTCTTCTTCAGGCTTTTTCCAGGTGAAACGGGCCCGATTGCCTTTCGTAGTAAAAGCCGCCTGTAGGTAAATCTTTGGTACGTCGGCGGCACGCCAGAAAACCAAAGGACTCATCAACCGAAAATTCAACTGTTTATCGTCGTCCCGCGCCCACTGTATATTTAGTTCATTCTGGATAGGCCAGCCTCTATCCTGCGTATTGAAATAATACCAACCTTGCCGGTCACGAGCGAATTGATAATTGGGAGCCGATGCCGGACGAGGCTGGCCGTAGGCAAACTTCCGAATATCATCGAGCGATCCAACGACCAGCGTATAGTCGAATTCATACTGGCCATTGTGGTCGATCTGGAGATAATCGCAGTTGTTTATATACGAGCTGGAGCCATCATATTCTCCCCCTTCGCGCGATTGCCCGAAACTGGCCGTATTGGCCCGGTAGGCGTTTGATTTATATAAGCCAACGCCCCGCCCTTTCGCATTTAGCAGCGCAATCCAGTTCTCGCTCGCGTAGCGGGTAAGCATATCGTGGTCGGTAAATTCCGAAACGGCATCGTTTGTAAACGGTTTCTGTCCGGTATACAAAACCTGACGATAATAGGGGGCATTCAGATACACACAAGGCAGTTCCTGTGTACGGCCTTCGTAATGGGTGGTATCAGCCCGATGTACTTCAATGCGCCCACGAACATGCACCGTGTTATCTTTCAGTTCAAACCAATGCTCCATAATACAATCGGCAGGTTCATCGAAAAGCGGCCAGATTTTAGGAATCGTCTTTACGTAGAGCGTATTCTGCCCTTGCTGATAGCTAATTACCTGAGCCGGGTGATTGTAATAATCGCCGGTTTGAACCGGGTTCCAGCCAAGATTACGCCATTCGTAGACGGGGTTCTTGCCATTCACACTATACGGATAAGGACCGCCGTAAATAGAGGTCTGCAACTGCCGCCCAAGGTCATTGTTGTTGACCATATTTTCATTACTGCCAGCTTCTGCCAAATAATTAATAGCTCCCCCCATGTTCAGGTCAATAGCTACCCGAACTTTATCATTTGCCAGAAAAAGCCGTTTGGTCGATGAAGGCTGTTCTTTTCCGGGAAGGCCGCCACCGGGGGGATTTGGCACTACAGGTGGCGTATAAGGTGCTGTAGCAGGGAAGTCGCGCACGCAGGTTACCGCCAGGCAACCCATCATTACACAGATAACAAGCGGATAAATACGAAACATAAACGTAGAGTAGCAATAAGATTAAAAACAGATTAAATCAAAAGTAGTACGTACTGGCTCCTTTTGCAATATTACTTTCTGATTTGGCGAGTACGGATACGGTCAAGAATAAAAAAATTAACGGATTCCGTAATTTTTCGAAGATACGGCTTACTCCTTTGCGATGTATGCACTAGTTTTGCAGGATTTTTTGGCTCGCTGTCTACTAGTTGCCAGAAATGATACGTTACGTTTTTCATTAATCCGATTGCCATTATTCATTCGGGGCCGCCCATGCGGTTCATTGCTCCACTGAAAAATGCCCAAAAACACAAATATTCGCTCAGTCCTTATCATTGGTTCTGGTCCGATTGTTATCGGCCAGGCTTGCGAATTTGATTACGCTGGTTCGCAGGCCGCCCGTTCCATTCGGGAAGAAGGTATTGAAGTAGCCCTGATTAATTCAAATCCGGCTACAATCATGACCGACCCCATCAATGCGGATCATGTTTATCTGCTGCCATTGGAAAAGAAGTCGATTATCGACATTCTGGAAAAACACAAAGAACTGGGAAGGCCCATCGACGCTGTGTTGCCAACAATGGGTGGCCAAACCGCGTTGAACCTGGCCATCGACTGCGACAAAGCAGGCATCTGGGAAAAATATAACGTACAGATCATTGGTGTCGATATACGCGCTATCGAAACCACCGAAGACCGGGAGAAATTTCGGTTACTGATGCTCGAACTGGGCGTTGGTGTCTGTAAAGGACGTACTGCCCGTTCGTTTCTGGAAGGAAAAGAAATTGCGCAGGAAATTGGTTTCCCACTCGTTATTCGCCCATCGTTTACGCTGGGTGGAACAGGCGGTGGCTTTGTCAACAGTCCTGAAGATTTCGATAAAGCGCTCACGAACGGCCTACACGCATCGCCCGTACACGAAGTACTGGTTGAGCAAAGTGTAATGGGCTGGAAAGAATATGAGCTGGAGTTGCTACGTGACGGTCAGGGAAACTTCATCATCATCTGTTCCATCGAGAACTTCGACCCAATGGGTATCCATACGGGTGACAGCATTACCGTAGCACCAGCCATGACCCTGCCCGATACGTTGTATCAGAAGATGCGCGATCTGGCGATCATGATGATGGATGGTATCGGTAAGTTTGCGGGTGGCTGTAACGTACAGTTCTCGGTAAATCCGGTCAACGACGACATTATTGCTATCGAAATCAACCCACGCGTGAGCCGTTCGTCGGCGCTGGCGTCGAAAGCTACCGGGTATCCGATTGCTAAAATTGCGGCTAAAATGGCCATCGGCTATAACCTCGATGAGCTGATTAACCCAATTACGGGTTCGACCTCGGCTTTCTTCGAGCCTGCTATCGACTACGTTATCGTGAAAGTGCCCCGCTGGAACTTCGACAAGTTTCCGGGTGCCGACCGCTCGCTGGGTCTTCAGATGAAATCGGTGGGCGAAGCGATGGGTATCGGACGTAATTTTCAGGAAGCTCTCCAAAAAGCTTGTCAATCGCTCGAAATCCGACGTAACGGTTTAGGGGCCGACGGTCACGAACTAACCGACCGCGACGCGCTGACGGAAAGTCTACAGCACCCAAGCTGGAACCGACTGTTCCATATTTACGATGCTTTCAAAGCAGGCATGTCGTTCCGTACGATTCAGCAACTGACCAAAATTGATTCCTGGTTCCTGCATCAGATTGAAGAACTTATTGAGATTGAGCGTGAAATTCAGCAATACGATCTCGATGATCTTCCGCCAGAGTTGCTACGTACCGCCAAGCAGAAAGGTTATGCCGATCGGCAACTGGCGCATTTACTGGGCGTGAAGGAAAGTAAAATATACAACTTCCGACAGGATCATAACATCCGTCGTGTGTATAAATGTGTGGATACCTGCGCGGCTGAGTTTGAGGCAAAAACGCCTTATTATTACTCGACGTTCAACAATCAGGTACCCATTACTCTCGACCGTCCCGAGCCGGTTTCTGATCTGCCGGGCAACGAGTCGGTACGTAGCAATCGCAAAAAAGTTGTTGTACTGGGTTCGGGACCAAACCGAATTGGTCAGGGTATCGAGTTCGATTACTCCTGCGTACACGGCGTATTGGCAGCAAAAGAGGCTGGTTATGAGACAATCATGATCAACTGTAATCCGGAAACTGTCTCGACCGATCCTGATATTGCTGACAAACTGTATTTCGAACCGGTTTTTTGGGAGCACGTACACGCCATCATCCAGCACGAACAACCTGAAGGTGTGATTGTACAGTTAGGTGGTCAGACTGCGCTGAAAATGGCCGAAAAATTGACCCGTTACGGTATTAAAATCATCGGTACAAGCTGGGAGGCACTTGATTTGGCCGAGGATCGTGGTCATTTCTCCGAGATGCTGAAACAACTGGATATTCCGTATCCGAAGTTCGGCACCGTACGTGAATCGGAGGCCGCAATTGAGCTATCGCGTGAATTAGGTTTCCCACTGCTGGTACGTCCTAGCTACGTGTTAGGTGGTCAAAGCATGAAAATCGTCATTAACGAAAGCGAACTTGAGCAGCACGTAATGAAGATTCTTCAGGACATTCCTGACAACAACATCCTGCTCGACCACTTCCTCGAAAACGCCATTGAAGCCGAAGCCGACGCCATCTGCGACGGTGAAGATGTGTATATCATCGGCATCATGGAGCACATCGAACCAGCCGGTATCCACTCAGGCGACTCGTATGCATTGCTCCCAACATTCGATTTGAGCGAGAACGTAATCCGTCAGATTGAAGAGTACACGAAGAAAATTGCTGTAGCCCTCAAAACGGTTGGTCTGATCAACATTCAGTTCGCCGTTAAGGACGAGAAGGTTTACGTGATCGAGGCCAACCCACGCGCCAGCCGCACCGTACCGTTCATCTGCAAAGCTTATCAGGAGCCTTATGTAAACTACGCTACGAAGGTGATGCTGGGTGATAAAAAGGTGAAAGATTTCAAATTCAACCCGGTTAAAAAAGGCTACGCCATCAAGATTCCGGTGTTCTCGTTCAGCAAATTCCCGAACGTAAACAAGGAACTCGGCCCCGAAATGAAATCGACCGGCGAAGGCATCTACTTCATCGACGACCTGAAAGACGATTTCTTCCAGAAAGTTTACTCAGAACGTAATCTGTATCTGAGCCGATAGAACTGATTTCTTTTAAAAGCCAACGGGCCGCTACGTTCAGAACGTAGCGGCCCGTTGTAGTTATATTGATACTGTCTAGAAACCTAACCCGAGTGCGAAACCGCGAACGGTTGGATTTCCTGGAATGCTCGATACAGGCGTAGCAGCACCTGAACCTAGATTGATGCTGTAAACCATTGTAGAACCGTTGGAACGTAGCAGCGCATACCCCATATTGCTCGTACCGCCGATATCGAAACCATTACCACCTTCAGCGCTAAAGCCTAAGCCACCCACTGGGGCCAGCGTACCATTGTTAGGTGGGTTTTGAATAACCAGCATAGCACTAGCTGTACGAATATCAATATTGTAAAGCGTAGTAGCCGTAGATCCTGCAAAGTTATTGGTATAAGCAGCTGCCGTTACAACCGGCGACCCTGGATTCAATATACCATCAACTGCAGCTACAGTTCCGTCATTCGGGTTCAGGCGTAAATCCTGACCACTGTTCGTTACGACGCGAATCCGGTCGACAGTCGGGTTGAAATCGAAACCAATATCCGTACCTGAAAGAGCTGGACTGAATGGTCCTCCTCCTAAAGCTGTAGCAGCTCCCGTACCCAGATTGATCGTGTATAGGCGGCTCGTACTACCCAGTGCATACAATTGACCATTCGCTGGGCGGAAATCAAGACCAAAAATGGTTTCGCCCGGTTGCATACCCGTAATTGACTTGGCAACTGGTGCCGGAGCCATCGGATTGAAAATCCACAGATTGTTCATACCATCAGCCGTATAAGCAACTGGATCAGTAGGAATCGCCAAGCCAACAATACTTACGCCCGGCAAACCACCAATCCATTCGGCCCGACCTGAGCTAAGGTTAATTTGATAGAAACCTTGTGTGTTATTGCTAATCAGCGCGGCAACAGCGTCTCCGTTTGGCGCAATATCGAAACTACCCGTACCGGCAATGTCGATACCAAGCATACCTACTTCAACCAACGTACCATTGTTTGGCGGGTCTTGCCGGTATAGTTTGTCGGTGATGGGATCAATGTCATATAACGTAGTGGTGGTGGCACCTGAGCGGTTATTGGTATAAGCAGCGCCAGATAACGCTACGCCTGCTACGCCATTAATGTTTCCATCCAAAGCGGCAAGGCCACCAGTTTCGGGGTGCAGACGTAAGTTTTGCCCACGGTTTGTAATTAAACGAATCCGGTCGACAGTCGGGTTAAAATCGAAACCTACTACATCGCCACTGAGAGCTGGAGAAAAAGGCCCGCTACCGAGTGCTGTAGCCATGCCATTCGCCAGATTAATCATGTATATACGGCTACCATTACTCACGGCATAGAGCTGGCCTGTTGCCGGACGGAAATCAATACCAACCAGTCGTTCATTATTCTGTATCCCCGTAATGGTTATGGTGCCCATACTGGTCGACGGGTTCTGGGTGCTCAGTTTAAGAAGCTGATTGTTATCCGTCAACGCGTAAAACATAAAATCAGTCGACAGTCGAGCATTGGCGGTATTAACCTGTGGATCAAGTTGAATCTGTGCATCACGGCAGGATTCGAGAGTCATCAGCGAGCCAAGAGCCAGCAGGCCAATGAGAATGCGGAATTGCTGTTTGTAGCGCATAAACATAGAGTTTTTCATTCGGGGAGAGTTAAAATTGAAATGAAAAGTTTACTACTGTGGCTATACGGCTACCATGAAAAAAAAGATTTAGGGTAATTAAAAAATAGTTAAAAATCAATTAAGCGGCCTGTTATATACCTATTACGACTGAAGACGTATCCTGATTACCAACCAATTCTAGCCATAGATTAAACAGTCAATCGGCCATTTTTCTCTTAACAAATCGGCCAGAATAGGTAAACCGCATAGTTCAGAGCGCCGGTGACCAACTGAAACGATGGCCATACCGGTTGCATCGACGGCGGGTTGAGCCGGTTTCCGATAGTCTCCAGTCAGATACATATGTGCGTTACGTTCGGCGGCTTCGCGAACCAGCGAATCGGTCATTGCGCCTACTATTGCAATCCGGGAGCTATGAGGCTGCCAGCCGCTCGTTCCATTTCCGGCTTCGGCTCTGTCGTAACCGCCAAACAATTCGTTGATTGTTTTCAACCAGTTATCGAATTCACCTTCTGCTACGTCGATGATCATACCAAGCGGGCGTTGCGGGAGCGTTTTTCCGGTTTCGGTACTTGATTGCTTATAACCAATGGGTTCAGGCGTTCCAGCAGCACCTAATTTTTTAGCAAGCTGTTTGTTATAACCAATAGCTAATCGCTCATCGAAAGGAAGATGATGGGACAAAATACCAACATCAGCAGGTAACGTATCCAGTTTAAGTTGCCAGGGTCGATGTAGCCAAATGGCATCAATGTGCTCGTCATCTACCCATTCTGCCATCGTTGGAAATGGTTGGAGAGCAAGTCCGATACGTTGTATTTGCCGATTGGAAGGATAATAAATACCACCCTGTTCAGTAGTTGGGTAATGGTCGGTATTAAGTTCTGATTTCAGGAAATCTGCTACGTCCTGAAGCAAAGGTTTTTCACTATTCATACACATATTAACCTCCTCATGCTTCTATGGTTTGTAAAAACATCGGTTTCATTTAGTTTAAAACACGCCTTTTGTTAGTTACAATACGCACGTTTTCAGAATATTATAAATAATTAATTGCCCGAATACTCAATACAGTTTGGATTTTCGAAAAAGAAAATTTTAACTTTGCAACTTCAAATGCGTCTGCTCTGGTCAGGCGGTATATGCCCATGAAGTTCCTCGCTTAAAAACCTTCCGCAGGTTTTTCTTTCTTCTTTTCTCGTTCTGCTACGTAGGCAGACCTCTTTCCTTTTCACTTCATTCTCGTCCTGTTTCCATAGGGTTGCAGCACGGTATTAGTTATCACTAATGACCAAGTTTTTTCGGTTATTTCTGGCCGCACTACGTGGTACAGAAACCAATTTTACGTCTGGCAGTATTAACCGGGCTATTTTTCTGTTGTCGGTTCCGATGATTCTGGAGATGGTAATGGAATCATTGTTTGCCGTTGTCGACGTGTTTTTTGTTGCCAAAATCGGCACCGAAGCCATTGCTACGGTTGGTCTGACAGAGTCTGTTCTGACGATTGTTTATTCTATTGCAATTGGTTTAAGTACGGCCGCTACTGCGCTGGTATCCAGACGCGTTGGCGAATCAAATCAGCGTGAGGCTGCCAAAACGGTGGGGCAGGTTATTCTGGTATCGCTGGGATTGTCGGTTGTTCTGGGCATACCGGGTTTTGTATTTGCTGAAGACATTCTGCGGCTCATGGGTGGGAAAGAACAGCTTATTGCCAACGGCTCTGACTTTACCCGCATGATTTTTGCCAGCTCACCGGCCATTATTCTGCTCTATACGCTCAGTGGCTGTTTGCGTGGCGCGGGCGATGCATCGGTAGCGATGCGTTCACTATGGATTGCCAACGGCGTTAATATCATTCTGTGTCCGATTTTTATTTTCGGTTTTGGCCCCGTTCCTGCTTATGGTGTACTCGGTTCGGCTATGGCTACCACAACCGGACGTAGCATTGGCGTTTTGTATCAGCTTTATGCGTTGACTCGTGCAAAAGGAGGTATTCAGGTCCTAAAAGCTGATTTTATTCCAGACAATGCTATTATTCGCAATCTGATGAGTTTAGCCGTGGGCGGCACAAGCCAGTTCTTGGTAGGCTCGGCAAGCTGGATTTTCCTGACACGCATTTTGTCGACATATGGTAGTGACGTAGTGGCGGGATATACCATTGCGATTCGAATTATTGTATTCACGATTTTACCGTCATGGGGTATGGCTAATGCGGCTGCTACGTTGGTTGGTCAGAATTTAGGGGCTGGGGAGCCCGATCGGGCCGAAACATCGGCCTGGCGAGCGGCTTTCTGCAACATGATTTTTCTGGCAGCGGTGGGCGTTGGTTTTTTTCTGTGGGCGTCTGAAATTGTGGGGCTATTTGACCGAAATACACAGGTAGTTGCCGTTGCCGTACAATGTCTGCGCATATTTTGTTTGGGGTATCTGTTTATGGCCTACGGTATGGTGCTCAGTCAGGCACTGAACGGAGCAGGCGATACCCGAACGCCAACTTTGATCAACATCCTCTGTTTTTGGGTCGTTGAAATTCCGCTGGCTTATCTACTGGCCAATACGTTCAACTGGGGGCCTTCGGGCGTATTCTGGTCGGTAGCCATAAGCGAAACCTTACTAGC
The DNA here is from genome assembly GCF_054776875.1 of Spirosoma daeguense. NCBI lineage: Bacteria > Pseudomonadati > Bacteroidota > Cytophagia > Cytophagales > Cytophagaceae > Spirosoma > Spirosoma daeguense. The sequence goes on from NZ_BAAHBF010000008.1 coordinate 63,866, forward strand.
CATCATCGCCATTCTTGTATTTCGGCGGGGGCGCTGGAAAACAGTTCAGGTGTAATTGTAAGGCAGAACTTTTACCCCCAAGCACAAGTTTTATTTTATGCATGATGTATGATATAACATGTATGTAGTGCCCAATCCATACACCTCATATTATACACCATATTTCTTAAATTAGAGATTCATGATTGACACACATAAACAACCCGAAACCGCCGTGCTGGTTGCGCTGATTACGCAGAAGCAATCAGCCGAGCAGACCAAAGAATATTTAGATGAATTAGCGTTTCTGGCCGAAACGTCGGGCGTGAAAACCATTCAGGCATTTACCCAGAAACTCGACCGACCCGACACCCGCACCTTTGTGGGTAAAGGAAAACTGGAAGAAATTAAGACGTTTATTCTCGATAATCCAGTCGATTCGATCATTTTCGATGATGACCTGACACCCGCTCAGGTACGTAATCTGGAAGCCGAATTTAAGGAGATTAAAGTACTGGACCGTAGCCTGCTCATCCTGAATATTTTCTCGATGCGGGCCCAGACTGCTCAGGCACGTGTGCAAGTCGAACTGGCGCAATATCAGTATCTCTACCCACGGCTGACCCGTATGTGGACGCACTTAAGTCGCCAGAAAGGTGGCACGGGTATGCGTGGACCGGGTGAGAAAGAGTTGGAAACCGACCGTCGGATTGTAAAAGACCGAATCGCTTTTCTGAAAGAGAAACTGGCTAAAATCGACAAACAAAGCGTAACACGTCGGAAAGAGCGCGATCGGCTAGTACGTGTAGCACTGGTTGGTTATACCAACGTTGGCAAGTCGACGCTGATGCGAACCATGGCCAAAGCCGACGTATTTGCCGAAAATAAACTCTTCGCTACGGTCGATTCCACTGTTCGGAAGGTAACGTTGGGAAATATTCCGTTTTTGCTGACCGATACCGTTGGATTTATCCGCAAGCTCCCTACTACGTTGATCGAGTCATTTAAATCGACGCTTGATGAAGTTCGGGAAGCCGATATTCTTGTGCACGTAGTCGACGTATCGCACCCAAATTTTGAAGAACAGGTCGATGTAGTAAACTCTACGTTAGCCGATATCAAGGCCGTCGGGACGCCAACCCAAACGAAGCCAATGGTTCTGGTTTTCAATAAAATGGACCAGTTTGTTCCGAAAGAAGAATGGGCAGAGAAACCTTCAGCGAATGAAGAAGATGATGCGTATTCCGAAAACGATACGTCAGAAGAAGTTGCGATTCCTGTAGCTGTTCGTAAACGTACTGCTCTGGAGTATTTACGAAAAACGTATCTGGCCCAAAAAGCTGATTACGTTACGTTTATCTCAGCCCAAACTGGCGAGAATGTAGGTGAATTACGGGAGTTATTATACCAACTGGTGAAGGATAAACATTACCATATTTATCCGAATTGGGTGAACGTACCACTCACAGAGTCAGCCGAGTATGGCGACGGTTTGGTGAGTTAAGGGATTTTCGGCATTTTTGTATAATTCGTTACCCCTCCTTCAACCGAAGGAGGGGCTGCTTTTGGTTTCTTAGTTCAACGCGCCAGACCGCGTCGTTTCATAAAGGTCTGATATAGGTTCGATTTCCGTCGGGACTGTATCCCAGAAGTAGTAAACTGGTCCCGTAGTTCAACGGATAGAATAGACGTTTCCTAAACGTTTGATATGGGTTCGATTCCCGTCGGGACCACTGTTATCTTAGTTAAATATCTGATTTGTAGTGATTTGAGGGCTTTTCTTGTAGTATTTTTTCCGAAGCTCCAATATAAGCATGCCTTGAATGCTGTACTTTATGCTGGCATTCACTACGTAATAGGTATTATTTTCTTCCTGTTGTGAGACAGATAATAATGCCATAGCATCATGCAGGCCACTGACCGGTACGGTTTCCAGCATTCACTGATTTCAAGGATTTCCTCTTTTGTAACAGCGGGAGATAGCTGTTTCAGACGTTTTAATGCATTGACAGCAGCCAGATCACCAATCGGAAAAATATCGGCCCGTTGAAGCGTGAACATCAAATACACGTCGATAGTCCAGTTACCAATACCTTTCAAGCCTATAAGTCTGGCACGTATCTCATCGTTAGACATTTCGGCTAACTCGTCAAGATTCACCTCTCCCTTTTTTATTGATTGCGCCAACCCTCTTATATAACCCATTTTTTGTCGGCTGACAAAACAGGCTCGCATCTCATCATCGCTAAGACATAGAACAGTATCTGGGGTGATATGCTGTGTTTTTTCTTTTAGCTTGGTTAAGGTAGCTAGCGCCGACGCCAACGAAACCTGTTGTTCCAGAATAATATGTACCAGCGTTTCAAACGTATTGTTACGTGTCCACATTGGCGGATAACCGTGAGCGCCTAAAATTGCTTTCAAATCATTGTCCAGGCTAGCCAGATGCTCGCATAACTCGTGGTAGTTTTCGTGGTTGAACGTTGCTGTCACTTCTTCAGGAATCGTCATTATTCTTATGAACTGATCAATTAAAAGAGAGTTGGTGCTCTATGACTATTCTCCAGCTCAAGTAAAATAGATTTATTGCGCAGCCCGCCTGCAAACCCAACCAACTTTCCTGATGCGCCCATAACTCTGTGACAAGGCACAATAATGGATATAGGATTCTTATTTAAAGCTCCTCCAACAGCCCTAACTGCTTTTATGTCGCCCAGCAAGCGGGCAAGTTCTCCATACGTTTTTGTTACGCCATAAGGAATGCCAAGTAATGCTTCCCAGACTTTAACCTGAAAATCGGTCCCTTTGAAATCAAGAGGAACGTCGAAAGCTGTTCTCTTTTTCTCAAAATATTCGGCTAATTGTTGCTCTGTTTGTAATAATATCGGAGCCTCATCATCTCGTTCGGGAGTTGGCAGTTTTGTTCGTTTATAATCTTCACCTTCCCATAATATGGCAGCCAATCCGATATTGGTAGCCACAAGCCGAATAAGACCTACGGGTGATAATACGTCCTTATATACCAGATGATTACTGTCTTTCATTTTTGCCTAAAGGCGTTTTATTAAGACCATTTTCATTAACCTGCTGATGAAGAAAAGGGTCAATTTCTTTGGCTGAGACTAAAGTAGAGTTCTTCAGACCTAAAAAAATTCAGGCTACCTATACCAATCGTTAACTCAGGATGGAAGGTAAGGGTTATAGGGCACCGGTTGAATCAGCTATTAGTAAAAACAGACCAACAAATGTCATTTCGCAATCGCTGATCGTCAAACACAAGCTCACGAATCTGTTCAGGAAGCCTATCACGTTGCCATTGGCATTCCTGATGGCGAACCAACTCCTTCTTATCATCTGAAGCATCAGCCATAATAGCCCGGATTGCATAAGCTGCTGCTCCCAGTTCATGAGCAGCAACATGCGCTACGGCAACCGCCTGACCAGCCGATAAAGCCGCAAATCTCGCTGCTCCTGACAAATCTTTGGCAGCCGCATTTGCGGCAAATGCGGCCATATGAGCTTGCTTCATTGTGATTTCTCCATTTACCCATGCCTGTGTTAATTCAATGGCACGATCATCCGTTGGTTTTACTTTTTCAAAGTAATGCAATACGTGTTCAGCACATTGGGCGGCCCAAATAGCCAGTAGATGATGGTCTTCGTCTGACAACGTACCACCCCGACGAATGGTGATAAATCGTTTGTCACGGATTTTAGGAAGTATCATAGTAGTGGCCACAGTGTTATTCCTAAACAAATAGAGATTTATAAACTGGGTAATTTCGGAACGAATGCTACGTGCTTTTGTTAAGTGCCTCCTTCAGTAAACGCAAAGTATTTGAAATCACTACGTACTGTTTCAGTCTCTAGTTCTCCTCAAGAACTACTTCAGCATATTTCCCGATTGAACAGTTAGTCATCTTCGAAATAGTCAGTTTTGCTGACTTATTATGCTTATTTTTATAGGGCTTAATTTCCTGATGATCAGTCGAGAAAGAAAGTAGTAACGCGTCCTTCCAAGCCTTTGCCATTATGCTCCATTTACCTTTACCTCTCTGGCGTTTGCCATACACCAATCCAGCAAAAAAGTACGCGTCAATAGCTATACTTGGCTATGCTATCCTGTTGAGTCTGTCGGGATGGGCGCAGAATTATACCGTCAATACAACGGCAGATGGTACGTCCTCGAGTGGTACGGTCACGTTAAGAGGAGCGATACTGGCATCTGATGCAGCCGGTGGCAACCATACGATTACTGTGCCAGCGGGAACGTACAACCTTACCTTAGGCCAAATTACATTTGGTAACACCGCGCAGCATATTATAATCAATGGAGCTGGGCCCAATAGTACTATTATCAATATGGCGGGTACTGGCAATAATCTGGATCGTATTTTTCTGATTGACCCACCGGGCACCAATGCTAATATTCAAACCAGCATAACGGGCGTAAAATTTACGAATGGTCGATTGAAATCAGACACATATGGTGGCGGGGCTATCGTTGCCGGAGGGCCAAATAATGCGCTGAACCTTACAAATTGTGTCTTTCAAAATAATACAATTGACCCCGCGGTAGCAGGTTCTACAGGTGGTGGAGCTATTTGTTTTACAGGCGGTGGCACGTTGGCAATTGATCAGTGTACGTTTAGCGGGAACTCGGTTTCTACTAATGCAAATACGGGCGGAGCCATCTACTTTTTTGCTTATAGTTATAGTATTGGTACTACATACACCTATCCGAATGGTAACCTATCGGTCACGAATAGCACATTCACAAATAATTCGGTAGGTACAAATGGGGAGGGGGGAGCAATTATCGTTTCGGCGCAAGGGTACTCGGTGAATAATCCACCATTTCCTACCTTATCGGTCACGATTACGAAGAATAACTTCACCAATAACAGTGCTCCCGGTGGACGAGGTGGGGCTATTTCGGCAACTAATTCATTTACGTCTACCAATACATTCGCTATTAATTACAATCGCTTTTTCGGCAACACGGCTGGAAGTAATACAGGAACTGCTTTGTTCATGTCAGATACGCAGGGAAATATAAATGCCGCTAACAACTGGTGGGGTTGTAATGGTGGCTCTGGCAGTTGTAGCGACAAAGCACAGCGTTTTGCAGGAAGTAGTTCGGGCGTGTTAACAACAACTCCCTACCTTCAGCTACGTACCACCGCATCCAGTAATTCGTCATGCGCAAATAATGGAGTTGGCATTAGCTCGGGCTTTACGGTTAATTCGGCGGGTTCAACCATTACAGCCGGTAACCTTTCCGCTTTTTTAGGAGTTCCCATAAGTTTCAATGCCACGCTGGGCTCAATCACAGGTGCACAGACAACCATTCAGAGCAACGGTTTGGCTACTGCTACGTATACAGGTAATAGCGCTGGTGCTGCTACGGTCAACGCGGTGGTTGATAACGTACCTACGAACGATGCCACTACCAGAGCCTCAATCACCATCAACCCTGCCCCTTCGATCAGTCAACAACCTGTTTCGGTGGCTACCTGTGTGGGTACAACAGCCTCCTTTTCTGCTACAGCAAGTGGTAGCGGAACTCTCAGCTTTCAGTGGTACAAAGGTGCTACGTTGCTCAGCAATGGCGCTACGGGCAACGGTTCCACAATCGCTATTACGTCTACGGCTACTACGTCGAAACTGACAATCAGTAATGTAAGCGCAGGAGATGCCGCTGCAAATTATTCGGTAAAAATAACTTCGAGCAATTCCTGCACGACTGGCTCAGCCAATGCAGCCCTCACAATCAATTCGTCGCCAACTGCTACGTTGGGTAACAATGGTCCCTTATCCTGCTCAATGTCCAACGTAACACTTACTGCTTCGGGTGGAGTAAACTATGCCTTTACGGGGCCTGGGCTTAGCCAGAATGGTGCTACGTCTACAGCAGTAGTCAGCCAGACCGGTACGTATGCCGTGATTGTTACAGGGGCCAACGGTTGCACTGCCTCAACTCAGACCAATGTTACCCGTCTCAATCAGCCGCTGGTAATCATCACCCAGCAACCGGCTACCAGTTCCGTTGTCTGCGAAGGTAGTACCGTTGCGGTAGCCGTTAGCGCAACAGGAACAATTAGTTCGTACCGATGGTATAAAGATGGAGCCGCCATAACCAACGTAGCATCGGCCACTACCGCCACACTGACGCTTCCGGCTGTAACTACGGCCAATAGCGGTTCTTACTCGGTTGTCGTAACGGGTGCCTGCAACTCGGTTACCTCAACAGCGTTCAGCCTGACGGTAAACACGGGCAATATGTTTACGCTTAAAACAGGTGATTGGAATGATATAAGTGTCTGGTCGTGCAACAGGATTCCGCTGAGTACGGATTCTTTGCAAATCAAACATTTGATTACTATTCCGGCCAGCTATGTGGCCAATGCCAAAAAGATTCGTTTCGATCTGGATCGAGGCTTAACGTTTGGCCTGAATGGACGACTCTCGCTTACACCTTAGCTAGTTTATCCGACGGATAAAAAGGTGATACTTGAGATTTTCACGTAAACTTGCAGAAGGTATTGCCGCTCATTTATGTATTGCTTTATGAAGCCGTCTTTGTTTCTCATTTTACTGTTTGTCTCTACGTCGCTTTTTGCACAAGTTCAATTGCCAACTACCGAAGGCGGACAGGTTCAGTATCAGGAAATTATAAAACTTCCCGATAGTAAACGTCCAGCAAAGAAAATTATGGAGCAGGCTCGTATCTGGGCAGATGATCAGTACGGTATTACGTCGAATACGGAAGTACAGTTCGATCAGGAGCACAATATTCTGTTTATCAAAGCGGCTTATCCGATTGGAAAACAAAGCGTACGGTACACCCTAACGATTGAGCCAAAATTTGGCCGTTATCGTGCTACGTTGACCGACTTAATTGCGGATAAAAATGGTATGTTTATTCCGATTCGGGGAACAAGTGCTACGGCCAGTGATTTAGAAAAAACGGGGAGCAGCCCCGCAGTAGCCGAACAGGCCGCCCAGCAGGAGAAGGAGTTGTATGAAGAACTGGATAAAGTCTGCCGTAATACCTTAGCAAACCTGCGCGAAACACTGATGGAAGGAGAGCAATAGTGCTACGTTCGTTTATCGGTGCCGCTCTACGCCAACCTGTTCGCACCAGTCCAGCACCGGGCAGGTTGAACAGTGCGGTAACGTGCCGGTACAGATGTGTTTTCCGAACGGCATCAGCAATCGGTTTATCGCAATCCATTGTTCTTTAGGAACCTGCTTTTCAAGCACTTTTAGTGTCTGTTCAGGTTGTTTGGTCTGCACAAAACCCCAGCGATTCACTACTCGATGTACATGAATATCGACACTAATAGCCGCCTGACCAGTTGCTACACCAAGCGCCAGATTCGCACATTTCGGCCCTACACCTTTCAGCGAGGTCAACGTATCATAATCGGCGGGTAACGTACCACCAAACTCATTCATGATACGTTCGGCGATGCCGCGCATGGTATACGCTTTCTGATCGGGGTAAGTTGTGCCGTAGAGAAGTTGTGTTAGCGTTGGAATATCGAGCTTGAGCAGATCTTGTGGCGTTCTTGCCTGTTCAAACAGACGTAGCGACACAGGAATCGTTGTTTCATCGAGCGTCCGAATAGAAACGATACAGGAAATCAACTGCTCGAACAACGTAGTATAACCACGCTCAAACAGCTCAAACATGGCAGCTTTCGGGTACGGGCGAATGGCTTCTTCAACCCGAGTCAGTACGGCAGAAAGATCGAACGGTTGCTTCATGTTTCAAATTCCAGATTTCGATACGTAGCGATTCTGGAACTTGAAACACGTAGCAACTCATTAAGTTTTAAACCTTCACAATTACCATTTCGACCCGCCGGTTTTCGGGCCGCTCTTTCAGGCTTTTGTTGGTGTTGATTGGTCGAGAGGGGCCGTATCCTACCGTTTCGATTCGGCCCGCGCTAATTCCTTTGCTGACCAGATAACGCTTCACTTCATTGACCCGGTTACGCGACAGTTCTACATTCGAATCGAAATCACCCACCGTATCGGTATGCCCTTCTAACCGGATGGTCATATTCGGATTCGACTGCATAACCCCCGTCAGTCGGTCCAGTTCGGGGAAAGATTCGGGCTTCAGATCGAACTTCGATACGTTGAAATAGATATTTTTCAGGGTAATTTTTGCTCCGGCTTCAATCGGCACCAGATTAAAATCACGCGCTACGTCGGTACGGTTGGTTGCCAACGTATCACTCTGACTGAAATAGCCTTTGGCAGAAGCTGTTACGGCATATACACCCCGACGTTCAATCGGAATGCGGTATTTCCCGGTCGGACTTGTGCTTTCAACCGAATCCGCAGGTTCGTCGCCAGCCGATTCAGCCCCGGAAATCAGCCGATACGTAACAGTAGCCACAATAGGGGCTTTCGTTTTCGCATCACGGGTAATACCGTTGATAGCAATCTCCGCTGGTGCCGGGGTTTCCTGTGGCTGGGCAGGCTTAGGCGTTTCTTCCGGTATATCGGTTCCTACGCCCGGTTTTGTACGGGGTGTGTAGCGCGGTTGCTCCGTCTTGGGCGGTATAGGTGCAGGCATCTGTGGCTTTGTATTACGTTGCGCATACGTATCTTTCTTTTTCGGATTGATAATGTGCACCCCCCAGAAATTAAAGCAGACAACCGGGCCTGTTCTCGATTGATAGTCTTTACATTCAAATAAATCAAACGTAGTATAACCGGGGTCAATACGTTCAAAATAGGCCACAAAATCAACCCGTTCACCGGGCTTAACACTTTTGCGCATTTCGGAGGGAATATTCTCAGCCCGAATAAATTTATACGAGCGTTCCCCCTGATTTACGTATAAGCGCGACGATGGCTGAAAGCCAATGTTGTTCGGCGAAACAGGTTCTACATTTCTACCATTCGGCATCGGAACAGAAAACGGCCAGTCGCGCTTTTGAGCTCTTTGAGCTTCAAACTTCATATAAATGATTGTATACTGATCCGTAAGTTCGACGCGCTTTATGCTGACGTCCCGATCATTTATATCATCTACACGGGGAGATTCGGTCGTATACTGCACCTGCGCGCGCAGCCCCGACGTCAGTAACATCAGCAACAGACAGGTAAGTAATCGGCGGTTCATAGCGAGTTGTTTGGGAAAGCAATTATCGTATAAACGTTAGAGTTTGTCGACTAGTTTAGGTTTAACGTGCCGATCAATAACTTACGTCATTTTCAACCTATTTGCACCTGTAGTATCTGGTCTGTTTCATAGAATACATAGTCGAGTTCAATACAAGTAACTTGACTGCATTCAAAAGAAAACGGCAGTGGTCATCGTTTATGGGTGTAACAAACACCTATTTGCGTTCATCCATGGCAGATCAGCCCAACTGGCTTCATAAATTAGGCAATCTACTTGTGCCTCCCAGCCAGAGCCAACCCACCTCTACCGCTACGGTAACCAACAAGCGGATCTTGACAGAATTGGTGAATTCATTCGAGGATTCCATCAGCCGGGAGTCGGTCGGATCAAGTATGTTGTTCAATGCGCACTTTCTCATTATTCTGCATCCAGATACGTATGAGGAACGCCAGAACGCCTTTCCGGTCATTGTCGATGAAGCGGTTAAGTCGTTTAAGGCCAGTATCGAATCGCACAAAGGGCAGTATGAACGGGTTGCGCCGGTAGCCTCCAGCTGGTTTTTTAAATTTGGGGGAGGCCGGGAGTTTGGTGGCGAAACTGTCGCTTCGGAAGATGTATACGTAGTAGGTGCGCTGACAGGTATTTTGCCCGGTAATGAACAGCGTCAATCGGCTGATAAGTTGCACGTAACGCGCCGTGTCAAACAAACAAACCGCTACGAAAAAGTAGATGTTGATCTGAATACGTTTCAGCATATCGACTTTCGTGAACCGGGGGCTTTTGTCGTAAAGTTCAAATTTGATACGTTGCCCACCCAAAACGAACGGGCCTCAATGCCCGGATCGGCTACCCGCAACGTACCTAATTTACCACGTAGCATAGCCGCCGGATTGGCCGAGATTACGTACTACATTGCCGAGTTAAACAAAGAAGATACGTATCTGATGCGCGACCGGGAGATTGTGGTAGCCCGAAAAGAACCCGATAATCAGCATTTTCCGAATTATCTCTTACTCGAATCGGCCTACGTATCGAACCCGCACGCCCGCATTCGGTACGACGATGCAACCCATGGCTTTCAACTTGCATCCTTTAGCCGAAACGAAACCCGCGTGAACGAACAGCTTATTCCACGTAGTGAACCCGCTAATCCACAGTGGTATACTTTGCCCGATAAAGCCCAGATTCTGCTCAATAGTATGGTTACACTAAACTTCCAACGCACTACGTAGTATGATTGATGCGCTACTTGTTTTCGTGTTACTCCTGTTTGTTGTGTTTCTGGTCCTGAAACATTTTCGGGATTTACCACGATAAATAAACAACACTATTTCTGACACGATGAACAGCCGGCTGTTCGGCGGAGCCAATTTGCTACGTTGAACCAACTGCAAATCCTGCAAGACGCTACGTAATGAATTCATTGGAATTTGATGGCAAGACCGACGTAGGTCAGCGCCGAACTGATAATCAGGATGCCTTTATCTGCTCAACCATTTGGGCCGAAACCAGTGCATTGTTAGCTGTTATTGATGGCGTTGGGGGCTATGCCGGGGGCGACCGGGCTGCGGCTATTGCCAAGGAGTCGATTGAACAATACATGGCCAAACCGAACGGCGACCCGCTGTCGATGTTGCGCGAAGCGGTTGTGTTTGCCAATAATCAAATCGATAGGGAGCGACAGCAAGAGCCCCGATTGGCGAATATGTGTTGCGTGCTAACCACTGCCGTGGCTGATAGTCAAGCAAGTAAGCTGTACTACGTTCATGTAGGCGACACCCGCCTATATCGGTATCGGAAGGGTGTGCTTGAAAAACTGACCTACGATCATTCGCTGGTTGGCATTCGGGAAGACGCTAATGAACTCACCGAAGGCGAAGCAATGGCGCACCCCCGCCGAAACGAGATTCTGCGGGACGTTGGTTCAGAGGAACATCGGGTTGATGATCCTGATTTCCTGGAATCGGGGGAAACCGATTTTCTGCCGGGTGATACGTTGCTGCTCTGTAGCGATGGCCTGACAGATCTGGTTACAAAGGCTCAAATCAAGGCAGTTCTGGATCAAAAGCCTACTCTTGACGAGCAGACAATCGAATTGATTCGGAAAGCCAATCTGAAAGGTGGTAAGGACAATATTACGGTCGTTCTGGCTAAGAACAATACGTTAGTCGCTACGCCTTCGACGGGTTCAGCTAAAGCTATCGACGTACCAACGCAAGTAGTGCCGCAAGTGGCTCCTGTTGCTCAGGAAGTAACGTCTACCGAGACAAAGCCAGCCCAAAAACGCTCAACAGGTTTATTAATACTATTGGGTTTGTTAACAATCGGGTTGATTGCGGCCATTATCTGGTATCAATATCAACCATCTAGTCAATCTGACGTAGCAGTGGTTGATAGTTTAGACACGATCAGCAGTCAACCGAACGTAACATCGGCGGAAACAGGAGTAATTTCTACATTTGATTCATTGTTACAAACCGCTTACCGTAGTAAAGATCACCAGTTGACGTTGCCAGCCGATACGTTCCGACTTACGAAGACGTTACTGATAACCGATTCCTTACAACGTATCGTGGGCGACAAGCAATTGACCGTTTTGTTACCCGCCGACTCCGCACAGACACATGTAGCACTACAGGTTAACCAGTCAGGAACCGTAAATCTGGAAAATATACTAATCAGCGGATTCAAGAAAGGGATTGAGACAACGCGCGGTGCGAAGTTGCAGCTCTCGAACGTGTACTTCAAAAACGTGGATTTGCCCATTAGTGCAGCCATTCGGCAGGATACCTTCCGCAAAGCGGTTATTAGCATGTCGGTACAAAACGCTCCTGATTCCACTAAACCAAAAACAACACGCCACTAATGTCCACAATTCGATTTGATACGCGGTTTCCGGGATACGAAGTACTGAGCGAATTAGGACGTAGCAACGCACGCATCCTGAAGGCCCGTCACCTGGCAACGGGCGATCTGGTGGCGATCAAGCACTTTGCCCTCAATACCGATGCCGAAACGCTACGTCGGTTTGAGCGGGAATCGGCCATTATGACCAGTATTGCCCATCCCAATATCGTAAAGGTTCGCGAGGTGCAACTAGAGGCCGAACTGCCTTATCTGGTCATGGAGCTGATTGAGGGCGGAAGTCTCAAGCAACTTATCGACAGTCAGGGCGCGCTGGACGTATCAACGGTCAGCCGGTTAGGGCTGCAAATGGCCAGTGCGTTTAAAGCGATTCATCCGCAGGGCATCGTTCACCGCGATATTAAGCCTGAGAATATTCTCTTTCGTTCTTTGCCCAGTGGCGAACTCCATTTTCTGGTGACTGATTTCGGTGTAGCTCGACTCCACCAACAATCGAACACATTGACGGGACAGTCGCTGATGACCTATGAATATGCGTCGCCGGAGCAATTCAATGACCCACGAAATGTTGGGATTGCAACGGATTACTATTCGCTGGGCGTGGTGCTGTACGAATGCCTGCATGGTAGCGTACCATTTGCGTTGGATGACCATACAGGCATCGTTACGTTCATGAATAAAGTGCTGACGGAAGCCCCACCTGCTCTAACGGTTTCGTCGAATGATCAGACACTTAGCCCATTCACAGATTTACTACGTGGCTTGTTGCAAAAGAAAGCAACAGATCGATTGAGCGACCCGGATGAGTTGACCTGGTTACTCAAACAGGCTGAACTAACTCATTTGCAGAGCAATCGCACCACCTCTGTCCGGCCTTCACACACAGAACCAATAAAGCCTGTCCTTATCAGTGAACCTACTCCAAAAGAGGTTGACGTAACAGACGCTACGTTTGCTGAAGTCGTACCTGTTCGGGAACCCCGTTCTGATAAGCCAATGTCGGGAGGGCTAAAATGGGCGGCACTGGCAGTGGCTATTTTTGTCGGCATTGTTGGTCTGTACTACGTCGTTCTCAAACCGAAATCCAGTACGCGCACTACGTTTGCTGATACACCCATCACTCGTAGCGATACGTCTGAAATCGGCAATTCTACCGATGAATCGGCACGTCGGCAACAGGACGAAGTGGAGGCCGCTCGTCAGGAGCAACTCAGACAGGAAGCACTGGCTGCGGTTGAAGGGCTGACGGTGAAGGTGAATGATTACCGGGTCGGTCTGTTCGGCGGAATCAAAAACGTACAGCTTCAACTGAGCAATCCGAGCCAGATCACTTTTGCGTCGGTTGGCGTTAAGGTAAATTATTATAAGGATGGCGGAGGGCTGTATAAATCTGAGAAGGTGTTTTTCACCAACGTCGGACCTAATTCGTCGTTGATTGAGAATGCGCCCAATAGCGACCGGGGCACCAAAGTCACCTACAAAATTGTCGAGCATCAGTTTGCCCAACCACTGGATTCTCTGATGACGGCTGCTTCATCAGACTCGCTAAATTAATTGACCCATGCCAACAGTAAGTGTCAATACGCATTTTCCGGGTTACGAAATCATTGGCGAACTGGGCCGGTCGAACGCTCGTGTGCTAAAGGCTCGTCATCTGGAAACGGGCGATCTAGTCGCGATTAAACACTTCACCGTCAACACGGATGCAGATACGCTACGTCGGTTTCGGCTCGAATCGCAGTTGATGACCGACATCCAGCATCCGAACGTAGTGCGTGTGCGGGACGTGCAGTTGGATATGCCGATGCCGTTTATTGTGATGGAATGGGTTGAGGGCGGAAATCTGCGTACTCTCTTGGGCGAACAGGGTTATCTGGACGTATCCAATACAATCCGGTTAGGGTTGCAAATGGCTGAAGCCTTCAAAGCGATTCATAGTCGTGGTATTATTCACCGTGACATCAAACCCGAAAATATTCTGTTTCGGCCCTTACCCAGTGGTGAAATTCATTTTCTATTGACCGATTTTGGCGTGGCCCGCCTGCGTGAACAATCGCAAACGATGACTGGTCAATCGTTAATGACGTACGAATACGCATCGCCGGAGCAGTTCGATAATCCACGGGGCGTTGATAAGGCTACGGATTATTATTCACTGGGCGTGGTTTTGTATGAATGCCTGTCGGGTAAGGTGCCGTTTTCGATGACCGATAGTGCCGGAATCGCTACGTTCATGGGGCATGTTTTGAGAACTCCGCCACCAGCGTTACAGCTTCCTTCCGGCCACTACGTCCTGCCGAGCTTAGATACAATTCTGGAATGGATATTAGCCAAAAACCCATCCGAACGGCTGAGTGACGTCAACGAATTCGTATTTCTTTTAAAACAAGCCAATGTAGAAGAAATGCAGCCAAACCGTTCTTTAGATCGTCGAATACAGGGCACACAACGGACGATGGCGGCTCCTGTACAGCCCCTCCGAACGGAAGTACCTGCTGCGCCAATCATTGACGATGAACCTCAATCTAGCTATACTGGATGGCTAAAAGGACTGGCTTTTTTTATGGTAACCTTACTGATTGGGGCGGCTATTCTGTACAAAAATTATCAAGATCAACCCAAAAGAAAAGCTCAGGTTGTTGCCGATTCAACTCAAATTCAGCCTGATTCATTGGCTACCGACACGATAGCAGAAGATACTACACAGGTTTCATCAGATTATCCGATAGAGACCATAATGGATTCGACCGCAACGGAAAACAATCCAGCGACAGTACCTGTACCACCAGAATCAACGACATCTGCTCCCGATTCATCGAACGCTGCCGTTGATTCAACCAGAACGTTATAAATGTTACATCTTTTGCCTCTAAAACCCCGAATTGATCTGAAGAAATTAATCGCAGAAGTAAAACTATCAGCCCACGGCTTTAGTCGTGGGTATACCGATAACCAACCTCAATAAAATCAACCGTTTCAACGGTTTTCGATGTTTAAACCGTTAAAACGGTTGTGTGGTATATTTCCGTTTGTGCGCCCCCACAGCTAAAGCAGTGAGCTGATAGGGATTGGTTGAATTCAGTTGATAGTTACTTCAAATCATTAATAAATTTAGGGGTCGATCAGAATATGAATGTAAACACTGGCCCCTCCGGGCGTTTGTATTTGCTGGGCGCATCGGTCATACTGCTGCTACTGTTTGGGCGGCTTTATATGAACCTACTTCCAGTACTGAATCAGGCTAATGAAGCCTTGTCTAGCGGACAGGCGTTAACACTTGAATCAGGACTGAAATCAGCGGCAATCCAGCGGATTCTCAATACAGGCAATTACTATAACGATCCGAAAGACAGAGCCCTGATTGCCGATACGTTGGCGATGAAACTTCGGCAAAACGGCTCGCCTGATAATCTCGGAAGTCTGAACAAACGTCTGTTCTCCGTGCTGGCTCCTGTGGCCTGGCGTAGTCGGATTGGCGGTGCTGATTTCCAGAGTCGGTTACAGGTTTCCCGCCAGCAAATGGGTTTCGACTCATTGCTCTACGTCCGCGAACTAAACAATCCTAAAGCTTATTCATCGTCCGTTAGTGCAGGAAATGGAACGAAGGAAATCGCTGGGCAGGTGATACGCGACGAGAAACCGATGACCAACGTATTGGTTCAGCTAAAGCGCCATCCAGCCACCGCCCAACCCGATACATTACCGGATCGGGTTACCTACGCCCGAACAGACACTGATGGCAAGTTTACCTTTACGGGCCTAACGGATGGATCGGGCTACAGTGTGGTTCCCCTTAAGCCCGGTTTCGAGTTCGGGAGCCGCCGGGGAACAAGTCATCTGACCAGCGATCAGTCGTATAACTTTACCGCTCGTCGGCATCACCTGCGCTTGATTGGCTCAACGGTTTATGGGCAGCTCAAAACCGATCATGCCTTATCCGTTCGAACGCCAACCGCGTTTACGGCACAGTTCTGGGCGATTGTGGTGTTGTTTCTACTTGTATTTTGGGCGGTACAGAGCTTCTGGGACATCCGACGTTTTCAACCCGATCCGTTATTGCTTCCCATTTTGATGCTACTGACGGGTATATCAGTGCTGACGCTTCTGGCTATTCAGGACCCGTTGCAGGATATACTTTACGCCTGGCAAACGTTGCAGGGCGTAGCAATTGGTCTGGCTGGCATGACGATCTTATCGCAACTAAATATTGGCCGATTTTACGCGGATTGGCGCTACGACTGGCTGTTTACGTTCCAAAATCGGGCGTCAGTACGTCTGTCTGGCTGGACTTGGCTGGTACTTGCTGTTGGCCTTGCTACGTTAACCTTGCTCATGGGTTCGGGGCCGGAAGGTAGCGGAGTACGAGTCAATCTGTCCATCTTGGGTATTACGTTTCAACCCAGCGAGATTACGAAATACCTGCTACTGATATTCTTTGCGGGTTTCTTTGCCGCCAACGAACAGCAAATTCGGCAACTGCCCGATTTGCGCTGGCGGTTTAAAGTAAGCCTGGGCGCATTGGCCGGAGCGGGGCTGCTTATGTTGCTCTATCTCCTGCTGGGCGATATGGGCCCGGCTCTGGTCGTTTGCTTTACGTTCCTGCTGTTTTATAGCATTGCCCGAGGGAATCTGCCGCTAACACTGGCAACAGGTTTCGGTTATGGCGTAGCGCTCTGGTTATTACCCGGCTGGATTGCTACGTTGCTGAGTTTAGTTGTGCTTGTCGGGTATATGTACTGGCAGGGCGAAGCGCGTTCGCGAACAAGATTGGGCTGGATCGCTTTGCTTACTGAAGCACCTGTTTTACTTCTTCTAGTAATGGCAATGTTCGCTTTTGGCGATCTGCTGCCGTTTGTGGGAAGTCGACTGGCCGACCGAAAAGCGATGTGGCTTAATCCCTGGAATAACGACGTGTATGGGGGCGATCATCTGGCGCACAGCTTCTGGGCATTGTCGTCCGGTGGCTGGACGGGGCAGGGATTAGGAAAAAGCTTTGCGAGTGCCATGCCAGCCGCCCATACCGATATGATTCTGCCTAGCGTTGGCGAAAGCTTGGGTGGTTTGGGCGTTGTAGCCGTTTTTCTGCTGATGGGCGTCCTATTGCACCGAACCTTATTGCATGCCCGACGCGCTGGTCAACCGTTTAGCTTCTTTCTGGTGGCTGGTATCGCGATTGCAACGGGTGTTCAATTTTTGATCATTGCTGGCGGTTCTATCGGGTTGCTTCCCCTGACAGGAATTAGCGTACCGTTTCTGAGTTATGGCAAGATTTCATTGATTATAAATATAATGGCGATGGGCGTCGTATTCAGCGTAGCACATCGGCCGGGTCAACTAGAACAGCGTCAATATCTGGAGAAGCATTACGACGTAGTACTGATGACGGGTATTGCCGGATTTCTGATTGGCGTAGTGGTGCTAATCGGTCGCTTATTACCGATCATCGGCTGGCGAGGTAATGACTATATTGTGCGCCCCGCTCGGGTAGTGACACGTAACGGCGATCCTGTGTACAGCTATAACCCCCGAATCGAACGGCTGACTCGTGTGCTGGCGGCAGGCACTGTTTACGACCGAAATGGTTTAGTACTGGCAACCAGCTCACCCGAACAAGTTGCGCAGCAATCGGCGCGGCTTCGGCAAAGTGGCCTGAAATCAGACCAGCTTCAAACGCTCACCCAGAAACGACTGCAACGGTATTACCCGTTTGGCGAACATCTGTTTTTCTGGACCGGCGATTTGAATACGCAACTTTTCTGGGGACAAAGCAACGGTTATTACGCCGAGGCTACCCATTTCAGCGAGTTACGTGGCTTCAACAGTCGCCCGAGAAAAACAACCCTTATCGCTACCGACTATCAGGCCGACCGCTTTAGTCCGACGGTTCAGCAAACGCGTACACTTACTGCCTACGATTATAGTGAATTAGCTTCAGCCTTACGAGCCGGAATCGATAGCCGTGAAGTGGCCGACCGGAAAGCCAAAAACCGCGATATTCATCTGAGTATCAATGCGGAGTTGCAAGTTTCTTTGCAAAAAGCGTTGGCTCAATCTGAATATAGTAACAAACGCCTTTCGGTAGTCGTGCTGGATGCTCGTTCGGGCGACGTACTGGCATCGGCAGTTCACCCGTTACCCAACCTCAAAACGCCCGAAATCATGCTGTTGTCAGATCGGGATCGGCTAAAACTTCCGTATCTGGTGACGGAACGTGATTTGGGCATGACCTACGCAACGGCACCCGGTTCGACGGCTAAAATTCTGACGGCGATGGCGGCCTTTAACAAACTGGGCTCGTCGGCGTCGGCAGTACGCTATCCGATTTCGTGTCAGGAAATCATTCGGAGAGGTACACGGGAATCGGAACCCTGCGGAGAGGATGTCGATATGCGGAAAGCCATTGTTCGGTCGAGCAACGTTTATTTTATCCGAACGGCTAACGACAATACACTGGATACTGAACTGGCCGATCTTTATTTAGCTACCGGTATGAACGTCGATTTAATCGGCGGTTACTCCTTTTCGGATACGCACACCGACGAAGAACGAGTTCAGATTCGCCAGCACTGGCGCGATTCGTCGTTTGTGGTACGTCGGAAATTGTATCAAAGCACGCAATATCCAAGACGTTACCGGAGTGAGTTTTCGGGGCTTGCCTGGGGGCAAGGGCAGTTGACAGCAACGCCCGCATCAATGGCCCGGATGGCGGGTGCTATTGCGTATCAGGGCATCCTACAGCCGTCGCGCTACGTACTGGATCGAGCGGGGAAACCTGATGCGATTATTACTGGAAAGCACGTAGCACGTCGGCCCGATTTTGCAACGCAGTTAGAAGAATTCATGATCGAACAATCGAATCCATCGGCGGGACGTAGTAAGATCAACGTAGCGCGGGTGGCGGGTAAAACCGGTACGCCCGAACGTATTGTGCAGGGTATTCAGCAAAATGACGGCTGGTACGTATTTTTCGCACCGACACCCGACGGTCGGTCGCACACGATTGTTACAGTACGTATCGAATTGGGCGAATCTTCCGCCGATGCGGTCAACTTAGCGAATAGCGTAGTGGCCCCGATTTTGAAACAACGTAGCTATTTGGGAAGCTTTTAACGTAGCGCGGACATTCTGTCCGCATTGTTACTATGCATACTAATCTATCGCAATGCGGACAGAATGTCCGCGTTACAGAACTAATTCACCATGAGTCTACTAGAAAAAGTCAAAAGTTTATTCGGGTTTACGACAGCCGAACAGCAGACTACCCCTGCTGATCGTGAGACAAGTGAACCTACTCCCGTTTCGTCAAAATCGACGATTACAGGTCCTCCGCCAGCCGCTCAGTTACGGGAGCAGGTTATGCGGTTTATCGTCGGTAAACTTCGGGCTTACCAGAATGAACCGGACGCGGCTCCTGTTGGGCTTCGGCTGTCTGTTTTGTGCGCAAATCCTGAGGAAGAAGACTTATATCGGGTTGTTTTGTGGATGAATCAGCCGGGGAAATTTCAGGCGGAACTGTCTCGGCAACTCGCTGATAATTACATTACGTTACCCAAAAGCTGGCAGTTTGAGTACGCCTTTTTTACGGATACATTACCCGATGTTACGTATCGCGAAGGTAATCTGGGCCTGTTTGTCGTCGATAAATCAAAACCGGATAATTCACCGCATCTGGCCAGAGTGACTGCGCTGGTTGGCCAACTGGAACAGCCCGAATATATTCTCGATTCGACAAAAAACACTACGTTCTGTATTGGTCGTGGACGTAGCACGCAAACGGCATCGGGACGGGTTCGGACTAATAACATTGTTATCCTGAATGACGACGAGCCCGGTTTCGACGCGAAGAAAGGAGCTGGAAATGGTGCAGTTAGCCGGGCGCACGCAACGATACGTTATGATCTGATTCAAAACCGCTACGTTCTCCTTGTCGATCCGGGGGGATTACCGGCAGGGGGGAACAAGACAAAAATCATGCACCCGAACGATTCGATGGAACGGGCCGATATTGCTGGCATGAGCTACCCACTTCAAAACGGAGACCAGATTGAGCTGGGTGGCGAAGTCATGCTTCTTTTCGAACTTCTGTAATCCCAGCGGGAGTTCGAAATGGGTTTCAGTAAATCGCTGTAATTGAACTCTTTTGGTAGTTTTAAGCGCGAGCTAAATTCCGTTAACCGCTTAATGCCTACCTGTATGAAAGCCCTTTCACTACTTTGCCTTTTCTTCTTTTTGCCCTTTTTACTGTTGGCTCAGGTAACGGAGTCTTATCCGGTTCATCCGGATGCTCAACCACAGGACGGCGTTCCGAAAGGTGAAGTCCTCAAATTTACGTTTGAGAATTCTAAAATTTTTCCGGGCACATGGCGCGAGTATTGGGTATACATTCCTGCTCAATATCAGCCGTCGCAACCCGCCTGCGTTTACATAAATCAGGACGGGATTCAATGGCAGGCTCCGGCGGTATTTGACAATCTGATCCATAAAAAAGAAATGCCCGTTACCATTGGCGTATTTGTCATGCACGGGCGTGTGAAAGTGGCTAATCCGGATAATGCACTTGACCGATTCAATCGGAGTTTTGAGTATGACGGGTTAGGCGATAATTACGCCCGATTTCTGCTAGAGGAACTTCTTCCCGATGTAGAAAACAGAAAAACGTCAGACGGACGAGCGATACGTCTCTCTCAAAAAGGGAATGATCGGGCAATTGGTGGGTCGAGTAGTGGGGCTGTTTGTGCGTTTACGGCGGCCTGGGAACGCCCCGATGCGTTTAGCCGGGTATTCAGCACGATTGGTACGTATGTCGGTTTACGTGGAGCTGATCGCTATCCGACGCTGATTCGGAAGGTTGAACCGAAACCGCTACGTGTCTTTTTGCAGGATGGCTCCAATGACCATAATATCTATGCCGGCGATTGGTTTATGGCCAATCAAATGATGGAACGAGCACTGACGTTTGCGGGCTACGAGGTGCAGCATATCTGGGGTGAAGGCGCTCATAATGGCAAACACGGCACAGCGATTTTTCCCAATGCGATGCGTTACCTGTGGAAAGGCTGGCCCGAACCGATCAAAATGGGTGTATCGAAGAATCAGATGCTTGTCGATATTTTAGTACCCAACGAAGGCTGGCAACTGGTTGGCGAAGGCTATCGGTCGGCGGAAGGGCTTAGCGCCAATGCTAAAGGAGAGATATCTTTTACGGATGGCCCGGCCGGGAAGCAATGGAGAGCAGATCAGGACAATAAACTAAGTCAGGTTGGTGGTAAAACGGTTCCGATCGCCAACGGGCTCAAAAGAAGCTATAGTGTCCTGGCTGGTAATGGAAACAGCTACGTTACCAGTTCGTCAATGAATGTCAATGGGGTGAGTGAAGTATGGCTGATTCGGCCCGGCGGGAAAAGAGCTAAGGTTGATACGGGCATTTTTGGGGCTAGTGGCCTAACGCTTTCGCCAGATCAAACGTTGTTGTATGTGGCCGATAAGCAATCACATTGGGTATACAGTTTTTCTATTTTGCCGGACGGAACATTGGCTAATAAGCAGAAATATTACTGGCTACACTCCCCCGATACAGCCGAAGATGCTGGTGCAGAAGGTCTCAAAACGGATCGGGATGGAAGGCTCTACGTAGCTTCGCGAATGGGTATTCAGGTGTGTGACCAGCCGGGCCGCGTTAATGTCATCCTGCCCACACCCAACGGCAAAGTTTCTGAAATCTGTTTTGGTGGAGCAAACTTCGATATACTCTACGCAGCCTGTGGCGATAAAGTATTCAGGCGGAAATTAAATGCGAAAGGAGTCAATTCATGGGATAAACCCAATAAGCCCACTACACCAAGACTATAAAGCTAAATCAACTAGCTTCTTTCAGGTTTTACCCTATATCTAAAAACGATAGAAATTTTAGTCTCCTTTTATTCGGGTTGATCTTTCCTTGAACAGGGTTTAAATAGTTATATTTGTAACTGTTTTTAAGATAATTACTATAATATATTGTATCTTTTACCTATAATAACTAACCAATATATGTATATCTTTTATAGTTAACATATAATTTTTTTGTCTGAATCTGTATAAATAATATGAATTTACTAATATAGACTTATTTATTTTTACAATTTTGTACGTATCGCAATTAGTCGTTTTATGCATATTTTATTTCTCTATACCCTTTTCATTCGCACAATCATTCTGATATTTCAATATATGATGCCCCTTTATTTAGTTTAACCTTATTTTAATTGATAACAAACAATTGTACTTTTGCTGCCAATATTGTTGTCTCCAAACAGAAAATTATGAGAAACATCTTCCAAATCAGCTTACTGTGGCTTATTGCAGTAATGGGGGCTTACGCTCAAAGTCAGGTCGTTTCGGGTAGAGTCACCTCTTCAGATGATGGCGCTTCACTGCCAGGAGTTTCTGTTACCGTGAAAGGTAGTACGCAGGGTACTCTCACCGACGCAACTGGAAGCTACCGGCTTACAGCAAGCCCAAATGCAACACTTGTTTTTAGCTTTATCGGGTTTACTACGGTTGAAGAAGTTGTAAACAACCGATCCTCTATTAGCGTCCAATTAGCTACCGACGTACGCAACCTGAACGAAGTAGTTGTGACAGGATATGGTCAGCAAATTAAACGGGATTTAACGGGGAATATTGCAAAAGTTCGCCCAGCCGATATTCAGGATCAGCCAGTTACTACGTTCGATCAGGCTATTCAGGGTAAAGCTGCTGGTGTACAGGTAAACGCCGGATCAGGTAAACTAGGGCAGGCTGTTCGGATCAACATACGGGGCCAATCGTCGGTATCGGCGTCGAACCAGCCGCTCTACGTTATCGATGGTATACCCATTACAACCGAAAACCTTAGTATCAATAGCGCGCCAACGAACCCATTGTCGGATATTAATCCGTTGGATATTGAGTCGATTGATATTCTGAAAGATGCTTCGGCTGCCGCTATTTATGGCTCACGGGCAGCTAACGGCGTTATTCTGGTAACAACCAAAAAAGGTAAGGCAGGTCGTACAAATGTTAACTTCGGCGCACAATACGGTGCCAGCACGCCAACGAATAAAGTGCGGTTTATGAACTCCGCCGAATACGTAAGTTTTTATACACGGGCAGCCGCCAATCGCGACCGCATCAGCCAAATTGACCCCGCCGATCCAGATTCATATTCGACCTATATTCAGGATTTTTTTGGTGCTCAATCATTGGGTACTTATGGAACGCCCAATCAGGTAGACACCAAGTGGGGAGATCTGGCTTTCCAGAATGCTCCTTTTCAACAGTATGATTTAAACCTGAACGGGGGCAATGAAAAAACGTCGTTCTATATTTCCGGACAATTACTTGATCAGAAAGGCGTACTGATTGGTAACGCACTCAATCGTTACACAGGCCGTATCAATATCGACCACCAAATTTCTGATCGGATTCGGGTGGGCGTGAATACGAGTATTACCCGCACACTCAACAAACGTCTGTCTGGCGACCGTCAGTTCGACAATCCGATGCAGGTAAATGCGTTAGTACCGCTCACACCAGCAAATGACCCGGAAACTGGTTTGCCAATTGGAACACCTCCGGGCGACGCTACGTTGCCTTTGTACTACAACCCGCTGATTAACCTTGGTAATGCGAAATTTAACACAACCGTTTACCGCAGCATAAGCAGCGTGTATGGTCAGATCCAGCTTATTAAAGGGCTTACTTTCCGGTCTGAATTTGGCCTCGATATTCTGAATCAGCAGGAAGAACGGTACTGGAACAGCAAAACGGCACGTAATTCCAGCGCTCCACAAGGACTTGGACAAAATCGTTATAACCGCGTCGACAACTACAACACCAACAACTTCTTTACCTACACAACCCAACTAGGACGTAACGCCATCGATGCAACGGTAGGTATGTCGTATCAGCAGTCGCAACGGAATATTAGCTTCATCGAAGGTCGTGACTTTCCGTCGGATGCGTATCAGCAGATTGCCAGTGCAGCTGTGAAAAGCGACGGTACGTCTTCGCTAAGCCAATATCGTTTCCTGTCTTATTTTGCTCGGGCTAACTACAAACTCGCCGACCGTTATTTGTTCGGTGTTAGTGCCCGTATCGATGGATCTTCCCGTTTTGGACGTAACAGTCGTTATGGTTTCTTTCCGGCAGTTTCGGCAGGCTGGGTGCTAACCGAAGAAGACTTCCTGAAAAATAACAGCACGTTCAGCTTCCTGAAATTACGGGCCAGCTATGGCCGAACCGGTAATGCCGAAATCCTGACAGCGTCAAATCTGTCAGTCGAGAACTTTCCTCAATTAGGTTTATTTACCGGCGATGCCAAATATGCGGGTTTGCCCGGTCAACGCCCTTCGCAATTGGCTAATCCTGACCTGAAATGGGAAACCACCGATCAGGCTGATATAGGTATCGACTTCGGTATCCTCAATAATCGGATCAATGGCGAAGTCGATTATTATCAGAAAATCACCTCTGGTTTGTTATTGAGTGTAAACGTACCGGGTACGAGCGGTTTTGCTACCCAATTCCGTAACGTAGGTAATCTGGAAAATAAAGGTTTTGAATTTGTACTGAATACTGAAAACCTGGTTGGTGCTTTCAGATGGACCACGAGTCTGAATTTTGCGACGAACAAAAATAAAATTACCAATCTTCAGGGGCAGGTAATTGAAGGTGGTTTTCAGGCTATGAGCCGGGCCGTAGAAGGGCAGCCGCTGGGGGTGTTTTTCACTCGTGAATATGCTGGCGTAAATCCGGCCAATGGTGATGCACTCTGGTACAAAAACACCACCAGCGCCGATGGTACGCTAGACCGGACCACCACGAACGTTTATAATCAGGCTGAGCGTGTTATTATTGGTAGCCCATTGCCAAAGTGGACGGGAGGTATCACCAATACGTTCAGCTACAAAGGGCTTAGCCTGAGCGTGTTTTTCAACGGTGTTTTTGGTAACAAAATCAACTTCTTTGGGGTAGGTCAATACTCATCGGCTAACGGTATTTATGAAGATAACCAGACTGCCGATCAGCTAGCCGCGTGGACACCAGAGAACCCAAACACCAACATACCAGAAGCACGATTCTATCGGGCAAATGGTTCGCAGGCATCCAGCCGCTACATTCAGGATGGAAGCTTTGTACGGTTACGTACTGCTACGTTAGCCTACAACCTGCCGAAAACGCTGATTAGCCGGGTTAAATTGAATTCAGTACGTCTCTTCCTGACGGGTCAGAACCTGTTTACGTTTACTAAGTACACTGGCTGGGACCCCGAAGTAAATGCGGATGATACGGTAACGAACATTGCGCAGGGGTATGACTTCTACTCAGCGCCACAGGCACGTACTATCACGGGCGGTATCAACATTGGTTTTTAATCAACGTACTCCACAAGGCATTTTTCAGTCATGAATAGATTTATAAAAAATTGGTTATTCGCGGGCATCACCACTACCCTTGTTACAGCCTGCGCCGGACGTCTGGACGTAGCACCGACCCAAAGTATCGACGCATCGCAGGCGCTTAGTACTGAACAGGATGTTGTTATTACGTTGACTGGTACCTACGACGGCCTGAGCGACATCAACCTTTATGGCGGTGGCATTCAATATATTAGTGAGCTTTTAGGTAACAATCGGGATGTTGTGTTCGCTGGTACGTATTCAACGCTATCTGAATTATCTCAGAAAGCAGTTACGACGTCAAATACAGTGGTGCGCGATTTCTGGCTGTTTGGTTATAGTACGATTAACCGGGCCAATAACGTGTTGGCGTCACTTAGTAAAGTGAGAGAAGTAAATCGTGGAAATATTGAAGGACAGGCCCTTTTCATCAGAGGAGCTTTGTATTTCGAACTGGTTAAAGCATTTGCCAAAGACTGGAACGACGGTACACCTGCACAGAATCCGGGCGTACCTCTTGTGCTGACCCCAACGCAGGCTA
The DNA here is from genome assembly GCF_054776875.1 of Spirosoma daeguense. Classification (NCBI taxonomy): domain Bacteria; kingdom Pseudomonadati; phylum Bacteroidota; class Cytophagia; order Cytophagales; family Cytophagaceae; genus Spirosoma; species Spirosoma daeguense. The sequence continues at coordinate 89,820 of NZ_BAAHBF010000008.1, forward strand.
TCTCTGATGCCGATTATCGGGCACGTAATACGGTTGCCGAGGTATATACGCAAGTGTTGAGTGACCTGACAAAAGCCGAAGCGCAATTGCCCGCAACACAAACAAACGGAACCGGATTTGCCACCAAAGGTGCCGCACAGGCACTACTAGCGCGGGTTTATCTACAGCAGAAAAATTATGCCTCTGCCCGTGATGCTGCCAACCGGGTAATCACATCGGGAACCTATGGCCTAAGCAGCAATTTCGCGGATGCTTTCTCCGACGCAACCAGCCAATCTGAGGTAATCTTCAAGATAGTAGTATCGGAGCAGGATGGCGTTAATGATCTGAATACCTTCTTTGCATCTACGCTGAATCAGGGCCGTGGCGATATTCGACTGCAACAAGCTTTTTTACAATTGTATGAAGCCAGTGATGTACGCGGACAATTCACCAATCGGGCTAGTATCAATACGTTTACTAGCAAATTCAATGATCAGTTCGGTGACGTTCCGATAGCACGATTGGCAGAGATGTACTTAATTCGGGCCGAAGCTAACCTTCGTTTAAACACCTCCGTTGGTGCTGCTCCATTAGCCGATATCAACCTGCTACGTAACCGGGCCAAAGCTACACCGTTGACCGCAGCCCAGCTCAATCTGGACGCTATTGCCCGCGAACGTAAACTGGAACTAGCATTTGAAGGCCAGCTTCTTCCCGAACTCAAGCGGAACGGAACAGCAGTAGGTACCACTCCTGTCAACGCCAATAACTTGGTGCTGCCGATTCCCCAACGCGAAATCGATACCAATAAAAAATTGGTTCAGAATGCCGGCTACTAAGACCGGATAAGGCTCTTTTGTGAGCCAATATAAAAAACCTTCTGAAGTTTGTAGTTTACCAAACTTCAGAAGGTTTTTTATGCGTACTATTCTCAGTTAATGCTCACCAGCATAGCCACGATTATACTAAATCGGAAGCGGCATATCCTGAAAATCATCCTCTGTTAGTTTGATGGTTACCGCCATTACGTTCTCTTCGAGGTGTTTTACCGACGACGTACCAGCAATGGGCAACATAACGGGCGAAGCCGCCAGCAACCACGCCAGCGCAATCTGGTATTCGGTTGCCTTGTGGCGGGCCGCTACTCTTCGGATTGCATTTTCGGCGTCCATATTACCGGCATTAAGCGGAAACCAGGGAATAAAGGCGATGTTACGTTGCTCGCAGTAACGTAGTACGTCGTTCCAGCGTTGTTCGCCAAAGTTGTACATATTCTGCACCGACACTATGTCGAAATACTGGCTGGCTTCTTTAATCTGATCGACGCTTACTTCCGATAAACCAATATGACGGATTTTACCCTGTTGCTGTGCCTCTTTCAGAAAACCCAGATACTCTTCAGACGGCACTTTTGTGTCGAAACGGTGCAACTGATACAGGTCGATTCGTTCCAGTTTTAGCCTTTTTAGGCTGCCGTTTAGTGCTTCTTCCAGATGTTTACGACTGCCATCTACCGGCCATTGATTAGGGCCAGTACGTAGTAAGCCGCCTTTTGTTCCAATTACCAGCCCATCTGGATATGGATGAAGGGCTTCTGCAATCAGTTCTTCAGATACGTAAGGGCCGTAACTGTCGGCAGTATCAATAAAATTAATACCTAAATCAAGGCAGCGTTTGAGTACGCGAATAGCTTCATCGTGATCTTTTGGTGGCCCCCAGATGCCGTGGCCAGTTATGCGCATGGCTCCGTAAGCCATTCTGTTTACGGTTAAATCACCACCAATAGTAATTGTTCCAGCTTGCGTTGCTGTTGCATCCTTCGCTTCCATACCGTTCGTTTGGGTTGAATAAATTAATGGATAATGCAAAATGAATAATGTTAGACAACAATTTGTCAATTGAACGCATTTTCATTCCTCATTAAACATTGTTCATTATTCCTATAAACCAACGAAACCGTTTTTTGTGTGGGTTGCCGAGATTAACTTTTTGGATTACTTCTTTTCAATACCATCCAATACTCGACGTATTACGTTGGCCCGTTGCATAAAATCGAGCGAAGTTGCTACGTCCTGTTCGTCGATGACCTGTTTGAATTGCTGCAAAAACTCGATATAAGCCGCCAGTGCGTTCGATACGTTCGTGCGGTTCTGGTCGAAAATAGGTGCCCACATCTGGGGCGAACTTTTGGCTAGTCGAACCGTAGAGCTAAAGCCTGTACTCGCCATATCGAAAATAGCTTTTTCATCACGTTCTTTATCCAGAACCGTCAGGCCGAGTGCAAATGCACTGATGTGACTCAGGTGCGATACGTAGGCCAGATGAAGGTCGTGTTCTTTAGGAGTCATGTAAAACAGCTTCATACCAGCATCGCGGAAAAGACTTTCGGCCAATGTCAGGCTATTGGCATTGCTTTTTTCGCGGTCGCAAATAATGAGGTTTTTGCCGGGTAACAATTCCCGAAAAGCGGCACTGGGACCTGAGTTTTCGGTTCCGGCCATGGGGTGAGCTGCAACAAACTGCGCTCGTTTGGGGTGGTTGTCTACGGCCTCGCAAATCAATTCCTTTGTTGAACCCAGATCAATTACCGTGGCATTGGCAGGCAGGTGATCAAGTACAGTGGAGAGTAGACTAACAATGACGTTGACGGGGGTTGCCATAATCACCAATGCACTTTTTGCAACAGCTTCGGGTAGGGGCATAACCTCATCGACAATGCCCTTTGCCAATGCCAGTTGCCCATTCACTGGCGACGTATCGACACCGATGAAATGCATTTTCGGGTATTTCTCACGAAGAATCAGGGCGAACGAACCGCCGAGTAAACCTATACCTATGATAGAGACATTCATAACCGGGATTACGCTGATTTATGGATTAAAGCTGATTGTTGACCGCCGGGTGGCCCCGGTTCATAGACGCTTTACTGCTTCCAGAACCCGCTCCTTTGGTACACATAAAGACACACGAACGTAGCGATCGCCTTTAGGTCCGAAAATAAAACCGGGGGCGATGAAAACGTGTTTATTCTGGAGCAGGTCATCAACCAGCGCTTCGGCAGAAGCTACTGAATCAGGCAGTTTGGCCCAGATAAACAAACCTTCCTGATCGAGTGAATACGTACAGCCGAGCGCGTCGAGAAAGGCGTGCAGCGCATCCATCCGACCTTCGTAAACCGCGTTACGTTCCCGGTGCCAGTCGTCAGAATTGGTTAGGGCTTCGGCGGCAGCATCCATTAACGGCTTAAACTGACCCGAATCGACATTACTTTTTATTGTCAATACCGAATCAACGTAGGGCTTGGCACCCGCCATCCAGCCGATACGCCAACCAGCCATGTTGTGTGATTTGCTGAGTGAGTTTAATTCAATTGCTACGTCTTTCGCACCATCAACAGAAAGCAGACTAATGGGGGCTTTTTTGTTGAGGATCAGGCTGTATGGATTGTCGTGGCAAAGCAATACACGATTGTCATGGGCAAATTTTACTGCACGCTCGAACAGGGCCGACGTAGCGGGGGCACCTGTGGGCATGTGCGGGTAATTCATCCAGATGATTTTAATCGGATTCGTAGCCGGAGCAGCAGCGATAAGGTCGGCCATAGCTTCCCAGTCGGGTTGCCATCCCGCATTTTCCAGTAATGGATAATCTACTACGTTGGCACCCACCATCCGACTCACAGCCCGATAAGCTGGATAGCCCAATTCGGGTACAAGCACACCATCGCCATCGTTCAGAAAGGTCAGCGAAATATGAGTTATACCTTCTTTTGAGCCGATAAGCGGTAGAATTTCGGTGTCGGGATTTAACGTAACGCCGTATGTATGCTGATAAAAACTGGCAATTCCCTGCCGCAGACCAACGGTGCCTTTATAGGGTTGATACCCGTGTGCACTGGGTTGCTGCGCCGATTGAACAAGCGCATCAATTGTGTTGGGCGATGGCATCAGGTCGGGATTGCCGATACCGAGATTAATTATATCATGACCAGCCGCCTGTAGTCGACGGACTTCGGCCAGTTTCACCGAAAAATAATACTCCTGCGTTTGGTTGGCGCGGAGTGCAAGAGGAATAATCATGACCGGGATTACGCTGATTCATGGATTAGCCAGATTTTGCTGTAAATCTGACTATCCTTGGCATTTTGGGGGGCAAAGATACTATTCCAGACTGGGATTACGCTGATTTGTATATTCTGCAGATTTTGTTGATTGATAAAGCTTCGAAGAAGCGACAAACAAAATCTGCATAATCTTTTCAATCTTGTAAAAATCCCGCAGGACCGCTCGATGGTTCAGACAGATATTTCAGCAACGGAGCCAGATGTAGTGCCTGCATCATTTCGCCTTGGTTGATGATTTCCCAAGCTCGTTCGCGGGAGACGAGGTGCACGGCAATTTCTTCGGTACTTTCGAGATGCTGTGATTGTAGCAACGTAACGTCGGTAGCCAGAAACGCATACGTCAGGTTGTTGTGCGTACCGGGGTTGGCCGAGAGCGTCATCAGTGGTTGCCAATTACCTCCGCCGTAGCCTGTTTCTTCGAGTAATTCTCGCTGTGCTGCCAGCAAAGGCTCTTCGCCGGGATCGACAACACCAGCCGAAAGTTCATAATGAACTCCACCAAGACCGTGTCGATACTGGCGGATCAGTACCAATTGTTTATCGGTAGTAACGGCTACTACGTTAATCCAGTTAGGATATTCAAAAATGAAATAATTAGGAATAACGCCACCATTCTCCATCCGAATGGCTTCTTTGCGAACAGTAAACCAAGGCAGCTTATGAATGTATTCGGAACTGTCGACGTGCCAAGGGCGCGGATCATTGTCTGGATTCATGCCGCAAAGGTAGTAGAACCTCAAAAAATACGCTGACGCCATAGAATAGTAAAATGGCAATAAAACAACTTCACTACGTATTACCTCCCCACCAACTCATCTGCAAATTTCAGATATTGTTCCCAATCGTAGGCTGTTACGTCGTGGATGCCGGTTCGGTTGTGGTAACGTACCGTTTGGCCGATGGGTTGATTGACGCCCGGAAACGTAGTGGTGCCCAAGCCGGTTTTGCCGAAAAGTTTATAAACGGATTCTGTATGCATCGCCCCCAGAAATTCACCTTTCGGGTCCGACCAGCGATCTTCTTCGGCACTTGCTACGTAGAGTGGGCGAGGAGCAATGAGGGCTAATAGCTCGTGCTGGTCAACAGGAAGGTCGGCAACGCGTTTGTTATAAGTTTTGTACTGCCCGTTGAACCAATGCGGAAAACTGGTATTGATACGTTCGACAGTTTCGCCGTACCACCGACGCGACAGGGCTGCTCCGCCTTCACCCGATTCGTTGGAAATAACAGCAGCAAAACGCTCATCCTGCGCACCTGCCCATAAAGCCGCTTTGCCCAACCGCGAATGGCCAATTACGATAACACGTTTACTATCAACGGCGGGTTCAGTTTGCAGATAATCAAGAATACGGCTCAATCCCCATGCCCACGCGCCAATGGCTCCCCAGTTTTTGCCGTCGTAAGGTGCGGTTTCTGATGGACTGCCCATTATCGAGCGGATGTGGCCCTGCCAGCCTTTCGGGTGGTCTGGCTCAATGTCGCCGTAATAAACCGTTGCTACACCGTAGCCGCGTTTCAGGATGGTTTCGAGTTGCCAGCGCGACGCCTGCCGACCTCGTGATTTCTCTGTAGATTTATTCTCAACTGCTACGTCGCCGGGCGCATTGGCGACCCAGCGAGTCGTAATTGGTACGTCGATTTCGGTTGTAACGCCTTGATTGCCAACGAAATTTAGACCCAAAAATACAGGAGCTGATTTTGTGTTTTTGGGCAGATAAAGTGCTACGTCGATGGAAGGAATTTGCGGATAATCGACAAAGAATATGGAGACCAGTTTACGAACGGCCAGCCCATTCAGCGCCGAGTCATTGACCGATTTGGTTTCGAAGCGAAGCTTGACGTTTTGTTTTGGCGTATGTCCGTAAACATTTTCGGCAAAGAGTTGTAATAATTCGGCCCGACGGTCGGCCCAGGCTGATTTACTTTTTACAGGTTTCCCCGCCTTGTTTATTAGCGGTTCAGGCAGTGTATATGTGCCGACTTTGGCTTCGTCGTAATTGAATCCTTCGGGGTTTTGTGCCGATGCCAGAGAAGTGGTCAACAGCACTATAGTTAACCAGAACAGAAATGCGTCCATAAAAACAGGGGAAATGGCGTTTGCGTCGAAAAGTCAATAAACCTGTTTTTCATACTGAAGTTGTCTGATGTTTAGTAAAATATTACCTGCCGAAGCATGAATATTGGGTGCTGAAATAACCTCAAAGCAGAAGATGTGGCTACTGCATGTAGAATATCAAGTGAGCACTACTAGCATGAACCCACTATTGACACCCACACTGTAATGTATGTTTTAGTCAACTTAATCAATCTATTCTACTCTTTATTTTGTGTCTATATATCAACCTATGTATATATTCTTCAATACTTACTTTAAGGTTGGCATAGGATTTGATAGCGGTCAATGGATATTTATAATATAAATTATATAGAAAGTACAAGTATATGTTTGTGTTAATATGATGCACTAGTAATTCAATACGTTAAAGTTCTGATAGTAAAGATATTAATAAAGATAAAGTCGACGAATTTTCTCGTTCTGTACTCACAATCAACTGCTTATTGGAGAGATTTGCTGTACACAAAACATACAGGAGTGGTATACTAAAAAACTGACTGGCATACCATTTGTCAAATAGCGATTTCATACTACGAATATGTCTTAAGCATATGCAAATCTCTATTTTTCTTAGATATGTACTGAGCAAAGTGAGGCTTTTTAAGCTTCTTGTATGTAGGGCATTTAAACGTCCTCTATTGCCTGACTATCCACGGCGTCTAAGAGCAGAAGCGCAACGTCTGTTTACCCATTTAGTACAGCTAGCTAGCCGACGAAAGGTAGCCCTGCTAACTGTACCTATACTGTTAAGTTTGCTACCGGCCATAAGCCAGGCGCAGTATATACAACAGTCAAGCATGCTGGGCGGCTCCGGAGCTGATTTCCCAACGGGTATGCATGTTGTGAATGGTGAAACCTATATTGTTGGTATATCGGGTTCCGCTAATTATCCGGTTACCAATGGAAGCACAAGAAATGGCCCGAATACCGATATTGTGGCTACCAAGCTGGATGCCGGTGGTAATATCATCTATTCAACCTATCTCGGTGGTAGCCTTACAGAGGACTCCTATTATTCGAAGGTCGTAAACGGCGAATTGTACATTTTTGGCCGGACTCAATCAACTAATTACCCTGTTACCAATGGCAGTACGCATGGTGGAGGTGGTTATGATGGTTTCCTTACTAAACTTGATGCATCCGGAAACATTGTTTTCTCGACATACCTCGGTGGCAGTGGCCAAGAGTTTGCAACTGCGATTGAGGTAGTTAATGGCGAAATCCATCTCCTTTTATTTCTTCAGAGTTCGACGAACTATCCCGTTACCAACGGTAGTACATATGGAGGTGGGACTGGAGATATTGCGTACACCAAGCTGGATGCGTCATCTGGAAACATTCTTTTTTCGACCTACCTCGGGGGGAATGGCAACGAATCTGGGGCAAATAAAATTGAGGTCGAGGGGGGGAAGGTGTATATTGTTGGTAGTTCAAGCTCGACCAACTTTCCAGTAACTAACGGAAGCACCAACAGCGGTGGGTCGGATATCGTGGCTGTTCGGCTGGATGCCGCAGGGAATATTGAATTTGCCAGTTACTATGGCGGTACTGGGGGGGATAGTGGTGGGCAATTTGATGTAGAGAATGGCGAGATTTATATAGCTGGTGGTGTAACCTCCACCAATTTCCCGGTTACCGATGGCAGTACCTATGCTGGTGGTGCTAATGATGTGGTGTACTTTAAGATAAATGCCGCAGGCAATATTGTCTTTGCTACCTACCTAGGGGGGGATTACCAGGAGTACCCTCTGAAGTTACAAGTTATAAATGGCGAAGGGTATATGGCTGGCTACACCTTGTCTTCCAACTTTCCGGTCACAAATGGCAGTAGTTACACCGGAATTCCGAACACCTTTTACGAGAACTTTTATGCAAAGTATAATGCGGCTGGGAATAGGGTTACGTCGACCTACTTAGGTGGAGTTGGCAATGACTATCCAGCAGACTTTGAAGTAGTAAATGGCGAAGCACATATAATAGGTACAACTGCAGGCTTAACAAGTACGTACCCGGTTACAAACGGAAGTAGACCCAGGTCTAATTTCGAAAATGGTGTTTATACCAAGCTTGATGCCGCAACGGGCAAAATTCTTTACTCAACCATCTTTGGTGGAACATCGGCTACGAATCCGCAGTATCTTCAGGTTGAAAACGGACTTGTCTATGTACTTACTGACGCGGGTTTAGGTTTCCCCATTACCCATGGGACGGGTTATAAAGCCGGTACCGACATGGCACTTGTTGTTTTTAAGCTGTGTGGTACATTTCCTGCCCTTGCCGACAACGTAGCACCCGCCAGCCAGACCGTTTGCCAGAATGGTTTTACACAAACGCTCACGGCCCCACAGGTTGCTATTGATGGCACCGATATGCCGCTACTATATCGTAGTGGCGCACCCGAACAACAAGTCCCTATTATTGCCTCTTACCAATGGCAACAGGCAACTTCGCCTTCTGGCCCCTGGACTGATATTGCCGGAGCCACCCAAAAAGACTACGTACCGGGCTCCGTTTCAGCTACACGTTATTTTCGCCGTATCAGCACGAGTGGGCCTTGTTGTGGCAACACCATTGTTAGCACCAGTTCGGTCGCGAGTATTAGTATAGGGTCCAATGCCTCTCCTAGCATCAATATCAGTGATGTATACAACACCTGCGCTGGCTCGCCGGTTGTTATTGGGGGAAGTCCTACGGTTACGGGCGGTACGGCTCCTTATACGTACGCCTGGAGTAACGGTGCGGCTGCCGTAGCCAATCCATCCGTCAACCCAAGTATTACTACAATTTATACGCTTACGGTTACCGATGCCAACGGCTGCCAACAGATTGAACAGACGCTGGTCAATACGTATGCCGCTTATGCCGGTGCTGATGCGGGCTTCTGTGCTGGAACTCCTGTTCAGATTGGTGGAGCACCCATTCCGGGCGTACCGGGCGTTACATATAGCTGGGCGCCAGCCACTGGCCTAAGCTGCACTACGTGTGCACAACCCTTCGCCAATCCGAGCAGCCCAACAACGTATACGCTGACGATGACCTTACCCCTGTCGGGTGGAGGAAGTTGCCAAACTACCGACGCCGTTGTGGTTACGCCAGTGGCGGCTCCTGTAACGCCTAACTTCGCCGGGCCAGACGTAACCATCTGTATTGGCAATACGGCTACTATCGGTACGCCCGCCGAGCCAGGCTTTACCTATACATGGGCACCGGGAAATTATCTGGTGACGAACAACTCCGCTCAGGTTACCTTTCAACCCGGTAGCTTAGCCATGCCAACACCGAATCCCATCACCTACTACGTAACAGCGCTAAAAAACGGTTGTACGTTTGTCGATCAGATGCAGGCTTCGGTTATTGAGGCACGGGCTGGTGTAGATGGTTGCGGCCCCCGCACTATTGGCGAACCAGACCGGACGCCCAACATCGGCGAAACCTATACCTGGACCAGATTATCGGGACCCGGCAACTTTGTTGGCCCCACTAATCTACCCGTTGTGCCGGTAACGGCTTCGGTGGGCGGTGCTACAACGTATCGGCTTACCGTAACGTATAACAGCACAACCTGTACCGACGACGTAGTGGTGCCCGATTGTGGTTGTGTGGTCGATATTAAAGTTCAAGCGCCGTTTGCTTGTCCTAGCTTTGGTCTGAATAATGGTAATGTAAAACTGATTGCTACGGCGGCTGATATTTATTCAAACGATCCAAACGCATTCACGTACACCTGGAGCCCAGCCGCCGGTTTATCATCGACCACGGGTCGGGAAGTAACCCTAACCGACAATGTACAACGGACCTATACCGTAACGATGAGCAGCCCATTCGACCCCTCGTTTGCCTGTACGCGGACCATTACGGTGAATAACCCAGCCTGGTCGTTACCTGTCTTTACAGCGCAGAACGTATCAACCTGTCCGGCTGTCCCCGTTCAGATTGGTGCTCCTCCGGTAGCTGGTTATTCGTATGAATGGGTTGGTTCGGTTTTGTCATCAACGGCTATTTCGAATCCAACCGCAACGGTTAATGGCAATACGCAATTTTCGGTAAAAGTGACCGATATTGGTTCCGGCTGTATCACTCGTGACACGGTTCTGGTATCGCTGGCAACAGCGGCAGCCGATGCCGGGCCCAATAAATCAGTTTGTCCAAGCGGAATTGTTACTATCGGTACAGCCGCCCAGCCTAACACGACCTACTCCTGGTCGCCAGCGGGCGCCGACTGGCAAAATGGCACCAATCAGACTTCGGCCCAGCCTCAGGTGTTGGTTGCAGTGACAACGGTCTTTAGCGTAACGGCAACCAATACACAGAGCGGTTGTACATCGGTCGATCAGGTTACGGTAACGGCGGGCTCATCGATTCCTGCCTTCACCCTGCCAAACATCACCTATTGTCCGGGCAATGGCCCACTTACGTTGGGTGGCACAGCACCTACCGGAAATGGTTATACCTATAGCTGGTCACCGGCTGGTTTGGTTACCAACGCAACAACCAACGCGACGAGTACCCGTACTCCTCCGCCCAGTACACCGACAACCTTTACCCTGACGGTTCGGAATTCGGCAGGTTGCGAACAATCGGCTACGCAGACTATTACGCCAACCAATAGTACGCCCAACGCGGGTAATAATCAGATCATGTGTTTAGGTGGCTCGGTTAGTCTGGGTAGTGCCAGCAACCCAACCGGAGCAGGTATTTCGTATAACTGGACGCCCGCAACTGGCCTCAGCAGTGCTACGTCGCCCAACCCAACCTTTACGCCAACAACTGCAGGTTTTTATAGCTTCACACTGGTTAAAACAGAGGGGGCCTGTACGAGTCCGGCAACTGTAACGGTAATCGTAAATAGCTTTACAATGCCCGCTATTCCATCGGTAGCCGTTTGTCAGGGAGCCTGTACGACCATCGGCACAACGCCCCTGCCAAACGTACAATATAGCTGGAGCCCAACAACGGGCCTATCGAACCCGAACAGTGCAACCACGATTGCGTGCGTAAACACCAGCACCACCTATACGTTAACGGGCGTTGATCTGAACGGTTGCATAGCCACTCAACAGGTATTGGTTGGCGTCAATGCCAGTCCGGCTCCAACCATTAATATTCCGTCGGTAACGGCCTGTCTGGGTAGTGCCAGTGCTACGTTCAGTCCCGTTGTTAGTCCCGCAGGTAGTTATAACTACGTATGGAGCCCGAACAATGGTACGCTGAGCAACATTTATGCGGCAAATCCGACCGTGAACGTAACGAGTGTGGGTACTCGGATTTATAGTTTGACCGTCACCAACACGGCCACAGGCTGTTCATCGAGCCAGCCCGCTCAAATCGACGTAATACTCTGCTGCGTTAAACCCGATGCAGGTCAGGATATCAGCGTATGTCCGCCAGCCACAACGGCTCAACTCGCCCCTGCTACGTCGGGTGGAACCTGGGCCGCTCAGTCGGGCAATCCGGCAGCAGCAACGGTGAGTGCATCGGGAGCCGTCAGCGGTATGACCGCCAACGGTATCTATCGATTCATCTATTCTGTATCGACAAACGGTACAATCTGTACGGATACCGTAGCGGTAAGTCGATTGCAGCCGTTGAGCATGGTTGTTACGCCGGGCGTATGTTTGTCGGCAACGAATCAATACTCAATAAGCGGTACGGTTAGTTTGACCAACGTAGTAGCCGGAACCTTAACCATCACCGACGGTACGCAAAGTACAACACTGGCCGTAAGCAGTGGCAGCAGTTCGCTTCCATTCTCCTTAACCGGTCTGACCAGCGGCAGTGGTTCGCACACTGTAACCGCAACCTTTAGCGGTTGTGGTAGCACATCAGCCACGTATACTGCACCCGCTTCTTGTACGCTGGCTCCAGCTTCATTGAGTGTAGTGGTAGCGGCTCCAGTCTGTAACACCGCCACCAACCAGTACTCATCGACAGGTAGTGTCAGTCTGAGCAACGTAGTGGCTGGTACGGTTTTGACCATTACCGATAATGGCACGACGATCAGTAGCCAGACCCTGACCAGCGGACAGACAACGGCCAGCTTCTCGGTAACGGGTATTTCAAATACAACTAGTCACACGGTAGTTGCCACCTTAAACGGTACAACGTCAGCCAGCGCTACGTATACGGCACCTGTACCCTGTACAGTCAACGTAGCGATCTCGGCTACACCGGGCCTATGTCAGACCGCCACCAATGGCTACACCGTTACAGGTACTTTGTCGTTAACCAACGCCACTGGGGGCACCGCCACTATTACCGATGGTGCTACGTCGATTACGGTTGCTGTTGGTGCGGGCGCTACGGCGTTACCGTATTCACTTAGTGGGCTAACTTCTGGAACGGGTTCGCACACGGTGACGGTGAGTTACGCTAATAAAACAGCTAGTGTTACTTATACTGCACCAGTCTCCTGTTCTGTAGCCCCTTGCGGTATAGCTATGGTTGTTACGCCATCAGTATGCCAATCGGCTACGAATAGTTACGTACTCAATGGCAGCATTACAACGAGTAATGTACCCACCAGCGGTACCTTAACGATTAGCTCTACCGCCTTTACACCCCGGAGCCTGACTTTACCAGCGGGTAATGCTTCTGGTACGTTCAGTTATAGTGGATTAGTGAGTGACGGCCAGGCCTATACGATTACAGCCAGCTATTCTAATTCGGCCTGTTCGCCAGTCAGCAGTACGTATACAGCTCCAGCAAGTTGCTCGGTTGCTCCAGTATGTGCACTGTCGGCAACAGCCACGGTAGGACTTTGTGCTACGGCGACCAATACCTATTCTGCAACCGTCACCGCTTTACTGGCGAATTCGCCTGCAGGTACTGTAACAGTTACCATTCCCGGAACAACACCGATCAGTCAGTCGATTGCGCCTGGAACATCTTCGGTCAGCTTTATCGTCAGCGGGCTTGTTTCTAACGGATTGAGTCAGACGGCTACCATAACGTTGCCCGGTTGCGGTACAACAACAGCGACCTTTACAGCTCCAGCCAGTTGTTCGATAGCGCCAGTTTGTTCGATCTCGGCTATCACGACCGCCGGACTCTGTGCCAGCGCAACCAATACGTATTCAGCTACAACAACGGTAACGGTATTAAATCCACCAGCTAGTGGCACGGTGAACATAACACTGGGAGGAGTTACTATTCCATTTACAACGACGGCCAATAGTCAGAATACATTTACGGCTACGTTCAATGGTTTGGTATCGGATGGGCAAAGTCATACGGTGGTGGCTAGTCTGCCGGGTTGTGGAACCGCAACGAGTACGTATACGGCTCCAGCTTCCTGCTCAGTGGCTCCTGTTTGTAGCATCAGTGCCGTGGCAACTGCCGGGCTCTGCCAAACCGCGACGAATACCTATTTGTCAACCGTAGTGGTGACAGTCAACAATCCGGCACCAGGAACGATCTCGATCACGGATGGCCTGCAAACGCAAACATTCTCAACCACGGCCAGTTCGCAAAACACTTTCACGGTTATTTTCTCCGGATTGGCCTCGAATGGAAGCCTACATACCGTGACCGCCAGTCTGCCTGGCTGTTCAACGGCAACAACGACCTATACGGCACCTGCGTCCTGCTCCATCACTCCCGTTTGTAATCTGAGTTTGACGGCTCAAGCCAGTGTCTGTGATCCAGCAACTAATCTTTATGTGTTGAGTGGTACAATCACCGTTACTAATAGCCCTGTCAGTCAAACACTTACCTTCGCAGATGGTAGCTATATACGTTCGCTGACGGCTAATGCCGGCACTTCTACCATTGCTTACAGCTACACTACGTTGCAGAGTGATGGGGCAACACACACCGTTACGTTGACCAGCAGTGCATCTGTGTGTGGAGCCGCCAGTGCGACCTACACGGCGCCAGCAAGTTGCTCGGTGGCACCGATCTGTTCGCTGAGTGCTGTGGCCACGGCAGGAATTTGCGCAACCGCAACGAATACCTATTCGACTACTGTGAACGTAACGCTGGTGAATCCTGTAGCTGGTGTGATCACCGTAACGACAGGCACCGCCAGTGTGACGGCGATGATTCCAACTACGATTGGTCAGGTAGTTTTCCCTGCCATTTTCAATGGATTGATTTCGGATGGTGCTAGTCACAACGTAGTGGTAAGCTTACCGGGTTGCGGAACCACGGCGACAACCTACACCGCTCCAGCGTCGTGCACGGTGAACGTGGCCATCACGGCCACACCGGGCGTTTGTGTACCGGGTACCAATCAGTACAGTGTGAGTGGTACGTTGTCGTTAACCAACGCCATTGGGGGCACCGCTACCATTACCGACGGTACGTCGACAACGACGGTTTCGGTGAGCGCGGGTGCTACGTCGGTGCCCTACACGCTGGCAGGCTTAAATTCGGGTACGGGTTCACACACGGTGACGGTGAGTTATGCTAGTAAAACGGTCAGTGTTACCTATACTGCCCCTGCTAGTTGTACGCTGGGCGTGGCGTTGGTAATCACGCCGGGTGTGTGTCAAAGTGCGACTAACAGCTACACGCTGACGGGCACCTTGTCGCTGACCAACGCTGTAGCAGGTAATGCGGTCTTCACCGACGGAACCAGCACGCAGACGGTAGCCGTGACGGCGGGCCAGACATCGGTGAGCTTCTCACTGACGGGTTTGAGTTCGGGGACGGGTTCGCACACGCTGGTGGCTAGTTTCAACGGTAACACGCAGTCTCAGACCTACACGGCTCCGGCAAGTTGTACAGTAGGTGTCGCCATCTCGGCCACGCCGGGTGTCTGTGACCCGCTGACCAATCAATATTCAGTAAGTGGTACGTTATCACTGACCAACGCTATTGCCGGAACGGCTACCATTACTGACGGCATAAACTCTACGACAGTTGCCGTGAGTGCCGGTGCTACGTCAGTAGCTTATTCATTAACGGGCTTAACTTCGGGAACGGGTTCGCACACGGTGACGATGAGTTATGTGGGTCAAACGGCGAGTGCTACGTATGCTGCCCCGGTATCGTGTTCGGTCAATGTTGCCATTACGGCTACACCGGGCGTCTGTGTACCGGCTACGAATCAGTACAGTGTAAGCGGTACGTTATCATTAACGAACGCCCTTGCCGGAACAGCTACGATTACGGATGGAGTGGTTTCGAACACAGTAGCGGTGAGTGCGGGTGCTACGTCGGTACCGTATTCACTGACGGGTTTCAACAGTGGTACGGGTAGTCACACAGTGACGGTGAGTTACGCTAGTAAAACCGCCAGTGCAACCTACACCGCTCCGGCATCTTGTTTGGTGAACGTAGCGATTACGGCTAGTCCGGGCGTTTGTGTACCGGGTACCAATCAGTACAGTATCAGTGGTACGTTGTCGTTAACCAATGCCACTGCGGGCATCGCTACCATCACGAATGGAAATAGTTCGACAACGATAACTGTTAACGTTGGTGATACGTCGATTCCTTATATATTGAATGGGTTGACTTCTGACGGTGCTTCTCACACGGTTACGGTTACGTATGCCAGCCAAACGGCGAGTGCAACCTACACCGCACCAGTTTCTTGCTCGGTAGCTCCGCCTTGTTTGTTAAGTGTACGGGTTACTCCGGGTCTATGTGATGTCACAACCAATCAGTACAGCATAATTGGGTCTATATCGGCGATCAATGCAGTTGGTAACCAGTTGGTGACGATTAGCGATGGTATTTCCAGTACAACTGTAATCCTGACTGGCACGGGGCCTGCTAGCTTTACCCTGTCAGCACTGAACAGCGATGGAGTAGTGCATACCGTAACAGCTTCTGCCGCCAGTTGTGGTGTTAATTCGACTACCTATACAGCACCTGCCAGCTGTACGCTTGGTTTATCCTTGTCAGTGAGTCCGGGTGTGTGTGATCCACAGACGAACCAGTACAGTGTGAGTGGTACGTTATCACTGACCAACGCGGTGGCAGGAATCGCTACCATCAGTGATGGTGCTACGTCGACCACGGTCGCTGTTGGCGCTGGTGCTACGTCAGTACCGTATTCACTGACGGGCTTAGTCTCGGGTGGTGGTTCGCACACGGTGACGGTGAGCTACGCCAACCAGATTGTGAGTGCTACGTATACAGCGCCGGTGTCTTGTACGGCTGTTCCTTCGCTTGAACTGGTGAAACGAGTGGATAAGTCAAAAGCAATCGTTGGTGAGCTGATCACCTATACGTTGGTGGTCACTAATACGTCTTCTGTATCAGCCTCGGCTATTACGGTACGTGATTCGGCATCGATTGGGTTGAGTTACGTGGTCAATTCGGCGGTAGCTCCTGTGGGCACTACGTTTAGTGCTGGCTCGCCGATTAGTCTGTGGAGTATTCCGGTTCTTGGGGCAGGAGAGAGTCTGAGTCTGACGTTCCAGTCTCGGGCCGATAGCACGGGTATTCTCTACAATCAAGCGACGATACCGGGCGACACGGTACGGGTTTGTACGTCGGTTCCGTATCGGGTTTGTGCGGGGGAAAGCTTCCTGTTCGAACTCTCGGTACCGGCAGGTCGGAGCAACTATCAATGGTACAAAGATGGTCAGCCCATCGTTGGTGCAACGAGTAATGTGCTGAGTGTAACGGCAACTGGTAGTTATAGTCTGGGGGCCAACAGTGCGAATGGTCAATGCCCAGACTTCAGTTGTTGTCCGTTTTTGATCGAAGAAGATACCTTACCATCTTTTCAGGCAACCGCAGTAGCTGCCACCTGCATTGGTAACGTAGCACAGTCGAATGGCCAACTTGTACTGACGGGCTTTACCGCTGGTTACACGTATCAGTATTCGGCGGGCACTACGTTTAACGCATCAGCATCGTTGTCAGGAGCTGCGCAAGTGATCCCCGCCAACGGAGTGATTGCTAACAACCTGACCAATCCAACTGTTGATACGTTCTATACGGTACGCGTTTACAACAGTGCGGGTTGTTACACGGATGAGACTGTGTTGCTACGTCCCACGGTCTGTGGCTGTCCTGTTGATCGGTGTGTGCCGTTTGTGATTCAGCAAACCAAGCGTGGTAAACGTATTGGCAATGGTGGATAAACATATCAATCAAGGTTAGTCGCTCTGACGCAAAATGCCGTCTGATCCTTAGGGGTTGGACGGCATTTTTGGCGTTAATTCATTGAGTATACCCCAAAAAATTGGCCAAGTGTATAGAGAAAATTGGTTGATAGCAGCTACTTTTTTTGCGAATGAATATTAACCGGCAGTCTGAATTCGTTAGTAAGAGAACTTTTGCTGCTGCGCAATCTGCGCAGACAACCTGCAACTTGATGAAAAACCTTCTTATCCTTCTATCTGTTACGTTCGCTCTTTTTCTTTCGGCCTGTCATCGTCCTGTTGCTTACTTTCAGCCAACTCCGCGACCGTCATTTGCCCACTTGTCGACTGAGCGGCCCGTTGTTCATGAAGACGTAGCGCTTGATACAATCGTTAATGAACAAGAGCCGATTACTCCTGTAGAATCAACAGGGCCGCTAGTGGCTAGTTTGCAAAAAAGCCCTCAACAATCGACGAATCAACGGGTGGTGCAACGTATGCAACGGGTTTTGTCGATGCATCAGAACGCTACAGAGACCGACGACCGACAACCTGAGCCAAAAAATAAGAAAAAGCTCAAACTCGGTAATCGAATCCGGGAGAGTTTGGGTATGCCACTACGTAAAGAACTTAACTGGTGGCAACGTATCAGTTGGAAACTAAAAGCGTCGGTTATCGTTATTCTGGTCGCCGTTGTTTTCGCTATTCTTGGTATCACTACGTTAGCCATCATCTTCGGTATCATTGGCGCATTTCTGATGATTAGTGGCCTAAAACGCTCCTTCAAAGTCAAACGACCGTGGTTCTAACGTAACGCTACGTTGGATCAATGGTTTCTCTTCTGATATTACCCACCCCTAAAGTCCCCTTCAGGGGATTTAGGGGTTTTTACAGCTCCATAACGCGCTTCAGATTTCCCGTAAAAGCTGTTCCCGTTAGCAAGCGCGAGGCTTTTCGGTCGGTGAGGGCCACGAGATATTTGCCGCCAAAATATTTATAAATCTCCTTGATGTAGGTCGTGTTCACAATGTATGAACGACTGATGCGGATGAAATGCTCCGGTAGTTTTTCTTCGAGTATGTTGATCGTGTAATTGGTGATAAACTGACTACCTTCCGACGTACTGAGGAACACGTAGCGTTCCTGCGCTTCAAAATAGCTGATGTCGTTGAGCGGAACCAGCAAAATCCGGTCGCCCGATTTTACCGAAATACTCTGCACGGCTGGAGCGGGTTTTGTCTGTTGCAGTAACATCGTCAGATCGTCGGCCGTTAGGGCAGGGGCTTTGGCCTGTTTCCGGCGACGAAGCCGCTGAATCGTTACGTTAAGTCGGTCAATTTCAATGGGTTTGAGTAGGTAATCGACTGAGTTTTGCTCAAATGCCCGAATCGCGTAATGATCGTAGGCAGTCGTGAAAACAACCATCGGCATCTCATCGAGCCGTGCCAGCATTTCGAAGCCGCTCAGCAACGGCATTTCAATATCCAGAAAAATAACATCAGGCCGAAGCTGCCGTATCTGTAGCAACCCGTCGTGCCCATTCAGCGCCGTTCCGATAATGTCGATGTCGGCCTGATGGCTACTGAGTAAGCTCGTCAGCCGGTCGAGGGCTAGCCGTTCGTCGTCGATAAGAATCGTTCTCATGGCTTTTGTTGTTTTTGGTAAACGTTGGGTGAACAAATCGGATGACCACCTGTTTGTAACTGCCGTTTTCGATTTCCAGACTAGCTTCCGATCCATAAATCAGGCGTAGTTTATCCTGAATGCTCTGAAGGCCATATCCTGCCGAAAACGTATCTGCGAAAGGCGGGCCGCTGTCGTGGATGGCCATCACTACGTCGGTGCCGTCGCGGTAAATCTGGATACCAATCTGACCTGTATCGGCCGTTTTCGAAATGCCATGTTTCACCGCATTTTCAACAATAGGCTGCAACACAAATCGCGGAACCTGAATGCCCTGCAACGTATCATCGACCCAGACCGAGTAGCTCAATCGGTCGCCAAAACGTACCTGTTCAATTTCGAGATACGTCCGCACAATGTCGAGTTCGTTACGTATCGAATTCAGGTGCGATTCGTTGCTGTCGGTGGTGTAACGAAAAAGTTTTGCCAGTAGCAACGTCATCTTTTCGGCCTTCCCTGAATCGGTACGTACCAGACTCGCAATGCTATTGAGCGCGTTGTAGAGAAAGTGCGGATTGATACGTGCCTGAAGCGCGTCCAATTCAGCTTTCGTTCGCATTCGTTCCAGTTGGAGCAATTGAAACGCTTGATCACTAATGGTTTGGCCGAGTTTTGTAAACCGTCGCCAGCCGTAATAATAAAGCAGGGCTACCACCACCGGCGACACTTTAAATACCCAGGCTGCGCCGATGGATTCGGGCATCATATTACTGGGATCAACCTTTTGCCAGGCCATCCAGAGTAGCTGTTCAACTCCTGCTGATGTGCCAAACGTAACCACGCCCAGAATGCTGTAGGCCATCCATTGCCAGCGTAACCGGCTGACGGAAGGAATGAGAAGCTGGCAAACCGACAGCGCCACCAGGGCGTCTATACCGTTGCTGCCCACAATATTGAGCGTGTAGAGGAAGCTCGTTTCGGTGCTGTAGGCCAGCTCGGTTGTGAAGTAAATAATACCACTAATACCGTAGGCCATTAGCACACAGACTGCCAGCGAGGCAGCGAGGCCACGGGCAGTCTGTGCGAACAAATGACGGGTGAAATTCATGGCCCTTACATTTGTCTATTTCTTTTCGCAGGCTGCCAGCAGTTCTTTCGCGCGAGGCTCTCCCCAGGTTGGATATTCGGGCGAAGCAGGTTTGAAGCTGGCGAATTGTGTCAGCGACTTCTTCACCAACGGAAGGGCTTTGTCTTTACCTCCACCGTATTCTTTTGGTGTGTAATAAATGCTCTGGGCAGCCAACAAGTTCAGACGAGGATTGTTGGGGTTGATTTTCTTGGCAGCGTTCATACTATTGCTGAAGATTTCACCGTATTTCTCCCAGCGATTTTTCGGGTCAACCGAGATGCGGGCGTTGGCGATGTTGGCGCGTAGAATTTCTACTTCGTCGTTGTTGGGTTGCAACGTAGCAGCCTGGGTCAGATACGTATCAGCCTTGTCGAGCAGCGCATCTTTCTGAGCAGGTACTTTCTCCGAGAAGGCGGCAATCAGGTTCACCAGCGAGGTGTAATACGCTGCGAGCCAGTTTTGTTTGTCTTTCAAACTGACCCGTTCGAAATCGTTGCCAACCGACTTTACATCGTCGAACGACTGGGCTTTGTTGAACTTGGCAACCGTTTCGGTAAGTTCTGCATTTTGCTGGGCAAAGCTGGCCGAGAACAGGGCCACAACGAGGGTAAGTGTAAGTGTAATCCGTTTCATGATTTGTTTGTGTTTAGAGTTTGATTAATTGATTTTACTGAACAAAATTGAACGCGGTAAGCTTGGTTCTCAACAACGTGAGGTTGTGTTTTATAACCTGGTGTTATCAGGCGTTAACCTGTTTTGCCAGCGTTTTTAAGGCATAATTGTCGGGGTAGAGTTGCTTGGCTTTGGCGTAATACGACTTGGCTTGAGCGAGCTTTTTTTCGCGCACATACAGCCGGATCAGCAACTCGTAGGCATTTTCTCTACCCCAGGCCGGAGCCTGGGGATTTTTCATAGACTGCTCGGGCAGCGTCAACACCTTTAGCAAATAACTTTCGGCAGTTTTCCCTCCGCCATAGCGAGCGGGTGTGTAGAAATCGTTACTGCCCAATACGTAGTAAGCACGTGGATTTTTAGGGTCGAGTTTGAGGGCTTCGTTGGCGTTACGTTTCACTTTCGAGGCCGCCATGCCCGCACTCAGGCCGTAGCGAAACTGGATGGCATAACTTTGCAGATAGGCCAGCAGTGCGTAATCTTCCGAGGTGCGGGGCGGTTGTTCTTCGGCCAGTCGCACACAGCTCATAATCACCTTTTCGGCCTGTTCTTTATCGCCTTTTTGCAGGTAATAAATCGACTCGTATAACGTAGCGTAATTGGTCCAGTACGTGGTGTAGGCATTCGGCGTCTGACGTAGCGACTGACGTAACTGATCGAACAGACGCGGATTGCTGGTACGTAGTGCTTCGCCTAGGGTTTTCTCTGCGTCGACCTGCGAGCGAGACGGAGCCGTTTCGAGGTGGTAGCGAATCCAGGGCGTATCATCGGTGGGCATGAAGCCGCTGCTCAGGGCTACTGCACACCAGCCGCCCAGCAAGATTTTAACTACGTTCATGATTGATACTGATTTAGTTGGAGAAGAAAAGCAATCCGTACAGATAGCGTTTGCTAAGCAGGATCACGATGAGTGCCGTCCAGAGCGAAATATGGATGTACCAGGCCAGACTGAACGTATAGACAGTTCGGCGTGGGTATTCCAGAAAGCGTTGAGCCAGCGTAAAATCGGAGTAGAACGGGTTGGTTTCCAGAATTAACTGGGCGCAGAAGGCGAAATAAATCATCGGCTGATCGAAGAAACGATTCGTTAGCATGAACCCAAACTGAAGCGTTGTCATCGTAATGCCCGCTAGAAAGAAAGTCAACACCTTAGGCCGGTCGGTACTCCACTTGATAGCTACTGCCGGATGCGGAATGGGTTTCATCTCGAAGCCAATCGACGTAACGCGCAATCCCAGCAACTTGGCAGCGCCTACGTGCCCCGATTCGTGGACAATCATCAGCACCAGAATAGTGAGCGGAAAATAAAGCGTTTCCATGATAATCAGCGGGTTGAGGTGAATCGACGGAACTGGTACAGAAACAGACCAATCCCCACAACCAGCCAGAAAATCAGCGGTGCCCAGGCCACAGACTCATCACGTAGCAGATTCAAAACCGGGTTCATTGGCGACCAGTAACTAGCGGTTTCAAACACTACGTTAATGTCGGCGATGGGGTAGAAGGCGTTGCTCAGAAACACCACGATGTAGTAGATGAAGCTGGCTGGCCCACCTTTCTGGCTTCCGCCGGAACCGTCTTTTATCGTCAGAAAAGCCGTCGCCAGCCCGATAAAGCCAAACACAACTACGCCAGCCGATACGCCTACTGCTACGTGCCCCAGCAATTCGGGGGTGATGGCCATGCCGAATGCTACAAAGGCGGTTATCAGCAGTAGCAACGTAGCAATCAGGAGCATGATAAGCTGACTGACAATCAGTCCGGTAAAGTGGGTCAGAACGGAGAACGGGAGCTTTTTGAAGTAGCGCAGAATACCTGAACTGGAGTAGTCTTTCACGGCTGGCCCGATGGCGAAAATTCCTTCTGTAGCGGCTGTCATGCCTAAAATTCCGGTCAGAATAAATGGAATGTATTCGGGGTTACCAGCGCCCCACAGATTGCCGAACAGGACAAACAGAAAATTTGGGAAAAACAAGGTGAAGAACAGCGCCTGCTTCATGCGTAACGACATGAGCAACTGGTAGAAAATGGATAGGCGAAGGGTACGTAGCATGGCGTTGACGATTAGGCGTTGATTAAATACTGGTAAACGTCCTGAAGGCGTTTGGGCGCAAACGAGAAGTTGGGCGTGCGACCTTTTACTTTGCCGAAAAAGCCCTGAAGATCAGAGACAAAGACGTGGTACGAATTGTCGTCTTCTACGTATAATTCGTTTTCGAGCAGATCGACGTTGACCTCACTTTTGCTCAGAATGATTTTCTTTTCGGCCCGGATGTACTGCGTCGAGAGCAGATTGCGGGGCGTATCGGCCAGCAATAGGTTTCCCTGATGCATGAAGAAAATCCGGTCAGCGCGGGTTTCGGCTTCCTGCCAGTCGTGCGTCGTGAACAGGATTGTCCGACAGTAGCGACGGAACACCCGTGTCCAGAGAATATCGCGCATATTGGGGTCCAGATCGGCGGTCGATTCGTCGAGAATGAGCAGTTCCGGGCGGTGCATCAATCCCAGGAATAACCCCACTTTCCGGCGTTCACCCTGTGAGAGTACCCGCAGAAATTTGTCGAGCAACGGTTCTAGTCCCAACAGGTCGAGCAGTTCTGTTTCCTGTTTGTAATACAGCCCGTAAATCGAAGAGAAGTAGTCCAGAATTTCCTTCACTTTCATCAGCCCGAAGGATGGAATCTGATCGTATACTACCCCAATCTGACCGCGTACCTGTTCGAACGTTTGGCCGCCGAACGTAACACTACCGCTGTCGGGTTTTATGTCGCCGAGGAGTACCGATAACAGCGTCGATTTACCCGCTCCGTTCTGGCCGAGCAGTGCCACCGTTTCGCCATCGTTGATCTGAAGCGATACGTCTTTGAGCAACTGACGACCACCAGCGCTGAAATTCAGGTGTTCACTATTGATTGGGAACATGGCAGCCAGGATTTTGGGGCTTTTTGCCCATGATGAGAATGTTCTGAACCGTTTCAAAAACACCATTGACGCCCAGAAACTGGTTCACTTTATCGTCTTCGTAACCGCCAACCATGCACGAACCTAGTCCGAGCGATTCGTTGAGCAGTGTCATCATCAGGCCCACAAAACCCGATTCGTGCAGTAGGAAACGGTAACCACGGTCGCCGTATTTAATCATCACCCGTTCGTAAATGCCTGTGGTGAACACCAGTGCCGACGCGTTGTTGATGTTGATGTAAGGCTCCGCCTGAATGATCGATTTTACATCGGCCAGCATATTGCCTTCCTTCAGCAGTTCGAGTTCTATGGTGTCGGGCCGGAAGTGATACAAGCCGGGTTTAACGTGGCTGTGCAACAGCAATACGTAGATTTCGAGCGGATAAAGTCCTCCCGGTGAAGGCGTGTACCGAAACGACATCGTGCCGTTGCCGTCCGAAATAGGCTCCTTCCGATTGATACCATACGCATAATTGAGCAGCACAAACAACTCGTTGAGCGACAGTTGATAACCCGGCTCGTAGTCGCGAACGCTCTGCCGACCTTTCACCAGATCGAAAAAGTCGATTTGCGGTGCCGGAATCTCTTTATAATCGGCCAGTGAAATGACCTCTCGACCAGGGTAAACTTTGTATGGCTGCACCGCCCGCTGGGTTACGTAAGGGCTGAAAAAGCTCCGTACGCTGTGTGCCAGCCGAATCTGGTCGAACTTGGTGAGTTTGCTGTTCTGGTGATAAAGCAGGGCCAGCGAATCCTGTATATTTTTTAAACCATACATGCCGCGTTCGATGGTGTCGAGGGCCTGCTTGGGGTTGGCTAATCGTTTCATGGTACGTATCGGAAAAAGTTTGGAAGACTTCGGCAACAGCGGACGTAGTAGCCTCTAAGGGAAAGGGTGGGGGAACTTGTTGAGCCCGTCGTAGTCGTGGGAGGTATAGCCCATCTTTTTTGGCACCTCATACAACCGCTTACCGCCGTGGTAGTAGAACGGATAGGCTCCGGCCAGCGCCAGCAGTTGCGGCACAAAAATCTTGATGCTGTAGAAGCCCAGTTGCCGAATGTCGGCCGTTGAAATATCTTTGAACAGTACGTTGCAACCCGCGTTTTTGAGCGCCTGTACTACGTAGCGCACCTCTTCGGTATCGGTGCGGGTCGGTTTTTCGTGAAGATCAATGTCTTTCGTTTCCGAAGCCGCCCGGTACGCATCGAATACGTGCCACATGTCGGGGCGTTTTACGTAGAAAATCGAGTGATCTTCGAAACTCTGAAGCTGGTTGTAGTTGTCGGTCGGTTGCCAGTTTTTCTTTTCGCCTAGCAGGTAACGGAAATACGTAACGCCCTGCCCAATCTCTTTCACCACTTTCTGCAACGCCTGTCCATACGTAGCGCGGGTCGACGTACCAACGGCGACAAATTTTCCAAACTCAGCTTCGCCGAAGCATATGCCGAATACACTCGGTATGTTGATATCGTACGTAATATCGAAGAAGTGCCATTCGTAACGTGTCGGGAAATTCTGGTCGATATACTGCTGAATCTCGCTCGAAATCCGAATTTTCGGCGGCACAATTTTCTGCGACCAGGTGAGAACAAAACTATCGCGTTCGATCACTTCGTAAAGACCCGTCAGCATGGCTTTGTAGCGGTTGGTATGAGCCGCCAACCCGGTCGACGTATTGGCATTGACCCAGGTCGGTTCAACGGTCCAGGGTAGGTAAATCATGCTGCCGGGGCACCAGCTATCCTGTCCCGTAGTCAGATCCGTCATCGGAAACCAGTGCAGTTCAGTATCGGCCGTGAACGGGATAATCGGCGCTTTCCGTTCCTGATAAAAAGCGTGTTGCTTCGGGTGGAACAGGGCAAATTCATCGGGATGGACTGCCGGTTTATCCAGCGTATTGTAGGTTGCTTTTACGGATTCGTTGAGGTTGTAAAACGCACAGGCATAACGCTCTACGGTTTCACCCACGGTACCCATAAACGCATCCTGCCACCCGGAACCGCAGCCGCTGCTACGTCCGCCGAATTCTTCGCCACCCAGTTCCTTGGTACGTCCCGGCCAGATGCCGTAACTGATGAGATTCGGATCGTGGTTGAGTACGGGCATGCGGGTAATGCGCGAGAGAATCCCGACTTCCGATGAGATGGCTTTCAGCGCCTTGTTGAGGTTGGTATCGATGACGTTCATGGCTTAGTTCAGGGTAACGGGTTCTAACCAGGGAGCAGGCGAGTAAGCCAGTTCAGGCTGACAGACTTCACAGAAGGGTACTTTAAGCAGGTGGTGCTTGGTGATTCGATAGCTGAAAATATCGACGCTGACGTAGGCTTTCCATGTTTCGGGAATGCTCCAGCAATGCAGGAACTTGCTGGTTTCCAGTACGGCGTAGTTCGCCATCATGTCGATCAGCATATCATAGCCGGGCAGTCGGTCAGGCTTGGCTGTCAGGCGATTTTCGCGTAAATGATTTTCATATTCCTCTGAGTAAACCAGAAAGTTGTCGTGGCTTTTGAGCCGCAGCTTCAGGCAGTTGTAGCAACCGCATTCTTCGCCCCAGAAAATAGGGCCTACTTTTAAATTGGACGCTTCCAGTCCACCAATGTAGAGCCAGGGTTTGTTGGCTTCCACGGCCAGCTCGTTGAACTGCTCCAGAAAGAACGGGTTCCAGTGATGGCCATCGACGACCAGAAAATCGCTTTCCTGCAACACCGTCCGAAGCTGTGTTTCGTCGGCTTCGGCAATGGCGGTGAACAACCGTACCTGATCGAAGCCGTACTGACCTGCTTTTTTCTGGAAAAGCTGCCCCAGCGATTTGTCGCCTACGAACGTAATGACAGGTGCTTTGGAGAGATCAATGCTATATGGATTGTCTTTCTTGATATTGAGCGTTTGGGCCAGGTCGCGGGCGTTTTCGAACGACAGGAAATTGTTGGCGTCCAGTTCCTGCAATACGTCGAAAATTTTCTCTTTCGGGTAAGTACGTTCCAGTTTCCGAACCAGTGCCGATAACGGCTGGTCGGGGTCTTTCTGCAATAGACCGGCGAGGTCAATAAACAGAGCCGCTTTTTGCTCATCCTGAAATTCGATGGCATACACATCGGTTTTGGTACGTACCTGAAAGACTCCGTTTTTCTTGTCCTCGTAGATGTCGAAGTGGTGAAGCATGATTGAAAGCGTTTAGATCGATGAACAGAAGAATGGCGGACGGGCTTTTGCGATCCCCGTCCGCCATGGAGTTGACTAATTGGTAATAGAAGCTTCTGCTTCGAAGATACCCCAGCAGCAGCAGGTACAGGTGTTACAGTTGCAGCAGCAACCAGCAGCTACGATGTGGCGATTGTCGGCATTGTTAGAGAGACGTGAAATTTTCATGGCTTCAGAAAAGTTATTGGTTGTTTGCCTACTCTGGACGGGATTTTCGGCGGCCTCCCTTGCTGTATTGTGTCATGACTACAATCGGCGTTGGTTCGTCGGATTGTGCGAAAGAGAAGCGTTGGGTTGGTGCTCGCTTTCGTGTGCCCGATTACTGAAACAAAGGTGGGCGGTGGCGTAGCGGCTATCAAAAACCTCAGGTTATAGTCTATTCCATTACAGCATATTGGGGGTTCATCCGCCTTTTTTTTTCGGTCATACCGCCCATATCAGGTTCATGACACGAAAAATAAGGTTCATACACGCTCCATTTGGGTTCGCCCGAATTAGCTGGATTACCCCCTCCCCACGGCGATAGTTTTGGTCCATCAACTCGAACAAAAACTCTCTGCCGTCATGAAATCGTCACTACTTTTCCCCCTGATGTTGCTGGCCGCCACTACGTATGGTCAGGATGCTCCCCCCACTGTCCCGACACGTAGCACCGTAATCCGGGGCACTGTTCTCGATAAAAAACATCAGCCCGTTCCGGGTGCTAATGTCTATCTGGCTACGGTCTTCGATGGGGCTTCGTCCGATACGTCGGGGCGGTTTATGTTCCGGTCGTCGCAGGTGGGTTCACAGACGTTGGTGACATCATCGGTAGGGTACACGCAGGTAGAAAAACCCGTTAGTCTGGCTGGCGATACGTTGACGCTGACCATTACGTTGCCCGACGTAGTGAATACGCTCAGCATGGTGACAATCTCGGCTGGTTCGTTCGACGCCAGTGACGAAAAACGGATGGTGATGCTCAAACCGCTCGACATTGTGACAACTGCCGGTGCAGCCGCCGACATTACAAGTGCGTTACAGATGCTGCCCGGAACCCAACGGGTAGGGGAGCAGGAAGGGTTATTTGTACGGGGTGGCTCGGCCAGCGAAACTACGACGCTTATCGATGGAATGATGGTGCAGAATCCATTCTACAGCAGTATTCCCGACATTGCTCAGCGTGGTCGATTTACACCGGGTATGTTCAAAGGAACGTCGTTCAGTACGGGCGGTTATTCGGCCCAGTATGGACAGGCATTATCGAGCGTATTGCTTCTTGAAACACAGGATAAACGTAGTTCGGAAAATAAATGGATGATTGACCTGAATCCGGCCAATGCGGCTGTTTCCTATACGCACCAGGGTTCTATAGTTGGCCGGATTTCATATACGAATATGGGGCCGTACTTTAAATTACTCCGTCAGAATGTAAATTGGGTGCAGTCGCCGGAAGGGTTAGACGGTTCGCTCGAAGTGCGGGAGAAAGTCGGGAAACACGGTACGTTGAAACTCTACGGGCTCGCCAGCGGAAGTTCGTCGGCAACAAACCTGCCCACATTCCAGAAACCCGATGACATTTACCTTTTTCAGCTACGTAACAAAAACTACTTCACCACTAATTCGTATCAGCACATGCTGGGTGATGGCAAATGGATGATCAAAGCCGGATTTTCGTACAACTACAATTACGATTATATCAACGTAGCAGATGCCAAAACGCTTGATCGTTACGACCGCCGAGTTCAGTACCGTACCGTATTGACCCGATTCCTGAAAGGCAATAATTCAATCATGATTGGGGGCGAAGTGCACTATGTGAACGTAATGAACGAGCTGATTACCAAAACATTCTCGCTCGAAGATACGTACACAGCGGGCTTTGCCGAAGGTGAATTTTATATCGGAACAAAGCTGGCGGTACGTGCCGGACTACGTGCCGAACACTCGAAAGCAATCGGTCGCTCGAATCTGGCCCCCCGTTTGTCGATGTCGTATCAGGTTGGTGCACATGGACAGGTATCGCTGGCGGCAGGTCAGTTTTATCAAACCCCAGATAAAGGTTATCTCTATCGCAATCAGAACCTGAATTTCGAAGAAGCTACGCACCTGATTCTGAATTACCAATACATGCACAACGACCGCACGTTCCGGGTTGAAGCGTATCACAAACAATATGACCAGCTCGTTCGCGAAACTAACCTGCCCGGTTATGATCCAGACCCATACCGGCCAATGTCGGCCACGACCAACAACAGTGGTTATGGTTACGCCCGTGGTATCGATGTCTTCTTCCGCGATAAAACATCTATTAAATACGGCGATTTCTGGGTTGCCTATTCATTGCTCGACACGCGCCGACTAGCTGGCAACTTTCTGGCATCGGCCATGCCTACCTACGCATCGACACACAACCTGAGCTTCGTGTATAAACACTATCTCTCGAAACCCGGCCTATCGTTAGGTGCTACGTATCGGATTGCCAGCGGACGCCCGTTCTATGCGCATGAATCATCCGAATTTCTGGGCGACCGGCTTCCGACGTATCAAAATCTGAGTGTGTCGATCAGCAAGCTATTTTTCTTCAAACGCAACTACGTAGTGCTTTACACAACCATCGACAACGTATTGGGCAGTCGTAACGTGTTTGGTTACCGTTATTCGCCCGATGGTGCTTCCCGCTACGAAGTTCGGCCACCAGCCTATCGTACCGTTTTTGTTGGTATTTCAATGAATTTGACGAAGTGAGTTTAGAGTTGGTAATTCAGTAATTGGGCAGAACCTTTGGCAGAGGGTTCTGCCCAATTCTTTAGTTTTAGTGTGTTTGTTCTGTAAAAATCAGGCAATGCCGGACGAATAAAAGTGAACCGAAAAAGCAACGTTGTTTGGAGAGTTACACACGTTTTGGTGGGTTTATTACTGACTGAGAGTCGCTTATGAAAATAAAATGCTATATTTTCGATTTACTTAACCATTAAGTGTTGTAACTTAGCTGTTAGATAAGCCTCAACATCCTCTTCGAAGTGAAACTCCTTTTTTCCTTCTTTTCAAGATTGTACGCTTTTAATGTATTGAACAGCTATAATTAATACATTGAGCTAAATCCATCAAATTTCCTGTAGTAAATTCAAGTCTATATCTTTAGGGGAATAGATTATGAATTATTTATAAACTATTATGATTGAATAAGAATGGAGTCTTTAAAACAAGTAGGTAGCCCGCCGGCAAGAATAAAAAACAATGCTGACGATTCGCTTCTTTCTTTATACGATCGGTACAGTTCGCTGGCCTATGGGGTCATTTTGCAAATCATACCTGAACAAGCGTTGGCGCAGAAGGTACTTGTCGACCTGTTTTCTTCTGAAGAGGTAAAATCATACGCGCAGGACCCTATCGCTGCAAACGGCAAATTGATTCGTTTGGCCAGAAATAAAGCGCTTGAAGCCAGGCCCGCCCATTTAATTAAGACGTTCGCCATCGATGCCTTAACCGTCAGTGATGATTTGGGTAAGCTTGTGTTTGAGTTATCGTTTTATCAGGGCTATTCCATTCCGGAAATTGCAGAAAAATTAAAGCTTCCCTCGGCGGATGTTATGAAAACGCTCTCCACCTACTTTAAGCAACACCGCACCTCAAAATAAACTTGACTTTGAAAAACTATCAATATTTGACCGAGGGCGTTCTTGAAGCCTATTTACTTGGTTTAGCTACTGAATCGGAGAAACAGGAGGTTGAACACCTACTGGCTACGGATAACGAGGTGCTGGCGCAATTGAATGAAATTGAACTCGATATGGAGGAATTTTTTATGCGTAATGCCGTTCCGCCACCGCCAGCCATCCGGGAAAAACTAGAGATCAAACTTCTTGAAACGGATATTCAGAAGTGGGTCGAACCTGAGGAATCGACTAAAAAGTCAAGAACGTCTCAGGAACGTGAATCAAATTATGTCAATGTAGAAGTTGATGATACGCATATTCGGGTGCATAAGCACTGGAAAGCGGCCTTTATTGCGGTATTCGTTTTGTCTAAAATATTCCTGATTGCAGGCTTGTATTTCTACTTCAAAGCCAGCAGTCTGGAACAGGAAGTTACCCGTCTGAAAACAGAATCTCAGCAGGTGGTACAGCCGAATCGCTGAGAAATCACTGTTTGTAAGACTCGCTGAAAATCCCCATTCTGAAACCGTATCCAACGATTCAGAATGGGGATTTTTGTGTAATCACCAGACGAATGGATGATAGTAGTGTGTCCGGCCCTCATTTTTACGCATTGGTCGAAAAGGACGCAGCATCGGTCGAAATAATTTTTAACGCTACGTTCGGCAGTGTTCTTTTGTACAAGTATTTCAACGCAAAAGAAGAGAAACGATATGGAAACGTTCGCCACCAAAATCCGCAAACTCCGCGAAGTTCATGGCTATCCGCAGGAATATGTTGCCTTTCAGATTGGCGTAAGTCAGGCGGCCTACAGCAAAAAAGAAACCGGACGTACTGAACTGTCGCTTATGGTATTGCAACAGGTATCGCAATTATATAGAATATCCTTAACTGACCTGATCAACCTCACCTGGCAGGATCTGGTCGTGATGGTTATTCAACGGGGCGGCAAACAGGCGTAGCACATGTAGCTTAGGCATTACTTGTAATGTTGGTATTGGTTTGCGCCAACCGCGAACGTACCGAATCGTAATGCTTGGCCAGACAGTGATATAATACCAGTTCATAAGCCCGTTGTTTCGACGGGAAAAGCCGATTAACACTCATGTGAATCAGACTGTTCACAATGGGGTTCAACTGGGTTACGTCAGGCGTAGATTCACTTATGTGGAGAAGCAATTCTTGTTGCTGAGACATCCAGTTTTCCTGCCCGTCGAGGAGCGGAAACGGGCGACTCAGTGCCTGCTCGATCAACGGTCGATACGTTCGATACCGTTCGTTCAGTTGCTGACGTAGCGTTGAGTCGCCATTGAATTCCTCAAAGAATCGTTCTTTCAAGTCGCTGATTAACCGATACATAGCGTCGTTGCTACGTTGCGTATGACGTAATAGCGCGTCGATCTTGTGAATGGCAAAGCCGAACCGCAGATTCTCATCGAAGGTTTCGCCGGTTTGCGCCAGAAATTGAAGTGTCGACAGACTATCATGATGAAACAACGCTTCGCAGGATTCAATTCGGTGCATACCGTAGCGTTCTAACTCCCGCTGATACGTATCGGTCTGAATTTTATGCACTTCGCCCGTTTGCACATGCGGATGCAGTGCTCGTTCGACCGCCCGAATAACGTAGTGATAAAACTCAACGTGCGGATTTCCCCGAAACCGGAGTCGCAAATGCGTATCGGAATCTTTATATCGGACAAAGTGAAACTGATTGATAATCTGCGTACTCAATAACTGTTTCACGGTTGGATATAAATCCTGCACCAGCAACGTATCGGCCACTTTTTCGCCCGTGTAAATCTTCAGATACAGCCATTCGCTACCTACTGAAAATCGACGTTGCGGCAATTCGTCCATTCGTGTCGTAAACGGCTGAATAGCCGGGGCTGTGGTATTCTGAAACGGCAGAATCAGCTCGTGGGTAAACGTAGCACCAGCCTTTCCGACCGGGCAATTACCTGAACCTGCCAGAAACTCAGTAACCCGCACCGAAAGTTGTTTCCGAAGCTCCTGATCGAGCAATCGCAACGTATCAGGCACCCGCGTATTGAGCAACAGTTCGTTATCGCCAACGGTAATGACAAACTGCTCGGGCATTCCTTTTGCTACCAGCAAATCAGGCCATTCATCCAGCTTATTGGGCGGTAAATCACTACGTTGCAGAAGCCAGGTTGCCCGACTCACAATGATGTTTCGATAGCAAACGCGCGGTAGGTAGGTTTGCTGGCTAAGCTGGCCCCAATTCCACTGCACATTCAAATGGGAATCCTGATATTGTAAATCGCAGAGGAAACGATAAATGGGCAGACCATGCTGGAAATTATGCGCGCTCGACAGGCGTGGAATCACCCGTTTATTGAGTCGTTTCGAACGTAGCACCAACTGATCGTTATGTACCGATACTACTAAATCGGTAAGAAGAATCTGGTTTTCAAGTGGTACCGATGCCTTACCCATATACGGAATTTCGTAGGTGTGCAGACTGGGCCGGGTAAGAATATTCCCTGCTCGTGAATCCGGGAAATGAACAATCTCGGCAATGATAACGTCGGGGTTATGTTGCTCTTCGTCGAGTGCGCATTGCCGTATCTGTGTGGCTAATTCAGGATTTCCTTCGCAAAAACGACTCATCAAATTTACCGCCGAAGGCCCACGCCCCGATAACAGATTGAACCTGAACTCACCCCGATCAATAGCATCGGTATCGTTAGCGAGCAACGTTCCGAAAAGGAAAAAGCCGCTGGGTGGAGTTTCGGGTTGTGTGTGTGCCTGAATCGTCTTTAAATCGGCGTCGGTCAACGTTACTTCCGAACGATTGTGACGTAGCGCATCGGCATATTTACCCAGGACAAACGACTGCCACCAGTTCCAGCCCAGCGGATCGGTATCCGACGTAGCAGACGGAAGCGTCAGGCTGTCAATGAGTGGAGAATAGCCCACACCAAGGTCGAACAGGTTTCCATACCCAACGCCACTTTCATGATCAAGTGCGTAGGCGAGGGGCACTTCTTCGTGTTCGTAACGGTCGTAGAATCGGCGTTTAAACTCCTGTAGATCGGGCGATTGATACGGTTGGTTGAGCACCATCAGCGACTCAAACTGGCGTTGAATAGTTCGGATTACCCACTGGTTGAGTTGATACGTATCGGCGGGAAAGAACGTATCGACCTGCACAACATCGGCACCGGCAGGCTGGAGGTTGTTCGTTTCGAAAAACGCCCGGATAGCCTGATAACCGTTCATGCGTTCGTCAGATTGCTTCAAGGCTTGCTCAATGCTACGTAGCGATTCAAGCAACGTATCAATTCCTTTTATGTCCGAAAGTCGTTCGAGCAGCAGACTATAGTAGCTGTCGCCAATTACGTTTGGTTCGATTTCATAAACCAGTAATTGACTATCGAGCAATTGTTCCAGATAATCGCTGGCAACATCTGACTCAGCGCCTGCGCGGATTAATAAGTCGGTTAATTCGGGCAACGTAGCACCCTGCTGAGCCCGCGCAAACAAGGCTGTCAGGTGCGTATCGACGCTCACCGAACTGATAAAATACTGTCGCTGATTGTTCTCGCGCTGCTGTTCTACGTAGCGCAACGCATCGCCAACCGGATAAAACGACGAATTTGGGTAAAGCCGAAGCTGATTCCGAATGGCGGGTATACGTAGTAGCTCCTCTTTCAGAAATAATAACGACTCAAAATCAGGGCGAACATGCTGATACGTTTGTTCGGGGCTGGGTTCAAGAATTGTTTTGTTGCCAACAGTGCCGAGTGCACAACCTGCAAAATGGCCATAGGGCGTACAGCGCGTACACATCCGGATCAGGTATTTGTGCAACGTAATGAGTAGCTTTTCCTGTTCAGGTATTGGCTCCCCCAACAGCCAACGCTGGCAGCGTTCGTAAAGCGGTTGCGATGCAACGTAGATAGCTTGCTGCACCAGTGGATTCTGGTACCAGGCCAATAAAGCCGTTTGGAGCGATTGCGATTCGAGTTGTTGGTAAAACTGGGTAAGGTAAGTGGTTGGATATGCCGGACGGCGCAACAAAAAGAAGGGGTAAGGCTGTATCATGTTGAGAATGAGCGAAACAGTTCCTCAACCATATTACAGATTCTAGCTATGCGAAGCAACCTTTCATTAATTAAATTTTAATATAGTGTTTGAGATGTTGTTTATTATCTAAGTCAATTTCTTTAAGCAGATAGAGAAGTGCTGAATTTCAGACCATAACAGTAGGAGCGATACGTAGCAGATTCGTTTTATGATTAGACCATATAGCTGATACGTAATAGTCGTTTAATGGCGTTGCGTTGGCCATTGCCAGTGCTGTAGATCGTCGCTCCAGGCAATACCTAGCGAGGCATTTTTGTCGAAATCACCACCATCTTCAGTTTGTGGGCCTGAACCGTGAAAGAGCATGACGTATTTGCCAAACGCAGGAATATGTTTCAGATTTAGAACAGCACCACCTGTTATTCTGCCTTTGGCCCAGTTCCAGTCCGATTGCCCGAGTGTAATCAGTTCGCCCCAATCCTGCCAGTTTTTTAAATCGGCTGAGCGTTTTAAGCCGATCCCATTTTTCGGCGAATGCATCAAAATGTACTGGTTATTTTCGACTAAAACGCAGGCATTTTCGCCGGATTCAGTATGACCCACGAACGTCCAGTTTCGCAAATCAGTCGAGCTCGACATGCTGACGCCATTTTGTTTATAGAAGCACCACCATTTTCCCGATACGTCTTTATCGGCTACCAGATACGGGTCGATCATGCGGCCCATCTCTTTCTCTACTACGTCAGGGCCTTTTACCCGAAGCAATTCCGGACTACTCCAATGGCGTAAATCCCGACTGCGCATCGTAAAAATTCGCGCATCACCGTTGCCATATCGAGGTTTTTGATCTGCCGTATAGTTGGGGCGGGGGTAAGTTTGCAGACACAAAACCCATTCGTTGCCCTGCCGTACTACGTTACCGGGACTGCTATAATCAAGTCGTTGATCGCGGGCGGTTAAAATGCGGATGGGTGTCCAGTTTTTGAGGTCTTTGGTCTGGCTCATGGCAACGTAGGAGTAAATTTTGTTTTCTTCCTCCGTGCGTACCAGCGTGAAAAATACGTAAAGACTATCCTGATGATATAAAAAGGCCGGATCGCGATAGGCCGTACCATCATCGCCACGAAACAGAATAGGCGAATTCAACGCGGCCAGGTAATTTTTAAGAGGTGGGTCTGCCAATACAGGTGAGGTGATGAACCCCATAAGCAGGCAAATGAGTGACATTGATTTTAAGCGCATAGGGAAGGGGTAGCTGCTGAGTTTAAACAGACTCTAGATCATCGCGAAGAACATCTAAACGGGGGTCAGATTTTTATTCTGAAATGCCCCATTTTCAGTGATTTCCTTTCTGGTGGTTTTAGCCGAAACTACGAATTTCAATCGCGTTCAAACCTGCGAGCTTTTCGCCCATAGTCTTTTAGTTATTGACCTAATCTCAATCGTTATTGAGCTTTCAGAAGGGGAATAACCTTCGTGCCAATTAATTCAATGGACTTCATCAATTGTGCATGGGTTAGTCCGGCGTTATCCATCTGAAAGGTAAACCGATCAACTCCACCCAGTGCTTCGCTATGGTGAATCAGTTTTTCAACTACCCGCTCAGGTCCGCCAACTACCAATACACCCGCAGGCGAAATTAAGCCGTCGAATTGCTGTCTTGTTACTGGCGGCCAGCCTCGTTCTCGTCCTAATTTGGTCCATAGCTCAGCGTAACCCGGATAATAGTCGGCAATGGCCTGTTCATTCGTAGCTGCAACGTAGCCAGGCGAATGTAATCCTACTTTTAACTGATCAGGCGAAAAACCGGCAGCAGCTCCTGCTTTGCGATATAAATCGATCAATGGCCGAAAGCGATGCGTTTCCCCGCCAATGACAGCCACCATAAGCGGCAACCCTAACATACCCGCCCGGATAAAGGAATCTGGTGTGCCGCCTACACCCAGCCAAACGGGTAACTTCGCCTGTAATGCTCTTGGGTAAATGGGTTGGTTTACCAGCTTGGGCCGGAATTTGCCTGACCAATTAATAAACTCTTCGTCGCGAATCTTGAGCAATAAGTCCAGCTTTTCCTGAAATAATGCATCATAATCAGAAAGGCTAAACCCAAACAAAGGAAACGCTTCGACCGATGAACCACGGCCAACTACCAGTTCCGCCCGGCCTTTGGATATAAGATCCAGCGTAGCAAAGCTTTGATAAACTCGCACAGGATCTGCCGCACTCAGCACAGTTACTGCACTGGCAAGTCGTATTTGCTTGGTACGTGCTGCCGCTGCCGCCAAAATCACGGCAGTTGCTGAATCCAAAAATTCTTTCTTGTGATGTTCCCCAATTCCAAATACGTTAAGGCCGACTTCATCGGCAAAAGCAATCCTTTCGAGCAATTGCTCCATTGCGTCCACGCTGCTTAACGTATTTGTACCATACATCGCTGATGCGAAGCTATCAATGCCAATTTCCATATTATGCTACCTAAGAGAATGAACAAGTTTATAGTTCTCACCCAAAAGATTGTTAATTGGTTCCCTAACGCCTGATAACATCCCATGTAAATAGAGCATCGTTGGCATTCATAACCGTTGCCGTGTGAAGAAAAATTGACCATCTGGCAATCCGTTACTAGAGGAGCCAGATAGTCATTCTGTCTGAAATAATCACACTGACTAATGAAGCTGAGAGTCTTAAAGCCCCGTTAGCTGAAACAGCTGTATATAACGCCCGGCATCGGTTGATACGTAGCGATTGTAAACAATTCGATCTCCTTTGTTGGACCACACTACGCCATTAATTGGTCGCTGTTCATCGGTCGAACGGGTAGTAAGACGATGGAATTCTCCACTAATCAAATCACTCACGAAAATGCTGTTATCAGCCGCATAAGCAACCTGTTTTCCATCTGGGCTGAAGTTGAATGTTGTTTGGATCGAGAACGGTTGGTGAGTTAGTTGCCGAATTGAACCACCATTGGGCGAAACCCCAAAGAGCTGAATATGACCAGCAGCGTCTTTTGCCAAGAAACCAATTAAGGAACCGTCGGGCAAGCTGCGTAACCAGTGCCGAGGGCCTTCAATTCCGTTTTTCGTGAAGGTAACCCGACGTTGTTTAACACCTGCGGGTGGGTTCGGGCGGGTCGTTGCGGTACCTTCCAGCGGTTTGCCTGGATCGGCCTGGGTCAGGTCTTCGGGCAAATCGACCACAAACACTTCCGTAACGAGTTGATTTTCCTTAGTTCGGACATTTCCCTGAAAGGCTATGGCCCGTTTTTGCCAGTTACCATCGGCTTTACGGTATCCGTTATTGCCGATCCAGGTTTCGTCAAATGCTCGCTCAATCTCGTCACTACCGGCTTTGGGCTGTTCAGTGACCTGAGCAATAATGGTAGCAAACCACTCGCCATCAAAACAGTCCGTATCATTAGCGTCATGTACCTTTACGGAATGGGCTGGCGTTAAAACACCAACGGTCCGAAGGTCTTTTACGGCTGGATTCGTTTGAGAAAGCCGCTCCAGAACTTCGTCATTATAGGTAAAGCTGATTCGCTGTCCATCGCCACTCCACTGATGTGCATGTGTTCCTCCGCGTAAAGCACCCGGTACAAACGGAGCCGTAAGGCATCGACCATCCAAAAAATGGGGCTTCTGAGGCTGATCGACAGCAACCAGCACACCAGTTCGCCGACTCATGGAATATGGGTAGCGGGCATTTGCGTTCCTAAGCCCATGTAAGAATAGAACTTTTTGTTCCTTGGGCGAGAACGTAACAGCACCCGCACCCGGCCCATGTTCGGTCTGGTTGGGAGTTTGATAAAGCAATTGGATTTCTTTCGTGGTCACGTCAACCAGTTCAATGGAACTAGTTTGTCCTAAGCCTGTGTCGACGTTACGTGTATCATAGACAATCCAGCGATCGTCTGGTGAAAAAGCCTGATTATTATTAAGCGTATGACCTTTAGCGTCGAAAGTTAGTTGTGTCTCTATCGGCATTTTCGGTTGTTCTCTAGCCAG
The DNA here is from genome assembly GCF_054776875.1 of Spirosoma daeguense. Classification (NCBI taxonomy): domain Bacteria; kingdom Pseudomonadati; phylum Bacteroidota; class Cytophagia; order Cytophagales; family Cytophagaceae; genus Spirosoma; species Spirosoma daeguense. The sequence continues at coordinate 128,368 of NZ_BAAHBF010000008.1, forward strand.
CAAAAGCCCTAAAAAAAGGGGCCAACCAGGTATCAATTGTTGAAAAAGAGGCATGCCATTTCTGGGTTATTGCGCATTAGCTCATATCCGCATAGTGAACATCGGAGTCAAAGCTTAGGCCGAACTGATCCAGTACGTCCTTTGGCGGACCGGCCCACTGATGAGGAGTATTTCCCATGTAGCCTAACGTAGCAATACCTGCCTTGCTGGTGAAGTATCCGGCTGCCGTCAGGTTGCGCATGCGCGAAAAGAACGCTACGCCGGGCGAAAATTCAGGCTTGGCTTTGGCTGGGTAGGCGATGTCATCCACTACGGCGATACGTTGCGGGGCAGCGCATTCCATAAAGGGTTTCCCAAAGCGGTTCCGGCATTCGTGGTCCAGCCAGTTCAGTCCTCCGCGTACAGGTGTCTGCATATCGGGCTGATCCTTTAACATAAACTCAATAAACTGCGGTACACCTACTTGGGATGCACTGGGTGAGCGAGCATCGGCGGGCAGAATAATATCGCATAGCAACGTAACGGTAGCCAGCTCATGGGCCGTCAGGAATTTTGCTGTTTGTAAAGCGCTGTCTCTGCGTTGTTCTTCCGGCGACTTACCATTTTTGAATACCGTTACCGCTGGTTTTGGCAATGGAGCTGTTGGGGGAGCCTCAGGCGTAACTGCGGCCGGTAAGCTCAACGTAGTAAGAGGAATTGCTTTTAGAATGTCCCGGCGGTTCATATGGCTTTCTTTTTGATTTGATCGATGATATAATCGGAGGTACGCATGGATGTGGCCAGAATGGTCCATGTCAGATTTTTGTCGCCCTGTGATGGGAACGCCGACGCATCGACGACAAATAGATTTTTCACCTCATGAGCTTGCTGAAATGGGTTGAGCGCCGAGGTTTTTGAATCGTTCCCCATCCGAATTGTTCCGGCTTCGTGAATGATCTTGCCTGGAGCTTCCAATCCGTAGTTTCGATCCGCACCGGGAGCCAGACCAACCCGCTGCCCACCCATCGCGTGAATAATTTCATCGAAGGTCTGCTGCATGTGTTTGGCCTGTTTTATCTCATGCTCCGACCACTTGTAATGAAACCGCAACGTAGGGATACCATATTGATCGACACGATTTGGGTCAATTTCACAATAGTTGCTTTCCAGCGGCACAGGTTCTCCCCGGCCTGCCATCGAAACAAATGCACCATAGTATCGGAGGTAATCATCCTTCAAACCAGTACCATACCCACCAGCTTCTTTCTTTTTACCACTGGCATCGGCAACAAGACCATTATAGTTTTCAATACCACTCATGAAGTTATAATCGGGCATACGCATACCGCCCCCATATTCAATGTGATACCCACGTGGGAAATCCAGCTTTTTGTTATCGAGCCACCAAGGGGTATAAATATGGCAACTTTGAGCCCCATCTTCATTGTATCGTTTGCGGTTCATCAGAGCGGGCACAAAACCCGACATGGAAGCCCCGGTTGAATCGTTTAAGTACTTCCCAACTACGCCCGAACCATTGGCCAGGCCCTGCTGAAATTGGGAAGACTTCGAGTTCAGCAGGAGTCGGGCCGATTGACAGGTGCTGGCAGCTACAACCACAATCTTGCCCTTAACGGTACGTTCCTGTAAACTAGTCTTGTCGACATAAGATACACCTGTACACAAGCCGCTTTGTGGGTCGGTTAATACCTCGCGGGCCATAGCATTATTGATGAGCGTAAGCTTTCCGGTTTTCATAGCCGGAATAACCAGCGCCGACGACGATGAAAAATCGGCCGCAGCTGAGCAGGCCCGGCCACACTGGGCGCAATAAAAACAGGTTCCTCGTTCCTCATTGATGGGTTTGGTTAGTACTGCCAAACGAGAAGGGAATACAGGGACGCCGATGCTACGTGCTGCTTTGGTAATCAGCATTTCGTGCAGGCGAGGTTTCGGGGGCGGTAGAAAATGCCCATCGGGCTCATTCGGCAATCCGACGTTGGTACCAAACACGCCAATGAGTTTATCCACCCGATCATAATAAGGCTTCATTTCCTGGTAGCCAATGGGCCAGTCGGCACCAATTCCTGAAAGACTGTATCGTCGGAAATCATCGGGGCCGAATCGCAGCGAAATACGTCCCCAGTGATTAGTACGTCCTCCAAGCATTTGTGAGCGAAACCAATGGAATTCGGTACCCGATTGCGCGGAATACGGCTCTCCTTCGATTTGCCAGCCCCCCCAGGCCGCATCGAAATCCCCGAATGGGCGAACGGTGTTGGCACCTCGCCGGGGTGATTCGTAAGGCCATTTAAGCTGCGTAATATACTTGGGATCAGCAGGGTCGAAATAGCCTCCTGCTTCCAGAAGACAGACATTGGCGCCAGCTTTGGTGAGTTGGTAGGCAGCCATGCCGCCACCAGCCCCAGAACCTATGATGATTACATCATAAGTCAAAAGTTCTTTACCATTCAAGTTACAAGACATAAATACTAGTGGCCTGACTGGATAAGGCCATGTTAAGAGCAAACTTAGTTTTTATCGTTTTCCAGAACCTCCAAAGCTTACGGATGTAGAGGTTCGGAAATTTAGGACTAATTCGTCAGTTTACTGTATACTACTCATATATGGTTCAATCGTACCTTTCTGTTCCTTAAAAATATCAAATCCACCCACTCCTCACAGCCGTTATTTATCCTACCCGGCTTGTGGTGTATGTAGCAGTTCAGTGGAATGGGAGCCTGCTTCATGTAGGAGACGTAGCGAGAGCCAACGTAGCGGGGATGTAAACCATAGTTATCTAAAACGACTCCACCTTATGCAGTCAGTACGTATCATGGGAATACTAAAATTTTAGATTAGAAATTTTTCGATGAGGTAGTATTTTTTGTATTCGTTGGTAAATCCAAGGTCAAGGTAAGTGACGTATATTGGTTTGGAATACTTTAAAAAAGAGATATTAGAAAGGCTGTATCATGTTGATTCAGCTTTTTTTTTCTTTCTAGGAAATCCAAGTTCCTTCGGCCTACGTATATAAGTCGTTAAGTTATTATTAGGGAGATTTTGAAAGGCTGTACCAGAGGGGGCGCAGTCTTTTTTGTTATATAGCTTTTCTAAATAATGTACCTAATTTTTAGATAGTTATCTGCCCTTGTCAGTCGTGGCCAAAGAGATTGAATAAGTTCTATTATGGTTCTACAGGTTGTGTATATGTTGGCACATGACTGATGCACTCTTATTGGAAAGGTGAGAGCATGGAGGTGATTCGACAGATTTTAATCGAAAAACGGCAAAATAGTGGCCAAACCTGATATAAGTAATCAGTCGCTCTTTAAAAAAAATAGGGTGTTCTCTATTCTCTACTTCACTATTTATATCAAGCCAGTATCATGGCCTGTACATAAAAACTGGTTCCGCCTAATCGATACACATGAGGAAGGAAATGGCTTCCGAATACAATATATCCTTCCGATTCTAGGCTGGTAACAGACGCTATTAGGTGCTTTAAGCAGTGAGCTTCCAGAATGATATACTGGTTTTTCATTATTAATCTATGAGTTCATAAGACAGGAACTCGTGTTCAAAAGTAGTGTGGCTCCGATTGCGCTGTCCTTAGAGAGCCATTAGATTTTCCTTAAAAAACAATTAGAAAACTTGAAAATGGAGAGGAAAGGCTTAGTTGAAAGTTAAGCCATAAACTCAATAAACACGCCAAATACGATGCCAATGCCGTATTTTTGTAAATGTTTCGTAAAATTTTTATGAAGTGTGATGCCACACTAAACCTGCCAGAAGCGTACTTAATTGTAAGTATTTTTTTTGTTATGCCTACCTTTGTGAGCATCCTATATAGGTAGGGCGATAACGAGTGAGACGAATTGATCTTATTCTCAACTAGCTAGGTAAGTGGTGTTCTTGCGGCCAAAATAGCAGAATAGGAATGTTGGTGTGATAGCGATTTTAGGCAAGTTTTTTATATTTATTTAATTCCACTCACAATTTGATACACTTTTCCTGCCAGAGCGTTAAGCTTTTGTTTGGCTTAGCCTGTTTGCAATCAATCATTAAAAGGTACTACTGTTCATGTGTTGTACTATGTATGTTTCTGATCGCTGTCCAATCGGCGTATGCGCAATATGAACTTTACCCGTCAGGGTTTAGTCAGGTATTGGTGGCTGATGGACTTAGCAATCCAACCGCTATGGCTTTTGCGCCTGATGGTCGTATTTTCGTAGCAGAGCAGGATGGTAAGCTGCGTGTGATTAAAAATGGTACGTTATTGCCTACACCTTTTGTGCAGCTAAATGTTGTATCTGCCGGAGAAGCGGGTCTGACAGGAGTAGCAGTAGATCCTAATTTCGAGACGAACAATTATATATACCTATACCATACGGTAAACGATTCTCCCTCATCCTACCGTAATCGTATCAGCCGCTTCATTGCCGATGGAGACGTAGCATTAGCTGGAAGTGAAACAATTATTTTAGATCTTGATCCACTTCCTCACGTTGAGCAACATAATGGAGGTGCCATGCACTTTGGTGTTGATGGTAAGCTATATGTTGGGGTAGGAGAGAGCCATGACCCACCTAAATCGCAGGATCTGGATACGTATTTGGGTAAACTTCTGCGAATCAATCCAGATGGGAGTGTGCCAACTGATAATCCGTTTAAAACGGGCTCCGAACAACGTAAGCGAATCTGGGCGTATGGTTTGAGAAATCCATTTACCTTTTCGATTGACCAAATGACTGGACAGATATTTATTAATGATGTCGGTGAGGGTAGTTGGGAGGAAATCAACGAGGCCGCTGTAGGTGGCATTAACTTTGGCTGGCCGTATGCAGAAGGGTATAGTAATGATCCGGAATATGAAAACCCAGTATTTGCCTATCCACACACAGAGTCTAGATGCGCCATTACAGGAGGCTTGATTTTCAAACCAAATACTACGTCTTACCCGGCTGAATTGGCTGGCAAATATTTTTACCAGGATTTTTGCACCAGTGCAATTAATACGCTGAGCCTAACAGATTCTATAATCACACCCACGTTGTTTGCTGCAAATTTGCCAGGAATGCCTGTTGGGTTAACTGTTGGTGCAGACGGTAATCTCTATTTCCTTAGCAGAACCGGAGCACTCTATAAAATTATATATACAACAGAAACAGCACCTGCAATCACACGTAACCCTATAAATGTTACGGTGCCAGAAGGGCGAAGAGCACAATTTTTCGTTTCTGTATCGGGCGCAACTCCGTTTACGTTTCAATGGCGAAAAAATGGTGTCGATATTAGCGGGGCGACATCCTATAGTTATACCATTCCTGTGACTGCACGGGCTGATTCGGGCCGATATAGTGTGTTCGTTACAAATGGCGCCGGGAGTGTTTTAAGTGACTCGGCAACATTAACACTCACTACTGCCGATTTTTTGCCAGTAGCTACCATCGACTTACCGCTTAATCATACTGTATATCGTGCAGGTGATGTAATTACCTTCTCCGGTTCAGCCACAGATGCCGAAGATGGAATACTGCCCGACAGTGTTTTTGTATGGAGAGTGGAACTACACCATGATACCCATTTTCATGATAGTCCACCTATCGCCATTGGAACGAAAAATGGCCAGTACACAATTCCTAATCATGGAGAAACGTCTGCCAATGTTTTTTATCGAATTATACTAACTGTTCATGATTCGGGTGGAGGGACTAGCTCAACCTATGTTGATGTAATTCCCAACGTAGTCAATCTCTCTTTTGCAACTGTTCCGGCTAACCAACCACTATTTCTGGATGGACAACCGATTACTACCCCCTATTCCCGCTCCTTTGTGTCTGGTATGAAAGTAGGGCTTACGGCGCCAGCAACACGAACAATTAACAACATCGTCTATTATTTTGATCATTGGTCGATTCCGCTTGATTCGGCCAGCCGGATGACGATTCCCAACAGCAATGCTACGTTTACCGCTTTCTATGTACCAGGCCCATGTATTGTGCCTGTACCTGTATCGACTACAGCTATTTCAGCTACGGCCGCTACAGCGAACTGGTTTGCGGCAACAACACCGGATACAACACAATACCAGCTTCGATGGCGATTAGAAGGTGCATCGACCTGGACTATTATCAATAGCTTAACCGCCACAAACGGGCATGGTAGTTATCAATTGATTGGTCTAACGAATCTTGCCCGTTACGAATGGCAGGTAAGAAGTATCTGCTCACGTACTGATAGTTCTGCGTTCTCAAATTCTGCTTTTTTTCAAGCAGCAACTCCTTGTGTTTCACAATATACAATCAAGAGTGGTTCGTGGGCTAACCCAGATACGTGGTCTTGTAATCGAATACCCGTTAGTGGAGATGTTGTTCGGATAAATCACGCTGTGACAGTACCCGTAAATTATAATGCATACGCCAGAAAGCTTATCTATGATACGTCGGTACCTATTCTATGGGAAAATGGTGCACGGTTATTAATCAGCCCATAAATAGAGCTCGCAGAAATGAACGTAGTAAAACCTGAAAAGCCGGATAAAATCCGGCTTTTTCAATATTCTTTAGTGGGATTTTCGGTCAAATCATTGATTTGTATTGATGTCTGCCACAGTAGGAGAAGTCATAACAGAAGGTTTCCCACGTGTAAACGATAAGAAAGCACCTAATAGAATTAATGCCGTCATTGCCAGGTAAGCGTAGTGCATACCAAGGAGTTGAGCTTCAGTCGTTTCTGGTACTACGTTATGCGTCATTGCATACTGATTTCGTGTGCTGTGCCAGACCGTAGCCGCCAGCGCAATGCCAATCACAAAACCCAGATTTCGCATAAAGGCAATCATGCTGCTGGCAATTCCTCTTTGCAACAAGGGGGCCGAATTTAAAGCACTACTACTGTTAGGCGATTGAAAAAGACCAAATCCCAAACTGACCAGCGAACTGCGCCAGATAACATCTTTCCAGTCCCAACTTGCATCGAGAAACGAAAACGCAAAATAGCCACAGGCCGTAATCAATAACCCAATTGTAGATACCAAGCGCGTAGGTACGCGGCTGGAAAGGTAGCCACCCAATGGCGCAACAATGCTTAGGGTTAGCGGCCCCGCCAGCAATATCAACCCGGCTTGCTCAGGATTCAGACCCAATAACTGCTGGAGAAAAAAAGGAATGACAAACAGATTACCGCCCGATGCCACAAAGCCACAAAAAGCTGCGAGAATAGCTGACGTAAAGGGCCAGATCCGGAATAAACTCAGACGTAGCATAGGCTCGCTGACACGCATTTCCCAAAGCAGAAAAACGACTAGCAACGTAGCACCAACGACCAGCAATCCTAACACCAGACTACTACCCCAGCCGTAGTGTGGTTCTGACCCGAAATCCAGTCCTGTCAGCAACGTAACAACACCGACCAGAAATAAACCAGCGCCTACCAGATCGAATCGTTGGCCACTTACTTTAGGGCTTTCGGGGAGGATAGTCCAGGCTCGCCAGATTGCTAGTAAGCCAATCGGTACGTTCACCCAGAAAATACTTGTCCAGCCGAACTCACCCAGTAATAAACCACCAATAACTGGTCCGGCACTTGAGCCAGCCGCCACTACAGAACCCATAAATCCCATTGCCTGTCCACGTTCGTTTGGTGCGAACGCATCGCCGATAATTGCCGGGCCAATTGCGAAAATCATAGCGGCACCCAGCCCCTGCAACACCCGAAACCCCACAAGCGACCATAAATTCCAGGCCAGCCCGCACAGAAATGAGCCAAATACAAACACGCAAAAACCAGTGATATAGAGTTGCCGCCGACCGATCCAATCCGAAAGTTTGCCCATGATCAGCAACGTACTGGTTGTTGTCAGCAGATAGCACAGTACAACCCATTCAACGCCATCTCCTGCGTTTAACTCCCGACGAATAGTGGGTAAGGCAATGTTTACGATACTGCTGTCGAGCGTCGACATGAACGTACCAAACATGACTGTACCCAGAATAATCCATTTATTAGGCAACGATGTAGCAGAAACTGAAGCAGGCACGGATGAATCGGTTTATTCTGAAAGCTAACCGCCGTAAGTTAGTAGTTGTTCAGAATAAGCGGTACAGTCGGTAATTCATGAAATGATTACCTTTTGAGGGTGCTACGTACGTTAACGATTCAGAAATGATAAACAATTAACTAATGATGCTGATACGTGAACTTTACCTACTGCTACTGCTAACATTTGGCAGTCATTTAGCATTTAGTCAGGATAAAAATCAACCGCTTGCAGGAAATTATAGTATTCCTTTTCGGCTAACAAATTTCAATAATATCTCAGTACAAACAGTTCTTAATCAACGAGATACTGTCCGTTTGATGTTTCATACGGCGGCCAATGCTGTTACGTTGACCGAAGAAGCTGTCAAACAACTTAAGACGATAAATTTCGCGGGTGCCGATAGCGTAAAAAGCTGGGGAGGTGGCGGTAATACGTCGAGATATAGTAAAAGTAATACGATTCAACTCGGCGAGTTGCACTGGCATGACGTACCGATTTGGGAAAATAAAAACTCAGGACTGGAAACAGACGGAAAATTCGGAATTGACCTCTTTGCCCATAAAATCATTGAATTAGACTTCGACAAGAAACAAATACGATTGCATTCAGGTCTGCCCGAAAACGTTGGTACGTATGAAAAGCTGAAATTGATTATTGAGAACGAGATGCTCTTTGTCGAAGCGGGTTGTGAATTGGGCGGACGTATTATCAAGAATAAATTTCTGCTCCACTCTGGGTATTCCGGCGCGGTTTTATTCGACGATACGTTCGTGAAAGACAATAAAATCGATGAGACGTTGACGGTTATCAGCGAGAAAGAATTGAAAGATTCGTTTGGTAACGTACTGAAAACAAAACGGGCTATTCTACCCAGTTTTCGCGTCGGTAATGAGACATTAACAAGCGTTCCGGTCGGCTTTTTCTCTGGTTCTATCGGTCGGCAGAAAATGAGCATTATCGGTGGCGATCTATTGAAACGATTCAACATCATCATCGACGTAGCAGGGCAATACATTTACCTGAAACCTAACGGATTAAGAGATACGAATTATTTCAGTAGCTAATCAGCCGGCATTGTTTACCGACTGACTAATTAGCTGCTCATAAGTACCTTCCGACAACTACAAGGAACACTACTTTGTTGCACCGGAAACGGGCACGAGCTTAGCCGACAAATCGGGTGTTTTCATATCGGCATCGAACGGGAACATGGGGCGCTGAATGCGGTTGTACTTAAGCCGGAACAAATCCTGATCAACACCGCCGGGCGTCAGCGCCATAATCCAGTCTTTCTGCATTTCATATAATTCGGGCTGTAAATAGCCAATTTTGACAACCACAATATCGGCTTTGCGAGGATTGAGCCCTAGCCGGACAAAATCCTTTTCTTCGTGGTAGGGTTTCCGTTTTTTGGTAACAATAACGTGAACGCTGCCTATTTTTACTACGGCTTCTACTTCGGCATCTTTGTCGCCGTAGTGTATCGCTTCAACAGTTCCGTCGAGGGCGACAGGTCCGGCAAAACGTGAATCGACAATGGCTCCAGCTTTACCCGTTACGTGTCCGCCGACACCCGCCGAAATTACTTTTTTGATGAATTCAGGGTCTGGAATCGACGCATAGAGCAGGGTAGGGCCATCCGGTTTTTTAAAGGCGGGGTTCTTTAGAATCTGCGTAATCGTCCACGTTACGTCGCCAGCACCACCGGCTGTCGGGTTGTCGCCGGTATCGCTGATGTAAAACGGACGTATTGAACTCGAAATAGCTTTTGTCAGGCTTTCGTCCAACGTACCGGTTGGGGCTACAAACCCAAACTTCGACCGTACATTCCAGAAGTTTTGTGCCAGTTTTTCAGCCGATTGCGTCACCTTGGTTTTATCGTCGCCTACCACCATTACAGCCGCGTGGTTACGTGGTTCATCGGCCCAGGCATAACCAATCCAGATGCCTCCATCGACCACCCCTTCCTGTTTATCGGAGAGTGGTGTTACGTCCTGATAAAGACTTTTGCCGGGTTCGATACGTGTGCTTGTCTTTTCGCCGGGGAGCAGAATCGGTACGGTAATCAGGGCTTTGTAAGCGGGTTTTCCTTTGCCACTTTTGATACGTTCCAGAAGATTAACGACGGCCCGTTCTTTGGTTTGCATAGCGTCTTCGTGCGGAGCCATACGGTAGCAAGTCATTAAATCGGTGTTTTGCGCCAGCCGCCACGATACGTTGCCGTGCAAATCCATCGACGTAGAAATGAGCGTTTTATAGCCGATAACCTTACGGATTCGCGTGATTAAATCGCCTTCGGGATCATCAAGCCCTTTTACGCTCATGGCGCCGTGAATATCGAAATACAAACCATCGTAAGGCATGTATTTTTTTAGCGAATCCAGCATTTTACCAACCAGCGATTCGTAGGCTTCACGCGTAACGGCCCCACCCGGTAATGATTTCCCAACAACGGCTGGTAGCCAAAGAGCCTGTTTACGTAGTGGCGAAACGGGCATCATAAACGAATACGCATTGAAAACTTCACCGCTGTAACGGGCATGAAAGGCTTCTTCGTGCGTAACGGCCGGAGAGAACGTACTGGATTCGATACCTAACCCAGCGATGGCGATACGTGGTAAACTATTGTTTGTTGATTGAGCGATTCCCTCGCTGATGAGTAAAAAAGAGGCTGCAACGCCTAAAAGCAATTGTTTCATGCCCACAAGTTAATGGATAGCTAATAAAATTTTGCTAGCCAACCGTTTGGCCGATTCTGAAACGTTTAAAGTCATTTAGGTAACGTAGTGACAAAGTCGTTATATGCCTTGGCTGCGTAACGGTCAGGATAGGATTAATCGCTACGTAGCACAAAAGCTTATTTCAATACAGCCGGTAAAATATACTCTTCCATCATTCGGTCTACCTGCGGGTGGGCATACCACGTATTAAATGCCGTGGCTGTAACGACCACTACAAGCGGCTGATCCTTGAAAACAAAAATCTTATTGCCGCCATTTCCGGTGCAGTAATCCGTTTCGTACGATTTGCCGTTTACGGTATAGGTTTTGTTCCAGAACAGATAGCCGTAATACTCATTCTTCCGTCCCGGAATCGGTTTGTGTTTTGAGAACGTTTTGGTTACCCAATCGGCCGGAATAATCTGCTTCCCGTTCCACTTTCCTTTGTTTTTATAGAGCTGCCCGTATTTTGCAAAGTCGAGTGCGTTCATCTGGATTCCACCTGCCGTATTCGCTACGTGCTGTGGCGTGTATTGCCATTTGTACTGGCTGATTCCCAAGGGATTAAATAGCTGTTGCTTCGAATACGTATCGAGATTGCCGGGCACGATTTTGTTCAATACGTCGCCTATGACCACAACGCCTGCCGTGAAATAATGCCACTCGCCGTTGAATTTGGTTGGTTTTACGGGCAGATCAAGCGCAAACTTTACCCAGTTCGCCGTAGGATACATGTTTTCTTCATTACCGGGTGAATTCATCTCACTGTCGTTTCCATCGAAAGCCGAACTCATGGTGAGCAATTCCTTGAGCGTAGTTTTGGCTTTTTCGGGCGAGTAATTCGAAAATGTTTTTAAATCGTAGAAATCGGCTAAAGGTTGGTTCTCGCTTTTCAAATGTCCCTCACCCTGCGCGATTCCAGCTAACGTAGAGGCAAACGATTTACCTACTGACCGAACATCGTGCAACGAATCTCTAGTGGCTCCGTTGAAATATTCTTCAATCAATATCTTGCCATTTTTGATAACAACCACGCTCGTGATATGCTTGAATACGTCGGCGTCGATGTTGCCCTTGAGTTTCTTGATTTCCTGGGTGTCGAATGATTCACTAGAAACGGGAAGACCAGCATAAGGTTTAGGTGCGGCTAATTGAATATCTGCCAGGTTTAAATGAGGTTTTCGATTGACTTCCAGCGCTAGTTCGCCCACCGCAATGGTTTCGCCCACCTTCACCTCTGCCAGTTTTACATACGGTCTGATTTCAAATTTAAACTGATGATGCCCTTCCGATAAAGCACTATCACCACCGTTATACATAAATCGGTTCCAGGCCGACTGGCTCCACCAACTCCCTTCGTGCTGATTGTCGATAAGCGGTTTACTGATTATGGTTTCGGTATGTTTCAGTTTGGCGTAGGGGGCGCCGGGATGAAGATTGCTCTGATAGACAAGTCGGTTATCGACGTAGAAATTGAACTGATAATTTCCCACTTTGGCGAGCGAATCTGGTTGTAAATCAGGAGCTAACGGGTGTAAATAATTCGTGAGCGAGTTGCCCATGAACACTGTTATAAATAAGTTGCTCTTATTCGTGAGTTTGTAGTGTTTCAGGAAATCGTCAGCCTTCAAATCGGCCGTAGGTATTGCTTTGCTGGTGAATATGATTTTGCCAACATTGGCCTGATGAACGGCTGAGGTAATACCTTGGCTTTTAACGAAATCGCTGGATTGAGCGTCAGCGGACCAATAACTAAAAAGGAGAATGGATAAAACTGAAATAAATCGCATAGGTATTGTTGTTGTACTGCGAATGAAATTTTGCCCAAATCTCGATGAATGGAAAATTCGAAAATAGAACGAAATTAACCTGAGCCGTCACGTACTAAAAGTTTCCGGTACTGCGATGGGGTAACGCTGTGCTGCGCTTTAAACGAACGGATAAAATGACTCTGATCGGCAAATCCGCACGACAGCGCGATTTCGGTCAACGGAATTTCTGGCGATACCAATAGCGGGAGCGCCTTCTGGATACGTAGCGTACGAACGTAATCCCCTAAATGAGCATGAAAATAGCGCGGAAACTCCCGACAAAGGTGAACCGGATGAATCGCTACGTAGCTCGACAAGTGCTCAAGTGTCCATGCTACGTCCGGCGCATCGTGTAGTAATGTTCTGATTTGATTTACCCATGCCGGTTGGGTTCGATACGGCTTTTCGGGAGCCGGGTTTATCTCACTTAAAAGCTTGACAAGTAGTGCATCTATAGCCAGTCTTTCGTCGCCTTTATACAGCTTCGTTTCCTTAACGATGCTGTACATCAGTGTTTTCAGATGAGGATTTTGCAGATTGAGACTTCCCTGAACCGCGTCAGTTCGAAGATCGTGGGTTTTGAACCAGTCGGGGTTGATTTCTACGTGAAATCCGCGTGTGTATCCTTTGGGTTTACTGTTGAAATGAGCTTCCTGCCAATGGTGAAAGAGTAGACTTCCAGCCGTGCAGTGGTACGTTTCTTTCCGATTGCCTTCCAGTACCCGCCCATCGAGAATAAACGTAAAATAGGCATTCTCATGAAAATGCCAGTCGACCCAGTCGTGCGTATACTCCGTATCGGTCAGCGTCAGATTGCCGAGCTTAACAGTTTGGTTCGTTTGGCCATAAAACTGACCAGTTTTCAACTCGTTCATAACCTTATGCCCTGATCAACAATACGTTTATTGAATGCGAATTACGAAAGAAAATGAATCAATTGGCCAACTTCCATGCTACGTAGCAGCACATTACTACGTATTGATTTCTAAAACCGAATTAATATTCGTCTATACAATCAGGTTGTTTACCTCAAAAGTGCTTGCTCAAGCAACATTCCAACGGTGATCGGCGTAAGGTATTGTTAGAGTTAATATGTTACACCAATAGATGAGAAAAAATACATTCACCGTAAATGCCTTTACTAATCTCTGGGCTACGAAGCTATGGATTAGTCAGTTAGTACTTATATGTACACTGGTTTCGCTGATCGGATGTTCGAAACCCGAAACCACCGTAACACCTGGAGGAACTACCACAACTACGCCAACGACCAGTACGACTACTACGTCGACCTCCTCAACATCGATTGTGATTGATAGCGTTAGTACATTGTCGAGTGCCAAAGAAGGTAACACCGACGTAGCGGCCAACGTCGATGATTTGCTGGCCAATTCAACATTTTCGTCAACCGTAACCATCAATTTCGGTACGTCGGTCAGCATTTCTAATCCGCTGGCTGGTAAGGGCGTAACCATAACCGAGACAAACGGCGATGTGGTGATTACGGCTACAGCGTCGGAAGTGGCGTATGTGCTGTCGGGAACGACGGCCAATGGTTCTGTAAAGATTTACAGCGACAAGAAATTCAAGCTCACCTTAAATGGTGTGAATATCACGAATGCCGATGGCCCTGCAATTAATATCCAGTCGGGCAAGCGGGTGTTTGTGGTGCTGGCCGATAATACGAACAATACGCTGACCGATGGCGCTACGTATGCTGCCAGCGCCACCGAAGATATGAAAGCTACGTTCTTCAGCGAAGGCCAGTTGATTTTTAGTGGAAACGGAAACCTTTCGGTAAAAGGAAATTACAAACATGCCATTTGCAGCGACGACTACGTGCGGCTGATTAGCGGAAATATCACCATCACCAGCGCCGTATCGGATGGGGTGCATACCAACAGCGCCTTTATTGCCGATGGTGGAAAAATAACCATTACGTCAGCTTCGAACGATGGTATTCAGTGCGAAAAAGGCTACGTAGTGATTAATAACGGAACCTTCAACATCAACGTAGTCGACAAAGGACTGTCGGCTTCTTACGATACCGACGCCACAATTGATCCGTACATGACCATTAATGGTGGCACAATTAACGTAACGTCCAGCGCCGGAGAAGGCATCGAAACGAAGAGTATACTGACCATTAACGGTGGTACGATTACGTCTAAATCGAAAGACGACGGCATCAACGCCGGAAAGTTCATTTATATTAATGGTGGTGTGGTTTATGCCTATGCTACATCGAACGACGGTATTGATTCGAACGGAAAAATTACCGTGACGGGAGGTAAAGTAATTGCGGTAGGCTCAACGGCACCCGAAGAAGGTTTCGACTGCGACCGGAATACGTTTAAAGTAACGGGTGGAATTTTGGTTGGCATTGGCGGGGCAACCAGCCAGCCTACGGCCAGCGTCAGTACGCAGGCATCTGTTATGTTGGGAAGTGGAACGCAGAATCAATTAATTCATCTTCAATCGAGTGACGGTGCTGAAACGCTAACTTTCCTGATTCCAAGAACATACGCAACCATGCTGTTTTCCAGTCCGAAGCTAAAAGTGAGTAAAGGCTACAAAGTATTTACGGGCGGAAGCGTAACCAACGGAATATCTGTCAACGGTTTGTATCTCAGCGGAACCTACATTCCCGGAACGCAGGGCACTACCTTCACCATGAGCAGTATGCTGACAAAGGTAGGAGGGAACGTAGGGCCTTAGTCGATTGTGTTACGCTATAGAATTATAAAAGGAAGGGCCCGGTCACTTGACCGGGCCCTTCCTTTTATGACGTAGCTAATAGTGAGCAAATTTTACTTTCCAAAAGCATCAACATTTTCTTTCGTGATACGTAGCAAACCTGTATTTACGGACGTTGGTACGTTGATAATGCCTGCCTGCGCATCATTGCCCGAAAGCTTATTGGTCTGGTGAACCATGTCGTATAGAAATTGCGCACCATACCACGTAAAGAGTTCACGCTTTTGCCCGGCAAGCATCTGAATAACGCCTTCGCGTACCAGTTGCAGATGTTCCGGCTCCCAATCGACGGTTGTGACTTTCACCTTTCCAACTCGACCTGCTTCCTTGACGGCCAACCCGATACCCGGCCCGGAATTTGAGTCGAAGCCACAAAGCCCGGCCAGATCAGGGTGTGCCGACAACAGATCGGACGTAATACGAGCCGCTTCTTCAACATTCGATTTGTCGTCGAATTTACCAACAACTTCAATGCCTGGGTATTTTTTCACTACGTCCAGAAGGCCCCGAAAACCGGCTTCCATACTGTTCAGGCCAAGAATACCCATGTAGGCAATTTTACCTTTGCCACCGAGCAAACGTACCATTTCCTTGCCTTGCATCTGACCAATTTCGTACCAGTCGGTGCCTAGAAATGCGTGCCGTTTTGAGTTCGGAATGTCGGAATCATAGACAACCGTTGGAATTCCGGCAGCCACCGCTTTATCGATAACCGGGCCAATGGCCGGGTCTGTACCATTGATAAGCAGCCCGGTCGGACGAGTGCCGATGACTTCTTCGATTACGTTAATCTGCGCCGGTACGTCCCATTCGGCAGGGCCGAGGATGGATGTTTTTACCCCTTTTTCACGGCCCCAGCGCAGAAATGTTGCCTGATCGTGGTGGATGTACATGGGCATCGTAACGGCAGTCGTCACCATTACGTATTCTTCGTCGGTGCTGGACGTAGTGGAGTCGGTAACCGTATTGAGGGCCGTGCGCGTGGTATTCTGGCGAGGAGGAAGCTCGCAGGATGAAAGAGCTAGTAAGCTAAGGATCAAGAGTTTTTTCATGCGAGTGCCCCCCGTTTTTGAAGCGCTTTATCGGTCCAGACGGCCGCAATCAGAATCAGGCCCAGAATAATTTCCTGCCAGTAACCCGATACGCGCGCCAGAACCATTACGTTACTGACCAATCCCATAAAGACGGTTCCGAGTAGCGCACCAATAATTTTACCATGTCCGCCCGACAAACTGGCTCCGCCCAGAATTACGGCTGTAATCACCCGCAACTCTAATCCCCGGCCTGCTGTTGGTAAGGCCGTTCCTAGCCGGGAAGCTAACAGAATACCTGCGACACCTGCCAGTAAAGCGGTCAGTACGTAGCCCCACAATTTCATGTTACGTACCCGAATCCCGGATAAATCAGCCGCTCGTTCGTTTCCGCCGATATAATAATAGCGTCGAAAAAAAATGGTCCGATTCATCAGAAACGCAAACGTAGCCACTAGCAAAAGCATGTACCATACTGGCATTTGCACACCCAACAAACGCGATTGGCTGATGGCGTTGAACCAGTACGGTAAATTCTGAATTCCGGCTCCACTTACCAATAAGGCTCCACCGCGCACAATACCCATTGTTGCCAGTGTCTGAATCATGGGGTTAATGCCTTGGTAAGCAATCAGGTATCCGTTTGTCAGGCCGACTAAACCGGCAGATGCTAGTGCCGTAATCAGGGCCAAAGGCATCGGCATTCCGAGGGTAATCATCGAATAAGCCGCAACTCCACCCGAAAACGCGACTACCGAACCAACGGACAGATCGAAAACGCCCGATACCAGCAGGAGCATCATGCCAACCGCCACAATGGTGTCGATGCTCAGATTCAGCAGGAGTTGACTCCAGTTACCAAACGTTGGAAACGTCTGTGGGAACGTAATGGCCGCGCCAACGCCAACCAGCAAAATGGTTAGCGTTAGCGAATACGTGCGTTCCTGCAAAAGTGATCGCATAGGAGTGGTGAACGATGAGTGGTAAGTGATGAACGATGAATTTAACGTAGCAAATAACTCATCGTTCATCACTTATCACTCATCACTCTTTATAGTGTTTGATAATTCCTGGCGGCATCGTCTAATACCAGAACCCAATCCTGACCGTAACCTTTGGTGGGTGGCGAAAATTGTTGTGCTTTCTGGTTATCGAACGTACCGGCTGATTTGGTTTTGCCCGTACGCGGGTCGAACCACGTAGCGGTAATGGTTTTGCCCGAAATCTTGCCCGGATTGACCGTAAATGGTTTACCTACAGATGAATATACAAATGCATAATCTTTGCCGCGCGTAGCCTGAATCCGTTCGGAAGATGCCAGATTATTCTCTACAACCAGCGACTGGTCGGGAACACGGTCGAGTTGGGGGCGGGCGGTCAGCAGTTTCCGAACGTAGCGCATCTGATTGGCTCCGGGCAAATCGAGGGCTTCCGGCCAGAAAAGATGCGGCCCATTTACGGCAGGACGTGCCGAACTGTACATCTGCCAGATGTCATGACAACCATACGTATGTCCGTGAGCACCTGCGAACAAATCCAGATACGCATACAGGCGCACATCGTAAGCATTTGACGTACCTAAATCTTTAGGATTGAAACAAACCGGATGGTCTTCGTAAATCGGTTCGGCATCAATGGTAGGCCGGGTTGGCTGGCTGTTATACGACAACGTAATGTGGTCATACATAGGCGTAAACCGGCAATGGCCATTCTGATGCATGTTGAAATCGAACCAAGGCTCATTATTGAACCACTTCAACGAACCACCGTCCATTCCGTTGGGCTGTGGATGATACGAAATCAACGCTTTATCGGCTCCACCAACGGCATTCTGAATACCTTCGGCCATCGCCCGCCAGACTGTTACGTCCTGCGAGCCATCGCGCGGATTGCGGTCGCCACCCATCACCCAGACGATATTTTCGCGGTTCTTATAGCGGTCGCCAAGGTAGCGACCATAGACACCAGCATTGGTTGGATTGAAAATTTCAGGGCCTTTTCCCCATGTACTTTTAAATAGTTTATCGCCCCAGGTTGGCAGAAACGCAATTACAATACCGTACTGCGCTGCCTTGTCGACAATGTAATCGACATGCTTGAAATAGGCTTCGTTTGGCTTGGTCGGGTCATCGCCAACGAGTGGTGTTTCGTTGTACGGATTCGGCTCTTTCAACCCGTCGAATTCGGCCAGCGCCACGGCTTGAACTACCGTAAAACCCTGTTCAGCCCGTTTTTTTAGGTATTGATCGGCCTCTTCGCGATTCAATCGATGAAATAATTCCCAAGCCGTATCGCCCAGCCAGAAAAAAGGCGTACCGTCCTGATGAACCAGATAGCGTTTATTATCGGAAACCTTCAGGCGACCATGCGAAAACGGCTGTTGACTATAAGCAGTCAGATTGATTACCAATCCAATAATCAGAAGGATGCTATTTTTCATGAAAAGGAGTAGTTAGGAACCTCATTTAAAAAAAGTGGCACAGAGTTACACTGAGTCTAAAAGAGATTCACAAAGAACTCCGTGTGTCTCTATGCGTCTTTGCGTATCTCTGTGTCTAGCTTTTACTATCGAGCCGTGATATCTTTTACCTGCTCACGAATATCATCCATCTCAAAAATGCGCTGCCAGCCTTCCTGAAACAGAATCGGTTTAGCCCGTTTCGAGATCTTGTAAGCCGCATCGGAGAACGTACCGTTGACTTCTTTAAACAGCACCGCAATCTGAATACGTAGGTGACCCAACACGAAATCGCGGGCGGCTGCTTCGGGAACGCCCAACGTAACGATTCGGTCGTAACCTTCTTTCACTACTTCCATGCAGGTTTGCGCCAGTGTTTCAACCATCGCCGGTTCCAGAATCGCCATCTGTTCCAACGTAATACGGTGCGTTTTGTCGACGGGCTGATACATATCTTGTGCCACTTTTTCGCCCAACTGATAATGCGCTTCCGTACCTGCCATCAGAGCCACCACAATCGATTGTTTAGCCGAGATGCCGCCGTAAAAGTCCCGGAAGGCGGTTTCGGTTGGTTCCCAGTTAAAGACCGATGGATGGCAAGGGTGGGCAATTACATAACCCAGATCGTCGCGGTGAGCAATCACGCCATCAAGCGGAGCGGCTGGATCAAGGGTAAGAACCAATGCGCCCGATTTCATTTGGGGAATAATCTGCTCGGAAAGTTTACCGATTGCTACGTCGGGAAGGGCCAGAATCACTACGTCGGCATCGGCAACGGCGGCCGCTTCTTCGCTCACCGATACGCCCCGCAGCCGGAGATTTTCAATACCCTGTGGTGCAATTTCGAGGTAAGAAACGTCGTAATCGGCTAGTTTTAGAAAGTTATCGGTTAGTCGGCAGCCCATTTTGCCACCAGCACCTACCAAAGCAATTTTAGTCATATTGGTTAAGGTTTATATTCTCGCTAATTGAGGTAAATAATTGTGTGTTTTTCAGGTAGTTGATACTTTCTATAGCCCAGTTTTCTTCTTTGCGGATAGTTTCCTCCATCGTAGCTTCGGGAACAACCCATTGTTCGAGAATTGCCGTTTCACAGCGATTGTATGGGCGAACCTGCTCCATCAGCCACGGAATATTCAGCATACCCTGACCCGCTATCCGCCCGTCGATCTGGAAACCCATCAGGTGCGGAAGTCGCTGAATACCAAAATCTTTCAGGTGTAGATTGACCGTATAAGGAGCTAAGGTATATACCACTTCGGCCAACCCTTCGCCAGCACCCATCGAATTGACGGAATCAAGACAAATACCAACGCTCGGGCTGCCCACTCGTTCCAGTATGTCGGCAAATTCAGTTGACAGCAGTCGGTCGTGATTCTCGATACCCAACGTAATACCTGTTGTCTTCAGAGTAGGAATCGCATTTTTCAGGATGTCAACAACCTGATTAACCGTTGGCTGATACGTTGCTTTATCAATTACAAACCGCAGCAAACGGCTTTTTAAATAGACACTCAACTCAACGTACCGTTCAAGATGGTCGTCGGTTAGCCCACGCGCTCCAACTTCCAGTTGCACACCTAATCGCGTCACTTCCTGCTTAAAGTTGCTTAATCGTTGAGCCGATAATTCATGCAGTGGCCAGTTATCGCCAAACTGCACCAGCGAAACGCCTAGCTGCTTCGCCCGGGCGAGTAAACCCAGTTCGTCTATCGGTTCCGGCGGTCGATGTTTTCCGGGATCGCCGATTGCCCATCCGAAGGTATATGTGCTGATGCCTAACTGCATAATTTACAGAGAGTTTCTCAGTAGCAATCCTCCGGGATTGGCAATTTTCTCGCGTCGGCGTTCGGCCAGTAATTGCCCGGCTGTTTGTCCCATAAGGGCAAAATCGGTAGAAATAACACTGATGCCACCCGCCAGAATTTCCTTCATCGGCGTATCGTCGTACGAAAGCAGACCGACCTGCTGACCAAGGTTTAGGTTTAGTCGATGAATGTCTTTTAGAAAATCAACCAGATCGCGGTCGGCGAAAATCAGAAAGACCTCACCCGGCTCTATTAGTTGACTGGAATAGCTATTAACGATACGTATCGGAAAATTAAATTCCTGCCCAAATCGCTCAAAACCAGCCAGCAGGCTACCGGGAATGTACTGAAACCGATCTTTCGACAAAACCAGTGTGATACGTTGGTAGCGTTTCAGTCGCTCGAAAGCCGATGAAAGAGCGTTATAGATATCTTGCTCGAAATCCTGATAAACAGCCGAAAAGTCACCCGGAAGCGTAGGGAGCATCTGGTCGAGCAGTAACAGTTTTTCGGGGGGGATCAGTCCGATGATTTCCGAAATGTCCGTATCGAAATGCGGCATTACGACGTAGGCGTTGAAGCGGCCCAGGTTGTTACGTATCAGCGTTTCGAATACCGTTGGATTGTAGTGGTGGAAGAATACGCTCAACGTAGCATCGTCAGGCAAAGCGGCTTTGAGGGCATCGTAAAGTGTTTCTTTATAGGCATTTAACGTATCGAAGATCACCAGTATGTTCAGCGATGTTCGCACGTTGGTACTCGCTACGTAGAACCCTTTGCCATGCTGCGAACGTACTACACCCCGTTGCCGAAGATCTTCGTAGGCTTTGGCAACCGTCACTTTGGCAACACCCTGCGCACTGGCCCACTCGCTGATCGACGGTAGTTGCTGACCCAGTTCCAGCGTACCCTGTTCGATACTCTGTAAGACCGTTTCGATGAGTTGCTGGTACTTCGGTTGGTCGGCCGATTGATCGATAAGACTATCATGCATTCGTTTGAATCAATTGTGTTTGTCGTTAAAACAAACGGAGTCACTATTACTTAAAAATTGCCCAGCATTAACGCTTCGATACGACTGCGTATGCCTTCGGGTGTGGCTTTTATCGCCAGATAGCCGTGCATCGGATTTACAGGCGATTTCCACTCGTTACTACCATCGGCGTTCACCGAACAATGACCATCTTTCATGACGGAAAAATAAGACGATGTGCCTTCAATGGCTTCCAGAATGGAAACCTGATCCCAACTGGCACGGCCTTTGAAGTTGTTATATAGTTCATAACCCCGATAAATTGGGCTATTCGGCTTACAGCGTGCCTTGAAATCAGCTCCACCTGTTACCAACTGATTACCGACTTCCCAACCTGCGAACGTAACAGGTAATGTCCACTTCGCCAGACAATTGACCGTCGAAGCCGGATCGGGCCGGTAAAAATTGGCTTCCTTACCGCTTGGAAAATGACCACCCATGCACGACCAGCGTTTTACTTTTTTAGTAACCAAATCCAGCCCACTCAACGGACTGACGGCGTCGGGTTGTGAGTTCAGTAAATTGCTCAGGCTGGTCAGGTGTCCAATTGTGATAATCACGACGCTGCCGTCGGGCTCTTTTGCCAGCAGACGCCGATATAGCGACGTACTGTTTTCGGCGTCTTTGCTGGAGTTAAGTTTATGCGGGAACTCCTTCGACACCGTCTGCGTGTATTTCGAAAACGTTTTCAGCGAATCTTTCTGACTAACGCCAATCGGCAAATCACCCCGTCCGAAATACGTATTGATGGCATCGGTACACGTAGCACTGTGGAGTTCATCGCTGGTAACGATAACTCCCAGAATTCGAATTTTCCCCGCCTTTTCGTAGGTATGTAACATCGCCAGCGCTCCCACATCGTCTACATCCGAGTCCATATCGGTATCCAGAATAACTGCGGTTGGCTTACTCTGAACAGGCGTCTGCTTACCCGAACAGACATTCGATAGACCTCCGAAAATGACCAGTATGATAAAAATGAATCGGTGCATGCGTTGCAATACCTAGTAGTTAAGATGTTGTGATCTAATAAGACAATATGCTTTATGAATTTTCTTGCAAAAACTTGTACGGAAGTTAAAAGAAATTACTTTTGCTTTAAATTTTTGGTACAGTAGAGTACAGTAGAGTTTGTGCAAATGTACTGTCTTTTTGAAATAGTTAAACAAAATCATCTAAAAATTAAAAATATTTACGCTAGTACTTTCTCAAACCGTTTCGTTCCTGATGTGAAACGGTTTGAGGTACAGCTTCAACGGATCATGAAGCACTTACTTGTATTACTCATTTGCTCAAGTTGGTTCAGTGCCAGAGCGCAGCTTCAGATTCAGTCGAACCACCGTTATTTTCAGGATAAAGAAGGTAAACCCTTTTTCTGGATGGGCGATACGGCTTGGGAATTGTTTCAACGGCTCGACCGACCGGAAACAGAAACCTATCTGGAAACGCGCCGTCGGCAGGGGTTCAACGTAATTCAAGTAGTGGCTTTAGCGTTTGCCAACGACGAGGATAATCGTAAACCCAACCGCTACGGTGATTTTCCGTTTATCGAAAACAACCCCGACCGATTAGCCATTACGCCGGGAAATAAACCTGAAGATGTTGCCCAGTACGATTATTGGGATCATGTCGATTTTGTGATTCAGACAGCGGCCAGGAAAGGCTTATACGTAGCGTTGAACCCGGTTTGGGGTGATCACGTATCGCGTCACTGGAGTTCGAAAGGGGTTATTTTCAACGAACAGAATGCGCGAACGTATGCTAAATTTCTGGCAAATCGATACGCCAAACAGTGGAATATTATCTGGATACTCGGCGGTGATTGCCCACTTGTGTATGAGAAAGACAACCATAAATATGATGACCGGCCTGTCTGGCGAGCGTTGGCGGCTGGTTTCAAAGAAGGCGAGGGTACACAACGACATCTGATGACGTTTCACCCGAAAGGCGGACGATCTTCTTCGGAATATTTTCATCAGGACAACTGGCTCGATTTCAACGCATTTCAGTCGAGTCATGGCTCTCGCGATGCAGACGCCTGGAATTGGGTTACGCGGGATTTAGCACTCAAACCACCCAAACCCACCCTCGATATGGAGCCGTGTTATGAAGACCATCCCATCAATCCGTGGGATGGAAAATGGACACGTCAGCGCGGGTATTTCAACGCTTATGATGTTCGTTCCCGGTTGTACCGTGGCGTTTTTGCTGGCATGTGCGGGTTTACCTATGGGCATCATCAGGTCTGGCAGTTTCTGGATACAACCCGCTTTAAGCCACTGAGCGTTGGCGATACGATTATTGGCTGGAAACGGGCGCTCAATGCCGAAGCCGCCGGACAGATTCAGTTTCTGAAACAATTGATGCTCTCGCGCCCTTACTTTACCAGAATAGCCGATCAGACATTGATTCAGTCCGATAAAGGTACCGACTACCGGGATTTGGTCACGGCCACGCGCGATTCGGCAGGTTCCTACGTACTGGTGTATCTGCCTCACAGTAAGCCCGTAACAATTAACGTAGCACGCATATCGGGGAAGGAAAAACGAGTCTGGTGGTTCAACCCTCGAACGGGCAAGGCTGTGAAAGATCGGGGAGGACGTATCACAGGAACCGTTACGTTCACGCCACCGACCCAACGTAGCACGTCGAATACAGCAACCGATTGGGTACTCGTTATTGATGATGTTTCTAAAAAATATCCATATCCGGGAGATTAAGAAGTGGATTGAATTGCGACCACCCCCAACCCCCTCCTAAAACAGGAGGGGGCCTTGTAAAGACAAGCTTTGACTGTTAAGCCATGTTAGAATGAGGAAAAAATATCCTTCTGCGTAGCCTCCTGTTTTAGGAGGGGGGTGGGGGTGGTAAACTGCTAGTAAACTTCACTAAACGGTATGTTAATTTGATCTTTCACATGAAAATAGAAAATCAGATCGCTTTCGTTACGTTCCGGCAACTGTATCCTGATTCACTTGTAGTCTCCGGTTCGACATACCGGTTCTTTCTGAAAATATGTTAAAGTTCGCGGTTATCGGTACGGGTTTCTGGGCCAATTATCAGATTCCGGCCTGGCAGGAACTGCCTGGTGTTGAATTAATTGCTGTTTATAATCGAACACTTGCTCGGGCAACTGAGATCGCTCAGCGATTCAACGTTCCGAATGTATACGATAATGTCGATCAACTCTTTGATAATCATGCTCACGAACTGGATTTTGTGGACATTATTACCGACGTCGATACGCACCCTGTTTTCACCGCTAAAGCCGCCGAACGGGGTATTGACGTGATCTGCCAGAAACCGATGGGACCAAATCTGGAATCGGCCCGGCAGATGGTCGATACGTGTCAGAAGGCGGGCGTTCGGTTGTATATCCATGAAAATTTTCGCTGGCAGACACCGCTACGTCGGTTAAAAACTATTCTCGATTCGGGAGAAATCGGTCAGCCGTTCAAAGCGCGGGTAAGCTTCTGTTCGGCGTTTCCAGTGTTTGATAATCAGCCGTTTCTGGCCGAGCTGGACCAGTTTATATTGACCGATATTGGTTCTCATATTCTCGATGTATGCCGGTTTTTATTTGGTGAAGCCGACTGGTTATTGTGTCAGACCATGCGGGTTAATCCGAAGATTCGGGGTGAAGACGTAGCGAATGTGCTGATGAAAATGCGGAGTGGATTGAGCTGCTTCGCCGAAATGTCGTATGCTTCTCTGCTCGAAAAAGAAGCCTTCCCGCAAACGCTGGTGCAGGTGGAGGGAAACGCTGGTTCGGTGGTACTAACACATGATTTTCAGCTACGTATCACCACGAAATCGGGAACGTATCAGGTCGATGCTACGCCACCTTATTACGCCTGGGCCGATCCGGATTATTCGATTGTTCATGCATCTATCGTGGCCTGTAATCAGAATTTATTAGCCGATTTGCAGGGAAAAGGTGGAGCCGAGACAACCGGAGCCAATAATTTTGAAACCATCCGATTGGTGTACGCAGCTTATGATTCGGCACAACGTAACGAAACGGTTTATCTATGACGCCTTTTCTGCAACTCACAGGTATCTGCAAGCAATTTCCGGGCGTAAAAGCACTGGACAACGTATCGTTTGACGTACAATCGGGTGAGATTCACGCGCTTTGTGGCGAAAATGGCGCAGGAAAAAGTACGTTAATGAACATACTAACGGGAAACCTGTCGCCTGATTCGGGGGAGTTGGTGCTACGTGGTGAACCGATTCAGTTGAGCGGCCCTGCTGAAGCCACGCGGCAGGGAATTGCAATTGTGTATCAGCAACTTAGTCTGGTCGATAGCCTATCGGTAGCTGAAAATATTTTTGCGAACCGACAACCTCGAAACGCGTTGGGACTAATTCGATATAAAGAATTATACGCGGCAACCGCGTCTCTACTGAATCGTCTGAATATGACCGATTTACAACCGAAAATGTTGGCTGGCAATCTATCGGCTGGGCAAAAGCAGATGGTTGAAATTGCCAAAGCGTTGTCGCAGGAGCCTGATTTGCTGCTACTTGATGAACCAACGGCTTCGCTCACCGAACGCGAAACTCAAACGCTCTTTCAACTAGTACGTCAACTTCGGGATTCGGGTAAAGCGATTATTTATATTTCGCATCGACTGCACGAAATTTTCGCTCTAGCCGACCGGGTTTCTATTCTGAAAGATGGTCGTTTTCAGGGAACATTAACAGTTAGCGATACTACTCCCGCCGAACTGATCCGACGCATGGTTGGACGCGACGTAGTAGTTTCGCGCCAGCTATCTACAACTATGCCGGATGCTATTCTTGTTGTAGATAACGTATCGGGGCCGGGTTTTAGCAATGTAAACTTTCGCTTGAACCGGGGCGAAATTCTGGGCTTAGCCGGATTGATTGGCGCGGGACGAACCGAGATTGCGCGCGCTATTTTTGGAGCCGCCCAAACGAGTTCTGGAATGATTCTGCTACGTGGTCAAGCCATTCAGCCGGGGCATCCGGCCGATGCAGTAAAGCTGGGCATTGGCTACTTACCCGAAGAACGTAAAACGCTCGGACTTTTCGCGGATCAGACCATTACGCAGAATATCATTGCGATTCGTTCGCCAAAAACAAAGGCCGGTTTGTTCGATGCATCAGCCAGTCAGAACGTAGCAGAAGATTATCAGAAGAAATTAGCCATTCGTACGCCGTCGGTACGCGAAACGGTTGTAAAATTGAGCGGTGGTAATCAGCAGAAAGTGATGCTGGCGCGCTGGCTCCTGACCAATCCCGACGTGTTGCTGGTCGATGAGCCGACGCACGGCATGGACGTTGGCGCAAAGGCCGAAGTATACGCCTTACTACGTCAGTTAGCCGCCGAAGGAAAAGCGATTTTACTGATTTCAAGCGAACTTCCCGAACTTATGGCGTTATCGGATCGAATTCTGGTGATGTGCGAAGGACAGATGACAGGAGAGCTGAGCGGAGATGAAGCCACCGAAGAAAAAATCATGGCATTAGCCACTCATTAACTACTTTTTTTGACCTATGGAATTGAAGGCTGGTCCGGTTACGGTTCATTACGAAAACGGTTTTTTGCGCACATTTTCGGCAGGCTCCCGCGAGTTGTTACGTATGATTTATTTCGCTTTGCGCGACGCCAAATGGGATACCGCTCCGATACGTATCAGTAACGAACGTATTGATTCTGATAGTGATACGTTCCAGATTGTGTACGATTGGTCGGTCGATGGTTTGGGTATGCAGGTGCAGGGACAGGTACATGTCAATGGGCAGACCGACGGACGTATCGACGTGCAATTTCGGGCCGAAGCGCTTAATACGTTCCAGCGTAACCGTATTGGTTTGTGCATTTTGCATCCGATTGTCGCTACGTCGGGGCAGCCCTGCGTGATTACCAGCCCTGATGGAACACAGCTTGAAAGTCAGTTTCCGGATTTCATCAGCCCGCATCAACCTTTTCTGAACATTCAGACTATGACTTGGGAAACAGGTTTTGGCGATACGTTACAGCTTAGTTTTTCGGGTGATGTGTTCGAAACGGAAGATCAGCGCAACTGGACTGATGCGTCGTTTAAAACCTATTCGACACCGTTAACCATTCCGATTCCTGCAACCGTTGAAGCGGGCACTGTTATTGAACAGTCAGTACATTTTCAGCCAATTAAACTAACTGGTACCGACGATTTAATTAACGAGAACCTAGATACAAGCCAGAATTCCAGTGTGTTACGTATTGGTCTTGGGCATCGTATCGACGGACCGCGTTTGCAGCCTGACGAAGCGCTACGTTTGAAAAAGTTAAATCTATCGCACCTGCGAGCCAACGTCTTTTTCAGCGGTCCCGACTGGTCTGAGCAACTTCTGAGCGCACGTACCGATGCCAATATGCTGGCGATTCCACTTGAACTAGCCTTATTTTTTGACGGAGATGCCGCTCATCAACTTAATGAGTTTCTGACGTTCTTATCCGCTGAATCCGCTTCGATTCAAAGCCTTCTATTATTTAATCTGGACACGCATACTACGTCCGATAAACTACTGAATGAACTCGTTCCTATGTTACGTTCGCAGTTGCCAAACGTGAAACTTGGCGGTGGGACTGACGCTAATTTTGCCGAATTCAACCGGAATCCATTTCTGTATGATTTGGTCGATTTTGTTACGTTCTCAGCTCATCCACAAGCTCATGCATTCGATAATCAGACGATTATGGAAAATGCCGCTGCCCATGCCGACGTAGTACGTTCGGCGAAAAAATTAACCAGCAATAAACCCGTACATATATCGCCCATTACGTTACGGTCTCGTTTTAACCCGGCATTACCTGCCGACAAATCCGGTTATAATCCACCAACCGATAGCCGACAAAATACGGACTTTGCAGCCGAATGGACTCGAAAAAGTCTGGAAGCAGTACGTAGTGCCGGGGCCGATTCTGTTACGTATTTCGAAACACATGGCCCACGTGGTGTACTGGAAAACGATACGTTACTGGCTGTTTTACAGGATAGATAGTTGCCTATCTGTTGTGCGTAGTTCTAAATTCAATGCGCCGTTCCAACCGAAATTAATCCGTTAGGGTCAAGTTGAAAAGGGCTAACATGATGAAGAATTACTACGTTGGAATACTGTTACTATTGGTTGGCGTAATGGGTTGTCAGCGCGACGAGTCCGTTATGCCGTCGTCGCTGCTGCATCGCAACTGGAACCTGTTCCGAACACGGGAAATAGCGAGTAACGACTGGCGATATTGGGACTCCGATGCCTATTATACCGTTGAGTATCGGGCTGATGGTACGTTGGTTTACCGACGGAATGGTGTTCGTTCAGATGCGAATTGTTGTGGCGCGTTAACGTATACATTTCGAGGGAGTACGATTCAGTATACAAGCTGGAATTTTTGCCCCAATGCGTATTGTGCTACCATAAAAAAAGTAACCATCACCCAACTCTCGGAAACTCTCCTTGAGTTCAATGATGGTTACATGGTTTATCAGTATGAACCGGCCAAATAGCGTATTAAGGCTTTAGCACCACTTTAATCAGTCCTTTTTCTTTGGCGTAGAGCCGCTTGAACCAATCGGCACCTTCTTCGAGCGGAACCTCAGCACTGAGAATAGCCTCAACATTCATTCGGCCCGACGAAATCAACGAGAGTGCCGCTTCATATTCGCCATTGATGGCGCAGGAACCCTGCAAACGTAGCTGGCGGGTTACGATGGCCTGTAAAGGCATCTCAACGGTTGGAGCCAGATTCCCGACCAACGTAACGGTAGCTCCTTTCCGTGCACAGTCGATTGCTGTTTTTACTGTTGGCCCGGCTCCTACCACTTCAAACGCTACGTCGGCCCCACGGCCATTGGTAAGGGCTTGAACCTGTGCTGATACGTTGCCCGACGTTACGTTAATCTGATGCGTAGCACCGAGTTTCTGCGCCAGTGCAAGACGGTCATCATCAAGGTCGAGGGCGATAATAGTACCGCAACCGGCCAGCTTAAGTGCCTGAATCACAAACAAACCAATCATACCCGCGCCAACCACCACTGCCGAATCGTTGACCTGAATAGGCGTTAGGCTGAGAGCGTGCAGGGCTACTGCAACGGGCTCAACCAGAGCCGCCTGCGTGAAACTTACATTGTCGGGAATGGCGTACAGAATGTGCTGTGGAACAGACACGAATTCGGCAAACGCGCCCTGACGTTTGAAATCAGGTGTCGATACACCAACCACTTCGCGGCCATCGCTGAGATTATATTGACCACGGCGGCTATACCAGTCGTCGAGCGAATAAACTGTAGAATCGAACGTAACGCGGTCGCCCGTTGACCAGCCTTTTACGTCGGCACCTACTTCGGCAATAATGCCGCTGGCTTCATGCCCCATCACAATCGGTGGAATTCGTCGGCCGCTGCTGCCATCCATGCCATGAACATCGGAACCGCAGATGCCGACAGCTTTTACACGTACCAGAACCTCATTGGGTCGAATGGTCGGCCTGGGTACGTCCTGCAGGTCGAAGTGATTGTATTCGGTGAGAACCAGTGCTTTCATACGTAACGCGGACGTGTTGCCCGCCAATAAAAACATACATTATGCGGACAGAATGTCCGCGTTACAATTTCTGATAAATTCTGATAAATACTTCTGGTGCTATCTGGTCGTAATGACCCTGTTGCAACGTTGGGTTTATTTCGTAAGTAACCACATCGTCCATCAATTCGGGTAATTCGCCAAATAGTTTACTGGCAGATGCGACTGTGTATTTCTTTTTCACCCAGATCAAGCGCTGTTCTGGTTCTTTTCCCCAAGCCGGATTGTCGCCCAAAATTAGCTGAATCTTAGACCAGTCATTGAAAAAATATTCCTGTAGAAGTGGAATAATCCGGTCGCGGAAAATTCCGCAAAGGTCGACCTGCGTGTCGATGTTCATAAAATAGGCATGGCCAACCTGATGGTCGCGGTCGAGCAGACATTCGATACGTTCGTTGATGGTACGTAGCAATTTCGCGAGATCAATCCCATCGACAACGCCCAATAGCGACGGGTCGGGCAATATCTCCTGAAACGCAAACCGCCGACGTAGCGCAATATCGAGCAGGGCAATGGAGCGGTCGGTTGTGTTCATCGTACCCACTACGTATAGATTGCTGGGCACGCCAAATCGCTCCTGCGAGTAGGGGAGAGTTACCCATAGTTCGTGTTCGGCCCCCAGTCGCTTATCAGCTTCAAGTAACGTAATGAGATCGCCAAATACACTGGCTACGTTGGCCCGGTTCACTTCATCGATGAGCAGGTAATGGGCGGGTGCTTTCGCCAGTTTTCGTTGCCGATTTTCGAGTGAATCGTTCAGGCAATCGGCCAGTGTACCGTATCCTGCCCGTTGAATGGCCGACAGGCAGGCACTGTAGAAAATACCTTTCCGAATTTTATAACTTATTTGACCATCGCGCGTGCTTTCTGGCCGAAGTCCTTCCACAAATTCCTCGTAACTATAGGCCGGGTGAAATGTAATCAGGCTGGCGTTTTCATTACTGAGGTAAGGCTGAAGTGCAAAGGTTTTTCCTGTTCCCGGCGGACCAAACAGAATTAGATTATGCGGCCGGTTTCGTTCTTCAGAATCAGTTTCATAGGCCGTTTCTGGCTCTTCTACGGAATGACCATTGAGCAATGTTTCGCCTAGTTGCGGATTGTCGGCAAGGCGAATGAGTTCGCTCTGGAAAGCTTCATCTTCGGCGGCCCGATACACGTCGGGATTATGCCGGGCCGAGTGTGGTCCTCGCTTAGCAATTTCGACCAGTTCGGTGAGGCAATCGTGCCAACAGGTTTGGATGGCTGGCTTATAAAGCAGATGCGAACTCGATTGCCCAATAACAGCCGCTATATAGGCCGATTTTTCGCTGATGGTTACGAAGTCAATTTCTTCGAATTCTTCCAGTTGTTCCTGACACGATTTCTTGACTGTTAGCCAATATTCGGGTTCAGATTTATGGGGTTTCACCAGACGTAGTGCCCAGAAGTAATTGATATTCGCCGTAATAGCCCGCTGATCTTTACGTACTGTAAACGCCAGTCGTGCATCTCCGTTGGGCAGGTTAACGATGTCAATCAGTTCCTTAAGCAAACCAAAAAAGCGCCGAACGGCTTCCGGGTGGTCGATGTCTCGGATACGATCAAGGAGTGTTTGCTGATTGGGTTCGATTAACATAAGAAAGTTATACCCTGCGAAATTACAATTTTTCGCCGTTAATTGAGTAGATTAGATTGGTAAATAGGTAATGAATAGTGAACGATCTGTAATCATTAAATGGGCTTATTACCAGATAGTTAATCTAATTTTCTGTTCTTTTTTAGCTTCATGGAAGATGCCCTGTTATCATTCGCTATTCATTTTACGTTATTCACATATACTCATTGCTTTACCAACGATTATGAAACGTTTCTATACGCTTTCCGGTATGCTGATTCTGATGGTATTGGTTGTTGCCTGCCATCCTAAAGAAGAACCGCAAATTAAGCCCCCCTGTTATCTGACCACAACAAGCGATCAACTCGTAGAAGCCAGTGGCCAACTCACCGACGAATTGAAACGGACTTTTACCTATACTGGTGGTGGACTTACTACGTTGGCCGAACGCTCGAAAAACAGCGATGCTACGTTTCAGATTGAGTACAATAATTCGCTGATAACCAAAGCTATCAGTGGGCAGGACGTCATTACACTAGCCTATGCACCTTCAGCAAGTGTTCCTGGCAGTGCTACGTTCGTTCGGAGTGGTAAAGTACAGTCGACTTTCACGATGGAGTACTCACCTATGGGGGCCATGACGCGGATTACCGAAAATCGGCAGTTGCTGGTTCCGGGTTCGTCTATAACCGAACGCACGTTTACGTTTACCTATGATAATGCCGGGAATCTGACCAATGAGCGAGGCCGGTTTATTTTAGCAGGCGGGGCCATTGCCGAACAGGAAGTGGAATATACATTCGAGCAGAAGCCATCGCCTTACACCTACATTGCCGAACTGCCGCTGTTGACGGTTGTTGCACTTAGTCAGGCTGTCGAAGCTAAACCGGGTCGTTTCTGGCACATTAACACGCCCATTACGCAGAAAATGTACAACATCAATAAAGACACCCGTGCCATGATCGAATCATCGACGTTTAAACCTGTATACGATGCCGACAGCAAAGTAATGAGCCAAGATCAGACTGCTTTGCTGTATTTGATCGGCTCACAGACTCCCATCACTAAAAACAACCGTCAAACGTTTGGTTATCAGTGCCAATAGTTTACGCCAAATAACTCCCGATGCTTACTACGTCGGCGAAGACACCCGCTGCCTTTAGTCGTGAACAATGTAGTCTATATTATCTATCTCAATGAATGTATGAAAGGAGAAAAGATCATCTATAGCATCAATATTACTACGAAACAAATCGAGTAATTGGCGATTTTTGATATTACCAGTGGTTACCAGAAGAAGTTGGGATGGTTGCCTGAAAAGTAGATAGCTATTTTGGAAGTCAGCATCTTTTGTAATGACAATCCGCCCTTCGCGAGCTGCGATACGCCGAATGGTTGTATCACTTGTTTCATCTTTTTCTGGCAGATCATCTGTGTGGATAGCATCGTAGCCCTTCGTCCTCAGAATTTCAGCCAGTAAATAAGGTATTTGGGCATCGACTAAGTACTTCATGAAGAATCAGTACGTTATGTCAACACTCGGTGTATACTCTTTACCTGTGTTAACCGGGCTGCATAGGCCAAACAGGCCCGGATATCGTCTTCTTCTAAGGTCGGATAATCCCCTACTATCTCTTCATGCGTCATGCCAGCAGCTAGTAAATCCAAAATCATTTCAACGGGGTAACGTCGATTGCGAATTGTGGGTTTGCCGTGGCAAATTTCCGAATTTATTGTAATTCGCTGTAGCAGGGGATTTTCCATCCGATTCAGATTTGTATAGTAACCGCAATTTAGGCTAAATAACTCCCGATACTCACTACGTCGGCGAAGACACCCGCTGCCGTTACTTCGGCACCTGCGCCAGGGCCTTTTACTACCAATGGCCGTTCTTTGTAACGCTCAGTTGTAAACGAAACGATGTTGTCGGCTCCTGTTAGCTGGTAAAAAGGATGTTCGGCATTTACCGTTTTCAGGCCGATTGTCGCTTTGTTGTTCTCAAAACTGGCTATAAACCGTAGTTTTTCGCCGTTGGCTTCGGCATCGGAAAGCAGTTTTTCGAAATAATCGTTGTTACGTTCCAGCTCATCGAAAAAGGCTGGTACTGTGGGAGCGGCCAGACAGGATTCGGGCAGCAGATTCGAAATCGTTACGTCTTCGGGCTCGAGGGCAAAACCAGCTTCACGCGCCAGAATCAGAATCTTGCGTGCTACGTCCAGCCCACTCAGATCGTCGCGTGGATCGGGTTCGGTATATCCTTTTTCTTTGGCTTCACGTACTACGTCGGCAAACGAACTGCCGGGGCGGAACGTATTGAAAATGAACGACAACGTACCGGAAAGGATTGCTTCAATTTTCAGGAATTGATCACCAGCGGTCATTAATCCCTGCACGGTATTGATAATGGGGAGACCAGCTCCTACGTTGGTTTCGTACAGAAATTTAACCCCCCGATTCAGGGCAGTACGTTGCAGCCGTCGGTATTCGCTGTAAGGGCCGGAGTTGGCCACTTTGTTGGGCGTAACAACGGAAATATTGGCGTCGAGCAAGGAGTCATAAAACTGCACAATGTCTTTGTCGGACGTACAGTCGATGAATACCGAGTTGGGCAGGTTGTAATCTTTGATTTTATCGACAAACGCCGGAAGCGACGTAGTGACACCTTCAGTCAGTAAACGCCCCTGCCAATCATCGAGCGAAATGCCTTTTGGGTCGAGCAGCATTTTTTTGGAGTTGGTCATGCCAACTACGCAGACTTTCAGCAGTTTTTCGGCCCGTAAAAATTCAGACTGGTCGAAGACTTGTTTCAGCAGAGTTTTTCCGATAAGTCCCGTACCAACCAGATACAGATTCAACACCCGCGCTTCTGACTGGAAAAAGATATTATGCAGCGCGTTGAGGGCTTTCGAGAGGTTGTTTTTATTGATAACTACCGAAATGTTGATCTCCGATGAACCCTGCGCAACTGCTACGATATTGACCCCGTTTTTGCCCAGTACCGAAAAGAGTTTACCGGCAATACCCGAGCTTTTTTTCATGCCTTCGCCCACGGTAGCAATGACCGACAAATCACGTTCGATGGTGATATTATCGATGTGCCCATGTTCGATTTCGGTAGCAAATTCTGCATCCAGAATCGTTTTTACGTGTTCGGCCCCACGCGGGTCGATGGCGAAACAGATGGAGTGTTCCGACGAAGCCTGCGAAATCAGAATGACGCTGATTCGATGTGCCGCCAATACGCCAAATAGTTTGGCCGATACACCCGCTACGCCAATCATGCCCGACCCCTGTACATTCACAAGCGCAATGTCGTCGATGCTTGAAATACCTGTAATGGTGTATTGCCGTCGTTCGGCCGTTCGGCTAACGGTAGTTCCTTCGTGCGTAGGGTTGAACGTATTGAGAACACGTATCGGAATATTACGGGTAAAGGCAGGTTGCAGACTGGGCGGATAGATGACTTTAGCGCCGAAGTGGCTGAGTTCCATGGCTTCGGCATACGTAATGGTCGGTATATTAAACGCGTTCGGCACCTTGCGCGGGTCGGCCGTCATCATGCCATCAACATCGGTCCAGATATCGATAACCGTAGCATTTAACGCAGCGCCAATAATTGACGCTGTATAATCCGAACCACCCCGACCTAACGTAGTGGTTTCGTTTTTTTCGGTCGAACCAATGAAACCTGTGATGAGTTGTAAGTCGGTTGTTTTGGCGAAATACTCCTGAATCAGTTGATTGGTCAGGATATAGTTTACTTCGGCATGACCAAACTGCGCATCGGTTTTAATAAGCTGCCGGGCGTCGCAAAACTGTGCCGGAATACCCCGACTTTTTATGCATTCGGTAATAACGGTAGTTGAAAGCCGTTCGCCAAAGCTGGTAATCAGGTCGTTCGTGCGGGGCGACAATTCCCGAATGAGTGATACGCCACGTAGCAGATCTTCCAGTTCGTTGATAATACCCCGAACGTGGGCAAATACCTTGCTCTGCTCTTTCACCGGAATCAGTGATTTCACTACGTTGAAATGCCGGTCTTCAATCCGCCGAACCAGTTCCATATAATCGGTTTCGCCCGAGGTAGCCATGCGGCCGATTTCGAGAAGCTGATTGGTAACTCCACCCATCGCCGAAAAAACAACGGCAATCTGATCATTGTTATGGCGGTGATTTTCAACGATTTGAATAACCTTTTTTATACTCTCTACGGAACCGACTGAGGTACCTCCGAATTTAAGAACCTGCATTTCTACTGCGTGAATTATGGCTGATTACTAATTGGTTCTAAGCAAACAGATTGCCAATCAGTCGCGCAAGTTAATCAGGAAGCTGTTGATGAAGGTTATTTCGGGCTAGTAAAGATAAATCGGAGCCGAATTTTAGCAGTTTTCTCTTCGAAAGTGCTGATTGAAAAAGTCAAAATTTATGGGTTGTAAGTACTCAAATATAAATAGCTTCGGTTATTTTGAAAAGGCTTTTTGCCATGCTTACATACTTAAGATTAGCCTTCCATGGGGGATGGAGTTGGCCTCGTTGCTATAAACAGGTAGTAGAGCCAATGCTGATTTAGAACCAACAAAAAATGCGCAGGGGTTTCCTGCGCATTGACGGTATTTATCATACCAGCCACTAATAAAAAGCTAGTAGACTATGTATTAGCGACCTCTGGAAATAATGATCGAAGCCGCACGGTCGTTCCAGGAAACGGTGCGTAAATCACTGACGCTGTTGGTAAATGTGTATGAATGACCAGTGAAATTGTCAGACTCAAAAATCTGAACTTTATACCCAGCCGGAATACCTATCGACGATGCCTGACGAGCCAGATTCCGAAGAGCTAAAGACCGGTAACGCCCTTCTGTTAGTGGGAGCGCATCACCTACATAATTAATATCGGTATAGACAAGTACCTCTTTGCCAGAATTAGTTGAACGCCGGTTATTATCACGTTGACGATCTCGACCATCGGCATAATCGGGACGATTATTGTTCGTTTCCCGGCTGATACGTAACGAACGAATTGTACCATTTATCCGAGCTACGTTACCTACGTAGCGTGCAGAAGATCCTCTGAAATTTTCCTGCGAATAGGCTTCAACAACGTAACCGCTAGGTACTTGCATGGAATTAAACGTCCAGTTTATATATAGATCGATAATTTCCTTCGTTTTGTCGAGATTGATCACCACGATAATTATCGCGGGCAAAAAAACGAACTTCTGTATTATTCTGATTGAAACGATCGCGATTCATCTGCTGAGCAGAAGCCATGATACTGCAGAAGAGAAAAGCCGTAACAAACGGAAATCTTAATGTTTTGATAGTGAGCATGATAAGCTTATTGTATATAATTAACTATTCATTAACATGTTAAATTTATATTAATTTCCGAAGAACCTCCGGGTTATCACCACAATAGTGCCCCCGTTTTTACCCAGTATCGAAAAGAGTTTACGGGCAATACCTGCGCTTTATAGGCCTTCGCCCGAATGATGGCCCATTACTGACTAATTCTAAATAAGCAAATTGCTCATCAGTGGCGCAAGTTGATCTGGTGGTTGCTGAGAAGGGTTATTGCGAGCCGCTAACGAGGCCAACAGGACAGTTTTGCGGCTTCTTCCTCAAAAAGAGCACGTTGATAAATCTGAATAGTACGCTCTTGCGTAGATGTAGTGAGTCGCCGATTAAACGGCAGTGCTTTTCGCCACAATATTTTTTACTCTTATGAACAACAAACAGCATTCATCAGACCTTCCGATGCTGCCGGGTCAGTTTGAGCCGGTTCGGGTAGGTCGCCGATTATTTCTGCGCTATGCGGGAGCAGCTACTGTTGGTGGCGCCTTAATCGCATCTTGCAAAAATGCAGAGGAAAATCCAACTACCGTTTCAGGAACCGTTGATCTGGGCATGGGCGATACGGGCATTCTGAATTATGCCTACGCGCTGGAGCAGTTAGAAGCCGCTTTTTATACGCAGGTAATTGCCACACCTTATACAGGTATGACCGATGCCGAGAAAACATTGCTGACCGACATTCGTGACCATGAGATTGTTCACCGTGAATTTTTTAAAGCAGCATTAGGTACATCGGCAATTGCAGGGCTGGTACCCAACTTTACGAGTGTCAACTTTGGTGATCGGGCCAGCGTATTGGGCACTGCCAAAGCGTTCGAAGATCTGGGAGTAGCGGCTTATAATGGTGCGGGGCCACTGATTAAAGATGTGAATTATCTGGCACTGGCTGGTAAGATTGTTTCGGTGGAAGCGCGTCATGCAGCCGCCATCCGCGACTTGCTTAATCCTAAATCTGCTGACTTTGCGGGCGATGACGTAGTGGCTCCGGCTACGGGTCTGGATGTGGCAACGGCTCCCGCCAATGTGTTACCAACGGCACAGAAATACGTAACAACTCAAATCAGCGGAGCTAACCTTCCGAAGTAAAACCTGAACAACGTCATGAATCTATTTAAAATAATCGCTGATATTGAAAAGGCCGACCCTGAAGTTGGCGAACGGTATAGTTTTTATTCGCGCCGGAACCTGCTCAAATTTGGGTCAAATATTGCTGCTGCGGGCATTCCTACGTTTATGGCTGCTACGTTAAACAAAGCAATGG
The DNA here is from genome assembly GCF_054776875.1 of Spirosoma daeguense. Taxonomy (NCBI): domain Bacteria; kingdom Pseudomonadati; phylum Bacteroidota; class Cytophagia; order Cytophagales; family Cytophagaceae; genus Spirosoma; species Spirosoma daeguense. The sequence continues at coordinate 166,811 of NZ_BAAHBF010000008.1, forward strand.
CTCAATCGACAGCTCCTTCTCAAAAGGCTATCGACGTAGCAAACTTTGCCCTCACGCTTGAATATCTGGAAGACGATTTCTATAAAGCGGGGCTTGCGGCTGCGAATCTGATACCTGCGTCAGATCGTACGGTGATGACGCAGATCAGTAAACACGAAACGGCTCACGTAGCCTTGCTGAAATCGGCGTTAGGGGCTGCTGCTATTGCAAAACCAACGTTCAAATTTCCGGCTGGTACGTTAACGACCTATGCTACGTTTCTGGCAACAGCCCGAGCGTTGGAAGATACGGGTGTTCAAGCCTATAAAGGACAGGCTGGTGATTTGATTAATGATAAAGCCATTCTGCTCACGGCTTTGCAAATTCACTCGGTAGAAGCGCGGCACGCAGCAGAAATTCGCAAGATTCTGGGCGTTAAAAGCTGGGTTTCAGATACGGCACAAACAACCTTTACACAAGGGGGAGTTAACTTAAAAACACTTCCGAACGTATCAGGTATATCGGATGATAATTTTCGGGGAGCGTTTGACGAACCACTAACGAAAGCGCAGGTGCTGGCAATTGCCCAACCGTTTTTATAAGCTTGGTTAATAACCATATTAGGGAGACCGGGAAACCGGTAGGGGTGACTAAGGCACTGGAGGTTTTCTCCAGTGCCTTTTTATTTTTCATGCCGTGGAGTTCAGCCGTAGGCCATTATTCACGTTACTTACAAAAGGCGTTTGTAAACGCTAAGCTGGCTAAAAAAAACTTTTTTGCATAGAGCAAACCCTGAAAAGTATCCTTTATCTGGGCCGAACTGACGACCTGATAAGCCAATAGAAGAGTTCGCTTAGAAAAGTAAGCTTATGTTTGCTCGCGTTAGAAAGTTTAGCCAATATTGGCTGATCGTTGAAATAGGAAAGTAGCATGTCAATACAACAGCTCCTGGTGATGTTATCAGGCCATGTCTTAAAACGGTTTATCAAACAATCGAACGTATCGATTGGGTAAAAACAAACACTTCATCGAGGCTTCAGATTGAAACAGAATAATACTTCTTTTTTGTAAATGTATGATTGGTAGATTATTAGGGAGGAAACGGAAGAAATTTGATATAGTAGTAGAAATTCTGCTGGGGCTCGTTGTGTTTATTCTGCTCTTTCTGGCGGTTAGTCTGGCTCCGGTCGATGATACACCGTATCAGGAAATGCCTTACTACGTCCAAACGAAACAACGATTAGCGCAATTAACAACACCAGCATCTCCCAAAAAAGCTATACAGGCCGGTTGGGCCAAGGCAAATATTACACCGCCTTATACAACACCTACAGGTGGCTATGGCGTTCGTCGCGGTAAGCACTGGCATGTACTGAGTGACTCGATTTTTGCGCGGGCAATCGTTCTCAATAATGGCAATGCGCCTGTAGCCGTGGTTGGTCTGGATTTATTGATTACGCCACCAACCGTGGCCGAAGCACTGAAAAAACGCCTGCCTGAAATCGGGATGCGCTGGGAAAATGTGTACATAGGCGCTATTCATTCACACAACAGTGTGGGCGGTTGGGCGCCGGGGCTGGTAGGACAACTGATTGCGGGCGGATATGATGAAAAAATCGTTACGCGCATTACCGATGGCGTACTGGAGGCCATCCGAAAAGCACAGGCTAACGTAGCACCCGTACAGATTGGCTACGGGCAAACCGATGCAACCGACCATATCTACAATCGTATTAAAAACTCAGGCCCAACCCGCCCGCTCGATGGGCAAATTCGTTTATTAAAACTTAAAAAGGCAGACGGTGAATCTGCGTTGTTGTGCAGTTTCGCAGGTCACGCTACGTTGTTCGATGGTGGAAATGGCGATTACCTAAGCCGAGATTATCCGGGTTCACTGGTTGATAGACTGGAAAAAAAATCGGCAAGTTTTGCCGTATTTCTGGCCGGAGCCGTTGGAAGTACTGGCCCCGAAACCCGTGGTGTGACTGATTTTCAGGAAATTCGAAATTACGCAGGGGATTTAGCCGCCCGTATCGAACGTACCGTACCGCAAATTCAGACCCAACCCGATAGCGCACTGGCTATGTTCACCCTTCCGCTTGGTCTGCGCGAACCGCATCCGCGTGTGATTGGTAACTGGCGGGTACGTCCCTGGCTCTTCTACGCCATCTACGGCGATTACCCTTCCGAACTGAAAGCACTACGTATCGGCAACAACGTACTGCTCGGCACTCCCTGCGATTATTCGGGCGAATTCGTTGCTGATTTTGCGCCACTAGCCAAACAGAAAAATGTTAACCTGTTCATTACCAGTTTCGATGGGGGCTATATTGGCTACGTAACACCCGACGATTATTACCATCGACAAACCTACGAAACCCGCGATATGAACTGGTTTGGCCCGTACAACGGTGCTTATTTTGAAGAAATGATGATGGGGCTGCTGAAAAAAATATAGATGCGAACGTCGACAATCAATCCTAATTTCTAATTCGTATAGGCAAGGCATGCCTTGTCTATACCTCCGTCATCACCATCACCCCAACGATTTTATAGAATCACATCTCAAAAATTGGGATAACGAAAAAATGGTCTAACCTATATGCCTGTTCGTTTACTGTTGTTAATTACGTTACTGGTCAGTTTAGCCGCTTTTATTTTTCGGGCTAATGAACCAGCGGTGATTCGGATTAATCTTCTTGGCTATCGGCCGCAGAACACCAAAGTGGCCGTTTGGGGGAGTTTAACCGAAACAACTATTTCGCGCTTTCTACTGATCGATGAACAGACCGGAAAACCCGTTTATCAGGGGGTGTTGGGACGTAGTATGGGCGAGTATGGGCCATTTCGTCAGACGTACCGACTGGATTTCTCGAGTGTTCAACAACCCGGAACGTACTATGTTCAGACCGATGATGGGGCTCGTTCGCCTGGTTTTCGAATTGGGGATGATGTATACAATGGAGCGGCTGATTTCTGCTTGCGTTATATGCGGCAGCAACGTAGCGGTTTCAATCCGTTTCTGAACGATTCCTGCCATACGCACGATGGCTATACGCTTTATGGGCCCATGCCCGATAGCACGCACATCGACGTAGTGGGCGGCTGGCACGATGCGTCCGATTATTTGCAGTACGTAACAACTTCGGCCAACGCTACGTATCATTTGCTGGCCGCTGCCCGTGATTTTCCGAAGGCGTTTTCCGACCAGCATCAGGCAAATGGCCTGGCAGGTGTGAATAACGTACCGGACATTCTCGACGAAGCGCGCTGGGGACTTGACTGGCTGCTGAAAATGCACCCAACCGACAACTGGCTATTTAACCAGCTTGGCGACGACCGCGACCATGCGGGAATGCGAATCCCGAAAGAAGATAATTTTTATGGCAAAGGCCTCGAACGCCCCGTTTACTTTGCGACCGGACAGCCACAGGGCATGTTTAAATACAAAAATCGGGCAACGGGTGTAGCCTCCACCGCCGGAAAGGTTAGCAGTGCGTTTGCAATAGGATATCAGTTGTTGCAAAAACGTGACCCGGCTTATGCCCGGCAGCTCAAGAAACGGTCGCAATCATCGTATCAGCTTGGTTTAAACAAACCGGGTAACTGTCAGACCGCTCCCGGACGCGCGCCGTATTTCTACGAAGAAGATAATTACGTCGATGATATGGAACTGGCTACTGTTGAGCAATTTAGGTTGACCAACGTAGCCGGAAAACAGACGCAACAGCTTCGAAAAACGGCGTTGAATTTTGCGCGTCAGGAACCCGTTACGCCCTGGATGCAAAACGATACAGCCCGCCATTATCAGTGGTATCCGTTTGTGAATGTTGGGCACGCTGAACTGGCCAAAACGCTACCGGTTGGTCAGCGAAAAACCGTTACTGATTATTACAAAAAAGGTATAGAAATTGTCTGGCAACGGGCCAAACAGAACGCATTCTATCGCGGTGTGCCGTTTATCTGGTGCAGTAACAATTATACTACGTCGTTTGCAACCCAATGTTTCTGGTATCGAAACCTGACGGGCGATGCGCAGTACGTAGCGCTGGAACAGGCCAATTTCGATTGGTTGTTTGGCTGTAATCCGTGGGGAACCAGTTTTGTGTATGGCCTGCCCAACAAAGGCGATACGCCCACTGATCCGCATTCGGCGTTTACGCACCTGAAAAATTACCCTATCGACGGGGGGCTGGTCGATGGGCCGGTTCGGGGAAGCATCTATCGAAATCTGATTGGTATTACGTTATACGAACCCGACGAATATGCCGCTTTTCAGAGTAACGTAGCGGTTTATCACGACGATTACGGCGACTATAGCACCAACGAACCAACGATGGATGGAACGGCCTCGCTGGTGTACTTACTGGCTGCTAAACAGACGGAACGATTTACGCCCGTTCGTAAAACTACTACGTCGAAAAAGGTAGTAAAACCGTCTTCGCAACGTAGCATAAAGCAAAACACTAACCCAAAATCGACGTATTTTAAAGGAGCAAAAATTCGTGGTGATACGTCGCTACGTCGGTTGTCGCTGGTTTTTACTGGCGATGAGTTTGCCGATGGTGGAACCCACATTGCCCGAACGCTTCAGAAACACGGCGTTCGGGCTTCGTTTTTTTTGACGGGTCGCTTTCTCCGAAATCCTCTGTTTGCGCCCATCATTCGGCGACTTTTGCAGGATGGCCACTACGTTGGTCCGCATTCTAACCAACATTTGCTCTATTGCGATTGGGCCAGGCCAGATAGTCTGCTGGTGAGTAGGGAGCAGTTTGTTGCCGATTTACGCGCTAATTATCAGGCATTAGAGCCGTTTCATCGACAACGCCCAGCCCGCGAACTGTTTCTGCCACCTTATGAATGGTATAATGACAGTATTGCTGCCTGGACGAAAGCCGAAGGTGTTGAGTTGATTAACTATACATCCGGTACGTTGAGTCACGCCGACTATACTATGCCCACCGAGCGTAACTATCGGAGTAGCGAAACTATTCTTCAGTCGATCCGAACCTATGAGCAGAAAAAAACGGCTGGGCTCAACGGGTTTATTTTATTGATGCACATTGGCACGGCTCCCAGCCGAACGGATAAATTGTATAATCATCTTGACGCTTTACTGACCGAACTTCGACAGAAATCCTACCAGTTCGTGCGCGTCGATAACTTGTGATTACCACCTCCATCCCTTTACTAAAACAGGAGAGGGATGGAGGTGGTAAATCAGGCTCAACAACTTTTACCACATTCATTGAATTGAGTGGGAATTACAGTAAAAACTGGCCGTATTTTTGTTTGACTATTGATAACCTATTGGTTAAGTAGCGTACAGTCGAATGCGAACCTTTCTCTTTTCTGCCTTTTTTCTGTTTTTCGGATTTCTGCCATTTTCTGGCCGCAGTCAACCGATTTTTTCCACAATTGCTGTGGGCGATACAACCCGATTTCTTCCGATAGGTCGTCAATTGGGTGTTCTGGAAGACAAAACAGCTCAGCTTACGTTCGAACAGGTTCGACGGCGGACTGATTTTGTGCCCAGCCGTTCCGAAACGTTTCAGTATGGCTACAGCAGTAGCGCCTTCTGGTTCCGGTTTCAGGTTACTAATCATAGCCGGGAAAATATAAAACACTGGTTAATTGGTCTGCTCGATGCCTCTTCGGTTGAGTATGCCGATTGCTACGTTGTGTATGCCGATGGGCGAGTTGAACACCAGACTGGCGGTTTGAAACGACCTTATGTTGATCGCGGTTTTTTTGCGACAACCCCATTCTTTCGGATCAAACTGCCAACTAATGAGCCGGTTACAGTATTCTTTCGTATCGAGAGCAGCGTAACCATGTTCGGGAAAGTGACCATCTGGGAAGAGTATTATAACCTGAGCAAAGGTCGGGTTATCATTTTTGCCATCTGGATGTTTCTGGGACTGTTTATTCTGCGTTCACTCAATAGCTTCGTGCTGGCTCGGTTTGTGCCCAATCGTCAGTTTCGGTTTTATACGGTTTGTACGTTTCTCTTGTATCTGGCTACGTTGGCGCGCACTGGAATTTACCCAATTCTGCTGGCAAACCATCCTCAATTGCTCGACTGGATTCATACCGGTATGGGCCGACTGATGCCGTTGGGCCTGGCAGTCTGGATGTATACGTTACTAGACAATCGCCCGGTGCTACGTCCTATGCGATGGTTATTGCTGGCCATTGCGGGTACCAGTTTTATCGGCGTTTTTCTGTCGTTTTTTGTGCAAAATGCAGCTATAGGCCAATTTTTTGCCATACTGGTTTTGCTAACCTACATTCTGTTTTTTGTTGGAGCTGGTATCATCTGGCGGATAGGGCAGCGTAGTGCGTTGGTGTTCGTGGTGCCGATTGCTATTTGTACCATTCCGTTTTCGCTCTATCAGTTGCAATCGTTGGCAATAATTGCCTATCATCCGGCCATTAGTCATCTGGCGTTACTAGCGCTGGCGCTCGAAATGGTGTTGATGTCGCTGGTCCTGGGGCGTATCGTGCAGTCGTATATTAAAGAACGGGTTACGGCAGCCAATGCGCTGATGCAGGAAAAAGTAGAAGTCGATAAGCTTCAGGAGTTGGATGTGCTTAAAACGCAATTTTTTACCAACATCTCCCACGAATTTCGAACCCCACTTACACTGATTTTGGCCCCAATAGCTGAGCTGAAAGAACGATACCCGACCGAAAACGTACTGACACTGATGGAACGTAACGGTAAACGGCTGCTCACTCTGATCAATCAGTTACTCGATCTCAGCAAATTGGAAGCTGGGCAACTTAAAGCCGAATCTGAACCTGGCGATATTGCGGTATTTTTCCGAACACTGGCGAGTTCGTTTAGCTCGCTGGCGCAAAGCCGACGTATCAACTTCACGTTCGACCAGTTGGAAACGGGTTGGTGGACGTTATATGACCGTGATAAACTGGAGAAAATTATCACCAACCTGCTGTCGAATGCTTTCAAGTTTACTCCCGAAGGCAACGACGTCCGAATGACGATTCGGTATCTGAACGAACATCAGGTTTTGGTGACGGTTCAGGATACGGGGATTGGTATTTCGGAAACGGATCTTGCCCATATTTTCGAGCGGTTTTATCAGCGGTCCGACACTACAGCCGATGGGCAGATGAATCGGGCTTACGAAGGTACGGGTATCGGATTGGCGCTTGTACACGAATTGGTCCGAGTGCTGGGCGGAACCATCGACGTAACGAGTCAGGAAGGTTTGGGTACTACGTTTACGGTTTCGTTGCCTCTTATGCCAGTCGTTGGCTTGCCCGACGTAGCAATGTCAACGGATAACGACCTGGCGCGGCAAGAAAAACCAGAGCAGTTGGTTGGTATCAATACGAATCAGGAACGGCAACATGCTGAATTGCAGCCAGCCGACGTAGCATCGGACGATATGCTGCTGATTATCGACGATAATGCCGACATCCGCGCTTATGTACGTAGTATTTTCGAGGCCGATTATCAGATTGTTGAGGCTATCGACGGGCAGGATGGGCTAGAGAAAGCAACCTCGCTGTTGCCAAACGTAGTGATCTGCGATCTCATGATGCCCCGGCTCAGTGGTTTCGATTTTTGTCGGATGCTGAAAAATCAGTCTGCTACCAGCCATATTCCGGTGGTGATGCTGACCGCTAAAGCTACTACCGAAGATCGCATCGAAGGCTTTGGACTAGGCGCCGACGATTACCTGACCAAGCCATTCAACCGGGCGGAGCTACTGAGCCGGGTTCGAAACCTGCTCCAGCAACGTAAGCGACTCTACAGTTGGTTTGGTCGACGGCCCGACGTAGCAGACGTTACGCTGGAGACTACTCCCGCACTGGCTATACTGACCAGTGAACAACTATTTATCGACAGGCTGACCAGAATTGTGCATGAACGGCTAAGCGAATCCACATTTACCGTTGAAGGGTTGGCCGAAGCCGTGAACCTGAGTCGCTCGCAACTGCACCGAAAACTGAAAACCCTGCTCGATATGTCGCCGACAAATTTCATCCGGGATATACGACTGGCGAAGGCGGCTCAACTCCTTACCGAAGGCGAACAGAACGTAACACAGATTGCGTATGCGGTGGGTTTCGATAGCCTGTCGTACTTCTCGAAAACCTTTCAGGAACGATATGGCGTATTGCCTTCGGCTTATGGGCGGGCTTCGTCAAGTCTCTCTTAAAAAAGAATCGTTTCTTCAGTTTATGCCAAAAAAAGACCCGAAAACCGGGTCTTTTTTTGTGAAATGCGACGAGAGTGTTAAAGAATGCGACGAGAGTGTTAGCGCGTAAGTGTGCAGAAGTGGTACTTAGCAGTTGATTTCATGTACCGTATTTGCGCCAATTTAGCTGGTCAACCTTTCCTCTTTTTTCATCCTGTCCGTTATGAATCAATTGCTCAATCTACCCGCTCCTGTACTCAACGTGCATATCCGCAAAATGGGCAAAATTACCCTTCCCATTGCCGACCTGATGTATCTGCAAGCAACGGGTAATTATTGCTGGCTGCACTGGAAAGACGGTCAGCGGCTGCTGATGCCCCGTACCTTAAAATATTATGAACCCCAGCTTACGGAGGACTCCTTTGTTCGGGTGCACCGCAACTGTCTGGTGAACGTGGGCTACATTGATCGGATGCAGCCAACCTACGCCGACAAGGGTGGCTTGATTCATCTACGCTCGGGAGAGATTTTACGGGTGTCGCGTCGTCGGTGGGTGTCGATCCGAAGACTTATTCATCGGTTGTCGCTGCCTGCGGACTATGTTCAGGCGGCTCTGGCCTGATTCTACTAAGCATGACTTTTATATTCTCTTACTACCTCTTTTTATGAAACGATACGTTTACCTTTTCTTTCTGTTGCTGAGTTTATATAACTCACACAACCTCTTTGCCGTTAGCAAATTCTGGACTGGCAACACGAATACTGATTGGAACACTGCTAACAACTGGAATCCCGTGGGTGTACCCACCTCATCCGACAATGTTTTTATTCGAGATGGTACTGGAAACCCTGTTATTGCAACTGGAACAACTGCCACTGTTACTAGTATACTTATACTTCAAAAAACACTGACTATAAACGCAGGAGGTACCCTCAATGTGAGGGGAGATGGAAGCGTATATCGATATATTGATCTGAATATAAACTCAACCCTGATCAACCGTGGCACCCTTGCTATAGAAGCCGCTGGTGGTGGTCCTGTTGCTGGTTACTTCGGCCCCGGCGACGACCACTCACTTGTAGAAAATTATGGTATTATTCGTATAAACTCGTCTTTTGGGAGTGCGGTTGAAATGGGTGGGCCTGTTGGAGGGACTCGATCTTCTGCTATAATCAATAACTATGCTTGTGGTCAGTTTATCGTAGTTTCCAATAATTTACGTGTTACCGATATTGCTCAATTTACCAATGCTGGCTATGTGTATGGCAATATCAATATCAATAATGGTGGAACCTTTACCAACAGTAATAATGGTGTCCTGCAATATGGTACTTTGTCGGGGACGATAACGAGCAACACTGGCTCTGTCATCGTGAATGATAATGAAACTAACACCACGATCTTTACCTATCAAGGAACCTATCAAGGAACTGTGAACGGTATCTATACGAATTCGGCGGGTACTGCTTCGGCAGGTTCGTATAACCAGACCAGCAATACCTTTACACCTTCAGGCTTATTACCAGGCTCCCAAACACTGTATGCCAGAATAACGCCGTCGGTTGGCGGTTGTACGTATATCGTTCCGTTCACCTATACCTACGTAGCACCGCCCAATTTTACGACTGATCCAACAACAAAAACGGTTTGTACGGGCAGTGGCACTACGTTCACCGCATCCGCATCAGGCTCACCAACGTATCAATGGCAGGTCAACACGGGCAGTAGCTTTACCAATCTGACTAACACGGCTCCCTACTCGGGCGTGACCACAACCACCTTAACCATCAGCAACGTAGCAGGCCTTAACGGCTATCAATACCGTTGTGTAGCCACCAACGGTGGTGGTACCGACAATTCCAATGCCGCTACGTTGACCGTCAGTACGATTAGCGTCGCCAATCCGCCCACCAGCACTGGCACGACAGGAACAGCCTTTAATCAGACCTTCACGGCCAGCGGTGGGGGTACGCCCCGGACGTTCTCATTGGCCAGTGGCACGCTGCCAAACGGCTTGAATCTAACCGCAGGGGGGGGGCTGCAGGGCACGCCAACCGAAGGCGGCTCTTTTCCGATTACCGTTCGGGCCACCGATGTCAATAACTGTTCGGGCGTGAGTGCTACGTATAGTCTACAGATTTCGACAACGGCTACCATCACCACAACCGCTCCCGCTGCGGTGCTGGGCACCAGCGCTACGCTGGGTGGTACCATCACTGCCGATGGGGGAACGCCTGTCACTGAACGGGGCGTCGTCTATCTGAGCGGTAGTGGCACCCCCACCACCAGCAACACCAAAGTACAGATGGGGGCTGGAACGGGTCCCTTCTCCCAATCGGTAAGCAACCTGTCGGCGGGCACGAGCTATTCGGTACGGGCCTATGCCATCAACGGAGCCGGTACCAGTTATGGTAACCTACAAACATTTACCACGGCTTCGGCGCCTGCTGCCCCGATCGTGACCACGCCGGCCAATGGGTCGCGAACCAACGACAACACGCCGACCTACACCGGCACCGCCGTTCCCAACAGTAGCGTGACGGTGACCGTCAGCGGAACGCCTTATGGCCCCACGACCGTGAATGGCTCGGGGAACTGGACGTTTACCCAACCGACTTCGCTGGCGGATAACACGTATACGGTCTCGGCCGTTGCCCGGCTCAATGGGCTGGACAGTCCCATCAGCAACACCAATACGTTTATCGTTGATACGACCCCGCCCCCGGCTCCGGTGGTGGTCACGCCGGCCAATGGCTCGACTACCAACGATAATACGCCGACCTACAGCGGGACGGCGGAAGCCAACAGCACGGTGAGCGTGTTGGTGGATGGCACCTCGGTGGGCAATGCCACCGTGAATGCTTCGGGCAACTGGACGTTCACTCAGCCAACGGCTTTAGCGGGGGGCTCGCACACGGTTCGGGCTCGGGCAACTGATGCCGCGGGCAACACCAGTGTCGACAGCAACACCAACACGTTTATCGTTGATACGACCCCGCCCCCGGCTCCGGTGGTGGTCACGCCGGCCAATGGCTCGACTACCAACGATAA
>NZ_BAAHBF010000008.1:178112-456697 GCF_054776875.1 Spirosoma daeguense
GGGCTCGCACACGGTTCGGGCTCGGGCAACTGATGCCGCGGGCAACACCAGTGTCGACAGCAACACCAACACGTTTACCATTGATACGGTCAATCCGACGGTGAGCATCACTAGTTCATCGACCAACCCCACTAGCACCAGCCCTATTCCAGTGACCATTACCTTCTCGGAATCGGTGCTGGACTTTCTGGAGGGAGAGGTCAGTGTCAGCAATGGGACGTTGAGCGGATTTAGCGGTTCGGGCTCGGTTTACACGGCCAATGTGATTCCCGCCATGAGCGGCCCGGTTTCGGTGAGTGTGGGGGTGAGCGTCGCTCAGGATGTGGCGGGTAACGGTAATCTGGCTTCGAGTGTATTGACGATTAACTTCCTGCCACCGCCGGGTATTACGGGCTTCGCTACGTTGGCGAATGCGGTGTGTGTGGATAGTCCCATTACGTTCACGGCTACTATTGGCAACGTAACGGGTACTTATACTTATACCATTACTAATGGGGCGAGTACGACGACGGGGGCATCATCAGCCATCAATTTTAATGAGCGTCTGGTGGCATCAGGCAGTGGCAGTCAGAGCTTTACGTTGATTGTTAATAATAATGACCAATCGTCTACGGCGACCCTCAACGTAACAGTCACTAGTTTGCCCACGACGGGGTTAACCAACAACGGCCCGTTGAGTTGTTCGCTGACGACGGTAACCCTGACGGCATCGGGTGGCGACTCCTACACCTTTGCCAATGGCACCGGGACCATCTTAACAGGCACCGGTAACACGCGCACCGTAAACACGCCGGGTACGTATTGGGTGAGGGCGGCTAATGCCAGTGGCTGTGTGAGCACTACCAGCACCACGGTAACTCAAGATAACAATCTACCCACAGCGAGCATTAGCCCAAGCTCTGCTACGTTGACTTGTACCAATCCGAGTGCGACGTTGACGGCGAGTGGAGGTAATTCATATCGTTGGGATGACAACAGCACCAATCCCATCCGTAGTGTGAGCACCTCGGGCACGTATTCGGTAACGGTGACGGCTTCGAATGGTTGTACAGCGGTGGCCAGTGCGAGTGTGAGTCAGGATAGTAATCTACCCACGGCCAGCGTCAGTCCCAGCTCTGCTACGTTGACTTGTGCCAATCCGAGTGTGACGTTGACGGCGAGTGGTGGGGTGAGTTACCGTTGGGATGACAACAGCACCAACCCCATCCGTAGCGTAAGTACGTCGGGCACGTATTCGGTGACGGTGACGAGTGGCAACGGTTGCACGGCGGTAGCCAGTGCGAGTGTGAGTCAGGATAGTAATCTACCCACGGCCAGCATCAGTCCCAGCTCTGCTACGTTGACTTGTACCAATCCGAGTGTGACGTTGACGGCGAGTGGTGGGGTGAGTTACCGTTGGGATGACAACAGCACCAACCCCATCCGTAGCGTAAGTACGTCGGGCACGTATTCGGTGACGGTGACGAGTGGCAACGGTTGCACGGCGGTGGCCAGTGCGAGTGTGAGTCAGGATAGTAATCTACCCACGGCCAGCGTCAGTCCCAGCTCTGCTACGTTGACTTGTGCCAATCCGAGTGTGACGTTGACGGCGAGTGGTGGGGTGAGTTACCGTTGGGATGACAACAGCACCAACCCCATCCGTAGCGTAAGTACGTCGGGCACGTATTCGGTGACGGTGACGAGTGGCAACGGTTGCACGGCGGTAGCCAGTGCGAGTGTGAGTCAGGATAGTAATCTACCCACGGCCAGCATCAGTCCCAGCTCTGCTACGTTGACTTGTACCAATCCGAGTGCGACGTTGACGGCGAGTGGAGGTAATTCATATCGTTGGGATGACAACAGCACCAATCCCATCCGTAGTGTGAGCACCTCGGGCACGTATTCAGTGACGGTGACGAGTGGGAATGGTTGTACAGCGGTGGCCTCGGCGCAAGTGAGTCAGGACAGTAATCTACCCACGGCCAGTATCAGTCCGTCGAGTGCTACGTTAACCTGCTCGGCTCCGAGTGCTACATTAACGGCGAGTGGTGGGGTGAGTTACCGTTGGAATGACAACAGCACTAATCCGATCCGTAGTGTGAGTACGTCGGGCACGTATTCGGTAACGGTGACGGCTTCGAATGGTTGTACAGCGGTGGCCAGTGCGAGTGTGAGTCAGGATAGTAATCTACCCACGGCCAGCGTCAGTCCCAGCTCTGCTACGTTGACTTGTGCCAATCCGAGTGTGACGTTGACGGCGAGTGGAGGTAATTCATATCGTTGGGATGACAACAGCACCAATCCCATCCGTAGTGTGAGCACCTCGGGCACCTATTCGGTAACGGTGACGGCTTCGAATGGTTGTACAGCGGTGGCCAGTGCGAGTGTGAGTCAGGATAGTAATCTGCCCACGGCCAGCATCAGTCCGTCGAGTGCTACGTTGACCTGCGCCAGTCCCAATGCTACGTTGACGGCGAGTGGAGGTAATTCATATCGTTGGAATGACAACAGCACCAACCCCATCCGTAGCGTAAGTACGTCGGGCACGTATTCGGTGACGGTGACGAGTGGCAACGGTTGCACGGCGGTAGCCAGTGCGAGTGTGAGTCAGGATAGTAATCTACCCACGGCCAGCATCAGTCCCAGCTCTGCTACGTTGACTTGTACCAATCCGAGTGTGACGTTGACGGCGAGTGGTGGGGTGAGTTACCGTTGGAATGACAACAGCACTAATCCGATCCGTAGTGTGAGTACGTCGGGCACGTATTCGGTAACGGTGACGGCTTCGAATGGTTGTACAGCGGTGGCCAGTGCGAGTGTGAGTCAGGATAGTAATCTGCCCACGGCCAGCGTCAGTCCCAGCTCTGCTACGTTGACTTGTGCCAATCCGAGTGTGACGTTGACGGCGAGTGGAGGTAATTCATATCGTTGGGATGACAACAGCACCAATCCCATCCGTAGTGTGAGCACCTCGGGCACCTATTCGGTAACGGTGACGGCTTCGAATGGTTGTACAGCGGTGGCCAGTGCGAGTGTGAGTCAGGATAGTAATCTGCCCACGGCCAGCATCAGTCCGTCGAGTGCTACGTTGACCTGCGCCAGTCCCAATGCGACGTTGACGGCGAGTGGAGGTAATTCATATCGTTGGGATGACAACAGCACCAATCCCATCCGTAGTGTGAGCACCTCGGGCACGTATTCAGTGACGGTGACGAGTGGGAATGGTTGTACAGCGGTGGCCTCGGCGCAAGTGAGTCAGGACAGTAATCTACCCACGGCCAGTATCAGTCCGTCGAGTGCTACGTTAACCTGCTCGGCTCCGAGTGCTACATTAACGGCGAGTGGTGGGGTGAGTTACCGTTGGAATGACAACAGCACCAACCCCATCCGTAGTGTGAGCACGTCGGGAACCTATTCAGTGACGGTGACGAGTGGGAATGGCTGTACGGCCATCGCTTCGGCACAAGTCTTCCAGAATAGTACTCTGCCCACCGTCAGCATCTCGGCCAATCCATCCCTGACCATTGCTCCCGGACAGAGTACCACCCTGACGGCAACCGGTGCCAGTGCCTACACCTGGAACACCGGCGAGAACTCAGCGGCCATTACCGTCACCGCGCCCGGACTCTACTCGGTGACGGGCATCGCGGGCAACGGCTGCTCGGCCACCGCATCGGTGGTGGTCAGTCCGACCACTACCCCCGCCGGTTCGTTCACCATTACGGGTGTCAGCAGCCAGAACTGTCAGCAGATTGCCGCCAACCGCTACGTGATTACCTTCACGCCCCAGTACAGCGGCACCAACGGGCAACCCATCAGCTTCTCGGTGGTCAACGAGTTGTTCCCTACCACGGCGGCTGGCCCCTACAGCCTGCAGCTCTACACCGATAATCCGGTGATTGTGCTGACGGCTCAGCAGGCGGGCACGGCGGGGGAAGCGCGCTTTAGCTATAACTGGCTGGCCAACTGTACCAGTTCGCAACCCAATACGCCCCCCCGGGTGAATCAGCCCCTGAGCGATCAACTAGCTCGGGTAGGTGAAGGCTTCGGCTATAGCCTGCCCCAACTGAGCTTTACCGATAACGAAACGCCCCAAAGTCTGGTCCTCACCGTGAGTGGCTTGCCGGCTGGGTTGAGCTTTCTGCCGCCGAGTCAGATTGGCGGGGTGCCCAGTGTGGCCGGGGTGAGTAGTGTGACGGTGACGGCCACTGATCCGGGCGGTTTGCGTGTGAGTACGCAGTTCGTGCTGACGGTGGTGGAGGCCAACGCCAGTAACACCCCGCCCACGGTGGTGAGTCCGATTTCGGCTCAGGTAGCCACGCAGGGCCAACCGTTTGGGTTGAATGTGAGCAACACCTTCACCGATGCTCAGACGCCCAATGCCCTCACCTTGACGGCGGGTGGCTTGCCAGCCGGATTGCAGTTGGTGGGAGGTCAGATTTCGGGCACGCCTTCGGTGACGGGCACCTCAACCATTACGTTGACAGCGGTTGATGCGGGAGGTTTGTCGGCCTCCACAAGCTTTGTGCTAACGGTGAATCCGGTTTCGGGGAGTGTGAGTGCACCGTTTGCCATCACGGGAGTGACACCCATTTACTGCAACCAGATTTCGGCGAATCGGTATGCGATTAGTTTCCAGCCGCAATACAGCGGGTTGACTGGTCAGGCGGTGAGTTTCTGGGTGGTCAATGAGCTATTCCCGACTACGGCGGGTGGTCCGTACAGTTTGCAGCTTTACAACGATAACCCGACGATTGTGTTGAAGGCGACACAACCGGGTAGTGCGGGTGAAGCGAGTTTTACCTACAACTGGCTGGCGACTTGTCAGAGTCCACAACCCAACACGGCTCCTCGTGTGAATCAGCCGTTGAGTAACCAGACGGCCAAAGTGGGTGAGGGCTTCGGCTATAGCATTCCGCAGACGACGTTTACCGATAATGAGACGCCCCACAGTCTGGTATTGACCGTAGGTGGCTTACCGGCGGGACTCAGTTTCTCTCCACCGGCTCAGATCGGTGGTGTGCCCAGTATGAGTGGTGTGAGCACGATCACGGTGACGGCGACCGATCCTCAGGGACTGAGTGTGAGCACGAGTTTTGTGTTGAGTGTGAGTCCGGCCAGCAGCACGGTAGTTGTTCCGCCGACGCCTACCGGTTTTGGGATCACGGGTGTGACGCTGGTGAATTGTGAGTCGTTGAGTGGGAATCGGAGACGTATCCAGTTTAGTCCACAGTACAGTGGATTGGATGGTAGTCCGGTGAGTTTTTCGGTGGTGAATGAGTTGTTACCAACGACAGCGGGTGGTCCGTACACGCTGGAGTTGTACACGGACAACGCGACGCTTCAGTTGCGGGCACAGCAGGGGGGAGCATCAGCGAGTTACGCGTATAACTGGTTGGCGGGTTGTACTACGTCAGGTCGTCAGGCTGTTTCGGAGAAGTCCTCCTCGTTACGTGTGGTAGTGCTGGGAAATCCCGTCGAAGGTGATCAGGTTGGTGTTCGTATAGAAGGGGCAAATGAACAAGCTGTATCAATTCGTTTGTATAACGAGCAAGGTAAGCTGGTAAATGAGCAGTTGATTTCAGAAACCGAAGCAACTACTACACACTGGATTCGTCTGGGTTCGACGGCAGGGGTTTATCTACTGGAAGCCAAGACGCCATTCCAGCGGCAACTTGTGAAAATTATAAAACAGTAAACAGGCTGTAAATAACTCCTGATTATTCGATGCATACGTAGCGGTTTGTTGAATACTAACATCAGTATTCAACAAACCGCTACGTGTTTCTGGGACGTAGAGTCGAGAATCAGTCCACACGTAGGTTTTGACAAACTGTTCGCAGGGAAAGTAGTTAATCAGTTATAGATTGTCTGTTACGTAACAGATGGCTATTTACTCAACAAACTATCTTTTCCTATGCGTCTGGTTCTTCTTTGTTCTGCCGCTTTTTTATACGGTTCGGTTTGTTTCGGCCAGGCCGATTCGTCTAAAACCTTACAGCAACCTACTCAAAAACAGGTATTTATTCCGGGCATCGATACCCCCACATCAGGGCCGGGAATGAATGCGCAAATGCCAGCTACTACACCTCCACCGTTGGAAGACGGCAAAAAAAGAAAAACGCTTCCACCCAGTGACCCACGTTCGTTTGGTATATCCGTGCCCATTGGGAAAGCTAAAAAAGATACGTTACGTAATTGATCAATCCGATCATTGGTTTTATTGCATCAATCGCAAAACGCTACGTAGCAACAGACACAGAAGTTTTGAGTTGAGAGTAGATTTCCGGTTTGGTTGAACTTAGATCAATGGGGCGGCTCAGACCATGTTCTATTTTACCCGTGCATCCAAACAGGTTTTAGTCAATTTAGCTTAACTCTATCTCTCTTATGACTCGCTGGGGAATACTCGGGCCGGGGCGAATTGCCCATAAATTTGCGCAGGATTTGCTGACAGTGCCAGATGCGCAACTGTATGCCGTTGCTTCGTCGGATCAGCAGCGTGCGGATGAATTTGCAAGCCAGTACGGTGTGCCACACGCGTTTGGCAACTATGCCGCTTTGCTGACACTGCCCGATTTAGACGTAGTGTACGTAGCAACACCGCACGTAAAACACCACGAACACGTACTGATGTTGCTCAATGGCGGAGTCGCTGTATTGGGTGAAAAACCGTTCGCCATGAATAGTCAGCAGGTTCGGGAAATGGTCGATACGTCGCGGGCGAAGTCTATTTTCCTGATGGAAGCGCTCTGGAGTCGGTTTATGCCCAGTATTCAATATGCCCTGCAACTAGCAGAATCGGGACGTATTGGCAAAGTAGTGTCGATAAAAGCTGATTTTGGATTTAAAGCCCCGTTTCTGCCCGAAAAACGACTTTTTAATAAAGAATTGGGTGGAGGTTCGTTGCTCGATATTGGCATTTATCCGCTTTTTTTAGCCTATCTGTTTCTGGGAAAACCAACAACTATCAAAGCATCTGCTACGTTCGGCAGCACCGATATCGACGAGCAATGCGGTATGGTGTTGACCTATGCCGATGGGCAACTGGCATTGCTGGACAGTACGTTGTTAGCGGCTACAGATTGTGTTGGATTAATACAGGGCGAATCGGGCCAAATTCGAATTCACAATCGGTTCCACGAAAGCAAATCCGTTACGTTACAGCGCGAGAATGAAGAACCTGTAATCAGCCATTTTGAGCGTTCGACGTTTGGGTATGATTTCGAAATTCAGCACGTTATGCAATGCCTGGCAGACGGTAAAACAGAAAGTCCACTCTGGTCGCTGGACGATAGTTTGAACCTGATGGAATTGCTGGATGCTGTTCGGGCCGAAGCCGGAATTGTTTATTAACAATGAATAATGGATAATGTAGAATGAATAATGACTCAGGGAACGTGCGTACCTTTGCGCAGTATTCATTCCTCATTATCCATTATTCATTTCTGAATGGACCGTTATGCGCAGCGCGGAGTATCCGCCAGTAAAGAAGACGTTCACAACGCCATTGCCCAACTCGATAAAGGGCTGTTTCCGAAAGCCTTTTGCAAAATTGTGCCTGATACGTTAGCGGGCGACCCTGATTTCTGTACGATTATGCACGCCGATGGAGCCGGTACAAAATCGTCGCTGGCGTATCTGTATTGGCGCGAAACCGGCGATCTGAGTGTATGGCGCGGTATTGCGCAGGATGCTGTAGTGATGAATACCGACGATTTGATTTGCGTGGGCTCAACGGGGCCAATGTTATTATCGTCGACTATCGGACGTAACAAAAATCTGATTCCGGGCGAAGTGATTTCGGAAATCATCAGTGGTACAGAAGACGTTTTGCAGATGCTTCGGGATCACGGTGTTGAAATTTACAGCACTGGGGGCGAAACTGCCGACGTTGGCGATCTGGTTCGAACGATCATTGTCGATAGTACCGTAATTGCCCGTATGCGACGCGATCAGGTCATTAGTAACGACCGTATTCAGGCGGGAGACGTAGTGGTTGGACTGGCTTCGTTTGGACAGGCAACCTACGAAACGACCTATAACGGTGGTATGGGAAGCAACGGCCTGACCTCGGCCCGGCATGACGTACTGGCGAGCTATCTGGCCGATACGTACCCCGAAAGTTTCGATCCTGCCATTAACCGAGATCTGATTTATAGCGGTTCTAAAACGCTGACAGATAGCGTATCACCTGAACTCCATGTAAATGTTGGGCAGTTAATTCTATCGCCCACCCGCACCTACGCGCCGGTTGTAAAAGTGCTGCTAAATGAACTCCGTTCGCAGATTCACGGCATGGTTCACTGTTCGGGAGGAGCGCAGACGAAAGTGCTGCATTTTATTGATAATCTGCATGTTATTAAAGATAACCTCTTTCCAATTCCTCCTTTGTTTAAGCTGATTCAGCAGGAGAGCGTTACTGATTGGCAGGAGATGTATAAAGTTTTTAATATGGGTCACCGCCTTGAAGTGTATCTCCCCGAGAACGTAGCACAACAGGTTATCGACGTAGCGAAATCGTTTAACATTGACGCTCAGATTATTGGCCGTGTGGAAACCCATGCCGGTAAGCAAGTGACGATCAAAAGTGAAGTAGGCGAATTTATTTACTGAGTTACTTGATACTTTTTTTATGAATTACTGTCATAATGCCTATGGTATTATAAAGACACTATTTTATGAAAAAAGTTTATACAAGTTGCGTGCTGCTTTTTCTGGGAATAGCGTTTAAAACAGAAGGGCAAACCACGTATTTCGAGCAGAATTTTTCGGCTGGGGGAGCCCCTGCATCATATGTGAGCACCACGCCTAACAATGGTCAGGTAAATGGACTGTCGGGGCTGAGTGCTACCATTACCAATAATGCCGTTCAGTTCTCAAGACCTACCGATAGCGGAACGGGCTATATTTCTCGTTCAAGCAATTTTTCAGGGTCGCCTACGTCGCTACACGTTCAGTTTAGCTTCGAAGCGATTTCGAGCGACCCGTCGGTAACGGGTACCAATGCCGTTATTTTTTACGTTGGAAGCGGATTTGATGCTGGCCCGACTAATCCGAGCAATGGTAATACGTATGCTCGGTTTGCTATTGCGTTGGCATCGTCGGGCTCTGGTCAATTTCAGGTACGTACGGTGCCAAGTGGCGGGGGAGGAGCTACCAGTGCCTCGTTTTCGGGTCGGCAAACCATTACGTTCGCCATGAACAATACAGGCGGTCCGCTCAACTACGTATCACCTACGGGTTCGATGGAAACCTTGCCCAACGATACGTATGACCTATGGATTGGCGGAACAAAATTTGCTAATGATCAGGCCGTATTATCGCCCGACCAGACGATTAGTAATTTCAAATTCAGACTGAACGATGGCGTTGGCGTTATGCAAATTGGCAATATCCTAATGCGGGATATTAGCGGCACATTACCTGTTACGTTACTTGATTTCTCCGCCAAACCCGAAGGTGATCGGGTGCAGCTAGCCTGGAGTACTACGTCGGAGCAGGACGCCGAAACGTTTGTAATTGAGCGAAGCCGCGACCTGAACGAATACGTCACAGTGGGCGAGGTAAGGGCAAACGGGACAACTGATAAACGGCACGACTATGGTTTAACCGATCTTAATCCTGTAATTGGGGCAAATTATTACCGTCTGAAACAGATTGATATAAACGGAACATCGCACGTTTACAAACCTGTTTCCGCAATTATTGACGAGACTGCACCGGTCGTTGCCGTTTATCCCAACCCTGCCAGTATCGGCCAGATTCATCTGCGCGTTTGGAATGTCAGTAATGCTACGATACAATTGCTTACACTTACTGGTCAACCCATAAACGGTCGTTTGGAATACCAACAGGGAGAAGCCGATTTTATACCCGATCAGCCTTTATTGCCCGGTTTTTATCTGCTGGTTGTTCGCATAAACGGGCAGCTAAAGGTGAGTAAAATTTTGGTACAATAAGCTACTAAAAAAACATCCCGAAAACAGTACGTTTTCGGGATGGAGATTAGGCTAGTTCTAGCTCTTTCGTTTCAACGGATTGTATTACGTCTACTTTGGGCGGTAACAGCCGATACAAAACCGGCGTAACAATTCTCGATAGCAACGTGCTGGAAATCAGTCCGCCAATAAGCACCCAAGCCAATGGCGAATAAAGCGGATTTCCTTCGAAAGCCAGCGGCATCAATCCGCCAATAGCCGTTAACGACGTTAGTACAATGGGCACAAAACGTACCTCACCTGCTTCTTTGATAGCCTCTACCAATGGAATTCCCTGTGCGCGTAACTGATTGGTAAAATCGACCAGTAGAATAGAGTTTTTTACCTCAATACCAATCAGGGCGATCAGACCGATAACGGCCACAAACGAGAACGGATTTCCAGTCAGTAAGAGTGCAATAATGGCCCCAATAATACCCAAGGGAATTACTGATAGCACAATCAGCGTGCTTTTAATGGTGCCAAATTCGAGAATCAGCACGGCCAGAAATCCGAAAACGGTGATCAGAATAATCGTTCCCAGCCCACCGAACGATTGCTCGCGACTTTCCAGCTCGCCCGCTGCTACGTAGTGAAAATCGGCAGGAAATTTCATCGCGTCGAGCTTTTTAAGAACATCCGTATACACGTTATCGACCAGATGGCCCGTTTTTACGAAGGCCGTTACGGTTGCAAATCGGTCTTTATCGTAGTGGCGAATCTGGCTGGTACTGGTCTCAAATTGCAGATCAGCTACCTGACGTAATGGTACGGCTCCACCCGTTACGGTGTTAACATACAGGTTGTTAAGTGCCGATTGGTCTGTATTTCGACCTTTCGGTATCGTTACGTTTATGGTATAATCGGTGTCGTCGTTAGGCGCTTTAAACGTACCGACATTCAGCCCCGCGATAGCCAACCGGATGGTGCGGTTAATGTCGGCAATCGATAAGCCGAGTAAACCCGCTTTTTCTTTGTTAATCTTAATTCGAAGGTCCGTTTTTCGATATGCCAGCGGATTGTTGACGTAAATAGTACCCGGCGTTTGTTTGAGAATAGTTTCAACACGGGCTGCTACGTTACGTAACGTATCGAGATTTTCGCCAAATACCCGGATGGCAACGGGAGCTTCCTGAGCTGGACCCTGTTCGAAGTCTTTTACTTCAATTCGGGCATTTGGGTAGAGCGCAAACCGTTCACGGTATTTGTCGATAATGACCTGTTTTTCGGCAGGTACTATGTCTTTCAACTGCACAAAAAACTGCGAGAAATTGGCGGCTTCGTTACGTTGGATGATGTTGTAATAAATCCGTGGATTACCGCGTCCTACGTTGGTCGTAAAATGCCAGACCAACGTATCGCGTTTGAGTTGACTTTCGACGTAACGGGCTACGCGGTTGGTTTCGGTGAGGCTACTACCTTCTGGCGTTTCGATATTAATCATAAACTGGGGTTTCTCCGAAGCCGGAAACAGCCCAAAACCGACTTTGCCAGCCAACGATAAGGCTCCGCCAAAAATGGCCAGCGCCACCAGCAACGTAATAACTGGACGGTCAATCGCTACGTTAAGCAACCGACTGTAGGAGCCGCTAATGCCTTTTTTCAGCGCGCGCATGAAAATGTTTCCTTCCGAATTATGCTCCTGTTTCAGAATCCGGCTCGATAAAAAGGGCACAATCGTGAGCGATACCAGCAACGACGCCAGCACGGTTGTAACAACGGCCATCGGCAACGACCGGATGAAATCGCCCGATGCTTCGGGTAAAAACATGAGGGGTAAGAAGGCCAGAACCAACGTAATGGTACAGCCGATAACCGCCAGCGTAATCTGGCTGGTCGCTTTGATGGCAGCCTCTTTTTTCGAATATCCCTCCCGAATGTAGCGCTCAATGTTTTCGACCACAACGATACTATCGTCGACCAGAATACCCAGCGCCACAATTAATCCGACAATGCTCAACTGGTTAATGCTATAGCCAAAGGCGTTGAGTAACGACAGGCCAATCGCCAGCGAAAGCGGTATCGAAATCATCACCACCACAGCCGCCCGAAAACCTAGCGGTAACAGTGTAAGCGATACCAATAGAATAGCAATCAAAAAATCGGTTGCGAAGTGCGAAAGTCGTTTGCCAACGCTGGCAGCCTGATCGAAATTTTTGACCAGTTTGATGTGCGATGGCAATGTTTTTGCAAAATCATCGATAACCGGATTGAGTTTCTGGCCAACTTTATCGATGTTTTCGCCCATTTTCTGGCTGGCAGTTACCAGTACGGCCCGGTGTCCATCGAGTCGGGTAATGTGTGTTGCATCTTCGAGGTTATAATCTACGTCGGCAATATCGCGCAGGTGGATGATTTTCTGCCCGTTGCTCGAAACAATGGTATTCCGAATATCGTCGAGCGATTGGTAGTCGCCGGCTGTTTTAACGTTGAATTTACGGGTACCAGCCTGAATACTTCCGCCCGGAATGGTAGCGTTTTCGGCTTGTAATGCCCCAATAACGCGATTGGTCGGAATGCCTTCCTGCGCCATCTTGTCGATGTTGAGCGACACGCGCACTACGTTGGCCGGATAACCCCAATCCTGCACATTTTTTAGGCTGGTAATTTTTTCGAGCCGTTTTTTCAATTCATCCGCCTGATCGCCCAACTCTTTGTCGGAAGCCACCTCCGACTGTAAAGCTACTTGCACGATGTTTACATCCGATGGCGAAAACTTCAGAATGTCGATCTTGAAAATATCGGACGGGAGTTCGTTACGTAGTGCGCCTACCTCACGGACGATTTCCTGATATTTTTCGTCGGGATCTTCGCTGTATTCATACGACACGCGGAACACGGCCACACCATCATCGACGCTGGTAATGACGTGTTTAATATTGTCGAGTTCGTTAAAGCGTTTCTCGGCTGGATCAACAATCAGTTTCTCCATATCGAGCGCGTCGGTGCCGGGATAAACAACCGCTACGGCAAATTCAGGTGCTGTAAATTCAGGGTCTTCGCCCCGAGGCATGTTCAGCAGTGAGTTGATACCCAGAGCCGCTACGCCCAGAAATAATATCAGCATGAACTGCCAGTTTTTAACCGAAAATTCAGAGAGATTCATTTTGCTATAAGATTATTGTCCACTCTTCATTTTTCATTCTTAACCACAACTGTCGACTCTTCGGTTAGAAAGGCTGAACCGGCTGTTACCACGTCTTTGATACCGTTTAACCCGTTTGTAAGCAGGACTTTGTCGTTATCCAGAAAGCCGATTTGTACGGGTGTTTTGCGGACGTGTTTCTGATCGTCGGCCAGTACATAGACGAAACCATCTTTGCCATTTCCTTCAACAATCGCTTCTACAGGAACCAGCGCATACGAACGGCTTTGGGCGGGCGTGAGCGTTACTTTAGCGAATAAGCCCGGTGCGAATTTTACACCACCCGGTTGAATACGTACCTCTACCTCATAAAGCTTGTTCACTGGATCGGCGGCCTGTGCCAATTCGCTGACGGAACCTGTAAACGTTTGGCCGGGATATGCATCGAGTGTAATACTGGCCCGATTGCCGATTCGCAGTCGTGCCCAATCTTTGTCCGAGACACCGACACGTACTACCCAATCGCTGGGCCGATTCGACGAAATCAAATACACCGACGAGCCCGGCGAAATGAATTCACCTGTGTTGGTGAGTTTGCGCGTTACGGTACCATCGACGGTTGCGCGAATTTGCGCGTAGCTGCGGTTAAACTGGGCAATGGTCAGGTTTTGCTGGGCTACATTCTGACCTGTTGTCGCATTCTGAAGCTGTTCGAGCGTAGCGGCTGTGTCAGCGTAAAGACTTTTCACTCTTCCTAAATCGCGTCCGGCTTTTTCATGAGCGAGCTGCGCCTGACTAACCTGTGCGTTTATTTCGGTTAAGTCGAGTGTAGCCAACAGTTGGCCTTTACGAACGGTTTGTCCTTCTTCGACATACATCTGATTGATGATACCACCGATTTTGAACGAAAGCCGCGCTTCCTTCGCCGATGAAACCAGTCCAGAAACTAGTACGGGTTCGGCACGAACTACGGTGCTAACAGGCGTTAACTTAATCGGAACAACTGTTTCTTCGGGCGTTTCAGTGGATTGTTTCGCCTGATCATTACCGGCTTTAGTTCCACAGGACCAGATGCTTATGGCGAGTAGGAGGGAGAGTATAATGGATGGAAACTTCATGGTTTTGGCAGAAGATAAATGACTAGAATAGTGTTTATTGAAAGCAGCAGACACAAGGGTGAGTAATACGTAGTGTCTAATTCCGCGAATTGGCTTTTTCTAACTTTTTTGAAGAAACCAACGTAGCGGAAATCTCCGATGGCACGTAGCATGAAAACGCTCGCCAGTATCCACAATCCGTATTGACTTAACCAGTTGGGTACCCAGAAGAAAAGCTGATTAAATTGCCCGATTTTGTACTGATAAAATCCAGCCATCGTGGCAAAAATAATGGCTACAAACAACGTAACAACTGGCCCCGGATTCAGCGCACGTTTGCCGTTTTGCTGAGGCAATGCCGCCGATAAACCCCAACGTCCGCCAAATGCCCAGAAAATATGTATAGCGCTGATAGCCAATAAAATAATCGTGTTGATAAAAGCAGGTATCATGGCTTGAATCAATGCGGTGAAACGATTAACGTGATACGTTACTGTACGGCTACGGCCCGGTCGAGGGCGGCTCGTTTGAGCAGTACGTCCATTCGGGCGAGTGAATGTTGCACCTGTGCTGTTTGCCGGTCGTTCTGATAGCGCAGGTACTCGATCAAAAGCGATTGGCCGTTACGGTATTTGCTATCAACGACCCGAAATGTCTGGTCGGCATTGAGCATTCCGCTTTGTGTAGCCACCAGACTTTCGTTGGCAGCCGTAAGGTCATAATAGGTCTGTAATACCTGTAGTTCGATCTGGCGTTGAACTTCGGTAAGTTTGGTTTGAAGCGCTTCGGTCTGGATTTTGGCCTGCTGAATCTTCGAGCGTTTTTCGTAGCCTCTGAACAAATCCCATTGCAGCCCCAACTGAGCCACTACGTAGGCCTGATTCCGAAACGTATAGCCAAAACCTTGAAAACCAGTGCTACCACCTATGTAGACGTTCGGGATTTTAGCGTTGGCTTCATTCAGTTTTACCGCTGTTCGGGCTGCATCAAGCGAGCCGTTTAACTGGCTTACTTCCTGCCGGCTACGTAGCGCCGTTTGTTGCAAATCGGGAAGATTTTCTTTTGGCTCTGGTAGAATTTTCGTCAGTGATGAGTCGACCGAAATAGCATTAGTCAGATTGCGGTTGAGCAAAAAGTTAAAATACGCTCGGGCGGTTTCCCGATTTTTCTCCGCCACGGCAAGTTGCTGATCGACTTTACTGACTTCGTAACGGGCCGACGTAACGGTTTCTTTGGTTGCTACGTTGTTGCTGACCAGTTTCTCGTTTAGACGTGCCAGTTCGGTTAAAATGTGACGCGAATTTTCGAAAATACGGATCGCATCGAGCGTTTGCAGATACTGGTAATAAGCAGTTGCTATGTTGTATCGCAACTCATTCTCTATAACTCGCCGACGAGCTTCCTGTGCTGTAAGTAATTGTTTCTGAATAAGGAAGTTATACTGAATATCGGTATTGAAAATTGCGTATTGGAACGTTACTCGGGTATCGTGAAAATTGTTCGGTGCCAGCAGTTGGTTCACGTTCTCTATATTGGTGGGAAAACGCTCAGAACCTGTGAGCTGATTGAGTGCTTTGTAGGCAGGATTCAGCATATCGCCCACCGGAAATTCCAGCCGTCGTCCACCCGCTGCTACAGAATACGTTGGGTTGAAAGCCACACGAGGATAGAATAACGAGCGGGCCTGATTTAGTGATTCAGTTATGCGACTGATTTCGAGTGATTCCTGACGTAGTGCCAGATTGTTGGCCAGTCCTTCCCGAACATAGCCTTCCAGAATAGCCGATTGTCCTACAGGGGTTGGCTGAGCTACTGCAATCGTCGGAAGAAGCAGCGCCAAGTACTGAATGTAGCGGTGAATAAGCTTCATGATCAATTGTTATTTACTGAACAGTGTTTAGTGAACGGATAAAAAATTTTTAGAGTCCTCGTTTTATAAGTGTAATAAATAGCCCAAATACGTCGTCGACCAGTTTTTGTGCATCGGTCTCAAACATGCTCATTCGTTTGCGAAGGTGTAAGGCTACCAGCCCGTGAACGGTGCTCCAGATAAGTAGTGCTGCCTGTTCGGCATCTGGGTGTTTTATCGAACCGGCATCAATACAAGCCTGCACCACTTGTTTAACAAGGCCAAATGCCCGATGACCATCTTCCCAAACATCTTCCCGACAAGCCAGTGTTTCGATAGGTGCAGTCATAATAAACATCAGGTCATACAACTCCGGATTTTCGAAGGCAAACCGCAGGTAAATACGTCCCATTTCGATCAAGGCATCCATTGGGTCTGATATAGACGCAATAGGAGCAAACTCCTCAATCAACTTTAAAAACGCTTTCTGATGCAGTGCAAAAAATAGCTCGTTTTTGTCCTTGAAATAGAGGTAGATCGTAGCGGGGCTATATTCAATTGCATCCGCGATGTTGCGAATGCTAACCTTGTCGAAACCATTCGTCAGAAAAAGCGTTTGGGCTCCTTCCAGAATCAATTTTCGCATTTCTTCCCGCTCCCGCTCTTTCCGCTCTACAATTCCCATGCTTTACATTAATAAACGATGCAAACTTACTGAACACTGTTTAGTAAACAAATTTTAGCCATAAAATTTTATAATCGCACAAAGTTTATGGCTAACAGACGTATTGGGATGTGACAATTAATCTTTCTGTGTTGTTACGTATCTAAACATTGATTACTAAAGAAGTTTGCCATGAATAAGGTTGTTTGCCGGGTTGTAGTATGTCTGTGGATATTAGGAATGATTCCGCAGGAAATTCATGCGCAACTCGCTAAAGGCTATAATCTGGGCGATGTAGTTGCCAATTTTCAATTGAAAAGTCTTGATAGTCGCGAGGTTTCACTGAGCAATTATCAGACGCAGAAAGGGCTAATTGTTGTCTTTACCAGTAATCACTGCCCGTTTGCTAAAGCTTACGAAGACCGAATCATTGCACTGGATCGTAAATTTGCCCCACAAGGCTATCCGGTGCTGGCTATCATGCCCAACGACCCAGCGGCCTACGAAGATGATACGTTCGAGCAAATTAAAACCCGTGCTCAGGAGAAAGCCTATCCCTTTGCATACACAATTGATGATACGCAACAGGTTACCCGGACGTTTGGCGCCACTCGTACACCGCAAGTCTACGTACTGAATCAGCATGAAGGGCATTTTGTACTTGAATATGTAGGCACTGTCGACGATAATCCGCAAGACAATGCTAATGTTCAACGGCGCTACGTTGATGAAGCCGTAACAAACCTCCTGGCGGGCCGCCCCGTTCAGACGCCCATCACCAAACCCATTGGTTGTGCTATTAAGTGGAAATAAAAAGTAGCCTACATACTGGTTCTCCTTTCAACGGTATCTATTTTTTTGGCACACCATTTGTTAATGGGGTTTGTGACAATCAAACTACACACAACGTTTATGAAAAAGTCGCAATTAATTATGCAACGAATTAAGGGAGTAGCCGGTACAATATTGCTTGTAGCTTCTCTAACGCTGGTTCAGGCCTGTGGGTCAGATCATAAAGAAGAATCGCGTACGGAAGATGCGCTTGAAAAAACAGGCGATGCTATTAGTGCCGATACGAAAGATGCTGTAAATGAAGCAAAAGAAGATTTGAATGAAGCGGGCGATGATGCTAAAGCTAAATCAAACGAAGTAGCTGCTGATTTTAAGGAAGAACGTGATAAGGCTGTGGCGAAAATGAGGGTCGAGAAGGATAAACTCGACGCTAAAATCGCTGAAATGAAGGCGGATATGAAACAGGAAGGGGCTAAAGCAAAAGCTGAATCGAAAGAACAACTAGCTAAACTCGAAGACGAGCGCAAAGAGCTTGGCAATGATATCGATAAAGCTCAAAATGCAACAGCTGATGCCTGGAAAGATATAAAAACTGGCTTTAAAAAAGCCGGCCGTAATATAGGTGATGCTTTCGATAAAGCTGGTGATAAATTAGACTCAGACAATAAGTAAACGCCACATTATTCCACAAAAAAGGCCGACTCCTGAGTCGGCCTTTTTTGTGGAATAATGTGGCGTTAATTCTACAGATATGTAACTTATTGACCATATTAGTAGAACGGAAAGCAATTGTTTTTTCGACTGATTCTGGTTTAGATACGTAGCATTTTCAGCTATAAATTTCTAATGATCTACAGGGCATAAAAACTCAAAATTGGGAAGTCAATATCACCACCAAGTGAACTCGTCGCCATTAAGTGAGTATGTTGTCTATATTTTATACGAATAAACTTAACGTAGCACCAACAGACATTTTGGTATGGAGTTTGCGCTGGAAACAGTGAAAAAAGCTGCCTGTACGCATTTAGTACGTAGTATAAGGAGAGTAAGAAAAATCAACTTAACCATTTTTTAGGAAAAAACCCGTAACGCAGTTGGCAAAGTCCTTGTATTCAAGGAGGGAAAATTGTTATTTTGCGGGCTAAATTGTCTGTTAAAAGCGAAATGTCTGTCATTAATAAGATCAGAGAACGTTCAGGGTTAGCCGTTGGCATTATTGCTGTCAGCCTAATTCTGTTTATTGTGGGTGGAGACTTGCTGGGAGGACGCAGTCTACTGTTCGGCGGAAATCAGCAGGAAGTTGGTAAAATTGACGGCCAATCCATCGATTATCAAGAGTTTAATGCAAAAGTAGATGAGCTTCGGGCGCAGTATGAACAACAGTCGGGTCGTCCTCCTGGAGATCAGGAACTGGCTCAGATTCGTGAGCAAGCGTGGAATCAGTTACTGTTCGATATTGCCTATCAGAACGAATTTGATAAGCTTGGCCTCAAAGTAACACCTGAAGAATTGGTCGACATGGTGCAGGGTAGCAACATTAGCCCTACGGTACGTCAGGCATTTACAAATCCGCAAACGGGTGTTTTCGATAAAAGCTCCATCATCAGCTATCTGAAAGGGCTTAAAAATCTGCCTCCTCAGCAACAGGCTGCCTGGGCAAGTTTCGAGCGGAATCTGAACTCAGATCGTCTGCGTGAGAAATATGAAGGCTTGATGCGTATGTCAGTTTATGCAACAACGGCAGAAGCACAGAAAGAGTATCAGGCTCAGAACGCTAAAGCTAACGTAAAATTCCTGTTTGTTCCGTATTACACCATCAACGATACTACAGTGAAGGTTACGGATTCGCAGCTTCAGGATTACCTGAATAAGCATAAAGACGAATATCAGGGTTCTGATAGCCGCTCGATGCAGTACGTTACGTTCTCGGTTGTTCCGTCTAAAGA
The DNA here is from genome assembly GCF_054776875.1 of Spirosoma daeguense. Taxonomy (NCBI): domain Bacteria; kingdom Pseudomonadati; phylum Bacteroidota; class Cytophagia; order Cytophagales; family Cytophagaceae; genus Spirosoma; species Spirosoma daeguense. The sequence goes on from NZ_BAAHBF010000008.1 coordinate 197,505, forward strand.
AGACAGTGCTACGCTCTATAACGAGATCAAATCGTTGGCACGTGGTTTGGGAGCCGCTAAAGACGATTCGGTTTTTGCTCAACAAAACAGCGACGTTCGCGTACCGCTTTACATTACGGCAGGTGAAATGCCTGAACAACTGCGTGCTTCGATTGGGAGTTTCTCTCCGGGGGGTATTTACGGGCCTTTCCGTGAAAACAACACCTATTTCATTTATAAGTACGGCGGAACCAAAAAAGATACAAGTTTCACAGCCCGCGCCAGCCACATTCTTATTCAAACCAGAGGTTTGGCTGATTCAGCAAAAGCAGATGCAAGACGTCGTGCAGAAGGTTTGTTGAAACAGATTCAGGGTGGAGCCAGCTTTGAAGCTCTTGCTCAAACGAACAGTGACGACGGTTCACGTTCGGTTGGTGGCGACCTGGGTTACTTTAAGAACAACGGTCAGATGGTTAAGCCATTTGAAACGGCAGTTTTTGGTGCTACGTCGGCTGGCTTGATTCCTCGTCTGATCGAAACCGAATTCGGTTATCACATCATCAAGGTAACTCAGCCTAAAACGAACGTACTGTACCGGATTGCAGCGATTGGTAAAACAATCACACCAAGCCAGATCACTCGCGACGACGCTCTTCGGAAAGCTGACCAGTTTGCTTCGGAAGTACGTACCAAAGAAGAGTTTGATGCGAAAGTAAAAGAAGATAAATCGCTGGTTGTTGCTACAGCCGACCGTCTTCCAGAAAGTGCTAATCAAATTAATGCACTGGCAGGATCTGAAGTTCGGCAGATTGTTCGCTGGGCTTTCGATAAAGGAACTGATATTGGTGACGTATCGGAGCCGTTTATCGTAGGAGATCAATACGTAATTGCTGTTCTGACCAAGAAAACGGAAGAAGATAAAGTTACGGTAGATGATTTCCGGACAGAGTTAACGGCGAAAGTACGTAATGAACTGAAAGGTGAGCAAATCATTACCAAACTGGGTAACGCCAGCGGAACGCTCGAAAGTATCGCTCAGAAATATGGTGCTGGTGCACTGGTTGAAACCGCCGACGATATTAATCTGGCTACAGGTTTCCTACGTAGCGCTGGTGTTGATGCGGTTGCTTTGGGTAAAGCATTTGGTCTGAAGCCCGGTAAGCGTTCGAAGCCTTTTGCTGGCGAAGGTGGCGTTTTGATCATGGAAACCGAAGCCTTGACTGAAGCTCCTGCAGTTGGCGATTATACTATGTATAAAACGCAAATTCAGCAGAATAATACATCGCGGGTTGGTTTCTACATAAACGAAGCGATTAAAGAAGCTGCTAACGTAGAAGATCGCCGGGCTAAGTTCTATTAGTCATACAATTTAAGTATCAATCAAAAAGCCCGTATCTAAGAATTAGATGCGGGCTTTTTGATTGATGACGTAGCAGATTAATGTACCTGCTGTTGCAAATAGGCTATCATTTTCGCGAGCGCACGCGAGCGATGACTTATGCCATTTTTGTCTTCTATACTCATTTCAGCAAATGTACGATCATAGCCATCGGGCAGAAAGACAGGATCGTAGCCAAAGCCGCCTTCGCCACGCGGCTCCAGTTGAATTTGGCCGGGAATAGTACCTTCGAACTGGTGCTCGACGCCATGCAGAATGAGCGTGAAAACGGTTCTGAACTGCGCCTTTCGATTCGTTACGCCTTCAAGATTTTTCAGTAGTTTCTGGATATTCTGAGCCGCGTCCCTACTACCCGAATAAAAAGCTGAATCAACACCAGGTTCACCATTCAATGCGTCAACTTCTAGTCCAGAATCATCGGCAAAACAGGATACGCCGAAATGTGTCCAGACGTAATCCGCCTTCTGCCGGGAATTGCCGGGGATGGTACCTGTCGTTTCAGGCAGTTCGTCGGTACAGCCAATATCACTTAGGGTTTTAAGGATAAATGATTGGCCGAGTTGACCACTAACTTCGTTGAGTTTGTGTTGATTGTTGGTTGCAAAGCAAAGTTCCATAGGGAACAAAAAAAGCCGTTTACAGCTAAATCTGCAAACGGCTTTCGAAAATCGGGTCTAATTAAGTTAACGACCTGGTACCTGCATACCCGGAGGAGGGGCCTGCCCTTTCTGGATATCCATTACTTCAATGTCGAACAAAAGCACCGAATTTGGTGGAATTGCCTGATTGCCGCGTGGGCCGTAAGCTAATGTCGATGGAATAATAAGCGTTGCTTTTTCGCCTTTATGTAATTGCATAATGCCATCTTCCCAACCCGGAATAACCATGCCCATGCCCAATTGAAGCTGAAATGGCTTACCACCAGCTTGTGGGTTTGTGCGAGAGTTATCAAACTCTTTTCCGTTCAGCAGCCGACCTGCATAATGTACAGAAACTACATCGCCCGGTTTCGGATTAGGCCCTGCTCCTGGTTGTTTCACTACGTAGTAGACGCCCCCAGCGGTTTTCTTTGCTACGCCAGCCATTCCGTTTTTGGCAACATAAGTTTCGATTGTTTTTGTATCGATTCCTTTTTGTTTGTCAAATTCGGCCGCCTGCGTTTTTTTGTACTCATCCTCTGTCTGAACATTCACTACTTTCACTGCAATAGCGATATCAGTGCCTTTCTGAACACCCGGAGGTAGTGGTTGCATAGCCTTGGTGAAGATCGAGTCGGCGCTAACGTAGAACGTAGCACTATCTCCTTTACCAAGCATTGTTAGCCCTTCTTCGTAAGATCCTTTAAAAGGTGGTACTTGGAGTAGCATTTGGAAAGGAGCCCCTTCTTTGTGCGTATCACGTAGCACGGAGTCCTTATTATTCAGCAACGTAAGATGCAGTGAAAGGATATCGCCAACTTTACCTTTGCGCGTTCCTTCCGATTGTTCGTGAATTTGGTACTTCAGGCCGTTGTCCGTCACCTGTACGCGGTTTTTACCGCAGGCCGCTACCACAGCGACAATCAGGGCGGCTTTCCCGAAATGTTTAAGAGACATGAGAAATTGCTTGGTTGTTTTGTTATTTTTTGGTCTTGGGTTTCAAGTTCAACGGTACATATTCGAACGTTGACTCTTGAAATGTTGAACAGTTATATGGTTTCCAGAAGCTGTTGCTGATAAAGAGGAATTATGTCTAGCAGTCTTTGCTCAGTTTCGGCCAGCGACAATTTAGAACGGCCACCAGCAGCGTTTCGATGACCACCGCCTTCGAAATGTTTACTGGCTAAATCACGCACTGAGAAATCGCCTATCGAACGAAACGAAAGTCGAATTTCATCAATTCGGTCGATAAGAATAGCTGCCATTACAACTCCTTCCACAGCGAGTGCATAATTAACCATACCTTCGGTATCCCCCATTTTCGAGCGATAACGTTTTAACTCGTTGTCGGTTAGTGTAATGTAAGCAAACTTGTAATTGGGCAATACCTTCAATTTCTCGTTCAGTACGTAACCCAACAGCCGAAATTTATCGAGTGTTACGTTGTCGAAAATACGTCGATGAATTGTGCTGACATCAATCTTTAAGTCGACAAGTTCGGCTGCCATCCGATGCACATTTCCGGTTGTATTGGAGTGCCGAAACGAACCGGTGTCGGTCATCAGACCAGCATAGAGACATTCAGCAATCGGTACATCAATCAGGTCTTTATCGCCCAGTTCTACAATAAGCCGAAAGATGAGTTCGGTCGTAGATGCTGCCGATGGGTCCCAAAGGCCTGAATCGGCAAACGACTCGGGTTCGAGATGATGGTCGATCAGTATTTTACGCGCCCGTGATTGACGTACCAAAGGGGCCATATCGCGAATGCGGTCGAGACTTGAGAAATCAAGACAGAAAATAATGTCTGCTTCATCAACAAGCTGATTTACGGTAGTACGTACCTTTTCATCGAAGGCAATCACTTCATCACTACCTGCCATCCAGTGCAGGTTTAATGGATATTCGGTCGGTGTAACAACTGTAACCCGATGGCCTTTTTTCCGAAGATAACCAGCTAACCCCAACGATGAACCCATGGCATCGGCATCGGGGTTTTGATGAGTGGTAATTAACACGGTTTGCGCGGGGCCGCCAGACGGTTGTCCGATAGCTGCGCCAATCGCTTCAATATCCTGCATAAACAAACGGCAACGCCGTAATCGAAAGTCAAAAGTACGAATAATTTCTGAAAGCAGGGGATGCACCTGCTCAGGCAATAATGTCAGTCTGACAGACTCAGTTGGTATTTATTAATCAGATGGTTATAAAATAGCATGGTGCTAAATCAAAACCGCTTACCTTTGCAACCAAATAAAATTTGGACATTGTTATCCTAATAATGGCAACAAATCGCACATTTACCATGATTAAGCCCGATGCTGTAGCAGATGGGCACTCTGGAGCAATCATCAAACTGATCGAAGAAGCGGGCTTTCGTATTGTAGCGATCAAAAAAACGCTGCTTACAAACGAACGAGCAGGTCAATTCTATGCTGTTCATCAGGAACGCCCTTTTTATAACGACTTACGCGCTTACATGTCGTCGGGAGCGATTATTCCGATGATATTAGAAAAAGAAAACGCCGTAGCTGATTTCCGTAAACTAATTGGCGCAACAAACCCTGCTCAGGCAGAAGAAGGTACGATTCGGAAATTGTATGCCAAATCAATGGAGTCGAATGCTATTCACGGTTCTGATTCTGATGAAAATGCTGAAATAGAAAGCAATTTCTTCTTTGCCGGAACGGAGCAGTATTAATCTGAACCAGGATTTAAGGATTAACCAGATTTTGTTGATTGATAAAGCGCTTCGAAGAAGCGAAACAAATCTGGTTAATCCTTAAATCTGTTAAATCCCGCCGGGCCGACGTATCGGTTCAAAATTCTTCTCGTAATACTTACAGAAATCCTTCAAGTTGCATACACCACAGCGGGGGGCTCTAGCCAGACATACGTAGCGACCGTGTAAGATGAGCCAGTGATGGGCTTTCGGTACGTATTGATTCGGAATATGCGCCATCAAGGCTTTTTCGACTGCCAGTGGAGTTGTGGCCGTTAAAGGGGCTAACCCAATCCGGTGCGAAACCCGAAATACGTGCGTGTCGACCGCCATAGTCGGCTCATTATAGACTACCGATAGAATGACATGGGCGGTTTTGCGTCCTACACCGGGTAATGTCTGAAGCTCTTCCAGCGTTGCCGGAATTTCTCCTCCAAACTTCTCCATCAGCGCATTCGCCATACCAACGAGGTGTTTCGCCTTGTTATTGGGATAAGAAACACTACGTATATACGTGAATACTTCATCAACCGAAGCGGCAGCCATTGATTCGGGTTCCGGAAATCGGGCGAACAGAGCCGGCGAAATCTGATTGATACGTTTATCGGTACACTGAGCCGACAATATAACAGCTACCAGTAACTCATAAGGGTTACTGAAGTTGAGTTCCGTTTTAGGCTCTGGATAGTGCTGGGTGAAGTACTCAAGAAAGCGCCGGAATCGCTCTTTTTTTAGCATAGGCATAGGTAACGCACACATTCTGTCTGCCGTATAAAACGAATTTCGTTAACACAGCAGACAATATGTGTGCATTACATACTCCACCTACACGTCTATAATTGACGTCGACGAGTAGGTGGACTTGATGGATGATTTTGGGAATAATTGAGAATTGACTGTATCGTATTCGGTCTAGGACTTCGTTCTATTCGATTCATAAGCGCCCGTAATTCAAGCGCATCCAGAAAGAACGTCATCAGTTCCGGCTCCGACATCATGGCATCTTCAATGAGTAGATTTTCTTCAGGTGAAGTCTCCTCATAGACATACCGGATCACATCATCTTGGGTAAAGGTTTTTATCATAACTCGGCGAACGTTTGCTCAGTTGTTTGCGCAGATTGATCAGCGCATAACGCATACGTCCCAATGCCGTGTTAATACTGACGCCGGTTGCATCGGCAATCTCTTGGAAACTCATTTCCTCGTAGTGCCGCATAATAAGCACCTGGCGTTGTTGTTCTGGCAATCGCTGAATCAACTCGCGCAAATGCTCGTGTGTTTCCTGGCGAATTTGTAGCGATTCGACCGAATCTTCTGCAAACTCAAGCGTATTGAACACACTGCTTCCGTCCTCAAACACCACACTGGGGTAGCGTTTATCCTTTCGGAAATAGTCAATGGCCAAGTTGTGAGCGATTCGGATAATCCAGGGTAGAAATTTTCCCTCCTCGTTATATCTACCAGATTTAAGCGTATCTACGGCCTTTATGAACGTATCCTGCATTAAATCTTCCGCCACATACTGGTCTTTAACTATCAGATAAATGGTGGTGTAGATTTTCGATTTGTGCCGTTGCACTAATTTGGCAAAGGCTTTTTCATTACCACGGATATACAGGGAAATCAACTCACTGTCGTTTACCTGGGCTTTTTCCATTTTCAGTAAGACAATTAGGTAACGTAGAGCAGTGTTCCGATAGTGTGCAGGTGATTATGTTTTTTATGAAAATATTGAGAATCCAGTTTTAAAAATAAGTGCTGGCTGACTTAAATCCAAATAAATAGTACAAAAAATCTGCCAAACGGTACTTTTTCTTGCAAAAATTTAATTTTCAGCAAGGAAAAATGCTGAAAATTTAACGTCCAAGCAAATATAGCTTATTCGGAGAATTAATTGTACTTACGTTTGATGATGCAATATAGATTCTATTTAGCACATGATCGTTTAAGCGAGGATTAACTTTTTTTCAAATTATAGGCCACTGACAATTGTTGGACTTGGTTAGCACAAGTGAGCATTAAATACTGTTTTTGTCTAATGCATTGATTTACTGGCTGGAATGGCTATTTTAGAGCTTTATTTTGCCGGTCGTTAAGGGGTAGTTTGTTTATGAGGTGGGTTTGGTTTGCAATCTTATTAGTTGGGTGGCAGATAAACTGCTTTGGGCAAACCTGCCCTCAATTACCCGAACTGGACTTCGATAGACGAGGGGATGCAGCCTATATGGATAGTCTGTTAACAATTGGCCGGGTACATCGCCATATTTCGGCAAGTCTGCCAAGAAACCCACGTAATGATACGTTACGGTTAGAAGGACTACGTTATATGTCGCTCGTATTCAAGCAAATGCGTGGCCAAAAACGTGATAGCACCCTTTTCTATGCCAGACAACTGGAAGCCGCAGCAAAATTTTACCGGAACGACCTATACGCAGTACGGGCTATGATGTTTCAGGAACATTATTTCCGTACAATAAAAGGCGATTATCCACAGGCGCTTGTCATCAATCAACATGCTTCGGAATTGTGTGCCCATTTGCCGCGCGAGAGCTCACCCCGTTGGCAGGTATTAATGAATATGGGCGATATTTATATGGTCCAGAAAGAATATGTTAACGCTCTTGCATCTTATCAGGCATCAATGAAGCTGCTGGGATTCAATACGTCGCTGACTCCCAAAAACAGAAAATTACTAGTTAGTCAGGCCATTTCCCAGATTGGCGAAGTGTATGAGATTCAGGGATTATATGACCAAGCGCGTCAGCAGTATGAAGCCAGTCGGCAAATAGCGATGGAACTACGTTCGCAGGTGAACGTAGCATACGCCGATGAACGTCTGGGTGATTTTTATCTTAGCCGTCACCAGCCCGAACAGGCAATCAAATCGTTTGAGGAAAGCCTTGCTGTCTGGAGTCAATTAAATGAACGGCCGGGGCAGGCGGCTGTCTGGGCGCGACTGTCGGAATGTTATACCCTGTCCAATAAGCCTGATTTAGCTATTGAGTTTGGCGAAAAAGCAGTGGCTGTTGCCCGTGAGGAAGGCTATACAAAGATTCGACAAATGGCAACGCAATCATTATATCGAGCTTTTCGGGTGGCAAATCAGCCCGCACAGGCGTTGGCAATGTATGAGGAGTTTAGCATGATCCGCGATAGCCTCAACAACATGAAACGCGTAGAAGAGCTATCAACGCTTCAAAAGAAATATGATATTAACCAGATTCGGATGGCGGCAGATCGGGAGCGGTTCATGCAACAGCAGCAGCTACTCGATATGCGCAGGCAAACAGAACTGGAACGGTTGAAGTCTGAATCGGAACGGAAACAGCTGATTGGTGAAGCACAGCTAAACAAACTCCAGCAACGTATTGAAAATGAACGGATAAAAACGAATGCCGAAAAAAATCGAATTACGCAGCAGGCACACATAGCTAAACTGAATCACGACATTGAAGAAGGTTATTTATTGCGCATTATTCTGGTAGGTGGCGTAGCCATGTTACTGGGTTTCATAGCTGTTTACTATCGCAAAAACCGCCTGATTCATCGGCAAAAGCACGAAATTGAAGAGTTGAACCACGACCTCGAAAACAAAGTGCTGGCCAGAACAATAGAATTAAAGCTGGCCAACGACCAGCTACGTGCCAAAAATCGTGAGATCGAAGAAGCTCTGCTACGTGGCCAAACGCTCGAACGAAAACGAATGGCTGCTGATCTGCACGATAGCTTGGGTGGGTTGCTGGCGGCTATCAAAACCAGTTTATCGGCATTGAATCCGGCCAAGATGGCTGATCGTGAGCAACAGATTTACCATAACCTGTTAAATATGAGTCAGGAGGCTTTTGCCGAAATTCGCTATCTGTCGCATAATCTCCAACCGGATGAGTTAGAAAAACAAGGTCTCTCAGAAGCGTTGGCACGTTTAGTGAACAAACTTAACTTAAGTCAGAAAATAACCTTTCGGCTGGATGTTGCAGAATTGCCACGATTAGATAAAACGGCTGAGTTTAACCTGTATTCAATCTGCATTGAGTTGTGTAGTAATATTTTACGCCATTCGAAAGCAACCGAAGCCGATATTATTTTCCGACGGTTTAATACCGAATTGAACATGATCGTAAAAGATAATGGCTGCGGTATGGACCCTTCCGATGCTACAGGAATGGGCTTGAACAATATTCAGGCGCGGATGGATCTAATTCGGGGACGCTACGAAATTCACTCCAGCGATGGTGAGGGTACTACGTTTATTTTTATCCTGCCTGTTCCGGCCGACAAGGTTGCCGGATAATAAGTAACGCCAGCACGCGTGCTTATGAATTAGGAGAACGACAAAAACCCTTTTATTATTAGCTTTCGGTTTTACGGACTAAAATCCGTGTTATTAATACGATGCGTACATTTTTTAGAGTATTGATTTTTAGTATTCTCCTGACAAGTCAGTGGGCAAAGGCGCAGAATGGGATTGTCGTTTTTCAGTCTGATTTTGGGTTGAAAGATGGCGCTGTATCGGCAATGAAAGGCGTAGCATTAGGCGTCTCTCCATCATTAAAATTGTTTGATCTAACGCACGAAATTCCAGCTTATAATATTTGGGAAGCTGCGTATCGGTTGCATCAAACAGTAGCTTATTACCCCGCTGGCACCGTATTTGTATCGGTTTGTGACCCCGGCGTTGGTACTGAACGTAAATCGGTAGTGCTGCTCACTAAATCAGGGCATTATATTGTTACACCCGACAACGGTACGTTAACCTTAGTCGCTGAAGATTTAGGTATTCGCGAGGTTCGCCAAATTGACGAGGTAACTAATCGGCGGAGAAATTCGGGGGCTTCTTACACCTTTCACGGACGAGACGTATATGCCTACACGGCTGCACGGCTGGCTGCGCGTGTGATTAGTTTTGCGAAAGTTGGCCCTAAATTGCCGAACAACGTAGTACGGATTATCTACCAGCAACCTGAGGTTAACAAGAACGTAGTGAAAGGGACAATTCCGATTCTTGATATTCAGTACGGGAATGTCTGGACGAATATTCCGAAGACAATGATTGATAAGATTGGCGCTAAAGCTGGGGATAAAGTTCGCGTGCAGATTTTCCAGAGCGACCAGTCTGTTTATGACAAAACGGTTCGGCTGGTGAATACGTTTGGCGAAGTATCGACCGGCGACGACGTAGCATATATTAATAGCCTGCTGAATTTTTCAATTGCCGTTAATCAGGGCAATTTTTCGGAAAAATATAAAGTTGTTAGTGGCCCCGAATGGACTATTACGGTCAGTAAACAAGCTAACTAACGTAGCAATGTAGGTTCGAGTCCCAACTAGATACCTGATTTTAAGCGTCTTGAATACAGTCAAAAATCTTAACCGTCGTGATTTCATTCGCACCAGCGCTGCACTGGGCGTTACGTTGAGTATACCATTGCTGGCTCAGGCTGGCGTTAATCAACTCGCTAAACCTGTAAAAATTGGGTTGATTTCAGACATTCATCATGATATAGTGCCTGATGGGAAAACCCGATTAGCGCGCTTTGTGCAGCATATTCGCCAACGTAACGTCGATGGTATTCTGCAAATGGGTGATTTTGCTTTCCCCGAAGCGAAGAACAAAGAGGTTATTGATTTATTCAATCAGGCACATCCAACCCATCTGCATGTAATTGGTAATCACGATGTTGATGGTGGTCAAACGCGAGAACAGGTTGTGGAAGGCTGGGGAATGCCCGGTCGGTACTACGTTCAGCAAATTAACGGTATTTGGCTGATCGTGCTCGATGGAAACGACCCAGGCTCACCAACGCATAAAGGCGGCTATCCTGCCTACATAAATCCAGCGCAGACGAGCTGGCTAAAAGCAAAACTTCAGGAACTAGATGGCCCCATTATCGTGGTTTCGCATCAGCCGCTGATTGGTACGTTATCGGTCGATAATGCCGCTGAAATTCGGGATATTCTGGCGAGCGCAGCAGAAAAGATTATTGTGGCAATTAATGGACACTCGCATATCGATCAGTTGATGTACGACCGAAAAATCCCCTATCTGACCATCAATTCGGCGTCTTACGTTTGGGTCGGCGATAAATTCAAGCACGAAAGCTACCCGAAGGAGATTCACCAAAAGCATCCGTCGTTAGCCAGTACATGCCCGTATCAGGATCCATTGTTTACGGTTCTGACCATCGATCCCGCTACGTTGACGATTCAGCTAGAAGGTCGACGAACGAAATGGGTTGGAAAATCGCCCGAAGAATTAGGGTTTGGCGATACGTATAAACCGCTGAAAATTGGTCAGGAAATTGTTCCGTTTATCCGGGAGCGGAAAGTAATACGTATCAGTCAGAAATAAACGCTACGTTTCTACACGCTTTGCATCGTACTTAATTTCCGGTAAAATCCTTCGTCTAGCGTCAACAATTCATCGTGTCGACCACGCTCTACGATACGGCCCTGATTCACCACCAGAATCTCATCAGCGTGTTGAATCGTGCTGAGCCGGTGCGCAATTACCAACGTAGTACGGTTGGCCATCAGGCGCGTAAGGGCTTCCTGAACCAGCTTTTCTGATTCGGTGTCAAGGGCCGATGTCGCTTCGTCGAGAATCAGAATCGGTGGGTTTTTCAGAATCGCGCGGGCAATGCTGATACGTTGCCGTTGTCCGCCCGATAGCTTACCACCACGATCACCAATAATAGTCTGATAGCCATTTGGCTGTGCAACAATAAAATTGTGCGCGTTGGCAATTCTGGCGGCTTCCATAACGTCGGCCTCAGAGGCATTGCTCCCGAAAGCAATGTTGTTGAAAATGGTGTCGTTGAACAAAATGCTTTCCTGCGTAACGATACCCATTTGCGCTCGTAACGATGCCATCGTACAATCGCGGAGGTCGACGCCGTCGATTAAAATACGGCCATCAACTGGGTCATAAAATCTCGGAATCAGATCGGCAATGGTCGATTTTCCTCCGCCTGATGAACCAACCAGCGCAATCGTTTTTCCCTTAGCTAAATCGAACGTAACGTCACGTAGCACAGGCGTATCTGCATTGTAGGCAAATGATACGTTCTGTACCGAAATACGGTCGGAGAAACTCGGCAACGTAACAGCACCGGGTTTGTCCTGGATATTGGGTTGCGTATCGATGAGTTCAAGCACGCGTTCGCCCGAAGCCAACCCACGTTGTGAGCCACTGAATGCATTCGAAATATCTTTGGCGGGACGCGTAACCTGCGAGAAAATGGCGATGTATGAAATAAACTCGGCCGCCGATAAATCAGACTGGCCGCTCAATACCAGCGAACCGCCATACAACAGAATGCCTGATACGACGGCTACGCCCATAACTTCCGAAAAAGGTGACGCCAATTCGCGCCGATTAGCCAGTGAACGTACCGCCCGCCGATAGCCTTCGTTTTCCTGCCGAAACTTGTCCAGAATAAACCCTTCGGCTACGAAACCTTTTACCACGCGCATACCACCGAACGTTTCGTCTAGCAAGCTCACCAATCCGCTCAATCGCTGCTGACCAGCCTGCGCGTCGCGTTTCATCCGACGAACCAGAAAGGCAATGAATATGCCCGATACGGGAATAACCAGAATGGCGAATAAGGTCAGTTTCACCGAAATGCTCAGCAGCGCAATGATATAGCCAATCAGCAAAAACACTTCTTTGGAGGCCGCCGATAACGTATTAGCAATCGAATTTTCGACTTCCTGAACATCGGTGGTGATTCGGGAAATGAGATTTCCTTTGCGTTCATTTGAGAAAAAACCGAGATGCAAATTGATGGCCCGACTAAATACGGTTTCGCGCAACGTAGCAACCATCCGCGCTTTAAACGATTCTAGTTGCCTTATAGATAGATACTTAAATAGATTACTGCAAAGTACCGACGTAATAATAACGGCACAGACAAACTGGAGCGCACCAACTTTACCATAGGTCTGAAATACCTGTGCAAAGTAATAACTGAACGCATCGACTGGCGACGTAGTAAACGAAGGCGCAGGCTGATTCAAAAAAGCCTGCATTTTCTGAGCATCAACTTTATCGAACAGGATGCTTAACAGCGGAATCAGTAGCGTAAAATTTAATACACCAAAAACACTAGCCAGTAGCGACGTCAACACGAATGGCGTCAGAAACCGGCCCAGCGGCTTGGCAAACGAGAGTAAGCGGAGGTATGTTTTCATTCGTGCTGCAAAGATAACCGAAACGTCGGCCCGACGGTATTTCGGTTCAGAAAGCAGCAACGGTAAAGGTCATCTTATCCGACGTTTTAGGCGCGAGTACCTTGAAATTGATACGATAAATAGTATCACCCCATTTTGTGATAATCCCTTTATCTTCAGGTGCATCCAGCTTTACTTTTTCGATGGAAGGCTGCATTTGCTTAGGGTTATACGTAACAACGAAATCGCGGGCGGTTCCCTGTTTGGTTGCGTAGTGAATAATCAGTTCACCCGGTTTTTTTACCTCGGCTGGGTAACACGTCATCAGGTGTTGCGTTACGTCTGTTGCACTGGCCAGTTTCACTACGTCATCAACCTGAACGTTTTTACCGCGATTGAGCCGGATGCTACGTTGCCAGCTCGTTACGCCAGCATCTTTCTGGTAAGCCTGTGTTATATCGACGCCAAATTGCGTTACAGCATCATCGGTTTTATACGTAACGTTACGAGCTTTGAACGTAGCGCCGGGTGGCTGATTTTTTCCGTTAATAGTGGGAAGATTATGGTAATCTGAGCAATTGTACCAGATGTCATATCGCTTGCTGCTGAACGTTTTAGATGTATACGTACCCCGTCCTACATCAATCAACAAGGGCTGACCATCGTAATAGACAACGTAGTTGCCAACATCATTGTGGTTATGGCTCTCGTCGTTATGACCGCCTTTGGCTGCTACGTAGAAACCTTTGGTTGTTCCACTGTTGTCGCGGGCGGCAAAGACCTGCAAATCGGGGAGCCAGACGTTTTTCGGTAACGGCAAACCCTGTGGTGCTTTCTGAAATTCATCCTGCATAAACAGCGAATAGAAGTTTCGGAAGTAGTGAAAGCGTCCAACGGAGCCGTCTTCGGGTTTGCGGTAGAAAGCGCCGAATTTCATCATATCCAGATCGTTGATGGCCTTGCCATAGCGATAAATCATGGTGGCCGCCATTCCGGGTTGCGGGTCGGCATCGGCGAAGTTCAAGAAATAGTTTTCGCTGATCTGAGCGCGGTAAATGAACTTGCCCATGTTGCGAAACTTTTCGTCGGCATATACGTATTGAAACGCATCGTTACTGGCCGTGTTGAGCATGGCAATATTGTCGAAAAGTGATGCGGCAGCCGCTCCCCAATAACTTGGCCCTTCATCGCAACCCCCATCCTGCGGATAAGGATTCACGAACTCGTCGAGAACATCCAGTATTTTTGCTACGGCGGCAGTACGTTTCGTATCGTCTTTTTCCAGCAGTAAAACGGCATTTAACCAGTTCGAGCAAATCCACGGATTCCAGTTGTTAGGCGGACGACCGGCCGAATTGGTCGTCATCCAGCCGTGCGGTTTGGTCATCAAGGGTTGAAAAATTCGATAGTTGGTTTCCTGATACATCCGCTTCCGAAGCTGGGGCGAAATAGCATCCAGCTTATCGCCAACGTAGTAATCGACCCAGGCCAGATACGTAGCAGTTTCGGCGGCAAACAGATCGACAAATGGTCGTGATACGTCCATGAGCCCCGAGTATTCCTTGCCTCTGGGTAAATGAGCAGGTACGCCCCAGAACGATTCTTCGCAGATTGACCAGACACCATCGGCAATCTGGTCGATAAACCGGCCCTTATTTTCGTAAATCTCACCCAATAGCAACGTACCGAGTACCGCGCGCTTATCGAAACTAAGTGCCTGATATTGATCACGGTCGCCGGTACGTTCGTAGAGTAATGACTTGGTGGCTGTAATTGACGGCCATTGATACGTCAGATAAGACTCAGCTTTTTTCAGATACGCCTGCATCATGGCCTGATCGGCTTTCGCCCAGCCAGCCCGGTCGTCGCGTTTCGGAAAAGGAGCCCATTGTGCCTGCGGAATTAAAGCTTTCCGAAGAGCATCGCCGGCGAATTTTCCACTTAATAAATCCTGCTTTTGGGCCGACGCAATCAGACCGCTGAGGAACAATAACGTCAGAAGAAAGGGAATTTTCATTGGCAGAAAACTATATCAGATGCAACGAACAATAGGAGTATTACGTACCTAAAGTCACAGCAATCTGCATTTTAATGGCGCACCTCGAAAACAACCTTAACGGTCAATTTGGGGTCTAGTTAAAAACAGGATTAATCTCGTTTAGAAATTCGATTAAAAATTGAGCGCAGATGTTCTGTTAAAAAACGTTAATCGTTAAAATTTATATTGATTATCAATGAGTTAATAATTGATTCTTGCTGACGGGATGTTTAGGAGAATCGAACGAATACCACTTATTATTAGTTATTAAAATAGCGTATACGAATGGCAGATTCTTTAACGTTAAATAGTCATTTGATACGCATAACGACTCAATATCCATGAAACTCAAAGCCATAATCAGCAGTCTGTTCATCGTCGGTACGCTGGCGTCCTGCGCCCCCTCTATTACGGTTAAGTACGACTATGATCCTAAAGTGAATGTTCGGCAGTTTGCTACGTATCGTATCGAAGCTGACCGCCAGCGTAACGCCGACCCAATTGTGGGTAGCAACCTGAATCAGCGCCGGATTTCCGACGCATTAGATCAATCGTTGAAAGCACGCGGTTATAAGCCTGTTACGCAGGGCGAAGCCGATCTGGTGGTTCGGTTCTTTATGGACTCGAAAGACAAGCAGCAAATTCAGTCGAACAACATGTACTCGCCTTATTCGTGGGGCTGGTACGGCGGTATGAATAACAACGTTTATTCGCGTCAATACGAAGAAAATCGGGTAGTAATCAACGTATTGGATGCCCGTACGAACGACATCATCTGGCAGGGCTGGGCAACGGGTCAGCTCAATAGCAAGAACAAAGAGCGTGACCGAGATCAGGCGTTCCGCGAAACGGTGACCAGCATTATGAAGAATTTCCCGGAAAGCGCGGGTCAGGATTATGGTGCTGCCCGATGAGCATTGGCCATTCTATAAAAAACCTGCTTCCCAACGGAGGCAGGTTTTTTTATGGACATAGGTTTTTGTTAATTTGTAGCTTATAGCCCACAATTCATGACAGCCATAAGTCGAGGATTTGTTTATTCGCTTGCAACAGCCATTCTTGTGCTGCTGTTATGCATTATGGCATTGTTGGGGGTAGCTTATAACCGGCATCAACATCTCGAAGATGCCACAATTGACCTTAAACGAAATCTCTCCAAACAGGAAAGTAAAATCGTTGAACTTCAGGGGCGACTTGAGGATTGCGATACAATTTCCAGAGTTGTACCGGCCGATACAGCCTGGACAAGTGCTCCTCAGGCTACTACCCAAGCTCCTCCACCAAAATGGTAGTTTATTGATTCGGGTTCAGTGATTTAGAGTTTCCCATTACGCAGAATTGGAACTGGATTTACTTCAGATATTTCTCAATTGTTTGCCGAATAAGCGGACGGCTTGCTGCTGAATTATAAGTTGTTTGTTGCGCTGTTTCGGCAAGCTCGTCTAATTCCTGACTTAGCACCTGCCCTTTCACCTGACCCTTAATAGCTACTATGTCGCGATTAGCCAGTAAATCATTCCAGACATTACGTACATCAGTCCAGTACGTTCGATGTTTAGCCCACCAGTCTTTAGCAGATTGGCATTTTTTCTCATCGGTACGTTTATAAATATTCAATCCTTTCTCAGCTACCAGTAACTGATCGCCCGATTCGGAGCGGATAATTTTCTCATTGTCCTGCTCATGAACGTAGCCGTCTGGGCTGATTTCGTGCTGATTTGTTCGACGTAGTACGTTATAATCGGAGCGTTTTGTGAACTCACGACGCGGTAGGGGAGCATCGACCGTACTTTCCCAGAAATCCCGCCCGTCGACGTGGACCCAACTGGCTGTGCCTTCATATCGTGGGCTATCGTCTACTTCAAATACTTTCTGCGCCCACTGGCCTTTTACCTGCGATGGAGAATAATTGATCCGTTTCCACGTAGCGTTCTGGTCAAATTCGAGCAAGCTGGTTGCCTGATATTCCCAATCTTCCCGCCAATGCTTCACCACTACGTTATCATTTACAACCAGAAGGTGCTGGATCACTATTTTGATCGGTCGAGTTGCCGAGCCAACAACTTCATCGACAAACACCCACTCGGTTCCTCGGGCCGTATAGCGATCCTTGAATGTATAGGACTTATCGGGAGAGAAGGTTTCGGCGTAATGGAAGCTAACATTATGGCAGCCACACTGTGCTTTTATAGCGGCTATATCTTCAGGCTTAGGCAATGTTTGCGCGATTAGCAGAGTTGCCTTCAGCAATATAAATGTAGTCAAGATGGATAAACGCATGATGTATAAGTAGTTACGTGATAAAATAGTAACAATCACAAACCAATTTTGGACGAGGATAAATAAATACTTTGTATTATTTGTAATGATTCTAAATAGAACTTACGTTTGTAAAACGAATTATATGTTACGAAAGGATGCTGAATTCAGGATGACTTGTATAGTTATGGATTATTAGTAATCAAATTTATACAGCCCTCAACGACAACGATTTAAAGTATGAAATGCCAGTGTTATTTATTGGCCAATTCGGCAAGTGGACGGATTATGTTGCATGGCGAAACGGCTTCATGTAGCTCCTGTGAAATCGAGAGCCACAACATTTCTCTACAATTCAACAACATAACACAATGGATAGGTTATGACGATTTTTTAGTATTGGAATGGCAGATACGTAGCATTGACACCGAAGCGTACTTTACGGCCTATCCATACGAAGACCGTATTCATTTAAGCACATCGTCGCGCTTTTTGAGTTTTAGCTTTATGCCGCATGAATTGATTGAGTTACGGAAGATGCTAAGTCGGGCGGTTAGGCGACTTCATTGGCTCGAAACGTTGCGAATGGCTCAGAATTAAACGATAAAATCATGTCCGTACTTGTGTTCCGAACCAATATCAATAGCGATGAGCGAATCCATCGGGCAGCTTGTCAGTTATGCAAATTACGTAGCATATGCCGTTGGAGTATCGATCTCGAAGATTATGATTGTGTATTACGTATCGAAGCCGATTCGCTGAAAGAAGCCGATATAATTCGGGTATTGGCGAGAGTTGGGCTGGAGTGTAACGTATTGAATTGACACAGCTACGTATCAAATAAAAAAAGACACCCGCTTAGAGTGCCTTTTTTACGGTTTATCATAGGTTGGTTATTCAAATACGTTGTCCTCGTACGTAACGCTTGACAGTTTTTTGTCGAGGTAGTAAACTTGATCAGCAGGAATCTGGTCGATCAGGTCGAGGCAGCGACGAGCAATGTATTCTTCTTCTACCTGCTCTTTAACGTACCATCTCAGCAACTCTTCGGTAGCAAAGTCGTTTTCACGACGGCAGATAGCGATAATTCGGTTGATCGAATCGGTAACGGCAATTTCCTGTTCCAGAACGGTTTCAAATACCGAACGTAATGAGTCAAAATCCTGATTAACAGCAGGTACTTCTGGCGAATAAGCCGTAGCTCCCTGGTCGCAAAGGTAATGAAATAATTTCATGGCGTGTTTCCGTTCTTCTTCCGACTGTTTGTAGAAGAAGCCAGCGCTATAATCATAACCGCTGCGGTCACACCAGCCAGCCATCGCCAGATATTTCGACGAAGCTGTCATTTCCATTTGTATCTGTTGGTTGAGAGCCAGCTCAACACTTTCTTTTATTGCTGTGCGTAGTCTTGCTAAATCTTTCATGATGTGTAACCGTTTCCGGTGAGCTAATCGTATGACAAAACAACAGAAAAAAAACGGTCGTTGTTGCACATCCGGTTGATTATCAGAAAATTTAGAAGAAGTCTATTTATGGCCTATTCTGCCATTGTACAGCCACATTCACGAAGCATCGAGTTCAGGTCGAGCATAAGGCGGGCACCGTTAAGGAGTTCGCGCAGGTGAACGATTTCGCAGAGTGTCAGTACGTAGCAACGTTCGGCACGGGGGAGCGTCAGAATTTCAACATCATACTCAGGAGAGGTACTCAGGGCCATCTGCCGAATGTCGACCGTTTCCACCATCCGACGGAAGTGAACAAAATCACGAGCGGAGAATTGGGTGCGGGTATCCCAAAATTCGAGAATCAGCCGGTGGGTTGTGTCGCACTGATAAACAACACCTCTGTCTGTTTTGAAAACTTCCTGATACGTGGTCGGTACGCTACTGTTCATTGTCTACGCAAAATCAACATACAAAAATAATACGTATTTGTTAATTTAGATAGCGTCTAAACAATATTCTTCAAAAACATTTTAACGAACGGTTGTTTTCATGGGCTTATTGGTGGCCAGCGGGGCATATAACCAACCCGTTTGGCCAACGGCATTACGTACCAATTGATACGTAGTGGTTTGCGCCAATACGTCGACGGATGCACCAGCAGGAAGTGTACCGATAGAAGCAGCCTCCTGATGAGCGTTATCCAGCAAATTACCTGCTGTGGCTAGGGTGATCTGACGAATAGGCCGACTCGTATTTTCTACTGTACTGCTGGCTACGTAACCCGTCAAACCATCGGGTAATTCAACCCGAAGCCAGGCTTCGGTACCGCCAATAATGGTCAGCGGAGACGCTTTAGTAAGTTCACGTAAGATAGGCGAATCGCCCTGCGGAGCCAGCCGAACTACCGAACGAATTACTGATACACGTACTGAATCACCTAGCCGGGAAAGCGAAAGAAGACCCTGTTTGGCT
Organism: Spirosoma daeguense; assembly: GCF_054776875.1. NCBI lineage: Bacteria > Pseudomonadati > Bacteroidota > Cytophagia > Cytophagales > Cytophagaceae > Spirosoma > Spirosoma daeguense. The sequence continues at coordinate 217,131 of NZ_BAAHBF010000008.1, forward strand.
GGGCCGCGCCCAAGTCGAATAAACGGTAATGGATCAGTAGCTCCATCGCTGAAGCCGTAAATACCAAAATGCAGGTGAGGTCCGGTGGTGCGGGCGTTGCCGGTGTTGCCGACAAATCCGATGGTATCGCCAATCGATACACGTTGGCCATTCATTACGTTCCAGCGGTCGAGGTGGGCATAGTAGAGCCGTATGTTACGTTCATTATCCGTCAAAAACGCTACGTTCCCGCCAAGACTGTTAGAGCCTACACCCGTAACAAAACCATCTACTGAAGCCAGCGCTGGTGTACCTCTGGGCGCAAAGATATCGACACCCTCGTGCCGACGACGACCACCATCGCGCGCGACACCAAAGTAGCTGCTAATCTGGCGACTATCACGCCCTTTCACTGGAAATGCCAACGATGGTTCGCGAGTGATGCTGATGGTATACTGAGCATTCCGCAGGAGTTCGGGTTGAATCCGGATCAGATGAGTTTGTGTCCGGCGAGGTTCCCAAATCAGGATGTTCGTATCGGATTTAGAGGCAGTCAACAAGTCCAGTCTATTTCTGTCATCTATAGCAAAAACGTCTATAAAAATCTGGGCATTTTTCTGCCCTCGCGTTTCCACTTTTACCAGAAAACGGTCGCCCCGTTGTGCATCGAGCCGATACCCAACGGCAAAGGCTCTATTGGCTGAAAAATAGCCACTTTCACGATATGGAATCGTAATCTTAAGCGAATCTCGAAGGGCACGTTCACCCGCCGAAAGCCAGTCGTTTCCCAACGCAGTGCGATCTAGTTTAGCATCTTTCAGCGATTGGCCATATTGATCATGGGGCGATGAGGATCGGAATATATTCGTGCTAGGGCCCATGCCTGTACAACTGGCCAGCCAGCCTACCAGCAATATTATCGGAAAAAATCGGAGTGAGTTTTTGAATACCATAGTTTTACTATAGTCTTTAACGACTTTAGTGCCTGATAAATTTCATTTCAGGCGCCAGATGCTACGTCCATAAACTAGAATGCCCTAACCAACGGGGCAGGGCATTCTAGTTTATAAAAAACAGGTTAGACGTGGGCTTTGTTTGCGGTAAGTGGAGTTATCTAGATAGCTGATCCCATTTAAATGGTTTTGGTTTATTTCAACAAATTGAACAGTTTATAAAAAACTATACCCTTTACTCCTCAAAGTCTAGTAACTATTTTTATTAGAAGTGGTCTGTGAACTTTTGGGTTTTATTTGAAAGTTAGCAAACCCATTATTGGATTGTTGCTAAAGCGTTACGTTTATTTGAAGCCGTATGAGAATCTCGTTTCAGAAATGGCTTTTCTATAAATTGCCATGATAAGGTGGCCAAGAAAAATGCTATCATGAGTACTAAAATAGAGCCGATAATCGGGTTATATTTTTCGAAAAAACTATAATAGACAAAGATTTGTATTGTCGTAAAATGAAATATGTACATTCCATAAGAGAAGTCGCCATACTTGCCAAATTTATTTAGTGCTGGGAAATTATATGCTATGTAAAAAATTAATCCTGCAAGTGCAAAAGAGTGAAAAAAAGTTACGCCTGAGTATAATTCGATAATGAATAATAATACACTTAATAGAAGTAGTTTATTTTGATTCTTTTTGTAAAAGTCAAAATATTCGTAGAATAAAATACCGCTAACAAAATAGGATAAATAACCAGGTGTTTGACGACTCAAAATACTCATTAGTGGCGTATTCAGTCCTTCGAGATATGTTCTATAGGTAATTGATAAGAGATAGATGATAATTAGTACTACGTATTTTTTTGAACTTTTTGCAACGATAGCATACAATAAAGGAACCATTATGTAGAATAGAACTTCAACTTTTATCGTCCAAAGAGCACCATTAACTGCACATTGCCAATTGTTTTCAAAAACGCCAGGAAGGCAGGGTTGTATAAAGTTTAGAAACGTTAAATTCGCAAACAGGTATGTGTAGAATTGTTTGTTTGTAAAATATTCATACAAAGACAATTTACTAATGAAAGAAAGACCTATTAAGAAAACAAAAGTACAAGCTAAGTAAGCCGGTAATAATCGTCTTGCCCGCTTCTTGAAATAAGAAGAATTAGTAGTTGTAGATGCATAACTCTTCCATATTAAAAAGCCACTTATAATAAAAAAAGACTCTACACTCAGCCGGCTACTAAGATAAGTTTCTAGAATAGATAGTGATTTATTTTGAGATAAATCGACGATGTGTCTGGAAGCAACAATGAAAGCTAAAAAGAAGCGTAGAAAATCAAAATTATTTTTATTCATACTATTGTTTAGAACCAAAATCCTATCAGTCTGTATAATTTGACAGAAACTTCGCGAAGTTACACTGTATTCGCCTATTCTGGCAATATGTATGTTGGATTAGGAATCAACTTGTGGTTTAAACAAAGGATACTAAAAAGGATCAATGCTTACTATATCCACCGACTGATAAATTCGCTGAATACGTCTTTGTATTGATCGCTGACCGGAATGGTGGTGGTACTAATCTGGACCGTATTTCGTGTAACTGCGCTTATACGGTCCAGAGCAATAATAAATGACCGATGAACACGCATGAACTGACGAGCGGGTAATTTTTCTTCTAGTGTTTTCAGACTGGTCAACGATAACAACGGTTTGCCAGGCTCGCTCAATCGGTAAACCTTTACGTAATCTTTCAGCCCTTCGATATAGAGAATATCGCTATATGCTACCCGTACTAACTGATATTCCACCTTAAGAAATAGATAATCTTCAACAACCTCAACCGGAATGGAAATCGGCGCAATAACTGGCTGAGCAACAGGAGTTATTTCAGGACGATGTACGAGTTCGAAATAGTTACGGGCTTTACTGGCCGCCCGTAAAAATTCTTCGTAGTTGAACGGTTTCAGCAGATAATCCAGCGCATCGACCCGGAAACCATCCAGCGCAAACTGATCAAAAGCGGTGGTGAAAATGATACGTGTTGTCTGGGCACCCCGGTTGTTTTTATCTAATACACGCGCTAATTCAAGCCCGGTCAGGTCAGGCATCTGAATGTCCAGAAAAATAACATCGACAGGATGCTGGAGTAAATGCTGGAGTGCTTGTACGGCACTGCTAAAACGGCCTTCTAATTTCAGAAACGGCGTTTTTTCGATAAACGCGCAAACCAGTCCCAGCGCCAGCGGCTCGTCGTCAACGGCAATGCAGGAGAGTGTCATTGGAGAGACAGGTTTAAATGCACACGATATTCGCCATTGGTAGTATTGTCGTCGATCTGAAGGACGTACTGGTTTGGGTAAAGTAGGTCGAGCCGACGACGGGTGTTTACCAGCCCAATGCCGTTACCGGTTTCGAGCGATGGCGATTTCTGATGAAACAACGTATTGCTAACATCCAACAGCAATTGATGGTCAAGTTGCTGAATGCCAATTCGAATCCAGCTAGGTTCAAGGGTGCTGACGCCGTGTTTGAACGCATTTTCGACAAAGGGCAAAAAGAGCATTGGTGCAATGGATACGTCATGCAGGGGCGAAGGCGTATCTAACGTAACGGTCACTTTGTCGGTGAGTCGAAGCTGCATTAGTTGGATGTAATCGCTCAGAAAAGCAATTTCCTTGCTCAGCAACGTAGTGCCCGACTGGGTTTCATAAAGAACGTAGCGCATCATGCGCGAAAGTCGGTGAAGGGCTTCGCGGGCCGTTTCTACGTCAATCAGTGTAAGTGCGTAGATGTTATTTAACGTATTGAAAAAGAAATGCGGGTTGATCTGCGCTTTCAGAAATGAAAGTTCAGAAGCCGTTTTTGCCTGCTCAAGCGTAGTCCGGAGCGTAGCATCGGTTTGCCACTTCTGGAGCATGGTGATGCTGATGCTGATACCTAATACAAGAATAATTGTAAATAAGGTTGGTTGAATCCAGCCATACGGTTTCGGATGCCCTTTTCCGTCGGGATGAAACGTTCGGTGCAGAAGTGTTGGAAGGTCGAAGCCATACTCAATGCAAGCTAATATGCCCATCAACACCACAATCGTACCCACAATTGCCAGCATATAATCGCGCGTCTGATCGGTGAGCAGCATTCGCGGAACCAGCCATTTTGAATTCAGATAAAACGTACCAACCATCAGAACGAAAAAGATGGCTTGCCTGACCCAGAATAAATTGGGGAACCGAATTTCAGAGTTAAGTGTCTGAAAGAAAAGTAAGTAGCCCAGCAAACCCCAGCCAAGTACATGACTCAGCAACGGTACGTATCGTCTGGGAAATATAGTCGCGGCCATAATCTATTGAAAGGTACAAGTTTACAGCGAATTCCAGATTGATACCCTACCAAATCGGCTGACTCGTTATTTTTCCCGATGGTTTGGTTCTTTTGTCCGACGAGCCGGTCTCGAACCTGATTATCTGGTAAATATGTAGTTCATCGGCTAAAACGGCCTGTTTGCCGATATTCTCTTTCTTCCAGTCTATTGCATTTTTTGGATTGACAAGCCATTTATTGTTTTGTGATGTCAATGATTTGAATCGAAACAACAATGCGCAGGCAATTATTATCTCTATTACTACTACTACTCGCTGGTTTATCGCAAACAACATACGCTCAATTTGGCCCTCCTGGGGGCGGACCGGGTGGTTTTGGCCGACAAGATGACCGTCGGCAGAAAGCCGAGTTTACAGGTGTAGCCGAAGAAACACCTAAAGGCAATGGAAAAATATCAGGTACATTAGTCGATTCGCTGTCGGGCAAGCCGGTTGAATTTGCTACGGTAGCCCTGATCAGCACGAAAACCAACAAACCCGTCGATGGTACTACGTCAGATGCCAAGGGAAATTTTACGATGAGCAAACTGGCTCCCGGCGACTACCGGCTTCAATATTCATTTATCGGCTATAAAAACTCTGATTCCAAGGCTTTTAAGGTTGAAAAAGGAACCGATCTGAAAATGGGTTCGGTGAAAATGTCGCCCGATATTCGGACTTTAAGTGAAGTAAACGTAGTAGGACAGGCGGCCCTGATTGAAGAGAAAGTAGACCGCCTAGTTTTCAACGCCGATAAAGATATTGCCACAAAAGGCGGTGATGCCAGCGATATTCTGAAGCGTGTGCCGATGCTTTCGGTCGATCTCGATGGGAACGTATCGCTACGTGGTAGCTCCAATATTCGGGTCCTGATCAATAATAAACCATCGACCATTGTAGCGGCCAGTGTGGCGGATGCGCTGAAACAACTGCCTGCCGATATGATTAAAACGGTGGAGGTAATCACCAGTCCGTCAGCCAAATACGATGCCGAAGGTGCTGCCGGAATTATCAACATAATCACTAAAAAGAACACATTACATGGTCTGACATTAAACGTTGATGCAGGTGCTGGGCTACGGGCTTCAAACTTAGGACTGAATGGTTCGTATCGTCAGGGGAAACTGGGTGTTACGTTAGGTGGCTTTGGTCGGATGATGTATAACCGGGCTTCTTCGACATTAGATCAGACGACACGCACCGGCACGCAGCCACTACGTACACTTCAGGAAGGTTCGGCCTTCGACAGACCTCTGTTTGGTCATTACAACTTAGGTTTCGATTATGATCTGGCGAAAGATCAGTCACTGTCGGCCAATGTTCGGTTTGGTACACGGAATTTCATTCAGGAACAGAATCAGTTAACGAGTATTTATTCGGGTGGTTCGATTCTGAACCAGACAAATCGCGATGTTGACCGGAAAGATCTGTCGAACTCGGTGGATATGAACCTCGATTATATCCGCACCTTCAAGCCTCAGCAGGAGTGGAGCATTTCGACGCAGTTTAGCCGGACCAATCTGACTAATAATTTCTACGCTGACTTGCTCAACAATATGGGCTCGTTAACATCGCGTCAGCAGAACCTGAACCACAACATCAATCAGGAACTGACGATCCAGACCGATTATCAGACACCGATCAAGAAAAACCAATTGATCGAATTTGGCGGAAAAGCCATCATGCGGAAAGTAAACAGCGATTACCGATATCTGATTGGTGGTAGTGTTGGCGAGTTGATTACGGACCCAAACAACCCAACGGGTTCACTGAACTACGATCAGAATATTGGTGCAGGTTATATCTCGTATACCTACGTAACGCCAAGCAAATACACGTTTAAAGTAGGCACACGCTATGAGTACACAAGCATCTCGGCCTACCAATCGACCGAACTGGTTCAGAATACGAAGTTGAATATTCCGGCTTATGGTAATCTGGTGCCTAGTGTCAACGTATCGAAAAGTCTGAAGGCTGGTACTACGTTGAAAGCGGCTTATAACCGTCGGATTCAGCGGCCCGGTCTGCAACAGTTGAACCCGAATGTTAACGCGGCTAACCCACAAATGATCATGATGGGTAACCCGAACCTTAGCCCCGAACTGACCGATAACGTAGAAATGAGCCTGAGTTCGACCATCAAGAAAACGTATCTGAACGTATCGGTATTTGGCCGGTTGACCAACAACGCCATTACGCAGGTTCGGATTCCGGTCGATACGTCGCAGTACGATTTCCCGGCGGGCGCGATTCTCACTACGTTCCAGAACATCGGTGTTCAGCGTACATTGGGTGCTAACGTATTCTTCAATACCAATTTGACCCCGAAATGGAGTATCAATGGTGGGTTTGACGGTTACTACGTGTACATGCAGGGTGCTACGCCAGGTTTGGATGGAAAATCGGTAACAATCAGCAATACCGGTATTAGCATTGGCGGACGTCTTATGAGTCAGTTGCAACTCGATAAAGGATGGAGTGCGCAGGTGTTCAGTTTCTTCCGTGGACCGCAGCCACAGTTGCAGGGTACACAGGGCGGTTTCTATATGTATTCGTTCGGTATCCGGAAAGATCTTGCCAACAAACGGGGTAGTATTGGTTTAGCGGCTGAAAACTTTATCGGAAATGGCGTTGTGATGCGGACAAATCTGGAATCTCCCTTACTTTCGCAGGTGAACGTCAATCGTTTGTATAATCAGAACGTAAAAGTGACCTTTGCGTATCGCATTGGCAAAATGAGCTTCGACGCACCTCGTAAAAAAGCTCGTTCGGTCAATAATGATGACGTAAAAGGTGGCGAAGGTGGAAATGATGGCGGTGGCCAGCCACAGCAGCAGCAATCGGCTCCAGCCGGTGGCGGACAATCCGGCGGTCGCCCAGTTCGGCAATAGTATTACTCTTACATAACAACCATAATTTATTCCTATTTCATGAAACGCTTATCATTCACATTCGCTATTCTGCTCGCTTCGTTCGCTACGTATGCACAAACCTGGAACCTCGATAAATCGCACAGTCGTGTAGGTTTCACCGTAACGCACATGATGCTGACCGATGTTGATGGAAATTTTAAAACATTCGACGCGAAGTTAACCGCTTCTAAGCCAGATCTTTCTGATGCTGTTTTCGAAGTAACGGCCGATATTAACAGCATCAACACCGACAACGAACGTCGGGATGGGCACCTGAAAGGCCCTGACTTTTTCGATGCGGCAAAATTCCCAAATCTGACATTCAAGAGCACGTCTTTTCAGAAAGCGGAAGGCAAAAAATATAAACTGGCTGGCGATTTGACTATGCATGGCGTAACGAAACCCGTAACACTGGACGTAGTGATGAACGGCCCCGTTACTCAGGAAGGCCGCAACGGTAAGCAGGATAAAGTTGGTTTTAAAGTGAGCGGAACAATCAAACGTCTTGATTTCGGTATCGGTAGCAGCACCACCGCTGTTGTTAGCGACGAAATCGAACTGAAAGGCACGGCTGAATTTGCAAAACCACAATAAGCTATTCTGGTATAACTGGATAATGAAAAATAGTTTGTAAACCATTTTCATTATCTGTTAAAATCAAATTCCCTACCGATTTTAGAAATCGGTAGGGAATTTGATTTTATGACTTCTAGTATTTAGTGACTTAAGCCGTCTGGCTACGTTTTGTGAAATAATAAATGGGTATGCCAAGCCCGGCAATCAGAAGGCCCATGCCCGTGTTAAAGGTTTTGGTATAGAGCAGAATAGCGCAGATTGTTAGTCCGGCAACGATGTATAACGCCGGTACAACTGGATAGCCAAACGCCCGGTAAGGTCGCTCGGTATTAGGTTCAATACGTCGTAGCCGGAACAGACCAGCAATGGTAACCATGTAAAATACCAGCGACGCAAACGTGCAGTAATCAAGTAGGTCGCCGTATCTGCCCGACAGGCATAGCACCGATGCCCAGATGCATTGCACCCATAAAGCACGACCCGGTACAGCATGTTGATTCAAATGCGAAGCCTGTTTCAAGAACAGCCCATCTTTAGCCATTGCATAGTACAAGCGGGCACCGGCCAGAATCAGCCCGTTGTTACAACCGAAGGTCGACACCATAATTAAGACGGCCATGATGGCCACAGCTACGTTGCCAAAGAGTGTTTCGACGGCAGCAGTAGCGACACGGTCGGCATCGGCAAACTGAATACCTCGCCCAATAATATCTGTGGCAGTAGGAGAACCTTTTAACGGCAGTAGTGAGAGGTAAGAAATATTAGCTAGAAAATAAATCGTTGTAACGATCAGAGTACCAAAAAACAGGGCCAACGGAATATTCCGGCGCGGATTTTTGATTTCGCCCGCAATGAACGTTACGTTGTTCCAGGCATCGGCCGAGAACAGCGAACCAATCATCGACGTACCAAAAGCCAGAATTAAAGCCATTCCTGCCAGCGGAATTACCTCGCCCGTAGCAGACGTAGTACTGGCTTCCCAGGCATTGTTGAGGTTGGTTGATAGTAAGCCTGTACTCAGCCCAATGGTAATACCCACCACAATAAGTCCGAGCAGGGCAATAAGCTTAGCTGAGGTGAACACGTTCTGGATAAATTTACCGCTTTGAACTCCCCGGCTGTTCAACCAGGTGAGCAGCACCAGACTGGCAATGGCAAAGAGTGAACCTAACGTAATTTTTATCGGCCCAAGCGCCAGCAATACGTTGTCGGGGCCGAGTGCTGGAATAAAAACGGCAGTATATTTGGTAAATGCTACAGCTACGGCGGCAATGGTTCCGGTCTGAATTACCATAAACACCGTCCAGCCGTAAACAAAGCCGGTTAGTGGGCCAAAGGCTCGTTGAATATAAATGTATTGACCACCGGCTTTGGGCATCATGCCTGCCAGTTCGCCATAACTAAGTGCGGCTGCTACCGTCAATACGCCCGTTAAAACCCAGAGCATCAGGAGCCAGCCCGATGAACCAAGGCTACGAGCCATTTCGGCCGTAACAATGAAAACGCCGGAGCCAATCATGGAACCTGAAACAATGAGCGTGGAGTCGAGCAGACTCAGGGAACGGTTAAATTCGGTCGGTTCAGTCTCGATTTCGGCCGACGGCGAGGAATGTGATACGTTTTCTGCCATGTAGAAGAAGATATGCACACAAGAACCGCTCAATTAGGCAAAAAAACAAATTGGGCCGAGGAAAACGGGCCATTTGATCCATACACAAACGTAAATTTGGTAGATGTGCTTATAGACGAATCACTTCGACCGAATGGCAATAACCGGATCAAGCCGGGCGGCTGAGAAAGCAGGAATGATTCCTGATAGAATGCCAATCACGCTTGATACCCCCAACCCAAGCATAATATTACCCGCTGTTAAGTGAAGTACGAGACTACCTAAACTTATGAACGACAGTAGATAAACCAGAAAAATACCGGCCAGTCCACCCACCAGACTCAGAAGAACGGCCTCGAACAAAAACTGGAAGAGAATAAAATAATTCTTCGCTCCCAACGATTTCTGAATACCGATAATATTGGTACGTTCTTTTACACTCACAAACATGATGTTGGCAATACCGAAGCCGCCAATCAGAATTGAGAACCCCCCGATAACCCAACCTGCCAGCGTCAATACCGAAAAAATACCACTGATGGCTTTGGCCGCTGCTTCAGGACGATTGATGGAAAAATTATCTTCCTGTAACGGCCTAAGGCCACGGCGGGTACGTAGCAATCCCCGAATTTCACCTTCTAGTTCAAGAAGTCCTTCGTCAGAATCGTAGCCTTTTATGGCGATGTCGATATCAGGCTGATTGGAGTGAAACATTTTGGCGAAAGCTCCGAATGGAATCAGGCATTTTATATCAGGATTGCCGCCCACGTTGAGGATACTCTCGCCTTTACGTGTCTGAACGCCAATGACCACGAAATTGAGCCCGTTAATTTTAAGTGTCTTTCCCGTAGGGTCCTGATTGGGGAAAATGTTTTCGGCTACATCGGCACCAATGATCGTTACGTTACGTGACACATCAACCTCCTGTTGCATAAAGTAACGGCCTTTTTCGATGGGTACTTCCGAAATTTTGTTGTACTCAAACGTAGTGCCCTGAATCAGACACGACATGCTATTGTTGGCGTTCTTTACCGTAACGCGCCCCTTAAAATCCATCGCCACAATGGCTTGGGCATTTTCGAGTTTTTCACTCAGAAAACGGTATTCATTATAAGTCGGCACCGGGCGTTGGAAATATTTCCACCAGGCAAAATCATTGCTGAATACCCAGGGCCATTTCTGAACATATACCACTTTATCGCCAATGAACGACAGACTGTCTTTGATGTTACGTTCGAGCGAATCGACCAGCGTAAACACGGCGATAATCGCGAAAATTCCGACCGTTACACCCAGCAACGACAGCGTAGTACGTAACAGATTGGAACGTAACGCCTGCCACGCAAACCGGAAGCTTTCAAAAGTCTGACGAATAAACTGCATGTGTTCGAAGATTGAACAAGTACGCGAATTGCTGTGACAATTTCAGCCAATGAAAGTACAACGCGAAGTTTTTTTTGCCAAATCGTTTCGGATGGGCGACGGTTCGGGCGGATAAATGGTTGGTTTGGCTATCAGCGATATAGCGTTATTTTTGTAACTAAACGAATGACAACCTCCTACCTGAAATACACTTCTATGAGTCAACGCTTTATTCAGTATCTGCCCGTATTACTACTTTCTGCGGGGATCAATGCCTGTAAAACACAAGCTCCTGTTACGTCGGACACGGCTGTCAAACAAAGTCAGGGCGTTTACCAATACCGGGATGAAGACCCAACAGTTAAGCCGTTTTTCTCTGATCGGGTGGGGGTAATCGGACGTAACGGAATGGTAGCATCTGCCCATCCCGAAGCCTCGCGGGTAGGGCTTGAGATTCTGAAGGCAGGTGGTAACGCTGTCGATGCTGCAGTGGCTGTTCAATTCGCGCTGGCGGTGGTTTATCCGGGCGCAGGTAATATTGGCGGTGGCGGATTTATGGTCTATCGCGACAATGCTGGAAAAGCCTACACGCTCGATTATCGGGAAAAAGCACCCGGCAAGGCTACGCAAAATATGTACCTCGACTCGCTGGGAAACGTTCGGGCGGGATTAAGCACAAGTGGGCATCTGGCCAGTGGCGTACCGGGCTCGGTCGATGGGATGGCTGAAGCACACAAACGGTTCGGGAAATTGACTTGGGAACAGGTTCTACAACCCGCCGTTGATCTGGCAGCTAAAGGATTTGCCCTGACCGAGCGCGATGCGTTGGGCCTGAATCGTATCAAAACTGATTTACATCAAATTAATCCCGGCAAAACGTATTTTCTCAAAAGCCCTGCTCAGACTGATACGTTAACCTGGCACAAAGGCGAATCATTGGTTCAATCCGACCTCGCCAGAACCTTGCAGCGTATCCAGTCGCAGGGACGGGCAGGATTCTATGAAGGTGAAACAGCCCGATTATTGGCTGAAGAAATGGTACGTGGTAACGGCCTGATTACGGAAGAAGACTTAAAAAACTATCACTCGGTTTGGCGCGAACCAATTCAGGCAAAGTATAAAGAATACAACGTGATTACGATGCCGCCAACCTCCAGCGGGGGCGTAGCGTTGTTGCAAATGATGCGCTTTACCGAACCATTTCCGCTACGTCGGTGGGGCTGGAATCGGGATAGTACGGTGCAGGTGATGATTGAAGCAGAGCGTCGCGTATATGCCGACCGTGCTAAGTTTCTGGGCGATCCGGATTTCGTAAAAGTGCCCGTTGCCCAGTTGATTAGCCCCGATTATCTAAAAAGTCGCTGGACGGATTTCTCGTGGGCGAAAGCTACTGATAGCCGGAACGTAAAAGGCGGGTCGATTCCCGGTTACGAAAGTCTGGAAACAACGCATTTCTCGGTAGTTGATAAAGAGGGTAACGCGGTGAGCATCACTACTACGTTGAATGGTGGTTATGGGAGCCGGGTGGTCATTGGCGGAGCGGGCTTTTTTATGAACAATGAAATGGACGATTTCAGCGTGAAACCCGGTGTGCCCAATATGTTCGGGTTGATTGGTAATCAGGCCAATGCCATTGCTCCCCACAAACGAATGCTGTCGTCGATGACACCGACTATTCTGGAAAAAGATGGAAAGCTGTTTATGGTGGTGGGCACGCCCGGCGGTTCAACGATTATTACGTCGGTTTATCAAACCATTCTGAACGTAATAGAACACGGCATGACCATGCAACAGGCCGTAAACGCGCTCAAATTTCACCACCAGTGGTTGCCCGATAAAACAATCTTCGAAAACGGTGCCTTCTCCGACGCAACGATTCAGACACTACAAAACCGGTCGTATATTCTTGAAAAGCTGACCAATACGTTAGGCCGTATGGACTGTGTACTGATTCGTCCCGATGGCTCATACGAAGGAGCTTCTGACCCACGTGCCGATAACACGGCAAGAGGATATTAAGCGGTTGAAGTCGCTGATCTTCAGTGTTATTTTATGCGAGTTTTTTGCGCCTGAAACTCCTATTGGGGTTTCAGGTGGTTATATATGCGGCTTATTTTCGGCCATTTACCACCCCTAATCCCTCCTAAAACAGGAGGGATTAGGGGTGGTAAGCTCAAATTAAATCAGGGGAGGGGGTTTTATTTATGTCTCTACCTTTTAATTCGTAAAAGACGTTTTGTTAGATACCTGCGTACGGGTTCATCATATAGCTTTAAGCATACATAAGCCAATACTATAGACCCTACAACAAGTGCTAATGCGCCGGGAAAAGATTGCTCAAACGTGAGGTTTTTATTTTTTACCCAGGCATAATACAGGTAGATAAACGGATAATGGACCATGTAGAGTGGGTAAGAAATATCGCCCAAAAACTTGGATAGCCGGATCGTTACGTTGTCGGTTGGCTTTTCTGAAGCACCTAGGTAAACAAGTAAAGGAAAGATAAGAATCACACAGAGCGCATCATATAAACCGTTCATCCACAGGTTCTCACTACCACCGATTCGTGGTATTGCCGAGACAATAACAATAGATAAACTGCCTATCCAGAAAGCCCCTTTTATAGGAGCAGGTTTGAATACGCGAGCGAGTAGCAATCCTGCTGAGAAGGAAAATAATAGCCGAAAAGAGCCGCCGATAATATTCTCTTCAGTCAGCGAAAAGCCGACGCAGATGTCGCCCAATGGCCCCCAAATGGCAAAAACGGCTAATCCAATGCCAGCTAGTATAACAAATATGAAAAGTGCCAGGGTATTGAGCTTACGGATGAAGAACGCATAGAGAATATTGCCGATGTATTCAAAAAATAACGACCAGCTTGGCCCATTCAGCGGGTACATTTCACCCACACCCCGAATTTCAGAATTGGGCGTTGCCGGAATCAACAAAGCATTGATAAGAGTTGCTATCAATAGCATAGGGACCGATACTTTTGTAACGTCCCAGGCAGCGCAACCCTGAAAGTAGAACATGATGGCCCCAATAATGGCTCCGATAACGACCATCGGATGCAGGCGAATGAATCGACGTATAATAAAGTCTTTGATTGTCATCGTTTTCCAGCGGCCGTCATAAGCATAGGCCACAACAAAGCCGGACAGGATAAAGAAGAAATCAACGACCAGATAGCCGTGGTTAATTTTTTGATCTAAATGACTGGTTGCAAACGCTTCAAATACGTGAAAGCACACAACGGTTAAAGCCGCTACGCCACGCAGCCCGTCAAGTATGTTGTAATGCGGTTTGGTATCGGCGAATGCAGTAGCAGAGATTTCGTTTTGGGGCATTGATAATCAATTCGTTAAAACGCATTTGAGTCCTCCGTTATAGTTACATCGACTACAATGGTGACTCAACAGTTCGTAATGGACTGCAATTTCGCCTTTCCCAGCCATCCGACGCAAGCGTATCACGACCTGATACTACGTCAAAAATAATTGAGGTGAAATCTCTATCTATCGACGATCCGATATGTTAATCGAGAACATTCTTCAATTGCCGGGCCATTTCCTTATGCTTTTTGTCGTCTTCCAGTAACTTTTTTGCCAGAGCTTTTACCGCGTCGGTTGGAGCACTGTCTTTAAGGTTATCCGCAGCATCGAGGGCATCATCGTTGACATCGGCCATATAATCGAGAAACTGTATATCGAATTCATTACTGGCTTTCATGCCCGAGAGTTTGCTGAGGTATTTTTTGCTTTTGTTCGATATTGTAGTCGGCAGCGTTACGTTCATCAGTTTTGCCTGTGCCTGTAGTTGCCGGTCGTCCTGCTGGTGATCGTTCATGATTTGCCGGGCAAACGTTTTTACGTCTGGATTGGTCGCCTTTTTTATGGCTACCTTACTCAGTTCATATTCGGTCAGGCTGGTATTGGTCAGCGTAACCATGTGCTTTGTTACGTTCTTGGCATCATCTTTGGCGTCACTTCCTACCGCAACAGCCTGTTTTTCAATGCGGTCTTCATTGACTTTGTTCGCTTTTTCAGTACTATCCGGACTCGACGAACAGCCAATCATCGAAAGAAAGCCAAGGAACAGTATAGCTGGTGTGAGGTAAAGTTTCATAATGCGGGTTTCATTTTTGTTGTATTCATGAAACTCCGCAGTACGTTTCTTGTTTGCAAAGGCAGATTATCAATACGATATAAATCTAGATGGTTGGTTGGAGCAAGGTGAGCCAGGCTTCCTGCACCTTATTTTGGGCTAATAGCTGTTTAGCTCTCAGATGCAGCAGATCGGGCAGATATTGACAACCGTGCTGCGCTTCGTCAACTAACGTATCAAGAACACCCGACGCTCTAAATTCACGGATTTCATCTAGGGTAGGCAAGGTCGAAATACTACCAAGTTGACCCAGATCGTTTCCGGTTAAAATAGCACTGTTTCGAATGTCGGCGGGTAATTGGTCAACACCGATGCCAATACGTGGTCGGGGTACTTCAAACAACGCATCGCCCTGTGCATGGCAATACCAGTCGGCACCCATTCGGGCTACGAGGTCAATACGTTGCGGATCGATTAGGCCGGACGTATCGAAAATATCGTCGCGAAAGTGAGCCATTACAATCTCGCAAATTACCAGATGACCAGAGCCGGGTTCGAACGTATCGGCAGCTGCTACGTTGGCTACTGGCTGATTTGTTGGTATAATTTGCTTGACAACACATTCATACGACGCGGGCGATTCGGCAACTCTCGGCGGTTTCACCCGATCTGAAGCAACAGCAGTAAAACCCGCTTTTTCAAACTCATTGACACCCCGCTCAAACTCGGCACTCGCCAGCGACATTTGCTGCACCATCGCGTAGTTGACAATATTAATCACTACTTCACCGACTTCTTCCAGATTTAACAGCGTATGTTTTTTCTGTCCGTGCCGGTTAATAGTTGGCGTGAAAATCAGCGTAGGCGGATTGTAACCGGCAATGTTGAAAAAACTGAACGGACTTAAGTTGACATTTCCGCTTGCATCAATCGTGCTGGCAAACGCAATCGGACGTGGGCCAATACTGCCAATCATGTAACGGTAAAACTCGTTGGGCTGTAAATCCTGCGGGTTGATTGTTTTCAAAGTACGAGTGAGTGAAAGAGCGAGTTTTTCTATGAGTAAATGGTTCCTGCTACGTCGCCAAGTTCAATTCGAGAGCCATTTTTGAATCCATAACCACGTAGTGTTACTGTATCGCCATCGGCTAGAAATGTCCGTGTTTCGGTTGGTGATACGTTGATGCTACGTTCGCCGTTCCAGCTCAATTCCAGCAAAGAGCCATGCGTAGCGGATTCTGTTCCTGAAATTGTGCCCGTTGCCAGTACGTCACCAATATTTAATTTACAGCCATTCACTGTGTGGTGAGCGATCATTTGGGCGAAATTCCAATACAAGTTTTGGGTATTTGAACGGCTTATGCAAACTGATTTACCTTCTGCCGGTTGGAGCCAGACTTCCAGCGTTAAATCGAAATGGCCGGATTTACCCGTTTGTAAATAAGGCAGGGGAGTGGGTTCTTGCATTGGACCACTAGTTCGAAATGGTTCCAAAGCATCGAAAGGTAACACCCAGGCAGACAGGCTCGAGGCAAAGTTTTTACCCAGAAATGGACCTAATGGCTGGTACTCCCAGCGTTGAATGTCGCGGGCCGACCAGTCGTTGAACAACGTAACACCGAAGATATAATCTTCAGCTTCATCAACTGAAATCGGTTCGCCAAGCGGATTGCTTTTTCCAATAATCAACCCTATTTCCAGTTCGAAATCCAATGCCTTCGACGGCCCAAAAATTGGCTCATTATTACTGCCTAAAAATTGCCCATTTGGCCGACGAATGGGCGTTCCTGACACAACAATTGACGACGAGCGGCCATGATAGGCAACGGGCATGTGTCGGTAGTTGGGCAAAAGAGGGTCACCATCAGGGCGAAACATTCGCCCCACGTTCTCAGCGTGGTGAATACCTGCGTAGAAGTCGGTGTAATCGCCGATACGTACTGGCAAATGCATTTGTACCCGCGAATTATGAATAAAAACTTGATCATGTACATCCGCAAAAGCTACCAATTCGTTGGCTAGTAACGTAGTAAGCCGCTGCCAGACATCCTGATGTGTCGATTTGCCCAGTTCAATAAAATCATTCAGTGCTGACTTTGTAAAAACGGACGTATCAATATGCAGGTCATTAAAATAGCCCAATAAACCAACCACTTCGAGATCGAGAACGTAGTCGCCATGCTTAAAACCAACGCGAGGCTCCCCAATATCGTAACTAAAAATGCCGTACATATGAAAAGAGTGAATGAGTGAATGAGTGAATATCCAGCGTAATCGCTCTTTCACTCTTTGATACTGCTCATTTATTCCTGACTAATGTTCGTGTAAATCGAATCCATAATACGAACGAAATGCTGGTAATCTTCTTCGCTGAGGTTGCCCCAACCTTTCCGACGCATGGCCGAAACAATGGGCAGTACTTCGTTGTATTTCGCTTCGCCAGCGGGTGTTAGATAAACCAGAAACTTACGTCGGTCGGTGTCGGTCATTCGACGTTCGCTCAACCCTTTCTGACTGAGCAGATCAATAATTCGTGTTACGGTCGGCGCATCTTTGGTAGTCATCTCCGAAATCGTATTCTGACTGATACCCGGATTGCGAAAAAGATGGTCAATAACAACCCACTGGTCAACGGTGAGGTCGAAACCCGCGTCGTTGAATTGTTTTTGCAGGGCGTTGCGAATCTTCTTTATCGTAGTATCAATCTTAAAAAAGTAGGCACGCGTATCGGATGGATGCGTCACGGTTTGAGGAATAGTGGCTAATGGACAATGAAAATAACTCGAGCTAATGACTGATTAGTAGGCATAGTAGCTCAAAATTATTCATTATCCATCATACATCATTCATTAAGAGGAGTTCTTTCAGTTCGCTATCGATTTCATCAACCGAATGATAAAGCTGTTCAAACGATTCAATGACAAAATAATTCTTCTGAAAATGATCAATGATATACGGTGTTTTTAGCAGCGTTTTTACATCGTAAGGAAGCCGTTTCGGAATAGGACTATAGAGGCTATAAGCCGTTTCTCCCACCGACGATAAAATGCCACCGCCATAGATACGTAGCGCGCCCGATTCCCGAATCAGGCCAAATTCGACCGTATACCAGTATAGCCGCGAAATCATGGCAATGGCTTCTTCGCTGTCAATATGACGTAGTGCAATCTGGCTTAAAGCGGCCAGAAAATCGCAAAATGCTTGATTCGATAGCATCGGTACGTGCCCGAACGTATCATGAAACATGTCGGGCTCGGGCAGGTAATCCAACTGATTCCGCCGACGCAACCACGTAGTAGCCGGGAAATTCCGGTTCGCCATTAACTCGAAAAATTCCCGATTCGGAATTAACCCCGTTACCGCATAAACGTGCCAGTCTGTAAGTTTTTTCAGACGTGGATTCAAATCCCGTTCAAAATTTGGAATATGACTGGCACAAAACCCCGTGGCTGCAATACCATCCAGATAAGCCTGACTGGCCTTACCGGGGAGTTGCGCCATCTGCCGCTCGAACAGCAACCGCCAAACGGCCTGATCGTCGGCTGTGTAGTTGGAATAGGTCTGTTTCATAGTGAAAGAGTGAAAGTGCGAAAGAGTGAATGTGCGTGCGTTGGCTTTTCGCAATTTCACTCTTTCGCTCATTACAACGTTCCCCGTAACGCCTGTTCACGCTCGATGGCTTCGAAAAGGGCTTTGAAATTGCCTTTGCCGAACGAACGGGCGCCTTTGCGCTGAATGATTTCGAAAAACAACGTAGGACGAGGGCACACAGGCTTGGTGAAAATCTGTAGCAGATACCCTTCTTCGTCGCGGTCGGCCAGAATGCCTAACGAACGTAACGTAGCAATTTCTTCGTCGATCTGGCCAATACGTGTGCTGAGTTGATCGTAATACGTATCAGGGACGCTGAGAAATTCGACGCCCCGATCACGTAGTGCAGTCACAGTTTCCAAGATGTTGTCGGTTGCAACGGCAATGTGCTGAACACCAGGACCGCCGTAAAAATCAAGGTATTCTTCTACC
Source organism: Spirosoma daeguense (assembly GCF_054776875.1). Classification (NCBI taxonomy): domain Bacteria; kingdom Pseudomonadati; phylum Bacteroidota; class Cytophagia; order Cytophagales; family Cytophagaceae; genus Spirosoma; species Spirosoma daeguense. Next base: position 236,012 of record NZ_BAAHBF010000008.1, read on the forward strand.
TGCGATTTCTTTTTGCCCTCGGCTGGTTCATTAATCGGAAACTTAACCCGCCCGTTGCCGTTGCTCATCACCTTGCTCATTAGCGCAGTGTATTCCGTCGAAATGTCTTTATCATCGAACGAAACCAGTTGCTGAAAACCCATCACGTCGTGATAAAATGCCATCCACTCATTCATTTCATGCCAGCCAACGTTGCCCACCATATGATCGACGTAGTTGAGACCCACATCAGTAGGCTGGTAATCGGGATTCCAGGGCTCGTAACCCGGCAGAAAAACGCCTTTGTAATCGTTACGTTCCACAAACACATGGACTGTATCGCCGTAAGTATGAATACCCGAACGTACTACGTAGCCATGGTCGTCCTGTTCATTCGTTGGTTTTAAATACGGTTTAGCTCCCCGGCGAACGGTTTCCTCAAAAGACCGCTTAGCGTCGTCGACCCATAACGCAATTACCCGAACACCATCGCCATGTTGGTCAAGATGTTGACTGATTTCCGAATCACCGTGCAACGGAGAGGTTAGCACAAGTCGAATTTTTCCCTGCTGTACTACGTACGATTCGCGGTCGCGCAGGCCCGTTGCCAGACCTGCGTGCGCCAGCGGCTGAAAACCAAAAGCTGTCTGAAAATAATGAGCCGATTGCCGGGCGTTACCAACGTAAAGCTCCAGATAATCGGTACCGTTCAGCGGCAGGAAATCGTCTAGTTGGGGTTCAAGAATGTCTAATGCTTCCATATCTGTTTGTTGATGTTGTTATTGCTGACGCATAGGAGACGTAGCATGCTACGTCTCTACAGCCACGATTTATAGTATTTACCGTCGTCAATTTTTAGCGCCTGTTCGGTGATCATGAGCGGGCGGAAGGTATCGACCATGACAGCGTATTCCTCTGTTTCTTTTTTGCCGATGCTACGTTCCATCGCACCCGGCGCCGGACCGTGCGGAATTCCGCCGGGATGTAGCGTAATGTGTCCGGGAGCGATGCCGTTTCGGCTCATAAAATCACCATCGACGTAGTAGATTACCTCATCTGAATCGATGTTCGAATGGTTATAAGGGGCCGGAATTGCCTGTGGATGATAGTCGTATAGGCGGGGCACGAATGAGCACACAACGAACGTATCGGTCTGAAACGTCTGATGAACAGGCGGTGGTTGATGAACGCGTCCGGTAATGGGTTCGAAATTATAGATCGAAAAGCCGTACGGATAATTATATCCATCCCAACCCACTACGTCGAACGGATGCGACGCGTAGACTAGTGAATGAAGCGAACCCTGTTTCTTAATTTTTATCAGAAAATCACCAGTTTCATCGTGCGTTTCCAGTTCGGTAGGGCGAATGAAATCGCGTTCGCAGAAAGGTGCATGTTCGAGTAATTGGCCGAAATGATTCCGATAGCGTTTGGGTGTGTAAATTGGTGAATGCGATTCGACATAAAGCAGTCGCGTTTGTTCACGATTATCGAAATCAATCTGATAAATCATTCCGCGCGGAATAATCAGATAATCGCCTTGCTGAAATGGAATGTTACCAAGCAACGTCCGCAATTTGCCCGATCCACGATGCACAAAAAGCAACTCGTCGGCGTCGGCGTTTTTATAGAAATACGTAGTAAGCGACTGACGCGGAGCCGCTACGCCTACAATCAGATCATTATTTACCAATAAAGGGACTCTACTTTCTAGAAAATCGTTGGCAGGTGCTACGTCGAAGCCAATCAATTTTCGCGACAACATAGTTTTCGCTTTGGCCAGTTTGGGCGCTACGTCTACACTTTCCAGTACATCGCGTACCATTGTAGGTCGGTGTACATGATACAGCAACGACGACATGCCATCGAATCCAATCGTACCGAACAATTGCTCATAATAAAACGCATCTGCACTACCAACAGGCTTCACAAACTGCGTGTGCCGTTTTGGAGGAATCTGGCCGAGTGAGTGGTAAAATGGCATTGTAGTTTGATTAGAGGAATTTTGTTGCTATAACAACTATTGTTTAGCATACAATTATACTAACAACTTTTAAAATAGAATATTGTTTAGAATAAATTTTATTTATTGGTGTTGAGGTATGCAATACAGATAAGCAAAAACGCTCATAATTATGCGCTTCTTTATTTTAGAATAGTAGAGGCCAGTCCTTTTCTCTAATTTTGGCCGTGCAAACCTGTTCGGGAAACATGGGCCGAATAAGAGTTGCCAACTGAACACTATTTCTTGTAACCTCAACATGCAACCTACGCTTCTAATTCTGGCCGCCGGTATGGGCAGCCGTTACGGTGGCATCAAGCAGCTCGACCAGTTTGGTCCGAACGGCGAAACCATCATGGATTATTCTCTTTTCGATGCCATCCGGGCCGGTTTCGGGAAGGTCGTATTTATTATTCGCGAAGAACTTCGGCAAGACTTTGAGGAAGTTTTCGGGAAAAAATTAGCCGGAAAAATAGAGGTCGATTATGCAATTCAGTCGCTGGAATCATACGTACCCGAAGAGTTGGGCGAAGTAAAACGGACGAAGCCCTGGGGTACCGGTCATGCTATGTTGTGTGCCTGGCATCAGACCAAAACACCGTTTGCGGTAATCAATGCCGACGATTTTTACGGTCTCGAAGCCTTTCAACTGATTGGTGACTTTCTAAAAACCGACACCGACGACGAGCTTCATGCTATGGTTGGCTATGAAATTAAGAATACGCTCTCGGAAAATGGTTCGGTATCGCGGGGAGTTTGTTCGGTGGGACCAAACGGCCATTTGCTATCAGTGATTGAGCGGACAAAAATTTACGAACAGGAAGCCGGACAAGATAACAAACGTATCGTTTTTGAAGAAGGTGATACGTTTACACCTTTATCGCCCGAAACGCCCGTGTCGATGAATTTCTGGGGTTTCAAGCCTTCAGTGTTTCCGCTTGTGAAGCACCAGTTTGAGAGTTATGCAATGGCTAATATTGATTCGCCCAAAGCCGAGTTTTATATTCCAACGGTAATGACGAATCTGATTGAAACGGATACCGGTCATTGCAAGGTTTTCCGGAGCCAGTCGGCCTGGTTTGGCGTTACGTATCCAGAAGATAAAGCAACGGTTCAGGCTGCTTTGCAAAAGCTTCACGACGATGGCGCTTATCCAGAAAAACTCTGGTAATGAACGTACTGATACGTCTAAATACAAAAACGCCCCGAAAGCTTTGAAACTTTCGGGGCGTTCTGTTAGCGTAACGTAGTGGTGCCGGGTTCTCAAACCCGACACCACTACGTTACAGTCAATCAAGTTGGTATTATTTTTTCGTTACTCGAATTGCAATTCGACGATTTTCGGCACGACCCGCTTCTGTATCATTCGACGCTACCGGATGTTCAGGGCCATAACCTTCGGCTTCCAGACGCGATTTATCAATGCCAAGCTTAACTAATTCGCCCAATACCATATCGGCACGATCCTGCGAAAGTTTTTTATTGATTGCTGCGCTGCCTGTATTGTCGGTATAGCCACCGAGCTTGATGTTTACAGCCGGATATTCTTTCAGAATGGCGGCAATGTTGGTTAATTGCTCCTGTGATTCAGGACGTAGCGTTGCTTTTCCTGTATCGAACAATAGTCTGTCGAAGTTGAACCAGGTTGTTTTGTCAACAGGCTTGCTCTTGTCTTCAATGAACTTAATGAGGTTATTCTCAATGCCCAGTTCTGGAATGTTCAGTTCAAGGCCCGATGGTAGTTTCCGCTTGAAGAATGCTCCTAATTTGGCCGCAGCATCTTCTAATGCAGAACCGGCAGAATCTACGGCTGCATTAACCGAATCGGCAGCCGCTCCCATACCCGTAGCTGCTTCGCCCAATGTAGCGGACGTGCTATCGATGATGGTTTCGGTTGTAGTAGAGACGGTTTCTTTTTCTGTTCCGCATGAACGCATGAAGTAGAACAAAGCGCCCAAACCCAGTAGTAACAATAGCCAGGGCAACCATTTCGCTCCTGACGAACGGTCGTCCTGATTCTGATAGGCAGGCGGTGGGGTAGGGCGAGCTGGCGGTACATTGCTGGTTGGCGCAACACGAGCAGTTGGTTGATTAACGGATGAGATGAACTCACCAGCTTTGCTACCTAATCCGCCTAAGATGCTTAATCCCGGAATAGCTCCTAATAAGGCTCCCAGACCTGATGGCATGGCCGATGTAAGATTCGATGCCTGTCCACTCAATAGACTACTTAGACCTGAAATGCCTGTTCCGTCATCGGCCAGTTTTTTACCTAGCACACTTACCAGAACCGGCCCTGCCAGATTCAGCAGCGAAGAAGCTGATGTTTGTTTAACGCCACTGTAAGAAGCTAAAGAGCTGGTCAAGGCATTTGTTTTGTCGCCAAATAAGCTTTTCAGAATGCTCGCCCCCATCGACAGCAGGCTACTGGATTGAGTTTTATTGGCCAGAATATCGCCTAGTTGGCCTAAAATACCATTCTCAGGAGTAATCAGATTACCAGTTGCTGGATTAGGCGACATTATTTCGCCAATCATGTCCATAACTGAACCGGCCCCGCCCGGCTCGTTCACTTTCTGAATAAGCCCGCCTAAAATGGCTGGCAATGCTCCCTCAATAGCCCTTTGTGTGTTTTGCTCATTTTCGCCGAGCATTCCACTGAATTGGCTTAAAACACCGTTGCTGAGATAGCTTTTTGCTAGGTCTAATAAATTGATTGCCATATACTTATCTTTTAGTAGTGACTTTAATCTGCGTTCAGTAATTCAGGGTTGAAACCAGAAACCTAATCTATTGTTTGGATGGCCAATAAGCTACATTAGCTGGCCTTTGTTTCGCTGATTAAGGATTTTGACCTACTGTAACGACAAGCCATTAGACGGGGTTGGTAACATTCGTCACAAAACGTATTGAGAATAATGACAAGTGATATAAACAAAAAAAGCTCGCAGTAGAACATTAATCTACTGCGAGCTTTGAGTACTGATAATCAATACTTATTCGCCGGCACTTTCGGGGAATTTCTCGACAATACGTTCGGCTTCCCGGCTCAGTTGAGCTGTAATACGGGAAGGGTTTGCCAATGCGTTTTCAACTGATCCACGCCAAACTAGTTTGCGGGTTTTCGCATCAACCATATCAACGACCAGTGTCCCGGCTTTGTAATTTTCTTCCCGATATTGAGGTGCCGACCAGCCCCACCAGCTAGGTCCCCAGCCACGATAACCCCAACGCCCCCAGCCTAGATAGGGGCCGTAGATAGATGAAGAAGGTGTAGAAACAGTACGTGTTTTGTTTTCTACAAAGAAGTGGTATCCAACAAGCAAATCAGGCTTACTTTTATCTTCTTTCAGACCTTTTTCCTGCAATACACTACTCATCGTATTTTCAACACTTTCCGTTGCCAACTGATTATAATATACCGGATTTTGACCTGCTTTTACGTCTGAGTCCATCCATGTAAACGTTTTATACTTATTAAAGTCAGCTTTACTGCTTTTATCGACCGCTACGCGGGGCGAGCAGCCAAAAGCTACAGCCAATAGGCCGATCATCATCACGAATCCTTTCATAACGTTTGTTGTCTATTTGTCTATAAAACGAATAGACATTGAGGATGTTTGATTCATGTGAGCTTTTGGCACCTTACTACGTTAGTACAAAACGGGATGTTTTTTATGCCAGGACGTAGCATCCTGATACGCTTTGGCCACAGCCAGTACTTTACCTTCTTCAAAAAGTTGTCCCATGAACGTAATGCTGGTCGGCAGATTCTGTTTGGAGAAACCATTCGGCAGCACGACACACGGATGGCCAGTCAAATTTGTAAGCGTAAGATTACCACCGGCATACGTGGGCGATACGTATACATCTACTCTGGCTTTTTTGAGTTGCGTGGCCATGTCGTTGATGAGCTTGGTACGTGCCCGATTGGCCTGAATGTATTCAACAGCCGGAACGAACCGTGAAGAACGAAAAGAATTCGGCCAGGCATTTTTAGTCTGCCGAGTCAGTAAATCATCTTTTCCCGAACGGGTAAGTTCATCAAATGAAGCAGCCGCTTCGACACCCAATAAGAACGATATTCGGTTGGCTGGCACTTCCGTTGGCAAGTCAAAAGGAATTAATTCAGCGCCCAAACTACGTAGCGTTTGTAGCGTGAGTGAGTCGTTGGAACGGTTAGGATAATTGCTTTCAAACGCTTTTTTGACATAGCCAATTCGCGTACCTTTTAAATTGACCAAAGGAGCGTAACGAAAGGGGGCTGCCATAACCGTTGGATCGTTGCCATCGGGGCCGTAAATAGCGTTGAAAACCAGCGCGCAATCTTCTACCGACCGGGTAATTGGCCCAATTTTATCCATGCTCCAGCTCAACGCCATTGCCCCATGACGGCTGACACGGCCAAACGTGGGGCGTAGTCCAGTGGTACCGCAAATCGTTGATGGTGAAACGATTGAGCCCAGTGTTTCGGTGCCAATGGCAAACGGCAATAAACCTGCCGATACGCTTGAGGCTGATCCGGCCGACGAGCCACTGGAACCATTATTCGTGTTCCATGGATTACGGGTCATGCCACCGAACCAGACGTCGCCCATGGCCAGCGCACCCAGCGTCATTTTACCACAAAGCACGGCTCCGGCTTCTTCGAGTCTTCGAATTACCGTAGCGTCCATATCAATTTTCTGGTCTTTGTATGGGTCTGCTCCCCAGGTCGTTTTGTAGTCTTTGGTTGCCAGCAAATCTTTAGCTCCATAGGGAATGCCATGTAGAGGCCCCCGGTATTTTCCGGCTTTCAATTCGGCATCGGCACGTCGGGCCTGACGTAGTGCCAGATCATCTGTCAACGAGATTACGCAATGTAATTTAGCGTCATAAGTCTTGAGCCGTTCCAGGAAAAATGTTGTTAATTCAACGGACGAAATCTGTCTGGTTCGGATAAGCTGGCCCAACTGACCAACTGTGTAGTACGCTAGCTCTTCCCGATTTTTGGATAGGACGATTTTCTCGGGGGCCGATGCTTTAAACGACGATGCGCCGATTGGCATCACAAAACCAGACGGTAATGGATTAAAATAAAGAGCCGGTGCTACGTCGTTCGGTAGATCAATTTTACGCAGTGCCTCGTAATTTTGCCGGGCATTGTTCAGATTATCGAGCATCGAATCCCGTTCGGAAGGCGTAAATTCCAGGCCGAAAACTCGAGCTGCTACGTTGACCATATCGGCAGTTATCGGCTTTTTGTCGTCATCGCTATTGACAAAAGCTCCAAGTAAAAAACTACCAATGCAGGCGACAAGAAGAAGGGAAAATTGTTTCATAATTCAGGTTATTCAGAAGTGATAACCCAAATTAATGCAATGCACGTACTAAGCCGATTGTAGGCGTAAAAATTCTTCGTGTAATCGAATGATTTGTGGCACTAACAACTGACTTTCGTCATTGTGTACTACGTAGTTGGCCAGCTTAAACCGGTCGTCGTCGGTAATCTGACGGGCAATAATGTTGAGAATTTCCTCGCGCGAGCGGTGCGGGTCGCGTTTGTGAATGCGCTCGATACGTAGTTCGGCAGGTGCATGAACCACAATCACTTTGTTGAGGGAGTTATTATCTCCGGCTGCTTTCATAATCGCAGCTTCTTTAATGACGTAGGGCTTCCCAATCTGCTGACTCACCCATAAATCTGTATCGGCAAATACGCGCGGATGAATAACCGCGTTCAACGCTTTTAGCAGATCGGGATTTGCAAATACCTGTGCGGCCACCCATGCCCGATTATAACGCCCTAACGCATCATAAGCATTACTGCCAAGAACGCGGCTAATATCAGCTTTTAGAATAGGATCGTGCTCAGTGAGCCATTTAGCGCGTTCGTCAGCTTCGTAAACGGGAATGCCTAAAGCCCGAAAAACATGACAAACTGTACTTTTGCCAGAGCCAATACCGCCCGTTACGCCTATTTGAAGTGGAGTCATAAATGAGTGCAGGAGGCAAAGACAAACAATAAACGTAGTAGCCTATTTCTTCGCTTTTGTAGTACTAGTCGGTGGCGACAATAATTCACCCACTTCGAAACTCACGGCCACCCGGTCGGCGCTGGCACGTAGTAACGGATGACGTAATGAGTTGACGGGCAACTCTTCGTCATAATTATCAGCGATACGTTTTCGAGGTATTCTGACCAGTATTGTATCGGGCAAGCCACGGACCAGTTTGGCCGGTCCTTCAATCTGGATGGTTCGGGGAGTCAGGTTAATAACGCTCGAAACAACGTAGCGAGGGGCCAGATTTATATGTGCGCTATCGGGTTTCAACTGAACCGTTTTGCTTAAGCGACGGTCGAAACTAATCGCCACTGTATCGGCTATCACATGGTTAACGTGTAATTTTTTGGAGTGTTCGGCTAATGATGCCGTAAGGGATGCCGTATTAATGGCATTGGTCTGCAACGGATTTTTAACAACGTAGTTAATCGGCTCTGTCCGAAAAGGTAACCACGAATGACGTAACAGTCCCCAACCGTCGCTTGATACGTTAACCAGTACGGTGCGTGGCAATGGCGACGTTGGTATAAAGAGCGAGTCATTATAGACAAACCGAATCGGATACTCAACATTGAGTGTGTAACCCGGTTTGTTTAACTCGCTTAGAAACCAGAACAACGTAGCAGCTCCCAAACAGAGCAACGCTTTGACTGGTTGGAAAGAGCGGACGTTTTGCGTATGGGTGCTCACAGAGGGGAGGACACGTTTCAAATTCCAGGTTTCATGTTCCAGATTTTACCGACTAAACCAGAATCTGGAACATGAAACAACCTTGAAGTTACTTGCTTTCTTCGGCTGGTTTAGAAGCCTCGCGTGAAATAGACGTTTTCTCGAACGTCATTTTTACGCCACGATCTACTTCCAGCGTAACAGTCGTTCCATCGACCGAAGCAATCTTTCCGTGCAGCCCGCCAATAGTCACTACGTTGTCGCCTTTCTTCATGTTGTCGACAAAGCTTTTCTGGTCTTTCTGCTTTTTCTGCTGCGGACGAATCATGAAAAAGTAAAAAATACCGATGATACCGATCCACAATAATACGTTGTAAATCATCGACGTATTTGAACCGGTAGAGGCTTGTAAAAGAATGGAATACATAGAGTTAGTTACGTTTTGACTCTTGGGATGAGGTAGTTTTGGCGTTCACCATGGCTTTAAAATGCAAATCGGTCATGGCTGGTTCCGTATTCGCAAAGATGGTAATGGTTTTGTTCTGTTCACCACTTTTGCCCCGGCTATTGAAGCGGACACGTACTGATGATTTTGCACCGGGAGCTACGGGTTCGTGCGGCCAGTCGGGCGTAGTGCATCCGCAGGAAGCTGTGATGTTGTTGATAATGAGCGGGAATTCGCCGGTGTTGGTAAAGGCAAAAATGTGTTCAACCGTGTCACCTTCGGTAAGGCTACCAAAGTCAAAAATCTCTTTCTGATCGAAAGTGATTTTGGGCATTTTTCCAGAAGCTTCCTGTTTCGAGGTTTCACCCTGCTGTCGGTTATCGCAGCCTATTTGCCCAGCACTAACAAAGGCTACAGCGGCTACAAGCAACCATTTTTTAAGATGCATTTCTATTGGGTTATTAAGTTGTTGTAAAGTTATAGGGTTATAAAGTTGTAGCGTTACGTCTTGATTAACGCTACAACTTTATAACCCTATAACTTTACAACTAAACATTTATGCGTTCTGCTGTTTGATTTGGGCCATTAGTTTGTCAACATCTTCCAGCAGCCGTTCTGCTTTTTCGCGGGCATCGTTAACTACCCGTTGCCCTTCGTTTTTCGACGAATTTTCGGGTAAATCAACGGAGTTTCCTAAATCATCGAGCAGCATATTGATCTGTTCCCGGTATTTCGATAAGCGAAAAGAAAGTCTGTCGCGGGTAATTTTCCCCTTGTCGGGCGCATAGAGCATGCCAAGGAGCGAACCGGCGGCAATACCGGTCAGTAAAAAGGTTAAATCACGGCCAAGTCTGTTCATGTCACTAACGTTATAAGGTTTTCGAGTTATAGAGTTTTAAGTAGGGCAGAGTTGGTTTCAATGGTATACCATTTTACATCCGCTCCGGTAGCCCGGCTTACAACTTTACGACTACATAACTCTATTTATTGTCCAGTAGCCCACGTCCGCTTTTGCGTAAACGGCCAGAGGCTTGTAATTTCTCCGACAGATTATCTAGTATTCCATTGACAAATTTACCGCTTTTAGGCGTACTATAGCCCTTTGCCAACTCGATATATTCATTAATCGTTACTTTCACCGGAATGTTTGGGAAGCTTAGTAGCTCACAAACAGCCAGTTTTAGAATGATCTGATCAAGTATCGCTACGCGCTCTACGTCCCAGTTTTGAAGCTGGTCGGCCAGTAATTGTTCATATTCGGTCTCGTTCTCGATTGATTTCTGAAATAATGTATTCAGAAATAACTCATCTTCTTCCCAATCGTCGGTAAGCGGTTCAAGTTGCAAACCCGTTGCGCTATGAACCGATTTCAACGTTCGAATTGCCAGCCCACGAACTACCTCACTGTTTTCGGCCCAACTCAAATCAATTTCGGCCAAATGTCCACGAATGGTTTCATGCTTGAATATCAGAGTTCTAAGCACGTATTGTGCCAATGTTTGATCTTCGTCGGCGGTGTGGGTACGTTGGTCACAATAGGCCCGATACGTATCGTCGGTTTTAAGCACTTCACGCACGGCTTTTCTGACAAAAGGCAGATCGTCGGCCCACGTAATGTTGTGGCGAAGTGCTTCGTTACGTAGTGGCTGATGTTCGGCCAGTGCCTGCACTACGGTGTTATCGTTCAGATCCGATTCAAATGGGAAAGGTGTTTCATCGGGATCGCGATACTGACGCTCACGGTCAACACGTGTTGCACGCCCAAGATCGACCAGCAGCAGCATTACTCGCAAATAATCGTCGTAAATTCCGTTGACCTGCTTAATCATCATCTGCGACAGATGGGTGCGGTCTTTTTTAGTGCGAGCCTGATAGAAGATAAAACCATCATTGGCGGCTTTCAGAACTTGCCGTGGAGCCTCGTTATCCTGAGCGGGCTGATTGGTTTTGATAGCTTCCAGAAAGAGTACCTCGGCTAGTTTTCTGTAACCTTCGAGTTGCCGTTTATTCTGCGGCTCCATCGAGTTGAGATCTGGCTGAAAAATGTCATTGATGCCATCGATGGCTAATTGTTGATTGGAGAATTGGGCCTGTCGAAGCGCATAGAGTGCCTGCATGACCTTTATTCGAAGTAGTCGCCTATTGAGCATCTGCCTGAATCTGATAAACTGCCGGTAGGAAAAAGAACTGATTTTTCTACAAAATTAAAGCTTTTTGCTGGAAATGGCAAGGAAAAAGCGCGGGGCATGGGTCAGGGATAGCTTGGAGAAGGGTTTTTAGGGAATGCATGACCTGAATAGTACAAACGGTTTTTGGCCATTCCATCCTTACACCGCCCCTTGCCACCCCTGCCCCAAGCCCTACGCTTTTTCCTCTGCAACTTTTCCGAACACCCTACGGTTAGGAAATAAAGCCTGTCGACGTCTTTGTGAAAGCTCTAGCTTATCTCAACAAATACCTGGTTAAGTACAAGTGGTACCTAATTCTGGGAACGATTTTCACGATTATCTCCAACCTGTTTGGCATTTTTCCGGCGCAATTAGTACGTTATGCGCTGGATCTGGTGCGCGAAACACTGGATGTATATTATCTCTACGACAAATCTCCGCTGCAAGCCGATCTGTATTCCATTTTCGGGGTCAGTATTCTGTTGTTCGGTGTACTCACGCTAGTGATGGCGCTGCTGAAAGGGTTTTTTCTTTTTCTGGTGCGTCAGACGCTTATTGTTATGTCACGGCATGTTGAATACGATCTGAAAAACGAGATATATGACCATTACCAGACACTCCCGCTCAGCTTCTACCGTCAGCATAACACCGGCGATTTGATGGCGCGGATTTCGGAAGATGTGAGTAAAGTGCGTATGTACATTGGGCCAAGTATTATGTATGGTCTGAACCTGATCGTACTGTTTATTCTGGTTATCAGCTACATGGTGAGCATTAACGCCCGATTATCGTTGTACGTACTACTTCCGCTCCCGATTCTGTCGGTAGCCATTTATCTGGTCAACAATATTATTATTCAACGCTCGGAAGAAATTCAACGGTCATTGTCGCGTTTGTCGACGTATGTACAGGAAGCGTTTTCGGGAATTAGGGTATTGAAAGCATTTGTGCAGGAAGATAACTCGGCCGCTAAGTTTGCGATTGAAAGTGATGAGTACCGTGCCAAATCGCTTGGTTTGACTCGTGTCGATTCGCTGTTTTTTCCCATCGTTGCCATTCTGGTTGGGTTGAGTAACGTACTGGTTGTGTATGTGGGCGGGCAGGAAATTCTGGCTGGTCGGCTTACGCCGGGTAATATCACCGAGTTCATTCTCTACGTCAATATGCTGACTTGGCCCGTAATGGCGCTCGGCTGGACGACCAGTCAGACACAACGGGCGGCTGCATCGCAGGAACGTATCAACGAGTTTTTACGGATAAAAACCGATATCGTTTCGCAGAAAAATCTGCAACATATCATCAGCGGGGGTATTACATTTAAGAACGTCCGGTTTGTGTATCCCGATTCAGGAATTGTTGCCATCAAAGATTTTTCGATGAATGTTCGGGCTGGCGAAAGCGTAGCGATTCTGGGTACGACGGGGTCAGGGAAAAGTACGCTGGCCAATCTGCTGACCCGGATGTATGACGTAACAAATGGCGAAATTCGGGTCGATGATATTCCAATTAAAGATTATAATTTGACCTCGCTACGTGAGCAGATGGGCTACGTACCACAGGACGTCTTCTTATTTTCCGAAACCATCAGTAACAATGTTCGTTTTGGCAAACCCGATTTGCCACAGGAGCGGGTAGATCAGGCGCTACGTGATGCTGATTTGTATCAGAACGTATTGAGTTTCCCCGAGCAGTTCGATACGCGTGTGGGCGAACGTGGTGTTACGTTGTCGGGCGGTCAGAAACAGCGGTTGAGTATTGCACGCGCCATCGCCCGTGATCCTAAAATCCTGATTCTGGATGATTGCCTGTCGGCTGTCGATACCAACACCGAAAACATCATTCTCAACAACCTGCAACGTATCATGGCCGACCGGACGTCCGTCGTGATTTCGCACCGGGTTTCCTCCGCCAAACTTGCCGACCACATCATCATGCTCGACGATGGCGAAATCATCGAACAGGGAACTCACGAAGAACTCCTTGCCCTAAACGGCGCCTACCGCGAACTCTACGAAAAACAGTTGCAAACGGAGGAAGTGTAATTGATTTATAGATTTTGATTGTCATCAGGCGGAGATAGTTGGTATCTTCGCCTGAGTTGTTTTGTAATAGTACTATTACTAATTGGGTATGGCTACAGGAAATCCCCGCGTCTGGTTCAAAAGCATTTCATTAGAAAACATCCGCTCTTTCGGTACGAATCAGAAAGTCGATTTTACTGGCAAGGATGGTAAGATAGCTCAGTGGAATGTAATTCTGGGAGATAATGGAACAGGTAAAACAACTGTCCTGAAAGCCCTGGCCGTTATTACAGGTAGAGCTACCAATAGCGATATTATTCCAATGGTTAGAAATAACGGTGAGCGTCCATCAATCAGAGGAATCATTGATACTGGAGAAAAGAGCTTTGACCTATTCAGTAATATTAATTTACAAGCTTTTAAGAATGTTGGCCTATTTGTATCATCAAGTTATTTAGCTAAAAATTACAATGAACTTGGAGAGCAATTTGTTCTTTGTGCTTATGGAGCGGCAAGGCGAATAGGGCCTCCTGAAAATGTGCAAGACCAGACAAATACGGTTGTCAGCTTATTTAATGAAACAGCTCATTTGACCAGTGCAGAATCTTGGTTATTGGAAGCAGAGCTAAATTATTTAAAGGGTAACAATTCTAAAGACTATTACGAATTAGTGAAGCGGTCTTTACTAAAACTCTTTAGAGGAGAGGTTGAAGAAATTAAATCTAAAGGCTATAATAGCTCGGCAACTGTATTTTTTGAAACTCAATACGGAGATGTGATGATGCGGGAATTAAGTCTAGGTTATAAAACGCTAATTGCCTGGATAGTTGACTTTGCAAAAACCTTATTTAGTTATTACTCAAATAGCGAAAATCCACTTGCCGAACCCGCCGTTTGTTTAGTCGATGAAATTGATTTGCATTTACATCCTAAATTTCAACGTACCATTATTCAGTTTCTAACTGATACGTTTCCCAATACACAATTTATTGTTACGGCGCATAGCCCGTTGATTGTGCAATCGGCAGAGGATGCGAATATTATTCTATTGAAACGAGAAGGCGATGAAACCCATGTTGCTGATGGAATTGATGTACACAGCTGGCGTATCGACCAGATTTTAAGCAGTGACTTATTTGGAGGTATCGGTGGCCGTTCACCTGACGTAGAAGAAAAGATGAAACGTCGCCGGGCATTACTACGGCAAAATGAAATGACCGTCGAAGAAAAGGCAGAGTTTAATGCTCTCGAAAAAGAGTTAGGCAACTTGCCCGTTAGCGAGTCTCGCGAAGCCCTTAAAGCTTTAGATATTATAAGCCAGGCACTTATCAAGCAATAATTACAAGTGGTAAAAATTGATAAGTCAACAGTTGATGTTCCGGCAATACTCACAAAAGAAGGTCGGGGCGGAATGGCAACAAATGCGTTAATTCAGAGAGCTGAAGCTGGTACTCCGACGTTTGAGTTTGATAGTAGCATTTATGGACATAAATCTGTCAAAGTGTTGCTACGTCAATTGCAACATGGGAAATGTTGTTTCTGTGAAGACCATATTGCGCATGTTGAACATGGTGATGTTGAGCATTTTCGACCGAAAGGTGGTTTTCAAAAAGATGAATTGCAATCATTACAGACACCTGGTTATTATTGGCTTGCTTACGACTTTTACAATCTATTTTACTGCTGTCAGATTTGCAATCAGGTTTATAAAAAGAACTACTTTCCACTTGCCGACGAAAACAAACGTGTTCGCTCGCATAGTGAAGATTTTCGATTGGAGGATAGTTTACTAATTCATCCAGAATTAGATAATCCTGCTGAACATCTAACTTTTGTGGGTGAAGTTATCAAACCGGTAAATGGTTCTCAAAAAGGTATTGAAACGATTAAACGAACAGGTTTAGAGAGGCCAGAATTAGAAGATGATCGTTTTGTCTATTTAAAGACATTACGTATTCTGGCTGCGGTAGCAAGAGGTGATGGGCCACAAGCCCAAAATGCTCGAGAGCATTTTAAAGAAATTGGTAAATCGTCTGCAATATATTCTCTTATGGTTCGCGCGAATTTTCGGGATTTGGTTTGACGCATGAATTGAATCAAAACCATAGCAAGAGCTTACTCAATCACCCACCAGCCGTAGCTTTCGGGAGCTAGCTCTACGGTTAATTCGACTTCGTAATTTCGATTTAGTCGGTATGATTTGGGCTTGCCTTCGCCCTGACGTATTAGGACCGTTTCGTGGAGGCCGGTGTAGTATAGTGGCAACGTAATGGTACGTGAAATCTTTGTTTTGAGTGGATTGAAAAGCATAACCAGCCCTTTCTGTTTTGAGCTTGGGTCTACGTGCAGGAAACCATCCCAGTCGCGGCCGTCGGCACGGCGTAGGTGAATCAGGTCGGCGTTGAGAATGGTTCGGTATTTCTTGTACCAGTCAATGACCTTTGTTACGGTACGTTTGGTTTCGTCAGTATCGTATAAACGTGGACCGCGATAACAGGCTTGTACGCCAGCACCGTAATATTGCATCATCAGTTGCTCATAATCAGAAAGATGCTCACTGAGGGGTTCCAGAACCGCTTCGGGGCCACCGCCCTGATACTTGGTAAGCGGTACGAATCCCCAGCCCATCGCGGGTGTTTTCTCCCACGTACCGTCGAAGATATTCTGTCGATTCAGGAGTTTCTGTTGCTCGCGGGATAGTGAAAAGTTGACCTCCCGATAGCCCAGCGCAATCTTATTTGTACCATCCATGAAATACCAGTCGGGCGCGTTGATGTAAATGCCCTTTTCGTTCAGAAATCGGTAAAACCCCTTCTGCATTTCCATTTGCACCCACTGCGAATCGTCCAATCCTTTATGGCCCGGATGTTTGGTCGATGCACAGACATCGCCGGGGTAGGGACCGTCATGTTCAAGCAAATCGAAGCCAGTTTCGGTAATGAATTTCTTTAGTTTGTTCAGGTAATCGATTCCCCACTGACTAGCCAGACAAGGCGCATGGCCGAAAAACGCTCCTTTATCAGGAAGGCCGGTTTTGGGGTCTATTACGTCGGTTTCATCGTCAATCCGGCGGCTGCTGAATAGTGAATAGCCACCAAGCAGAATTTTTCGGCTGTGGGCATAATCAGCCAGTGCTTTGAATTTCTGGATGTTGGCATCGCTGACGTCTTCCATGTTCAGACCACTGCCAAAGCTGAGAATCACCATTTCATAGCCCGTCTCTACGCATTGGTCGATGGCGCGTTTAACCACCGCAGGATCAGTACTGACAAGGTGCATGAAAATAGGATTCTGCGTAGTCCAGGGCGTAACGGTTCGGTAGAAACGACGACGCGCTAATCCATTGCGTTCGCGGTCGTATGAATCCAGCAACAGCTCATTGCTACGTATCGACGTATACGTTTGGCCGGGTTCCAACGTAACACCGATGCCGAGCGTCGGATATACTTCGAGCAGACAGGGCGTCTCGTAATTATAATTGACCTGCGAGGTATAAAGTGAATCGGTTTTCCAGTGCGTGGCCTGATCCGATAGATCGTAGCGCATGGCGTTGTTAAACGCAAAGTTGTTCTCGATATAAATACGCTGCGGTTTCTTCATCTGGTCGGGCTTACCAACCACCGCCGATTCTTCTTCGGGCGTTGCCAGAATTTCGTTCACAACCTGATCGATACGTAGTGGATTCTGACTTTTATTCTCAATCGTTACCCATTTGCAAAGTGTCGGAATGCCATCGTAAAGGACGTAGTGAACGGCTACGTCGATGCCTTTTAATTCAGGAAGACTGGATTGAAACAGTAGCGTAAGTTCTTTGCCTGATGGCTGTTTTTTGTTTAATGTCCAAGTACGTGACTGCCAATTGATATATGGTTTCGGCGACGTAACGCTAAAGGATTTAAACTGAAAATCGGTTGAATTTGCGGTGAAACTATCGAGCCATTCTTCGCGGAGATAGGCATGTTCTTTCTGGCCGTAAAGTCCGCCAACGCGATACGTCTTTCCATTCAACGTTAGCATCGCTTCGGGACGTATCGAGCGTACAAACTGCTCCTGAGTAACCAGATGCTGATAATCAACCGTAGCCAGATTGGGCGAAACTCGAAACCGTCGGGCGATTAAGCCATTTGCTACTACCAAATCTTTACCGTTGTTGTCCTGATAAACCCCCGCTTTCTGTGAGACGGGCTGAATGAGCCAATCTCCTTTAAAGGCGTTATGTTGGTAAACCGGCAAAGAATTTGTCTGACCAAATCCGTTTAGCAATAGCAGCCAAAAACTGAACAGTAAATAGATACGTATCATCTGAAGAAAAAAGTCATCAAAAATCCAGTTTCGCCAGTTCTTCTACGCGAATATCCAGAGCACACCGAAAATGACCGAGTGGGCAGGCCGTCTTACCATGTAAATTACAAGGTTTGCAGTCAAGTTTTTCGGGCGTTTGAACCACTCGCGATACGTCGGCCAGTGGACCAAAACCAAATTCAGGCACCGTCGAACAGAAAATAGCCGTTGTAGGGGCATTCATGGCCGAACATAAATGCAGCGGTGCCGAATCGTTTACGTAATTCATCGTTGCCTCTTGCTGCAACGCGGCAGATTGTAGCAAACTCAACTTTCCCGCCAGATTCACTACTCTTTCACTACGTCCGGTTGCCTGCCTGATTTTTTCACAATCAGTTGTATCGGTGGGGGCTCCTAATAAATAAATTGTCAGATTTTCGGGCAATGCCTGAATTAATTCTACCCATCGTTCGGGAGGATATTGCTTGGTAAACCAGACCGACATCGGAGCCATACAGATGTAGCGTTGCTGCTGGTATGATTTTACGGCTTCATAATCTGCTCCCGACGGATACAATTTGGGCCGCGCCAACGTAGCACTGACAGAAGCGGCCCGGTTTGCATCCAGTGCTTTAAGCAGTGCGAAATTACGATCAACTTCGTGTACGCCCGGTTCGAATCGGTGTTCGACCTGATGGGTAAAGAAGCGGGAAAACGGATTTTTCGAAAAGCCAATCGTCTGACCAGCACCCGACAACGTAGTAAGCAATCCCATCGTGCCAAATCGTTGCAGATTCAGCACAGCGTCGTATTTTCGGCTGCGAACGATACGTAGCAATCGCCACAAATCCCGATATTTAGTGCCTTTTTTATGCCAGATCAATACGTCATTCAAAAACGGATGATTAGCCAATAAACCTTCATTTCCTTTACGTACCAGTACGTCGAGTGTTGCTTCGGGCCAGGCCGCGTGAAATTGTTCGAGCAGAGCGGTAGCCAGAATGACGTCGCCGATGAAGGCGGTTTGTATAATCAGGAACCGGGGCGAAGTGGTTGTGGTTATCATCAGTACGCTTAATACGTCGTTATGACTGCGTAAATTATTTAGAATGGAAGATTACGAAGTTTATACCCTGCCCAACGGCATTCGAATTGCGCATAAACAAATACCACATACTCAGATTGCTCATTGCGGCATTATGCTCGACATCGGGAGCCGCGACGAGCAGCCGCATCAGCAGGGACTAGCCCATTTCTGGGAACATATGGCTTTCAAAGGTACGGAGAAACGAAAACCCTACCACATCATTACCCGACTGGAAACGGTTGGCGGTGAATTGAATGCGTATACGACCAAAGAAAAAGTCTGTTTTCACGCATCGGTTCTCGACGCCCATTTTGAAAAAGCGACCGAATTGCTGGCTGATATTACGTTTCATTCGGTATTTCCCGAAAAACAGATTGAACGTGAGCGGGGTGTGATTCTGGAAGAAATGGCGATGTATTACGATTCGCCCGAAGATGCCATTCAGGACGATTTTGATGAGCTTGTGTTTCCGAACCATGCGTTGGGCGGAAATATTTTGGGCACGACCGAAACCGTATCGTCCTTTAGTCGCGAAGACCTTCAGCGGTTCATTGCCGAGAATTATGATACCAGTCGGATCGTATTTGCATCGGTGAGCAAACTGCCGTTTAAACAGGTGGTAAAACTTGCCGAAAAATACCTGCGCGACGTACCAACTCAGCAATCGATACGTCTACGTAAAACTCCGACCGACTACGTACCACGTCATACGCGTGTGGAGCGCCCGATTACGCAGGCTCAGTGTGCACTAGGACGACCGGCTTATGGGCTGACGGATGTACGTCGGTTACCGTTTTTTATGCTGGTGAACCTGCTTGGCGGCCCCGGTATGAACTCGCGGCTGAACTTGAATCTGCGCGAAAAATACGGTCTTGTTTACTCGATTGACGCCAGTTATACGCCTTATCTCGACACCGGTTTTCTGGGTATTTATTTTGGCACCGACCCTAAAAAAGTAGACAAGGCGCAATCGCTGATTATGAAGGAATTGAAACGCCTTCGTGAGCAGCCGCTTACTACGTTGCAACTGCATCAGACCAAAGAGCAACTGATAGGGCAACTGGCAATGGCCGAAGAAAGCAACAATAGTTTTATGCTGATGATGGCCAAGAGTCTGCTCGACATCAACCGGGTAGAAGCGTTGACGGATATTTTCAACGATATAAAAGCCGTTACGTCGGAGCAGCTTCAGGATCTGGCGCAGGAAGCGTTCGACGAAAATCAGTTTAGCTCGCTCACATTTGTACCAGAAAAATAAGATAAGGCCCGAACAGGCTCCGGCTGTTTGATTGGGAAGTAGTAATTATAACTTCCGATCAGCATTCAGTTCAAACAGCCGGAGCCTGTTCGGGCCACAATAGTTACTCATTCAGTTATTGGCAATCAAGTATAACTATGACAATCAATGAAGCTCAACGTACCGTCGACGACTGGATAAAAACTGTAGGCGTTCGCTACTTCAACGAACTCACCAACATGGCTATGTTGACCGAAGAAGTAGGCGAAGTAGCCCGAATTATTGCCCGACGCTACGGTGAGCAATCGGAAAAAGAATCGGATAAACAGAAAGATCTGGGCGACGAAATGGCCGACGTTTTGTGGGTGCTTATCTGTTTGGCTAACCAAACCGGAATCGACCTGACGGAAGCGTTTGAGAAGAATCTGGCCAAGAAAAACATCCGTGATGCTACCCGGCATTTGAATAACGAGAAACTGAAATAAATCCATTTCTCAAGCGTATTTATAGTAGAATAAAAGGAAATAGTAGTAGAAAGGCTATGTGGACGTAGCAGATTTATAGGTAAAAAAGTGTAGATTTATCTACGATTTTTTCTTCATCAAGGGTGAATACGTTACTCAACTACGATAAAGCTACGGATGCGCAAATCTGGGACGATTTTCTGCAGGGCAGTAAAGTGGCTTACTCGTTTATGTATGAAAAATATGCCCGCTTGCTCTATAACTATGGCTATAAAATTGCGCAGGATCGCCAGCTAACCGAAGATTGCCTACAGGATTTATTTCTAAACATCCTCGAAACCCGCGAACGGCTCGGCCAGACCGATTCCATCAAATTTTACCTCATGCGCTCCCTTCGGCGCGAAATCGTTCGTAAGCTGAACGGGCAGCAGCGTTTCCTGTCGGGAAGCGAAGAGCAGATCGATTTTAAGGTTGAGTTTTATTACGAACCGACCTGGCTCGATTCGCAAATAAGTCAGGAGCAGTCGGAAGCGGTTTTGCGGGAATTAAACCAGCTTCCCGCCCGGCAGAAAGAAGCGCTGTTCCTGAAATTTTTCGACAATCTGAGTTACGAGGAAATTGCGGGTATCATGGGTATCGAAACCACATCGGCTTATAAAGTGATCTACAAAGCCATTGCTTCCCTCCAGAAACGTATGTCCGCCGACTTGCTGATGCTGTTGTTAATAGCCAGTAGTCGATAAGCAAGGGTTCTATCATTTTCCTGCTAAAAAATTTTCTCTTTCCGAGGGATAATTCGACTTATTATTTTCTTCTGGTGATAAATGGACACGTATCACCGTATGGAGAAGTCTTACCAGCAGTTTACCCTTCGTGACTTTGTACTTGATGAAGCGTTTCGTAAATGGGTTTTTCAGCCCGACGAAATCAACATGACGTACTGGCACACGTTTATGCTGAAAAATCCTGATAAGCAGGCCATAATTGATGAAGCCGCTTCACTGTTGCTGCACCTGAATGCCCGCTATGACGATCTTACCGACGCCAGTCAGCAACGTATTCAGCAGGTAGTCGAACGAGCTTTTGACGATCAGGCTGTCAAGTCAGTTGTGCAGCCACTTTGGGGTTGGCAACGGCCCAAAGCCATTTGGCAGGTTGCCGCATCAATAGTAGGCCTGCTATTAATTGCTGGCGGCATTATTTACTATCAGCTCTTACCGAAACAACAGCAGATCCATACCGCTTTTGGCGAAAACCGGAATGTAACACTACCCGATGGGTCTACCGTATTGCTGAATGGGAACTCTACCCTTACCTACACCGATCAGTGGGACAACGAAGAATCTCGTGAGGTCTGGCTCGATGGGGAAGGTTTTTTCAAGGTGACAAAAAAACAGAAC
Organism: Spirosoma daeguense; assembly: GCF_054776875.1. Lineage (NCBI taxonomy): Bacteria > Pseudomonadati > Bacteroidota > Cytophagia > Cytophagales > Cytophagaceae > Spirosoma > Spirosoma daeguense. Next base: position 257,809 of record NZ_BAAHBF010000008.1, read on the forward strand.
GTAGCAGGACGGGTGAAATTTATTACTCATACACCCGGCCTCGATATTACTGTACTGGGAACGCAGTTTAACGTGAATACCCGCCGGGGAAGTACAGCTGTAACGTTGGTAGAGGGCCGAGTTCAATTGTCGAAGCCCGATGCGCCGTCTGGACGTATCATCGATATGAAACCCGGTCAGTTTGCTTCCACAAAGCCAAGCATTGAAAACGTAGAAATCCGGGAAGAGAAACCCGAACTACATACCTCATGGGTCGACCATCAATTTGTTTTTGACAATACGTCGCTGGCCGACATTGCGCAGCAGCTCCGCGATACGTATGGGCTGGAAATCGTCTTTGAAGATAGCGATCTGGCGAACCGACGGTTTACAGGAAACCTCTCGAACCAGAGCATCGAAACTTTACTGACCACCCTTTCGCTCACATTCGACCTTACTGCTCAGCGCGATGGCAACCGGATCAGTTTACGACATAACCCCTAATTTCTTACCAACAAATTTTACCCGCGACAACCTATGAAGAACCAGTATATTGTCCTTTCCATGCTATTGGTCGGGGTTTATACCATGCCGCAGCCCTCCGTTGCGCAACTTCTGACCCGCGCTCATCGAGGTTATGAAGGCACAACGAGCCAGCAGCAGACGGTGCCAGAAGTGCCGACAAGCCCACGTACGAATCGAGCCCGTTCGCTGAAAAAAGCACTTACGGAGCTTGAGCGTCGATTTACTATCAATTTTGCGTTTGATGAACAACTGTTAGCCGGTCGGCAAACGGAACTGAACCTGGACGGCCTTTCGCTGGAGCAGGCACTGACCCAATTAGTGGATTCACAAGGGCTACGGTATCGTAAAGTGACCGACAAACTGTTTGCTATTCAGGCTCCTTTACAAAAAAACGTAAACGCTGGTCTCCCGGTAGAAGTGGCCGTGCCGATAGCCAGCGAACGTACTGAAACGGTAACACAAGCGGTCAACGCGCCACAGGTCAGACGTATTACCGGAAACGTAACCGATGAAAATAACCAGAGTTTGCCGGGCGCAAACGTCATCGAAACGGGAACCACCAACGGAACCACAACCGATGCCGAGGGTAATTTTGTATTGAACGTCAGCGATGCCGCTACTACGGTAACCATATCGAGTGTAGGTTATACGCGGCAGGATGTGCCAATTGGTAGCAACGGGGTGGTAAATGTAAAACTTGTTCCGGACGATAGAACGCTTAACGAAGTGGTTGTGATTGGTTACCAGACCGTTCGGAAACGGGACGTGACGGGAGCCAACGACGTAGTGAGTCCGACACAGGCCAATAAAGTGACTGCTAACTCACTGGCTGAGTCGATTCAGGGGTTGTCGCCGGGTGTAACGGTACGTAACACGGGCGTGCCCGGTCAGCAGGCTTCCATCCAGATTCGGGGCGTTGCCAGCTTCCTCAACACGGAACCGCTTTATGTTATCGACGGTATGATTGCTGATGCGAACGTAACGATCAATAATGATGATATTGAATCGATTCAGGTGTTGAAAGATGCGTCGGCAGCGGCAATTTACGGTTCGCGGGCGGCAAACGGGGTTATTATTATTACCACCAAACAGGGGAAAGAAGGTCCGGTTAGAATTTCGTTTTCTGCTAAATATGGCGCACAGGACGTTTACAAACGTTGGGATATGATGGATGCGGCCGGTTTTGCCGCTCTCCAGCGCACACAATACCAGAACTCTGGACAGACTCCTCCGGCGAGCGTAGCGACGGGCAGCTTCAATCCGAATATTAACACCGATTGGCAGGATCAGGTGCTACGTACCGGAAGTTTGCAGGATTATAACCTTACACTGTCGGGTGGTACCAAAACCGGTACGTATCTGATTTCGGGCAGCTATTTCAAAAACAACGGTTACGTTATTGGAAGTGGCTTCGACCGGGCCAGCTTGCGGATCAATACAAAAAGCCAGTTCGGCCGTTTTACCTTCGGCGAAAACGCACTGATAACCAATTCGAGTGTAGAGAATTTTCCGGCCGGAAACCCCATCTACGACATGGCCGGGATGTTACCAGTTATTCCGGTGCAAGACCCGCGCTACGTAAGTGCAACGAATCCGGCTGGTTACGGCATTGGTACGTACCCCGACGCTGTTACGTATAACTATAATCCCGTAGCGGCTCGGAATCTGGCTTCCAACAAAAGCAATTTTGCCAAACTGGTCGGTAATGCATTTCTGGACGTAAAACTGGCTGAATGGCTAACGTATCGTGCCAACGCGGGTCTGGAAGTAAGCTTCGATTATACCCAGAACCTCCGCAAAATTGGCGTTTATCAGTACAACGCGGCTGTAGTCCCTAGTTCGATTAGTGAAGATCGGTCGCGCTATTACAGTCTGTTGTTCGAACATACGCTGAATTTCAACAAAACGTTTGGCGCGCACGCTATTAACGGCGTAGTCGGTATCAGCCAGCAAACGGCCCGGCGCGATGGCACAACGGGTGCTCGTACAAATCTTACTACGTCGGGCGATCAGTATTTTACTACGATTGATGCCGCAACGGGTATATCTAATTCGGCTGGAGGCACAGGAACGTACTACCGGATTCTGGGTTACCTCGGACGTATCAACTACGCGTTCAACGATAAATACCTGCTGACGCTGACCGGACGTATCGATCAGGATTCCCGTTTTGGAGCGGAGTACCGTACCGGTTTCTTTCCGTCGGTTGCCGGAGCATGGCGGATTAGTCAGGAGCCATTCTTCAAGGTTAGCTGGATTTCAGACCTGAAGTTGAATGCTTCGTATGGTAAGCTGGGCATTGTGGTGCCAACGCTGGGTTCGTTCCCATATACGGCGTTCATCAACAGCAATCCGCGCACTATTTTCGGGGTCGATCAAACGGCGAACGTTGGTGCATATCAGGCGCAACTGGCAAACCCGTCGCTACGTTGGGAAGAGCGGATTTCGCAAAACTATGGCGTGTCGGCCAGTTTCCTGAACAACAAGGTTACGGCTGAAATCAACGTATATAATTCGCTCTCGTCCGATGCTATTCTGAATCTGGCTGTGCCGGGTTATCTGGGAAATCTTCGGGGCAATCCATATGTAAATACGGCGTCTATTCGCAACCGGGGTGTCGAGTTTTCGGCAACGTACCGAAACAACGAACACGCTTTGAAATGGGACGTATCAGGTAATTTTACGACCATCAAAAACCGGGTCGAAAACATTGGCAATCAGGGTCAAAACACCGATTACATTCAGAGCGGAAACACGCGCTCGAAAGTAGGTAATCCGGTTGGGCAGTGGTACGTACTGAAAACGGCGGGCATTTTCCAGACGCAGGAAGAAGTCAACAACTATAAAAGCGCAAGCGGCAAGGTGATTCAGCCGAATGCTAAACCCGGTGATATTAAGTACGTTGATGCCAACGGCGATGGGCAAATTACGCAGAACGACGACCGTCAGTTTGTAGGCTCGCCCTGGCCGAAATTGCAGGCAGGTGCCCAGTTCAACGCCAGCTATAAGCAGTTTAGTCTGAACGTTCAATTCTTGGGCGTGTTTGGCTACACAATTTACAACGACGTTCGTCGCGGGTTAGACAGCTACCAGAATGTAAACTTCCGTCGGGATATTAATCCTTGGTCGACGTCGAACACAAGTGCTACCGATCCACGTATCGGTCTGGAAGCTGGCGATCAGGGAATTATCTCCAATAATTTTGGCTATACCGACCGTTGGCTGGAGGATGCCTCGTATGTGCGGCTACGTAACGTAGAGGTCGGCTACACACTTCCATCGGCGTTTCTGAACCGGATCAAGGTGCGCAATTCACGGGTGTTTGTGAGTGCGCAGAATCTGTTCACCATTACGAGCTATTCGGGTCTCGACCCTGACGTAACGGGATCGAATATTCAGGAGCGCGGTCTTGATAACGGACACTGGCCTTCACCCCGCGTGATTTCGGTTGGTATAACCGGTGATTTTTAAGGCATAAAGTACTACGTCGTCGTTACGTTCAACAACTCATTTTACTTATGAAAAAGAACCTTATCTGTCTGGGGCTGGCTGCTATATCGCTGCTTACCGCCTGCGACCGAAGCTTAGATATTGTGAATCCAAACCAGCTTACCACGCAATCGTTCTGGAAAACAGGAGCCGATGCGCTGGCTGGGGTTAATGCTGTCTACAGCACCACACACCGGGGCGCTATTTCGCGCTGGATGCCATTCTATTACATCATCCGTTCGGATGAAGGACGGAGCCAGAGTCCGGCAACCGATATCGTGAATAACATGGACCAGTTCCTGATAACGGATTATAACTACGGCAACGCTACGGGTATCTGGAACGACAATTATATTGGCATTAACCGGGCCAACCAGGTGATCGACAACGTACCGAATATCCAGATGGACGCTACGTTAAAAAACCGCTATATCGGTGAGGCTAAATTCCTGCGGGCGATGTATTACTACCATCTGGTTACGCTGTGGGGAAACGTACCACTTGTGCTAAAAACCTCCGTAGTGGGTGATAAACCTGCTTCGGCTACTAGTGCGCAGGTGTGGGCGCAGATTGAAAAAGACCTTACCGAAGCGGCTGCTACGTTGCCCACTACGTATGGTTCGGCTGATCTGGGACGGGCTACGAAGGGAGCGGCTTATGCGTTGCTGGCGCGTGCACAGATGCAACAGAAGAAGTATGCCGATGCTGTTACACCTTTACAATGGCTGGTAGAAGGCGATGGAAAGAGCATTTATTCGCTGATGCCCAACTATAGAGATAACTTCTTGTCGACTACAGAAAATAACAAGGAGTCGGTATTTGAATGGCAGTTTCAGATTAACCCCGCCGAGTATACCGATGATGATACCGAAACGCCCAACCAAAACTACGGTACGTCGCTGGCGCAGTTTTTTGGGCCAAGTGGCATTGGCTGGTCTGATGGTGAAGCGAGCCGGTGGCCCACGCGTGAATTCTACGAAAAAACGACAACTGGTGCTCGTGATCCTCGTTTAGCAGCTTCGTTTCTGTATGATTCGACAGACGTACGTGGCCCCGGTTTCACGATGATTTACGGCCAGACATTCACACAGCGCTATGGCAATGACAACAAGCGCGTGTGGTTCAGGAAGTTTCAGAACGATGCCACGAAAAATGAAGAAGGCTATCGCTCACCGAACAACTGGCGGTACATTCGTTATGCCGACGTATTACTGATGTACGCCGAAGCGCTCAACGCTACGGGCAAAACAACACAAGCGTATACGTATGTCGACGTAGTGCGTCAACGGGCCGGATTACCTACGCTTACGGCGGCAAAACCCGGCTTGACGCAGGCACAGTTTTTGACGCAGTTGAAACACGAACGGGTCACAGAGTTATCGGGCGAAGGTCATCGCTGGAACGATCTGGCTCGCTGGGGTGATTTAGGCCCTGAGTTAGCTCCACGCGATCCGGCTTTCTCTACGTTCGTTAAAGGAAAAAGCGAACTGCTGCCCATTCCGCAAATAGATCGGGATTTAAACCCGAATCTGATTCAGAATCCAAATTATTAACAATAGATAGCTAAAGAAAGCGCGACGGATTTCTAACACGTTTAGAGATTCGTCGCTTTATTATTAACTCAATCGTGTATGAAAAACTGGTTTGGTTATTCATTATTGGCCTTTGCACTGGCTGGTGCTGTCAGTTGTAAATCGTCCGGTCCAGGCTCAACTACGCCACCTGTAACGACTGTTGATACGGTAGGGAAATTTCAGAACCCACTTCTGACTGCGGCTCCTGACCCCTGGGTTACGTATAGAGATGGGTTTTACTACGTGATGCATACCACAGGCGGAAACCTACGTATCTACAAAACACGTAGTATGAGTCGGCTCTCCTCGGCTCAGCCTGTAACGGTCTGGACTCCTCCTGCTTCGGGGCCAAACTCCCGCGATATATGGGCGCCAGAACTCTTTTTTCTGAATGGCAAATGGTACATCTATTACGCGGCCGATAACAATGGTGTTGATGCCACGCACCGGATGTTTGTGCTCGAAAATGCTTCGGCTGACCCAACTCAGGGGACTTGGGTCGATAAAGGGCAACTTAACCTGCCGGAAAACAGATGGGCAATCGACGGAACCGTGTTGCAGCTAAACGGTCAATTATATTTTGCCTGGTCGGGTTGGGAAACGGATTTGGGCGGTTCGCAACACCTGTATATTTGTAAGCTCACAAATCCATATACGGTAGAAAGTGGTGCAACGCGCGTCCGGCTGTCGTCGGCTGATTATGCGTGGGAAAAGCAGGGATTTGGTGTGAATGAAGGCCCCGAATTTTTGGTGCACAACAACAAAGTTTATCTGATTTATTCGGCTAGTTTCTGCGGTACAGATTTATACGCGCTTGGTCAGTTAACGGCTGACGCGAGTGCTAACCTGCTCGATCCTAAAGCTTGGACAAAATCGGCAAACCCTGTTTTCGGGCCAAATGCCGGTAATGGAGCCTATGGGGTTGGACATAACAGCTTTTTCACTACGCCAGATGGAGCCCAGAACTGGCTTGTTTACCACGCTAATGCCGGGCCGGGGCAAGGCTGTGGGGATCAACGTTCTGTACGTATGCAACCGTTTACGTGGAAAGCAGACGGCACACCTGATTTTGGTACACCAACACCATTAACTGAATGGATAAAACGGCCAACTGGTGAATAAGAGAATGTCAATAAAAAAGGCGGCAGATACTATTACGTTTCTGCCGCCTTTTTTATTGATAAAGAAATCTATTTCTGGAACGATCCGAATACGTAGTCCCAGAAGGGTGATGATACGCCGTAGTTGCTTTCAGGATTTTTATAGTGGTGAACACTATGATTTATCCACAACTGCTTGAAGATATTCTTCGGTGGTGCGTAAGCGTGTACGATGAAATGGGTAGCCAGATAACCCGAATAGCCAACCAGAAAGCCGGGGAAAAAGGCATAAGCCGCTTCTCCCATCAGCAGAAAGAACACACCGAAAAAGAAAGCCGCTACAATAACAGCAAGTGCTGGTGGCATAGCAAGCCGGGTTTTGTCTTTCGGATATTCGTGGTGAACGCCATGGAACGTGTATTGAATTTTCGCCCGTTGTGGAGTAGAAGGTGCCAGGTGATACAGATAACGGTGTAATACGTACTCGAACAACGTAAACGAAAACAATCCTACCACAAATAAAAGACCAATCATGCTATTGGTCATGTCAGTATATGTAAAGGCGTACCAAACCAGAAAAGCCGACAAAACGAGCCACATAGTGATAGGAACCATAATATGTGTTCGAGAGAGCGCTTCCAGAATTGGGTTATCAAATAACTGTTTGGTGCCGCTATTTTTGGGTCGGGTTTTTCCATGCCCGGCCATCGTTTGCAATTTTTCTTTGGTCGATTCCATAAAGCTGTACTCAATTAAGAATGCAAAAATACAACGAAAATCTTTATTAAGGAGATGATTTTAATTAGTAAAATTAGTTTACTATCTTGGTTATGTCTTATTAACCTCGATCTGATCGGATAGTTTTTCCTGCATGGCTTTCACATCTCCCTTGGGTAATTTAGGTCGGATTATTAGACGGAGTGAGTTGCTGTATGTCAGGTAGTTGAACATCCAGTTGAGGAAGATGAACAATCTGTTTTTTACGCCAACTATAGCCATCAGGTGAACAAATAACCACGTTATCCAGGCGAAAAATCCCTGAAATTTTAAATATGGCAAATCAACAACAGCCAATCCACGGCCAATGGTTGCCATTGTGCCCAGATCATTATAGAAAAATTCTTCGGGCTGTTCGTTACGTACCCAGTGAAGCAGGTTTTTGGCTAAATGGTTTCCTTGCTGAATGGCGGGCTGTGCTACCTGTGGGTGTCCGTTGGGCCATTTCTCTTCAGTCATCAGTGCTACGTCGCCAATGGCAAATACGTCTGTAAAGCCCTGAACCTGACTGTATCGATTCACCTGAACACGTCCGCCACGGCCAAGTACTTCGGGAGGCAAACCTGCCAATGGATTCGCTTTAACACCGGCCGCCCAGATCAGATTGTTGGTACGTAGTGTTGACCCATCGTTCATTGTGACGATACGTCCATCGAAGTCTTTTACCCGTGTATTAAGTTTCACATGCACGCCCAGATCCTGTAAATACTTCAACGAGTGCTCCTGCGACTGAACTGACATTGGCCCTAACAACTCGCCACCCGACTCGATGAGGTAGATGTCCATCATCTTAAAATCCAATTCTGGATAGTCGGCAGGAAGAACCGTTTTACGCATTTCGGCCAGCGTACCGCAGAGTTCTACCCCTGTTGGCCCACCGCCTACCACTACTACGTCCATCAACCCTTCTTTTTCGTCAAGGGTCTCAACGCTCAGTGCATCCTCAAAATTCTGAAGCATGCGGTTACGTAGCGCAATAGCTTCAGATACAGACTTCATGGCCAGTCCTTTTTCAATAATATTCTGCTGGTTGAAAAAGTTGGTGTCGGCACCCGTAGCCATAACCAGATAATCGTACGTAACAGGCCCTAATTCTGTATCGACGGTTTTATCGGCTGTGCGCACGTTTGTTACGTTGGTAACCCGGATATGAACGTTCTGACAATTCCCAAATGCCGCTCGTAGCGGAAACGAAATCGAATTTGCTTCCAGACCCGCAGTTGCCACTTGATAATAAAGTGGCTGAAATTCGTGGTAATTATGTCGATTAAGCAGAACTACCTGAAATTCACTACGTCGGGATAACTTGCGAGCCAGCTTTAAGCCGCCAAAACCTGCGCCTACAATGACGACTCGTTTTCGATCTGTTTTAGGTATGTTTGGGTTCATTCGTATCAGTTTACCGTTCTCAACTTAGGATGGCCGGAGACTGTTCTTATTAATGACACTTAAACTGCTGTCTCCCCTAAATTTTAACTGTAAAATTTTAGCCCACCATCGGTTTGGCTTCCTGAAGGACTCGCTCGTAGTGAGCTTCGTAAAGCGGCAAGATACGCGATAACTCGAATTCTTTAGCCCTTGCCAGTGCGTTTTCTTTGAAAGTAGGCAGGTTGGCGTCATCCAGAACGTAAAGCGCATTTTTGACCATATCGTCAACATCACCCACTGGGCTCAGAAAACCTGTTACGCCCTGAATATTCAATTCGGGCAAACCACCGGCATTAGACGTGATTAACGGAACTTCGCAAGCAAGTGCTTCAAGAGCTGCCAAACCAAAGCTTTCATTTTCAGATGGCATGATGAATAAATCAGCAACTGACAGCACCTCTTCAACAGCATCGAGTTTACCCAGAAACCGAACCTGTTCATAAATGCCAAGATCGCGTACGAGCCGCTCTATACGGGCGCGTTCGGGGCCATCGCCAACCAATAATAATTTGGCTGGGGTTTGCGCCTGAACATGATAGAATGTCATGACGGCATCATCGATGCGTTTTACCCGACGAAAATTTGACGTGTGCACAATCAATTTTTCACCATTTGGGCAGATCGCTTTCTTAAAATGCTCCTTCTGTTGGCGTTTAAACCGACTGAGGTCGATGAAGTTTGGAATTACTTCAATTTCCCGGTGAACCTTAAAGTGTTTGTAGGTGTCCTGCCGCAGATTTTCGGAGACTGACGTAACACCGTCCGATTCATTAATGCTGAACGTAACAACGGGCTCATACGATGCATCTTTACCTACCAGCGTAATATCGGTGCCATGAAGCGTAGTTACTACTGGTACGTAGCGCCCTTGCGAACGTAGTATCATTTTGGCCATATACGCTGCCGATGCGTGTGGAATGGCGTAGTGAACGTGCAGTAAATCAACGTTTTCGTTCAATACTACATTCACCATTTCACTAGCAAGTGCCGATTCGTATGGAGCGTATTGGAAGAGCGGATAGGAAGGTATATTTACTTCATGATAGAAAACATTTTCATTGAAAAAATCGAGACGAGGTGGCTGCTGATACGTTATGAAGTGAATCTGGTGACCATTTTTCGCTAACGCTTTGCCCAATTCGGTGGCTACAACGCCACTTCCCCCAAAAGTTGGGTAACACACGATGCCAATTTTCATGCGTGATAGAACGAGTTTGGTGTGTCAACAACAAACCTGTACAAAAGGATTCATTTCGGCAGCGGTAAAGAAACTTAGGTATATAAGCAAAATCAGTATTGTTGGCTATTAATGCTTGATTTAGTCTGATTCTTTGCGGGTTTTCTCTTTACTGCTTCCTCTAAAATCTTTATTTTTGAAGGAAAAAATAATATAAAGGAAATCTGAGATTCAAATTAACGACTTAGGTTCAGTGATATAACATCCATGAAAGCAATCGGCCTCCTACTCTTTTTTGTACCATTTCTTAGTTACGCACAGGATAAAAATACGTTTCGTAAAACGACCTGGGGAATGACACGAGCGCAGGTGATTGCCTCTGAATCACCACGTAAACCCGTGAAAGATGGAGCCGATCGGGTTGAATATGCCGACATACCCGTTGGGCCGGCGAAGTGCAAGCTATTTTATGAATTAACTCAGGATCAGTTAATACGGTCGCATTTTTACTACCGTCCTCAGAATAAAGACCAGTATACAACAACTGCTTTACATGAGGATGCACAAAAAGCATTGAACCGCAAATTCGGAAAACCCGTTGCTACGGATAAGGCGAGTATGAGCGAGTTGGCAAGAAAAGCACCCGCTCATGGTGTTGCACTAAGCATTCTTGATGGAAACATGGTTAAATCGTTGATGGCCTGGGAAACTCCTGTTACGCTGGTTGTGCTGACGTACTGGAAGCCCGAAGGCGGCAAAGGGGCCGATATTATGATGCTGGATTATTTCAGCAGAGCGGCTAAACCAAAGAAATAGATTTTTAGTGCCTGTTATTGAGGGTGCTACAGTGAATTCTTTCTTGACTTATAAGGCTGGCTTTTTACTGATTTTCCAGAATAAGCTTCAGTTGTATCGCTAAATTTCACGTACTACGTTGGATTAAGGTATTAGCTTAAAAGTTTATGTTGGTGCGTCAACCCATTCCTTTCTCGGCTTTTACATTTGGCTTTCTGCGGCTCATACGCGTGCAGAATTTGCTGATTGTTATGCTGACACAATTTCTGGCGCGTATGTTTCTTGTTGGCCCCCAGCCCGACGAGCAACCAATTAGCCATCTGCGTTTGCTGATTGATCCGTCGCTGTGGCTGCTATCTGTATCAACCGTTTGTATTGCTGCCGCTGGCTATATTATCAATGATTACTTCGACGTAAAGATTGATCTTATCAACAAGCCCGAGCGAGTAATTATCGGTCGTTACCTTAAGCGTCGAATTGCCATTGGTGTTCATCAGGTGCTAAACGTAGTGGGTTGCCTGATAGGGCTTTACCTGAGTAAATGGGTCTTTCTGGTCGATGTAGTATCTGTTACGTTATTGTGGTTTTATTCGGCGCAGTTCAAACGCCAGCCTTTTGTTGGCAATCTGATTGTTTCGCTGCTAACGGCTTTTTCGTTGATTGTGCTGGCCGTTTATTATCGCCAAAATGTCGATATGCTATTGATTTACGCCTTGTTTTCGTTTGGTATATCGCTCATTCGTGAAATCATCAAGGATATGCAGGACATTCGGGGGGATGCCCGATTTGGGTGCCGGACGTTACCTATCGTTTGGGGGCTTCGCCGGACAAAATACCTGCTTTATGTATTGATTGGGGCCTTTGTAATCAGTCTGTTTCTGATTGCGCTTTCCTTACAGAATTTTCGGCTCAACCTTATTTTTCTTCTGCTCGCCATTCCACTTTCATGGCTGATTTACAGACTTGTTATTGCAGACACCCGGCGGGATTTTGGTTACCTGAGTGGACTCTGTAAGCTCATTATGCTGATGGGCGTAGTAAGCATGATCTGGGCCTGAAAACCGTTAACTCAAACATTCCTTCTTTTAGTTGATTGATAGATTAGCTTTGGCCTATTAATCAAATTCGCATCATTTTATGAGAACTCTTATTGCTTCGTTACTACTGACGTTGAGTTTGTTACGTACTGGTTTGGCTCAGGATTGTCTGGGTATTACGTTTAAACAGGGTGCCAGTTTTGAAATGAGTATGTTTAATGCCAAGGATAAACCCACAGGTAAAGTCCTCTATGAAGTGAAGGACGTGCATAAAGAAGGCGGTTCGACAGTTATTGAAATGTCGACCATAGTTCAGGATGCGCGAGGTAAATCACAGGCACCGGCCATTATCCGCTACACCTGTACAGGCACCGAATTACTCGCCGATATGTCGGGTATGATGCAGTCGATGCAAAATAGTGGTTTGAAAGACAGTGAGATGAAATTAAAGATCAACAAACTGGCATATCCCGCTAAATTCAGTGTTGGGCAGAAACTAACTGACGGGCAGATGGAGGCAGAAATGGTGAGTAGCGGAACAGCTATGATGACCATGAACATGACCATGACGAATCGGCAGGTAGAAGGGCAGGAGTCATTGACAACGCCCGCTGGTACGTTTAATACCTATAAAATTACTGCCGATACCAATTTTGAGAGCCGGGTGATGGGAATGCCCATTCGTAATTCGATGAAGACGATTGCGTATCGGGCTGAAAATCAAATTCTCGATGTAAGATCAGAAACCTACAATAAAAGCGGAAAGCTCATGGGATACACCCTGCTTACCAAAGCTAATTAAGACCAGTACAGAAAAAATTGACCTTTGCGCAACTTTGTTGCAAAAAAGTAGGTTGAAAGGAAGTACGTTTGCGAAAAGCGTCGTATTTTCGCCCTATCTATGAAAACAGATATTCTCGAGCGCAAAGCCGATTACATTGGCATTACCGGTTCCGTACTGTGCATTATTCACTGTCTCATTACGCCCATGCTGTTAATGACGACATCTTTTTTTCAGGATGAGCAACTTCGTATCGGCTACCTCAGCCTCGATTACGTCTTTATTGTTGTTAACATCATCGCCGTTTATTTTGCCACAAGGCACTACGCTCCAATAGGTATCAAACGGGCGCTGTGGGGCTTTCTTCTTCTATTTTCGTTCGCCATTATTCTGGAAGATGTAAACGAAGCGTTCGAATACCTTGGTTATGCAGCATCCGCAGGTCTTGTAATTACTCACCTGCTGAATATCCGGCAACATCGTTTAAATCACGTTCACTGACCTGGATTTAAGAGATTTAGGGTTTAGTTTGGCCCATAAGCCCGGTTGCCGATGAACGTATCGTCGGCGAGGGTTTTCAGAAAGGCAATAATCTGTTTTTGTTCGGTGCTAGTGAGCGAAATTCCGAGTTTTCCATCTTTTTTCAACAGCGGATCGAGCGTTGGGCTGTTCGTAACGCCCGAATTATAGTGCTCTAAAACCTGCTCCAATGCAATAAAACGGCCATCGTGCATATATGGATACGTCCGATCTATGTTACGTAGGCTGGGCACTCTAAATTTCAGCCGGTCGGTTTCGTTGAGTGTAATTACGTAGCGCCCCTGATCGTTGATTGGCCCAGCAGGAAGTCCGTTATTTCGGTAACTTTTATCTGTAAATAAATCGGTAGCATGGCAACTGGCGCATTTTTGCTGAAATAGATTCAGTCCTGCCAGTTCATCAGGTGTTAATTCCCCACCCGCTTCTTTTCGAACGTATTTATCGTAACGGGAATCTGCCGAAACAAGCGTAAGCATAAACTGGGAAAGTGCCTTCAGAAAGCGGGCTGTTGTGACCGTATCAGAGCCAAAGGCCGCTTTAAACAGCGATTTGTATTTCGGAATTTTCTGAACCCGGCTCAACGCATCCGAAAATTTCAAATCCATCTCCACCGGATTTTGAATTGGCGTCATCGGAAGCATATCCAGATCGGTAACACCACCATCCCAGAAAAACTCACGATCCCAGGCCAGATTCTGTAAACCGGGTACGTTACGTGTTCCTGTTTTACTATCGATACCGTGGCTCAACGGATGATCGGAGTGAGCAAAACCGGCAAATTGTTGATGGCAGAAACCGCAACTAACCGTACTATCGCGCGAAAGCTGAGGATCGTAAAACAACGTTCTCCCCAACGTAACGCCTTCTACAGTCAGCGGGTTTAGGGCTAAATTATAGACCGATTCGGGAAAATTGGCGGGTTTACGCAACGTAACAGGCGTAGTCTGATACCCCACACCACCGCCAGTGGTTGGTGGATCGGTGCCGGGCGCCGGGTCAACTTCTTTCTGTTTCTGACAGGCAATCGTCAATCCAAACAGAGTTACGCTGATAACTATTCCGACGCGTTTTGCCAGTTGAGAAGTTAGTTTCACCATTAATTTGCCTGCATACGGTCGTAACGTATCATCTGTGCGTAGTTATTCGCAATGCCTATCGAGAAATCTTCAAACATAACCGTCGAATGTTGAGCGATACTCAGCTTCGTTGACCCATCGAAGACTTTCAGCAAATCGGTAGTTAATTGTACAGCGGGCGTTGTTGTGGGTTGAACACTAATAACATCTGACCCAAACGGTAACGTAACAGTTCGTAGATTATTGATGGTTTTCTTTCCGTTATAACCACCACCAAAACCGCCAACATGGTAAAAAAACTGATTATTCTGGGTAGCGGGCGCTACGTTCGAAATACCTTCTAGTTTCAGGAAAATATAGCCGGAATTCCAGTCCCAGTACATAGGGTCGTGTGTTGTGAGGCCGGGATCAAGCACACCGGTTCGTTTGCTGATATCGGCAAGGCTGCGTAAGCTATCGACCCCAATCAGAAACGATACGCCTGTGTAGTTACCGGCTGGCAAATTGGCCAACGTAACAGTTTGTGAAGCCGGGCGCGATTCTTCGATCAAAAAATAGCTGCTGTCCTGCGGAACTACGTAGTCACTACCGTCCTGTTTTTTGAGCCGGATATTGCTGACGTAGTAATTGAATTTAGAAACGGTGAATGATTCGCCTGTTGAATTCTTATAGGTAGTGTTGTTGAGCTGTAAATCCGACGTTCCTACTATATTATTGAACACGATACGTAGCTTGCCGGGTTTGGCATTGAAGGAATCATCAGTATCGGGCGTATCGCAGGCACTGATGGCCAGCGCAATACAGGCGCTAATCACCCAACTAAGAGCAGTAATACCTTTCATCATGGTTCTAGAGCTGTTTGCAGGCAGAGGTTGGTTGTACGTAATAGTAACGCTGATAAAGCTGAAATCATGTAGAAAATTGTGATTTTAATCCATGTAAGTAATCGCATATATAAGAATGGGTTCCTTAAAAAATATTTAGCCTATAATATTTGTGGAATAAAGAATCCTGTGCTTAAATTTATATTCCCGTTACGCAAATTATGCCATTCCCGTAGCCGGGTTACCCGATGATTTTTTTCACTATAATCAGCTCGTAAACCGACCAGATACGTCATGACATTAGTACGTAACCACCGTTACTGGTGGGCTTTAGGATTCTTTTTTCTAAGTCTGCTACCCATAATTGGAAAATCGTCTGCCGATCGCTCTGCCGATCAGATTCTTGGCCGATGGTTGTTTCCGGCAAAAGGATCGAGTGTTGAAGTATATCGCAATGGAGATCGTTATTTTGCCCGTATTGCCGATGTTAGTCAAACTGGTAGCCAGTTTTTCGGTTTAGAAAAAGACCAGTTGCTCATGCGCGATCTGGTTTTTGACGGAAAAAGCTGGTCGGGTGGCGAATTGATTCATCCGAAAACCGGTCAGCATTTCGGGATCGAACTTAAACTGGTTGATGCGCAGACGATGACAGCTACGGTCTATAAAGGGTGCAAGTGGCTGCATAAAGAATTTGTCCTGACCCGACCTACAAAAGTGTAACCTTCCTCTCTTTTATAAAAAACGGCGTCGCTCAGCAATGGGCGACGCTTTTTGTTTTCTGATGGGCCGAGTGGTGGTTAGCCCTGATAAATGGTAGAAAGTTGGGGAGACTTTTTCCGCAAAATAGTTGTTTTACTAACGACGATGAACTAGGTTGCTCGTCGAAATAAACCACAAACCTGACTAACGGACAATGATTTCACCTTGGTTAATTATGATTATTGTCTTCGGCCTCAGCGCTTTTGTGAGCTGGCGGTTACGAAGTAAATTTAATGAATACTCACAAATCGGCTTAAGTAACGGATTGAGTGGAGCCGAAGTTGCGGAGCAAATGCTACGCCAGAATGGCATTTACGATGTTCGCGTTGTGTCGGTAGAAGGTATGCTGACCGACCACTATAACCCGCAGGATAAAACGGTTAACCTTAGCGCCGACGTGTATTATGGTCGAAGTGTGGCGGCTGCGGCTGTTGCCTCACACGAATGCGGCCACGCGGTTCAGCACAACGTAGCTTACGGCCCGTTGAAGTTCCGGTCGGCTATGGTACCTATCCTGACGGTTTCGTCGCAGTATATGCAGTGGATTTTGCTGGCGGGTATTTTCCTGCTGCAAACAACGCCTATTCCGCTGGCTATTGGCGTTGCGCTGTTTGCATTGACTACGTTGTTTAGCTTTGTTACGTTGCCAGTTGAGTTCGACGCCAGCCGTCGGGCACTGGCCTGGATTCAGAATAACGGCGTGGTGAATTCCCGCGAATATGGTTATGCTAAAGACGCGCTTTGGTGGGCAGCTATGACCTACGTAGTGGCGGCTTTAGGTTCGCTGGCTTCCCTGCTTTATTATGCCAGCCTGCTGTTGGGTGGCCGACGTAGCGACTAAGTTATACGATTTATAAAAGTGAAGCGGGGACGTAGTGAAATTTTCATTACGTCCCCGCTTCACTTTTATGTATTTTCTGATCAGACCATAAGCAGATTATTGAGTTGCAATAGTGCTTCATAGCCCGACGATTGAGGCATTGTAGGAGTAGGAGCCGACGTATCGATAAGCATACCAGCAACTGCAACCGCTAAAGCAATTACGAGCGCTGGCCAGAAACCAACAATCGTAAAGCTGTCCATAAACTTGTCAATCAATTTGAGCAAGAGGGCAGTAACTACAACCCGAACCAGACCTGTCAACAGGAAAAAAGTGACCAGGTTGAGCGGGAAACGAACAAGCCAACCGACTAAAAAATTAAGTAAGCCAAGGATAACGGCAATGAGCAGCGCTGTTCCAAAACTCTTGACATCAACTTGAGGCATAATGTAGGCTAGGCCAAAAATGACGGCAGCATCAAGTAATAAGTGTAGTATAAGATTCATAAAATGGTAGAATTAGTTCATTTCAACAACCGCTTTCCCCTTACGATAGTTTAGAGAATATAGTACTAATCGTTACTGATATGACCCGGCTTTTGATTTTATTTTTTGTGCTGTTGATGTCCTATGCGCGCAGTTCGGCACAACAGCCAACCGCAATATCATCGCCGAACGACGCTGCAAAAGTGTATCGGTTTGGTGAACCAAGTCGGGATGGTATCGGTAAAATTTATCGAGGGCGTGAAATCGCACAAGTGATGGGTCATCTGGGAGCGGCCTGGCTTGAACGACCCGAGCGCGAACAGGAAGAACGTACCGATTTATTGCTCAAAGCACTATCTCTAAAACCAACCGACGTAGTGGCCGATATTGGCGCTGGTACGGGTTTCTTTACGTTCCGAATGGCTCCTGAAGTGCCACAAGGTCGTATACTAGCCGTTGATATTCAACCTGAAATGATTACGTATCTGAACGAAGGGAAATCAAAACGGAAACTCACAAACGTAATGCCTATTCTGGGTACCGAATCAAATCCAAAACTGGCCGCAAACAGCATCGACATGGCTATAATGATTGATGCGTATCACGAATTTTCATACCCCCGCGAAATGGTAGCGTACATTGTATCGGCCCTGAAACCGGGTGGACGTATCGTATTAGTTGAATATCGGGCCGAAGACCCAACGGTTCCAATCAAACCGCTTCACAAACTGAGTGTAGCTCAGGCCACTAAAGAAATGAAAACTGCTGGTCTGCGTCTGCTTAAAACCGACAATCGACTGCCGCAACAGCATATTATGTTCTTCGGAAAGTAAAATATCAACGTAGCATTTAGGGAATTGGCAACGTAACACCTTTTTCTACAGCTAATTAACCTCTGTCCCTTACAACCTTTTGCTATGTATAGGAATCTTTAGGGAAATTAGCCAGATAGCCTTATGCGTATTGTTTACCCGCTCATTGGAGTCATTTTTCTATTGCTCAGTTGTCGGACGAATGACGGTGATGAACTGATTGTTGCACCCGTAAAATCGCTTTCCGATTTACCTACCGATTATCGACCAATTCAAACTGGGGGCGTAGTGACTGGCCGGTTAAAAAGCGAGGTACATGCTGGTCAGTTGAGTAGCGAATGGCGTTATAACAAACAAGGTAATTTGCTGGAAGGTCGGCGATTTCGTTCAGGGGAGCTGCTGGTAGCTGACCAATACTACTATGATGTAGAAGGCCGATTACGGTTTATCCAGCATTTTGAAAGTGCGTGTATGTTAGTAAGTACTTCTCAATGTTCGGCACCTGTAAAATGGACTAGCTACGATGAGGTAGACGTTGATAATGCAAATCGTATTCAGGAAAGCCGTACGTTTTTAAACCAGTCGGGCAAGTGGGAACTACGTAGCATAACTAACTACGTTTACGATAGCCAGGGCAGGGCCATTAAACTAATACGTCATGACGGCAGCCGTAAACTATCAACCACGCAGGAATTTACCTACGATAACCAGAGCAATGTCACTGCCCTACGAGAGATAAATCACTACGTAACGTCTAGCCCTGATCTGGCCGACCGAACATTTACCTATAATTATGATAAAGGCTTAAACCCCTATGTTGGTACTGTACACTACGTATCACCCTACTTTATAAGTCGCAATATTCAGTCAACCCCTGGTACTACGTATGAGTATAATATCAGAGGTTACCCAACAAAGATTCATCAGAGCAACGTAGTGACTGAATTGGCCTATTACTGATTCGCCAGTTTACTTTTCCGAAAGCCATACGAAAAGTAAATAGCCAGTCCAATAACTAGCCAGATACCAAAAATCTGCCAGTTACTAGCCCCTAACTCGGTCATTAAATAGAGATTAGTCAGTATACCAATTACAGGAAGTAGCGAAAAATTGTAGCGAAAACCCTGTACAGCTAACAAGAGCCATACGCCCCAAAACACAATCAACAGAGGTTTCTCGTCTACTGTCTGGGCCATATCGCTTGTCGTTAGTGTATACGCCAGTGCGGCCAGAAGCACAACGCCAATGATATATTTTCCATTGATGTAAGGCACTTTAAACTTCGATTGTGCTGTCAATCCTCTGGCATCCAGAAATAATATACCTGCACAGACAAGAATGAAGGCAAAGAACGTACCCACGCTTGTCAGATCGACAAACGTTTTGAGGTCCATGAACAAAGAAGGCACTGCCACAATGATACCTGTAATAATAGTAGCAAAGGAGGGCGTTTTGTATTTGGGGTGAACCTGCGAAAATCGTTTCCAAAGCAGGCCATCGCGACTCATTGTCATCCAGATACGTGGTTGCCCAAGCTGATATACCAACAGAGCACTCGTAATAGCAACAACGGCACTCACCGAAATGACTCCAGCCACAAAATCAAGGTTTACTTTTTGAAATACATAAGCTAGAGGATCGCTTACACCTAACTCTTTATAATTGACCATTCCTGTAAGCACCAGCGTGATCAATACGTATAAAACAGTGCAAATGCCTAAACAATAGAGCATAGCGCGGGGAAGATCGCGTTGAGGGTTCTTACATTCTTCAGCCGTAGTCGAAATGGAATCGAAGCCGATAAAGGCAAAAAAGACCGATGCTACCCCGCTTAAAACACCCGAAACCCCATTCGGCGCAAATGGCGACCAGTTGGCTGGTTTTACGTAAAAAGCCCCTACACCAATAACTAGTCCGATGACGGCTAATTTGAGTACGACCAGAATATTGCTTGCCGTGCGTGATTCTTTAATGCCGATGTATACTAAAGCTGTAATTAACACCGTAATGGCTCCGGCAGGTAGATTTGCAATTAACTTCAAACTACCTAGCATGGGCGCATTAGCGTATGCATCAGCGAGCAGACGTGTATTTTCGGGTAACGTAGTCAGCGCAGTTCCTGCCTGTTTCGTTTGTTCAACTAATTCGAAGGCACGAGATGCGGTACCGTAATCAGTTGCGAAGTATTTAGGAAACGTAATCCCAAAACCACTGAGCATAGACGTGAAATACTCCGACCATGAAATGGCGACAACCATATTACTGACCGCATATTCGAGAATAAGCGCCCAACCAATGACCCACGCGAAAATCTCTCCAAAAGCCACGTAAGCATAGGTATATGCGCTGCCACTCACCGGAACAGTACTGGCAAATTGCGCATAACTCAAGGCCGTGAACACGCAGGCAATAGCCGTAAAAACAAACAAAAGTGATACTGCCGGACCACCGTTATAACTTGCCAGACCAATTGTGCTAAAAATACCAGCCCCAATAATAGCCGCAATGCCAAATGATGTTAAATCGCGAACTCCCAGTGTTTTTACCAATTTGCTGGATTCTCCTTCGGAGGCATCACTTAAGATTTGAGTTACGGTCTTTTTGCGAAAAAGAGACATAGGCTAACGGGAGAAAAACAGGGTCTATTGATGTTAAACGGCTAAAATATAAATTTTTTCACTGTTCCCTTAAAATAGCCCTATTACGGCCTATATATCCTTATACAAGAGCGATAATAATAAGCAAAGGTTACTAAACTACTGACTATCAGAATTTACAATTTACTTACTAATAAGGGTACTAAATATTAAATTATGGTCACACGGGTTCACCAAATCTGTGTACCATGTACAAGAAAATGAAAACCCTATTCTGGTTTAGAAAAGCACAAACAAACACCAATCGCAAAGGCACTATCTACGCTACCATAACTATTCAGGGCGAACGCTCCGAACCTTTTAGTACTGGCATACAGATAGTAAAAACAAACTGGGATGCCAAACGGCAACAAATTACGGGTAAAGCCAATCAGGTGTTTAATGATGAATTAGTGAACCTTACTAACTCGCTTTTAGCCATTAAACAGCAATTACAAGCACAGGGTAAAGAGGTAACGGCTAATTCTGTTAGAACTGAATTTCTCAAAAAACAGGAAAAAGCTCCATCAATTTTTACACTGATGGATGAACACGAACAGCATCAACGGCTTTATGGTGTAGGCAAAAAGGGCAAACCCCTTACAGATGGTACGTTTGCATTTTACCATACCAATCGTATCCGATTTACTGAATACGTTACCAGCCGAAAAATAGAACATAATCCTGAGCACATCAATGCAATTTGGTTAACGAAATACACGGACTATCTAAGAAACCAAAAAGAGGGAAAGCATCTTAATTCGACATCTATAAAAATGGCGATTGGCTACTTAAAACACGTTTTGCGGTTTGCGTTGGCAAACGAACGAATACAAAAAGCGCCCGCCCTTTTTTATAAATCTGGTCCGCTTCAATTTACTGAGCCTAAGCCACTCACAGAGAAAGAAATAGAAAAATTGCATAACCATCAATTTAAGTGGTCGCAACAGAAGGCCGTAGACTGTTTTTTATTTCTACGGTATACTGGCTTGCATTACGTGGACGGTAAACAACTAACCAGCGCGGCTATACGTGTCGATGAAACCGGGATGGAATACTTGTACATAAAACGGCAAAAATCGGAGGAAATCGCCCTAGTACCTTATCATCCTGAAGCTAAAAGGATTGTCGAAAAGTACGGCAGTATTGAAAATTTGCCCTTTACAGAATACAGCAACTTTAGCAATCAGCTTGTAATAGCGGCTAAAGAGTCAGAAATCCGCTCACACATTACGCCGGGAATGGCACGCGATACATTTGCCGATGATTGTTCTAACAATATGGGAATGAGTGACGAAGCCCTTGCCGGGATGCTTGGACACACGACTACCAATATTGTAAAAAAAGTATCGAAAAATAAAAATTGGTAGAATTAAACGTGAATGCAAAGTTTAATTTTGTTTACTTCAAGCAAAATATTTACCACCATGAACACAAAAACAATTGCCCTATTCGCCTTACTTGCCTTTGTTGGATGTAGAAAGGATAACGAACCTACTCCAACAACAACGCAAATTCAAACCACCTACGTAGGCGACTATCAACTGAGCGGAACAGAAACAACTGATGTAGATGGACGGGTTACGCCCATCCCATTAAATCAAGGAACCTTATCTGTTTTTGCTGGCACGAAACCTAACACTTACTTTTTTTGGGAGCAATTAGGCACAAGGGAAGTAGGGTACTTCGTAAAAGTCAACGGTACGTCATTTACAATTGAACCGTATTATGACCAGATTTTTTATGACGGTAATAGATGGTTAGCCCTAGTGAATGGCACAGGAAGTTTTGAAAAGGGGAGAGTTCAAATATCTAAGTCAACAAATAATTTTAACATTAATAATCCAACGTCTAACCCTAAGCCGAACAATCACCAGATAACTAAAAAGTACGATTTCTCTGGAAATCTTAAGTAAACAGAAAACCCCGGCCAATTGGTCGGGGTTTTACACTAAGGGATGTTGTTGATATAAAAAATACATGTATACTTGTTGGTATAAAGATAAGTACACCTTTTTCTTCCCGCTTAAACTATACCAAATGAAATAGGAAAGGATACGAGTCATTTATTAACCAAGTGTAAGTATAAAACATAGCATATTTATTTTATACGATATCACTTTCTAATTAATTACTCTTTAGTTATACTTATAATACAATTATTATTTATGACAGCATCTGACTTTATTAGATACTTCTCAGCTAAAACATGGTTTAAGATTCAATTCGCTCGTAAATATCCTAAAATAATACGATTAGGCGAGGTGACTATAACTCAAAATCTAATTTTGAGTTTTGCTTTATGGTTCAAATATTTTTCTAAATCTGTCTATTTGTTCGAAGCAAAAAACGAAAAGGCTAATGGTAATGATATAGAATTGTTTATACGAAATAAGAGAGGTAAGCTGATTTCGTATCCATGTCAGGCCAAAATAGTTGACAAAAAAATCAAAGAGGTTTATAGTCAAATTAACCACTCTAGTAAAAGTGGCCGTCTCCAAATTGACGCCTTGCTAAATTACAGTAAGCGATTAGGAGGCATTCCAATTTATGTATTATATAATTACAGTAAGGAGGTTTTTTCTTTACATAGTTTAAAAGGCATAGAAGAATTATATGGCTGTAGTTATGTGCCTGCTGCATACCTTAAACACAATTATTGCCCTAGCAAGACTTGGAAAACACCTTTACCTACATTTAAAGATTTACATCCCCTAATTGGAAAGCCTTTTTTCTGTCTTTTTGAATTAGGTAGTAAAGCACTGAAAGATATAACAGACGAGCTTATTGGCGCAGATAATGATCCGGGAAATATCATTAATTGGACTATAAAAGAATATACACTTGATGAATTACAATCAGATAGATCATGGAGGGCGCTTGACGATTTTGAAAACTTAGAAGATTCCGAAGAAACTCCTATTCTAGAGAATGAAATTAGAGACATATATGGTTCTAGCGAAGACTTAGATTTGTTTGCCCCAAAGTATAGAATTATTATTAATTGATAACAGAATGTATATTTCCTAATTATATATTCACTTTGTAATAAAAGATACCTATTGATTCTAGTTTAATCAGCAAAAACTAACAGGTAATACTAAATATAATACCCCTATAATTTATGCCGATTTTAGCCCATTAATGAAACCATATTATGCTAACCACAGAATTATATGTAGCGGAATAAAAACACTGTTCATATAACTGTCGTTCAGGTTGCCAACCTCTATACTCAAACCAGTCTTCCAAATCAATAGGTTCGATAGATGTATATTTGGCATTATCTTTTAAATAAGATTCACCAGCTACAGTTGTAGAAGGAACTTTTGAACCACGTTTAAAATTATTAGCTAATCTTGGAAAATCATAGCTTCGAAATGAATATTCAATTATCCCATTTTTAGAAAAAACAGCCATAATTTCGTGCGTGCCAACTTCAATAAAGCGTAAAACAGCTGAAGTTAGACTCACATTAAAGAAATTAGATAGCTCTATTATTCGATCTATTGAAAATTTTTTGCCCCCAGTTAAGGCTCTTAATTTATCTCGTGGCATTAATAAGTTAGCCGCAAAATAATCAGCCTCTCTCTCTATTTCATCAGAATGTGAAAGGGATAAGTTCGATGCATGAACGGGAATATTACCTGTTCTTATACCTTTATTATGATAATCTATAAAATAATGACCAAGCTCATGGGCTATTGTAAACCTACCCCTTCGACTATCAATAGTATTACCCTTCTTCGTATTTAAATGGATGAAGAACTTTTCTCCATCCCAAGCCAACATTCCATCGAAAAAATCTTGATAATCATCAGTAATAATTGAAATTCTTTCATCTCTACAGATGGCTAATAGATTGCTTTCTCCTTTACCTGAAAAATATTTAGATAGAAAAGAAGTAGTTCGAATTATTTCAACTTCAACTTTCGGGTTTATTATTTGAGCCATCATTTATATTCTGCTGATTTTGCTTGATCTGATCTAATATATCTTTTGGAAGCCCATCATATTTTCTTGCTGCCATTCTAAGTACAGATTGGCTATTTGGCACAAAAACATCTTTGACACTTTTAATGGAAAGATCTTTTTCTTGTAAGTTGCCTGAAATTATTGTTAACGGATCAATACTATTTACATTAACAGTTATACTTTCTTTAGGATAAAGTTGTTCAAATCGGTTCAATTCTCGCTCATTTCTTGGTAACAAATGACCGGTTGAACATAACCATTCGTAGAAATTATCCTCATTGACATTTATATTTTTACCTGCCATTTTGATTAGCTTTTATTAGTTCGATAGCTTGCATTTTATAAACACGTATAGTGCTTTGTGTAAGATTTAACAAGTCTCGTAACTCTTTACGAAGTCGGTCTGGTAAGTATTTTCCCTCTTTTTCATGATATAAATATGTAAGATATATTATTTTATGTGCAGGTGTTAAAACCGAGAAAATTTCGTCTAGCTTTTGGTCATACATTTGCAGTTCTTTTAATTTTTCAGGATTGTACTCTTTGCTTGGGTCAATGACAGATGTTATCACTTTTTCGCTTCCATTATACACCGTTTCATCTGGAGATGCGTAGTCAAATAGTTCGTTTCGTGCAATTTTATAAAGGTAAAATTGAAGGCACTTTTCGATTGATTTTTGCTTACAGAAAGTCTTATCAAAAATAGGATGCTTATAAATTTTACTAAATACACGATTTGTTATTATTTCAGCATCGGTATCAGTCAGATGATTTTTCCTGCACATAACCGTACATTTTTCTAAAATATCCTTTCGATAACGAAATACAATGTTTTCGAACGCTGCATTAGCCCAGTTTATTGCCTCTGCGTCTGATCTTAATTTTAGTATTTCAATCAAATTATCTAAGGTTTCGTGTTGTAGTTCTTGCCAGTTCAAGTTATGTAGGTTTTAATATACCTAATGCGTTACTAACGCTTTTGAGTACTTTATTATAACGCTTTAAGGTACTACTATACTAACGCATAGGGTATATAGGTGGATGGCTTAATAAGATGATTTGCTTGATAGTCTAATCAGTCAAATTTATTAAATGGTAAAATTTGTGTTGAATGAACACTTATTGATCCCATAAATAGCCATCGATATATTACTATAATTTAAACCATTCACGTATGATGGAACTAGAAAGACTAAAGTTTTTAATTGGAAGATTCGATCACTTTTATGACACGATCAACAATAAATGCGCTGTATTTCTTGCACTAAACACATTTATTGTCGGAGGATTGGTTGCTGCTTATCCTCCATTGCTAGAGAAAGTCAATTGTAATTTTTGGTTACATGCTAATATGAGTGTATTACTCCTGTTAGGTATAATTATAATGATAATAGTTACAAAAGCTTTGATCCCATACTTGGGACAACCTACTAACTCAATATTGTTTTTTGGAGATATTTCTAGATTTGACCACCCCGCTTTTGCAGATTTTTCGAAAACTCTATCCAATGAAGACGAATTGTCAGATTTTCGGCGGCAGGTTCACCAATTATCAATTGGGTTATTAGCTAAATTCAGAAAACTGAGGTTAGTAGGACAATTGATGATTGCTCAATTTATATTATTTGTGCCACTAATATTTATGATAGTTACTAACCTGAAAATTAAATAATAATGAACATTTACAAAGATTACATTAACACAATTGAAGCGGCTGTAAAGGCTGATCCTTTTAATCGAAGTTTAGAGAATCTAACTTCTCGCGATCATCAACCTTTTTCTAAAGGACTGACATATGATGAATTTAACAAGAGAATTCCACAGGACAAGATTCAACCTAGTCTTGAACTCTTTAGGAAAGAGCTAGGACTTCAACCGGATTTTAATCAGAAACTTGGCTTACATCCAGATTTCGCACATCTTAAATATTCTCCTCAGATAGAGAAACATTACATTGTTTCAATGTTTGTAGATATAAAAGGATCTACGAATCTATTCAAACGATATACTCCAGAAACTGTATTAATTATAACAAATACTATACAGAGGGCTGCTATTCATACATGTTTAATTCTTGGTGGTTATGTTCATCGTTTGCAAGGAGATGGGTTGTTAGTTTATTTTGGCGGAAAGAATTTAAGTATTATTAATGCAGTAAAGCGGGCACTTCAATTTGGAAGTATGCTAACTTACTTTGTAGAAAATGACTTAAAAAATGTATTTGATCTGCAAAGTATTGAGAAGATAAATACTAGAATTGGTATTGACCTAGGCTACAATGAGGACGTAGTCTGGGCATTAGCTGGTATTGGAGAAATAAGCGAAGTTACCACTTGTAGTCTTCACACCAGTTTAGCGAGTAAGATGCAAGCGTATGCTGATACTAATGGCATTGTAGTAGGACAAAATATTTTGAATGAATCTTCAGACTTTCAGGATTTATTTAAGCCTGTCTGCCATAGAACAGAAGACCCTAATCATAGATATATTTTTCAAATACCAGAAAAGAGTTTCAGGTATACGCAGTATGATTTCGATTGGTTGAAATTTTTGAAACGACAATTCTTTGTAGCTACTGATTTACAGGGAAATCTTCAACTAAAAACTAATAATGTAGCATCCCAAACAAGAATTGCTTCAAATCTACAACCAATAGCAAGTCCTAATAAGCCATATTCGATCTAATGCAGAAGCCAAGCAATATGTTTGAACGCGATATTATAGATGTATTTGAGCGATTTCCAAAACTTCGTTTGATACATACCGCTACAAATAAATGGGTGATTGGTGGAGAATTAGACATTTGTGATATGAAGGGTAATTATTGGGATACATTTAAAATTGAAATTACAGTTCCTAATAATTACCCATTTTGTATTCCTGTTGTTAAAGAAATTAGTTATAAAATTCCTCGTGAGATAGATTGGCACATAAGCCTATCTGGAGAGTGTTGTTTGGATATTACCCACACTTTAATGTATCAGGCAAGATTAGGGATTGGTTTGTCTAATTTTATACTAACGAAAGTCTATCCTTATTTTTCCAATCAGTTGTATAAAATGCAGACTGGAAGCTATGCCGGTTCTGAGTATGCTCATAGTTGTGAAGGTGTAATCCAATTTTATAGAGAAGAATTGATGCTTGAACCTACACATGCGCTAGTTGTATTAGAAAGGCTGTTAAAAAGAATCCCTTTCGCGCGGAATGAAAATTGCGTTTGTGGTAAGACTGTTAAAGTAAAAAATTGCCATTTGTCAGCTATTAATTTCTTGAAGTCAATAGATATTAAGCAGTTATCTATTGACTTACAATGCTTTCGAAATTTGTAGTATATACTTTTTATAGAAACTGTGCGATCATTGACGCATCATAGCCGCGTATTAGCCAATAGTTCGACAAATTATCTGATTCAAATAGAAAGCGGACGATACGGCAATCGTTCTTCTCTTCTGACTCTTCTACCAACGGGGTTAGATAATCGTCAAAATTGGCTCCGTCTGGAATGGTTATGACCATATATTTAACGTGTTGCTGTTCGGCCATCTTTTTATTCACGGCGGCTAAATCAGTCTTTACGCCCGTTAGTCCGGTGAGTAGTTCGTCAATACGTCGGTTTACCGTTTTGAAATCATCGCGGATTTGAGCCACTAGGTTGGTTAATTGCTCTTCTAGTTTTTTAAAATAGTCCATCGTAATTTGTTGTTAAGCTTTGTAAATCGTCTCTAAGCTGGGTACGTCTTTCTGCCACTGTGCGCCTAATTTGGCGAGTGCTTCTTTCTGGCCGTTTAGGGCGTCTTGTTGGGCTTTGAGTCTATACAGAATATACAATAGCACCAGTAACATGAGGATGTCTTTTAGCATAAGTGGTAAAGGTTTAAACCGTAATAGTCAGTCCTGAATCGAGGTAATTGTACGTTGGTCGTTTCTCCAGCACGAATACAGCCACGCCGATCAGCGCGCACACAACCAAACTGCTGGCCGCTTTCTTGGCTCCCAAATTCACCCAAACCAGTAGAAGAGCAATCACCACGACACCAATAAATACCTGTTCGTTCGGCAGTAAGGCCGCAAACGAGTTCGGAGCGATAAAACCGTTATAGATCGTAAAGCGAATCGTTTTGCCTTCGCGGTCATTTGGAGAAATCAGGCAATCGGGCAGGATAACCGCCTGTGCGCCGACCCAAATCGGTATATAACTGGTGTGCCGATCAGTCTGACTGGTTTTGTTGAAAAAGTTAAGACTCTGACTATTGTAAAGGGCGTTCACGGTTTGCAGGGGGTGCGTATGAAACCGGAGCGGCAACAGCCCCGATGTAACGGCAGCAGCAATGGCGGCCTGATAGGGCACGGCAAAGGGAGCATACGTACTGTCGTTGGTGGCTCCGTTGGGGATTTCTACGACCGACACGATCTCTAACCGACGGTTGTTTACGTCGGGTTGGGCATAGAGAAAGCCGCCCGTTTCTTTGTTGGTGGGATAAATCTGTGTCAGTGTTTTGAGTATCGGCGCCGGAACCACCAGCGTAACGGGCTTCTGTAGAATAAGCGTATTGCGGCCATCGGTCATTATCGACTCAAACAGACCACTATTAATTAACTGGTTTGCGTCCATTCGTTACTGTGTTAAAAAAGAACCCGAAACAACTGTTTCGGGCCTTTATCGCCTTAACCCTTAACCTTGTTGCCGTTTGCGGTAGATCAATACTGCCGCAAATAGTAAAAGAACAATGCCCGACCGCGCCCGAAAGCGGCTGTTTAGCAGTCCGAGTAGAAACAGAGCCGCTAACCCGTAGAGTATATAATCGACTTCGGGCGTTGCCACTACGGGAGAACGTTCATAAATAAAGTCTTCGACGGTGGCTGTTATGGCTACGTCGGGTAAAACCGGGATGCTTTGCCCAAAAAAGGCACCCGTCAAACTTGCATCCCAGTCACTCGCAAATTGCGCCTGTCCCGTTACCGTTAAATGCGCGTCGGCATCATGCAAGCCGGGATTGCCCCAATACCCTGCGTTAAAATCCGGCCCTTGCCAAACGTTCGGCGTGGAGCTAATGAGCGTTTTTTGTGCGCTGCCGATTTCGGCGTTTCCAAGTCGGTCAGTCTGTCCGGTCGTTTCCTCCTGGACGATGACAAACGCTAAATCCGAATGGCCGAATTGATTACGCGTATAGTCGATGACGTAGCGAAACTTTTGGCTAAAATCCGCCCCGGTCAGCCCCTTATCATTGTAGCCATGTTCGGCCAAAATAGCCCGTGCCCCGGTTTCGGGTAGATAGGTCTGCATGACCTTTTCTAAGGGTCGGTAGGGCTGACGGTCGGCATACTTGATAAAGCTATGGGCAAAGGGTTCGCCCGTCAGCACTTTATAATTCTGGTCGATATTGGTGCCGCCAAAAGCAGTATTGTAAAACAGCACGGGCACCCCTAAACGAGCCACTAATTTATCACCCAGCATTCCGGCAAAACCGGCTCCATCGGGCAGAAACGGCCCAACGCGGTTTGTGAGTCGTTCAAATTGGTAATTCGTTTCGGCGAGCGTATCCGATAGGGTAAATACGTTGGGGTTCTGAGCGGCTGAACCTAGTTTCCACTGCATGAACGAATGCCCCCAAAGTATGAACACTTCGCCAATGCCAGCTTGTAGCGTAGCGGTTTCGGCTCCGGCTGAAATGGTTACCTGATACGTTCCGCCCACGGCGGAAATGCCGCCCGAAAATGTGCCATTACTATCGGAAGAAACCACCAGTGACGTAGCTTCACCGGATAGGGTAGGAGTTAGTGTTATCGTTACGTCCGTATTTGGCCGCGTCTGTCCGGCTATCGGAATGACACCCGTATTTTGGTTATCGCGCTGGTAAACAGCATTGGCAAAGGGTTTAGTTAGGGTCAGCATGGAAGGCAATAAAATAACAGGTTATACATAGGTAGCACAAACACCCAAAACCTAAGAAGTAGTATACGCTGGCATCCAGTAGCATCCACAAAAAGTAAATACCGAACCACATACCGCAACCCAGCGCAACGTAATGGACCAGCGCAATCAGGAAGGCTAGAACCACAATGAACGTATCAGTTGTAAAGTGTTGACGCCACCACATAGGCCATTGATTTAGGACGCCGTTTCAATCGTACTGCGTCGTTTTTGTTGTTGTCTCGATACACATTGGCACTCGTGCCTGTGTTGCCTTCGACGGCATAATAGTAGTCGCCTTTATCGGGCCATTCGACAATGATCCCGATGTGCGAAATCTTTCCCGACCGAAACCGATAACCAACGACATCACCGGGACGTGGTTTGCGCGGGAGTATCTTCCGTTTGCTGTAGACGTAGGCTTTCGCGTCTAAAAACCAGCTTGCCGCCTGTGCCGGATTTTTGCAGGTTTTGGGCAGTTTACCGCCCCCGGTTTTGTAGCACCACGTCACGTAATAGGCGCACCACGGATCGACCCAGCCTTTCACCTTGCGGCCTACCGTTGCACTTCGGTAGTCGTCAATACGGGGCGCATCATTGTTGCCCCGAATTTCATGGACGCCGATTTCGGCCCGTGCCACGGCAACCACGGCGTCGGCGGTTAAAGCGTTATCTGGTAAATCGACGCTAAGAATTGGGTGATCACGTAGAGCAAACCCAACACAAAAAATAAGCGCGATTGTAAGGAAGCCTCCTGAAAATCCTGCGCGAGTGACGCCCCGCGTGCCCCTCGGTTCAGATACTCCGTGACCGAATAGAAATACCGACGAATCACCAAAAAGACGAACAATAGACCCGCAAATAGCAGAAAGGCATGGAACGCGGGTTTGCTTAATACCTGCGCGATATAGCCCAGATTGCCGGTTGCTCCTTCGCCTACGTAGTAGAGTAGGAACCATACAGAAAGGAATAGAATAGACAGATTTAGATTGCCCCAGATTTGGCGCGAAAGCCAATGCTTATGCCCTTCGTCGGGATCGGCTTCGGGTTCGCAATCATCCGATACAATACCCAAGTCAATCCGTAACGCGTCGGCTTTTTCTTCGGCTTCTTTGGCATAGCGTCGGAGCGTAGCGCGGTCATCGTCGGTGGTGGCTTGGGATGCTTCCAGCCGGAACGCTTTGGCATCGTTTTCGAGTTGCACCAACTGTGCGCGTTTGGCTTGCTCGATACGTTCTTGCTCGGCTTCCCAAAGCAGGTTAAGCCGTTGTTCTTTCGCCTTAACCTGCTCGGATTCTGCCTGTAATTCGTCAATGAGCCGCTTTAGTTCCGCGTTCTCGTCCATGACTAAATGCGTTCGTAGTTGACGGTTTCAATGACCAATTCTACCCGCCCCGTCATCCCAGCATCCAGTTCAAAGCGCATGTTGTCCGAAATGCCGGTCAACAGGTCAACGCCGGATTCATCCTGCCATGATTTATTGAGTTGCCAGACGGTACGTTCGCCTAACGAACGACGGGCGTTGTTGCCTAGAATCAACGCATTCATGAGCGGTAATTCGTCTCCGGCTTTGCTCACTTTGGCAAATTCGCGGTCGATTTGCCGAAACACCCGAACCCGCTTACCCGCCCCGTAGACGACCATTTGTACATACGCTTCATCGCCTTGAACCAATAGCGAAACGGGCGCGGTTTCCGTAACCAGAATGCGTTGGAAACTACTACGTTTTACCAGTCTTTTTTCCATTGTTGTTTACTTTCGTTACGTGTAAATTAGTCCCGAACCGAGATACGGCCTACTGCTGTGGATCGGTAGTTTCGATAATGGCGACTAGCCCCGTACCGAAATAGCCGCTAAAGTTGACCTGATACGTACCAGCCGCTAACGACTTTTGCGCCCCCGGTTCCAGTCCATACAAAGCGTATTGAACGGCTTCTTTAGCCCGTGCCGAAAGCCCGTTCAGTTCGTCCAATGCACCCGATTTGCTGACCGACGCGGTTGATTCGCCCGTATTGATGACCGTTGTTTTGGCCCCTACCGGAGCCGTAAATTGACCCGATGAATTGAGTTCAATAAATTGTTTTGCCATGTTGATTTGTTGGTTACCTGTTTAAAAAGTAGAGTGCTAGTAGCCCGATGGCCAGAAAAGCAACTGGTTTTACGTTCGTTTCGCCCGTATCGACACCTGCCGGAACGTAGCGAGAAATAGCATTTTTGATTTCGCCGATGGTGATGTTGCCGTCCAGATTTTTGTCCAGCACTTTATTCAGTTCGTACTGTCGTTTGCCCACGGCGGTCGTGGCATGAATACTATAGGCTACCTGTGTGTCTGGCTTGCCCAGATACGCCGGAGCGAAAACGGCAATGTATAAATCGTACACGTCGGCAATTTTCGACACATACGGCCTGATGTATTTTTCGACGTAATCCAGTTGCGTAACCGCGTCCATTGCGGCCAATTGGTCGAGTGTAACGCCCCAGCCTTTAATGGCCGTTTCGGTAAACTGGATTAACCCAACCGCGCCCGATCCGGCGTAATTGCGGATACTGGGTGTAAACTTCCCTGCCGTTTCCACCCGCATGACAATCATTAACCAATCGGGCTTTATGCCCAAATTGGCCGACACCGCCCGAACCTTTTGGATAAAAGCCGCTTGGTACGTTATGGGTACTAAATCTTCGTATGCTAAAGCCATGTTAAGCAGTTGGTAAATAAGCCAATGGGTTCACGTATTGACCTGTTTCGTCTCGGAGTGAAAAATGCAAGTGCGGCCCCGTTACGTTGCCGGTTTTGCCACTGTAGGCGATCACCTGCCCTTGTGTGACCGATTCGCCTATGACTACGGCATAGTTGCTCAAATGAGCGTAGCCCGACACCATGCCGTTCGTGTGCCGGATGGTTAGCTGTTTACCACCTGCCGCGCTGGTGGAAATACTAACTACGTTTCCCGACGCCGGAGCGTAAACGGTAGTACCTTCACCGACAGCAATGTCGATACCGTTGTGGTACGTACTAGCCCCAACTGTAGGGGCTACTCGCGCCCCGAACGGTGAGCTTATACGTAGGGTTCCTTTTATGGGCCATCGGAGTGTTTTGGCTCCCTTTCGCCAAAGCACCACCGCTACGGCTATCACTAAAAACAGTACGCCCAAAATTTCCCGGCTCATTAGACAAACGTTAGTGAATCTTTATGAATCCAGTAATCCACGTAGTACAATCCGTAAAGCGCGGGTTTTTTGACATGAGCAAATCTGGATTTACTCCCGTTGATGGTTAAATCCGCTTCGGCCACGTAGATACCGACGTTATCACCTTTGTCGGCTAAGCCTTCCGAATAATTCGGCTCTTTATACAGTCGCTTGTTTACGGCCTGTTTCGCGATGCACGTTTTATTGACCAGTGAAGCCACCGCCGTTTCTTTACCCAATAGAACCGTTACCCCGCTTCCCGTGGTGTTGGTTGTCTGACTGGTCGTAGTTGCTGGCTTAGTTGTGGTGCCCGTGGTTGTGGTGGTCTTTTTCGTGTTAACCAACCGCCAAAACTCCGCTAGTTGGGCAATGCTCAGTTCTTCCGATAAATCATTCGATAGATCCGCATTGTACAACGTTCGGTACGCACTGGCTACGGCGGTATAGTCGGTAATTTGCCCCGCCACGTTCATCACGGCAGGAACGTCCGTACCATCAAAGCCCATACCAACGGGGAAGCCCAACGGGATAAACGCCTGTCGCAATTGTTGGGCAAACAGCGCGCTTTGGTCAGAGCCGATAGCGTCCGACAGCGTTTCTTGTTTGGCCTTCATCCAGCCGCGTGCAATGATGTAGAGCAACACGCCCACGGCCAGAAATAACAATACGTTGCTGTACCGCCCGTCGTTTACGTCCTGTATGTCACGCCGATAGTCTGCCATTTACTTGAAGAGTTTACCGAACATGCCGCCTTTCATCGCGTTACCGATTCCCGGAAACGCTTTTACGAAGTCAGTTAATCCGACGTTACCTGTTTGCGCCTTTTTCTGTAAGTCAGAAAAGGCCGCTAAATTTTCTTCGGTAAGTACACTCCGAAATACATCGGGGTCGTTTTCCGCCGTTTCGGTTAGTTTTTCAATCAGTTCGTAAGCCCGAACCACGCCGTTATCGGCTGGCGTTTCAAAGGCTTTTTGTAGGGCTTTAAATAACCGGATGAGCAAATCCGTTGTGGCTTGCTTGGTTATTTCAAATGTTTGGGGTTGGGGTTGTTGCTTGCTCATTAGTCAAATAGGCCACCGCCTGTAAATACTTTTTTAACGGCACTGACTGAATCGGCGGCTTTCGCGACGTGACCGATGTTTTCAGCAAAATCGGCAATGCCGTTGCCGTCTTCGTCCCGATAAAAGTCCTCATGCATTTTATCAATCATCCGCTTGTAGTCTACCCACTCTTTTTCAAAAGCCGTAAAGCGTTCGACAATCATTTTAAACAGGAGATTACGCTCAATCTCTCGTTCGATTTGGGCATACTTGCTGTCTGATATTCCGTAGGGATTATTCGATGCTTCCATTGTCGGGCTTTTGGATTCGTATCTGCTTTTTCGCGTTTCAATGGCGACATCATACCACGCGGCCCCGTTGTGTTTTTTTGGGTTGTTAGCCGCTTTGAGCCGGTAGGTTCCGGCAGGTAGTTCGGCTAATGCGCTCTTCAATCGGTGTAGGCTTTCGTCCATGTCTACCGTTTCACCACTTCGCGCGGTAATGGTCGAACCATCGTACAAGTACCAGTACGGTAGTTCATCGTTACGTAGCGTGTCGAGTATGGTGTCTTGGTTTTTCATGGAGTTGAAAAGGTAGCCCTAACCCACTGGCTAGGGCTACGGCTTATTTGCTGTGTTTTTTAATCAATGCGTTGCTACGGTCGAATTCCGTTTTGCGTTGGTCATACTTAACCCACGAAGACTCTGGAGCCGATTTTTTGGGCTTTTTGGGAGCTTTAGCCATTGTATTAGGTTGTGTTTACTGTGAAAGAATCAGAGTAGGGTAGGGGACGTAGTTAATTAATAATCCCGCTCCCTACCTTCTATGTAGCTGTACTTGATACTACCGACGACGGCGTGATG
Organism: Spirosoma daeguense; assembly: GCF_054776875.1. Taxonomy (NCBI): domain Bacteria; kingdom Pseudomonadati; phylum Bacteroidota; class Cytophagia; order Cytophagales; family Cytophagaceae; genus Spirosoma; species Spirosoma daeguense. Next base: position 293,401 of record NZ_BAAHBF010000008.1, read on the forward strand.
TACGAATGCCCAACGCCGGAGCAATGATGGGTTTCCAGAGCAAGGCCACTACGATCAGCAACACCGCCCACCAGTATTTACTAAGGAAACTTTCAATGGTTGTGCCGGTATCACCCGCACTAAACAGGGTAGTTGTACCCCCGCCCGTGGTGGTTGTGCCCCCGCCTGTAGTTGTCGTCGTGCCACCTGTGGTCGTGGTGGTTGTACCTGTTGTGGTAGTGGTAGTCCCAGCAGTGCCGCCTGTAATGGTTTTGGTGTCTTTTGGGCCACCTTCTTTCCAGTCGGTTGACGTGTCAAACTGCGCCACATACACGTGACCCGCCCCTAAGTCGGCAACCGGGAAACGGTTATCCCGTTGGGTTTCGTTGTAGGCTCCTAAATTTAACGCGGCTTTCAAATCCGCATCATGGTCGCTAAACTTCGCAACCAGCGTTGCCGCAAAACCCATATTGCCCAGCCATGACGCGGGTTTGGCTACCGCTAAGTTTCCTGAATCAGTACCAACGATATAGCGTTTGGTACCTACGACGACCTCCCAAAACGGCAGACTTGCTGTTTGCTGGCCTAATTGACTGATTTTTACTGTTGCCATTTTTTATTTGTTGTTTACTCGCTAAAAATTATCCATTTCGCTTGCGCCCTTCTTTCTTGAAAAACAGGAAGTAAGCCAGTAGCATGAGCACGATAAACGTGACGATGATGACGGTAGGGCTTGAAAAATCCAGCCCGAATAGTTTGGCTCCGGCTGGTAAAGGTGCTTTTTGGGTTGTGTCAACCTGCCCGATTTTTATCGTTCCTCCGGCATCCTGCGTTACGTTAGTATAGCCTGATTTTGCCAACGCGGGGCCATCCAGTACACCCGCCGTAACCAGCGCGGCAACGGCTTTTTCGCCGTACTTGAAAATTAGGTCTAACGTATTGGTTAGCTTCTGATTGCCCGATTTGACAGCCGCGTCACGTGCCGCCGTGAAATCGGCAACCATTTTGGGGTCAGAAATAGTGCTTGAAAAATCAGCGTATATCTCGCTTTCGGGATCGTAGCCAACGTCTTCCAGATACGCCGAAATATCATTGTTTGCTACGCCGTTTAGCTTGCCATTTAACCAGTTTTGCCACCAGTCATCGGTATAGGTTTTCCCCGCTATAGGTTCTTCATTCATACGTATTAAAGTTTGGGTACGGGAAACTCAAAACTGCTTTTCATGGGAATCTGGAACCCTTCGGCATAGATTACCCCGTCGATTTCTAAGCCGACTTTACCCCCCTTGAGCGTTTCCCAAAAGCCACCAGCCGCGTTCAGAATATCAGCGTACTGAACGGCTACCGCTACGTTGACTACCGTTTCTGAACGCGGCTCAATCGTTACCGCTTCGCTGACCGTGGCCCGACCTAAATATTTTCCTGCCGTATTGACATCGGCCTGAACACCTTTCAGATTGATACTGCCGCCCGATGGATTAATGATTCGTAAGGGAAGCAGAAAGGAGAGTTCACCGCCCTTTACGCTGATTTGTTTGGGTAAGCCTACCTGATAATCCAGCCGTTGCGCCGTGTTGACTTTGTATAAAATCCAGAGCGCAACCAGCACGATAATTGCCAGTAGGATAAATGTCTTCTTATTCATCGACGGTTTTTGCGCTTGTTTTTGAGATAGAGTAAAACCAGCATCAGCAGTCCGAACCCTGCCAGATAATAGTAGAGCGTTGTGTTCGGGCTGGGTGCTTCATTCCCGGTTTGCGGATTGCCGCCTGTTACTATTGGCGTTGGTGTTGTGCCATAGGTCGCATATTCGGCCATGAGTTGCTTTTTAATGGCCGCTAATTCCTGTACGTCTGCCGAATAGCGAGAAACAATGGTTTGGGCGTAGGCCAGTTGTTCGGCGTTATCGCTGGCAATCACTGACTTTAATACCGCGTTGGCAATTGGCCCCAACACCGGAATCGTTGCCGCACCGATGTTTGATATAGTTAGCCCAATAGCTTCGGACGCATCGGGCTGTCCATTGCGAACAAGAATAGTTCGTAGCCCCGCCGTTCGTTCCTGAATCAGGTTGACCCGAATGTTTACCGCGTCGATTCTATCCTTAAGCCATACGCCCCGATTTATTCCGCTTTCGTAAGCAACCTTGACATCGGCTACCGTATCCTTCGACGCCCGATTAAATGCTAGGATTTGTTCGGTAGATTCTCGGTTAAACTCGTTATACGATTCGTCTACCTCTTCCTCGCCCCAAACGCACCACCCATTCAGTACAGGACCATTACACCTATAAGAGACTTTCTTATAAGGGAGGTCTTCGACGAAGCCGGGATATGTAACATTGAGGTCTGCCATAGACTACAAAATTCCCGAAATGAATTTCGTAGGGCAATCACTAGAGTGATAGAGTTACATACCTAAACGCACAACTTTTTTGACAAAAACAACCATGAGTCATCCCGAATGTTACCTCCGTAATTGGATGGAGGCCATTCGAGATGACTCATGGTTGTTTACAGCTTTGTTTACTTATAAATGACAGTTCGTAAAGGCACTCTCAAATTATGGAGCGTTTGCTGAGAATTGAAAACTGGGGTGTCTCCGGGCTGATCGGGGCAAGCACTAGGAAAAGTAGGTCCTTCCCCGTTGTGTCTCTGGTAGCCTAAGAGCTGCTTGACCTCCCGAACTCGCCGACGAGCAAAACGACCTCTTACTAACTACCAACCACCCCTAACACAACTGGCCAGCCTAGTTGCTATGCCGACCCACAATCAGCTCAGGAGCAACAGCCAGATGCTTGCTTAGTCGGATCAGGTAGGGAAACCGTTGACAGATTCTACCCAGCCTGATGGTCGAAAGATAGTAATCTCCATTGTGAAAATATACATGCATGTAGTTACTTTCAGCCAGCGTCCATCTCACCTAGGGCAGACTGTGGGGTTAAAGTAGGGCGTTGGTTTCATGATGCAGTCAGAGCTGGCTTCATGACGCAAGACAAGTTCTTCAGATTAGTTAGGGTCAGTGGCTGTATGTACCATTTCCACGGCCACTGATCCCTTAGTTAATTGCTTCCCAGCCGCAGTCGGCTGTTAATGCTCAGCAACAGACGTCCCCCAGACGAATACACCACCCGCTGGGCCTGTCCCTGGTAACTGGCCGGCAAGCTCACAGCATGGTTCAACGTCACTAAATCCGTGAGTAGCGGCACCCGCCCACATGACCAAACACTCGCATCGCTCCAAGACCCCGCTTTTACACTGTACTGGCTCGCGCAACTCCCCCCTGTACTCACCACATTCAGCGACAGCAGCGTCGAAACGGCCCCACCCGCCGGATCGCTGGCCACCACCGTTACACTGTAGACTGAGCTGGCACTGGCCGACACCGTACCCGTGATCGTGGCTGGCGCTACGAAGTTCAGCCCCGCCGGTAATCCCACCACTGATAGGCTCAGACTGTTAGGCGTTTCCGCATCGGTAAAGGTGTTGGCCGGAATGGTATAGCTAAACGCCTGCCCCACTGTCACCGACTGGGGGGGGATGACATTGGCTACCACAGGCGCACAGTTCAGATAAATGACGGTGGTGCTGGTGCTGCTGACACAGCCACTGGCAGTAGCCACAGTGACTGAATAGGAATCTGGATCGCTCACCGTTCGTGTGTTACCCGAGCCGGTTAGCATAGTGCCACTGCTGTTGAAGAAGGTGTACGAGTTCCCCCCTGAAGCCGTCAGCGTCACGCTGGTCAGCGTGCAGCTCAGCGGCCCGTTGTTGGTCAGTCCTGCTATAGGCAAGCTATTAACTGTTACAGTAGCAATCGCTGAAGTCAATTGACTGTTATTACTCAAGATCAACGTAAAGGATTGAGAACCTGAACCAGATGCCGTCAGGTTCTGACTAAAAGCGGTGCTGAACGCACTACCGGCTACCGAGGTGCTACTGCCGTTGGTCAGCGTGTAGGCATAACTGCCCGTTACATTGCCCACTGTGGCCGTAAAGGTCACCGGGCTACCCACGCAGACAGTATTGACTAACCCAGTGAAGCCGGAGATAGTGGGAGCAGGCGTATTTACCACCAATGTGTAGGTAGCACTCACGCCCGAACAACCATTGGCATCGATTGCCCGGACAGTGATGGAAAAACTGCCTGTTTGAGTCGGTGTCCCACTCAATACACCCGAAGTAGTCAGTGTGAGACCAGTAGGTAACGTGCCGCTGGACAGACTAAAACTGTAGGGGCTAGCTCCGCTTGATGCAGTAAACGTGCTACTGAACGTGCTATTCTGGACCGCTGTAGTCTCGCTCGGATTGGTGAGAATGAGCGTTGCAAGGCAGGACTGGAATTCATACGCGCCCATATCGATGCTATTCTGCTGAATTCGGGCATTACCGGCCAGATCAGTAGCCGGACCACCAGCCGACTGATAAGCCTGGTTGCTACCGGTGTTGATAGCGGGCGAGCCGGTCGCTAATTGGGTACTGGTGGTGCTGGCAAAAGGAGAACTGCTTGCCGTGAGGTCCGTGGGATCACTGGTGTAGCCCGTTACGGTGTCGTCTAACAAACTGTATGTCGCCGTGACGGACGCGGTAGTATTATAGAACGTATTGTTCCCACCATTGTTAAACAACACACAATTCGTGAGTTGTACGCTAGTGTTGCCGTTGGCGATTGCTCCGCCCAGGTTAGTGGAGGCTCCCGAAACCGAATTGCTCAGAAAACTACAGTTGATCAGCTGAGGGCTGCTGCTGCCGTTATTGATGGCTCCGCCCCGGGTAGTAGTACCGCCCACGGCCGAGTTATTGAGAAAACTACAATTAATCAACTGTGGGTTACTGCTAACGTTATTGGCCATCGCTCCCCCGAAGTTATTGGCACTTCCCGACACCGAGTTATTAACAAAACTACAGTTGAGAAGCAGCGGGCTACTATTGGTAAAGTTACTGATCGCGCTACCGTAGCTAGCATTGCCACTAGAACCCGAAATAGAGTTGCCCTGAAAGCTACAATTGGTCAGTTGTGGGCTGCTACCATTGCCGTTATACATCGCCCCGCCCCGGCTGGTAGAACTGCTGGTCACCACCACTGAATTATTCACAAAGCTACAGTTGCGGATGGTGGGGCTGCTGGCATCGTTGAACATCCCGCCCCCCAGGCTACCACCCGCTCCGCCCGTGATCACAAACCCATCCAGCACCGCTGTGGTGGTCAGGCTCAGACTGGCCGGATTGCTGATGACCCGAAAACTGTTGTCGCTGGTGTTGCCCAGGCTGCCAATATCCCCGCTGAGGGTGGTGCTGGAAGGCTGCCCTGTGACGGGATTGATGGCCGGGCGATCGGTCAGGGCGGTTTCGGTGCCCGCAAAACCGCCGTAGAGGGCTACCCCATTCCTCATGGAAAAGCTGAGGGTACGGTCACTCCCAGTAGTGGATTTGTACGTTCCGGTAGCCACCCACACCTGCCTATTACCCCCGCAGTTGGCCGCCGTATTGATAGCGATCTGGAGCTGATTGGCGCCTAACGCGTTGCTCCAACTGCTGCCGTCGCGTAGACCCGCACCCTGCTGGGTTACGTATAGGATTGGGCTACAAGTAGGGGGGATAACAGTAATGGTCAGGCTGGCACTGGCAGTACAGCCCGCTCCGCTCCGGGCCGTTACCGAGTAGGGCGTGCTGGTGGTGAGGCTGACCACGATCGAGCTACTGGCGCTGCCCGTTACCCAGGCGAAGGCCGTTGCCCCGGTGGCTACTGCCGTCAGGGTAACGGAGCTGCCCTGAGTAATGGTGGCCGACGGGCTGGCGCTGATGCTAACAGTAGGTACATTATTGACCGTTACACTGGCCGTGGCTGTGTTGGAACAGCCCCTGCTATCCACCCCCGTCACGGAGTAAGTGCCGGTGGTGGTCGCCGTTAGGGTGTTGCCCGTAGTATTGTCGCTCCAGGTGTAAGCGCTGGCCCCGCTGGCGGTTAGTAATGCCGACTGGCCTTCACAGATGCTGACCGAGCCGGGACTGATGCTAACGGTGGGTCTGTACACGGTCACCTGAGCGGAAGCGGTGTTGGAACAGCCATTGCCATCTACCCCCGTTACGGAGTAGGTGCCGGTGGTGGTCGCCGTTAGGGTGTTGCCTGTGGTATTGTTGTTCCAGGTGTAGGAACTGGCCCCACTGGCAGTTAAGGTTACGGACTGACCTTGACAAACCGTCGCTGAACTGGGGCTGATGCTGACCGTCGATTTATTGACCGTCAGGTTGAAGGCGGTAGAGGTGAGTGAGTTGCAGGTGCTGGTCACTACCAGCGAATAACTGCCTGCATTGGCAGGTTGTGGATTGTTCAGGGTGAGCGTGGCCGAGGTTTGGCCCGCCACGGGGTTGGCAAAGCTGTCTTTGTACCACTGGTAGCTACTGACGGTACCACTCACACTTACCGGCACCGAGACGGCCGTGCCCGCACAGACCACCGAACTACTGGCGGGTTGGGCATTAATGGCAATTGGCTGGAAGGGATACTGAAATTCTAGAGCGCCCATGTCGATTTTGCAGCCCACGATACGGGGATTACCCGCTGCGTCCGTTGCGCCAGCGTCGACACTGCCATCCCCAGCGTTGATGGCGGGCGAGTTGGCCCGTAACTGGGTGGTGTTCGTACCAGCAAAGGGCGAGACCGTTGTCGTCAGGGTATTGCGAATATTATACCAGCCCGTCACCGAGGCCTCGATCAACGAGTAATAGACTCGCGGATAAACTTCTATATTGTAGAACGTGTTGGCCCCCGCATTGCCAAATACCACACAGTTGATCAGTGTAGCGTTGCATTCGCCAGTCGTCGTGTTGGACACTGACGTATTGAACATGGCCCCACCCTGGAAGGAAGCTGTATTGCCTTGAAAGGAGCAGTTGGTCAGCGTGGGGTCGCACACGCCATTACTCCCATCGTTGGCTATGGCCCCGCCCTGGTAGGTAGCTGTGTTGCCTTGAAAGGAACAGTTAGTCAGCTTGGCGTAGGTCCTGCCTTTGCTCGTCCCAACGTTATACATTGCCCCGCCTATACCGTAATCATCAATTGCTGAATTGGCCACAAACGAACAGTTGGTCAGCGTAGGGTCGCTTTGGCCAAAACTACCAAACCCGCTGTTGAACATCGCCCCACCAAATATGGCTGAATTGGCCACAAACGAACAGTTGGTCAGCGTAGGGTTGCTTCGGCCACCACAAGACGCATCGTACACTGACCCACTATTGGCTATTGCCCCGCCTTGCCTGGCCGAATTTCCCTGAAAGAAGCAGTTAATCAGCGTAGGGCTGCAACGGCTGCCACACCCAACGGCACCGTTATAGACTGCCCCGCCTGAAGACAACGCCGAATTGGCTACAAAGGAACAGTTTCGAATTAGGGGGTTCGTGTGTTCAGCCTGAAAGCTGGTAAAGTTGCGCATACCCCCACCACTGTTCGTAGAGTTATCTGAACTAGGCCGATTGGCATTACCGCCCGTAATCACAAATCCATCCAGAATAGCGGTGGTCGTTAGGAAATTAAAATTAGCGATGACGTGGTAACTATTATCTGAGTTATCGCCTACCGTACCGATATCCCCGCTGAGGGTGGTGCTGGAGGGGTTACCCGTGATGGGGTTTATCGTTGGTCTGGCGCCGAGGGACGTTTCATTGCCCACAAACCCACCGTAGATGGCCAGGTCAGGCAGCATCGCGAAGTTGATGGTACGGTCGGTTGTGGTAGTGGGTTTGTACGTACCGGCGGCTACCCACACCTGGTCGCCCGCGGCACTGGCATTGATCATGGCCTGCAAATTACCACTGGCACTGGCCCAGGAGCTGCCATTGCCGGTACCGCCCGCTTTAACGTAGCGAATGGTGCCCGCTTGGGCTAAAACGGAGCTGATACTAACGAGCATCAGCACTAGGGTGTAGTAAAGAGAGTGAGCAGGCCGAAGCGCAAAACCAGCAGGAAGTAATCGTGTTTTCATAGACTAGGTAGAAAGATCGGTAGGAGTCAACCCCAGTTATTGGAGGGTGGACAGCCAGAAAAACCGGCAGATGTACAGGACGTAGCGAATCAAAATGCCCCATTTATCGCTGGAGCAAGATTAGGTGTTTCGTCAGGGAGTGACTCGGAGATTTCACCCAAAAACTCGGAGAATTGTCCCAACCGGGAGTAGAAACGATTATTTTTTGGTTACATCCCGGTACTGACTCGGCGAGAGGCCGAATTCCTCGGCAAAGACCCGGCCGAAGTAACTGGGGTCCTGGAAGCCTACCGCATCGGCGACCTGAGTAATGTTCAGCTCAGGTAACTGGAGTAATTCTTTGGCTTTCTGTAGGCGCATTGTGCGCAGATAGCGGTTCATCGACAGCCCCGTCAGCGCGGTCATCTTGCGGTGCAGGGAGTTGCGACTCGTCCCCATCATCGCGCAGATCATCTCAATATCCAGTGCTGGGTTATCCAATTGGGGCAGTACGTGGCTGCGAAGCCTGAGCAGGAACTGGTCTTCCCCCGTCTCAGGCGCTTCGTCTGGAATTGGCTCGGCTACGCCCAGGGCTACTTGGCCATAATAGCGCTGCAACCGATGCCGGAGCAGGAGCAGGTTACTCAACACGATCAACAATTCCTCGTTCGAGAAAGGCTTCACCAGATAGGCATCGGCTCCCCGGCGTAAGCCCGCGATGCGGTCACTCACCGCAGCTCTGGCCGTTAGCAGCACAATGGGAATGTGGCTGGTGCGTTCGTCCTGTTTCAGGGTATCACAGAGTGCAAAGCCATCCTGGATTGGCATCATCACATCACTCAGAATCAAGTCCGGAATAGTCGCCAGCGCCTGGTCGATACCGACCTGCCCATTTTCGGCACGTATCACCTGGTACGTATCCCGCAGGCAAATCTGTATATACGTTGCTACGTCCTCATTGTCTTCCACCACTAACACCACGGGCCGCGCACTGGCTACGTCGGGCGTGGGTTCGACCCATTGGATGTGGTCAGGATTTATAGTTGGCGGTACTGGAGCTTGCTCTTTCGATAGAGGTGCCCGACGGGTAAGAGGTAAACTGACCACAAACTCAGCGCCGGATGCGGCCTGGACAGGTCCATCCAGACCGGACCCATCCAGGCCGGACCGGTTACGAACGGCCAGACCACCCTGCATTAGTCCCACCAACTCCCGAACCAGCGAGAGGCCAATGCCGGTGCCACCACCCGATGCGTTTTGCTGATTCTCCACTCGATAGAAACGGTCGAAGATCCTCGGCAAACTGGCTGGCTCAATGCCGGGTCCGGTATCGCTCACTGTAATCCGAATCCACGGCTGATCCAGGTGACTGTTTGGAATAATTGCCTCGTGGTATCCTGCCGCCGTAAGCGGATGCCAGCTGTCCTGAAGGACTAACGTATAGGTCACCTGCCCACCCGTAGGCGTAAATTTGAGCGCGTTGCTTAACAGATTGGCCAGAATATCTTGCAATTTGTCTTTGGTAAAGTCAGCCTCACAATGCGCTTCCTTCGATTGAAACTGTAGATGGATTCCCTTCGCCTGAGCAATGGCATGGAACGACTCCCCGACGTAGCGGACGAAGCTGACCAGATCGGCCCGTTCGAAGTGAAGCGGCATCTCTCCAGCTTCGAGTTTAGAGAGGTCCAGTATTTGGTTGATCAGCCGTAGTAAGTTGCTGCCATTGCGCTCAAGCAGACTGGCCATCTGTCGCAATTCGGGGTCGATCTTCTGGTTCAAGGTGGCCGCCATGCCCAGAATCACGGTCAGGGGTGTACGAAATTCATGGGAGATATTGGCAAAAAAGCGTGATTTGGTTTCGTCGAGCCGCCGTAGGTCCTGTGCCTGCTGCGCAATAAGCTCCGTAGCCGCTTGAATCTGGGTCTGGAGCCGGGCTTGTTCCTGCTGGTATCGCCAGGCCCGCCATCGACCCCACCCCCATGCGGAACCAATCAGCAAGAACAGCATAAGCAAGAGAAACCAACTGCGCAGATAAAACGGACGTAGCACGATGACCTGGATAGCCAGGTTCGCCGACGACATTTGCCCATCGGCCGCCTGTCCTTTCACCAGTAACTGGTACTCGCCGTAGGGTAAATTGCTTAAACGTAGCGAGGGTTCAGCTTGATACGTCCACTCGTCGTCCAAGCCCTTAAACTGATAAGCGTATACATTTTTTTGAGCGTCGGCGTAATTAAGCAGTGCAAAATCCAGCACACTCGTCCGATCATCGGGCCGGAGAATGATCTGGTTGCTTTTGATCAGCTCTTCGGTTTTGTCGACTAGTTTGTCCAGAGAATTATCAAACTGGCGAAACGAAACGATACGTAGTGGAAGGTTGATGGGGGGCTTCTCCTGTTCAAAATCCTGGGGATTAAACGAGGTGATTCCGTTCAGGCCACCGAAATAAAGATGACCGTTCTTGTCCTGAAAATGCGCAATACGATTAAATTCATTGTGTGTAATGCCGTCCTGAACTGTGTACGACCGGGTTGTCATTCGGATCGGATCAAACTGCATTATGCCGTAATCGCTACTCAGCCAAAGATGGCCCTGCCGGTCAGCATACACCGCGTAGATATTATCGTTCGATAACCCTTCAGTACGTCTGAACTGTCGGTAGCTATGCTGCTGGCGGTCCCACCGAATCAGTCCGGCATTCGCCGTAGCCAGCCAGAAGAGACCTTGTGCATCCTGGTAAAAGTGCTGATAACTGTCGGTTGGTAGCCGAAAGCGCCCTTTGCCTCCGCTCCAGTAGCGAGCCGTGATGCCCCCCGATGGATCAACCGTGTATAAACCCGTCGTCGAACAGATCCAGATAGCACCCTGTCGGTCAGCACCAATGTAGAGCACATGCGACTTGGCTAATTCTGGAAACTGGTTGTAACGGCTAAACGGTAAAACCCGTCCCGTTTTCGTTTCGACGAGCCCGAGACCCGATAGACCACCCGCCAGAAAGTGCTGGTTGCTCAATGGATGGAGTGTCCAGATCGATCCGCCATTGGGCAATGGAGACTGCGAGTTCGTACCAGTTCGAATGTCGTAGGTGACTAAATTTATCTGGCCGATCAGCAGTTTCTCCGGCTGGCTATTGATTAAGCCGTAAGAAATACCACTCAACAACTGCTTTTTTGCCGATTCACCCGAGAGACTGTAGCTAAACAAGCCTATTTTCTCCAGGTTAGCATACAGCGTATTGCCCACAACGGTGATTCCCCGAATGGCTGCCGCCTTTTCCTGGGCATTGGTTGATTCGTAAAAGAAGCGATGAAAGTAGTTTTCTGCTACCTTGACCTGGTACACGCCAAAGCTGGTTCCTAACCACATCCCACCGTTTCTGTCCGCGAAAAAACAGCGATTGTCAATCGACTGGCCTTCTAGTTGGCCCTTCAAATCGAGCAGGGTTCCTTTTGTTGGACTGAGCAGCCGGGTGCCCGTCCAGATCAATCCATTACGATCAAATGCGTAGTAAACTGGGGATGATAGGGCTGTTCTGCCCTGCCCCAATAAATCCGGTAGTTGGCGTCGGTTTCCCCGCTCGTCTATACTATACTGGGTGCCCTGAAGATCGGCGTCCGAACGGTAGACCGCATAGAAAAATTCAATACCCGCATGCTGCTGCCCGATAAGAACGTCAACATTGGCCCGACCATGCTGAAAGGCATGAAGCTCGCGCCCATCCGCAGACAGTTCGACCAATTGGTTCTCATCCGCAATGGCCCAGGCGGTGTTACGGACGGTAACGTGGTGAATAGTCAGCTTTTTATAGCGGGCAAGGGATACGTAGTGAAGGCCCGACTTGGGATGGTACGATACCAGGGTAGCCGGCTGGTAATTAGCGAAGAAGATCGTGCCGTCAGGGCTACCAAACAATTGCTGACCGGCAACCAGGGAATTCGTTAGGGGATGCTTTTTGAACTTCTCTTCAAATGAAACAGCCGCGCCCGTTAGGGGATTAAATAGGGCAATTTGCGCTCTACCTTCCGTGTAGGGGCCCATGAGCCACAAAAGGCCATCAGCATCCTGGGCAATAGACTGAATTTCATCGAAGCCGAGCCCGTTACGTTCTTTAGTATACGTAGTAAATTTTAGCCCATCGAATCGGTTTAGCCCAACCTTGGTACCGAACCACATATAACCCCGCCGATCCTGAAAAATGGCGTTTATTTCCCGATGCGACAGGCCATTTTCAGGGCCATAGTGTTGCACAGAAGCGGCAAATTGCTGAGCCTCAGTCGCCAAACAAAGGCAGAGTAGTAATCCAAGGATAAAGCTTACCGCTTTCAAGTTAACTAATAATGTAGCCTGACGCCTAACGCGTATTGAATCAGCGTGTAAGTTCGCTCATTTGTATTAAACTAGCTGTAAATTCTAGAATAGTATTTATACCATTTAAGACTATTCTACATTGTATAAGTATCAATTAGTAATAAATAGGACTCACTTTATTACTCTGCGATTTAAGATGATGAGCCAAAACTCGCGCATAATGTCTCCAAGTATTTTAATAATGAATTGTAAGAGGTAGCCCAGTTAGCTACGAGTGATGTACTGATAATTGACACTAAAAAAGGAAAGCGGTACCAATTTTTTACGCCCCTGACTTTTGCCCATTCGGGTAGGTGATAAGTCGAGTATGAACCTACTCCAGCAAACAAGACCTCAGCTTTACTTAACGACAATTGCAGAGTGTTGCTGAGAAATCAGCAGATTAATATAAGTGCGAGCAATCAGCGACCGATCTAGGCCAGCAGCATGATGGCCGGCCGAAGTATAACGAGGTAAGTTTGGCAACTACAATAAAAACAATAAGCCTCTTGGACCTTTTGTTAAGGGTAAAGTGGCAAAGTGTAACTGATTGGCAATAGGTAATAGAATCGTCTCAAAAATCGCCCGTTTATCTTCTATGGCTGTCGTACCTGCTACGTAGTTGTTCTTGATTTGACCCACTGTCTTAAATTGGCATCTCACAAATCAAAGTTTCTTTTTCAGCGAATTAGATGAGTTCACGATACACGTTTACAACCCTATGCCCAACGTCGCATGGTTTTAAACGCTCAGTTTTGCCCACAGGCTAATGGTCGTTTATAAGTAGATAAAGGTGTAAACAATCATGAGTCACCCCCAAAAGTCTCCATCTAATTACGGAGACAAAATTCGGGATGACTCATGGTTGTCTTGATTCGGGGTTGATTAGGCTAATCGGTCGTTGACCCAATCAATAATTAGTTCGGCTTCGCGTAGACCACTTTCAGCAACTGTTACGTCGGTTGCACCATCGTAGCCCATAAACATATGCAGGTTTTCATACGCCACGTTATAGGAGCGTAGAAGCTTCTTGTCCATCTTGGTCAGTTCGGCACGGTAAAACTCTTCGGTTTTGCGGCCTTTTTTGGGCTTTGGGGTAACCGCATCCAATGCCAGCAATACACCTGTATAAGCTTGGTGTCCGGCTGTTTTTACATACTTCTTGTCGGTGTAGTAGCGGCCCTCTTTTTTAGCGGATTTGCTCAATGTCTGCCTTGCATTATCAAGGTAGCGTCTGGCTTCCTGAACGGGATTATCAAACATGGTAGTCAATAAGTAAGTCTTCTGGAAAGTCGTTAATGAAGTCTACCCGAAAGTCTTACGAAAATACAGGACTTTCGAGACTTTACAATTAAAACGGTAAATCATCGCTGGACGTTTCAGTCGTACCGTTTGACGTATCTTTCGTCTCTTGGTTACTGTCAATTTTTGACTCTTCCGGTTTGGCTGAAAGCAGTTCAATGCTACGTACCTGAATCCCAAAATCAACACGTGGCTGATTATCTTTATCCCGATACAGCGATACTTTCGGCTTGCCCTCAATAAACACCTTCGTACCCCGTAGCAGAAACTTTGCCACCGTTGTTTTTTGCGGCTGATACAGGCAATTGTACCAGTTGGTTTTCTCAACGTCTATACCCTCACTGTTTTTATAGCGTTCGTTGACGGCTACCGAGAAGGTAATAAACTCCTGTCCGTTGTGGTTTTTAATGGTGGCTTCCTGTCCGATGTTGCCAATAATCTCAATACGTTGCATAGGGCATTTTGTTTTTATAGGGTTGATAATCGTTGTTTTCGTAGTCGTTCAGGTGCAACTGGCCGCGTAAATCAAATTTGATTACGTCCTTTAACGGCAAGCGCGGGGCAATCCTGAAGAGTAGTTTGTGGGGTTTCATCAGATACCCTTCGTAGGGCGTAGGGGAGTCCGACGGTCGATACAGCAAATCGGTTGGTTTGCCAATCGCTATCTCAAATTCAGAGCGTTTGGCGGGTTCACCCGTGAATGGGTTTATAATATTGGCTTCGACGTTATCGACACTGGTTTCGGTATCGTGTTGCTCTACCCAATTATCCCATTCATCGGCAACGGCTTCAAGACTCAAATCCTGCTCATTCTCCGAATCATCGGTTTGCAATACGTTGAAATTCAATAGACTTTGCCGATAGAAAGCACCAAAACGGCTATACATGCGTAAATTCTTGGTATTGCACAGAATCTCATCAATCAATTCAATATCATATGCCCCGTTTTCAGCCTGTATGCAATCGGGTTTAAAATGGTATTTGATACATTCCAAAACCCCGCTTAAATACTGGTTCAGATCAGATTGCCCCGGTTTGATGTAGTCCTTAACGGGTTTGCCTTTTTTGTCGAGAAATATGCCGCCTTGTTCGTCACGTTTCCATGTGTACAGGGTTTCGTAATGAATACCGGAATAGCCCGATAGATTGCCCGTTTGCTTGCGCCAAAGCCGCTCAATAATCTGCCTAACCTTGTCGATTGAGTATTGCGGATGTTGCAACAAGAAACTGTGCATGTGAATATGCAAGCCGTGCGACTCGGAGCGTTTGACTTCAATGCCATACTCTCCGGCATATACGTAGCGTTTCCACTCCGGTTCTTTCCGCATCGCGGTAAACGCCTTGATTAATTCTCGTGCATAGAATCGCTTGCTTTGCCAAAGGCCGTTAATGTGCGGCACGGTCAGCACCATGTGAACGGGTTTGTAATAATTCAGCAGGAGAACCCCGGTTTCGTCGGTGGCTGATTCTAAAAAGCGATAGTAGCGATTACGGATAATCTGCGATTTGCGCCAATTCCAAACGTGGTCGAGCCGATGTTTAGAGTACCAGAATGCTAACGGCTGTAGTTTCTCTTTGCCTTCGTGCCTGAATCGGGCGTAATAGCCTTTCGTATCGCCAATGGCATAGCGAAGGTTTACGATTTGCTCGAATCGACTCCGTAGAGCATCGCCGTATTCGTCATATCGGTAGATTTTGGCCGCGTTCTCATTATGGGCCTGTTTTGATGCGGGTAAATGAATATCGAATTGACAAAGGAAGTCGTCAATCTGGCTCTTAAGTCGGTTGTTCTGAATCTGCTTGTTGCGTACTGTGTAGCCAAAGCGATTCTGTCGGGAAACTTTGGTAGCGTTGGGGGAAAGTTGAGTCATCGACGGGAGGAAACCCAAAGGGAAATTTCTGAAAGATGTTTCTAAATTTATCGAGAGAGAGCCAACCGACTGAAAATGGGGAGCTTATACGTCATACTTGCTCGACTTGTTCAAAACCGAACTCGTCTGTATACTCGTTGCCATTTAAGATTCCAGCGATCTGGTTAAATACGTCCGCATAAGCGAATTCGGCCCCCTGATACCAATTGTCTTCCCCGTCTTTGTTTTCAGTCTCATCCGCGTTTTTACAGGATTCAATTTCTCTGTCAAGCCACGTTTGTAGGATTTCTAATTTTTCTTTCATGCGAAAAGATTGGTTTGAATGTTTGGGGCTATGCCGTCCCACGTACCGACGTATTCGAGGTTCTGCAAGATTTGCTGTAGTTCTTCCAACTGCTTAATGTCTGCTTCGCCCGAAAACGGGTGCAGGTTGGTTTCGTAGTGTTGCCGACGCTTTGCGTTTAAAGCAATCAGATACTTGCTGATTAGAGCTTTGTGCGCTTTGAAGGAGAATTTGGGCTTGTTGATCTTTGCCATGCGTCTATGAGTAGGGGACTAGTTGAAAGGCTATGCCTTTCGGCGGGTTTGCTTACGTCGGCTTGTCTGGTGCAAGTTGAAATGATGATTGTTTCATTTGTGCCCCTGTGCGTTGGCTTCAAGCTACCAAACGCACAGGGATTACACCAGCATAAGCACACGCTACGTTATCCGGTCAGACCCGCCAAGAACTGATTGCGGAATATCCTACGTGCTGAACCTGTTGGGGAATCGAACCCCAACCAGAACCATTCAGGTTGATTATTTGCGAAGACGGTCTAAACCCCTCGCCAACACTTCGATAAAGACAATGGAGAGAATGAGAAAGACGGCTATCATGCTACTTGTGGAATAGGGTAACGACTAGCATTGTATAGCCGTCAATTACCGTAGATGGGTAAATCCAGAATTCACAGTTAGCCCGATTGAGCACATGCATCATTTTGTTCAATGCATCCATGTGAAACTGATAGCCATGAATACTCACACGGTTCTCGTTGGTGGCATCGACGGCGAATAGAAACGGCTCATTAACCAATTCACCATTCTTACGCCGACACATTCCAGTAGAAGCTATTTTTTGTAGCTTCTCTTTTACTTGTTCAGGTGTTAGTCTCATTTGAACATTTTACGGGTTACGCTGAAATCGACGGGTACAGGCTTCTTGTCTTTAATTCGTGGCTCCCCGTAGCTGAAATATTTGGGGTCGTCTTTGTACTTGGGATTACCACCCAAGCGAACGGCTGAAAAGCGCATTTCGGGGAATACCGACGTGAAGAAATCCACGGCCTTCTCTAATTCGTCGGCATCATCGGAGCATAAGCGAACCTTAACCATGCTTAATTATTTTTAGCTAAGGCCAATTCATTCACTCGCGCCATATCCGTTTCGAACTGGTATACAATCAAGGCATCAATTACTGTGTCTAGTAGGTCTGGTGACGAATGAAAAACCGTTACGAGTGTATCGCGCATAGTGTTGTAATCTTTCGCATCAGCATCACAGGTTACCCCCTTCTGTTCATTGTCGTGAGCAACGAGTAATAAGAAGGCCGTCATATTGCCCCGTTTTGGGTGACGTGGGTCGGGTTTGCCGATTTCTAACACAGGCAGATTTGTGTCCATGATTTATGAGTTAAGGGAGATTAGTAAATGCGAGTACAATTGCGGAAATAGGGGATATGACAGCGAAGGCGAACGGGAGTGATATAGGTCGGGTGTTCCCGATAGAATGGCATTAGTACATCGTCGCATTCGCGATTTGCCCGAAGATTAATAGCTTGATGCACGCCAATTTTTTCGGGAATTCCGATATAATTGGCAACTAACCGACCGTGAATCAAAATGCTGACAGTCGGGTAATTTGGTTCTGTGACAGTGATACGTAGCGTTTTCATGGTATTGGCGGTTTTGAATGTATTAAGGGTGATTGGTGATTTAAGCGATTGCCCGATTTTGAGAGAAGACCGCATAGGGGACGAAGTCCACGCTGTTACGTGCCATCTGTTCTACTGATACACCCAGATAGCGACCGACCAGCGATACAACACTGGCTTTTGCATTGGCAAGGCTATTGCCCCGGTCGCACAGATACGTTTTAAAATGCCAGTAATCCCCCGCGTTATGTAGTTCGTTGGTCATTTCTTCCCGCTCAGAGCGCGGCAAGTCCATAAAGCGTTGATAAAGAGCACGTGACGCCGGATTGTCTTTGTAAAGACTTTGCGGTTTAGTTTCAGGTTTTTCTACTTTAATCATGTTCATAGAGTGCTTTTTACTAAATAATTTGGTACGGGATTAAGCTTTTTTGCTACTTTAGTGTCAAATAACGACACAATGTTAATTAAGTTTAAAGTATTTGATAAGGTTTTTGTAAAATAAATTTTAAAAATTAGTTTTCAAATGAAAGCAAATACATACAGTGGGCTGGAAATCAAACAGTTACTTCAGTCTAGGGGAGTGTCTGTTCGACAAATGGCCGAGATGTTAGAGGTAACGGCACAAAGTGTCTACGAAATTTTACGAAAACCAGAGGTGAAAAGGTCTACTGCTTTAAAGTTTTATGATGCTCTGGATGTGCAAATACCTGATTCTAAAAACCTTATTAATAAGGATATTAAGGAAAGTAAGGAAAATTATGCAATCTATTCCCCTGAATACATTGAAGAGCTAAAAGCAATAATTGCAGAACAAAAGGAAGAACTGAAAGAACAAAGGGAGGAATTAAAAGAAAAGACCAGACTGCTATCTCAATTAGCTCAGTCGAATGCGGCTTTAATTGAGAAACTGGGAAAGTTTAGTGCAAGTGGATTGCTGGCAGGGTACGACGCTTAATTTTTTTAGCGTTTGCTTACTGTTTCGCTTGCTATAGGCTAAAAACAGCCTTACCAGCTTATAAGGAGGGAATCAAAAGAATATAAATTCTTTCCGGTTTTTAATCTGTTCAGTTTACATTCGCTTTATGCCAATTAGCCATCGGTTATCGTTGAATGTTAAGTATTGCCAGTAAACTATGTCTATTCGGGTTCAGAATCTTATAAAAGAATATAATCAGCAGCTTGCTGTCGATCAGATTTCACTGACGGTTCAGCCGGGTGAAATCGTTGGCTTTCTGGGGCCTAACGGAGCCGGAAAATCAACCACTATGAAAATTGCTACGGGTTATCTCCCACCAACCGATGGCACGGTTGACGTGAATGGCTTCGATGTACGTACCAATCCAATGGATGTGCGACGTAGCGTTGGCTATCTACCGGAGCATAATCCGCTTTATCTGGATTTATACGTAAAAGAATACCTGCGTTTTGCTGGTTCGCTTCACGGTTTGGGCGGTTCAACGCTTCAACGACGTATTACCGATATGATTGAACTGGTTGGCCTGACGCGTGAGCAACATAAACGGATAGGACAACTATCGAAAGGCTATCGGCAGCGGGTCGGGCTGGCACAGGCGTTATTACACAATCCGCCTGTATTGATTCTGGATGAACCAACTACGGGGCTTGACCCAAACCAGCTAGTCGAAATTCGACAGGTAATTCGCGAAGCAGGACGCGATAAAACCGTTTTGTTTTCAACGCACATCATGCAGGAGGTCGAAGCCCTCTGCGACCGGGTAGTGATCATCAACCGAGGAAAAATTGTTGCCGACGGTTCACTGAGCGAATTACGTAGTATGTCGGCTAGCGAAGGTGTGAACGTAGTGGCCGAATTTGAGAGCGATCTAGCGAACCCGGATATATTAATGACTGTGCCGGGTGTTGAACGTATCGAATCAATTGGTGGAGGCAAATACCGTATTGAAGCTAGTTCAACTACTGATTTAAGAGGAGCTATTTTCCGCTTAGCGGCCGACCAGCAACTAACCCTTATCGGACTACGTCAGCAAGAGAACTCACTAGAAGGTATTTTTAAAGAACTAACGCAGTAATGTAACGCGGACATTCTGTCCGCGTTACATTACTGCGTCCTGACAATACGTATGAGGCCAATCTTGCCAATTCTCAACGAGTCCGGCTTTAACAGGGTTCTGAAGTATATAAGCGATAATTCGTTTAAACGATTCTTTGTTACGGACAACGTGATCGTAAATCTCCGATTGCCAGAAAGTCTGTCCAACCCTATTTAATAGCTTATTCGCCTGAACCGCCGAATGCGTTTTTAAGCGTTGTAGAATTCTATAGAAAGGAACGTTGTTTTCTAGTATAATCAACAATACATGCACGTGGTTCGGCATGATGCAAAAGGCATGTAGATCATACCACGTAGTGTCCCCGAAATGAATACCCTCTTTTAACTATCTGGGCAATTTCACCGTTTCGTAACCAATTGTTACCACTGATTGAACGGTCCATATACCGATCAAACGAAACAAAATAGCTACTTTCTAAACGCTTTCTAACCTCGACTTCTGTATTCGTTTCTGTAATAAGCGCTTTAATTCGGAGATTATGCTCTTGCTGGAGAAAATATAGTACGTCGGAAGGTATCGTACCCTGAAGTCGGTAGGTAATAAACAACGTTTCGCGGCATTATGTGAGGTAAATGGCGCCGGTACGGTTCATGCATACCGTACATACGTGGACTAGATAAAAAAGTAACGCGGTCGGACAGAATGCTGGAGCGCCAGTCCGACCGCGTTACTTTTTTACTTGGCTGACGCCATCAGCGGGTACTGGTCGAAGATCGAACGGACAATACCTTTGAAATAATTATTCTTGAAATTCTGATTGCGCATCATTTTCGACGCATAGCCTTTCCAGATCACCTGATACGACTCGGCATCGATGAGCGAAATCATCAGTGTACCCTCATCAAGATTATAATCGATACGCTTATACGTAGCGTCATCATCTTCCCGAACAACCCAATCTTTCATTACTGGCTGCTGATAGCCACGGAAACGCAGATCTGAACGAAAGATATTGTATGAAATAAGCAAATTGGGATTTCGGTTGCTTACCCGGTAACCGCGAGCTTCCATCTGGTGACGAATAGCATCCTGAATGTCGGAGCAAAGAAGGGTCGAATCGACAAATTCGCACTCCAGAAAATTGAATGATTCGTAGTTCTTGAAATGGCCTTCATAGCTATAGTCATTCTCCACAAATAAACGGCTCGGCGAACAACCTGCCATCGCTATCACAGCCAGGGTAAATAGAAGCCCAATGCACTTTTTCATACTCGCAATTGTAAAAGTTTTCGATTAATAAATGGAGTAAATTAATTTGTGTGTAATTGGTAACTTAGCGTTTAACTCAAATATAAAGGTAATTGTTTGGCAAACAATGCTATACGGCAAATATTTTACGCCTTATTTAGCCCTCGGTAAAACTCCAGTCCACGGCGCATTTCGGCCGATGTAACGATAATATCGAAGGCACATTCGCCGGGTCCGCTAAGCAATGACATCCTTACTTGACTCCCCCGATTTTTCTTATCCTGCAACGTAAGATGCAGAATTGGCTCAACATCGGTATCGAGCAAACGCACAGTTCCATATACGGAAAAAATATATTCTTCGATTTGCGTCAACAGCGATTGGTCAATCATTTTTTTGTGGAAAGCAATGTACGCTTCTGCCACCATGCCAACCGCAATCGCTTCGCCATGAAGTAATCGCTTGCGAGGCTGATTCAAAAAGTAAGTTTCTACCGCGTGCCCAAGCGTATGGCCGAAGTTCAGAATCTTACGTAACCCTTTTTCGGTTGGGTCCTGGGCCACTACGTTCTTCTTTACTTCTACCGAATGAGCAACTAGCATTGGCCAATCCTGCTCAGTGAGATCACGTCGGCGAATCTCATCCCACATACTGGCATCAGCGATGAGGCAATGTTTAATAATTTCGGCAAATCCTGACCGAAGTTCCCGTTCGGGCAATGTCGACAGAAATTGCGTATCAATCAACACCCTTGTCGGTTGCTGAAAAACGCCGATATGATTCTTGAATCCTCGGAAATCGATACCGAGTTTTCCGCCGACGCTAGCGTCAACTTGTGCCAGCAACGTAGTAGGCAATTGCGCAAAAGCGATACCACGTTTATACGTAGCAGCGCAGAAACCACCCATATCGCCGATAACCCCACCGCCCAGATTCAGCACAAGGGCGTGTCTATCGAAATTAGCACGGGTAAGTCCATCCCAGATCAGCTCGCACGTAGCAATGTGTTTTTGTTCTTCGCCGGCTTTAATTCGGATGAGCGTGTGTTTAGGTAATAACGGTTTTAGTTCGGGGTAGCAAAAGCGCGAGGTGTGACTATCGACGATAACAGCGACGTCAGAAAAATCGTGAGCGTCCAGAAAAGCGGGTAAGCTTTCGGAAAGTGGGGCAATGGTTACAGTAGACATGTCGTAAAAATACATTGGGTACTCATTGGGATGAAGGCAATGCTGTAAGTATTTTTGGTTTTCCGGCCTAAATCTTTTTTCTCCTCCTATGAAAGTTCGCTACCAGGTTCTCAGCGGTTTATTTCTATTGTCTACCATTACGTATCTCGACCGCGTTTGCATGAACGTAGTGAGCAAATATGTGAAGGCCGATCTTAATCTCGACAACGAACAATTTGGCTGGATTCTGGGTGCTTTTTCACTAGCCTACGCCTTATTCGAAATTCCAACGGGTTCACTTGGCGACAAGATTGGCCCCCGGCGGATTCTGACTCGGGTGGTTTTGTGGTGGTCTGGGTTTACAGCATTAACAGGAACAGCATTTAATTTCTTATATCTACTGATTGTACGGTTTTTATTTGGCGCAGGAGAGGCTGGAGCCTATCCCAATGCGTCGATTGTGATTGCCCGATGGTTTCCGGCGGTCGAGGTCGGGCGGGCTCAATCGGTTATCTGGGCCGCTGGTCGGTTAGGTGGCGCGTTGACACCCTTGCTCGTAATTCCGCTCGTTCACTGGGCAGGTTGGCGATGGGCATTTGGCGTTTTAGGTATTGTTGGCGTACTGTGGGCAATCGGTTGGTACGTCTGGTTTCGGGATGAGCCTTCCGAAAAATCGGGCATCACGGCCGATGAAATACAGGAAATAGAAACGACACGGAGCGTAAAACATTCGGATCACCAGATTCCGTGGACAACCATTATTCGCAATCCCGATTTGTGGGCGTTGATGCTAATGTGTCATCTATTTTTTTACGGATCGTATTTCTTTACAAACTGGTCGTCGGTGTATTTTCAGGAGGGCCGTGGCCTGAGCGAAGATCAGACCAAGAATTTTATTTCACTTTCATATTTTCTCGGAGCCATTGGGTGCCTAGCTGGAGGTGCTCTAAGCGACGTATTGACCAAACGATACGGCCTAAAAGTAGGACGTAGAGCTGTTGGCGTTGGTGGCCTTGGTCTGTCGAGTCTGTTTTTTCTGTTGGCCGGGTTAACGCCCGACAACGAAATGGCTGGTTATTTACTGGCTGTCTGTGTATTGTTGAAAGATCTGGCACTGCCCGTAGCCTTTGCCGTTTGTGTCGACATCGGGCAACGTAACGCGGGTACAGTAGCGGGTTCGATGAATTTTGCCGGACAATTGGGCGGCTTTTTCATCACGGTTTTATTCGGGATGATTGTTAAAAATACCGGCAACTTCAATTATCCGCTGTTTATGATTGCAGGATGTTTGTTTGTAAGCGCCCTACTCTGGCTACGTATCGACCCTACCCGAACTGTAACGATACGTTGATTTTCAGAAATTGGATGAAAGGAGCCAGTATTTATCTAGTTGTAGATAAATGCTGGCTCTATTTGTTACGTCCTAATCTGAATTGAGTGAGATTGTTCCAGACAGCAAGATGCTATCTAAAACAACCTTATACCTAAGTTTTGCTACGTCCTAATCGTCCAAAGCCTGATATACCAGTACGTCAAATTTTCTGTCGATTTCGCCACCGAACGAAGTACCCCACATTTGCTTCATCAGTACGATGCTGATTTTCTCTTTTGGGTCGGCAATGTAGTGTGTGCTAAAAGCACCGCCCCATGCGAACGTACCGACGCTGTTTAAATCATTGGCGTGACCTTTCTCGCCAACAACACGAAAACCTAAACTGAAATAATTGCCCGGTTCTGGAAACAGCGTGCCGGTTTGATCACTTTGCGTAAACAGCTCAACGCCTTTGCGACTCAAGAAACGCTTTCCATTATACACACCGTTGTTGAGCAGCATTTGCAGAAAAATAGCGTAATCATAGGCTGTGCTCGACAAACCGCCCCCGCCCGAAAAATAGGCTTTAGCTCCGTTGATCGGATAATTCGGGTCAGCAGCTATGCCCTGATTAGCTGCCAGCTTAACCAGTTTTTTCGCTTCTTTATTTTCGGAGTATAGCGGTACGAGTCTATCTTTTTTCGAATCGGGTAGATAAAAATAGGTGTCTTTCATGCCCAAAGGCTCAAAAATCCGGGTTTGAAAAAACTGGTCTAACGGCACCCCGGAAACTACTTCAACCAGATAGCCCAGTACGTCGATACTCAGTCCATACGTCCATTTTTCGCCGGGTTGGTGGGTCAGCGGCTGTTTCGCCAGCTTCTTAACCATATCGCCAATTTTTACATTGTCGGTTGTAAAAGCGTCGATAATGCCGCCCGATTTGGTATAAATCGCCCGCATACGTGGGTCGCTCGCAATAACATTATAATTGATGCCCGACATGTGCGTAAGCAGATGACGTACCGTGATTTCGCGTTTGGCCGGAACGGTGGTATACGTACTGTCTTTCTCGTTGAATTTATCGAGCACAACAGGTTTGGCAAACTCAGGAATGTATTTACTGATAGGATCATCGAGCATGATTTTACCTTCTTCGTGAAGCATCATCACCGCCAGCGACGTAATAGCTTTGGTCATTGATGCAATCCGATAGATGGCATCTTTGGCCAGTGGCTTATCGCTATCAAGATCTGCTTTACCAAATGATTTGTGATACACGATTTTGCCGTTACGTACCACAATGGCCGCTACACCCGGAAAAGCACCCTTATCGACATAGGACTGAATCAAACCATCGAGCCGATTGAGTCGTTCGGCCGAAAAACCTGCCGCATCTGGATTTGCCACGGCTAATAGGGGAGGGTTTTGCTTGGTTGCCGTTTGCGCATGAACCGACAACGTAACAGCCAGTACGAACAGACACGAACGTAATGTAGATCTGATAAACATAAAGTTAGGTGTTAGGAATAACTGGCTGAAAGTTAACAAATAGTCAGAAATGATAATACTACGTAATGGCTCAGATAGGCTCCGGCTGTCGGTATTATGTTAGTCGCTGACGCAACACCGATAGTCGGAGCCTGAACACGTCCTTTTGATTATTTGGTCGTAATAAAGACCTGCGTTACGTTATCCAGCAAGTCTTTCAGTACTAAAGTTAGTACGTTCTACCTTGACACACTTGATTGAACACTCTCGTAAAATTGGCTACCTTGCTTGCCATCAGCCCTATTTGTTTTGAAAGTGCTTATCATAAGTTTAATATTACGTAACAATTTATTCTTATTAGTTTTCGATACGCTATGAAACGTAATTCCATTCTGTTCGGTGTTTTGTTTGGGCTTGCTTCGGTAACACAGGCACAACCATTTGGTAAACTGGTTAAACAAACACCCGGCATCGTTTCCTATACGCTACGTGATAGCTTTAGTAAAGATGTTCCGAGTACGCTCGACAAGATTAAATCGTGGGGACTTACGAATATCGAATTTTCAGGATTGTTTGGCAAAACGGCTCCTGAGCTACGTGCTCTGCTCGATCAGCGCGGACTACGTTGTACGAGTTATGGCGTGAGCTACGATGCCATTGACCAAAAACCCGATTCGATCCTGCAAAATGCCAAAGCATTAGGCGTAAAGTATATACGTATCGGTTCGATTCCACACAAAGGCCCGGCCACGCTCGACATCATTCAAAAAGCGGCTGAGGTGTTCAATCGTTTTGGGAAACAGGCTAAAGCGCAGGGATTCATGTTTTGCTACCACAACCACGGCTTCGAATTTCAGCCTTACGAAAATGGTACGTTGTTTGACCTATTGCTGAAGGAAACAAACCCCGAATACGTTGGTTACGAAATGGACGTTACGTGGACCTATCTGCCCGGTCAGGACCCCGCGAAACTGCTGACGAAATACCCGAACCGCTTTCGGCTGATGCACCTGAAAGATGTTCAAAAAGGTGCACCCCATAGCGACAAAGGCGGTATGCCTAACGAACAGTCGGTGGTGTTAGGGACGGGACAAATCGACTGGCCTGCAATTCTGAAAGCCGCGAATAAAAGCTCGGTTGAGTATCTCTATATCGAAGACGAAAGCAAAGCCGCAGAGCAACAGGTGCCGCAGAGTATAGCTTACCTCAAAAGCCTGTAAGGAAATCGGATAAATTCTTACTAAATAACACCGCTAATTGATTCAGCATCTTTGAGTAAACGAGTCGTGCTCGGCGCATGAATTGCGTTAATCTTGATCTCGGTATTCTTGTTTGGTGTGGAAAATCCCAAGCCAGAATGGGGCGTATTATGGATGCTGAAACCACTCGTTATCGTTCCGATAGCTGGGAGCAATGGGCGGTGTGTTTTGCTATGTTGTGAATCATTTACGCTATGCAAGCGGCTGGAAACAAATAGTTGGGTATGCTAGGATACATTATTGCTCTTTGGTACCGTTCTGGGTCTGGATGCTACACTCTGGAATTAAGCGTTTAACCTGTCTGGTTCTATATACATAAAAAAGGAGATGATTCTTTCATCTCCTTTTTAGCCAACACTTGATAGCGTTTAATAGCCCTGTTTGATACGTTCAATCAGACTGGACGTTGAATAGCCCGGCACCAGCGCGACTGTTTCCACACGGCCACCCCGACCGAGAACAAAATCGGCACCAACAATCGTAGCAACGCTATAATCGTTCCCTTTTACCAGAATATCGGGCTGAACAGCTTCTATAAGTTCGAGTGGTGTTGGTTCGCCAAATAACGTAACGGCGTCCACAAATTCGAGGGCTGCCATCAGACGGGCGCGGGCATATTCGTTCACTACAGGACGTAGCGGGCCTTTAATGCAACTAACCGACGCATCAGTATTAAGGCCGAGAATAAGTTTAGTACCCAGATTTCTGGCTTTTTCTAGGTAATCGATATGTCCTAAATGAACAATGTCGAAGCAGCCATTCGTAAATACAATCTGATGCCCTTCGGCCCGCCACTGACTGGCTTGCTCAATGGCTTGTTCACGCGTAAGAATTTTGGATTCAGTCATGGAGAATAATGTAGAATGAATAATGGATAATGTCTGCTACGTGTAGTTTATTCGAGCATTGTTGATTTTGCATTATCCATTATTCATTCCTACTGTGTAATGGCTTTAGGATCGTCCAGAACGTCGGGTAACGTAGTGGTTTTGTTACGACGTAGTAACACAATTAACAGCGCGCCAATTCCCAGCAGGATAATCATAATGCTTGAAACGCCGTGGATGAACGTAGCGAGAATCTGCCCATCCTGAGCCGTCAGACCATACAACAAAGCAACCTGACCCACCAGCAGGTGAAACGAGCCGATGCCACCGGGCGTTGGTGCCGCCATGCCTAACGTACCAACAACCAGAATAGTAAGGCCAGCCAGCGCACCAAGATTGGCCGTAGCGGGTAGCGCAAAAAACAACGTGTACGACATCAGATAATACAGCGTCCAGATGAGTACAGTATGAAAGATGAACGTACCGGGCCGACGTAATTTTCGGACGCTCAGGAGCCCATCAAGTAACCCTTTCAGGAAGCCGCTAACTTTCTGATAAACTGGATGCTTGCCCAGCGCTTCACGGTAGCGATTAAATAAAAACCAGCTAAGCAGAGCAAGCCCAAGAATTACAGCAACGCCCAAAAGCAGAAGGCTCGACACACTGGAACCTTTCGGCAATTTACCGCCTAAAAACTCCATAAAAAACTGGCTTAATCTGTCAAATTCCAGCACGAACGTAGCTCCAAGCAAAATTACCAGCATCAGCAGATCGAACAAACGCTCAGCTACTACGGTACCAAAGCTAACATTTACCGGAACCCCCGACAACCGATATAACGTACCGCAACGGGCCACTTCGCCTGCTCTTGGCAGTGCCATATTGGCCAGATAGCCCGTCAATACGCTAACTGTGGCTTCGAGTGCAGTAGGCTGTTGAGATACAACTGGTTCAAGTAACGTGCGCCAGCGTTGTGCGCGGCTCCAGTGGGCAACAAATGTCAATGCAGCCGAGAGAAGTACCCAGCGATAATCGGCGGAACGAATCTTGTCTAGTAAGTCACCTACGTCGAGATGGCTTTGTTGAAACGTAAAATAAAGCAGACCTCCGGCAATAGCCAGCGAGATGAGGTATTTTAGGATATTTTTGAGATTCATGTCGAACGTAGCGCAACCTAAAAGCAGCGCGTATAAAAAAACTCCGATACAAAGTAACGGAGTTTCAGGCAAAAGGTAGTTACTAATACGTAAAGGCTTAGCCAACGGCACTGAGGGAGGGTGGCATGGGTTGCTGGTATTGAATCACCCTGCAATCTCAGCAACCCTCAATAAACCGCCATTTCAGGTTCGATTTCCCGTGCCCAGGCGTGAATACCGCCTTCCAGATTATACAAATTTGTAAAACTGCCCTGTGTATAAAGATATTGCACTACGTTAGCTGAGCGAATGCCGTGATGGCAATAAATCACAACGGGTCGGTCGGTTGGAATACGTTTCTGGTTGTTGGGAATCATACCTACCGGAATCAGAACGGCGTCGTCCAGATGACAAAGGTCGTATTCGGGGCGTTCGCGAACATCCAGCAGGAAAATATCTTCCTTTATCGCCAGTCGATTGGCCAGTTCCTGCACCGACATTTTTTGTGGTTCCGTTCCTGCCCGATTTGCCTGAGCATTGGTTGGCATTAACCCTTGTTTGGCCACTTCATCGGCATTGGCCCGACGTTTGGTTTTGATTTTCTGCTGATTCATCGTTAGTAGATCAACCATGAGCAGGTGCTCACTCAAGGGCTCACCAATTCCCGTAATGAGTTTGATGGTTTCGCTGGCCTGATACGTACCGATAACACCCGGTAATACACCCAGAACCCCCGTTACGTTGCAGTTAGGAATTTCAATGTCGTTTGGAAAGTCGGGAAATAAGCACCGATACGTTGGCCCCCGGCGACCGTTGCCCAGATCGGCATTTAACACAGCCACCTGCCCTTCGAACCGATGAATTGCGCCATACACAAACGGTTTGCCGAACGTAACGCATACATCATTGACCAGATAACGGACTTTAAAATTGTCGGTACAGTCAATCACTACGTCGTAGCCTTCGATAATTGCACGAGCGTTGCTAATGTCGAGTGCCATTGTATACGTATCGAAATGAAGCGTAGGATTCAGTCGTTTCAGATGACTGACAGCTACTTTGGCTTTGGGTTTACCCACTTCGTCGGTTGTGTACAGGACCTGCCGTTGCAAATTGCTCAGATCTACTACATCGGGGTCGATAACGCCAATGGTGCCAACGCCAGCCGCTGTCAAATAGAGTAACACTGGACACCCTAACCCACCGGCACCAACAACCAGCACACGGGCGTTTTTGAGCCGTAGCTGGCCCGACGGACCTATTTCGGGTAAATTAAGATGCTTTTGATAACGTTGCTTCTCGGCGGGTATTAATGACGTAGCTTCCATAATATCAGGCTAGTAAGCTTTATGTGTAAATGGTGCATTAATCAAACAGATTTTACCGGGGGAAAATTGCATTAATTTAAAGACGGACGTAAATAATATGCTGTATTTTGAGGATTCGGCTCTATTTCATTTTTGGTCTAAATACGTAGTAAACCGGGCTTTGGCTGCGAAAGACATACCAGTGTGTCTCATTTTTTAGTACTATTGTCTCGACAAAATACAAACGTTTCTTTCCTATGAACCATACGCGTTTTTCGGTAACAGGCAGCGTAGCCTCGGGCCTGTTGGCTCTTACCTTAACTCTCAACGTAACTCCGGTTAATGCTCGCATCAATCCAATTCACGAACCACAAACGGTAGCCAAAAAAGGTCCCTGGCAAACCTTGTTCGATGGGAAAACCTTGACCGGCTGGCACAATTATTTGAAAGCCGGCCAACCCGTGTCCGAAAAATGGACTGTCGATAACGGCGCTATTCATCTGACGGCAGGTGGCGCAGGTGATTTGGTGACGGATAAAGAATTCGGTGATTTAGAACTCGAAATCGAGTGGAAAATCTCGGAAGGTGGCAACAGTGGTATTATCTATCACGTTCACGAAGATCCTAAATATAAAGCTACATATCAGACAGGGCCAGAAATGCAGGTGCTTGATAATGAGAAGCATCCAGATGCTAAAAATGGTCGTGATGGCAACCGTACGGCCGGTGCATTGTATGATCTTCAAAAGCCCATCACGCCCAACGCAGCCAAACCCGTTGGCGAATGGAACAAAGCTCGGCTGGTAATTAAAAATGGTCGGGCTGAACAGTTTCTGAACGGTAAGAAAATTGCCGATTACCCAACCAGCGGTCCTGAATGGGATAAAATGGTGTCGGAGAGTAAATTCAAGGGCTGGGAAGGCTTTGGGAAGTATTCTACTGGCCGCATTGCGTTGCAGGATCACGGCAACAAAGTGTGGTATCGGAACATCAGAGTTCGTGAGCTTTAATACGTTGTAGGGTTGTGAAGTTGTATGGTTATAAGGTTGTAGTACGTACCATACACAACTGTACAACTTTATAACCATACAACTTTACAACCCTATAACTTTTTCGCTATGACCACCCGCCGAACGGCCCTAAAAACCTTAACTGGCACGGCGCTGACCCTGCCCGCTCTGACCAACTCGTTTGCTGCTTCCATGACACAATCAGAACAAACAGCTCCCATGCTGAAAGGCAATATCAACCACGCAGTTTGTAAGTGGTGCTATAGTAAAATTCCGCTCGAAGACTTCTGTAAGTCGGTTAAAGAAATGGGTATTACCGGCATCGACCTGCTCGGCCCGGCGGAGTGGCCTGTTGTGAAAAAATACGGACTTACCTGCTCCATGGCACAGGGCGCGGGCAAAGGTATAGAACAGGGGTTCAACGATCCGAAACTGCACGACGAACTGGTTGCGAGTTACGAAGCCATTTTCCCAAAGCTAAAAGAAGCTGGTTTAACTAAAGTCATCTGCTTCTCCGGAAATCGTCGGGGTATGAGCGACGAACAGGGTATGGAAAACTGCGCTGTTGGCCTGAAACGGCTGATGCCAAGTGCCGAAAAATATGGTATCACCATGATTATGGAGTTGCTCAACAGCAAAGTGAACCACAAAGATTACATGTGCGATAAGAGCGCATGGGGCGTGGCACTTTGTAAAAAAGTTGGTTCGCCAAACCTAAAGCTGCTGTACGATATTTACCACATGCAGATCATGGAAGGCGATATCATTCGTACAATCAAGGAAAATCACCAGTACTTTGGCCATTATCACACAGGCGGAAATCCCGGACGTAACGAAATCGACGAAACGCAGGAACTCTATTATCCGGCTATCATGAAAGCGATTGTTGAAACGGGCTATAAAGGCTTTGTGGCGCAGGAGTTTATTCCAAAACGCGACCCGCTCACCAGCCTGAAGGAGTCGGTGATTATTTGTGACGTGTAGAATTTTTACGTAGTAGGAGCGAGGAGTGCGTAGTAGGAGAATGTATGCGTCAGCAACTCCTACTACGCACTCCTCGCTTCTATTACTATTTTAAACGAATATAATTCTTGTATTCGCCAATTCGCCAGCCAGTTAACTTTTCGATAAATGTTAGAAAGCGGACGCGGGGCGAATAATTTTTCTGGCGAGTATCGAACGCAAATTTCCAGTTCTGGCGGTCGACACGGGCTTGCATTACGGCCGGGTGTTTACCGGTAAACGGAGCCAGCGAGTCTATACCACTGTAATCAAAGGTTTCGAGCGATTCATGCGCTTTCTCAATCGTATCATCTCGATGCCAGAACCGATTGGCATACCGTAGCCGTTTCTTCTGCGTTTCGGGTGGTTTTACCCAACCATAATGGTAGATATAGGCGTCAATTAATTTAACGTTCAGCTTCTTATTGTCGCGTGTGCGGAACCCCTGTGCATCCTTATACGACACTACGTTGCCCGTATTACGTATCACCCGAATTTCACGCCGATACCACCTGCGGGAATCGCCAACGTAACTGTACGAACCGTAGAAATGGACGTAGTGAAATAGCAATCCCTCAACGGTTTTATCGGTTAAATACGTCTGCATGGCTTCGCGAACAGCGGGGACTGAATCTTCGTGCAATACCTCGTCGCCCTGAATGTAAAACGCCCAATCAACATCGGGTGAAATGGCCGCTAGTGCTTTATCCGTTTCCTGAGCAAGTACGCGCCCACCCGCGTGCGATTGTGCGCTCTGATCCCAAACGGTATGAACGATACGTATCTTATCGGAAGGAATAGACTGAATCAGTTGCAACGTAGCATCGTCCGATTCGCCAACGGCAACCACGAATTCATCACACAAGGGCAGCACCGACGTAATGGCTTCTACAATCGGATAATCGAACAGAACGGCATTGCGGATAAAACTAAATCCGGCTACTTTCATGGAAACGAGCAAGTTTACTAAGAACCGCAAAGATACGCCCGTTTTCTGCCTGTTAGAATGTAGTTGTTTATTTCAACTAAAAACTGACCTGTTAACTAAAATTCCCGATTCGGTTTTAATACGTATTGCGCCAGTACCGGAAAATGGTCGGAAAATGAAATGCCCGACAGCGTCTGACAGGTTTTAATTTGCCAGTGATTGCTCACAAATTGTTGATCAATGCGGGCACAGTAGGGGTGGCGATTCAACGTAAAGCCAAGTCCCTGGCCGGCTTCTTCGAACGCATTCTGGAAATTCTGACGCAGCTTTCCGTATGAATAGCCAATCGGCAACTCATTGAAATCGCCACAAATCAGAACCGGGTACCGGCTGCCTACTACGTAGGATTCTACTTCAGCGAGTTGTTCGTTTCGGTTTTCGAACCCTTCTTTGAGTCGGCCAAAAATATCGGCAAAGGCGGAAAAAAACTGACTAACATTCGCGGTTTTGAGTGCGCTGATTAGTTGGTCGGTTCGAACACCCATCGACCAAAGATGTACGTTTACTACCCGAATCGTATCGGATTTATAGGCAATGTCGGCACAAAGAAATCCGTTAATTTCAGGGCCATCGGGGCGACTCCAGATGCGGCCGTACTCTTTTACAATTGGATAGTTTGAAAATAAAGCAAGCCCGATTTGCCGATCTCTGTCGAAACAGCGCAGCTTTTCAACTTTAGATTCGTACTGGCGTTCAATAAGTGCATTCGGCGAATATTCCTGAAAACAGGCAATGTCGGCTTTGAGAGCCGCCGGGTCAAAACCACTTCCTTGTGGATTAAGCGAAAAAGTTTCGCTATTGAAACTCAATACGTTGAGAGGTTGACTATGCTCAAGCGACATCAATTTTCCATCGCTGCTGCCGATCAATCGTTTCGCCACCACAAACGAAAACAAAACCCAGATCAGTCCGGCGGTTGCAACCAGTGACTGTTGCCGGTAGAACAGGTAAATGCTGGCTGCTAATCCACCGGCCATTGCCAACGGCAAGCTCATCATGATGAATCCCGTCAGCCAATGGTCAATCATTGGGTAATAACAAAAAGCCATCGTGAAAAACAGATAGCTCAGCATGGTATAAGCAACAGGAAACTCCCGGTATCGATTAACAAAGTAGCTGGCCAGCGCCTTTAACGTATTTCCCCAATGTCGTAGCGCAGGTGGAAGCGAACCGATAAATAGATTAAACGTAGTCATAGCTTTAGCCGTTAAGAGGAATGGAAACAAGAATGAGCGCGTTTTTACCGCACATCGAAATGAGCGTCGCCTATTCTGAATCCTTCTGAATATAATTCTATTGTATAATGCCCTGGTTTATAGGGAGATTCTCGCCGAAAGAAGATGTCGACCCGCTGGTCGTTATTTTCGAAGGGTACCGTCTGTCGGATGCTATATCCAATTTCGTGGCCGTCGTAGGTGATAATTCCGCCAACTCCGCTTTCACTGATAACGGCCCCGTTTGTATCGGTCAGCCGTGCGTAAATATCTTTGTTACTCTTCGATGCGACCGGATTGGCTGGCATAATGAAACTGAACTTCAGCCGGTCGATGCGGGAGGATTTATACGAACTACCCCGACGTTCTCTACCATTAGACGCTACGGCTATCACCTCCAGATTAACGGCTTTCATGGCCGACGCTAGCGTCATTTTATCCTGAAGGTCAGCATTTTGCAAGGAATAATCGACCAGTGTTTGGGCGAGGGCCGCTTTTTCCTGTTTCAGGCCAGCGTTTTCGCTCAGAATGGTTTCTTTTTCCTGTTCAAGTTCACGGGCGCGGCTAATTAACGTACCGTTTTGGGCTTTCAGCTCACGAAGGTTGGTAGTATTATGCGCCAGAAAGTTTTTGTAATCTCTAATTTTGAGGTTATACTGCTGAATCGAGAAACTCAGGTCATACTTTAGCTTCTTTTTGTCGGTTTCCAGTTGACGCTTGATACGTTCTAGTTCAACTACGCTGCCCCCCAACTGCCTGACTTCAATGATTTTTTTATCCAGTACCGTCGAAATGGAGTCGAGACGGGCTTGTGTAGCGGCAAACTGTTCCACTTTAGCCGTCAGCAGTTTCTGGATTTCCAGCGTTTCGTTACGAGAACCAACAAACAAATAAGCCAGTAGGGCCATAATACCAACTAGTGCGCCAATAATCATATTGACGGCGCCAGATCGGTTATTTGTTACGTCTAATTCCATGATTTTTTCCAGATTGTATGCTACAAAGCAACAACATGAAACTTAAGCAGGACTTAATCTGACTTTAAAATAACCTTAAAATGAACCGGAAGACGGCAATGTTAAGCTGAATGTAGTGCCTTTTCGGCTAGAGTTTACTGTAATAGACCCATTGTGAATTTGTGTAACCTGCCAGACAACAGCTAGCCCCACGCCATGCCCCTTGCTCGATTGGGCTGTAGCATTACTACGAAAGAATGGCTGAAAAATATGCGGTAAATCAGTTTCGGGAATCTGAGGCCCTTCGTTGAAAACGGTTACGGTTATTTTACTCCGCTTCGACCGAAAATCGACAACTGCCGCGCAGGTTGGTGAAAATTTGCAGGCATTATCGATTAAATTCATCATCAATACTTTCAGCGATGCGGGATTGCCTAATGTAATCAATGCTTCTTCATCGTCTGGGAAATCGGTGAAGGTGAGCTGAATACGGTAGTCGTCGTGCCATTTCTGCAACTGAGTTTTTACTTCCCAAAGCAGCTCATCAATACGTACTGGTTCCATCGGTAACGTATCAACCCGAATTGACGTATTCGCCAGTTCCAGCAACGTATTGGTCAGTTGGGTCAGTGTTCGTGTATCTTCCTGAAGCGATTGTAAGGTACGTTCATAAGCTTCGGGATTACGTTTTTGAATAAGTGCTACGTCGATTTGTGAGTTGATTTTGGTCAGCGGGTTTTTCAGTTCGTGCGATACGTTGGCGATAAACATTTTCTGCGTGTTTAGCGCCTGTTCGATACGGTCGAGTAATTGATTGAACGTAGCAACCAGCAGACCGATTTCGTCGGAGCGGTTCGGGTGTTGCACACGCTTCTCCACATTGGCCGGAAAAATAGTATTCACCTGCTGAATAATACCCGACATCGGTGCCAGTGCCCGGTTGGCAAAGACCCATCCCGAAACGCCCAGTAACAAAATGGCGACCAGAATCATGATCAGCAAAATTTTCTTCAGATCGTCGAGTGCATCTTTACCCGTCTGATCAATGCCGCTGACAATCACCCAGTTATTTGCTTTGCCGGTGGTCAGATGAATGGCTACAATCTGGTATTCATTCTTACGCAGGTATAACGTCTGAGCCGTTGAATCGAGCTGTGGAATAAACTGTTCGTGAAACTGCGCGTTGGCCGGATTGCTGGTAAACAGAACCTGTTTGGTTTTCTGGTTATAAACCGAAATATTCTCGGACAAGAGCGGTTCTTTGTCCGATGCATCGATGACACGTAGCACCGTGCTGTCGGTTTGCTGAAGGTCGAAAAGGAGGGTAGTGGTAGTAACGGCGCGGTCCTGTAGTCGCTTGAAAAAACGTTTTTCGAGGTAAAGCTTGCTGAAAAAATAAACGCCGAGCGAGAACAACAACAGCACCAGCGTTACCAGAAAGACGAATTGATACGTGAGCCGGGTTCGAATATTAACCATTACGACACAACCTTTACGACGTAGCCCATGCCAATCTGCGTATGAACCAGTTTGGGCTCAAAGTCCTTATCGATCTTTTTGCGGAGGAAATTGATGTATACCTCAATAACGTTTGTCCCCGTATCGAACGTAACGTCCCACAACCGCTCGGCCAGTTCTACCTTCGAGATAACGCGCCCCTGATGCCGCAAAAAATATTCGAGTAGTTGAAACTCCTTGGCTGTCAGGGTAATTTCTTTTCCGGCACGTATTACCTGTTTGGTGTCTGGATTTAGTTCTAAGTCAGCAATTTTCAGCAGATTAGCCGTTGGTATTGTCCCATTGCTACGTCGGGTAAGGGCCCGAACTCGCGCCATCAGTTCCCGAAATTCGAACGGTTTTACCAGATAGTCATCAGCGCCTGCGTCGAGTCCTACAATTTTATCGTCAGTCGTGCCGAGGGCTGTAAGCATCAAAATGGGCGTTGTTACGTTGGCGTCGCGTAGTTTCCGGCAAAGCTCTAAACCGTTGAAGCCGGGCAAAATAATATCAGAAATAATGAGCGCGTAGGGCGACCGGGTTGCTAGCTGAAAGCCCATAGCCCCATCATAAGCTATATCTACTTCCCACTGGTGCTCTTCGAGTCCCTGTTTTATACTTTGAACCGTTTTGACCTCATCTTCTATCAGTAGAATTTTCATGATAGCGCCGTTTCCACGCCCGAATGTATGGAAATAACGCCAGAAACCGACGTTTTGAGTCAGTTATCGATGTTTTGTTACGTTTGGCAAAACGGATTCCCCTTTGTTTTAGGGCACAATTAGATTGGTAATATTATAGCCGTAGCCCGAATAGATCATACTATGCTGAAAGAGCTAGAAAAAGGTTTTGTTAAAAAATAGAAAAAGTACATTTTTATACACTTTTAGGAGAAAAAACTACATATGTCGGCCGAAGAACTTGTATCACTTACCAAAGCCAAACGATTTGCTTATCTCGATACAATGGATATTGAGAGTGAGGAATACTTCAATCTGTCGATGGAAATTGAGGCATTGCTCAAAGAGATGGTGCAGGAGTTACTGGGCGATGAGGATGACGTAACAGAAGAAATGGAAGAGGAATTGATGGAACTTGTCGAAAAATCGGCTTCTTTTGATCAATCAATCGATGCCATTAAGAAGTTACAGCGTTTTGTCGACCATGGCGAAACAAAATCATTTCTTTACCTGAAAAAAGTATTGACCAAATACAGTACACAGTAAAGATTAATTGCTAATTGACGACCTCAAAAGCATCCTGATTTTTATAAAAGCGAATGAAAACAATATACTTTATCTTGATCAGTATGATTTGGGGTTGCACATCAAAAAAAGAACAGTTTATCGGGATAGCTGATGGGAAATCCTACACATTTTACACGCACACAGTTAACCGTATTTTCAATAAAGCGTACTACCAATCGCTTCAGTTAGCAGGTATTCAAAAGCCTCTTCCAATTGATGATAAAACCACTAGTCCCGGTTATCCTTATTCGCTGGAAGTTTATAAAAACGTACCACATGTCGTTATAGATTCAGTTTCTCATACGTATCAAAATAATTACGATGAGTCAGGGAAGAATTTTGCTGTGTTATACGTAAATCCTCAAGATTTTTCCCGGAGAAATTTTGAGGATTTTGCTCATTTTTTTCAAACCGAGTGGCTATGTGTCAAAACGAATGTAGCACTTCAGCAGGGCTATCGCAGCCTGAATATAGTGGCACTGGTATACGGAACAGACGAGCAATTTACCCATCACTTTGCAAATGGTAAAGAAAGTATTGACGTCTGGACGGATGGAGCAATTTACTACGACACTGGCAACGGATCTTTAGAAAGCACTAATCTTAGCAAAAAAGTGCAAATGCCGGGCGAAATTATTGCTGTTCAAAAAAATGGAAAATTTAGCCTTGCCGATTTGAAAAATTATCGAGACAAAATAAATAAATCATTGAGTAGTTATTTTCAACTTAAGGAAGAATAAAAATTCTATTTTATTACCTTTAAAACTTATTCAAGGCTTCTACTTTACTATATACATGAATTTTTTGTAAATATTGTAATGTGCTTTTTCATAATTTTTACGCTAATGAATAATTGTAATGACAGTAGTACAGGATTGCCCATTTGACGAACGTAGTATAACTCGACTGTGTCAACGTAGCACTCATGTCACAACGTAGCAAACTTTTGCCTTTATTCGCGAAATATGTCGACCACGGTTATCCTTTTATTTACGATGAAAAGTGCACTCATCCTTGCCTCTATTTTGATTATTTTGTCTGTGATCGGGTATAAGCTATTTTCAGGATGGGGTACGTTTTATGAAACCGATTATAAGGGTAAACATTTTGTACTACAGGAAAAAGAAACCAAGGGTTTCAGCACCAATAGTTTTCAGTGGCGTTTTAAGCTTGGCAAACATCCTTACGTATATATAAACGCCCTTACCAGAGATTGGGGACAACCCTACAGTACTGATGTGTATGGTACCAATCCCTACTCTTATATCAAAGAGATCAATACAACTTACGTATCAGCTTATGAATCGTCAGATAGCGTTGACAGAACTGTTTATACATTCCTTTACATTGATCCTGATGAAGTTTCCGAAGCTGCTTACAAAGATTATCTCGATTTTATGAAAAATGCCTGGCAGCTTATCGATAGTGCTTATGCTGGCGATGACCTGCGTGGTTTTCCACGTATTATGGGTCTTGTATATGGCAAGCAGGAAAAATTCATACTGGAATTTAAAGGAAAATTACGTTTCCTGGATCAGCCGCCCGCGCCTTATATCTGCCTCATCAGACCCGATGGTCGAGTGGATATGGTAAACGATGATGGTGTCGAAAATGTCGTTTTCTCAGGGTTGTCATCGCAAGTGCAGATGCCGGGGAAAATACTTTATTATCAGAAGTCTGATTTTAAGCTGACCGAACTGAAGCAACTTAAAACCCAAAACGGGCGTAGTCTGGAACATTATTTTACGATTATAGAACAGGAGTAATAGCTTTCTATGACTAGCTATCTGAAAAATTTCGAATATGGCTATCGTAAAGTGTGTTTCTATCCGGATAAAAAAACAAGGCTTATAGCTAGACGTAACAAACCCATCCACAACTGTCGACCAGCCAGCGGATGGGTTTGTTACGTATTACATCACATCTGTTGAAAGCCAAAGAACACAATTTTCCAGGCGGCTCCAATTCGGCTTGGTATGCGTTCCAGAATTCGTACTTCGCGTTGTTTACCAACCACTTTCCCGGCTTTATCCAGCTCTTCCTGTGTGTAGGTTGCCCAGGCTGTTTCGCCCGAAATATGAACGTCGTAGTCGGCGAAGCGAACGGTGTGACCAGTGGGGTGCAGGGTTTTGAAGTAGCTGTTAGTCAGCGATACCAGTTTGTTTCCTTTCAGATAAGGTGCATCTGTTAGGCCCAGTAGGTTGGGTTGCTGGCGTTCTACATATGGCTTTTCGAGTGCCCACTGCGCTTGCAACAGATCGCCATCGGCTTCCTGATAGGCGCGCACTTCTGTTTCTATAGCCTTACGAACCAGGTCCTCTTCGAATTTATTCTGTCCATAATCGAGTAGGGCAATTACGCCATCAATTTTCCAGCTTCCATTTACTTTCTCCATCAGTCGAATCTCTTTCGTTGGCTTGTTATTTTCCTTACCGTAGAGATATTGATCGTAGGTAACACGGGCAGCATTGGGTCCGTAAAACTTGAAAACATAATTTTCCGTCAGCGGATTTACTTCACGAGGTTTGGTGCCAAAGGTCTCGGATAGTTTTCTGTCGTTTGAAGCAATCAGGTAGCCCGACCTCGTATTGTAGGCCTGCAATACGTTGGCGAGATTGGCAAAAGAGGCATCGTATTCTGCCTGTTTAAGCGCATAAGCATCTTTGGTTGATTGCGTTAGTATTGTTTTGATGGCTGCTTCATCGGCAGTAGTTTGCGCCATTGCTCCCGTACTCAAAAGCAATAGCACGCATGTAAACATATTGGTTTTCATAAGGCTTGGTAGTGGCTACGTTTAAATGGATTGACTAATTTGTATGACCGGTTGAACGTTGGTGAAGCTGGGAATATCGGCCAGCAGAACAGGGGCGTGAGCAGCCAGTGCCGCTTGTAAATCCTCAAGAGAATTGAAATTGAGCTGGGTTATCATAGCATAAGCGGGCGGAGTATCGGGGCCACCACCGGCCAGCCCAGCTTTGAGGTCGATGCTGACCAGCCCGGCCGGGTCGAGGTGCTGATGCACCAAAGGCGTGTGCGTCTTGAGGTAGTAATCCAGATCGAACCGACTATCGGTGGTTTTGGGATACAGAAGCGTTGCGCTAATCATGGTTTTAAGAGAACAGAGTATGTTTTAGAATGAAAAATTATTATCGAACTTGGCCGAAGGTTGCTTTACCCAGATTTGATTGAAAGCCTGGCCCGCCGAGAATGAAGATGCTTTCTGAAAGCCCCACACTGTTGCCGTTATCGGTGTTTTTGCCACCTGTTGGCTGTAGCTTCTGGAACTGACTCCACGTTGTGTTGCTACGTAAAAAAAGGTAAGCCGCTCCCTGATTCGCCCGCTCACCAATAGCCCCTATCAGTAGGCGGTTGCCCGAAATGGAGACACTATTTCCAAACGAATCTCCTGTTTGACTCTCGCTGTTGATGAGTTTTGCCTGTTGCGCCCAGGTTGTATTTGTGCGAAAAAAAACATAGACCGCTTCTTTTTTAGGCGCGCCCACAACAACGTAACTGCCTGCTATCGAGACGCTACTGCCAAAGTGATCATTTGCCGTGCCGTCGCTGGCTAGCAATTTTGCCTGTAACGTCCAGCTCGTGTTGGTGCGAATGAAGACGTAGGCCGACCCCTGACTGGTATTACTTCCTACGTTATCTCGATCAGCCCCTACCACTACGTAGTCGCCCGAAATAGCGACACTACGTCCAAAATTATCGTCAGCCGCGCCATCATTGGCCGACAAAAAATAATTGATTACCCAGACCGTACCGCTTCGTAAAAAGACGTGAGCCGACCCTTTTCCTACGATACCTGATACCTCATCCTGTTCGGCACCTACTACTACGTAATTTCCCGAAACCGACACGCTGCCCCCAAAATAATCATCGGCTACGCCACTGCTTGCGGTCAGTTTGCTTTGCTGTGTCCAGGTCGAACCACTGCGGAAGAACATATAAGCGGCTCCCCGTGCTGCATCATCGCCGGGGGCTCCAACAGCAGCGTAATTGCCATCAATGGAGACACTGCTACCAAATTCGTCACCAGACGCCCCATCACTGGCTGTCAGTTTCGCCTGTTGTAGCCATACGGTACCAGTTCGCGCAAATACATAGGCGGCCCCTCGCTCTGACGCATTGCCCCGCGCTCCCACAATGGCGTAGTCGCCTGAAATAGAGACACTATAGCCAAAGCTGTCACCATTTGCCCCATCGCTGGCTTTCACTACGCCCGAAAATTGATTCTCAGGTGCCGTGAAAGCTACGGGCATCCAGTTGATTCCATCGTAGAGATATAAACTCCCTTCATCCGTATCGAAAACGAGTGCGCCGGGCTGTGGGTCGGCAATACTGCCCCGTTCTTCCGTAGTGAGCCGGGGCGGGTAGAACGCTTTGTTGGTACCTTTCAAATCCAGCACCGCCGACGGATGCGGTTGACCGCCCATACCAATCTGAGCCTGCCCCACAATCGGCAGCAGAAAGATGGCTAACGGAAGCAGGTATACGTATCGGCTTATATGTTTCATGGATAGATTTGGTTATTGTGAGAAAGAGCCTTTTCGTTGCACTTGCTGAGTTTGCTTAACCAGAAAAACCGAACAGTATTGGTATAAAAAATGGCCCTGTAGTTTTAGTGAATTAGTCCTTGTCGCATGGCTTCCTTCACAAGCCCGGCCATGCTACGTACCTGTGCTTTGCGGAATAAATGCCGCCGGTGCGTTTCTACGGTCGAAATAGATACACCGAGTTGCTGGGCAATTTCAACTGTAGTCAGTTCGGCGGCAATCAATTGTAATACGTCGGCTTCGCGTGGGGTCAGGTTCATAAGCAGGGATAGAAAACGGATTGCCGGGTCAAAATTGCTAGTCTATTCCAACGGGTGTTCTCATGGTTTTCCATGATTTTCGCTACTTGTTTTCCATGATATTGCCTCGGATACTTTCGAATTGTAGGATAAATTTTAATTTGCATACTGAGACGTAGCACTCAGATTACGAACGGCTTAACGTCTAGTTCATGCTATTTAGGATGATGTTCACGCGTTACTTACTTTGTTGCCTGATTGGTATTCAGACGAGCTATGGGCAATCAGAAACGGAGCTTCGTCGGCTAATCGAAACCACGAAAGCTGAACCCGTTTCGATTCGGCGCGATTCGCTATTGCATCGGGCCTATATTGCTCTGGCTGAGAGATATAATTGGGGAAGTAATGATGCACCTGCTAACTATGATTCGGCTGTATATTTTGCTACGCAGGCCATTCAGATTTCACCAAATCTGCGTCTGAAAGCCGATGCACTACGTATGCGAGGAACACTCCATCATTCAACGGAATTGGGGTTTACGTCGGCCTGGATGGGACTCGACGATCTTAATCAGGCGGCTAATCTGTATATTTCACTACATGACCGAAAAGGACTTCAGGAAACCTATGCGGCTTTAGCGACGCTTTATCTGATACGGTACAATCCGGATGATGTTATTTGGGGAAATAGTCTGAAGTATGCTACGCTGGCCATGCGTATGCAATCGGATTCTACATTTCGGATACCTGAACACGTAGCGGCCCCGGCTACCGATTCGCCTGCTACGTTGGCGCAGATTCAGGAAGCTATTCAGGTCTTCAAACAAAATCTGGCGTACTGGCGGCAAAAAGAATCGAAGCCGCACCAGATGTGGCGACTTGAGCGGCTGGGTCAGCTTTATCATAAATCGGGATTGGACGTAGCCAACGGAAAAAAGTACATGCAGCAGGCACTGCAACTGGCCCTTACCTTACCCGATATGCCTATTGCATTTGCCTGTCTGACTAATCTGGCACAGTGGGAGCTGGACGACCGGAACTATGCGGCATCGCTGCGATATGCACGGCAAGGGCTACAACTGAGTCAGCAACAGAACGCTATTTCCCGACAGGCGGGTTTTCATGACCGTCTTTATCATACGTTTCGGGCAATGGGGCAGATGGACAGTGCCTATGCCCACAAAGATGACAATATTGCTATCAACGATAGTCTGGCTCGGGTAGGTGATCAACGGCAGATTCTGCATTTGAAAGAGAAAGTTGAGGCCCAAAAGCGGCAACGTGAACTGGAACAGAAGTTGCAAAAACAAGCCAATGTGTTGTACCTGCTCATGGGAGTTGGATTATTACTGGCGAGTATTGTGGCTTTATTCGTCTGGCGTAACAAACTACTTTATCGAAAAAATATCGATTTACGGAAGGCTTTGCTGGAAGGGCAAACGATTGAACGTCAGCGTGTAGCGGCCGATCTGCACGATAATCTCGGTACTACGTTGTCGGCTTTGCGCTGGAATCTGGAATCTATCGACAAAACCCAGCTTAACACCGTCGAACAATCCATTTATGATAATATTAGCCAGCAGGTGGGGCAGGCATATAACGATGTGCGGTTACTTTCGCACAACCTGTTGCCCGGAGAACTTGCCAAACAGGGGCTGGCAGTGGCGTTGCAGAATCTGGTCGAAAAGCTGACCTTCAATACGTCGGTACGTTTCTCAATCAGGGGCATTGATGCACTTCCCCGGCTCGATCAGCAAACGGAGTTCGAGTTATATAGCATCTGTCTCGAATTATTGAACAATACGCTCAAACATGCACAGGCCAGTGAGAGCGAAATTTCTATCAGTCAGACGAATGCTACGTTGCATCTGACCGTGAGCGATAACGGAATTGGGCTGAGTCCGCAGCGTCAGAACGGACGTGGCTTGCAGAACGTAGCAGCCCGAATCGATACGTTGGGCGGAACATGGACAGTTACGGCTGGCAAGGAGGGAGGAGTGTACCATCAGATTACTGTACCGATCAGGAAACCAGCCCGTGTTTCATCGCAAACTTAACCATGCCCACTACGCTTTTTACGCCCAGTTTCTGCATCAGATGCCGACGGTGCGTTTCGACGGTGGTAATGCTGATGAATAACTTTTCGGCGATATGATGCGAAGGGTGTTCGTTGGCAATCAGACGTAGTACGTCGACTTCGCGGTCGGTTAAGGTTGTGATCAGGTTGGTTTCGGCGGGGTCCGTTTTTTCCAGTCTGGCCAGAAGCTCCATAACGCCGGGGCTAAAATAACGTTCTCCCTGACTGAGCGTTTTCACCGCTTTTTCGAGTTCGCTACGTCCGGCCCGTTTCAATACGTATCCGGCTGCGCCCAGCCGAATGGCTTCCCGAATGGTTGGGCCATCTTCGGCCATGGTTAGCAGCAATACCTGCACCATCGGGTATTTTTTTCGCAGCAATACCGTCAGTTCAATGCCCGATAAAAGCGGCATGTGCAAATCACAGATCACAATATCGACCTCTATTTGGGCCAGCAGGTCGGCAACCAACCGACTATCGTTGGTCATACCAGCAACCACTACGTTCGGCACCGACGCAAAAAGCGTTTTCAAACTATCCAGAATCAGTTGATGATCATCGACGAGTAACAACCGAGTGGGGTTCATAGGTTACGGCCAGGTATTGAGAATGAGTACCTAGCCGTAAAGCTAGATTATTTTGCGAATAAGCATCTGTTACAGCAAAAGTTGTTCGTATAAGGTCAATAAGGTGGTGTA
The DNA here is from genome assembly GCF_054776875.1 of Spirosoma daeguense. Classification (NCBI taxonomy): domain Bacteria; kingdom Pseudomonadati; phylum Bacteroidota; class Cytophagia; order Cytophagales; family Cytophagaceae; genus Spirosoma; species Spirosoma daeguense. Next base: position 338,041 of record NZ_BAAHBF010000008.1, read on the forward strand.
TATTGGCTGAAAGGAGCCGGAAAATCCATTAGTTTAATTCTGTCGCAGTTTAAGCTGCCCGCCTGTATTAACGAGAAGCCTGCCGCGTTGCTGTATGTCTTTGCAGATGCCTACTACGTTAGTTCCAATAGTTACTACGTGTCCGGGAGCTATCGTTACTACGTCGCCCGCAATGGGAATCCGTCCGCAACTCCAGGTCGATGGGGCAATCCAGAGCCCGGATTGGACCGAAGTCATGGGTGAGCAAGGGCCAACAAGTACCATTACGGATGCGGCATCATCCTGACCATCAGTATAGCCTGAGCTGTGCTGTGAATCGACATCCCAGACAACATAATCAGTCATTTGGGCCATTACGTTGGCTGTGCCGTTGGCCGTGGCCCTTGCCGTAAACGAAAGCGGTACGCTGCTGCCGGGTGCCAGTAAGGCTTTTTCGGTAATAATTACTGGCCCCGCAACGGTTTGATGGAGATGAGGTTTTACAACGATCAGGCCATTTTGTAGCTGCAACGTATTACTACCAACAAAGCTAAAATTGGGCGGTAGTGTCAACGCTACGTCGCTGGTTGTCTCTTTATAACCCGGTTCGTTTTGAAGGGTGAGCGTAAATGCCACGTCCTGCCCCACGGTCACCGCTGTCTGGCTGGCCTGTAGGGTCATGCTTACATCTGCCGAGCGCACATCGGCAGTAGCCGTAACTGCTGGCGAAAACGTAGTGGTGCCACATTCGTTGCTGGCCGACGTAACGGTATACGTAGTGGTTTTGGTAGGCGTAATTTTAAAATCAGAACGATACGTATACGACGAAGATATATCGGTTTTATCGAATCGAGTGGTGCCCGAAAGACCGTGACTGATGGTGAGATTGACGGGCCGATTGTTGTTAGACGTAGCGCGGAGATAGGCAAAGTTGGCGTTTCTGGGAGTTATGAATGGATAATAGCCACTTTCGTTATTCCAGTAATCTATTGACAAGCTCACCATAGGTAACCGCCTGAACTGCACAACAACGGTATTGGATGTGTACTTACATACACCCGAACCTGTGGCTTCGACCCGATAGTAGGCAGTCTCTTCAGAAGAATAAGATTCTGGCACAGGTATGTAGCTATTGGAATTTACGTTATCAATAATCGAATTGCTACCTCTTACCCACGTATAACTGGTTAATCCACTCAGCACGCTCAACGTAACGGGGCTATTGGTGCAGCTACGTATCGGCAGGCCGTTGCTCATTCCGGGCGTAATCGAAAAAGAAAATGTTGGACAGCTATTCACATTCACCCACTTGTTAATGAATACATAATTGCCACGCTGGTCATAACCTTCAGCCGTAATCAGATACGTACCGCTTTGCGTAAAGGTATAGGGCGATGTGATCTGGGTTGATGAATTCTCCGGGTAGTTATTGACAAAGTAGTAAACAGTTCCGGTAAGGCTGGTGGTAAGCGTAACCGTTTGACCATTTAGCGAATAAGAGAAGTCAGGTGGGGCGTATGATATTGCGGGTAATGCGCTCAGATTGATGGGGTTCGATAAATCGCCCGTACAGCTAATGGACGAATATACATCACTCTGCAAGGTGGTGATACGTGCCGTGTACGTACCGGGAGTGTCGACGGTTAGTCGGGCTGTGAGAATAGTGCTTCCATAAGTAGCCGTCAGGGTTGGAAGGGCATCGAAAGGCTGACCGTTGCGATACCATTGAATGAGAAAATAATTACGGGTAAGATTGCTGGGTTTAGGAGCCTCTAAGTTAAGTTGCCAATGTGGTAGGGGAGACGATTCGAGCGTAGCAGTTAATACGCCCACGGTTGCCGTTGTCGAGTTAGCCACAGATCGTGTGGCTATAACAGGGTTACTACATCCGGGCAGAATAGGAAAGACTTTAAACGAATAAGTTGACTCTGTTTCGCGCGTGATCGTCAGGCTGTTGGTCGAGCTAACTAATTCTGAGTCGTTGCGCCACCATTCTACACCGGTTACCCCTGTACCGTTAACTACACCGGTTAAGACCAGTGGTTCGTTCACACATTTAGGCGCATTTCTATTATTATCGTCAGGTAGTGGAAGTATAGCAAGGGTAGGCGATGGCAGCACACTAACACTAACGGGGGCAAACGTAATGGGGCAACCCAGATGATCAGCAACCAGTCCGTACTCGCCCGATTCGGTTGGGTTAATCGGTAAAATAATCCCTGAAGAAGCATTATAAGACGCCACTCCTCTCTGATATGGAAGTCCATTTCGGGTCCATGTGTAGTAGCCGTCAGGTGCGTAGTAATCGGGTAAACTGATAGTCGGTCGGTCGTGATACGTTATTTCTGCTTTGCAAATGGGGTTGCGGCCCGTGAGTAGTAATTGCGGGTTGCTCTGGGGACCATAAATGACAGTTTGTAGGCTAAAAGGATCTTTTGTTTCACAGCCATTACTGATCGCAACTCCATAAATTCCCCGTTCGGTCACTGTATACGTTTGGCTGGTAGCTCCTGTAATGGCTACCCAGCCGCTGGGTAAACTATGAGCGATCCAGTCCGGATCAAACGTATGCCATTGATACGTTAGTCCGCCCTGATTGTAGGCTGCCTCGCCATAAGGAACAAAGCGGGCAGTGAGTTTTACGCTGGTTGCACCTGTGCTGCTGCATATCATCGGCAGACGGTCGGGTTCAATCAAAAACCGACTGGTGCCAAAACTTTGTCGGACGGTAAACGGCGGAGAATATGCGCTTGCTACGTATGGGCTAGTGCTGATAACCCGCAAACGATGCCCCGATCCGTAAAGCTCATGAGGAATAGTAAAGCGGATATTCCCTGCGTCCAGAAATCCATCGACTGTCTGATCGTATTGCCCGGTTGCGTCGGTAATCGCCATCCGGAAATTATACCCGCTATTTTCGTTCTGAAACGTACCAGTCGTGCTGAACGGAATGGTTATGTATTCGCCCGCGCAGAGCGTAGTAGAAGGCAAAGGCCCAATGGCAATCTGAAGATCATTGCCGCCCGTATTGACGGAAACAGTAGCGGTTCCACTGCCCGGATTGTTCATATTGCCACATGTAGTAGCGACTTTCTTGATAAAATAACTGGTTGTTTTTCCGGGCTTAACCTGAAATGTTTTCGTTGCAGAATTGCCGAACCACGTAATTGGGAAGCTTTCACTATGTGTATAATCGGATAGGTAAATACGTAGTACGGAGTTTGTTGGGTTGGGGCGGGTCAAGGTCAACGTAGCGGTCTGGTTTTGGTTGATGGAGGTGCTGCCGCTTAGGTTTACAACTTCGGGCGCAGCAGTGCCTGGTTGCGAGTAGCCAATATCTTCTGTGGTTGAACAGCCGGCTTTCGTGGCTCGTATGGTAAACGTACCAACCTGCGTTGTCGACAGTACGTTGCTTGTCTAGCCGGACATTGGCAGGTTATCTTTAAACCATTGAAGGTCTGCCTGAAGCTCGTTTTTTACCTCGAAACGAGCAGGTTTGGCGGGGCATATATACTGACTAGTGCTAACAAAAGGCTGAAGGCTAATTCTGAATTTGGAATCGCCCGTAATGGGCATGCCGTTTTCCGGAGCAAGCGTAAAAGGCTCACTCAGAGTACTGCATACAGTGCCTACGCAGAGTTTGAGCCGGTATCCATTCCCTGCCGGAAGTACGTGCCGACGGTTTGTCAGCGATATATGGTCATAAAACGTACCATTCGTTTTTGGGTATGCCGTTAGTTCGTAAGGTGTAGCAAAAGAACCGTTGGCATCCGATAGAAATACACTCACCGTAACAGTTGGGTACGCTGGTGTAAGTGTAAAGCCGGATAACGTAAAGCCAAGCTGAAAATCACCGCCGTAGCAAATGGCTGTCGTGTTCAGGACAGGTGTTGTAATACTCTGGGCCGTGCTACGTTGAGGAAGCAACAAAAAAAGCCCCCAAACCCCCACACAGAGGAATAAGTTAAGACAGGATTTCATGGATGATGGTAGGATAAGAAGGCGTTAACGACGGTAATGAATACGATGTGTTTCGAGCTGCCGGATTCGCTGCTGCACTTCTCCGATTTGCTGAGTTTGCTTTTCGAGACGTATCACGTGTAAGGTCAATTCCTCAATTTTTTCCAGCAGTTTGGCGTTCAACTCGGCTAAATCGACACCTTTCTGTGCTATGTCCTCTGCTGAGGGCATACCGGGTAAATGTTTTTCGGTTTGGACGTAGCGTTCAATTTCAGAAAGTGGTTTGAGTTGGTAATCAGGCGCAAATACGCGGTCGGCCCAATTGTCAGGATGGTTTATTTTTAGCCGATAACGCGCCAGCACGGTTTCACCCTGTTCGTTTACGGTCAGAAACTGGTCGGTTGTGCCCTGAAACAGTGGATTCGATAAGTGGCTGAATTTGAGCGTGCCGTTGTTACGTAGGTTAATAATGCCGCGCACATCGAGTGGATACAAAGGCGAATCAGTACCGATACCAACGGCAATACTGGCATTTGTATGATCGCCCAGCACAATGGCGTTGTTTAACGCTACTTTAGCATTGGCACCAATAGCCACCGCATTTTGAAGGTTTCCGCTGGCTGGATGGGCATTGTATCCCAGCATGACGTTATTGCTACCCGTTGTGTTTGTTTTCCCGGCATCGAAGCCTGTAAACGTATTCGCAAAACCGGTTGTATTTACTTGGCCCGAAAATGCTCCTGTAAATACATTATACCAGCCTGTAGTGTTGCTATACCCCGCCTGATTCCCGGTAAAAACGTTGTAATACGCCGTCGAATTCGAATAGCCAGCTTCACTTCCTGTAAAAACATTAAACCTACCTATTGTATTGTTTTCACCAGCAGTGAATCCCGTAAAGACATTATAACAACCTGTCGTGTTGTTATACCCTGCTGCGTAGCCCACAAATGAATTGTTAAACCCCGTTGTGTTACTATACCCCGTATAACCGCCCACAAACGAATTATTAATTCCCGTCATAGTTAAATTACCAGCCAATGGGCCTACCAACGTATTATAGTTAGCTGGTATAACCGAATTAACCGTTCGTTGTACATAATTATTCTGAGCAAATAAATGGTTGCTTACCAGGAAGATTATTAGGAAGTTATAGGTTTTCATAAGGTAGGTGAGGATAAAAGTTTGATAATGCTACGTATGTCTAAAAACCATAGTTTGCCAGCTACTTCGCTTTGACGTCATCTTTGGCATGCACATACTCGCGGTCAACACCGTTGACGGCCATGTAGAGCGGGGTACGTAGCGGGCGGGTGCCTTTGTCGATGTTTATTAGTGCCAGCGCAACATTGCTCCAGCTTTTGTCATCGAGTCGATAGAAAAACGGTTTCTCCGAAAGTGGCTTCTGACCATTTTTGGCCGGGCTACTGAGCGAAAACATAGCCTGAAAAACAGGTAAATACCAGAATCCATATGCTGACAAATTTCATCGTAAAAATCAGTAGCAGGTGAACGAGTTTGTGGCATAAAATTGACAAGAGGTTTCTGGGGTTTATTGTACAAATGCGACATTTTCAGTACATACAATTGTTACGTAGGCATCTTGATTGATAAGTTTGTCCCAGACATCGGCCCACCGAAGCGGCAGGATGCTGTCTGAGACAAACTTATCAATCAGTTGAACTCAATACATGTAAGCATCAGAACACCAATTTCAATACGTTGGGCCATTCGAGCCGTTTTGCTTTTCTGAACGGCGGTTTTGATTTTCTGAAAAGCTGAAAAGCTACTGTTTGCTATAGCCACTATCGAGCGCGGTAGCCTGATAGCTGGCCATTTTCCAGCCTCCGTTTTTCCAGACGAAGAGCTGCGTCCAGTAATCTTTGTGAGTAAACGTACTACCATCTTTACGCCGATAGGTCGACGTAGCAATGCCGGTCATTACGCCCGTTGGACCGTATTGCCGGATGAGCAAGTCTTCGTAATCACGCTTGTCGCAGACGAGGTTTTGAAATATCTTCTTATTGCTTTCCTGCGAACCGCGCTTCCCGTCGGCACCAACGGCCACGAAGTCGGGGAGGCAGTCTTTTTCGAAAAACGTAACAGGGTCTTTCATAAAACGCCCGGTGATTTCGCGGTACGTTTTTTCCGTAAACGGCGTGGGATTTTGTGCCAGAGAAAGGGTACTGACGAATGCAAACACAGCACAAAGAAATAAACGGTTAATCATGATAAATGGAGGTTTAATGGATGCTGCAAACCTCACAGTTATCGGCTGGAATACCGGCTAAATTTGGGGCAATTCTGGTTAATTTTGGGGCACAAACCGAGTTTGTCAGGCGTTGATGCCTTGATTTACAAATTCAGTAGGGGTGAGCCGATAAATTTCCTTGAAACACTGGCTAAAATAATTCGGCGTTTCGAAGCCAACGCAATAGGCCGTTTCAGAAACGTTGTAGCCGCTACGTAGCAGATCAGCCGCTTTACGCAGTCGATACCGTCGGATGAGTTCGTTGGGGGCTAACTGCGTCAGGTGCTGCACTTTGCGATACAGCGTTTTTCGATTCATAGCCAGTTGATCGGCCAGCCACTCCACAGTCAGTTCGGGATTGTTGAGGTGATGATCGAGCAGTTCGTATACCCGTAGCAGAAACTTATCCTGAATAATTGCAACCGAATTTTCTGTCTGCGGGTGGTTTAGCTGTTGTTGATAATGCTTCTGGAGTTTTTGCTGATGGGACAGAAGATTTCGGAGTCTCAACCGAAGTTCAGTTAAGGTAAAAGGTTTGGATATGTAGTCGTCGGAACCTTGCGCCAAACCATCCAGTTTGCTTTCGGTATCGGATTTGGCAGTTAATAAAATGACGCCAATATGGTCTGTGTCGGGAGTCGTTTTGATGCGTTGTATAAGTTCATAGCCATTCATTTGCGGCATCATTACGTCCGAAATCACTACGTCGGGAAGTTCACGTTGGGTGATTTTCCAACCATCTTCCCCATCGACCGCACTCAAAACCCGATACGTAGTTTGTAGTTCACTTACCAGAAACGAACGCAATTCGGCATTGTCTTCAACCACCAGCACCAAAGGCGAATTGATGTTTTGGGTTTCAGATCTGTTGATTTCTATAGATTTTTCGGCTGGAATCGATTCGGGTACTGAGCGCAAAATGGGCAAAACGGGTGGCGCTACGTAGTTGCCAGAGGCTAAACGGATGCGAAACTCAACTGTAAAAACCGTATGGCCGGGACGACTATTCACCGAAATAGAACCGCCCAGCAAATCGACCAGTTCTTTCACCAGCGATAGTCCGATGCCGGTTCCCTCGTGCGGTCGCGTCAACGAATCGTCGGCCTGATAAAATCGGTCAAAAACATGGGGAAGTTTGGCGGGAAGAATTCCAATGCCGGAGTCCGTAACCTGCATACTTGCCAGATATGTTGGCCCTATCGGCAATAACTGCAATGAAAGCCGGACATCTCCACTGGGTGGAGTAAATTTTAAGGCATTAGACAACAGATTCGACAGGATTTTCTCCCATTTATCGGCATCAAAAAGCCATTGATTTTGGTCGGTAGGTGCCTGATACGTTAGCGAAATCTGTTTTTCATCGGCCATTGGCCGGAACTGATCAACAATACTGGCTACGTAATCGACCAGATTCCCCTGCACTTCGCTAACTGGCATACTACCCGCTTCGATTCGGGCAATATCGAGCAGTTGATTAATGAGGTGTAGTAGTTTCTGAGTGTTACGTTGAACGGTTACCAACAACTGGCGATACGTAGCCGATAACGTAGCATCGAGAAGCAGCTTCTCAACCGGAGCCGTAATGAGCGAAAGTGGCGTTCGAAATTCGTGCGTGATGTTGGCAAAGAAACGCATCTTCATCTCATCGGCGGCTTTGGCCTGCTCGGCTTCCCGGAGTTGGCTGGCTTTTAGCTCCGTTAAAGCAAAGTGCAGTTGCTCAGCTTGTTGCTGAAGCCTAGCGTTTATCGCCTGCTTCTGGACGTTGTTACGTAGCAAAATGAACCCCACCAGTGCCAACACGCCCAACCCAGCCAGCAACGCGTATTGTTTCACCTGATTCTGGTAGGCCGTTTGTTCGGCTTCGGCTTTTTGCTGACGTTGCTGCTCATCGAAAGCGACGAGTTGGGTCTGTTGAATTTTCTGGCGATTGAATAACGTATCCTGCGCGGCCAGTTTGATTTCCTGATAAAAAAACGCACTATCGAGGTTGCGTCGGGCTTTGTGTATACGCGCCAATAACGTACTGGCTTCCCACGTATCGAGCGGAAACCGAACTTTTCCGGCTGATCGAATAGATTGTCGGGCAAAAATCAGGCTGGAATCGATCTGATTCTGATTATAATACAGTTCCGCCAGTTTGACGGCATTGTGGCTAAATGTGCGAAAATTCTTCTGCCGACGACAAACTTCCAGACTGTTTCGATAGAGCGTAATGGCCGAATCTGATTTGCCAAGCCGGGCATATACACTGGCCATCGACGCCATCATATAGCCCAGATGAAGCTGTTGTTTACGTACATGGCCGTATTGTAGCCGTGTTTAACGTACCAATAAGCCGAATCGAGCTGATTCAGTCCTTCGTAGGTGTTGGCCAGATGCGCATAAATAAACTGCGGAATTCGTTGGTGCGGAAAATTTTTGGCAATCAGCAGGTATTCTTTCGCCTTCTCATAATCGCCGTAGACCAGATAGAGGTAGCCGATGGAGCGATAGATATCGATCAATGCTTTTTCAGGGCCAATTTCTTTCGTAATCGCCAGCGATTTGAAATGATGACGTAATGATTCGGCATAATTTCCCTGATTCATATATACGTAACCCAACTGTTTGAAGGCGTTGGCTTCAATGGCTGGCCGACGAAGGTTTCGGGCAATACGCAGAAATTCTTTCCCGAAAAACAAAGCCGAATCGTTGTCGATCTCTTCGTAACTGTTAACAAGCGCTGTTAAAATCGTTGCCCGGATGCTGTCGTGCCGGGCAAGTTGTAATACGTAGCGAAGACTATCGACAGGCTTTTGCTGGGCCGTAGCCAGCAACGTAGTGAAACTAAACGCCCAAACGAATACGTAACGCCAATTCATTGGTAGACAGGGTAGGTAGTGTTACCAAAATAGCGCAAAAAAAATGAAGTTGAACGATAGGGTTTTGTAAATGGCTATCGATGTTCGCTCATTTCGCAAGAACATCAAACGTAGCCGTTGCGAGCACGTTATCCCAGTTAAACGTCAATTCGCCCCCGTTTGTGGTTTCCTGAATGGTAATCGTAAATTGTTCGCTGCGATTTGTAGTCGTCTTTGCCGGAATAACTACCTGAGCAAAATCTTTTCTGCGATTCGGGTCTGTTGGCCATGACGTAAGATCGGAGCTAAAAATGAGCACCCATTTGTCTTTTTGAGGAATCGAATAAATGCTGTATTGCCCCGGCGGAATGTTTGTTGTTCCGATTCGGATTGGATGTTGAAGACTTATTCGCGTTGGGCCGTTAGCGCCTGTTCGCCAGATCGAATCGTACGGTACAATCCCGCCAAACACTACGCGCCCCCGTTTGAACGGCCTGCCATACGTCAGTTCAATTTTTGATTTTTTTACGTTGGCCCGAATGGTTTCCGTTGGAGAAGGAATGTCAATGCCGGGAGTTTTAGCCATTCGTTTCGCAATCTGTTCAATATCAATTGGCGGATGTTTGGATACGTAGTAATTCCACGGCGTTCCAATACCGTCTACCTGAGAAATTCGGCCTTCCGGATCAACGTTAAGTTTGGTGTATTCGAGAAAAGGGCCGCCAAAGATGATGGTATCTTTAGCCGCGAAATGAACGCCAATATCATAAACGCCAATTCGGTGATTGATCATTTTCAACGGTATCTTCGATTTTCCGGATTTCACCAGTCGCAGGCAATTCCATTCCATTAATGAAATAAACGGTACCCAGCCTCCTACGAAATCGACCGACTTTGTTGGATGCCGGAAAACAGTTTGCGTTTTTTCTCCTCGCTCCGAATTGTAATACGTGCAGGTATCGTTCCGGCAGTTCATATTTAATCGATATTCGAATACGCCCGATTTCGCCTGAAAAGGAATGGAGCTGTTGAGCGGATTCATCGCATTGACATTGAATTCGCGTATGGAGCCATCTGGATGAAAATGGATGCTAAATTCGCCAATATAATCTTCAGGTACCCGAACAAATGCTTTGCCATACAAATGATTATTGACCATTGTGTAGGTCTCAACTAAAACTGTGTCGGTACCCATACGCCCAATAAAGGAAGCTGTATATGGCTGATTGCGTTGCCCTGAAACGTTGGCAGAGGTCAGGCAGGAAATGGCGAATAAAACAGCGATCAAGCGCATTTTCGGAGAATCTGGTAGGAAAACGCTCTAAAAATACGTGACTGCCAATAGGTGAAATTGTAAAAATGCGACATTCTGGGCTGAACCGGTTCGCATTTATAAACAAAAAGAGACTGTTTTTTGACAGTCTCTTTTTGTTTATAAATGCCTGATAAATTAAACCGTTATGCGTGTTGTCGGTCGTGTTTTCCTTCTTTGATCTCTTCAATCATCTTCTGATTAAAGGCAGGAATATCGTCGGGTTTCCGGCTTGTCACTAATCCCTGATCGGTCACCACTTCAGCATCGACCCAGTTGGCACCTGCGTTTTTGAGGTCGGTCTGAATCGATGGATAGGAGGTAAGCTTACGACCTTTCACTACGTCGGCTTCAACCAGCAGAATCGGCGCGTGACAGATAGCGGCCACCGGCTTATGATTCTCAAAAAAATGCCGGACAAACTGAACCGCTTTCGGCTCCATACGTAGTTTGTCGGGATTCATAACACCACCCGGCAACAGTAGGGCATCGTACTGGTTTGGGTCGGCACCGGCTAGTGGTAAATCAACGGGGAACGTATCGCCCCAATCAGTATGCTCCCAACCTTTCACTTCGCCACCTTCTGGCGCAATAAGATGCGTGGTTGCTCCAGCATCCTCTAAAGCCTGACGCGGCTCGGTCATTTCAACTTGTTCAAACCCATCGGTTAGCAGAATCGCCACCTTCTTTCCCTGCAATCGTTGCTGCGTTTCCATACTACGTTGATTATGTGATTACGTAGTAACAACTCTCCAAAACGCAGAAAGTTGGCAAAATGTGTTACTGGTTTGTTGGAAATGGTTTATCGAGGACGTAGTAACTCGTTGTTCAAAGTTTATGTAGTGGCAATATGGCAGGTATAGTAATTCTGAAAACTTAGATCAGGAATCCAGTCTCACTCAGCGTATAAATCCCCGGCTAGGTATTTCATACCCGAATCGCAGGCGACCGTTACCACAGTACGTCCCTTGCCCAATTCCTGAGCTAGTTTGATAGCTGCTGCAATGTTCAATCCGCTTGACACACCCGCAAAAATACCCTCTTCGCGTGCTAGTCGACGGGCCATCTGCCGAGCGTCAGCTTCCTCAACGGTACGGGCTTCATCGTAAAAATTGGAATTCAACAGGGGCGGCACTATACCAACCGCAATTCCTTCAACCCGATGCGGGCCGGGTTTACCCTGCGTGAGCAACGGTGCCGATGCTGGTTCGAGGGCTACAACACGAGTAGTTTGCCCTGCTTCGCGCAACTCCATCGAAACACCCATTAACATGCCAGCAGTACCAATGCCGCCACAAAACGCGTCAATTGGTCGGTTGAGTTGCGCCAGAATTTCGGCACCAATACGTCGGTAGCCCTTTTTTGAACCGGGATTGTTGAATTGGTCGGTGAAATACGCATCGGGACGCTGGGCAATTTCGCGCGCCCGTTCGCGCATGGAAGGAATCAGATCGGGCGTGATTTTCCCTCCCTGGCTGGGTATAATAACCAAATGGGCTCCAAAGGCACGCATAGTCTGTAGTTTTTCCCTGGCAAACGCATCTGACGTAACAACTTCAAATCGATACCCTTTTATGGCGCAGACAAACGCCAGTGATGTGCCCGTGCTACCGCCAGTACATTCGACTACGGTCATGCCCGGACGTAGTGCTCCACTATGTTCGGCTTCCTCAATCATTGCCAGCGCCATCCGGTCTTTGTAAGAACCAGTTGGATTATAGTATTCGAGTTTCACAAATACGTCGGCACTGTTGGGAGCCACTACGTTATTGAGCTTAACAATTGGGGTATGACCAATTACTTGCAGTGTGTTGGCCGAGACTGGAAGAACAGGTGAAATCATAACAGAATTTATTTGCTGGTAAGGTACGTAGTACGTTCTGAAAAAGGGTACTAAAAACTTATGCAAACCGAAGAACGACCGTAATTTTTAAGGGTAGACAGCAGTAGCTGTAAGCTACAGGGTGCGGTTGTTAAAGCGTAGATCGACAAGTATGCTATCAAAGCCTATAGAAAATAGCTATCAACTTATGTGGTTATGTATTGATAATAGTTCAATTTTTATTGTTTATTAATAAATTTTTATTAATTTTGAAGTGTAATAAAATATCTGTTCAATTATGTCAAACGCAAACGACTTCGTATTTAACAGCTTGAAAATTATTGCCTGGATCATCTTTGTTGGCTTATGCATAGAAGCCGGAGGGTTAATAGTCAATTTTATTTTCAGCCTCGTCAAACCTGAATTTGTTCAAAATCTTTATCAAAAGCTGGATTTAAGTGAAATGTACAATCGGAGTAAATGGGCTTTTTTCGGTATGTACACATTTATTCTGACTATCTCCATTTTGAAAGCCTACTTGTTTTACGTGGTTGTTAGGCTTGTGAGCAAGTTTACGTTAGCAAAACCGTTCAATAGCTTTGTTTTGGAGCAGATAACGCAGATTAGTTACTACACTTTTTCTATAGGTCTTTTTAGTTATGTAGCCCGGCAAACAGCTAAAAATTTACTTCATCATGGGTATGTAATAGATAGTCTGGATCAGTTCTGGGCAGACAGTCAGGCATTTATACTGATGTCGGCAGTAATCTACATCATTGCAACCATTGTTAGAAAAGGGGTCGAAATTCAGAACGAAAACGATTTAACCATATAGGCTATGCCAATCATTGTAAACTTAGATGTGATGATGGCAAAACGTAAAATCTCTCTGAATGAACTCTCAGAAAGAGTTGATTTGACGTTATCGAACCTTTCAATATTAAAGACTGGAAAGGCGAAAGCTATTCGTTTTAGTACCTTAGAGGCCATTTGTAAAGCTCTGGACTGCCAACCGGGCGACATTTTAGAGTATCTTAATGAGGAATGAAAGCAACGAACCGATTGCTCGAAAAGAAATAACCTATGTTACGTTACAGCTAGTTCTATTGGTTAAATAAGGCTTTTTCAACCTCATCCTTATAATTACGTCCGAGGGGAATCTGCTGCCCATCCGTCAATACCAACCGATTTCGTTCGGCACGTATCACACGGGATTGGGCTACGATAAACGATTTGTGAACCCGAATAAAGCGAACTTCCGGGAAAATGTCGTGCATGGCTTTGATCGAGCCTTTAATAACAATTTTACCCGTCGTTGTATGAATAATGGCGTAATCTTTTAGTCCTTGTATGTATGTTACGTCGCTGAAATTGAGCTTGATACGTTGTACGCCACTTTTTACAAAAATTGAATCGTTTTGTTCGGAATTGTCTTCTTTCGGATTGCTTTCGAGGTTCGTATTGTACACTTTAAGGGCTAAAAAGTCGCGGATTTTTTCGATGGTTTGTAAAAAACGAGGATACGCAATCGGTTTGAGTAGAAAATCGATAACGCCAAGCTCGAAACCTTCGAAAGCGTAGTTGCGGTAAGCGGTGGTAAAAACCGTGATGGGTGGTTGTAAAAATGATGATTCGGCGATGTGATTCAGAAATTCAATACCACTCATGCTGGGCATTTCGATATCGAGAAACAGGACGTCGGCTTCGTTACTTTTCAGATATACAAGCGCATCCTGAGCATTGCCAAACTGACGTACTGATTTTATAAAATTCAGGCGTCCGAGATAGCCTTCCAGCACTTCCCGCGCCAGCGGTTCATCGTCGATGATTACACAGGTTAACATAGCGGGATTGGGTTGAGGTGCTACCAGATCGACTTAAGATATGAGTACGCTCGAACCTCTAGCATACTATATGATTTTTGGCCGTGGTATACTAGAGGTTCGAGCGAGAAACTACTAAAATTTGTCAGCTTTACATGACTTAGGCACCAAAAAATAGCTGACTAATTTCGTTACTAAAGGCTTGTTGGCCAACTTCCTGACGTCTTGCATAATAGCCTTTGGCATCGTTGCCCGCCAGATACCGTAATTGGTCTTTTCCATCTGTTGCAGCTTCGTAAACTACCTCGGCTATTTGCTCCGCAGTTGAGTAATTCGCCCGGCGTTCGGGGTCTTGAAAAACAACCAATACTTTTTCAAGATCTTCCTGATACGCTTCGTGTTGTGCCATATCTAACGAACGGCCAGCAAAGTCAGTGGCAATACCTCCGGGCGCTACCGTTTTAATGCCAATTCCCATTCGTTTTAGCTCAAGCTGCATACTTTCGCTCCAGCCTTCCAGACCAAATTTGGTGGCATGATAAACCGAATTGAAGGGCAGTGCAATACTTCCTCCGATAGACGTAGTGCTAATAAAGAGTCCGCTTTTTTTAGCTCTGAAATGACCAAGAAAAGCTTGCGTTACACGCAGAGTACCCAATAGATTGGTAGTAATATTACGAACTATCTGTTCATCGGTTGCACCCTCAAAAGGTCCGGCAAGGCCATATCCAGCATTATTAAATACTACGTCGATAGGGCCTGATTCAATGGCCTGTGCAGCTACGTTCTTGATTTGTTCCGGATTTGTAACATCCAGTTCCATCAACGTTACGTTGGGAATATTGGCCAATTCTGTTTCTTTTTCGGGGTTGCGCATGGTTGCCATTACGTTCCAACCTTTATCCGCAAATAGTTTTACGGCGGCTTTTCCCAATCCGGTAGACGTACCGGTCATAAAAATGGTTTTCACTTTATTCACAGGTTTACTAAAAAATGGAATGAATGTTCACTCCAAAATCTTGACAAATTTTTATTGTTTAACAGCGTCCCATGTCAATTTTAACTGGGCAGCTATAGTTGTTTCGGTAGTCTTGTTATTAGCGCTCAGTGCCCAGCGCACATAGCTAGTAAGAGTGCCTCCCAGAAATTGAATGAGTATCTGTAAATCCATCGCTTTAATGAGGCCCTGTTTTTGTCCTTTTTGCAGGAGCGACGTAATGGGCTCCAGCGTTTTTACACCTGCTTCTTTTGTTTCTTTTGTGATGATAGGCGAATTCTGGAACTGATCCATAAACGCAAAAGCAGTGGGGTTGTTGAGGTAAAAATGAACGAGACTGCTGTAGTAGTAATCGAATTGAAACTTGATGGAATCCTCTGAAAACGGTTCCTGAAGCATACTCAATTCTTCTTCCTTTATGAACAGGTAAATGGCATTGACGAGCTCTTCTTTTGTCGAGAAATAGTTATAAATCGTTCCCATGCCCGTACCGGCTGCTTTTGCAATGGCCGACATCGGCGTAGCCTGTAAGCCATTGCTCACCAATAATGACATAGCTGCCTGTAGTATGGTTTCCTTTTTGTTCACGTTGCAAATGTATATGAAATGGAATGAATATTCCAAATGGTGTATCTGTTATTTTCAATCCGCAAATTGAATCGATAGTGCCGCCCGATACGTATCGCTACGTTCTTCGGTCTGGAGACTGTAGCGGCCGGGGTAAAGCAGTTCGAGCCGTTTCCGCAGATTAGCTAATCCAATGCCTCCTTTTTGAGCTTTTGCCAACGTATCGGGTTTGTTGTTCTCGACGGTCATTTCGATGGCGGTCGGATTGAGCGTCAACGTACCGTGCAGCCACGAATTACCGGTTTGTCGGCCAACACCGTGTTTAAACGCATTCTCGACCAAAGGAAGTAGTAAAAGCGGAGCAATCTCCTGCCCGTTGGGTTTTCCGTTGATTTGCAAAGCGATATCGGAATGGTCGCCACAGCGGATTTTTTCCAGTTCGATGTAGTTCTGCAAATAGCCGATTTCCTTTTCGAGCGGCACTTTAGCGTCGTCGCTGTCGTAGAGCATATATTCCATCATTTCCGACAGTTTCAGCACCATATCGGGCGCGAGGTCCGACTTTTTGAGTGTCAGCGCGTACAGGTTATTCAGGATGTTGAATAGGAAATGTGGATTCACCTGCGAACGCAGAAAATTCACTTCGGCCTGTAATTTCTCGACGGCTATTTTCTGAAGGGTTCGCTGCTGTTCGTACCAGTCGATGCTTAGTTTCAGCGGTACCATCAGACCGAGATACCACAACGTACTAAAGAAATTATACGACAGCGTTTCAACCCAGTCGTGGTTTAGGGTGGGCGCAACCACAAATCCATACAGGAGAAAATCGTAAAACGCCTGAACGAGAAGATAACCCAGAATTGACAACAGCACAAGCCCGAAATAGCGCCAGTAACGTCCGGTGAGCAGATAACGAGGTAGAAAGTAATGGATGTTGAGGTAGGCAATGGCAATTAGCAATACCACCCGGATGATGACGCAGGCAGCAAAATACGGTAGCCCGGCCTTGTAGAGCAGATATCGTTTTTCGTACAGGAAAAACCCCGTAATCAGTATCCAGTAAGCCGTATGGACAAGGGCATATTTAACCGAAGTGGTGCGGTTGGTGAGCGGAATTTTTATCGTTCGATCCAGAAAGTCCATACCGTTTCTGATTTGTAATTCGATGTAAATGAACACAAAAGAGCAATACGTCAAAAATTATATCGACCAACGACCAAAAAAGTAGAGCAACGAAAAACGACTTTGTAACTCGTCTATTTTTCTGCCCGTTGGTCTACTTTCTTTTGTGATGAAAAATGCGCTACGTTGCTTTGTCCTGGAGTTTTCGAAAACGTTAAACCTATTCACCATGAAAACACAACGGTTGATACTCTTGGCTACTACGTTGGTTGTTACGTTAACAACCTTCGGCCAAAACAAACAAGTCGGCGGCCCCTGCGAAGGTTGCGAAGCGATTCACGAAAGTCCGGTTCCTTTCGACAAACTGGAAGTCGTCGCTAAACTTCCCGACGCTACGTGGGACGGCAAAAAGCCATTGGGAATAAATGGCGTTGTTTATAAAGCCGATGGAAAAACACCTGCGCAGGGTGTCATTATTTACGTCTATCACACCGACCAAACTGGCCATTACACCGCCAAAGCGGATGCCAAAGGTTGGGAAAAACGGCATGGTTCCATTCGGGGATGGATGCGTACGAACGAAAAAGGCGAATATAAATTCGTTACGTTACGTCCGGCACCCTATCCCGGCCACACTGATCCGGCGCATATTCACGTAACCATCAAAGAACCCGGTTTGCCGGAGTATTATATTGACGAATATCTGTTTGATGATGATCCGCTCCTAACCGCCGATCAGCATAAGAAGCTTGACAATCGGGGTGGTAGCGGCATCGTAAAACTCAACGATGTGGGTAACATGTACAAAGCCGAACGGCACATTTACCTCGGCAAAAACATCCCGAATTACCCTGCGAATCAGTAAATCTCCTGCTACGTATCGAAAGTCATAACACTCGCCGATTTGCGCGAGATGCTGCACTGTTGCCCAAATTATCGACTGATAATCTATTCGTTACATCTATCCCTTATGAAACGCTACGTTGTTTTTCTGCTGTCGATACTGCTCAGAGTTACAGTTGCAAACGCACAATACGTTGATAATCTGGGTTCTGTGCATGGTGTACTGACAGATTCGCTTACGGGAAAACCAATTCCGTTTGCTACGGTTTCCGTGTTTGCAGAAAGCAGATTGATCGACGGTACGTTGACTGATAGTTTGGGGAAATTTCAGGTAGGAAAACTGTCGTTTGGTACCTATCAGGCTACGTTTAGCACGGTTGGTTATCGACCTCATCAAACGTCCGTTTGGGCGCTACGTCTCGATCAGCCAGTGGTGGATTTGGGCGTGATTTCGCTACGTCCTGATGTGAAAAATTTGAGCGCAGTAACCGTTAGAGGGCAAAAACCATTGATTGAGCAACGCGCCGATGGCATTACGTTCAATGTAGAAAGTCTGCCAACGATTGCCGGGAGCGATGCATCGGACATATTGCGTAAAGTGCCGTTGCTGTCGGTCGATGCGAACGGTGGTTTGTCGATGCGGGGAAGTTCGAATATTCGGGTGTTTATCGATGGAAAACCGTCGGAAATCTATGCCTCGTCGGTGGCTGATGCGCTGAAAATTGTTCCCGGCGAAAGTATTGTGAAGGTCGACGTTATTACGCATCCATCGGCCCGTTACGATGCGGAAGGAACGGATGGCGTTGTGAATATCATTACCCGAAAAGTGCGCAACAACGTAACAAATGGCAACGTGAGTAGCGTATTGGGCAACCGAAGCCATCAGTTAATGGGCAACGTGCAGAGTAAATACAATAAATGGCTGGTGAAACTCGACGGCTTTTACCAGATATACTGGAACCGAAATGGTTCGGTGCTGACACGGGAATCGGAACAGTTTCAGGTTTTGCAACAGAACGAAACGCGGAATACGGGCGAATTTGCCGTTGGTGGAATTAACGTACTGTACAGCCTCGATTCCACAAAAACGCTGAATATTGGCTATCGGCTGCGCTACACACCAAATCGAACGCATTTGATATCCGACAATTTTCGGGCTGAAAACGGAATAATTTTGCCAACGTTTCAACGGCAGGTTTATACGCCGTCCGATATCAAAGGAAATATTTTTACATCAGGTTATACCGGAACGTCGACCGATAAACGGCATGAGTTTTCGCTTTTAGGCATCTATTTTTCGGCAAACCATTTAAATCGCTACACCCTTGCCCAAACCGATACCGATCTGGCGATTTATCGGGAGAATTTCGATAGCCATACATTAAATCGTGAGCTGATTCTTCAGGCCGATTATAGCCAATCGTTTGCCAATAAAATGAAATGGGAAACCGGCGGAAAGTTTTACGGAAAATATATCGACAGCGATAGTCAGTTCTTGGTTTATGATAATTGGAGCGATACGTACCGAAATGATCGGACACGGTCGAATGTATTTTCGTATCGAAGCAGTGTGTATGCGCTGTACACGAATCTGAATTTCCAGTTTCATCAATGGCAGTTTATGACGGGTTTGCGTTATGAGCAAACCTTATTAAATGCTACGTTCAAAGATATTTTGCTAACTATCCCGTCGTTTCAGAATCTGCTGCCAAACGTATTGATTAGCCGAAATCTGAGCCAGAAAAGCAGTATAAAATTGGGCTATTCTACAAAGATTGTTCGGCCTTATTATTTCTTCCTGAACCCGACGGTGAACAATAGTGATTCACTAAACATCCAACGGGGAAATCCGTACTTGCAGCCCGAAATCACAAGGCGTTACCAGATTAGTTATTCTCAAAATGGCACGAAGCTTTTCACCGATATAGCGCTTTTTTTCAACAATAACCAGAACAGTATTGAAACGATACGTACTCCACGTAGCGACGGTGTTTTTGTGACAACCTGGCAAAATGTTGGGCGTAACCAGCGGTTGGGTATATCGGCCAATCTGAACTGGAAACCGACTACCAAAATTAGCCTCGGCACTACGTTGACGCTCCAATACGTCCGGCTGGAGAGTCCGCTGATGAACCTACGTAACAGTGGTTTGATGCGTCAACTCGTTGTGAATTATAGTCACAAACTGCCTGGCGGCTATAGTGTTGATTTTTATGGGTTCTTCGATACCAACAACCTCCAGCTACAGGGTTATCGCTCTGGCTGGAATTACTACAGCCTCACGTTTAGCAAAAAATCGGCGAACGAACGATTCAATGTCAGCTTGCGCATGGACACACCGCTAACGCCTTATACGTTTATTGAGGAAGAAATCCGGACGGAATCGTTCCGGCAATTGCTGACGAATCGCTACCAGAATCAGAATATCCGGCTTACGTTTTCGTATAAGCTTGGCAAGAAAGAGATTAAGTCGCCACGGATGAGGCAGACCGAAAATCCGGATTAACTACGTAGCGATTTTCTGCCCGAACCGTAACGTATTGCCGCTAGGGTCGGTTACATAGAATTCGCGTATACCCCACGTCTGGGTAGTTGGTCCCTGATGAACCGGCGATTTCTCGTATCCTGACGTATCAAGCCCCCGCGTAACGTAGTGCCGAAACAACGCATCGACATCCAGAACGCGCACATTCACTACGTTGCCAAATAACGTATCACGTTCCAAAACAGTCAGTTGCAATTCGGCCACACCATTGATCAAATCGACTACGTAGTCGTTGGACGAAGCCTTCGGATATTTAAGCGAAAAGTCGAGAATGGTGGTATAGAACGTAACAGCTTCGGGCATGTTCCGGCATTTGAACAGCGGTATCAGTTTCATAAAAGCAGACGTTCATTACGTTAAAAAAGGGTGTTTTTTGTCACTCCTACTGTTGATGTTGAAGTGACAAAAAACACGCAATTTTTAGGGAAGTCTAAACAGTTTCTATTGCTGATTCTCGTTAAAACTTACCATCCATTGAATACCAAATTTATCAACCAACATGCCAAAATAATCACCCCAGAATGTATCATTCATCGGCATTGTAATTTGTCCATTTTCAGCTAAACCAGTAAAAATTTTATCAGCTTCTTCCTTGCTTTCTGCGGTAACAGAAATTGAAAAATTATCACCTTTTACAAACGAAGTTCCATATGCTTCAATAATATCACTTCCCATTAAAATCGATTGCCCAATGGGTAGTGATACGTGCATTACTTTGTTTTTGTCTTTATCTTCAATTTTAGATTCATCGCTTTCGGGCATGTCGCCAAAGCGGCCGAGGTAGGTAAACTCTCCGCCAAATACGGATTTGTAAAACGTGAAAGCTTCTTCACAATTTCCATCAAAGTTTAAATACGTGTTTGTTGTAGCCATAAAAGTAACTGGTTGGTTGTTAGAATTTAAAAAGTGAAACAATAATGCAGTAGTTGGTGGAGAAATATAGTCGTCGGCTGTTAGTTAGCTTTTGTTCGGATAAAAATCATGGCTATTGCAGTTGTGATAATACCCATCATTAGCGAACCTATTGCACCCTGAATTGCGTAATTTTTGTAATTAAAATTTGCTTCAGCCTCAGCCGTTGTTTTGTAATAGCCAATCTCTACGGATCGCTTAATTACGTTCGGAAAATAGTCTGGTGTGATTACGTATGACGTTATCCATTGCGTTAAAGGGCTGAGCAAAGCAATTAATATAGATAGAATAATTCCGGAAATGAGCCCTTGTTGATACGTTATTTTTCCGCCGTAGAAATTTTTCTTTTTATCAATAAGAGCCAGTACCATAAACCAGATAGCTGGTATGGCAAAAAGATTGGTCAGGTATAAATGATAGTCAATATATTTTCCGTGAAGCCCACAGATTTTTTCTAATACCATCCAGGCCAAAACCATTATCGAAAATAGAATTGCCCACTTAATTTCTACTCTATAATATGCCAACATATTGTTTTTGATTTAGGATAGTTTTACGAATAGGCAAAAGTTAATTTCTGGTTCTTCCAAAATGGGTAGAACGGTTTGCCTGGCTGTCAGTATTTATGTAGGTGCTTATTAGCTCTGCAACAGTGCCCGTAGCTCAGTGTCCTGTTCGGTCAGGAAGGCAATTGGAGCGGTACCTTCTTTGTTGGGCGTATCTTTATCTGCGCCAGCGTTGAGTAGCAAACGCACACATTGGGTCTGGTTGTGTTGATTATCGGGGCCGCCAAATTTATGCCCGTGAACTGCCCATAAAAGGGGTGTGCTTTGGAACTCGGTACAACGTTTATGGATGTCGGCCCCGGCTTCAATTAGTCGCTCTACGAGTTTATCCCGACCCGTCCAGGCGGCCCAATGCAAAGCCGTTCCACCGTTGCAGCCCGGATGGTTAATCGCAGCACCTTTTTCGATGTACAGCATACCGACTTTTTCTGCTTGTAAACTCGCAGCCGCTACCAGGGGCGTATCGTGATTGTTAACCAACTGACCACCATCGACGTTCGCACCATAATCCAGAAAGAGAGTAGCTAGCTCAACTGCTTCATCGTCTGAATAAATTTTGCTGAACACGTCGTCGCAGATTCGGTGAAGCGGGTGGGCTTTGGCGGTGTTGTGGTCGTCGTAGGGAAGGCCTTCGTTGGCGAGTGCCGGATTTTGCTTGAGTGCCTGTTCGATGGCACCAACGTCTTTGCTGGCAATGAGTTTACGTAGCGTCATAGTTTATGAGTTGTTTACTGTTTGCAGGAATGCACTGCAATAGTACGTGCCTCAAAACGTAACCTTTTTACGTTATACAAACTTTCTGGTGAGGGCTGCCGATTTAATTTATCCAGCCCGCTTTCCGACGCCATTCGTCAGGAGCCGAATTGATGGGTGAATTACCAGAATTCTGCTCCACAATACGTTCCTCCGGCACAGGGGTCATTCCCAATTCTTCGCGAAGATGGTTCACTACGTGCTTATTTTCGACGGGATACATGCGTTCGGGAACGTCGTATTGCGTACCGTAGCGTTGCGGGCGACCTTCGAAATAGCAGATACGGTCGTAGAGATAAGCCAGATTATGCGGGTTGATGTCGCCTGCTACGTCCTGCATCAATACGTAGCAATCACGCATAAACGAAGCCTCGCCAATGGAATGCTGCACAATGAGCCAGGCGGCTTCACTGGCTTCTTCGCCAACTTTAGAGCGGGTTGGCCAGCCGATTAACGTAATGATTTCGCGAAGTCGGGCCGCATTGGTACGGTGAACCGATTCCATTTCGGGATGATAGCCCTCAAACAGTTTTCCCTCGGATAGCAATCGCTCCCGAACGGCTAAATCAGTCTTGGCCATCTGAATAATTTCCTTGGCTATGTTTTTCATCCTGATTTAGTCAGTTTGTTCACAGTCAATTCGATGGCCGAAACAGAGAAGATGGCCGTCTGGGTCGTTGATGTACATTTCCCGCATGTTCCATGGATGGTTTTTGGGGGGAGCTACGATGGTGGCTCCTTTAGCGACAATGGTTTTATAATAAGCGTCTACATCATCCACAATCAGGCAAATCCAGGCTCTGGAGTGTCCATCCGGACTGAAGAAAATTTCCACGCCGTCTTTTTCTACACCCCCAAACGTAGCTGGAGATTCCCACTCCCATTTTTCGTCAAAACCCAGAATTTCAGTGTAATACGTCAGGCTGCGGCTGATATCTGATACGTATAGAACTGGTGCAGTTTTTTCCAGTTTCATGGTTTTGGCCGTTAGTGCGCGCAATACTAAACGGCAAAGGCCATAATCTTTTTACGTTCTGGATGAAAACAAAAAAATACAATCTGTAAACACTTCTGAATCGGTGTAGTTCTATGAATGTGAGTCGCTGATAGATAGAGATGCTATAAAAGGCATCCATTTTTCCAGTTGAATCAATCTAGCCAGCGAACAAAAAAAACGAAAGCCAGGTGACTTCACGTCGTCTGGCTTTCGTTTTTTTGGGCTTGGGGCAGGGTGCTATGCGCATGGATGGCAAGGAGAGTAGCAGGGATTATTCCATGCCAGCCCCGCAATCCATGCGCAATTCCCTTTGCCACAAGCCTTATACTACTCCGAACGTAGTGAACGAATTGGGTTCACCATTGCGGCTTTAATAGCTTGATAAGCAACAGTTAAGGTGGCAATGAATAACGTAGCACTAATCGCTATGATAAAGATTTCGGCACCGATTTCGATGTGAAACTGGAAGCCTTGCAACCAGATATTCATGGCGTACCAGGCTACTGGCGCGGCAAGCAGAAAAGCGATGACAATCAGGCGTGAAAACTCCTTACCGAATATCCAGAGAATCTGTGCGAAACTGCTTCCCAATACTTTTCGAATACCAATTTCCTTTGTTTTCTGAGCTGCCATAAACGATACCAAACCATATAGGCCGAGACAGCCGATGAAAATGGCAATCAGCGAAAAGAACTGAACCAGTTGCAGCATCCGCTCTTCGGTTTCGTAGAACTGCGCAATGCTTTTGTCTAGAAACTGATACTCGAACAGTTGGTCGGGGTGCTGCTGTAGCCAGGCTTCTTCGATAGCTGCCAGCGTGGTTTTAGCCTGCGCTACGTTCAGTTTTATGGCATAATCGGTATAATCTTCCCGAT
Organism: Spirosoma daeguense; assembly: GCF_054776875.1. NCBI lineage: Bacteria > Pseudomonadati > Bacteroidota > Cytophagia > Cytophagales > Cytophagaceae > Spirosoma > Spirosoma daeguense. The sequence goes on from NZ_BAAHBF010000008.1 coordinate 362,205, forward strand.
AGGTTGTGATAACAATGGGGCTGATTTCCTGATGCATCGATAAGTCGTGGAAATCTTTGACCACGCCAACAATGGGCGCTACCATGCTTCCACCATTGGCTACAATGATTTTTCCAATAGCCTGTTTGGGGTTGAGATTGAGTTTTCGGAGGAAGGTTTCGTTGACTAAAAACTCTCGAACACTGTCGGCTGGAAAAAGATTTTTGCCCGCAGCCAGTTCCAGACCAAACGTAGACAGATACTGGTCATCGGCCGATTTGATGCTCGTTCTGAAGTTCGTTTCTTCATTATCGACCTTCACAAAATTGCCCCAACCATTATTAGAGGCAGGTGCCGCAAAACAAAGCGAAACTTTCTCGACGCCGTTGATACGTAGCAGCTCATTTTTGAGCGTATTCATTTTGCTACGTGTCGAATCATTACCCGCCGGAACCATTACAATAGCATCTTTATCAAAACCTAAATCAGCCTGTTGAGCGTAGCGCATCTGGCTCATAATGACCAGCATACCAATAATAAGTACCTGCGAAATAGCAAACTGAGTAACAATCAGCGTCCGGCGCGTATTGAAACCGCCCACGTTTTGATGCGATAGTTTTCCTTTCAGGGCAACAACAGGCTGAAAACCAGCCAGAATAAGCCCCGGATAAGAGCCCGCAAAAAACGTAATGATCAGACCAAGACCAGCGATGAAGAGAGCCACCCGACTGTCGGCGAATAAATTGATACTCATCTGCGACTGGAAAAATCCGTTAACAGCGGGCAGAAGCAGGTAAGCCAATCCCAACGCAACCACAATCCCGATTGACGTAATAATGGCCGTTTCGGAAATGAATTGCCAGAAAAGTTGCCCTTTTACGCCACCCAGCACTTTCCGAACCCCCACTTCTTTTGAGCGTTTCAGAGCCTGCGCCGTAGCCAGATTGATAAAATTGACGCAAGCTGTAATGAGTAGGAATAGGCCAATAATAGCCAGAACCCACAGATTCTTTTTCTCCATAGCACCCCCAAAACGAGCGTCAAAATGCACTTCGGAGAGGGGTTGTAGTTTGTAATGGTGTACGTTTTTGCTGGTCGGGCGGTATTTTTTGACATAAACCGGTAACACGCTTTCGACCTGAGCGGGTGAAACGGACGGACGTAGCAGCACGTAGCACGATACGCCATCACGAATACCATTCCAGCCATCGGTATCATGCGCTAGCCAGGGGTCGTAGGTTTTCAGCGTTGGAAACGATACAAAGATTTCGGCTTTCTGTTCGGTGTTGGCCGGTAGATTTTTCAGAAGACCAGTAACCCGGAAACTGATTCGGTTATTGAGCCAGAACGATTTGCCGATTGGGTTTTCGTCGCCAAAATACTTTTTCGCGATACGCTCGGTCAGAATAGCCGTATTCGGCTCACTAAGAGCGTTTTTGGCAGTACCGTCGAGCATCGGAAAGTTGAAAATATCGAAGTATTCAGGTTCGGTAAAGGCCAGTCCCTGCTCTTCCTTGATCTTTTTTACGTAGCTGCCCTCTTTCAACGTAATCAGCGGGTCGTCGATATGAATAATCCGGCCTACCTTTTCGCCGAATGTATAGTCATTCCGAAAATGCTTACCAAGTGGCGATGGTACGTTGTTATTATAACCAATATTGTCGCGGTGCATTTCGGTAACCATCCGATAAATCCGGTCGGAATTGGCGTGGAAATTATCGAAACTCAGGTGGTGATTCACGAGTGTAAAAATGAGGATACCACAGGTAATACTCAGGGCAAGCCCCAGCACATTGATCAGGGTATACCCTTTGTTACGTTGCAGATTCCGAAAAGCGATTTTTACATAATTACGTAGCATAGCAGGTTGTAAATAAGAGGGTTGTTCGTATTGTTGTTTAGCTTGTGTTCGTTTTCGCACAAAGGGTGGCAGCACCGACGCTACGTTGAGCAGATAACGTAGCGTTGCCTGCGTTTTGCCCGCTCGCTCATACCAGTACGTATAGAGTTCGTCCAGATCGCCTTCCACTTCCTCCAACGTATTGTTGGGATGCAGATGGGTTAAGAGCCAATGTGCCCAGCGGGGAGGATTCATAATGAATAATGATCAATGGATAGTGAAGAATGAGGGCGTAAGGGGGGGGGGAATGTTCTCATAGAATCGTTATACATTTTTCGTTACCCACTATTCATTTACATCTATACTCCGCCGAGCCGAAGTGTATTGGGTGGTAACAATTGCCAGAGATCCTGACGAAGTTGCTGGATTTCCTGAAGTGCCCGATTGCCCAGCGCCGTAATCCGAAACAGACGCTTGCGTCGGCCACCGCGTTCGGCTGTAGCGCCACCCAGTTCTGATTTCACGAATCCCTTCTCTTCCAGCCGAATCAGCGTGTTATGCACCGTGCCGAACGTAACGATACGCCCGGTATGCTCTTCCAATGCCTGACTGACCGTAACGCCATAGCCTTCGCCATCCAGAATAGCAACCATCAGCAAAACCACTTCTTCAAACTCGCCCAGATACGTCCGACGCATAGGTTCAGGTATTAGTTTATATTTTATCGTACAAATCCATTGCCAAATCCTGAAAACCTTACGTATTGATTCTGATGGCCTATTTTACTACGTAGTGATGCAATACGTTTGTCCGCAAATGGACAACTTCTGTCCTTGGTCGGACAACGTAGCGTGAAAAAAAATGAAAAATTTTTATGATTTATAAACAATTGTATCTGTCGGAAGTTATGTAGGTGTATTCGCTGATAGAGAGGGATGCTGTGAAAGGTATCTGCTTTAGTTTTAGTAAATTGCTTTATCCAGCGAACAAAAAAGCCAGGTGACTTAGCGTCGTCTGGCTTTCGTTTTTGGTGGCTTGACAAGATGCCTATTTCCGTCTACTTTTGAGAAAAGAGAATCTGTATGAATCTGCAAGTTATTCACGATAGCAAAGGGAATCCAACAGGCGTTTTTATTCCGATGCAGGATTGGAAGCAGCTTAAAAAGCGTTACGCCGGATTGGCACAATACGAAGTTGAAGAACCAACGAAAGAACAGCTTATTACGGAGTTGAAAGAAGCGATTCAGGAGTTGAAAGAAGTAGAAAAAGGCCAGAAAAAAGCCCGCCCCCTTGCCGATTTGCTAAATGAGCTATAAAGTTCTGACGTTATCGATTTTCGATAAGCAGTTGAAAAGGCTAGCAAAGAAATACCCATCCATAAAAACTGATCTGGCCCAACTTGGTGAGGAGTTAATGGAGAATCCGACACTGGGAAAATCATTGGGTGGTAACTTTTATAAAGTTCGTCTTAAAATTACATCGAAACGTACGGGCAAATCAGGTGGCGCCAGAGTCATTACCTACGTCAAGATTATTAATGAAACGATTACGCTTTCTTTCATTTACGATAAATCAGAACGTAGCACGATTGCCGATGACGAACTAGATACGTTACTGAACATGCTGGAGGAGTAGTCATGTTTGGGGAAATGTATTCGGTAATAGACGGGTATGCTATGATAGGTATCTGCATTTGTAGAGACAAGGCATGCCTTGTCTCTACGGGGACGGTATTATTCACTCCGCAAACTTTTAACCGGATTCGATATTGCGGCCCGGACGGACTGAAAACTGACAGTGAAAAAAGCAATGATAATTGCCAGCGAAGCCGTTGCAATGAACACCCAGACGCTGATGTCGATGCGATACGGATAATTTTCAAGCCATTTGTCGATGGCGTAGTATGCAATTGGGAAAGCAACTAGGAACGAGAAGGCAACCAGCCGCAGAAAATCCGAGGATAATAACTGGACAATGCTTGACGTCGATGCGCCCAGCACTTTCCGAATGCCAATTTCTTTGGTACGTCGCTCGGCTGATAACGTAGCAAGACCAAAAAGTCCGATGCAGGAGATGAAAATGGTCAGGATGGCACCGAACAGCATAATTTGCTTCCACTTTGCTTCTGATTCGTATTTTTTCAGGTTGTCTTGATCCAGGAAGCTATACGAATACGGACTGATCGGAAATAATTTTTTGAAGGTTCGCTCAATAGTCTTAAGACTTTCGGTTTCGGTATTGGGCTTTATTTTGATGAATACTTTACCGTAGTTGTTTTTCGGTTTCATTGTAAACAATTGCGACCGGATTTTTTGATTCAAGGCCTGAAAGTGATAATCTTTTACCACACCGATGACCTTGTATTTTTCCGGGGTTTCGTAAGCAAAGAAGTTTACCTCCTGACCAATCGGATTTTTCCAGCCGGCTTCTTTCACAAAGCTTTCGTTTACCAATACAGACTGTGTCGAATCGCTGGGGAAATCGGGCGAGAAGTTGCGACCGGCCAGAACGGGAATCTTAAACAGCGGCAGGAAGGTTTCATTAACGGTTTCATAGGCAAAGGAAAGTTGCTTGTCGCCATTAACTTTTGCTACCGTTCCCCAGAAACCCCCATTCTTGGGCGCTACGTCGAGAATGATTTGGGATTTCATAAGTTCATTTTTGAGCAAACGCACGTCACTACGTTTCATATCTGATTTATGCACCGCTACCAGATTACTGTCGTCATAACCCAAGTTCTTCGTTGTCAGGTAGTTGAATTGCGAATTGATGGTCAACGTAGCAACAATCAGAAACGAAGCCAGCGAAAACTGCAAAATAACCAGCCCTCGTTGCAGGTAATTCTTTCCCGCAAACCGGAATCGATTGTACAGACTCTGCACCGGGCTAAATCCAGACAGAATAATAGCGGGATAAAATCCGGCCAGTAAACCCGTTGCGATAAACAAACCGATGTAGCCGATAATTAATTTTATATCAAGCAGATACGTGAAAGAAAGGGCTTTGTTGGCAAGTTGATTGAACGTGGGTAAGACCAGGAGCAGCAATAGAATTGCCAGCGAAAACGCCATAAAACAAAGCAGAAACGACTCGCCTAAAAACTGAATAATGAGCTGCGTTCTACCGCCACCAACCACTTTTCGAACGCCAATTTCCTTAGCCCGTTTCAATGAACGGGCCACGGTAAGATTGACAAAATTGATGCACGCAATCAGCAATACGAACAGCGCAATACCCGACAAAATGTAAGAAAACGTAGGATTGCTTTCGTCTACCAGCCCGTTATTCACGGGTAAATCCGTGCTTAGGTGCATGTCGGTAATCGGCTGGAGTGAATAGATCGTTTTACTTTTGATACCGAATTTTTTCGCCATTTCCACAATCGTGTTTTTGGCATCGGATTGATAAATTCGATTCATCGTAGCCTCAACCGCCTTGATATTAGCGTCGGGCCGTACCAGTACGAATGTGTTCAGAAAAACAGAAAACCAGTTATCGTTTTGGGCAAATTCTTCGTTCGACACAACCATTGGTATCAGTACGTCGAATTTTATGGACGAATTCTGCGGGCATTTCGCCGACACGCCAGTTACGGTAAAAGGCTCAAACTGCTCTTTGTTTCTAATGAGCATAATTTTACCAAGCGCATTGGTTGTGCCGAATTGTTTTTCGGCCATTTCTTCTGAAATAACCACCGATTTTGGGCGAGCCAACGCTGTTTTAGGATTACCGCTCAGCAATGAGAAACTGAACAGTTGGAAGAAATCGGGATCAGCCGCGAACATTTCCTGACTCTTTACTTCGTTGCCCTGCTTGATATCAAACATATCGGTTTTGAAACGGACAAACGACTGAATATCAGGGGTGCCCGCCGTGAATTTTGGACCCTGAAAAATACCTGTGTTTGTGTTGTAGTTTGCCTTCTGATCGCCGGGTGTAATGTCACGGCTTGTGATACGATACAGATTTGGGTTGTTGGCATGAAAACGGTCGTAGCTAACCTCGTCTTTGGTATAGAGCATGATCAGCATCGCAGCCGCCAGACCGATACTCAGACCCACTACGTTGATGATAGAATACGCCTTGTTGTGAGCGAGCGTTCGAAGCGCGATGGTCAGATAATTACGTAGCATAGCAGGATGTAAGAATGAGGGAGATGGGTATTCAGAAGACTTGTTGTTACGTTGGCGCGCTTTGAAAAAGTAAGGATTTACGTAGTGGAGCACTGCCCAGATAAATTCCCGACGAGCTTTCCGCGAGCCAATCTGATCGACCTGTTTATAAAATACTTCATGCAAATCGCCCTGTACGTCTTCGCGTAGGGGAGGGGCCACAAAGACTTCTAAAAGCCAGTCGGCCCAGCGGGGTGGAGTCGATTGTTTTTTCATAATTTACCCGCCAATCAGTTGAAATTTTCCCGGTGGAATGGCCTGCCAGAGTCGGCTTCGAACTTCCTGAATATCGTTCAACGCCCGAACGCCTAAGGCCGTTAACGTAAAAAAACGCTTCCGGCGACCTCCTCGCTCAGCGGTAGCTCCGCCCATGGTTGAACTCAGAAATCCTTTCTCCTCCAGTCGATACAACGTAGCATGAACGGCGCTCATCGTGATAGATCGACCCGTTTGCTGCTGAATATCTTCCCAGATCATAACGCCATAAGCTTCGGCCGGACAGGCGGCAACTACCAGCAGAACAATCTCTTCAAACTCGCCTAAAAAAGACCTTCGCATACGTATCGGTTACCAAAAATGATTAGTTGTAATTTTGCAAAACAAATCCCCTGCCAAATTTGAAAATACCCGTTTCCATCAATTGAGGGCGGTTTTTGACAAAATGGTCTGTCCGAAATCGTACAACGATTGTTCAAAGCCGGACGAAATAAAAAAGACGTAGCATTACGCTACGTCCTCCCTATTACCTGAAAAATTAGTTGCCCGATGCTACGTCAGCTCACCTGATACAACTGAATATTATTGCCGCAGGTATCGTTTAAAACCGCCAATGTTACAGCCCCCATCGGAGTAGGTGGCATACTGAACGTAACGCCCAGCTTCGTTAACCGGTCTACTTCCTGCTTAATATCATCGACCTGAAAAGCGGCTATCGGAATTCCCGCATCGAAGAGGGCTTTCTGATACGTTTGAGCGGGCGGGAAACCCATTGGCTCAAGCACGATTTCGGTGCCGTCCTGTTCTTCGGGCGACACCACTGTGAGCCATTTATGTTCGCCCAGTGGTATCTCCGTTTTTTTGATAAAGCCTAATATGTCCGTATAAAAGGCCAGCGCTTTATTCTGGTCATCGACCAATACGCTCAACAGCTTGATTTTCATGAAACGTTCCGTTATTACCCGACAAAGGTCTGCCGAACGGACGAAAACGAACTCTTCAAAATTGCTTTTTTGAATAAGCAGAAGGCGTATATCCGGTGTATTTTTTGAACAGACCGATGAACGTAGTGATACTGCCAAAATTGAGTGCGTAGCAGATTTCACTGGTCGAAAAACCGATTTCTACTAACCGCTTTGCTTTTATAAGTCGTTGTTCGGTGCGGTATTGATGCGGAGTACGACCGTAGCATTTCTTGAACAAGCGTAGAAAATGGAATTTCGACAGCGATGCTTCAGCGGCAATTGTCGTCAGATTGATCGCGGCTGAGAGATCGCTGTCGATAAATAGTTTGGCCTGTACTACCCGTCTTACCTGATACGTGTTTGGGTAATGTTCAAACCGGATTTTTAAAACCTGTTGCTCGTAAAAAGTCATGAGAGCCAATTACCTTAAATAATACGTCCGAACGAGTTGCATCGCTTCTTTATCGTCTTGCGCGCAGACATTGCAGAACGTACCGATACCATTTACCGGACCTTCATACTCCCAGGCAAAGGTTTTTTGATACGTTGCCTGCGCATCGACTAGGCGAAGTTTGTTGCCTACAGGTGCTACATAAAGAACGTAGTTGTTAGGAAATTGAACGTTAAAACCACTGCCTTTTGCCTTTGGCGATTTCCCTAGATACGTTAACGTGGTTTCTTTTCGATCTTTGCCGTAGGTATAGCGAATTTCTGCCCGCTGTCCGTTTTTGGCCCAAAAACTTAGTTGTTCGTATTTATCAGTGCCCGGTTCGCCGTAAGAAAAGTTGGCAACTTTCATCTGGGCGTTGGCAAACGTAGTGAGAATTGTACAGAAAAGAATTGTTAACGTTGCTGTTTTCATCGTGTTGATACGTATTTATTTGTGGATTCTTCTTTGAGATAACTAACTGGGTAAAGCGGTGTTTAGAAGTTCGGTTATGAATAGGTAGCTAAAACCTGTCTTAAAGTTTTGTTTATCAGGCGGTAATGTTTATAGATAAATCTTACGTACCGCATTCATTCACTTTTCCGTACTTTTGCACCACGTAGGCTTTTCTGCCAAGTTTTCGTATTGTTTCAATCGTTTATAAACAAGTCAAATGGAAAAAATTAAGGTAGCGAATCCGGTTGTCGAACTGGATGGCGACGAAATGACCCGTATCATCTGGAAATTCATCAAAGACAAACTGATTCTTCCCTACGTTGACGTTGATATTAAATACTACGACCTCGGCATTGAATATCGCGACGAAACCGACGATCAGGTAACGATCGACGCGGCCAACGCTATCAAACAATACGGTGTAGGTATCAAATGTGCTACCATTACGCCCGATGAAGATCGCGTTAAAGAGTTCAACCTCAAGCAGATGTGGAAATCGCCGAATGGTACGATCCGGAACATTCTGGACGGTACAGTATTCCGTGAGCCTATCGTAATGAACAACGTACCACGTCTGGTAACGAACTGGACTGCCCCGATCATCGTTGGCCGTCACGCGTTTGGCGATCAGTATCGGGCTACGGATTTCTTGGTTCCTGGCAAAGGTAAACTGACCATGAAGTTCGAAGGCGAAGACGGTACGGTGCAGGAGTATGAAGTGTTCAACTTCAAAGGTCCGGGCGTAGCAATGGGTATGTACAACGTCGATGAGTCGATTCGTGGCTTTGCGTTGGCGTGTTTCAACATGGCGCTGCAAAAAGGATGGCCGCTCTATCTGTCGACCAAAAACACGATCCTGAAAAAATACGACGGTCGTTTCAAAGATATTTTTCAGGAAGTTTACGAAGGCCAGTTCAAGGCGAAAGGCGTTCATTACGAACACCGTTTGATCGATGACATGGTGGCTTCTGCACTGAAATGGAACGGTAACTTCGTATGGGCCTGCAAAAACTACGATGGCGACGTTCAGTCGGACACCGTAGCACAAGGCTTTGGTTCGCTGGGTCTGATGACGTCGGTACTGGTTACGCCAGACGGAGGCACGATGGAAGCTGAAGCGGCTCACGGAACCGTAACGCGCCACTACCGCGAACACCAGAAAGGTAACAAAACCTCGACCAACCCAATTGCTTCGATTTATGCGTGGACACGCGGTCTGGCTTTCCGGGGTAAACTCGATGGTAATCAGGCGCTGATCGACTTCGCCAATACGTTGGAACAGGTTTGCGTAGAAACGGTTGAAAGCGGCAAAATGACCAAAGATCTGGCTTTGTCGGCTTTCTCGAACGATACGAATCTGGTAGCGGGTGAACATTACCTGTATACCGAAGATTTCCTCGAAGCACTAGATGAAAACCTGAAAGCAAAACTTGCTTAAGTAATTGCTTGCGTTTGTTTATAAGACGTGCCACCTTACAAAGTAGGGTGGCACGTTTATTTTCTTTTCCCTGTAAACCTTATTGAATAACATGAAAAAGATCGTTCTGGGCGTGATACTGGCCCTGTTGTCATTTGTCACAACCACGCAAGCCAACTCGTTAACTAACGAACCTCCTACCAAGAAAAAAATGAAAGCAAATGTTGTTCAGCATATTGTGCTGTTTAAGTTCAAACCAGAAACTACGCCCGAAAAAGTAAAAGAAATTTTGATGGCTTTTGAAGCACTCCCGTCAAAAATCAGCCAGATCAAAGGCTTTCAGTGGGGTACCAACAATAGTCCCGAAAAACACGCGCATGGTTTGACGCACGCGTTTATTCTGACGTTCGATTCCGAAAAAGACCGCGATGCCTATTTGCCGCATCCTGACCACGCAGCTTTTGGTAAAATTGTTGGCCCTTGGCTAGCTGACGTGACCGTAGTCGATTTCACGAATCAGGCGAAATAATAACAATGCGATACTGCCTTCAGAATAGTACAACAAACGCCATCAGCATACCTGATGGCGTTTGTTGTTATCGCTTTTATATCACTGCTTAATTAGCCGAATCTCCCGGCGTTGTGTGGGCGTGCTGACTTGCAGTAAGAATACTCCTTTGTTGGTAATCGGGACTCGTACGCGCTCCTTATCTGCTACATTTTCAAGACGAGTTTGATGCAGTGGTTGCCCGTTCAGGTTCGTTACGCTCAGTTGAAGCGGTAGCGCCAAAGCTCCTTCGATTTCAATATCTACAAATTCGCCTTCAATTGGATTGCCCAATATGCTGACCTGCAAATCCGTGCTACGTTCAGCGATTCCCTGCCGTGGACTACCACATCCCGCCAGCCAATTGTAGGCATAACTAGCCATCTGATTTCCCTGCTGGGCGCGTAGCTGGATGGTGGCATTATCGTTGTACAATTCCAACGTATAAGGCCCCGGCAACGTAGTAGGCAGTAGCTCGTTCACCACCGAAAAACTCACCGGCTCGCCCGTTAATCCAACGTACTGCGGCTGAAAACGTATCGACTGCCGATTAGGACCTACACTTAAGCAACTCAGTGTTTGAACCCCCGTAATGGTAAACGTAGCAGAAGGAATATTGGCAGGTTGTACGGTCAGTGTAAACGTAGTGCTTACACTCAATCCCTGTGGATCGGTAGCGGTTACGGTTACACTGCTTACGCCACTCATGCTGGGTACTCCGCCAATCTGAGTTGGTGGACTGAAATTCAATCCGGCCGGGAGCCCTGAAATGGTGAGCACCAGACTATGGGGCGATTCATTATCGGTAAATGTCGTTTGCGGGATCGTATAGCCAAAGCCTTCGCCCACACGGGCCGTCTGGTCGGTCAGTGGTTGGTTCACGCGGGGCGGTGTGTTGGGCTGCGGGCTTTGGCAATTGGCTAGCCAGTTGTAGGTAAACGAAGCTTCATTTGGGCTACCCTCCTGTTTCGCCTTCAGCACAATGGTCGGATTGTCGTTATACAGTTGTAATGAATAGGGCCCCGGCGCTGTCGTTGGAAATAACTCGTTCACAACCCAGAAATTGAGCGGTTGGCCATTCTGGCCCGAATAACGAGGCTGAAAACTTATTTCGTAGCGATTGTTAGCAATTTGAGTACAAAAGAGCGGGTTTACTGCGGTAATGGCAAAGGGCGCGCTGGCCGTTACCGACGTTGGCTGGATTAGTAAAGCAAACTGTGTGCTGGCACTAAGCCCTCCCGGATCGGTTGCCTGTAACGTAATGGTCGACGTACCGCTGAGGGAAGGCGTTCCCGTTATGGTCGTACCAACCAGATTTAACCCAGTCGGTAAGCCACTAGCCGTCAGAGTTAGCGCATTTGGCGTTTGCGCATCGGTAAACGTAGCATTTACATTTAACCCATATGGCTGGCCCTGAATGGCTACCTGATTCGGTATTGGATTAACCAGCGTTGGCGGTGTATTGGTTGCTGTTGGCTCGACTACCGTCAGCAGGAAATGGGTGCTTACGCTCAATCCCTGTGGATCGGTAGCGGTTACGGTTACACTGCTTACGCCACTCATGCTGGGTACCCCGCCAATCTGAGTTGGTGGACTGAAATTCAATCCGGCCGGGAGCCCTGAAATGGTGAGCACCAGACTATGGGGCGATTCATTATCGGTAAATGTCGTTTGCGGGATCGTATAGCCAAAACCTTCGCCCACACGGGCCGTCTGGTCGGTCAGTGGTTGGTTCACGCGGGGCGGTGTGTTGGGCTGCGGACTTTGGCAATTGGCTAGCCAGTTGTAGGTAAACGAAACTTCGCCCGGCGTGCCAGTCTGTTGCGCTTTTAGAATAATCGTTGAATTATCGTCGTAAAGTTGCAGTGTGTAAGGACCCGGTGCGGTTGTGGGAAATAGCTCATTAACAACGGAGAAGCTAACTGGCTGACCCGTAAGCCCGCTGTATTGAGGGGTGAAACTGATGACATAACGGTTGCTGGCAATCTGTTGACAGGTGTTGGTTGTAACAGCCGTGATGGCAAAAGGCGCATTCGAAACAGGCTGAACAACGGTAACAGAAGCCACACGCTGACAACTACCCGTAGTGCCAGTTACCGAATAAACCCCCGATGCGTTGACCACAATAGCAGACGTAGCAGCGTTAGTATTCCATAAATACGAATTGGCGCCATTAGCGGTTAACGTAGTGGTCTGACCTGAAGTAATAGTCAGTGAAGGATTAGCCGAAATACTGACGGTAGGTGCCGAATTATCCTGCGTAATGACAATACTCGCGGTGGCGGTGCAGCCGTTAGGCGCTGTCAGAGTAACGGAATACGTACCGGCTGCTGTAATCGAAATCACTTGCGTTGTTGCGCCCGTACTCCAGCGATACGTTCCACTCCCAACAGCACTCAGACTAACCGACGGGTTGACGCAACTCAACGTAGCATTACCAGGGTTTATCGTAACGACAGGTGAATTGTTATCCTGACTCACGACGACGCTGGCTGATGTGGTGCAATTGTTTGTTGCTGTCAATGTCACCGAGTACGTACCAGCTATTGTGGCAGAAATGCTCTGGGTAATCTCACCGGTATTCCAGCGGTATGTACCCGTGCCTGCCGCACTCAGACTTACCGACAAGGTTGTACAGGTCAACATAGCACTGACTGGGCTGATACTTACCGTTGGCACCGAATTATCTTGGAATACCTGCGCCGAAGCCGTTGCCGTACAGCCATTAGCTGCGGTCAGTGTCACCGAATAAGTGGCTGCCGACGTAGCACTAATGGCTTGCGTCAAGGCTCCGGTGCTCCAACGATACGTACCACTGCCTACCGCACTCAGACTTACCGAAGACGTAGCACAACTCAACGTAGCGGAACCTGGAGTAATGATTACCGAAGGCACATTATTATCCTGAATAATCGTTAACGTAGTAGTGCTGGAACAACCCGACGTAGTGACGGTTACTGAGTATAAACCCGCTACGTTGACCTCCGCCGTACCCGAAATACTGTTCTGGCTGAGAATTCCCGGTCCACCGAAAACGTATTGACTACCGCCACCCGCCGTGAGCGTTAGCGAAGACTGAGCGCAGGTAAGTGTCCCTCCCGAACTGGCCGAAAGAGTAGGTATGGGCAGATTATTGATGGTAACGGAGGTAGTGGCGGAACTGGATAGGCCATTACTCACTACGGTTAGCGTAAAGCTCTGAATACCTGAGCCATTGGCTACGAGCGATTGACTGAAGGCTGTGACCGATGTAGTGCCTGTTGTGTTGCTGTTGCCATTGGTAAGCGTATAATTATAACTACCCGTTACGTTCCCGATTTGTGCGGTGAACGTAATTGAACTTCCCACACAGACAGTGCCCGTATTTGCCGTGAAACCAGCCAATGCAGGAGCAACCGCCTGAACGTTTAAATATACTGTGGCTGTAGCGCAGAGTGGGGGAGTTGCATTATCACACGCTCGATAGGTAAATTGATCTTGACCGATAAAATTAGCGTTCGGATTATAGGTAAAGCTGCCATCGGAATTCAGCAATAAGGTACCGTGGGCTGGGAGATCTATAGAGCTAGCCACCAGCGGGTTGCCATCCAGATCGAAGTCGTTGGTAAGCACATTGCCCGTGATTGCAGTGTTAATGGTACCACTTAAGGTGTCGTTGCGGGCTAGGGGCGGGAAATTAGGGCGAGGAATCACTGTGACTGCGGCAAAACTTATGCCAGTGCAGCCTGCCTGATTGGTGCCCGTAACCGTATAAACCCCCGAAGCACTGACAGAAATAGCAGGACTAGTCTCGCCCGTTGACCAAGTATAGGAATCGGCTCCCGATGCAGTGAGCGTGGCGGATTGACCTGAGAAGACAACCGCCGAAGGCAATGCTGTGATTGTGATCGAGGGTGGGGAACTCACCGTCAGGCTTGTTGTTGCCACTGTGGTTAAATCATTATTCTTTACGGTAAGGGTGTAATTCTGTATACCAGATAGGCTGGCGGTTAGTGTCTGGCTAAACGCTGTAGTGGACGTAGTGCCGGATAAGGGGTTACTTCCCTGGGTAAGTGTATAGGCGTAGCTACCTGTTACGTTACCGACTGTAGCCGTAAATGTGACGAGCCTACCCACACAGACTGGATTTGGGGTAGCTGATAGATCGGCAATACTTGGGGGAAGTATATTCACCGTAACACTCACACTGGCTATCGATGAGCAGCCTCCGCTGGTGCCGGTGACCGAATAGGAACCAGTGCCAGTAGCAGAAATCACTTCGCTTGTCGCCCCCGTCGACCATCGGTACGTATCGGCTCCCGACGCGGTGAGCGTAGTTGATTCGCCTTGAGTAATAGTCAGAGAGGGCGAAGCTGCGATACTGACGGAGGGTGGGCTATTCACCGTTAGACTTGTAGTGGCGGTTAAGTTGCTACTTAGAACGGTGAGCGTAAAATTCTGAGGGCCTGACCCCGCAGCCGTTAAACTCTGACTAAACGCAGACGTAGATGCAACGCCGGTTAGCGACGTCTCGCCGTTCGAAAGTGTGTAGGTGTAGGTACCTGTTACGTTACCCACTGTAGCCGTAAACCGAACAGGGCTACCGACGCAGACAACAGTAGGGCTGGCCGCCAAGCCCGCGATAGTAGGAGTCGGGGGAAGCCCATTCAGTCGTACACTCACATTGTCGTTGATATAATTAACGTTTAAGAAGTCCAAATCCCCATCCTCATCTACATCCCCCAACACCACACTATAAGGCCAACTGCCCACACCCAGGTTGGGGTTGGTCGTGGGAGGGGTAAAGTTACCCGTGCCATTGTTGAGCCGCACGCTCACCGTGTTGCCAGACGTATTGGCGGTAAGCAGGTCCAGATCGCCGTCCCCATCTACATCCCCCAATACTACACTAGTGGGCCCATTGCCCACGGCGGGGTTGGGAATTGAGGGGGAGGTGTTGAAGCGCCCCACCCCATTGTTAAGCCGTACACTCACATTGTTACTATTAAAATTGGCGGTGAGCAGGTCCAGATCGCCATCCCCATCCACATCCCCTAACACCACACTACGGATAGTAGTACCCACGGTGGGGTTGGGGGCTGTGGATGGTGGGGTGAAGTTGCCTGTTCCATCGTTGAGCCGCACACTCACACTGTTACTACCGTTGCAGGAGATCAAGTCCAGATCCCCATCTCCATCCAAATCCCCCAGCACTACATTAGTAGGGCTAATGCTCACACCCGGGTTGGGGTTGGTGGTGGGGGCGGTGAAGCGGCCTGTCCCATCATTGAGCCGCACACTCACCGTATTATCATTATTGGCGGTGAGAAAGTCTAAATCCCCATCCCCATCCACATCCCCCAACACCACACAGGCGGGGGCATCGCCCACGGTGGTGTTGGGGGATGTGGATGGTGGGGTAAAGTTGCCCGTTCCATCGTTGAGCCGCACACTCACATTGTCAGTATAAAGATTGGCGGTGAGAAAGTCCAGATCCCCATCTCCATCCACATCCCCCAACACCACACTATATGGACCATCACCCACGGTGGGGTTGGGGTTGGTGGGAGAGGTAGTAAAGCTGCCTGTGCCATCATTGAGCCGTACACTCACATTGTCACTTTCAAAATTGGCCGAGAGCAAATCCAGATATCCATCCCCATCTACATCCCCCAACGCCATACTTATAGGCCTACTGCCCACAGCCGGGTTGGGGTTAGTGGAGGGAGAGATGAAGTTGCCCTCTCCCGTGCCACCCACCTGGGTGGTGAACTGATAGACTTGACCCCGCGTCAGCGAATTACCCCCCGTACTCTGAGCCTGCGGGGTGATCGTGGTGAACAGGGTCTCCCCCGGACGAAAATTGGTGGTGGGGTTAAACGTGAGCGTGTTGCCGCTGGCACTGGTGCTGCCCCCCACCCCGTTGCGCAGCTGCCCCCCGCGCTGGGCACTGAAAACCCGCATGGCTCCCAGCGTAGCCGCACCACTGCTCATAGGCTGGCTAAAGCTGACCGCTACGTTGGTGTTGGTAGGGGCATTGCGCAAATTACGGACAGGGTTTAGGCCCGTTACGGTAGGCGCCTGAGCATGGGATACCTGAATGCCCAACAACCCAATTAAAATAAAAAAAAGATACTGATTTTTTAATTGAAGGATCAGGTACAGAGAAGTGTACAGCGACCGGGTAAGGTGCTTCCGTTGGATACGTAGCGTTTGTTCCATAGCGATAAGTAATAAACCCGTGGCGATGAGTAGCCACGAATTCAAAGCTAGGGACGTAGTAGTCCGTCGACTTTCACTGGTGTAACATCGGCTTGACCTATTGTAACCTCTATCGGTAAAATCCCGGAAAACAGTGTTTAATTATGATTAGCTACGTAGCTGGAGGGAGTTATGCCGTAAAACTGACGGAAACTCCGGGTGAAATAAGCCGGACTCTCGAAACCCACCGCATAAGCCGTCTGACTGATGGGCTCTCCCGCAGCCAGTAGCTGAGTGGCCCGTTTGAGTCGGTAAGCGCGTATAAAATCGGAAGCCGATAAGCCGATCAGACTTTTCAGTTTTCGGTGCAGATGCATTCGGCTCAGATTCGCATGGCTGGCCAGTTCTTCAACCCCAAAGCTCGAATCGTCCAGATGCGTTTCCAGAAGTTGATACAACTGTTCCAGAAATGGATTGGATGCCAACGTATCGGTTTCGGGTAACGTAGCGTCAGGGCTTGTCAGCTCTTTTCGGATCTGGTCGCGCAATCGACGCTGGCGTTCCAGCAGGTTAGTAACCCGTAAGCGAAGTTCCTGAATATGGAATGGCTTTGTGAGGTAATCGTCGGCTCCCTGCGTAAGTCCCTGCAATCGACTTTCGAGAGCGGTTCGGGCCGTCAGCAAAATAACGGGAATATGGCTGGTTCGCGAATCTTCTTTTAATTTCTGGCAAAGTGTAAAACCATCCATACCCGGCATCATTACATCGCTGATGATTAAATCGGGCGTTCTGGAAAAAGCTTCTTCGAGCCCCTGCTGGCCGTTCGTAGCCTGATAAATGCGATACGTATCGGGCAAACTACTGCCGATAAATTCCAGTAATTCGAGATTGTCTTCTACCAGCAATACGGTTGGTATTTCATCGGTTTTATTGTCTGTCGTTGAATCGATTAGTAGTTCATTTTGATACGTTGGCGGAGATTGATTCGTTAAAGCAGACGTAACCGCAAGGTAAGGCAGAAACACGGTGAACGTAGTGCCCGATCCAACCTGACTCACTACGTTTATTGACCCACTTTGTAAATTGACCAGTTCGTTTACCAGCGACAAACCAATGCCTGTACCCTCGGGTCGGTCAAGCAACGTACTACGTTCATCGGAATGATCAAAAGAAGGTGAAGCCATTTTTTGCGGCTGATCTGAGGTATCCGAGACCTGATAAAACCGGTCGAAAATATGCTCTATTTTGTCAGATGGAATACCAATACCCGTGTCGGAAACAACCAGATGAATACCCTCCGTCAACGTAACACTAATACGCCCGCCCGACGGGGTAAACTTGAGTGCATTCGCCACCAGATTATACAGAATACATTCCAGCTTACCCATGTCGAACCAATAATTACCCTCAATTTGCGATTGATACGTAAGGTGAATATCCTTCGCATCGGCTTCTGCGCTAAATGACTCGATGCGCTCGCCGATAAATTCGCTCAGTGAGCCCTGACTTTCATTGACCGACAAACTGCCCGATTCCAGTTTCGACAAATCAAGCAACTGATTGATCAAGCCCAACAATTGATGTGCGTTTCGGCCAATCACATCGAGTCGTCGCTGGTCATTTTTCGGTCGGTCTTCTTCCTTCATCTGCTCAACGGGCGTCAGAATCAGGGTTAAAGGCGTGCGAAACTCGTGTGTGATGTTGGTGAAAAAGCGCGTTTTCATGGCATCGACTTCGCGCAAGTGAGCCGCTTCTTTCTGTTTAAAGACAACGGATTGTTGCAGAAATATTCGTCGGCGATACTGCTGAGCCAACACATACATAATCCCAAGAAAGAGCAGCACGTAGCAGAGGTAAGCCCAATACGTTGCCCACCAGGGCGGTTGAATAGTTAGATGAAGCGTACGTATGTGCGAACTCCAATGCCCCGACGTATTAGACGCATTCAGCCGGAGAACGTAGCTGCCGGGACGTAGCGCCGTATATTCCGCTACCGGGCGGTCTGTATAAATCCAGTTATCATTTAGCCCTTCCAGCCGGTATCGGTACCGAATTTTTGTCTGACGATTATATTGCATGGCCGCAAATCCAACCGTCACAAAATCCTGATCGTGAGGCAAAACAAGTTCTTGCATCGCCTGAACCGTGAGCGAATCCTGACCAGGTTTAAACGGACCATTATTGACCAGAATATCCGTTAGCTGAACATCAGGCTGATACGTGTCTTCGCCAATTTGTTTCGGATCGAAGGCCGTAATACCATCCACTCCACCCAGAATAATTCGGTCGTCTGGCAAATGCAGATTGTGAAATCGGTTAAATTCATCGGCCTGTAAACCGTCTTCCTGCGTATAGGTGCGGGTACGTAGCGTTTGCCGATCAACCCGGCACAACCCCTGATTCGTGCCAACCCAGATTCCGCCCCGATGATCAGGAATAGCCGAATACACTACGTTGTTGGGTAAGCCGTTCTGCGTGGTCAGCCGCAACGATTGTCCAGTACGTTTGTCGAATCGACATAGGCCGCTTCCGAACGTACCAATCCATAACAGGTTCGTATCCAGCGGGTCGTCAAATAAGGCAATTAACTCGTTGCTACTCAATGAGGTTACGTTACCCGCCTGAGAAGCGTAGTGTCGAACCTGACCACTAGCACGATCAACGCGGTAAAGCCCTTTGGATAACGTTGCCAGCCAAAGCGCCTGCTGATCAACAACGAGTTGAACGGCGGGTAAACCAACCTGTTTCCGAATTGAGAACGGAAAACGTTTCCATTGACCATTGTCCTGATAAACCACTAACGTATCGTAAATAGCCCAAACCCGGCCATTCGGATCGGTAGCCAGCGACGCTGATTGATCTAGATTTAACTCATTCGGATTGAGCGTTACCGGAAACGGGATTGGTGTAAGCTGTTTCGTGGCAGGGTTTAATCGGAGAAACGGCGTAGTACCCGCATTGAACCACAGTTGGCCTTGTTTATCAAAGGTATAGCGAAACTTGTAGGGGGAGGAGAGAATGGGAAATCCGGAGAATTGGCCGGTTGGTACGTTAAGATATCTTGTCACAATATCTGTCTGGAAACCTTTGCTGTAGGGTTGGGCATCGAATGCCGCAGCGCGCAGATTATACTTCCGAATGCCTTGCCCGTTGGTACCCATCCACAGCACGTCGGATCGGTCAATGAACAAGCTTCGACAAAAACGTGAACCGGGTAGTTTCTCAAGGCGCTGCTGATCTTGTTGAGGATTATAACGTAGCAGCAATGTATCGAGGTTAAAAAACGTATTGCCACGGCTGTCAGTTGCAAAGTAGTATTTCCAATGGCTTTGATAGGAGGGCAGAGAAATATGGTGTAACAAACCGCGCTGTGGATGCAGAACCGTCAGACGATGAATCGTGCCCAGCATCAGAAGGCCATCGGGCCGAATGTAAACGTTTCGTATGGTGTCCGGTTGCGACTGATACGTAGCGGGTTGGGTAAACCAATGGATGAACTGTCCTGTCTGTTTATCCTGCCGAAGTAGCTGATCTTTAGTGGCTAACCACGTAGTGCCGTCACGATCCTGCCGAACATTTATAGCTGCTTTTATCGAGGGAAACCGACGAATATGATTCGTTTCCAGATCAATGCAGATAACCTGCCTTAAGTTACGTAGTATCACCCACAGTCGATTCTGACGGTCGGGATAGAACTTGTCGATATGTTCATGCCCAAGCGCCCGACGGAAGAAAGGCAAGCGGGAAAAATTGATGAATGTTTCCCGAACAGGGTCAAATAAATCGATTTCGCCTTCTTCGCTCATGATCCAGATTCGCCCTTTCGTGTCGGTCTGGATATCGGCCATTGATGAGGAGCTTAACGAGGGCCGTTCTGGAATAGGTTGAAATACCTTGAAGTTATGCCCATCGTAGCGGCTCAACCCATCGCGGGTGGCCATCCAGATAAACCCCTGTTTATCCTGAACAATAGCCGGTACAAAAGCCTGTGGCAAACCTTGGCGGGCCGTAATGAATTCGGGACGGGGTAGATTGAACGATTGCGCCCAAAGGGCCGGACGTGCAGATAATGTCAATAGAAGAAACCATATCAACTGGCGCAATGTCTCTGTTGTCCGGTAACTACTCAATAACCGACAGCGATAAATCATTAGGGACATAGATCAGTCAAACGAATGACAGATTACTTGTATCAATTCCTTTTACGATGTTTAGAGTAGTTAGGGTGTTCGGTGGCGTATTTTGTTTGTAAAATACGAAAAATGACAAGATAATGGTAACGGTTTGGTGATTATTCTAACCTATAGGAGAATGTATAAGGGTATACCTGACCTGAAGCTAAAGCAGGTTACAATAGGTCAAGTCGATGTTACAATAGTGAAAGCCCTGTAATTCGGGCTTTCCTAGTTTTGAACCCATAACCATTTTCGGTTTTATGAACTCGTGCTCACCAACCTTAAGCCTAACCCATAAATCTTAAGCAGAACTGAACCGGCCTGAGTAGACTATAAGTTCTTCTCGATAAAGTCGGTCATCATCGTGTACAGGTGCAGACGGGTGTTGCCACCGTAGATGCCGTGATTGCGGTTCGGATAATAGAATGACTGGAACTGTTTTCCTGCCTCAATCAACGCATTCTCGAAAGCAACGGAGTTCTGAAAATGAACATTATCATCGCCAGTGCCGTGGATGAGCAGGAAAGGACCACGTAGTTTTGACGCGTGCGTAACCGGCGAATTATCGTCGTAACCTGCTGCATTTTCCTGTGGTCGTTTCAGGTAGCGTTCGGTATAAATTGAATCGTAAAAACGCCAGTTCGTAACGGGAGCTACCGAAATACCCGACTTGAAAACTTCGGCACCAAGAGTCATGCAGAGCGCAGTCATATAACCGCCATAACTCCAGCCCCAGATGCCAACCCGGGCGGGATCAACGTAGGGAAGCGTTTTTAACTGACGTGCCACGGCAATCTGATCTTCTGTTTCGAGTTTACCGAGCTGTGCATACGTAACATTCCGGAAAGCGGTTCCGCGTGCCCCCGTTCCCCGACCATCGACCGAAACAATAACGTAGCCTTTCTGAACCAGGGTTTGATACCAGAAAAAATCTCGATTGTCCCAATCATTTTTAACGGTCTGCGAACCCGGTCCACCGTAAACAAACATTAGAACCGGATATTTTTTTGTGCCGGTACTGTCAAAATCTGCCGGACGCATCGCCCAGCCATGCAACGTAGTACCGTCGGCAGCTTTTGTCTGGAAAAACTGTTTTGGGACAATCTGATACGTAGCAAGTCGGGTTTTTAGCGGTTCGTTGGCTTCAAGTATACGTAAATCATTGGTTGTTTTCGTATCGCGCAGACTAACAGAGATAGGTGAACTAGCCGATGTATGATACAATAAGTAATACGAGAAATCAGGACTGAATGTAGTGGTATACGTACCAGCTTTCTGGGTAAGCTGTTGCTTATTTTTTCCATCGATGCCTATACTATAAAGGTGTCGTTCAAGCGGAGATGGTTCTGTACTCGTAAAAAAAATCATGCCACTTTTCTCATCGATACCCGCTATTGTTACCACTTCAAACTCGCCTGACGTAATTGGACGAATTAATTTACCAGTGAGATCATAAAGATACAGATGCTTATAACCGCTACGTTCGCTGGTCCAGATAAACGATTTTCCATCGTTCAGGTATGTTAAATCGTCGGTAAATTCCAGATCGACATACGTAGCACTGGTCTCGGTGAGTACCGTATTAGACTGACCAGTGATTGCGTTGATGTGTAGCAAATCGAGCTTGTTCTGCAATCGATTCATCCGACGTACCGATAACAGATTCGAATTCTTTGTCCATTGAATTCTAGGTAGGTAAATATCTGTGTCTTGCGGTTTGGCGTTTCGGTTAGTCTGTGCCAGCACTTTTTTGCCTGTTACTACGTCGGCTATCCAAACCGAAACAACCGAATTTGCTTCACCGGCTTTGGGATATTTAAACCGATATTCGATAGGATAGAGGCCACCCCAGAGTTGCATGTCGTACTCAGGAACGCGACTTTCATCGAACCGAATCCAGGCCAGTCGACGGCTATCGGGCGACCATTCGAAAGCACGTGCCATGCTGAATTCCTCTTCGTAAACCCAATCGGCACCGCCGTTGATGATGGCGTTACGTTTGCCGTCGGAAGTAAGTCTGGTTTCTTTTCCAGTGGCTAATTCAACTGTAAAAAGATTATTATCGCGCACAAAAGCTACCCGTTTACCATCGGGCGAGAACGTAGCGTATTGTTGTTTGCCACCTTTGCTCAGTGGAAACAAACGCTTGGTTGTGAGGTCGTAAATAAAAAAAACGGCTTTGCTCGACCGGCGATAAATTGGCTCCTCCTGCGTAGTAAGCAACAATTTACGCTCATCGGCCGCCAATTGATAATCTTCGATATGTATCTTCTTGGTTGTTCCGCTGACAACCACATCGCGTTCATCAAATAGCGTTTCAACTGGATTTCCGGTGGTTATGGTAAACTTTACCACTTTTCCGGCGTCGAGAGTCGTATAAAAACCGCCAGTTTTCATCCAGTTTACAGCGGCCACGGTACGTTGGTTAAAGATTCCCTGGTTACGTCCCCAGATGTCATCTAACGTAACCAATTTTTTAGTTTGACCAGTGGCCACAAAAGCTACCAGCGACAGCGAATAGAATAGGATAAAACGGTTGGCGATATTCATAGTTGAATGAACGAAAAAATCCAACTTCGCCAGGGCTGGGCCGAAGCAAAGTTGGAAAATAAGCTAAATACAGGGATAACTTTGAGGTACTGTATCGTTTCGTGTGCCTTATTTCACCGTTTCGGCAGGAACCGCGCCCGGTAATAAGCCCTTACGTTTCAACAATGCATCGGTAAAACGAAGATCATTATCGCTGGTGAAAATACTGAAAGGCAGATAGATAAACTGGGCTTTCGCTAATCCTTTGGTCACGATTTTGGCAATCCAGTTGGCTTTTACATTTGCCATTGCTTCTGAATTGTCCAGAAAGAGAATATATGCCTCCTTATCTTTTATAACACTATCGATCTGGCTCCATTTTAGAATACCACCTTCTTTGGCGTTGATACGCATAAGAATCTGACGACTATCAATTTCATACACGTACTTCTGAAATAGTGCCTTGCTCTGCTCCATTTGCGAAATACCGGTAATCTGTACAGCCCAGAACAGTACATACAGAACCGTCAGTAACACAATGACGATATAAATCCAATAGTTGGGATAGACGTTGGTCAGACTGAGGACTACGTTCAGAAGAATGAGGCTCAGTGGTACAAAAGCCCATTTCCAATTTTGTTTTACCCACTGACGGAGGGCAATATTAATATACGTTTTTTGGTCTAAAGCGTATTTTTTGGTCTTAACAATCATGATACCTCTGCATAAAAACGCAAAGTTAGGAT
The DNA here is from genome assembly GCF_054776875.1 of Spirosoma daeguense. Classification (NCBI taxonomy): domain Bacteria; kingdom Pseudomonadati; phylum Bacteroidota; class Cytophagia; order Cytophagales; family Cytophagaceae; genus Spirosoma; species Spirosoma daeguense. Next base: position 385,854 of record NZ_BAAHBF010000008.1, read on the forward strand.
AAAAGTCGGTAGTCGTCTGTCAGGATAGATAAATAAGGTGTTTTGCTGGTCGTTTCAATTGCAAAACGTATATCCTTAATCCCTTCTGAAATGCAGCGCGTTGATCGTGAATTCTCGATTCGTATTCTGACGCATTAGAACATAGACCGAGAAATTTTGCCCACCCGTTACGTAGGTGCCTGTGCTATAGCGCATTTTGTCGGACGAGCCCCGGTAAATGAATTGAAAATTGTTGGGTGGGTATTTCCGGAAAAACGACCGAAGAATTAACGTAGCGTGAGTGGCCTGAACCGACGAAAAATCTACTTTCTCGGTATCTATGACCAGTTCTATATTTTTGGCAAAACGTGTAGATAGCTGGCCGGCATCGCCACTACGTAATGATGTTCCCACGGTTTGCGTGATGTCTGATTCGGTGAGTGCTGCACCAGGAAAGAACCTGATGAAAAAGAGAAAAATAAAATTAACAACTGTGTGCATGGTTCGGGAGAAAAGTAGATACGCTTTGCTCCACACTAGGCGAAAACTGTGCCAACCAGATTGCCGGTTTACATATTTCATTGGCTAGTGGCTTTTTACCATCTTTGCAGCGCCATTTTTTTCGTAGCCGATTGCCCATGAATACGAGCCAGCCAACGCTTATTCTGAATGCTGAACAGATTCGTCAGAAAATCAGACGGATAGCGTTTCAGATATATGAAAATAATTTTGAAGAAACGACTTTGCTGCTAGCGGGTGTCGCGGGCGAAGGATATGTACTGGCAAAGGCATTGGCACAGGAATTGCAAACCATAGCCCCGTTTACCGTCAAATTAATTCAGCTCACGCTCGATAAGGCACAAACGACACAGCCCGCCGTTCAGGCGGATGAACCAATCGCAGAATTCACCGATAAAGTTGTAATTGTGGTCGACGATGTGCTTTATACTGGCCGGACGCTGGCATTTAGTTTGCAACCTTTTCTGACCGTGCCGATTCAAAAGTTGCAGGTAGCTGTTCTGATCGACCGGAACCACCCGCGCTATCCGGTTGCCGCCGATTATAAAGGATACGAACTGAGTACTACGTTGACAGAACACGTAGAAGTTGTTCTCAGCGACGATGCAAGAGCAGGAGTTTATTTACGATAAATCGGCCCAGACAGGCCCTGGCTGTCTGTCTGTAGCTACTTTGTAAATTGCTGACGCTACAACAGACAGCCGGAGCCTGTCTGGGCCAGTAATTTATGCTTTTGTGCTACGTATCAGGCTGACGCCGGTGAAGAAAAATATAGCACCCATTATTACGTAGACGAACGAAGCCTGAGCAACTCCGCCTTTGGTGAAGTCGATACCGCCATAAATCAGGCCAATCAGGCCAACTAGTGTCAGAATAATTCCGAATACGCTTTTTACATTCATGACTACGTTGATTTTAGTGTACAGAATAGTGTGTCGGTTAGATAACTAAAACAAACGGATAATGTCACGAAACGTAGCGTTTTCTGTCGGCTGTTTACTCCAGCAGCACCATAATATCTTCTTTGGTCAACGATTTCATGAAGTTCTCTTCGGTAGTTATCAGGCTTCCGGCGAGTTGCTGCTTGGCGCGCTGTAGCGATAATATTTTTTCCTCGACCGTATTCTTGGCGATGAATTTATACGTAAACACCGTTTTTAGCTGACCGATACGGTGTGCGCGGTCAACGGCCTGTGCTTCAATGGCCGGATTCCACCACGGGTCCAGAATAAACACGTAGTCGGCGGCTGTGAGGTTGTGCCCCAAACCACCTGCTTTTAACGAAATAAGGAAGAGTTTAACCGAATCGTCCGTCTGAAAAAGGGCTACCTGTCCCTGCCGGTCGGTGGTGCCGCCGTCGAGATAGGCGTATTTAATGGATTTCTCTTTCAGATATTGCTGTACTACGTTCAGGTGCTTAATAAACTGACTGAATACTAGTACTTTATGGTTTTCTGTCATGGCACTTTCGAGCCGCATCAACACGTCGTCGAGCTTGCCCGAATCGCCTTCGTAATCGGCATCGACCATGCGTGGGTGGTTGGCAATCTGCCGGAGTTTGGTAAGTCCCTGCAAAACCACCATCTGCGATTTGGCCATACCTGCTTCTTCAATGTGTTCGAGAATCAGATTGCGGTAATACGATTTGGCTTCTTCGTACTGTTTTTCCTGATCGGGGGTCATCTCGCAATACAGCACACTCTCGACTTTTTCGGGCAAATCGGTTGCGACCTGCGATTTGTTACGTCGGAGCATAAACGGCTTTATCAGCGCATAGAGTCGACTGGTCTTGGCTTCGTCGTGCCGTTTCTCGATTGGAATCTGGTATTCGTTCCGGAAAAACGACTGCGTGCCCAGTAATCCCGGATTGATAAACGATAACTGCGACCATAAATCCATCGTACTGTTTTCCAGTGGAGTACCGGTCAGAATAAGTCGGTGCGCCGTGTTGAGTTGGACAACGGCTTTGGTAATGTGCGACGACGGGTTTTTGATGGCCTGCGACTCATCGAGAATAACGTAGTTGAATCGGTAATCGCTCAGTAAGTCTATATCGATACGTACAATCCCGTAAGACGTCAGAATCAGATCGTAATTGTCGAATTGAGCCGTGTTTTTGTCGCGGTACGTACCCGTATAAACCATCACGCGCAAATTTGGCGTAAACTTACGCGCTTCCAATTCCCAGTTATACAGCAATGACGTTGGCATTACCAGCAGACTTGGGGACGTAGCACCTGCTTCTTTCTGACCCTGCAACATGGCCAGCGTCATAACGGTTTTACCCAATCCCATATCATCGGCCAGGCATCCGCCGAAATTATACTGCCGCAGAAAATTCATCCAGTCGTAACCCGCTTGCTGATACGGACGTAGCGTACCATTGAAGCCAGCCGGTAACGGATATGTTTCAATGGTTTCGAAATCGCGCAGACGTTCCAATTTTCGGCTGATGGTTGTGGTTGCCAGGTTGTTACGTTCCAGTTCCTGAACCAGCGCAATGTGATGTTTTTGGAGTACGAGCCGCTCATCAGCTTCATCATCGAGCCGTTCGAGAAAGCCAAAAAGTTCGGAATAACGGGTAAACCAGACGTCGGGAATAACGGCTATTTCGCCGTTGGGAAGTTTAAATTCGCGCTTTTTATTCAGAATCAGATTGCGCAGTTTCAGGAATGGAATCTCGAACTCACCAAAGCGCACATTGGCGTAAATATCGAACCAGTCGCGTCCCTCCTGAATCGATACGCTAATGCTGGAGTAACCCAGAAAATACCGTTTGCTATCCTGAACATCCTGCCGAAGCAGAAACCCGGATTCCTGAATTTTCTGGCTCTGTTCCGACAGCCACGTAAACGCTTCAGCTTTCGAAAGGGCCAGTCTTCCGTGACGTATGTCAAGTCCCGAATCGCGCAGAAGGCTTAATTTCTGACGTTCCAGACGTTGGTCGCGACGGATTTTATGGAAAATATAGTCGTCATTTTTCTTTTCCAGACTCACATTGGCCGATGAACCGAAATTATCGAACCGAAAATTAAAATCACCGTATTGAAAAGACAGGTCGAAAACAATACGTTGGCTGGCTTCATCATCTTTATCAGCCGTTTCAATGCCGTTTGTTCCGTTCTGGAACAAGGCTGTCGATGCGGGAACTGTTCGGCTCGATTGTACCATCTCGGAAATGGTTAGCACGGGCACAGGATCAAGAACTTCCGACCGGATTTCGAACCCTTTCGGAAATACGTCGTAAGACGCAATGAGCTGAGTAACAAATCGCTCGTAATACTGCTGCTCAATATTGCGTGGAATAATGATGTGATTTTTGTTAAAGAATGGCCGTAGTTTTTTTCCGTCTACGTTTTTGCTGAAGTGATAGAGCCGATTCCCGACCATCATATAGGCCGGTTCATCGCAAATCATCAGTGCGCCTTTAAATTGAAATTCAACCCGTTCTGTCTCCACAACATCCCGGCCATCAGCCGAACGAACGGGGTAGCGAATAATCGGAAAATAGTGCGTTGAGTCTGGATTTCTGACAAAATGGAAGTGCACACGGGCAGGTTCTGGCATCCACGTAATACGCTCCCAGGCCGGATTGCCGTCGTTACCCATAATGAAGAAAGGCTTGCCGGGCATGAGCGCCATAATCTGCGATTTGATGGTTTCCAGATAGCCACAAATAGCATCCTGAACTAGTTTATCGCCTTTCTGTGGGTCATAGATTTTCAGAAAGAAATCGACGGCGGGCAGTTTTCGGGTATTGAATTTTTTGACGATGGTATCCTGCTGGATACTGTCGATGAGTTTTACCAGTTCAAAATCTACTTCATTGAGTTCTTTGGCAAACTCGCCAACGTTCTGGGTCGATAGTGTCTGATTCTGTAGTGTCAGTTCGCCCCGCGAGTTCAACTGCACCACGAACGCTTCGATTAAATAACCCAGAAACTCGTGATCGAGTAATGAGTACACAATTTGAAACGGCTGCAGGGGCGAAACTTTCATGGTAATACATTACAAAGCACCAGCTCGTAGGGGAGTGGTACCAGTACTAGAATAAGGTGAATAACTGGTTAAGAAAAGCGGCCGGATATGGATGTTGATAAATGATAAAAAAAACTTGTAAAGAACTCAAAATGAGTCTATTGTACAGTATTTACAATTATCAACGGTTTCAAATATACGAATCAAAACAAAATGTACAAGAGAGATTCTGACAAATTATGTAACCGGCTTAATGCCCGGATCAGAACCTTATTTTATGGTATAATAGGGAGCTGATAACTGGCCTATTTCTTCTCATAAACCAATCCTATTGTGAACCGAAAATCGTCGTTTTGTCGACCCGGTGCTACCAGACTTTCGTAGGCATTGGCCGCTGTTGTGCGCAGGCTGATTACCTGCGTCAGCTTAACCTGAACGCTCACACTGCCATTCCAGCGAACGTTATACGTACCGAGTGCAGGCTGGTAGAACGCAGTGTGGGTTACCGTCCAGCGATCTTTATCGAACGAATATTCGCCAAATAGACGTAGTGAATTTCGGAAGATGTAAATATCCTCGCGTTCAAAAAAGTCGGTATTCTCGTGTAGAAGCACATTCGTAACCGATACATACGCCCGTTTTCGATTCACTAATTTGTAGCCAATACCACCGGCGGCCGTCCAGCGGTGAGCTATTTGCCGAAGATTGCTACGTTCATACGACCCAAATGCCAGATAATACAATCGTTTTTCGTGTCGATACGTAGTACGAAAATCCCCGAACCATTCGCGCTCGGCCAGAATACCACTTTGCTTCCCAAAAACGAACGATGGATTGCTCGATAGTTTGAAATTACGACTGAGCTGATAGTCGAAGGAGCTAGTGAGTTGAAGTAAGGTTCGGTTCACATTTCCTGCCGTAATGGTACCATCGGCGGTTAGTCGATAGCGAAAGATCACCTTGTTCGTATCTACGGATGGAGTTACAATTTTTACGATTATGGTATCGGCTTCTGTTGAATCGGTAGCGGGAATTACTTGAGTGCTGTCTGCTTTAGGCGTTGATGGACGTAGTGGATCGGGTTGTTCAACAATCTGTGCAACCGATACGTAGTGAACGCCAAGCAGGCTGAATAAAAGCACCAAAAGACGGATGTTCTTCATGAAATGCTGAGTAGTGAACCCGCAACTTAGAAAAAACAACACAGTTGACGATGAATAAAAGCCACTATTTATTCTATGACTCACGCGTCTCAGTCAGGTTTTGATCAAAGCAATACTAGAATGAAACAAGTATGACGTAGTGAAGTCGGGTTTAAGAACCCGACTCTTTGCATCAGAAATTAGGCCGGGCTGAAGAACCCGACTTCACTACAAATAGAAGCGTGGACGAACAACTAGCTTCATCTTGATTTATAACTCGACTTTCAGCCTAGCTCGTTGGTTTGTCAGGGAGTGGGGCCGATGCGTGGAATTCCTGGTAAATTCGGTGCATGTACGTATCGAGCAGTTCCAGAATCTGTTCACGGCTGTCGGAGTTGATAATCAGGCCAACGTGGTACTCCTTTTTCATGCGCCACCAGATTTCTGACTCGGTAAAGACCGACAGATCAGGCGATTGCTGACGAGCTAGTGAAACGATCAAACCCGCATACTGACCCGTATCGGTGGGCGGAACGTAGTGATCTTTGTGGGCCATCGCAATTTCCAGTTTAGCCCACTCACGCCAGAGATTGACGCCCGAAGCGGCTTCAACCATTTCGGCAATATGAGCGCCCCCTACCCGCGATGAGGTTTCGAGGAAATACAATTCGCCATCATGATCGCCCCGGATATATTCGGAATGTGAAGCACTGAAACGCATACCAAATGCCTCCAGTACCTGATCGTTTATCTGGCGTAAGGCGGCAGTCTCAGGCGTGTCGAGCGGCAGCGTAGCCGTGCGGAATACGCCCCCACCATGAGCAACTTCCATGGGTGTAGCCAGATACTGACTCACGCGCGAAAACACAGCTTTTCCATCGACCGACAGCGCATCAACGTGGTACACTTTGCCCGGTTTAAATTCTTCGATCAGGTAATGATGCCGAAGATCGCCCAGCAGGTGAATGGCCGACCAGGCTTCATCCAGCGAATGCACTTTGCGGATACCCGTTGTTGAGGCTTCGGAGCGGGGTTTGATTAGCCAGGGTGATTCGGTAGTTTGCAGAAAAGCCGTAATTGTTTCATCACGAAAAAGTGGACTGAAGGCAGGAACCCGTATACCCGCCGAAAAAGCCCGTATACGCATGGCCAGTTTATCGCGGAAATAGCGGGCGGTTGTCTGTCCCATACCATCGATGCGGAACGTTTCGCGAATGAGAGCGGCTTTTTCAACATCAAAATCGTCAAGCGCAACTACCCGGTCAATTTTTCGTGACCGCATCGAATGGGCCAGCCCGAGAATCATCTGTTCGAGATCGTTGGGGTCGTTGCTGGGCGAAGGAAGATAAAAGAACTCGTCGATGGCATCGCGGGGCCACTCGTCGTTCGATAGTTTTTGGTCGGTTAGCAGGTAAACGGTGTTGCCCAACTCTTTGCAGGCTCGCATGAAATCATGCCCTTTAAAAAACGTAGCAATGCATAAAATAGACAACTGTTTCATAGGTAGGGAGTTTCAGGTTCGATGGATCAGGTTTCAAGTTAACCTTATACTTGAAACCTGAAACTTATGGTTGTGTTTCGGCAATCAACGTACGTAAATACGCAATTAATAGCCGAATCCCAAATCCTGTTGCGTTTTTCTGCGAACCAAATTCAGTATCAGCGAAAGCCATTCCGGCAATATCGAGGTGAGCCCAGGCAGGATGTTTTTCGGTAAATACTTCCAGAAATTTAGCCGCGCTGATGGCTCCGGCAGTGGGTTTGCCGCTAAAATTTTTCAAATCTGCTACGTCCGATTTGATGTCTTCCTGATAACTATCCCAAACAGGAAGTCGCCAAAGCCGTTCGCCAGTCTGGTCACCTGCTTCGGTCAGTTTACGAGCCAGTTCATCGTTAGGCGTAAATAAACCGGCGGCATGATAACCCAGTGCTGCAATGACATTGCCCGTCAACGTAGCTAAATCGATCAGCACATCGGGCTTGAAATTACGGACCATATACCCCAACCCATCGGCCAGAATAACCCGTCCTTCGGCATCCGTATCAATAATCTCGATAGTTTTGCCAAGATAAGACGTAATCACATCGCCCGGTTTGGTCGAACGTCCGTCGATGGCATTTTCGGTAGCAGGTACAATGCCAACCACATGAATCGGCAGGTTGAGTTTGGCAGCAACTTCCATAGCACCCAATACAGCCGCTGCGCCCCCCATATCGCTTTTCATGAGGTGCATACTGGCCGACGTTTTTATGGAAATACCACCCGTATCGAACGTAACGCCTTTGCCTACCAGCCCCACAGTCAATACGTTATTGACACCTTCGGGTTTATACTCGGCAACGATCAACACTGGTGGAGCATCGCTGCCCTGACTCACGCTTAGTAAGGCACCCAGATGCTGAAGCTCCAATTCGTTTCGGTCAAGAATCGTTACGTTGTAGTTGTGTTGCTGCCCCGACCGAATCGCCCAATCGGCAAGTGTTTGCGGTTTTTTAAAGTTTGCGGGTGCATTCATCAGATCAAGCATCTGACGTAGCGTTTCGGCTATGGCTTCGGCACGTAGCAGGGCTTTTTCGGCTACGGCCAACTGGTTCGGGTCGACATAAATTGTTAGCTCACCTGATTCGGAGAAGATGGCTGGCCCTTCGGATTTATCGGTTTGGTAAAGCCGCAGGTCATAGCCTCCGCCCCGAATTCCTACTATTACATGTTCGATAATCTCGCCCGAAAATGCAGTTAAGTCGACGCCTAACGTAGCAGGAAGTTTTGCCTTATTATCGAAAAAAAACTTCCGGAAAATACGTAGCCAGTCAATTGCCTGTGGCGTAGCGCCCATGCCCAATAAATACGCTTTGGTATCATTGGCATTGTAAATTGATGCCGTTTCTTTGGCTTCGGCCTTAAAATCACGGTGTAACAACGCCAACGCAAGGCTTATTCGAGGAGCCAGCACCGATAAGCGTTCTGTTAGTGTTTCGTCCTTTACGAATGGTATCAGTACATCACCGCTCGTTGGTAATTGGGTGCTCAGTGTAATTTTCACAGAAAAATCGGATTGAAATCTGGAACAAAAAATACTACTAATTTAAGTTGCGCGATAGTGTGTACTCGTACAACGGACGGGGCCGCCCACGCGGTGGTATGAAGCAGAAGCATCTCACAACTTGAGTTAATACTAATAAAACAACCATTCGACAGCTTTCGGGAATTCCCGGCTCCAGTGAGCTTCCTGATGGGTACCTTCCGGATCGACTGACAAATGCAAATCAATAGGATTTCCGCCGTATTTCTGCCGAATCAGGGCATCTTTGAAACGCTGAATATTCGGAATCATGTAGCGAGATTCCTGTTCACCGCCATAAGCATAGATTTTGATCGGAACAGGCGCCTTAAAGCGAATGGCCTGGAAATAAATTTTAGGCGAAATCCAGAGCGAGGGCGAAAAAATTAATAATCGGCCAAAAATGTCGGGGTGTAGCAGGCCCGCGTACAGACTAATAAGCCCGCCCAGCGAACTGCCGCCAATACCCGTATTGCTGGCATCGGGTAAGGTGCGAAAGCTACGGTCGACAATCGGTTTTAGGATTCGACAAATAAAGTCGAGGTAATACTGGCCGCGCCCGTTGCCCGCCCGTGTTCGGTGAAACGTAAATTCCCGAATTCGCTCGTCGTGGGCATGGTCAATCGAAACCAGAATCACTTCGTGGTGATGGCGAGCCGCCAGAATTGCCATTTTCTGGTCAATTTCCCAGCTTCCGAAACCTGCACCTCCGCCAAACAGATTCTGACCATCGTGCAGGTAAAGCACAGGGTAGCGTTTGTCCGACTGTTCGTAGTCGTATGGCAAAAGAACGTGAACACGGCGGGCACGGTCGAGTTTTGGTACTTGAAACGTATCGCCAAGTAGCTCAATTTTGGGGAGTAAGCCCGGATTGTAGGGCATGCCAAACCAGCGCCAGTGGGGTACGTACTCGCGCTTTACGTTGGTCAGTCTGGAAAGGGTGCGGTTTGGAACCGACTCGCCCAATGAGTCGAGTTCAACATGATCCCAGCTTCCACGTGTGTACTTGTATTCGAGTTTTTGGGGTAATGCTAAATCTGAAGGAAACTCATAAGTAAATTGCCCTGGCCCAACAGGTTGCATCCGGAAGGCATCCAGATCAGGAGACCAGTCGCAGAAATTTCCCGACACAAACACAGGCCGGTCGTCGTGGTCGGTAGTTGTTAATTCTAAACGTAGTGATGAAGACATACAGACAAAATCGGATACCAGCGGCAGTTGGTTCAGATTGAGTTTGTAAAATTAGCTACGTTCCCGTAAAAGCGTTTATAAACAATATGTTACGCCAGTGCCCATTGTTCGGTTAAGCCTTTAACCATTCCAACTAATTGGTTATAACTGGCGGGTTTGGTAAGGCATTGATTGGCCCCCAAATCCAGGCTTCGTTGCCGATCATCATAATCTGACGACGTAGTAAGCATCACAACGGGCAATTTTGAAAACGAGACCGAGTTGCGAAGCTGAACAAGAGTTTCAAAACCATTCTGCCGTACCATGTTGATATCAAGCAAAATAAGCTGTGGCAACGCTTCACTGTTTGCGAGTTTGGGAAGCAACTGATCACCGTCAGTAAGGGTAAGTACACTCACCGGCTTGCTCATGTCTTCAAAAGCAGACCGAAGAAAAAGTCGGTCGTCCTCATCGTCGTCGACAATCCAGACGGCTGGCGGAGACGTGAAAGAAGTGTTGTTGGTGAAGTGGAAAGCCATAACTGACAGGGTGTTAGACGTTGAATACGCTAATTGAAGCGTTTAACTATTCACCGACTGATTACGGCGTAAAAGAAAAAACAGAGAAGGCAACATCGTTTTGATAGGCGTCATTTATACCTACAGAACTGCAATGTAGTGTGGAAACAAAGAGATGAGGTGTGGTGCGTTAGAAGTAGGAATCAAAGATAACCAGCAGGGTACTAGCATGCAACATAAAACCTATCTATTTAATAGTGAATTAATTGATTTTAAAGTCCTATTAATAGTGAAACCAGGTCTGATAACACTAGCTCCTTACTAGTTCAACGCATTTTTTTAGAAAAGAATTTTATACTTAGTCTAAATAGTACTTATTTTTGTGCCGGAATATCTATTATACAAAAACTCCATATACATGCTATCACGTAATTTACTGTCTCAATTTGCTTCTCTGGCGTTGTTAACAGCGTCATTGACAGCTTGTAGTAATTGGGAAGAGAATCCAACAACGGTTTCGCCCCAACTCCGGAAAAGTGTCGATTACGGCAAATTAACGGATACTACTACCTACGCCAATTTCTTTGTAGACGATAAGGGGGCCAAAACTGTTGATCTGACCAATGGTGCTAACCGTCTGGCCATGTTCCGGGCCATCAACACCTACAACGGAACGGCTGCCAGTGCCGGTGCTACGTTGGATGCCACGGTGCTGAAAAATATGTTCTCGAACACAGGAAGTCCATTTTCGGGTACGGCCAACGCTAGTCTTAATACGTCTGGCGTTCAACTACGGAACGTAACGGCTTCGTCGTTAGCGGCTGCCGATGCGGAGAAAGAACGCGCTACCATCGAAGCTGGATTTACACCAATGGCGGCTATCAGTAAATTTGCTTCGGCCACTGCTTCGGATGGTAAAGCTGGTAAACTCGGTACGTATCTGGTTGATGATAAGGGTATTGAGTGGGCGCAGATCATCCAGAAAGGGCTGATCGGTGCTTTTCAGGTCGATTATATCGCCAACGTATTACTGAGCGAAAAAAATCTGGCGTTAGACAATCAGACGTTGGTAGCCGGAAAAAGCTATACGCAGCTGGAGCAAAACTGGGACGAAATCTATGGTATTCTGACCATCAACCCGGTTTATGGTGCAAAAGCCACCGCTACGTCTTCGGGCGAGAGCTTTATTGGTTCGTACCTGTGGGAATACAACAAAGAAGATTTTCCGAAAATCCACAAAGCACTTCTGACGGGCCGGGCCGCTATTGTGAACAACGATAAAACCCTGCTGAAAACACAGGCTACGCTGATTCGGGGAGCGATGGAAAAGGCAATTGCTGCGGCTGCGCTCGGCTATCTGGGCAAATGGAAAACCGCCGGTACTAACACAGCCGCTGCTGCCCACGCAATTGGTGAAGGACTTGGCTTTATTTACAGCCTTCGCTACGCCAAACTGAACAATGCCGATGCCGCTTTCTCGGATGGCGTATTGACCAACCTGATTTACACGACACCAAACCAATTCTGGGGGTTGACCAATGCTAAAATTGATGCTGCTTCAACTGCCATCAAAACGAAATTTAAACTGCCTTAAATCGGGCCAGACCTTATTTCAATAATTCACCACAGAGCGATACGTAATGAATCGCTCTGTCTTCTTTTTTAGGTTATGAACCAATTCAGGTTTAAACAAATCGGATTAATTGGTGCGTTGGTGGCCATTATTTGGGCTTGTGGCGGTGGTAGCGGCACAGATAACCCAACACCTAATCCTCCTAATCCAACCACCCCAACCGATCAGGCTACGTCTGACCGAAAGGCCGTGTTGACCAACATTGCCGATAATATTATTGTGCCGAGCTACGCCAATTTCAAAACTAAGTTCGACGCGATGCTGGGGAAATCGGACGCGTTTACGGCAAAGCCCGATAAAACAACGCTCACCGAATTTCGTCAGGCGTGGGCTGATGCCTATGTAGAATGGCAGAAAATAGAACTCTTCGACGTTGGGCCAGCCGAACAATATACGCTACGTAATTTCTTTAACATTTACCCCGCCGACATAGCAGGCATAGAATCGTACGTAACGGCTGGTTCGGGTGCGTTCGATATACCGGCTTCTTATCCGAAACAGGGCTTTCCGGCGCTGGATTATCTGATCAATGGCCTCGGCACTACCGATGACGCGATTCTGGCAAAGTATACAACTGCCACCGATGCTGCTAAACGTATCGCCTACCTCAAACGGCTAACGACTCAGATGAACTCGGTATTCACGACCGTTAATACGGCCTGGACCACAGGTGGTTATCGTGATACATTTATCAATTGCACAGCATTAAACGCGGGTTGTTCGACATCGAAACTGGTAAACGGATACGTATTGAATTATGAACGCTACGTTCGTTCGGGCAAATTCGGCATTCCGTCGGGGGCAATGACCAACGGTACCGCAGCACCGGATAAAATCGAAGGTTACTACAAAAAAGACATTTCGCTGGCATTGGCCAAAGCTGCTCATCAGGCTTCGGTTGATTTGTTCAACGGTAAAGGCGTGAAAACCGGGCAGGAAGGCCCCAGCCTGAAAAGTTACCTGAATTCGCTGGGTGCTAAAGATACCAGCACTGGTACGTCACTTTCTGAAACCATCACGAAACAGTTCGACGCCATTACGCAGCAACTCAATACGTTGAAACCCAATCTGTACGACGAGGTGAAAACCAACAATACGGCTATGGTTCAGACATATACACAGATGCAGAAAATTATCCGGATGCTTAAAGTCGATATGACCACCGCCATGAGCATCACCATTACGTATACAGACAACGACGGAGATTAATATCTGTGGAAAGACATAGGCTCCAACAGGCTCCGGCTGTTGGCTATATTGTAGCTATTTAGCCCCTATTATTATTCCGACAGCCGGAGCCTGTTGGAGCCTATGTCTATCGACTTTCGTTCATGCAGGCTTATTTTCGAAAGACTACTTCGGCAGCACCACTGGCTGTTTTCAGGCTTCTGTTTGGTCTGATGCTGCTCGGCAGTACGATTCGTTTCTGGAGTAAGGGGTGGATTGACGAACTCTATATTAAGCCACGCTATTACTTCCCGTTTTATGGCTTTGAGTTTGTAAAACCGCTGGGAGAATACACCTACGTAATGTTTGCCATTTGTGGCGTATCGGCGTTGCTGGTGGCAATTGGGCTTTTTTATCGGCTGGCTGCGGTGGCTTTGTTTCTGAGCTTCACTTACATCGAGCTTATCGACAAAAGCACCTACCTGAACCATTACTATTTCACCAGTCTGGTTTGCCTATTGCTGATTTTTTTACCTGCACACGCTTATTTTTCCGTCGACTCGTACCGACAACGTAACGTAATGGCCGACCAGATTCCGGCCTGGTGTCTCGATTCGCTACGTCTGTTTGTTACGTTACTCTACGTTTTTGCCGGGCTGGCGAAACTCAACAGCGACTGGCTCCTGAATGCCTTGCCGCTACGTATCTGGCTTCCTGCTCACAACGATCTTCCGGTGGTGGGTTTTCTGCTCAATTACCGTTGGGTGGCGTATGCGTTTAGCTGGTTTGGCTGTTTGTATGATTTGACGATTGCGTTTCTGCTCTGGTACCGCCCTACGCGTTTACTGGCCTACATAACCGTCGTGCTTTTCCACGGATTGACGGCCGTGCTGTTTCCGATTGGGATGTTTCCGTATATCATGATCGTGACGGCGCTGATTTTCTTTTCGGCTCATTTCCACCTAACAATCATCCGGCAACTGAGTCGCTGGTTGTCGATTCCGGCTACGTTTCTGATTCCGCACCGGACGTATCACTATCGGCCCATCCCTACAAAACTCATTCTTAGCCTTTTTACCGTTTTCTTTGTGGTTCAACTGCTGATTCCGCTACGTTATTTGCTCTATCCCGGCGAACTTTTCTGGACAGAGCAAGGCTATCGGTTTTCGTGGCGGGTGATGCTGATGGAGAAAGCAGGGTACGCACAGTTTACGGTGAAAGACAATGCTGGCAATCGGATTATTGTCAATAACAACGACTTTCTGACACCATTGCAGGAAAAAATGATGTCGACGCAACCGGACATGTTGCTGCAATACGCTCATTTTCTGCGCGATTATTACGCAAACCACGGGTTTCATACGCCCCAGGTGTATGTCGATTCTTACGTAGCACTGAACGGGCGAATGGGCAAACCACTCATCGATCCGGACACGAATCTGGCCAACGAACAGGATTCGTTCAGGCATAAAAAATGGATTACCTCACTGAATGACACGATTTACGGTTTTTAATACTCCCCACGCTTTGTTGGGGTTCTTTTTGTTGCTTTTTGTTTCTTCATCTACGCTGGCGCAATACCAGCTTTCGGGCGTAGTGCGGTCAAAGCAGGATAGTATGGCCGTGAAAGGCTGTACGGTGTATCTGAACAATGGTCGACGTAGCGTTACGACCGATAGTCTGGGTACATTTACGTTCGCGAATTTGCCTGATGGTCAATACGTTATTCAGACAACCTGCCCCGATTTTAAAGCATCGAAACAAACTGCTACGATTGATGGACGAAATCAGGACGTAGCAATCTGGCTGGTAAGTCGTTCGGAAACGCTGTCGGAGGTGACCGTTACAGATAAACAGTCCGATTTTGGGTTTACCCGGATGCGTGGGGTTGAAAACATGGGTATTTACGAAGGCAAGAAGTCGGAAGTTATTATTCCTGAGCAGCTTGTCGCCAATTTATCGACTAACAACGCCCGTCAGATTTACGCCCGTGTGGCTGGTCTGAATATCTGGGAAAACGAAGGCGCGGGTTTGCAATTGAGCATTGGCGGTCGTGGACTCGATCCTAACCGGAGTTCCAATTTCAACGTTCGCCAGAATGGTCACGACATTAGTGCCGATGCGCTGGGTTATCCCGAAAGCTATTACACCCCACCCATCGAAGCCGTTGGACGGATTCAGATTGTTCGCGGTGCGGCTTCGTTGCAATACGGGACGCAGTTTGGCGGATTGCTCAATTTTGTGATGAAAAAGCCGGTTACCGACCGGAAATTTGAGCTAATTGCCCGGCAGACTATTGGCTCGTTTGGGTTTTACAACGCGTTTACGAGTGCCAGCGGAACCGTCGGGAAGCTGAGTTACTACACGTATTTTCAGTATAAAAAAGGCGGTGGCTGGCGACCCAATTCAGACTTTACGAACTATACCGCTTTTGCCGATATCGATTACCATTTTTCAGAAAAAACGAGCCTAGGTTTCGACATTACGCAGATGAGTTATTTGGCTCAGCAGCCGGGTGGTTTGACCGACGCCATGTTTGCTGAAAATCCACGCCAGAGCAATCGCGAACGAAACTGGTTCAAGGTGAATTGGACTATGCCCGCGCTTCACTTCGACCATAAATTTAATACCAATAACGAGTTCAATCTGAGGCTGTTTGGCTTATATGCGTATCGTTACTCGCTCGGATTTCGGCCAAATCGGGTTGCCAGTGTCGATGATAACAGCGAGCGCGATTTGATTAAAGGCGATTTTCAGAACTGGGGTGCCGAAGCGCGGTACTTGAAGCGGTACAACGTAGCGAAAAAACAGGCGATTCTGTTAGTTGGCGGGCGATATTATCATGGCTACAATCATAGTATTCAGGGATTTGGCAGCACAGGGAAAGATGCCAATTTCAACTTTATCGACAACGAACAGGCCATCGCGTCTGACTACCAATTTCCCAATCGGAACGTAGCGTTGTTTGCCGAAAATATTTTCTACGTTGGTGAAAAACTGTCGATTACGCCCGGCCTCCGCTACGAATATATTCATACAACAGCCGACGGATTCTACGGAACCATCACGCGCGATCTAGCCGGTAATATTCTCAGCTCGACACGTACCAACGAATCCCGGACGAATACCCGGCAGTTTTTACTGGGTGGTCTGGGTATTAGTTTTAAACCCACTGCGCAACTGGATATTTATGGCAACCTATCGCAGAATTACCGTTCCATTACGTTCAGCGACATGCGTATTGCCAATCCGTCGATGGTGATTGATCCAAATTTGCAGGACGAAAAAGGATATTCACTCGATTTAGGCATACGTAGCACGCAAACCACGTTATACAATTTCGACGTTAGTGCGTTTTATCTCAACTACAACAACCGCATTGGCGAGGTGCAATTTTACGACCAGAACGACCGGGTGCTACGTCGTCGGGGCAATATCGGGCAAGCCATTATTATGGGCCTCGAAACGTATGCCGAGGGTGATTTTCTCCGATTGGCCAATCCACAGAATCCGAATCTGAGCGGGGTAGTATTTGCCAACGTAGCGTTGATCCGGTCGAAATATAATGCCAGCGAAGTGGCGGGTGTGGTTGGGAACCAAGTTGAGTTTGTACCGAATGTGAATTTGAAAAGCGGTTTACGTCTGGGTTATAAAAACCTAAAAGCATCGTTCCAATATACGTATCTCTCCGACCAGTTTTCGGAAGCGACTAATGCACGCGATGGCGGAGTTTCGGCGGTAATCGGGTTGATACCGGCGTATTCGATTATGGACGCGAGTTTGTCGTATCAGTTTAGTCGGTTTCGGTTGGAGGGTAGTCTAAACAACCTGGCCAATCGGGCATACTTCACACGGCGGGCTACGGGTTATCCCGGACCTGGTATATTACCCTCCGATGGACGTAGTGTGTATGTAACGATACAGGTGAAAATATAAGTAAACCTATTGATCGTTATATAAAGACGTTTTCCTTGGATAACTGTGTGTAGAATTGCCTTAGAATGAGAATATTAAGATGTATATTGCTGCTGATTAGCCTGTATTAAGTTCTTGTGAAGAAGAGCGTTATGGGCAATTAGATTCTATGGGTCACGTTCTAACTATATAAAACAGCCGATTTAGGCAGAACTCCCTCCCTCAATCACTAATCAATCTGTACTAGTATAAGCAAGCGTATATACAAAGTGATTAGGTAGGTTTTAGCGGTTATTCACATTTAAAAATTATCATCTTTTCTTTTATGGCGTTTATTGACAGAGTTCTTCAAGTACCATCTTATGGGTGGAGTGATCAAAATGGCGAATTAATTGTTCCGACAACCAAAGAACTCTATCAGGAAGCCTTTTCCAGAATTAATATTTTTGCCGACAAAAAGAACTGGATTTCCGGAATAAGCTGGCTGATGGCCGCTTGTCTGGCTCCGTTCGTTTTGTTAGCTTTTTTTAAATACTTTTCTTTTCCGCTGCTTGCCTTTGGCATCGTGTACGGCATGATTATCATGAGTACGCACGCAACAATCTGGTTTCACCGGTATTGTACGCATAAAGCTTATACGTTCAGCCATCCCATCTGGCGATTTATCACCCAGAACCTTGTCTTAAAAACCTTTCCCGAAGAGATTTACGTGGTATCGCACCACGTTCATCACTCTAAATCGGATGAGCCCGGTGACCCTTATAATGCCAGAGGAGGTTTTTGGTACTGTATGTTATCGGACGTAAATCACCAGAGTATTGCCAAAGATTTAACCGAAGATGAATACGCAAAGACCGCCAATTTTTTAAAACATACCGGCGTTTGGGTTAATAGTTATTCGGCCTACCAGAAATGGGGTTCGGTTGCTTCTCCGTTTTACACGGTTGGGTTATGGCTGCTGAACTGGTCATTCTGGTTTACTGCTTTTTTCCTGATGGGTGGCCCTGGACTGGCCTGTGCTGCATTTACAGGCGCTTTGTTCTGGTTTGTTCTAGTACGTGCCTTTAACTATACGGGGCACGGGAAAGGAGAAGAACAACACGTAGATGGTATTGATTTTGACCGGCGTAATCTTTCCGTAAATCAGATGCGTCCGGGCCTTTTTGCTGGCGAATGGCATAATAACCACCACCTGTATCCGAGCAGTGCCCGCGCTGGATTTCTTCCTTTTCAACTCGATCTGGCCTGGATTTATATCTTCTGCTTATACAAAATGGGCGCCGTTTCTTCCTACCGGGACAATAAGAAAGACTTTCTACAGAAGTATGTCAACAAGAAGCAGATAGAAGAGTTAGTCCAGTGACAAGATTGTCTCAGACAGCATCTTGCTGTCTGAGCTAGCCAAACCATTCGGCAGACTGACAGCAGGATGCTGTCTGAGACAACCTTCATTATTAAATTATCTCGTTAAAAAATTCAGGCCGTCGATATGAGCATTTCGTTCATATCGACGGCCTGAATTTTTTAACGTAAACTCGAGGTTAGATTTGTTTTTCAGTGAGTTAGTTGGTGATCATCACACATTTGGACAGCATCAGACGGGAAAGATCACCTGGCACTACGCGGCCACGACTAACCCCGAATTCACGTTAAAAATGTTGTCAATCATCGTCTTAACTGATTGAGTACTTCCGGCTTTTAGATTAGTTCTGTTACGTTGATACGTAGCAGACTGCCTAACCGCTGATGATTGTTGTGTGTAGCTGAGTCTTAACCTGCGAACCGTTACGTCGGTAATTGTTGAACAACTCCTTCGACGTATAAATAGGTGCCTGATCGGTGGATGGGCTTGGCAGGAAAATAAGCTCGATATTCCGTGCTTTAGCTGAAATACCAAAGTTCTGAATTGCCTGTACTACGTCGGCGTCGATGTAGGTTGAGCTGCTACCGTCAATTTCCAGAATAGAATTATCAGGAACGCTCTTCAGTAATTTTACCATTTTGGCTTTACTCAGAAACGATACGTGGTCGCCCAGGCTTACGTGGATACGCTTGATATCGTTGTTCCAGTCAGACTGGATATGGTGTGTATTGCGATAGTTTTCGCGAAGAATAAAGAATATCCCCGTAACCAGACCAATACCAATACCCGTTAACAGGTCTGTCATCACAACCGCCAGTACGGTCACAACAAACGGAATAAATCGGGAAGGGCCTTCGGCAAATGTGGTTTTGAACACATCGATGCGCGCCAGTTTATAGCCCGTTACCAGCAGAATAGATGCCAGACTGGCCCAGGGCATTTTGTTTAGTAGTGTAGGAAGGGTGATCACACAAACCAGCAACAACGTACCGTGAACGAGTGCGGCTATTTTGGTACGTGCCCCTGCGTTGATACTTACCGAGCTACGTACAATAACCGACGTAAGCGGAATACCACCCAGCAAACCACTTAGCATATTGCCAATACCCTGTGCTTTCAGTTCGTGATTGGCTGGTGTTTTCCGTTTCAGCGGGTCCAGTTCATCCGACGCTTCAATGGCAAGTAAGGCTTCCAGACTGGCAACCAGCGCAATCGACACGGCCGATGTATAAACCAGCGGATTGTTCCACTGGGAAAAATCGGGCAGAGTGATGAGTTGGGCAAAACCAGCCAGACTTTCCGGAACCGGTAACTGTACCAGATGATTGCCTGAAAGCGCCCATGTTGGTGCCATTAATTTTACCACTTCATTGATGGTAATGCCAAGCACAACCACGATCAGAGCAGCCGGTACATTTTTCACCAGCGCCCACTTACGGGAGGCTGATTGTTCCCAAATAACAAAGATTGTCAATGAGACAATAGTGATCAACACGGCCACAAGGCTAAATTGACCCATTGCCATTCGAAGCTGCTCATTAAGGTTAAAGCCATCAGGCTGAAAAAGTGCCATATCTTCGGCGGCATCGGCATCATACCCAACAAGGTGTGGTAGTTGCTTTATAATCAGCATAATACCGATACCTGCTAGCATACCTTTGATAACCGACGAGGGAAAGAAATTACTGATTATACCCGCCCGTGCAAAACCCAAACCAATTTGAATTAGTCCGGCAATACACGTAGCCAGCAAAAAAGCAGGAAATGATCCTAAAGCCTGAATGGCTCCTAACGTAACCACAATAAGCCCAGCTTCGGGGCCAGAAATACTAACCGCCGAACGGCTAAATAGGCCGACAACAATGCCACCGACAATGCCGGCAATAATGCCCGCGAAAAGTGGGGCTCCGGATGCCAGCGCGATGCCCAGACACAATGGTACGGCCACCAGAAACGAAATTGCTCCGCCCCGGAAGTCGCCCATGAGATTGCTGGAATTTATAGTCTTTGGTATGTTCATCTTGAAATCCACGTTAATGGAGTTGTATTTGTCGTTGAGTACTAGTTTGCTAAGAGCTGGCTAATGAACAATGTAGAATGATAATGGGGCATTTTTCCGTTGAGTAAATCATCCGACTGGGCTTTTCACTACTCATTTTACATTGTTCATCAATCCCAGTTTGTGCCTGCTATAAAGTAATATATTTCACCGTCATAGTCTCATCGGGCAAGCATCACCTATATAGCAGGGCTTTATTCGTTCGAAAAGATTACAATTCGCGGGCGACCGGTTTTTGCTGGTTTTGTACTGATTGTCGCGTTGAAATTTTAGTTGTCGAATTAGATTCGGCTTCCTGTAGTCGTTGCTCCAGCCGAAGCGTTTCTTTGTATAAAGAATCGGCCCGCTGGCTTTCATTTTCATACTGCGCCCGATATTCGTTTTTATTCTGACGATTATCGAAGTACAGATTAAACGCGATACAACAGAAAACGAATCCCCAGATTGTCAGCCAGTTAACGTACCTGCTGGTTCTGCCATTTCCACTTAAGTTGTTATCCATAGCGCAAAACGTGTTGAGAAGAACGCATGGTGCGGTTCTTAGATAACAAAGTTCATAAATACAACTCCTCAATTAATTAGGGGCTCGTTAGAAGATAATGAGAGGATAATTAGAAGTTGATTAGAAAACGATTAGAACGTCTTCGGAAGCCGCACCGTGAACGTAGTGCCTTTGTTTAATTCGGATATAACGCTGATCTGGCCACGATGAAACTGAACGATTCGATACGTTAGTGGTAGCCCAACGCCGTGCCCCTGAATACGTTTGACATTCTGTGCCCGAAAAAAAGGCTCATAGATGCTTTTAATGTCTGCTTCGGCAATGCCAACGCCTTCGTCTTTAAACTGTACCGTTATCCATTTTTTGCTTGCTCTCAGCGTTACGTGAACCTGCTTGTTCGGGGAAAACTTACAGCCATTTTCCATAAGATTAAAGAAGGCTGAGTACAGCAGCGATTTATTTCCGGGAATGGTCAGCGAGGGTTGAATTATTTCCATTTCGCCATCGAACGCAAACACAACCGAATACTCGGCCTGATGATTCATAAGCATCTGAGCCGCCTGATAAATCACTTCGTCAATAGCTACTCCGCTGAATTTTAAAGGCGTTGCATCGAGGCTTACCTGTGTGAGGTTCAGGAGGTTATTGGTTAGTTTGTTCATGCGCTGAATCACATCGAGTGCAGCTCTCCATTTGGCTTCGTGTTCGGCAACGGTACGTGGTTTCAGGAGCGTTACTTCAATCTGGCCCGTAATAATAGTCAGAGGAGTACGTAGTTCATGCGACGCATTGGCTACGAAATTTCGCTGTACTTCAAACGCTTCCTGCACCCGGTCGAGCATGAGGTTGAACGTACGGGCAAGTTGCGCCAGTTCGTCCTGCTCTTTGCCAATGGTTAATCGTTGGTTCAGGTTCGAGGCCGTAATCTGGTCGACCTCACGGATAACGTTCGAAATAGGACGTAGCGACCGTCCCGAAAACGCCCAGCCGACTGCCCCAACCAAAGCCAGACTGCAAATCAGCCCAACGACCATAATTGTACCTAGATGGCCAATTTCCTCAATGCCATACTGATCATAGGCCGACGCAACCAGAATGTATTGTTGCTGATTATGCTGATACAGAAACCCAACGATTTCAACTTTATTCTGCCGGAGAAATATCTCTTTTTTTTGCCGAATCCGGTTCAGTATTTCCTGTTTAACAATATCATTGGCCTGCGTTGAATAAACTCGTCGGCCCTGTGGGTCGTAAATATTGATCTGCTCTTTGGGCAATGCCGTCAGGTTATTTCGCTCAATGATATGCAGCAGATTTGTGTCGATTTTTTCTTCATCGAGATAAAGCCGGGCAATGGTTTTGGCCTTGTCGCTCAGGCGCAGGTAAAAATCTCGCTGCCGGAAATACTCGGCCGTAGCAAACACAACAAATGAAAACAGCAGCAGAATAGTTGCCACTACGCCCACAAACGTAAAAGAAAGTCGGGTGCGTATTTTCATGAGTTATTGTTCGGATGCCTGCATGATGTAGCCAATTCCGCTGATGGTGTAGATGAGTTTTGGCGAAAAATCTTTGTCGATTTTTCGGCGCAGGTAATTCACATACACATCCACTACGTTGGTACCCGTATCGAAATTCAGATCCCAGACGTGTTCCATGATTTCATTCCGGCTAAGCGCCTTATTCTGATTTTTCATGAAAAACTCGAGCAACGCCAGCTCGCGCGCCGTCAGCAGAATCTTGTGGTTCCCCCGTTTTACCGCTTTGCTTTGTTGATTGAATTCGAGATCGGCAATTTTTAAGACTGTAGACTCGACCGCTACGTGACCACTACGTCGGTTGAGGGCACGTAATCGGGCCACCAGCTCACGAAACTCAAACGGTTTTACCAGATAATCGTCGGCCCCCGCATCGAAACCTTCCAGTTTATTGTCGGTGCTGCCAAACGCGGTCAGCATCAGAATGGGCAATGATTCGTACTTGTTACGTATCATCCGGCAAAGATCGAAGCCGCTGATAACCGGGAGGTTAACGTCCAGAATTACGACGTCATATTCATGCTCGGCGAGTTGCTGGTGCGCTTCCATGGCGTTGCCCGCTGTATCGGCCGTAAAGTCGTATTCTTCCAGGCCACTTTTAATGAGCGAAGCCACTTCCCATTCATCTTCAACAATTAAAATTCGCATACTGACGCTGGTAGTCGATTGGTCAAAAAAAGCCTGAGGTAACGTACTTCGTTGGTTTGTACGTGCCGAACACCAAATATAGGGCGATAGTTGCCTCGATACGGTTCGTTGCACGACCAATAAATCGGCTGGCTAATCGAAAATCACGCTCATCAGCTGATTGCACGTAGCACCGTGTCGCTCTACATACGGATTATTCGTATCGTTTGGATTACTAAGCCAGTACCCTCCGCGATTCTGATTGGCTCCCGGACAGAAATGATAAAGCATCGGCTTTGCATTCAACTTCAGCGTACGTACCAGCGAATACAAACTTTTCGACAAATCACCGAAATGGTCGCGCTGGTGCATAATCAGCTTGATACCGTACACATGCTTTGCGTCGTAAATGTGCCGGGCGTCGAACAGAAGTTTGTTGTAGAGAATATCGAAATACATCTTCTGCTGCGCCGTTAGCAGGGTTGCGTTAAGCCCCGACAAATCGCTCACCATCCGATTGGCTGCCTGACTGGCCTGTACGCTATCGTTCTGAGCCAACGCATTTTTAATGGCCGAATAATTGGTCAGTACGTTGTTGAAACCCGCTTGCAGACTGGCATCGGTCACGGGTAGCACTTCGGGCCATTCCGGAGCTTTGGTGGCAGGTGTTGGTGCGGGTAAGATGGGTGATTCTACGTTGCCAGCAGCAGGGGCAACGGCCGGAGCAACTGGAACCATAGTCATCATCGTCGATTCGGCAAAACGCTGATCCTGCAAAAATGAATCGTCGGTCAGCGTATGCAAAAAGGCCACGATGTTAGCCTGTTCGGTTGGCGTGAGTGAGATGCCGATAATACCTGTTTCGCGGTCTTTTTTCAGCAGATGATCTAGCGTTTCATGATGCTGAATGCCTGATCCGTAGTGCGCTACGACTTCTTCCAACGTAGCAAAACGACCATCGTGCATATACGGAGCCGTTACGGCTACGTTGCGCAGTGTCGGCACTTTAAACTTGTATAAGTCTTCCGGTTTCAGCGTGATGTCGTAATGCCCCTGATCTTCGTTTACCGTTTTGGCGAGCCCGTTGTTTCGGAATGAGAAATCGGTAAATAATGGTTCTGGATGGCAGCCGCTGCATTTTCGTTCAACCAGTATCCAGCCAGCCCGTTCGGCGGGGGTAAACGTAGCGCCTTCATTCAGTACCGCCCTGTCGTAGCGTGAACTGGCCGAAACCATCGTCAGCATAAACTGCGAAAGTGCTTTCAGAAAACGTTCGGTATTGATTTCGGGACTACCGAACGCCTTCGTAAACAGGACCGGATATTCGCGCGTTTTGCGAAGCTTCTCCAGAATATTCGGCAGCGATTCATCCATTTCGGCCTCATTCTGAATCGGCACCATTGGAAATAAATCCAGATCGTGAACGCCACCATCCCAACCGAAATGCCGCGACCAGGCCAGATTTGCCAGCGGCATCGCATTACGTTTCGTCAATAAATCGTTGATGCCGTGGCTGAGCGCATGGCCGTGCTGCGTGAAACCTGATGCCTGCTGGTGGCAACTGCCGCAACTGATGGTGTTATCTTTCGATAGCAGAGCGTCGTAAAACAGGGTTTTGCCTAACTCGATTCCGGATTCGGTCAGCGGATTTTTGTTGAATGGATAAACCGGCTTTGGAAAGTGAGACGGTACGTGGAAAAGGGGCGCTTTTGGGTTGGCCGAAAAGAAGACGGCTATTGCAAAAAAAGCGACCGACGTAACGAGTATCGTGATTTTTACCTTCATGACCTTCACAATCAATTCATTTCCAACGCCGATTTTGGGGCTGACGTATCCAGATTCGGTAAAATTCCCGCAAACGAAAACATCGACTGGTAATTATCGGCAATTTTCTGCGAGAACGGGCTGGCCATGACCACCGGATTCTGCGCAAAACTTATCGACGTAGCACCACCGAAAAACTGATTCAGATCGGCCCGGATACCAACCGCAATGCCTTTGCCCTTTTTCACCTGCACCATCGCGTTGCTAAACTCAACGGTAGCTGTTCGGAGGTTATTTAGGGTCTGTCTGGCGCCCATACCGCCAAACAGACCAATGTGATACATGAATTCGTGGTTGGGCCGCTGTGCCGTAACCGGCGCTTGTGGAGACGTCCCTTCCAGTTTTATAAAAATATAGCCGGAATTCCAGGCCCAATACATATCTTTCCCATCACCCCCCACATCCAGACAGCCTTTGCGCAAACCCACATCCGACGTACTACGCAAGCTATCGACACCAATCAGAAACCGAACAGCTGTATACGTATCAACCGGAATATTGTTGAGTCGAATCTGTTTGGTTGCCGGAACATTTTCCCGAATCAGAAAATAACTTTCGTCCTGCGGTACTACATATTCGGAACCGTCTTTACGAACAAAGCGAATGTTGCTGACGTAGTATTGTAGCCGCGTAATCGTGAATTGTTCGCCGTTGGGCGTCGTGAATTGTTTGTCTTTCAGCACTACGTTATCCTGCCCCACTACGTTCGAAAACGATAACGTAACGGAACCCGTATTTTGCGCATTCACAACGCCAAAAACGAATAGAAACAGAAAGACAGTTAAAATTCTTTTCATGATACCTCGTGTTCGGTAATCGATACGTACTCAAAGATAGTGCAGATGACGGAAACGGTAAAGACGTTAAAACGTATCGACCCGCCGAACAATGATAACAGGCTTCTGTTTATCAGCCGTTTGTTCGTAAGCGATGAGCATGCCGTTTTTTACTGAGATGAGGGTTGGATACGTAGCGTCAACGGTTTCGGGCGTCAGGTATTGAGTGGAGCCGCTCGTCTGTCCATTTACGACGCGCATACCGATACGTTGCCCAAACGAACCCATTTCGCCAGAGCCATCTTTCGAGATCGATTCATCCCAAAGCCAGACTAGTTTGCCACCGACATTGGCTATCTGCGGGTGTTTCGCCCGATTGGTCATTACGCCATCAACCAGTTTGTCGGAGCCTAACCGGGCCAGCCGGATACCAGCCGCATTTTCTTTCCCCGAAAACCAGCTTATCAACACGTCGTTGCCGAGAGCCGCTACCGATGGGCCCGCATGTGGACAGGCATTTATTTGCCAATTGTCGGTAAACACAGATTGTGGTTTGCTGAACGTTTTCCCACCATCGGTCGATACGGCTGTACTGATGTCGCGCGAGGCTGGTTCATTTGTTTTACCCGATGGGAATAAATCGCGATACGTAATGTGAATGGCTTTTTTCGCGTCGATAAACAGGTTTGTTCGGCAGCATTGGCAGGCATTATCATCGACCTGAACCGCAGCGCCAAACCCTTTACCGGGCGAAGTTTGGGCAAAAACCACTGGCCGTCCTTCCCGGCCCGCTAGTTTCTCATCGAGCCAGACAACGCCAATTTCGCCGTTGGACAACCGGGTTATATCGGCGAAGGAATGACTTTTGCCGGGCGACGCATCCTGATAAACCGGCTTTGGTTCGGCCCAGGTTTTTCCGTTATCGGTCGACATCGTATACAGCAAATCACCCGCAAACCGCGATGATTCGGTGGGGCGAGGCACTTCGAAAACAGCCAGTAACGTACCGTCATTTTTAACGGCAATCTTGGGCATCCCTTCCGCATGGGACGACAGATTTGCAGGCGCTTTTACACGAATTTTTTCGCCAAACGTCTGCCCGCCATCGGTAGAGATAGCGTAGTAAAAAGCACCTTTTCTCTCGTCGTCAAGTTCTACCCAGCTTAACAGCGGATTGCCGCTTGCATCGCTTGTCAGCCGGGGAACCGCGCTGGTCATTTTTGGGTCAGAAACCTGCGTTTCAGCTACGGGCTGGAAACCTGACAGCCAGATTAATATTGGAAATAACAATGCGTAAATCATGATGAATGCGTGCGATTAGAAACCTTATTTACCAGAGAATTCATATTGAATGCCAAACACAAATGTGCGGGGAGCCGCCGGATTGTACGTAGTGCGGTCGGTAGCGTTGTTACCGCGTGTGGCGTTGGTAGCGAAGAGCGCATTCGTTACGTTAAGTACGTTGGAAAACAGTTCAATACCCTTCCACTGATACCCAACCCGAACGTTGGCAAAATCGTAGCCGCCATAGCTAACCGTGTTGGTCTGATTCTGAAACCAGCCTGAAACGTGCTGCCATTCCAGCGACGTGCGGAAGTTTTTAAGCCAGCTTGGATAGTAACTGATTTCGGTGTTCCAGAGCCAGCGCGGGGCCGACGGCATGTCTTTTCCGTTCACGTTCTGAACCGCATCGGACGCGCGCTGGCTAAGGGTGAACTCAACAAACCGGTGAATAGCATGGGTACCGCCAGCCCGGAAAAACACCTGTTTCGATGGGCGATACGTAACGCCTAATTCGATCCCCCGGTGCAACGTCCGCCCGGCCGATTGGTAGTCAAACGAATTGTCGGGCAGGCGGATGTTGAGCAGTTCGTTCGTGCCGTTCATCTGATAAATAGCACCATCGATATACACTTTGTTGTTCAGTAACGACGCCCAGCCGCCGAGTTCCATATTGTCGAATCGGGCGGGTTGCAGGTTGTAATAGAATAGATCGCCGGAGGGCGTTGGCGTGCTACGTTTCTGGAAAATAGACGTAAGGGCCGGGGGCGAAAAGCCTTTGGCATAGTTGGCATACAGCCCCTTACCGTTCCCCAAATCATACGTAGCACCGATTTTGGGAGTTGCCTGACTGTAAATACGCTCTCCGGTGTTGTTGTCCAGCCCGTTAGTGTAGTCGAACGCCATCCGGTCGTAACGTAGGCCAGCCGATAACTGTAATTTAGGTAGCGGTTCAAAATCGTATTGCAGATAAGCCGCCGTGTTGTGGATATGTGCTTGATAATTAGCGATCTGTAAATCAGGTCGTTCGCGGAGTTGGGTGTATTTCGCTACCGATTTTTTGTCGGGTCGCAACTCAGCAGCTAGTTCGGTCTGATAAGCGTAATACGTATTGGGCGAGAGATCAAGTGTTGCCCCAGCCGTGAGTTTACTGCTCAGAAAACTGAATCGCTGCGTGTGCTGGGCAATGAACCCATAACTCTTGAAATCGTTGCTGTTAATCTGCCCAGTAGCGGTCGATGCACCCGATGTCCAGCGAATGGCGTAGGTTGGATTCTGACCTATGCTGTTGTTACGTATGAAACCCGTAATAAACGATTCGGAGCCATTTTGCCAGGTATGCTCAAGCGTGAGCCGACTACGTAGCGAAAACGTTTTCCGATACGTAAAATCGGTTGTGCTAACGTATTGGCGAGCAAAAAACGACGTACTGTCGACACTGCCGCTGGTTTGCGAATCGTAATCATTATACGACAACGTACCTGCGAGTCGGGTTTTAGGCGTAAAAGCGTATTCGAGCCGGGTGAAATACGACGATTTTTTGTAATCGGAGCTTGCCATCCAGGAATCACGTTGCCGCGAGAGGAAGCCACCAAGATAGATACCGAATTTCCCTTTCTGAGCCCCAGCCCCAAACTGGAGTCGCTGATATCCCCACTGGTCGAGCTGAATGCCGACGCGGGCGGTTGGCACGGCGGTTGGTCGCTGGGTAATAAAATTAACGGCACCACCCACTGCTTCAGGCCCGTAAATAGACGAAACCGGCCCCTTGACAACCTCAATGGAACTGACTGTAAACTGATTCATTTCGAGCAGCGCATTGTGGTTGAACACACCCATTGGCCGAACCGGAACGCCATCTTCCAGATAAAGGAAATAAGCGTTGGTAGTCATCGGCTGACGTATTGCCATCATGTGCTGCTCGTTGTTCAGGTTCACCATCAGCACGCCCGGCGTTTTGTTGATCACCTCATAAATGCTCGTCGGTTTTGTTTCGTTGATCAGCTTTGGCGACAGTTTAGAGATAGCAATGGGCGTCTCGGTACGTAGTGCGGCTTCCCGGTTGCCCGTTACGACGACCGTTTGTAAATCTTCGACGGAGGGTTCGAGTGCGATACGTAGCAGCTGCCCGGCGGTTACCGTTACGTGTTGCTGCCGATAACCCACTGCCGAAATCGTAACTTCCGACGTAGTGCCGGTTAAAGCAAAGCGACCGTTTGCGTCCGAAATAACCCCGGTTTTCTCATTGGCCCATCGAATGGTTACGCCCGGAATCGGTTCTTTGGTTTGCGCGTCGAATACCAATCCTTTTTCTGCCGATTGCGCATAAGTATATATGTGTAGCGATGTCACAGTCCATAACATGATGGCTGTGAGTAACTTATAAAGTTTCACGAAATGTATAATTTAGGTCAAGAAAAATGAAATACCATCCCAGACGCTTTTACGTGGGACTGGATTGGGCAAACAGGAGCTATGCCTGCCTGAGAAGTAGACCTAAACTTGTGGAGGACGAAACAGACCCGTTAATGGAGTCGAATAGGAGGGGAAACGATACGCAGGTAAATCCGCCAGCGACTGGTCAATCGAAACGACCGAAAACTGAAAGGGAGCATTGGTTTCGCAGAACAGTTGCAGAACCGGACTGTTTTGTACACGTTCAGTCGTTTCTTTATCCTGTTTGTCCTGCTGCGTTTTCAGCTTTTTGGCCAGATAGCATTGGCCGTCGCAATGGAGTTCGGGTTTGCTCCGGTTCTGGCAAAGAACACGGGCAATGTACTCCTTATTGGCGTGATAATACGCGATCGTTCCCCACTGGCTCACCGTTGGGAGCAACGTAGCAATGAGGAGAACATAAATCAGCGCATTCTTCATGACGCGGCAAAGATAGTGGGAAAACGTATCCAGTTTTCTGAATTGACGATATTGTTATGAAAAGCGTGTCTAGGATGAGCAGGTAGCGTATTAGTGGAGTCTTACCACCCCCAACCCCTTCCTAAAACAGGAGGGGGGGTAAAAATATAAACCGCTACGTATCAATCTTTGAAGAAATACGATTCTGTCACAAGGCTCAACGATGAGGTATAACTTCGGCGAATCATTCGATTTTGGGCATCGTATTTGGGCGTGTAATTGGTTGGCTGTGGGATGGTTAGTTTATCGGTAAATGTTCGACTGATCAGGTTATTGTTACTCAGATTCTGGTGAATATAATCCAGATTCAATGTCCAGTTAACACCTTTCATTACGTTGGGCTTGTTGTCATACTGGTACTCTGTTTGTACGTTGGAAATCGTGCCATTCGCATACTTATGGCTAAGGAGTGTCATGTTGCTACCTGAATAGTCAAAAAGCTGGCCGACGTGATAGCCGTTTGGGTCTTTGACTTCGATCAATCGATTGGCGGAGTCGTAAATAAGGACGTTACGTTCCAGTATACGCGCTTGCCCATCCAGTTCCACACGGTACGATAACTGGGCACTATGACGACCTTTCGCATCGTATACCATTTCATCCATAAAATAGAATAAAGTGCTACCCGACTGGATTAATTTGGTGAACGTTCGGTAGGGCTTATCATTTTTATACTCGTAAATCACCGCATTGTCTACGCCTTTAGAGGGTGAATCGAGTACGGTCCGACCAATAATTCGCTGCCTGGCATCGTAGAGGAGATTCATTGTAAGACTAGTCGGATTTCCCTGCGTATACGTAGTAGTAATGCGATCCAGTTTCCCTCTGGGCGTTACAGAAGCTTTGATAACAGCCGCAAAGTCAGGAATCATAACCTTTATGAGGGAGTCATTCAGGTTTGTGGTTGTTGGTAGCGAATCGCTGGGGTTCTGGACTTGCGTAACAGGTTCGGGCTGGCTTGGCTTACACCCTTGAATCAGCATCACAAACAGAACGAACGTAGCGGAAAACCTGAAAAGAAAGCGCATTACGTATACAGTTGAGTTTATACTATGTATATCGGTTGATTGGCTGTAAATCTATAACGAAATCAGGAAGCTTCGAGTCGGTCAAATTTACTTTTTATGATAAATTCCAGATGCATAGGGTAAACGTTTTGACTTCATGCATTTATCGTGTTATGTAACGGTTAATCGGCATTACGTAAAAGAAATTCTGGGCGTTAACTTTTTCTGTATGAATCATTTCCTGAAATCATTGCTGCTGGTTGCATGGGGATTTTTTATCGCCAATAGTTGTAAATCGAAAGAAGATCCGTTGCCGGCACCAACTACAGAAGGACTCAATACGTTTGGTTGCAAAATCAATGGCAAGACCTGGATCGCTAATGGAATACGTAACGATCAGGAGCCAGCCGCCAAGGCAATAGAAGTGGAATACAGGCAGTTAAGCCCCACTACGTTCTATTTATTCATTCATACGAATGCTAGCTCTAAAGACCGCGTACAATTAACACTGACTAAAGGAGTAATGGGCACCAATACGTTGCGAAACCGCTATGACGACCCCTTTGCTATTTATTACGATAACCAGTTCCGACTTTTTAACTCAATGGAGTCAACTCCGGGCAAAGTCGTCATTACGCGTCTGGATACCACCAACCGGATTGTTTCCGGAACCTTCGAATTTGATGGTCAATTTTCTGTGAATAAGGAGATTGTGAAGATTACAGAAGGCCGGTTCGATATCAATATGAATAAGCTGTAGCCAGATTAACTAAGCTTGATTTTTCGCCTAACGTCTGACATTCTTTCGATATATATCGAAGAATGTCAGACGTTAATTTTTTGTATATAGATAGAAATTTAATTGTAAAATATTGTACTTTATTTTATTATCAATAGTTTATTTGTCTAAAAACAGATAATACAAAATTTTATTTATAAAAAGGGGTGCCCTTCCCCAATAGCTCGGTTGTCTTCTGGATATAAACCAAAAAATCCGATGAACGAGCGCAGAATTCTGGAAACCCTGCTGAAACGCTATCTCAGCAATCAGGCAACCGATGCCGAACTGGAGGTCTTTATGAAGTTGCTCGCGCAAGAAAATCTGGACGATTTGATCCGAAACTATATGGATCAGGAAGAAGAAGCCAGTAATGATTCAACGGCTGCCCTGTCGACACGTAACATTGAACAGTTGCTAAAAATAGCCGCTTCGATATTCCTGATTTCGGGTAGCTTTTGACTGATAGGGACGTAGCAATTACATCGTCAATTACTCTTTCCTGAATTACACTCGACGGGGTATCATCCCGGAACACTTTTTTATAAATACAACCTGCTATAACTGATTACCGCAATGAGCCTATTGTTACAGAAAAGAATCCGAGCCCTGGCGTATCTGGCGGTTTCGGCTTCGCTAATTGCCCCGACCGGCGCCTGGAGCCGACCGGTTGGTAAGGATGAAAACGACGGTACTCGCCTGAAAAATGAAAATAGGCTTGAAACCCGTCTGCTACGTGCCCGCCCATTGACATTGACCAACAGTCGGGCTGCGGTTACGATAAAAGGACGCGTAACGGCACAGGAAGACCGAATGGGTATGCCGGGGGTAAATATTTCGGTAAAAGGCACGACGACCGGTACAACCACCGATGCAGAAGGCAATTATTCGATCACTGTTCCCTCGCCCGAAAGCACGCTTATCTTTTCGTTCCTCGGTTACGTATCACAGGAGGTTCAGGTTGGCACACAGACTACCATTAACGTTACGCTAGCGCCCGATTCGAAAGTGTTGAACGAAGTGGTTGTAACGGCGCTCGGTTTTAAGGAAGAAAAAGACCGGCTTGGCTCTACGGCTTCGACCATCAAAGCCGAAGATATCAAACGGTCGGGCGAAACGGGCGTTATCAATGGCTTAGCGGGTAAAGCGGCTGGTGTCATGATTGCGCGCTCTACCGGTGATCCGGGTGCTGGTTCGTATATCCAGATTCGTGGTCAGAACACCATTACCGGCTCGAACCAGCCGCTGATTATTATCGATGGCGTGCCGATGAGCAATAGTACGTCTGGTGATTCCCGGTCGGGCGTAGCGCAACAGTCACGGCTCAACGACATCAACCCCGAAGACATTGCCAGTATGCAGGTGCTGAAAGGTGCCTCAGCGGCTGGTTTATGGGGTTCAAGAGCCGCTAACGGGGTTATCGTGATTACCACCAAACGGGGCGCGAATGATAACAAACTTAATGTCAGCTTTACCTCTACGGCTTCGTTCGATAAAGTCAACGTAATACACCCATTGCAGGAAGCGTATGGGCAAGGTTCCAATGGAATTTTTAACGCAACTACGCAGTATTCGTGGGGGGATAAAATTGCAAATCGCTCTGGTGCCGAAGATGCACTGAACATGAACGGTGCCCGTTTTGAATCGTATCAGGGCAAAACGTTCTATCCGATTGTTACGAAAAACTCGCGCGAAACGTACAATGAAGCCAGAAAGGATGCTGTGTTCCGCACCGGAACGTATCTTGACAACAACCTGAGTGTCAGCGGTGGTAATGATAAAGGTAATTTTTACCTGAGTTTCGGAAATCTGGCGCAGCAGGGCATTTTCGCGGGTCAGAGTGATTACAAACGTAGCTCGGTTCGCTTTAACTCGGTACGTCAGTTCAACGAAATCGTTCGGGCGTCGGCCAATGCCAACTACGTTCGTACTACGTCGAATCGGATTCAGAAAGGTGATAACACCAGTGGCGTATACATCGGTATGCTACGTTCGTCGCCCGATTTCGACAGCCGTTACTGGAAAGGTTCGTACTTCGCATCGCCAACGGCGGCTGGTATCCGCAACCGTCAACGCTCGTACCGGAACTATCTGGGTGCATCGGCCAATCCAAGCTATAACGACCCGCTCTGGACAATCAACGAGTTGACCAACCTGACCGAAGTTGACCGACTGATTATGAATACGGAACTGGTTATTACACCGAAAGACTGGTTCAGCATCACCGCTCGCGGAGGTATCGATACGTTCAATGACCGTCGGGTTACGAACAATCCGGTTTCGTCGGTTGTGAACTCGGGAGCTGGTCAGTATGAACAGCAAATCATTTCTGAAACCGAGATGAACCTCGACGTAATTGGTCGGGCCAGCAAGGATATTAACGAAAACATAACGAGTACACTGATTGCCGGTTTCAACATCAACGATCGGAAATACAACAGTTTAGGTGGTCAGATGAATGGTTTCATTCTGGAAGAAGCCCCACCAAACTTCGCGAACTCGACAGCCGTCAATAACTATCCGTACAATTCGCAGTCGCACCGCCGGACCGCCCGCTTGTACTCGACCCTGAATCTGGGATTCTATAATCAGGTATTTGTAAATGGGTCTATTGCTGCCGAGTCGGGTTCTACGTTCGGCAGTGCGTCAAAATCGACATTCTACTACCCATCGACCGACGTAGCGTGGCAGTTCAGCCAGTTACCTGTTTTCCGGGCAACACCACTGTCGTTTGGTAAACTGCGGGCATCGTATGGTATTGTGGGTATTCAGCCCGAACCGTATCGGAATACGACGCCGTACATCAGCGCGTCATTCAGTAGCTGGGCGACCAACCTGACCGGCTCGGGTTACGGTGGTGCTTACGTAGAAAGTGCTACGCAGGGCGACCCAAACCTTTTGCCCGAACGTAAAACCGAGTGGGAAATCGGTGCAGACTTGCGCTTCTTCAAAAACAAAGTGTCGATTGGCTACACCTATTACCAGAACCAGATTCGGGATTTGCTGCTACAGGTATCATCGGCGGGTTCGACTGGATTTAGCCAGAAATACACCAACGCGGGTAGCATGGAGAACAAGGGGATGGAACTTGATATCAATGTGAACGTATTGCAAAAGGATGATTTTCAGTGGAATGTATTTGCCAACTGGAGCCGTAACCGCAACCGCGTAACCAATCTGGGCGGTACCGAAATCATTACGTTTACGGGTGGTGCCATGAGTACGGTGGCGCACGTAGGCGATGCACTTTCTGCCTTCTACGGCGGAACGTATCAACGGAAAGATGACGGCTCGATGGATTTGACCCCAACGGGTTTCCCAAAACTCAGCACTACGTTGGGCGTGGTGGGTGATCCAAACCCCGACTGGCGCGGTGGTTTCGGAACGAATCTTTCCTATAAAAAACTGTCGCTCAACGTATTGTTTGAAACCTTTCAGGGTGGTGATTTCTACGAAGGTACGCGCGGTGTGCTGGTCAACTTCGGTACGTATGCCGACGTAGGCAATGAAGTAACACTGCAACAGGATATGTACAACTATGCCGGAACGCTCTTCAAAGCGGGTACTACGTTGCGCGGTAATGTACGGGATTACGGCGGTGGCCCGGTGCTTCAGGATCAGTCGTTCTATACATCGATTGGTGGTCACTCGGGGCAATTGGTGGAACAGTTTGTTCGCGATGGAAGCTGGACCCGGATTCGGGAAATCTCGCTGGGCTACGTACTCAACTCAGCTACGTTCCGGAAGAAAACCAGACTGGAATCGGTCAGCTTCGGCGTAACGGCACGTAACCCAATTCTCTGGACTAAAGTCGTGGGCATCGACCCCGAAACCAACGTATCGGGTGTGGGTAACGCGCGCGGTGTGGATTACTTCAACAATCCAAGCACAAAATCGCTGGTATTCAGCCTGAAAATCAACTATTAATCTATGAGTAATGTGTTAAAAGCTTACCACCCCCCAACCCCCTCCTAAAACAGGAGGGGGCTTCGCCCGGAGGTTTTTAGCCCCCTCCTGTTTTAGGAGGGGGTTGGGGGTGGTAAGCTTTTAACACATTACCCATCATCCATTAAAAAGATCATGAAACGTCGATATAAAACCATTCTTTCGGTGCTGGTTGGGCTGGCTTCGTTTTCCTGCGAATCGCTGGTTTCTGACATGAACCAGGACCCCAATAACCCAACTGACGCTTCGGCCGAATATACATTTACGGGTACACAGATTGCGCATATTGCCGCTGAGGAAGGTATGGCCAGCCGTCTTACCATTGTCTGGACAGGCTACGGATTTGGCGCTTTCCAGCAATTCGGTACGTGGGGACAATATCAGATCACAGCCGCTAACTTCGACGAAGACTGGAATCTGTTTTACACGGGCGTTAATAAAAATGCGGTTCGGACGCTGGCAAAAGCTACCCAAAATGGCAACCGGGTTATGGCGGGTATTCTCAAGGTAATGCAAGCCCATAATATTGGTACAGCTTCCGAACTATGGGGCGATGTCCCTTTTTCAGAAACATCCAACACGGTCGATTATCCGAATCCGCGTTTTGAATCGCAGGCTGAGTTGATTCCGAAATTGATTGCGTTGCTCAATGATGGTATTGCCGATCTGGAATCAGGTATCGGTGCCGTGAGCACGCGCGACATTTTCTTCAGTGGCGACGTAACGAAGTGGAAACAGACGGCCAATACGTTGAAAGCGCGGTTGTATCTGGATTTAAAACAGTACGATAATGCCTACACCGCAGCGCAGGGGGGTGTTAGTACGTATGCCAACTCGATGTATGCTACACACGGAACAACGGCCAGCGTAAACGAAAACCAGACGTACAGCTTATTGACAAACGTTCGGGCGGGAAGTATCACCGCTGAAGGAGCTTATAATGCTGAGTTGCTCAATCCGGCCAAAGCCGCTACGTATCGCGGTAATTCGAAAACCAACGAAACAGCTCGCTTTAAGTTTTACTACCTCGAAAATGGCGTGAATGCGCCCGGCGTTATTGAGCCCAATACGTTGACAACAACCGCTAACCGGGGTTTCTTTGCACGCGATGCCAGTTTCCCGCTTGTTACGTATCAGGAGAATATTCTGACGCTGGCCGAGATGGCGTTACGTTCGAACAAAGGCTTCGACGTAGCACTGGGTCACCTGAATACGTATCGTAGTTTCCTGAACGGGGGCGGCTATCTGCACGCTACGTATAAGGTGGCCGGTACCTACAAATATGACCCATACGTAGCGGCCGATTTTGCTGCGGGAGGCATTGAGAATAAAGACGGTATTACGGCCAACAATGCATTACTGCGCGAGATTCTGGAAGAACGGTACGTTTCGTTCTATGCCCAGCACATTGGCTGGAATGATGAACGTCGTACACGTAGTGAAGCCGTGGGAATCAAACTTAAACCTAACAACGGCAGCCAGCTACCCGGTCGTTTTATCTATTCGCAAAACGAAATCAACTCCAATCCAAACAGCCCACGTACGGTGCCAAGCCTGTTTGAAACAACCGCTATTTATAAGTAATAGCCAGTAATTTTTCTGACAGGATTTACAAGATTTACAGAATAAATTAATATTGAAATCTTGTGAATCCTGTCAGAAAAATAAGCGTGTAATCGTATGAATTATAGAGAAATGCAGCATAAAGTATACCTGTTTCTGGTCGCTTTTAGTTTGTGTGTCAGTACTGTTTTTGCGCAATCGCCTTTTACGGCGCAGGAAGCGAAGGAACTGCAAAAGCGGGCCAAAGGCATTGAGATTGTTAAAGATAAATACGGTGTGCCGCACGTATACGCCAAAACAGATGCCGATGCCGTGTTTGGCGAGATGTATGTGCAATGCGAAGAGTTTTTCGAGAAAGTAGAAACCTCGCTGATCGGTCGATTGGGCCGAACGTCAGAAATCGAAGGCGAAAGCGCACTCTATAAAGACCTCTGGACGCGGATGTTCATTGATTCGGCACAGGCCGTTCAACTCTATCAGAAAACCCCCGACTGGCTCAAAAAACTCTGCGACGGGTATGCGGCTGGTATCAACTATTACCTCATTACGCATCCGGCCGTAAAGCCCAAATTACTGACGCGCGTGGAACCGTGGACGATTCTGATGAACAACGTACCGGCTATGGGTGGCAGTAATGTTAGCGAGGCCGATTTTAAAGCGTTTTACGGAAAAGAAGCTGCCCAAGCCGTTGTCAATAGTCGAAGTTTTACAGCCGAACCTCCTAAAAACGATGGCTCCAATGGATTTGCGTTAGCACCATCGCGCACGCAGAGCAAAAAAGCGATGCTCTTCATCAATCCGCACGCTGAATATTACGGACGTATTGAAATTCAATTGGTTAGTGAAGAAGGGTTGAATTCGTACGGTGCACCGTTTATTGGACAATTCAGCATTTTTCAGGGATTCAACGAGTTTTTGGGCTGGATGCATCCGGTTTCATTATCAGATGCGAAAGACCTGTATGCCGAACACGTAGAATTGAAAAAAGGCAAGTTCATGTATCGCTACGATGGGCGCTGGAAACCTGTCGATAGCACGACGATTGAGCTTCGGTACAAAAAAGGTGATAGTTGGGCGACGAAGAAATTCACTACGTATCGCACGCACCACGGCCCGGTTGTGTATGCCACGGCTACTCGCTGGATTACGCTGAAAACCTTCGAGCCAAACATCGAACTGCTGGGCATGCACTGGCTCAAAATGAAAGCCCGTAACCTGAACGAATTTACGGAAGCCATCAACGCGCGGGCAATGGTGGGCAGCAACGTAGTGTATGCCGATAAAGACGGTAACATTGCGTACTGGCACGGCAATTTTGTACCAAAGAAAAACCCACTTCTCGATTGGCGACGTCCGGTTGATGGCACTACGTCGGCAACGGAATGGCAGGGCACACATGAGTTGACCGAGATTCCGCATTACATCAACCCGGCCAATGGCTGGCTCCAGAATTGCAATTCAACGCCGTTGTATGGTGCCGGTACGTTGGATACGACGATGCTGAATAAACTGCCGTCCTATATGTTGCCCGATGGTCATACGCCCCGCGCCGTTCATGCGGTACGTGTGCTGACGCCGTTGAAAAACGCCACGATGGACGATGTGATCAAAGCATCGCATGATACGTATCTGCCTAGCGGTGAGCGGTTCGTGCCGACTCTGGTTGCGGCCTACAATTCGACAACCAATGATTCGCTACGTTCGAAACTGGCTGGACCTATCGACGTATTGAAAAAGTGGGATTTCAAGACCGACACCAACTCAATTGCCACTACGTTGACGGTGCACTGGCTCGAAAAAGTAATCCAGCTCGATATGGCGCGATTACCCCGTCCGGCCACAACGGAAGAACAATATTCATTGACCAACGGTGCCGCTCTAACCACCGAATTTCTGTCGGCGACAGAACAGCTTACCGCACTGGCGCAGGCTGTGGCCGACCTCGAAAAAGAATTTGGTACGTGGCAGGTAACCTGGGGGCAGGACAACCGGTTTCAACGAATTCCTGACAAAGATCCAAGTGACGATAAACTGAGCTGGGGCGTACCGGCAACGCCCGGATTTATGGGGTCGCTGAATGCGTACGTAAGTAAGAAAGCCGCTAAGACGCACAAACGGTATGGCATCACAGGCAATACGTTTGTAGCTGCTGTAGAGTTTGGCGATAAGCTTCGGGCTAAAACCATCCTGACCGGCGGTTCCAGCTCCGATCCGAATTCACCACATTACCTCGATCAGGTGAAAGGGTATATCAACGGCGAATACAAAGAAATTTATTTCTACAAAAAAGACGTCTATAAACACGCCGAAAAAATCTATCACCCCGGCGATAAGTGATGTTAGTTTCTGATGCTCGTCCGCGATCCAATCGCGGACGAGCATAGTTCTAGCAGTAAAAAGAAGCTTTATGAAAAACATTGACTTCAACATCCTGACAACCTGACCAATGCTATGAAAAGGCGTGATTTTGTAAAATTATCCGGTCTGGGCATGAGCGCTACGTTGCTACCTGCCGGATTAATAGCCGGAAACCGGATTTCAGCCGAGGATTTGCTGAGTCCGGGTATCGACGTAGCGGCTAAAAAACAACTGGCCGACGTAGCACTCAACGCGGCCAAAAGTAAGGGTGCTACGTATGCTGATGTGCGTATCGGGCGGTACCTCCGGCAGTATCTGTTCACGCGCGAAAACAAGGTGCAGAATATTGTCAATTCGGAATCATATGGTATTGGTATTCGGGTGATTGCGAATGGTACGTGGGGATTTGCTTCAACGAACTTAATGACACCGGAAAGCATTGCCGAATGTGCCAGAGAAGCCGTCGATATGGCGAAAGCCAACGCCATTATTCAGCTCGAACCCGTTGTGCTGGCTCCGCAAAAAGGCGTTGGGGAGAAAACCTGGAAAACACCCATCAAGAAAAACGCTTTCGAAATTCCGGTTAAGGAGAAGATCGATTTGCTGATGGAAGTGAACGGCGCGGCTCTGAAAAATGGCGCATCGTTCGTTACGTCGAACCTGTTTTTCGTGAACGAGCAGAAATATTTTGCGTCGACCGATGGTTCCTACATTGATCAGGACGTGCATCGGATGTGGCCCACGTTTACGGTTACAGCGGTCAATAAACAAACGGGTCGCTTCAAATCGCGCGATGCGCTGAGTGCGCCGATTGGGATGGGTTACGACTATCTGTCGGATAACCCGGCTGAGAAAATTGTGATCCCCAACGGCCCGACTACGTATCGCTACGCCTACAACATGATTGAAGACGCTACCGCAGCGGCTATGCAGGCGAAAGAAAAACTGAGTGCAAAATCGGTTCCGGCGGGTAAATACGACATGCTTCTTGATCCGTCGAATCTGGGCCTGACCATTCACGAATCAGTGGGGCACCCGCTCGAACTCGACCGCGTATTGGGCTACGAAGCCAATCTGGCCGGAACGAGTTTTGCGTCGATGGAAAAACTTAAGTCGAAAAATTTCCAGTATGGCAGTAAAATCGTCAATCTGGTAGCTGATAAAATTCAGCCGAACACAATGGGGCTGGTTGGCTACGATGATGAGGGTGTTCCCTGTAAAAAGTGGAATCTGGTTAAAGATGGCATTCTGGTCAATTTTCAGGCCACCCGCGATCAGGTGCATTTGTTAGGCGAAACAGAATCGCAGGGGTGCAGTTTTGCCGAAAGCTGGGATAGCGTTCAGTTTCAGCGGATGCCGAACGTATCGCTTCAACCAAACCCGGAAAAATACAGCATTCACGACATGATTCGCGATACCGAAAAAGGTATTTACATTCTGGGTCGTGGTTCGTCGTCTATCGATCAGCAACGGTATAATTTCCAGTTCAGCGGTCAGCTTTTCTACGAAATCAAGGACGGTAAAATCGCGGGTATGCTCGACGACGTAGCGTATCAATCGAACACGCAGGAGTTCTGGAATTCCTGTTCCCGCATCTGCGATCAGGACGATTATCGGTTATTCGGTACGTTCTTCGATGGTAAAGGCCAGCCCGGTCAGGCAAGTGCCGTATCGCACGGTTGCCCCACGACGCGCTTCAACGGTGTCAACGTAATCAATACCGGACGGAAAATCTAAAGAGATGTATGATGTGTGATATATGAAGTATGAAATAACTTAAATCGACAGTCATACTTCATATATCACACATCATACCTGAATACCATATCCTAAAAACATGGCCATCCTAACGCAAGAAGAAGCCAAAAAAATCATCGATAAGGTTTTGGGGTTTTCCAAAGCCGATGAAACGAAAGTAGAATTGAATGGCGGCCGGTCGGGGAATATTCGGTTCGCCCGTAATTCGGTGTCAACATCGGGCGCAACCAATAATTTATCGTTGTCGGTAACGGTCGTGATTGGCAAACGTATCGGTACGTCGGATATCAACGAATTTGACGACGCATCGTTGGAAAAAGCTGTTCGTCGTGCCGAAGAAATGGCTCGATTAGCACCCGAAAATCCAGAGTATATGCCGATGCCGGGACCGCAAACCTACAGCCAACCGAAGGCATTTGTGGACACGACTGCCAGTATGAAAGCGCCGGATCGGGCCAGACTTGCCGGAGCCAGTATCAAATCCATTATGGCCAGTAAGCTAAGTGGAGCCGGTTTTCTGGAAGATTCGTCCAGTTTCAATGCTATTGGCAACAATAAAGGTTTATTCGGTTACCATAAGAATACAGGTGCGAATTTTTCGCTCACCATTCGCACGCCCGACGGTACCGGCTCAGGCTATGCAGCTGGCGATTTCAACGATGTCAGCAAACTCGATACCGGGTCGCTGACCGACGTAGCGATTCAGAAAGCGCGTGCGTCGCAAAAGGCGGCTGCACTGGAACCGGGTAAATATACCGTTATTCTGGAGCCAATGGCCGCTGGCGAGTTGATCCAGTTTATGATTAATGCCATGGACGCCCGCACCGCCGACGAAGGACGTAGCTTTCTTGGTAAAAAGGGTGGGGGAACGCGGCTGGGCGAAAAACTGCTCGATGAACGCGTCACGATTTATTCGGACCCAGCCGATTCGCAGATTCCGAGTTCACCGTTTTCGTCGGACGGTTACCCGCACGAAAAAACAATGTGGTTTGAAAAGGGTGTTGTGAAAAATATGTCGTATTCGCCGTTCTGGGCCAAGCAGAAAGGAGTGAAGCCACTGCCCCAACCATCGGGTTTTGTGATGGAAGGCGGAACACAATCGCTGGCCGAGCTAATCAAAGGCACCGAAAAAGGGATTCTCGTAACCCGATTCTGGTACACGCGCTGGCTCGATCCGCAAACATTGCTGTACACTGGCCTCACCCGCGACGGTACGTTCTTCATCGACAAAGGCCAGATTAAGCATCCGGTCAAGAATTTTCGCTTCAACGAAAGTCCGATTATCATGCTTAACAACCTCGAAGCATTGGGTAAGCCGGTACGTACACGCGGCAATATGGTTCCGCCCATGCGTATCCGCGACTTTACATTCAGCAGCCTTTCCGATGCCGTGTAAAGCTCGTCCGCGATTGTATCACGGATGGTTGAGGTTCGCGTTTTTAACGCGATTACCGATTGCCAGTTCATTGGGTCCGTTTTCGTGCGTCACAGACGCGAGCCTCGTGCATCCGCGATGCAATCGCGGACGAGCATAGCTTTCATTCTCAACAATCAACAATTCTCTTTTACCTACCAATGAAAAAAATTACCGGACTTGTTCTTTCTCTGTTTGCGGGAACAATGCTTTATGGTCAGACGCGGGCACAAGCCCCGGAAGCCAATCAGGTTGCTACGTTGCAACGGCAACTGGCAGGTATGCAACACCAGTTCGATGCCCTCGATAAAGCCATTGACGATCTGACGTGGTCGCAGCGGTTGGGCGATGCTACGTTGGTCGACAAAATTATTATCACTGGTCCACCACCGGCGGTTGTTAAAAATCCGACGGGTCAGGGAGCAAAGAATCCAGTACGTTTTTCGGCTTACGTATTCATTCCGTCGAAGATCGATCCGTCGAAAAAGTACCCGTTGCTGGTGTTGCCACACGGTGGCGTTCATAGCAACTTCAATACGGCTTATGCGCACATTGTGAAAGAGTTAACGGCGCAGGAATACGTAGTGATTGCCCCTGATTATCGCGGAAGTACGGGGTACGGACAAGGTTTTTACCAACTCATCGACTACGGCGGGCTGGAAGTGGAAGATACCAAAGCCTGCCGCGATTATATGCTCGAAAACTATGATTTCATCGATAAAAAACGGGTCGGTATCTTGGGTTGGAGTCACGGCGGTATGATTACGTTGCTGAACCTGTTCAATCACCCGTCCGATTATGCGGTTGGTTACGCCGGTGTACCCGTGAGCGATCTGATTGCGCGGATGGGTTATAAAGGTCAGGGTTATCGGGATGCGTATTCGGCTGATTACCACCTTGGTAAATCGGCAGATCAGAACGTAGAAGAATACCGGAAACGCTCTCCAGCCTGGCAGGCGCATAAATTACAGACCCCGCTGTTGATTCATACCAACACCAACGACGAAGATGTGAACGTACTGGAGGTTGAGCATTTGATTAAGTCGCTGAAGGCCGAAGGCAAAAAGTTTGAGTTCGAGATTTATAAGGAAGCGCCGGGTGGCCATACCTTCAACCGGATTGATTCGTATGGGGCCAAAGAAAGTAGGATGAAAATCTACGATTATCTGGCGCAATACCTCAAACCGAATAAGAAATTCAAAGACGTAAAAGAACTGATTGAAGCGAGCTATTTCCCGAAATCAGGCAAGTAGCGAATAATCCCGACGATACAACAAAAACTACAGATTCTACGGTTGTAATCCGTGGTACGTAACAAAGCTGTTTTCAATGAAAAAAGTAGCAAAAATTCTCTTCGTGAACGTACTGAACGTAGTGCTGGCGTTTAGTATGTTCACGCAATTGCTGGCGCAACCGATTGACGAACGCTACGTTCAGAATTATTTGCAGCGTGTAGCCAATGAGAGCGGAGCACCGGGTGTGTCGGCGGCTGTGTCGATAAAAGGCAAAACAGTTTTCTCGGGCGGGATCGGGTATGCTGATCTGGACAATCAGGTTGCGCAAACTGGTAAAACGGTGCATAATATTGGCTCAGTTTCG
The DNA here is from genome assembly GCF_054776875.1 of Spirosoma daeguense. Lineage (NCBI taxonomy): Bacteria > Pseudomonadati > Bacteroidota > Cytophagia > Cytophagales > Cytophagaceae > Spirosoma > Spirosoma daeguense. The sequence goes on from NZ_BAAHBF010000008.1 coordinate 430,242, forward strand.
AAAGCGGTGGCGGTAATTGCCATCATGCAACTGGAAGAAAAAGGATTGCTTAGTCTGACCGACGAAATTCAGAAATTCCTGCCGTATATGCCGCGCAAGAAAAAGCCCATTACCATCAACCACATTCTGACCCATACATCGGGAATTCGCCATTATGCGAAACAGGATAACGATAATTATGGCCTGAAACGGATGCGCCATTACGATAATTTCGAAGAAGCCACGACCATTTTTCGCGATGATTCGCTGCTGTTTGAGCCGGGTTCGTATTATTCGTATTCGTCATATTCCAGTAATCTGATGCACGGGATTGTAGAGAAAGCGTCGGGTTTGCCGTTCGAAGAATACCTGAAAAAGAACATCTGGCAACCGGCTGGTATGCTCAGCACAAGTTTCGACGTACCGTCGCGCATTGTTGCCAATCGGGGTAAAGGTTACGTCAGAGAATCTGATGGTACGCTGGCCAACGCGCCTTATGAAGACGTGAGCTACAAATATGCGGGCGGGGGAATTCTCTCAACGCCCGAAGATATGCTCAAGCTGGGCGAAGCATTAAACAAAGGTATTCTGTTGAAACCCGCTACGTTGGAAAAACTGTATAAACCGCATTTCGACAAGAATAAAAGAGATTTTCGGGCCAATCCAAAACAGCAAAAAGACCCACTCTGGCAAGGGCTGATCTGGTGGAGCGGTAAAGATAGGCAGGGGCATACGTGGTACGGCCACAGCGGTACAGTGAAAGGAACACGGACCTTTCTGATGAATTTCCCGGCTGAACAGGTTGTTGTAGCGATTCAGGCGAATATCGGGAATATAAAAATTGACGAATACGCGCTAGAATTAGCCCAGTTATTTCTGCTGGAATCCACTACGTCTGCTATAAAGTGATAATCAGGGTGATAAGATTAAATCGCTGGATTGGAGCAGTACGTTCAGGAAAACACTGAAGGCAATACCCATGTCTTTCTCAACGGCAAACTTGATCGTTTTCATTGACCGGACCATGTGCTTTTTGATGGCGCTGCTTGAGATTCCCAGAAGCTCGGCGGCTTCGTCATAGCTTTTTCCCTGTTGCCGGCACAGTTTGAATACGTTTCGGCTTTGTGATGGCAACGTATCGAGTACTGACTGAAGAAACTGCTGATACTCTTTAAGTTGTAATACGTCCTCCGTGTCGTTTTTCGATATACTGTAGTTACTCAAAACCTCTGTTTTGATGCGATCTTCTACGGCTGCCCGTTTCAGTACGTTGAATGTATGGTTTTTGGTGATGGTGAAAAGATAGGAGCGGAACGAGTTGACTTCGCGGATTTCCCAGCGGTCTTCCCAGATTTTCATAAAAACCTCCTGACAGATGTCGTTCGACAAATCGGTCGATTTTATGAATTTGTAGATAAATCGGTAAATGCCTGGGCGATATTCATCGTAAAGTTTTTTAAAAGCCTGTTCGTCGCCAGTAGAAACCTGATTGAGCAAAACACGTTCGTTCGTAAAATTCATTGTAATAGAGTGAGTTAGGTAGGCATATTGGTTAGCATAAGAGGAGTGGTTGAACAGGTGATGGAAGGTATTTCTATTAATTCTTGTGATTGTCCTAATTGGAAAGATTATTAGAATTTTATTTTGCTTATTATTCAAATATAAAAATTATGTATTTAATAAAATGTTATTACACGAATTATATTTTGAAATGTAAAGATTTTTGGTTGCTTCTGTATTTTCAAAAGATTTGGTCGTGATAGAAGCGCGTTTTGGCTTTGAAAAACACACGTTTTTATATTAACAGGCTGATTCAGGCTAACTTAGTTTATCGGAATTATGGCCGGATAAGCGGACCCAGTCAGAAAGATACAATGCTTGAATAGTTTGCAACTTTGTTGCAGTAAGGCTTATCTTTACCCCAAACACAATACCAGTTATGCGCTACGCAATTCTTGCTGTCCTGTCGATCAGTTTGGCAGCCTGTTCCGGGAAGTCAGACGCTGATAAAGTTGTTCTTGACGAAGCTGCTCGCTACCATAATGAAGCTATTGAGGTGCAGGAGCAACTGGAGCCGATGATCGATCAGGTCGATTCGGTGAAAACCTTGCTTGCGTCGAAGAGTGCTGTCGAGGCAAAAACAACGACTAAATCGCTTGATAGCCTGAAAACGGCTTTTGAAGAGTGGGAGGAAAATCTGGTCGAAGTGCCCGGTATGGAACACGAGCACCACGACCACGGTAAAGGTGAGCATAAACATCACCACCATCACCACAACAATAACGACACAAAAGACATGCCTGCCGACCAAATGCGCGATCTCCAGCGTGAATTGCTCGCAAATATCAAACAGATTCAGCAGCAGACACAGCAGGCTTTCGAGCAGGCAAAGAGCTTGAAATGAGCCGTTGCTTAGAAGGATTCGTCAATCAGTTCTTTATTGATAACGGCCGCAGCACGAAGTCCGTTGGCCCCGGCAACCATAACCTGTCGCATCATGGTATGTGTGTCGCCAGCGGCATAAACGCCCGGAACATTGGTACGCCCGAATTCATCGACCTCGACAAAACCCATATCGTTGTGCTTACAGCCCAATTGCTGGGCTGTATCGGAAGCCTGCTGAAGTTTGACACGGGCAAACAGAGCCGTTAGCGGGTACGTTGTTTGATCGGCCAGTAATAGACTGTTCAACTGCCCATTCTGGTGAATAATAGCCGAAATTGGCGTTTCAACGATGTTGATGTTATGACGACGTAGCGCGTCTGTCTGCTCGCTCGATAGCATGGACGAGCCGTTGGTAAATAAGGTGAGTTTTGGGCTCCAGTGACGAATGAGTTTGCCGAACTCAAACGCTTCATCGCCGTTTGCCAGTACGCCCAGCGGTTGACCGTGTACTTCATAGCCGTGACAATATGGGCAGTGAAGCACCGAAATTCCCCAGCACTCGGCGAAACCGGGAATGGGTAATAGTTCGTCGCGCAATCCGGTTGCCAGTATCAACTTACTGGCCGAATACGTAGCACCATCTGACGTAGTGACGGTAAAACTGTTACGTTCACGGGTGGCGGTTGTTACGTTAGCTTCGATAAATTGTACGGTAGGGTAGACGAGGGCCTGTTCTTTGGCAAGCCCACTCAATTCAGCAGGTGTAGCGCCGTCTCGGGTCAGAAAACTATGTGAATGAGGAGTTTGCCGATTGGCAGGTTTGCCGCTGTCGAGCACCAGTACCCGACGTAATGAACGTCCTAAAACCAGAGCCGCGCTTAAACCGGCGTAACTGCCACCAATAATAATAACCTCGTAAGATAAAGTTGAAGATGTCATTACGTTCGTATGTGTTGTATTGATAGTCAGAGAAATAGATAATTTATTCCCAAACCGGAAAAGGGTCTTTGAACGTACCGTCCTGCTCCAGATGCTTCAATTCCAGTTCTGTGCATAGGCAATCCTGAAGTTCAGCCGTGATACGTTCAGGCTGGAGATCTTGCCCGATAATTACCAGTTCGTTTTGTCGGTCGCCGAAGCGTTTGTGCCAACGGGCTTCTATTGTTCTCTGATTCTCCAGAAAAGAGCCATAGTTGGTACGTTGGTTAAACGGCATCGACGCCCACCAGACACCCGCCGATTCGGCTCGTAAACTACCACCCGCCTGACTGAAATTTAGCGCATCGTCTGGCCGGGACGCCAGCCAGAAAAGTCCTTTGCTACGTATGATACCTGCCGGAAAATTTTCGCTGAGATATTCCCAGAAACGTACTGGATGAAATGGCCGTCGATCCCGAAATACAAACGAACTAATGCCATATTCTTCGGTTTCGGGTGTGTGCGCTTTCCCATTTTGCTGATTCTGCAATTCCTGAATCCAGCCTGCCGACCGTGATGCTACGTCGAAATCAAATCGGCCCGTGTTTAGAATTTCGGTAGGGTCAATTTTACTGAACTGACTTTCGATGAGTTTTGCAGTTGGGTTAAGCTTTTGAAGAATCGCTTTTAACTCGCCGATCTGGTGACGAGTGAGTAGATCGGTTTTGTTAAGAATGATGACATCGGCAAACTCAATCTGATCGGTCAGCAGGTTTACAATCGTTCGTGTATCAGCCGAATCGTCGTTAAGGGCGCGACTATGCACCGTATCGACGCTCCCAAAATCGCGCCCGAAATTGAATGCATCAACTACGGTGACCAACGTATCGAGCCGGGCAATGTCCGATAAGTTGATGTTGAGTGATTCGTCAGCGGACGTATCGGGTTCGAACGTAAAGGTTTGCGCTACGGGCAACGGTTCTGAAATGCCCGATGATTCAATGAGCAGGTAATCAAACCGTTTTTCCTGCGCCAGTTTATGCACTTCCAGCATCAGATCTTCACGTAGCGTGCAGCAAATACAGCCATTCGATAATTCGACCAGTTTTTCATCAGTACGTGAAAGCGCGCCTTCCTGGCGGACAAGTTCAGCGTCGATGTTTACTTCACTCATATCATTGACAATCACCGCCACTTTCAACCCTTGTCGATTGTGCAGGATGTGATTCAGCAACGTCGTTTTACCAGATCCCAGAAAACCACTCAATACGGTCACTGGCAAACGATTGTCGCGGTTATTGATAGCGTTGGGTTGATTTATCATAAAACAAAACTAGGGGACAATTTTTCTTTTTGCAACATTGTTGCAAAAAGAAAAATTGTCCCCTAGAATCTCAGCCATGTAAGCAGGTCTATTTACTAGCTCATGGCTTCGGCAAACTCCTTGGCTTTTTTCGGCTTGGTAAGTTTGCCAACGGTAAGTCCCTGAACGAGAATGGAGAAAACGACGATGAAATACGTGATCGCCAGAAACAGATTTTTATTCAACGATTCATCGATGGACAACGCCAGCGCAACGGATACACCACCCCGTAAACCACCCCATACCAGAATTGTGATGGTTTGTCGGTCGAATTTTGTTCGGAAGGGGATAAGCAGCGTAGGCACCCAAATCGAAATAAATCGGGCAAAGAGCACAAGCGCAATGCTGATAATTCCAATCAGCCAGTAATCGGTAATGTGCGGAATCAGAAGTAGTTCGAATCCGATAATCAGGAACAGAATGGCGTTCATGATTTCATCAATCAGTTCCCAGAACTTATCCAGATAATCGCGCGTATTGACCGAAATGCGGGTCGCTTTACCGAAGTTACCAACCACTAATCCGGCTGCAACCATAGTTAGTGGGCCTGAAATATGCATGGCGCGGGCAATCAGATAGCCACCCATCACTACCGCCAGCGTAATAAGAGCCGATACGTTGGCACTATCGATACGTTGCATGGCTCGCGAACCAATAAAACCAAGCAATACGCCCATTCCAAAGCCGCCGAGTGCTTCTTTGATGAACAACCACGAAATATTTAAGAACGAAAGGTCTACTTCTGATCCCTGCGCCAGTTGAAGTAATACTGCAAACACCACAACGGCCACGCCATCGTTAAACAATGATTCACCAGCAACCTTGGTTTCCAGCGATTTACGAACACCCGCTTTTTTCAGGATGCCCAGTACAGCAATAGGGTCAGTTGGGGAAATTAACGCGCCAAAAACTAAACATTGAATGAGCGGTACGTTCAGACCAAATAGCGGTAATAAATAATAAGTTAAACCGCCGACCAGTAAGGTTGAAATGATAACGCTAATGGTCGAGAACACAATGATTGGAGCCCGTTGTTCGCGCAGGTCTTTTAATCGTACATGAATAGCGCCTGCGAATAGCAGAAAGTTAAGCATGGCTCCCATCAGGATTTCGGTGAAATCGAGATTGGCGATGAAACGAGAGAAATTATTGAACAGATTTGGAAAGATGTTACCCGTAATTACCAGCGCAATAGACACCAGCATGGCCATCAACATGATACCAATAGTAGAGGGTAGTTTCAGGAAGCGTTCGTTTACATAAGAGAATATAGCTGTAAGAACGATTAGTACAGAAAACGAATAGTATAATTCCATATAATAACGATTAGAGTAAACTTGTAAATCGCATTATACGAAAAATAACGCACTTTTGCCAGCTTTTCTCGGAAAAATACTAATTAGGACTGCGTGAAAAAAGGAATGAAATCATCCTCAAAACGATTAATTTATGGATGAAAAACGAAGAAATCTGGCTACTGAAGTGCTGTTTCCCGCTCGAAGGCAATAAAGTTGACGAGTTGTTTTTGCCGGTTTAAAATCGGACGTATTTTAATCTGGCACCAATAAGGCGTTCGATCTTTCCGATAGTTTAACAGTTGACCACTGATGGGTTTTCGGTTGGTAAGTGCCTCTCTGATACGTTGCCGACCGATTGTCGAAGTTGCTTGTCCCTGAAACATAGCTGGGCGATTGCCGATTATTTCTTCCCGAACGTAACCTGTCATTTGCTCGAACTGAACATTAACGTATTGAATTATCTGTTCTGAATCGGTGATTATAACGGCCCATTTTTCGTTCTCCAAGTCGGCCAGAATCGATTTGGTTATTACCCATCCCTGCCTTTGCGCAATAGATAACCAACCCGCCTTATCAGACGACAATATTGACCGTTGCCAAAATTCCCAACCGGCCAGTAAGGGCGTAAGCACCGGCGGAGGTTCTTGTTTGGCTAGTTGTTTGTCGTAAGAACTGCAGAAGTTCATGCTCGCAAATTTACAGTCTTCTACTAACCAATTTGCTAGTAGGGGACTTTATGTTCGAATCGTTTAGAACTAATAACTATTTTGCGAGCATTTTGGGTAACCTAAATCAGATCTTTTTTAACGATTTAGCACACTAAGTAAAATTCGGAATAATACGTTTCTGAAACGAGGCCAGTTAAACGAACCAAATCAAAGCAGTTTGATTTAAACGAAGATTAATCTGCGAACTAATTATCAAATAAGTTTAAAGGGTATTATGGGAAGTTTATCCTCTGTAATTTCCCAACAGCAAACTATAAACGATAGCATGATCTGGTACGAAAATGAAGTTCAGCAATTAGAGAAAAACATTCACAACACTCGCGCAATTACAGGCCGAACGGTTTTTTATGGTTCCTCGTCCATCCGGCTCTGGTCTACTCTGACTTCTGATTTTCCCGATCAGTCTGTTCTGAACTTAGGCTTTGGTGGCTCCACACTGGCGGCATGTGGCTGGTTTATGGAGCGAATCCTGATTCCAGTGCAGCCCAAAGCTATTGTTCTTTATGCGGGTGATAACGACCTCGGCGACGGACGAAATCCGGAAGAGGTTTACCTGCTCTTTATCGGATTTGTGGCTAGACTTCGCCGATTTCTGCCCGATGTGCCGCTTACCTTCCTGTCTATCAAAACCAGCCTTGCCCGGATGTCGTTGGTTCCTCAAATTCAAAAAACCAATCATCTTATTTCTCAGGAAATTGCGCATATGCTCAATACCCAGTACCTCGATGTCGCTTCAGCACTTTTAGGTTCCGATGGTAAACCCCGTTGGGAGTGTTTTGAAGCGGATGGCCTTCATCTGTCGCCAACCGGCTATCGGGCCTGGCAAACTGTATTACAGCAAAACCCGTCTATTTTTAATAATTTGATAACCAACTAAATCGGTCCTCATTGCAGGAAAAAAGCCAATTTCGTTGGTCGCTATATTTATGATACGTACCTATCACGCCTGGCATAGTGCCCACTTGAATCGTCAGATGGAGTTACTCGTGTTTGGCCATGCCGGTGCACGGGTACTCGTCTTTCCCACTCGTTTTGGACGATTTTACGATTATGAAGACTTCGGTATTGTTGGTGCTCTAGCCGAAAAAATTGAGAATGGCTGGATACAACTCTTTTGCGTGGACAGTGTAGACGGCGAAAGCGTTTACAGCGACCGTCCCCCTTATGAGCGCATCCAGCGGCACAGCCAGTACGAAAAATACATTCTGGATGAAGTGCTGCCCTTAACCCGACAACTAAACCCTCAGCCGTTCATGATTGCGCATGGGTGCAGCCTAGGGGCCTATCACGCCATGAACCTTGCCCTGCGGCATCCTCAGCATTTTGGTAAAGTAGTTGCCCTTAGTGGTCGTTACAACTTATCGGAGCCAGTTGCTGTTTTTCGGGGCCTGTTCGACGACTATTATAATGAGGAAATTTATTTCCATTCTCCTAATCATTTCCTGCCGAATCTGAATGCAGACGAAATTCTGGACGAATTGCGACGACTGGAAATTGTGCTGGTCATTGGCCGCGAAGATCCCTTCTTGGAGAGTAATCTTTCGCTCAGTAAAGCCATGGATGATAAGCGTATTGCCCATCAATTTCATGTTTGGGAAGGACGTGCTCACAAAGCCAGATACTGGCGACAAATGGTTGGGCTTTATTTGTAGCTAACTGGCAAAAATGAAAGCTGATTCAGGCGTTTTCTGCCACTCTAAATTTAATTATTTCGACAATCAATTCTATAGGCAAAGGTTGGGTATGTGGAAATTGTACAGAACCTTTCCCTTGCTTATAGCTTGAAAGTTTATCCTTAAACTGCTCGTGTCCAGTTGGTGTAGCATAGAAGCCAATATGATTTTTAAACCCTCCAAAATAAACTAACGGTTTTTTGTTGAGCTTGTAAGCCGCCATCCCATAGGCCATACTTTCTATAGCGTCTGTAGAATTCTCTTTAATGAGATGACGCATGGTTTGAAGTCTCTCCCTAGCTTCTTCAGGAAAACTGCCAATGTAATCGTCAACCGTTTTGATTTCGTTGTTCATAGGGTTTAGGGTATTTTCCTGACTGAAGCGTTTATACTGTTGACTGCCCGAAAATGCAACACTTTATGGCAATGTACTCAACGACCATAAGGGCTGATGGTGATGGCACAAGTTAATCAAAACAACTCTATTTAAGCCTTTACACACTTGTTTGGTTTGGCTACAAACTCCCTTTGGGATGAGAATTTCGCCTGCCTTATCGAGTTAGCTTAGTTGTTAATTATTAGTAGCAATTTTATGGATAATAATATATAAAATTATATATTACTTTTATATTAAAATCGCATTGTAATTTGCAACCCTTAATATGAATCGTATTACAGAAACTAAATTATCTAATATACTGCCTGCATCAGTTAAAGCTCTTGCAGAAAAACGAAAAGGTGGACGTGTTAATATAGCAGGTATTGAGTACCAATTACAATATGCCATATACAAAGCTCTGACTGTACTATCTCCTGACAGCGGAGAACGGCTAATTCGATTGGAAGGGGTTGAAGACGTTGATGTACTGAGTAAAATCCACATTGATAACCAAGAACTGTTTCAATTAAAGCACACATCTGACGCACTTACTCCAAGTAAAATCTGGCAGCTCAGAGTTCTACAGAATTTTGCTGAGGCTCACCTTCTCAATAAGAAAGCTACGTTTGTAATTGTAACTAATCAGCCAACAAAAGATGCCAAGCTGGCTTTTTTATCCGATGCTAATATTGACGAACAGTCGTATACATATTGGCAAACTAAATTCGATGAGTTTCAAGTTAAAGATCGCGTTATTAATTGGAACTGGAATGAGTTTGATCTACGATCCTTTTTAAAGGCTGTTACTATCCAAGTTATTGATAGAGCAACACTACGCGCTAAAGTAGAAAGTTTGATCATTCAATATTTTGAGTTGACAAATTCAACATACCCCATCTATCAGAGTTCTCTATTCCATCACTTTTTTATAGTGTCACTAGCGGGTGGAACGGTTGACCGTCAAGAACTGCTGAGGCTAAAGCAGTACGTACAAGATCAGCAAGCATTAGGTATGGTCAATCCTGCTATTCAGCAGCGATTAATTACACCGGTTGATTTCGCCATTAAAGCAAATAAGGATTATACAAGTTACTTCGATGGTCAGCCAGCACAGCCAGTACACATTGCTGCTGGACTGCCTGCCCCACGGCCAAAAATAGAGCGGCAAATTCTGGGGCATCTAGGCAATTTTGATGTCGCTGTGATTAAGGCATCAAGTGGGCAGGGTAAATCGACCCTTGCCTGGCGAGTGGGTCAAACTCTATACCAGCAAGGTCGTCAGATTTACCAACTCCATAGCTGCCCAACTACGGAGTCAGTAGGCGGATTGGTTGAATTTTTAGAAACTAGGGTACGCATTGGTGAGGCACCTGTTGTAGTCATAGATGGGCTGTCAACAAAGTATGCCGAATGGGCTGAATTTGCCAGTCGGTTAATAGACTTGCCGGTGCAACTCATAGTGACTACGCGCGAAGAAGATTGGGTACGTTTTGGAAGAGAAGCTTACCGCGTTCAAACAGGGGAGTCTATCAGAATGGATTTTAACCAAGTCGAAGCTAAACAGGTATATGAAGAATTAAAGCGGCACAAGCGAATACATCCTGCTTGTGGACATTGGCAAACAGCTTGGGAGCGTGTACATCAGCGCGGATTGCTAATGGAGTACGTTTATCTGCTCACGCGTGGTGAGATGTTACAGCAACGTCTATCATCTCAACTAACTTCACTGAACGCAGAGCGAGATGGGGCCATTAAGCTTACTATTTTACGTCTAATTACCACAGCTCATGACATCGGCATTTCACTACAAACGGCTCGCCTACGTCAATATATAAAGACTAGATTTGAGTTTATTCTACAAGGCGATTTAGGCGAATTGCTGCACCAATTAGAGGCTGAATACTACGTCCGATTCGACCGACATTATGTTGAAGGACTACATCCTGTTCGCTCAAATCACCTTATAACATTGCTACATCGAACTGACCCAGTAAGCGAAACGCTACTGGAGTTAGTAACACTTATTGAACCAGCAAATCTACTTACGTTCGGTAAAGTAATCCCTCAACGAATTGACGAAGAAGAACAGAGTACATTTCATAAGAAACTAGTTGGATTGTTACAATCATCTACGTCTGATCAATGGTCTACGCTCTTGCTGGGTATTTATCAAGGTGAAGTAGAGAAACATCGTCAGAAGCACGGTACATTGTGTGATAGCGTATTTAAAAATGGTGGATATGAAATTTTTGCAATGTCGACTATTCCTTATCCTCATGAAGATGCTGACCCAGTAGGTCTAATCCAACAAATAACAAGCGATTCGGAAAATCATGTAATAAAAGCAATACGAGAACTACCGGCTGTGCCGATACAAGCAACGTCGCTGCGTTTGCTACTACCACTTATTTACAAGCAGTTGTTTTATCAGGGGGTACCATTGATTCAGATGGGGCAACTACTGACTTGGTTCTCTTTATTTCAATTAAAAATTGATTTGCCGAGTGATGAGGAGACTCTTAGCTGCTTAATTAATTATGACACTAAAACGTCATATTATTGTGCGCTGGGCTTAGGGGCTGTCCAGACGAATGGTTTTAAGGATTTTGTTAGTCGTCATCAAGAAGAAATTATTTACTGGCTTAAACGTAAGACAGGAACCTTAAGAATTGAGCCTGATAATAGCCGAATACAAATAGAATATTTATTAACAGAAGATAATACCGGCAGAGCCAATGATAAGAGTGTAGAGCTAATTGATATTGTTCACGCTTGGTTGCCTATATTTCAGACTTATGAAACAAACGCAATTGTTTTCCCTTACCCGAACGAGGAGATAACAAGTGTTGTGCGTCAGGATGCTCATAAAATTCTATCGCCTAAGGTAATCCCCAACCCACTCACTGTAAGCCTGAATCGTTCTTGGCGAGATTCTTTGTTCGAACCTTATCGGGCGGACTCTATCTACAGTTGGCAGTTAGCTATCATTACTCTTCGTGAACAGGCTGTCAATTGTGCCCAAAGGTGTTATCAACTTATAGATTTATTACTACAACGAAAATCAGCGAGCCGACCGTTCGAGAAAGCCTTTCGTGAATGGGATCAGTATAGTGATGATTTCTTGGCGACATACAGAAGAATACCATATTTCCCCTTTACGATAAATCCTTTAACTCAAGATGAGGGTGAGCTACAACAACAAAGAAAAGTAGTCAAAGACTGGATTTTACATGTTAGTAACTACTATCGGCAGGTTGCAGGATTGCTTAAAATTAATGAACCAGAGACTCGGCGATTAGCATTATTGAACTTACGACAGTCAAATGTCTGCCTGCCTAAAATGCAACAGGCATTTGCTACAATTGCTGAGCAAACAATATCTTACTTTGATACAACCGACTTAGAAAAACAGGAGACGTATTGGTATGGTCGGTTGCGAAGAGCTTCCGTTTACTACGGTGAACATGTTTTTGATTCGACTTTTGAGACAGTGAGCGATGTGGCTGTAACTATAGCTTCACACTGGAAAAGCCAACAATCAACTCGTTACCAAACTCTAATAGCTTGCTTAGATAATTTTGCCGAGCTGAGCGGCTACACCATCTATAAGCCCGATAGACTGGTTGATGAGGAACTAACTACTCATGCTACGGTAGGTATTGAAGGCTTAACAGCTAAAGAAGTTGAGGAAGATTTTGAGCAGTTCGTTACCTGTTTGGCGAGTATAGCATTGACAGATGTAGATTTTTTAACTGTGATTATTTGCAAGGGAAGAAAAGCGATAGGTGGATTTCGGTTTAACCGTAATTTGTTTGACAAAGTGATGAAAATCTTTGATGGTGAAGAAGTGGACATTTTGCCATCAGACGCACCCATACCTATTAATTTGAATGCGGATGCTATAAAGACTTTACCAGACGTGACTTGGTCGGAGTCAGCTTTACATCCTATTGGCAAACCAATTAGTAATCTCTATCAGACATTGTGGATGCTGATAGAAACTGTCAAACGTTATCAAGTGATAAGTGAGGCTGATAAAAACTGGAAAGACGAACAAATAAATACTTATAATGAACAGGCAAATAGTTGTTTACGTCAGATTACAGAAAGTCCATTTATTAATGTGGCAAATAGAGTTAAACTATTGTGTGAAGACATATTAACTCTTCCTTCCGAATGGTCTGGAAAGCTACTTGCTGAACATCTACTTGCTACTGCAAACTCACTACTCGAAGAACATTATCAATAAATTACTACATTACAAATTTACTTCGTGCAGCATTACTTATTCGAAAACCTCCTGTTTTGTGGTTAAGTGGCCATAAAACAGGAGGTTTTCATTTGTATGGTCAGGCCCAAAATTCAAGAGGGCTGATGTTTGATTGACCGATTATGCTGTCGTTATAACGCTACGTTCACGAACGTCCGTCGGAATTCGTTGGGGGTTATGCCGAGGTTTTTCTTGAAAAACTGGCTGAAGTTGGGCTGATCGGCAAAACCGATGCAGTAGCCAATATCCTGCAACGTCCAATCGGTTTGCAGCAGCAGCGCTTTACTTTCGTCGAGCAGACGGCTTTTGATGTGCGTACTGATCGTCTGACCCGTGTGTTTTTTTAACAACGCATTCAGATGATTGGGGTGCAGTTGCAATAATTCGGCAAACTCTTTGGCCGTACGTATCCGCAGTGGCTTGTCGTAGTTGATGTTGGCGGTTTCGTTTTCGAGTAGATGAAAGAAGTCGTGCACGTGCCGATAATCGTCCGAAACCACCTCCGGTTCAGGAAAATTTGCTTCTTTCATACTCTCGATCATGATCAGTTGCAGATACGCCTGCATGGCATCTTCGGCCAGCGTCCCGCTCTTTGTGGATTCGGTCTGTAACTGCCGAAACAACGTATCGACAACGGCCGCTGCGGTTGGCTGCAAACGAATTACACTACGTTGCGGATCGGAAAAAAGGCGGTATTTATCCATCGCCGATTTCAGTGTCGGGTGCAAATCAACGTAGCGTTTTTTGAACAAACAGTAATGCTTTGTCCACCCGTCCGACAGATTTCGCCAGGAAATGATTTCGTTAGGATGCATGAACACAACGGTCGATTCTTCGACGTAGTAACTATGCATACCCAGACTGAACACACCCGACCCGCCGGTTACAAACATAGCCTTATAAAAATCCCGTCGATTTGGGGAAAGGTAATTGTGACAAGCACTGTCTTCGGCTGCACGGATGTTCCAATTTTCGAAATAATGCCGTTCAACGGGCGTTACGTTCGGGAGATCCTCCAGTAGGGTAATTTGTTTGTTATCTGCCGTAGAGCCAAGCATAGCCGATCATGCGGTTGCGTTATAACGTAGCCATATCAATTACAAACCGATACCGAACATCACCTTTCAGCATTCGGTCATAAGCGGTTTGAACGTCCTTCATATCAATCACTTCAATGTCCGACACAATGTCGTGTTCGGCACAAAAATCGAGCATTTCCTGCGTTTCGGGCAAACCACCGATCATCGAGCCCGCCAGACTTTTACGACCCGGAATCAGACTAAAGGCTATAATCGACGAGGGTGTTGGTGGAGCACCTACGCAAATATGAACACCATCGGTTTTGAGCAGTTGCAGGTATTGATTGTAGTCATGTTCTGCCGACACAGTATCCAGAATGAAATCAAAATAACCGGCTACAGATGCCAGTTGATCGGGATCGCTGGTTACCACAAACTTGTGCGCACCGAGCGCCTTCGCGTCTGCTTCTTTCTTGGGAGAGGTGCTGAGTACAGTCACTTCAGCACCAAACGCAACGCCAAATTTCACGCCCATATGACCTAGTCCGCCCAGACCCATAACCGCCAGCTTGTGGCCTTTACCAACGTTCCAGTGACGTAGTGGTGAATACGTAGTGATACCGGCGCAAAGTAACGGAGCTGTAGCAGCTAAATCCAGCTTTTCAGGAATACGTAGCACGAAGTCTTCATGGACGACAATGGTATTGGAATAACCACCATAGGTTGGCGTTTTCTTATCCTGCTCCAGACCGTTATAGGTTTGCGAATGTCCATTGGTGCAATACTGTTCTAAGCCATGCTGGCAATTGTCGCACTCGCGGCAGGAGTCAACCAGACAGCCTGTACCGGCCAGATCGCCAACCTTGAATTTTGTTACGTGGTTGCCCACAGCTACCACACGACCAACAATTTCGTGGCCGGGAACCATCGGAAAAATACCACCGCCCCATTCATCTTTAATCTGATGAAGGTCTGAATGGCAAACTCCGCAGAAATCAATATCAAATTGAACATCGTGTGGCCCCACTTCCCGGCGATTAAAATCCCAGGGAGCCAGATCCGTATCTTTCGTTTGTGCAGCGTATCCTTTTACAGCAATCATAGTTTATGAAGGAATGAAGTTGAAGTTCAGGCAGACACTACGTAGTATCCACTCCTGCAAAATTGGCCCTTGCTAAATGGTTATTTTATAGCAAAGTCAAAGCAATTTATATGAAAATCAAAGATGGAGCACGTAGCGGCAGGTAGTAGGAGAGATAATCAATTTGTCTGGAATCGCCTGGGCTCTACGGCAACGTTCAATCGCCCTAAACAATTAGGGGCTTGTTGTCAGCTACTTACCACCCCCTGCCCCCTCCTAAAACAGGAGGGGAACTGAAAAAGGGTCACTTCTGCACCTTCCCCTCCTGTTTTAGGAGGGGCTAGGGGTGGTAAGTTCATTCATCACTTTATTGCGTTTCGATCTGGTCGATAAACTGGCGGATGAGGTTTTGATCGTCAGGTTTCAGCAACGTAATGTTTTCGGAAAGAACCCGGCTGACGGCCTGCCATTGATGCGACTGAACCAGTAATAGTTCGGCAGTAAAATCGACCGTTTCCTGATTTGTTACGTTAGTTTTTGAATTCGTGACGATTGAAAGATGGGGTTTCAGTGCGTTGACGAGTTGTATGGAAAGCTCATTTCGAACGTACTGATCGAGTGTATGTTGCGGCACTCGTCCTTCGGTGTCCGCTTTTTTTAGCGAGGTAATGGCTCTGTATTTCATGTATACCGACACCAACTACCGGCATGGCTTACAAAATACGAATCGGCTTTTTGTCTTCGTCGAGGGCTACGAATGTGAACGTACCGTGAATGGCCTGATGCCGCTCCATCGAATACATTTCTTCTACGTAAATCTCGACGGCAATCCGAATGCTGGTGTTTCCTACGTGGTCAATCCGGCCAACGAGTTCGATGATGGTTCCGGCGGGGATCGACTTGGTGAAGTTGATTTTATCGCTCGAAACCGTCACCATCCGTTTACGCGAAAAACGGGTAGCCGTGATAAAAGCCACTTCGTCCATCAGTTGCAGGGCGGTTCCGCCAAAAAGTGTATCGTAATGATTGGTTGTACTTGGGAAAACAGCTTTAAAAATTCGGGTTTCGGCAGCAGCAATTCGTTCGTCGATAGAAGAAGATTCGTTAATGGCCATGCAGCAATTGATTTACTTTTTTCTGGTGATTAAGTTGATTGTATTCTGATCGAAGAATCCGCAGACAATCGGCACATAAACAGCCCTGATATAACGAACTAACGTAGTGTCGCTGCGCTTCGGTTAACGTAAGCGACTGACATTGACACAAATTGATGCTGCCAACGCGACATTCAAAAGACCGATGACAACGCGGGCAACCGGTATGTTCGTGTTTACCAATACAATCAGGGCTCATCGTGCTATGTATCTGATAGTAAATGTTTTCGACAGGATTTACAGGATTAACAAGATTTTCTAGCTCAAAAAAGAATCTTGTTAATCCTGTAAATCCTGTCGAAAATTAACGTTTAAACCGATTCAGAAATCAGTTCGTGGGCAGTTTGAGCGGCCTGAACCATATTTTTCAGGGCTTCCGTCGTTTCCGGCCAGTGACGTGTTTTCAGTCCGCAATCCGGGTTCACCCACAAATTACGAGCGGGCAATACGTTCGACGCTTTCTGTAGCAACTCCACCATTTCCTGAACAGTCGGTACGCGTGGACTGTGAATGTCGTAAACGCCCGGCCCGATTTCGTTTGGATAATCGAAGCGCGAGAACGCATCCAGCAACTCCATCTGCGACCGCGACGTTTCGATGGTGATTACGTCGGCATCCAGATCGGCAATGGCACCAATAATGTCATTGAACTCGGCGTAGCACATGTGCGTGTGAATCTGCGTCTGATCCTGCGCACCCGAAGCCGCTACGCGAAACGCCATTACGCCCCAGTTCAGATACGTATCCCAGTTTTCGCGACGTAGTGGTAACCCTTCACGTAGCGCCGGTTCGTCAATCTGAATCACGCCGATACCGGCTTTTTCGAGGTCAACCACTTCGTCGTGAATGGCCAGCGCAATTTGCAGACACGTATCACGGCGGGGCTGATCATCACGCACGAACGACCATTGCAGGATCGTAACCGGGCCGGTCAACATACCTTTTACGGGTTTGCTTGTCAGCGATTGCGCAAAGGTCGACCAACGTACCGTCATTGGTTCGGGGCGGTACACATCGCCGAAAATAATGGGCGGTTTCACACACCGTGAGCCATAACTCTGTACCCAGCCGTTTTCGCTGAAGGCAAAACCGTCCAGCAATTCACCGAAATATTCGACCATGTCATTCCGTTCGAACTCACCGTGAACCAGTACATCGAGGCCAACTTCTTCCTGCCAGCGAATCGCTTTTTCGGTTTCTTCCCGAATAAAGGCTTCGTACTGCTCCAGCGTGTGATCACCTTTTTTGAATTTCGACCGATTGGCCCGAACAGCGTCAGTTTGCGGAAACGACCCGATGGTTGTGGTGGGGTAAAGAGGCAGTTGCAGTTGTTCATGCTGAATACGTTGACGTTTGGCGAATGCACTTTGCCGTTGCGCATCTTGATCGGTCAATTGTTGCACCCGTTGCTGAACAGCTGGCCGGTTAATAATCACCGAGGTTTTCCGGGCCGCGTGAGCCGCCTGATTCGCGGTTAACGTAGCGTTGGCTGTTACGTTGCTGGGCTCCTGAATTAACGTAGCTAACGTAACAACTTCGTCGAGTTTTTGCCGGGCAAAGGCCAGCCATTGTTTGATTTCGGGCGTTAAACCCTGTTCGTTCGTTTCGTTGGCCAGATCGAAGGGAACGTGCAGCAGCGAACACGATGGCGCAATCAATACACGCTCTTCGCCTAACGTAGCAATAGCGCGCTGAATCGTAGCCTGTGATTTGGTGAGGTCGTTAATCCAGATGTTACGTCCGTCGACTACACCCAGTGATAGGGAAATTGATGTATCAACAAAATCGCTTTTCAGAATATCATCGAGTTGACTCGGACAACGTACCAGATCGAGATGGAGCGCATCGACCGGCAAATGCAAGGCAAGGTCCAGATTTGACCCATAGCACTCGAAATACGAAGCCAGCAGGAATTTCAATTGAGGAAATTCGCTACGTAACCGACGATACGTTTTGGCGAAAGCAGCCCGTTGTTCGTCTGTCAGGTCGAGCGATAATGTAGGCTCGTCTAACTGAATCCACGTAGCGCCTTGTGCATGTAAGCGCGTTAAAATCTGCTCATAAACTGGCAGAAGTTTGTCTAGCAGATCGAGCCGATCGAAACCCGATTCTTTTTCTTTACCAAGCAACAGATACGAAACTGGCCCGAGTAAAACGGGTTTTGCTACGTTGCCCAACGTTTGCTTCGCTTCGTCGAACTCGTTGAAAATTTTCTCGGAAAGCAGCGAAAACGACTGATCTGCGGTGAATTCCGGCACAATGTAATGGTAGTTCGTATCGAACCATTTGGTCATTTCCATTGCCTTCAAGTCGAGACCATTCTGCTGATAACCACGTGCCATCGCAAAATAGAGCGCCAGAAAATCGTCGGGCTGCTGGTCACGTAGCGGCTGAAACCGCTTCGGAATTGCCCCGACTGTGAGCGACGTATCAAGCACGTGGTCGTAGAACGAGAAATCGTTGCAGGGAACGAGCGTAATGCCTGCCTGCTGTTGAGTTACCCAGTTGCTTTGTCGGATTTGCTGCGCAATTTCCTGCAACTGCTGTTGTGTGAGTTTACCGGCCCAGAACTGTTCGCAGGCCCGTTTGAGTTCGCGGTGGCTACCGATTCGTGGATAGCCAAGATTGTGTGCGATCATGTTGTTAAAAGGATAAAATGATTGATCGCGTTCGATGCCGAACTCCATACACCCACCACATTATCAGAAAGTTAATCAACACGACACACCCTTTCCGGCTTCGGGGAGAAGCTGAAAAATGAAAGGATTGTCAATCTTGATGAAGCCCAATAGCGTGTAGGCGCAATCAGCAAGGCTAAGGCAAGTCTCCTGGCTCGTGACAGTATTTGCCGTCCTTCTCACCCCTTTTCAGGAGCAATGGACATCGAGGGCAAACCCTTTTCTAGCGGTCACATACAGTAGCAACGTCTGCTCGTGATTTTCACACGATTCCTTTTTCATTTCCTGAACCTCTCAGGAAAACCATAGCCTGTTTGACGGAAAACAAAGAACGTTAACACAAAGTAACTCGGTACGTTCGGCAAAAGCAACTGATATATGGCATATCGCTAGCTACAATGCTAAAGAAGTAGTTGGTGGCTATTAGCTGCACTTGCCTACGGATCGCATATCTTCTATCTTTCTAGACATTATCTGGGCCTCATTTGCACAAGAGTTGCACAAACACTACTTTTGCGACCTCTTTAAATCTATTTATTCGCTTGAGGTTGAGAATACAGCAAGGGTAAAATGATACAAAAAGGCTTCTAACGAATTGATTGTTAGATTCTAGATGTTATAATATAGAGAGGTGTCCGAGTGGTTGAAGGAGCACGCCTGGAAAGTGTGTATGCGGGCAACCGTATCGAGGGTTCGAATCCCTTCCTCTCTGCAAAAATTGCGTTAACTATTTGATTTGAAAATAGTTAACGCAATTTTTTTTGTTCTTCACGTTTCAGTAGCTAAAATCAGTGCTGCATGTGTGAGAAAAGTTCTTGGTCTATCGAAGTAGATTGACTTTGTAGGCAATAAAAAAGCCCGGCACAGACTAATCTGTACCGGGCACATTCAAAACATTTGTTACTTTTCCGGAAAAGTAAAAGGTCACTTATATACACTTGTAATAAAATTTAGCAGACGGTAGATAATTGATTTAACACCAATAAATGCTTGCCTTTGGGAGACGTAGCATTTTGCTGCCCTTAACGTATTGCCTCCGATTTAAATACAATTCAGTCGATCATCGCTGGACGATAAGCTTTACTGATTCCGCCCATCGAGCCAAACGAAAATACTCAAAAAGCCGACTCTGTTCTAGTCGGTAGGAGAGAAGCATACGTAGTACCTGATAATACGTTGCTAATACCACAAACGCACAGAGTAGATACCAACCCCTATCCAGTAAGCCAATGATGAGTTCTGGTTTTCTAGCGAATTTGGTACTGGAAGCAAGCCATTGAGTGAATTTGTTCAGTATAATCAGGGTTACACAGGCTAGCCCAATGATGAACGAGTTTCTGTAACGAGGGTCAATCAAGGGCAAAAGAATTACAACTGTGTATATACTTATTTTTAGGAAACAATATGTTACCTATAAAATTCATTGATTTATTTGTTGAGTAGTAATACGTAATTTTAAGTGACTTTGTTGGCTCTCTGTTGATAGACTTAACCTAATTTGGTTTCAGTGATTACCAGATACTTATGCTTAAAAAATGAGTATTTTTTAAGCATAATTCTTTTCTTTTTACTAAATCAACAGATGTATAAAGACCTAGTTTTAAATATAAAAGAGCCTGATAACCAGCATGAAATTTGCTGTATAATAAAATTATATTGTCGAAAAATCTATTTCGTTAATCTATTTAGATAAATAGTATTTATAATATAAAAAACGGAGACTTTTCTGATAATGGCATAGTATTTGTGAACGCTGCTTACGCCTAGTAGCCCAGTTAGGCGTGAACCGTTAAATACTTACCTTTATGCTTACCTGTATTGCCACCTCTTTAGGAAAAGAAAAGCCTTTTTGGACATTCTTTTCTGGCAAACTAACCAGAATAGTTTTTACAGGTATATTCTGGCTAATCGGTATGCTAATGTACTTCGGTGCTGAAGCCCAATGCATAACGACTTCCTCTTCGTCTGTATCCATTTCCGCCAGCACCAATTCGGCTATCAGTAGCGATGATGCTACGGAAGTGGGCGGAAACGTATCTACAAACATGCCAAACCTACAACTAGGAGCAAGGTATATTGGTTTACGATTTCCATCGGTAGCAATTCCCAAGTCGGCCACGATTACGGGTGCCTACATCCAGTTTACGAGCAGTTCAAACTCAACTGCAGATATATCGGACGTTGCCATTAAGGGCCATAATGTAGGTAACTCCGGTACGTTTACAGCAGCAACAGGCTCTAATGAGCTTTCAACACGTTATAACTCTGCAGGTACGAATGCGATTGTGTACTGGGGTAATGGGGCCGACTGGAGCAGTGGCGAAGCTGGGCCAAATCAGCGCACAAACGATCTGAAAGCTATTGTTCAGGAAATTATAGACCGCCCTGACTGGAATCCTGCCAACCCTATTACGTTGCTGATCAATGCAACCTCTTCAGGTACTGGCCCTGTTGCTCAATCTTCAGAAAATATCGGTGCCGCAAGTCCCAGATTGATCATTACGTATCAGCAGATAACAACAATCGGACTTACTGCTACCGTATCAGGATGCTATAACACAACCGCGGGCAGTCGCGCAACGGTTAGTGTAGAAGTAAACTGGACCAATGCACCGCCTAATGAAAATATTCTTGTTACGTTAAATGGTCAGACACGTACTATCTTACCCGGATTAAATGTTTTAAATTTCTACGATCCCGATGGCTATTCAACTCCTGCTTCTGTTGAGATTGCCTCCCCACAAATCATAGCATTTGAAGTACCTGCCGATGGCGCAAGTGGTCCAATAACAGCTACGTTTCAGACCAATACCACCTGCTCTGCTTCAGGATCATATACAGCTCCGCCCGCCTGTCTTCCGCTTACCTGTACGCCCGGAACCGACCTCAGCGGTATCGCTTTCAATGACTTCAACGCCGATGGTATCCATAACGCAAGCGAAACGGCAGGGGTACCGGGTATTACGGTTATTGCATTCGACTGCGCCGGTACTACGTTCAGTACGGTCACCAACGCGAATGGGCAGTATAAATTAACGATTCCACTGGCCAATTATCCGGTTCGGGTTGAATTTAGTAACCTGCCAGCCGGATACACGGCTCAGGGAACACCGAACAACGTGGATGGTCGTACAACGGTGCAGTTTGTCAATGCGCCCGATTGCAGCATCGATTTAGGTATGCTGAATCCGGCCAATTATTGCCAGGCGAACCCTAAAGTATTTGTGCCACGCTACGTCAATGGCAATCCGTTAGGGGGCGGAACGGCCGGTTCTTTAAGTGCTTTTCTATCCAGCAATGATGTCGACAGCTCTTCATTTACACCGGGCTCGCCGGGGTCTGGTTTATATACCAGCACTGCTCCGCCTGTTCAGATGGTAGCAGCTTCGCAGGTTGGCGCACTTTGGGGGGTAGCTTATAATCGGCAGACAGGAACCATTTTTTCATCGGCAGTTCTTCGCCGTCATGCCGGGCTAGGAACCTTGGGACTAGGTGGTATTTACACCATCAATCCAGCCACCAACGCGGTATCTAATTTCCTGAATGTTAGTACTATTGGTATCAATGTTGGCTCTGTTGGCTCGAATACTGATCGGGGTCTTCCGGCCAGTACAACTGCCACCAGCTACGATACGGATGCTTTCTCGCAGATTGGTAAAACTGGTATTGGCGGACTCACTATTTCGGATGCTGGCAATCAGCTTTATTTTGTGAACCTCACCGACAAAAAAGTGTATGGCCTTGATATATCAGCTTACAATATCGGTGGTGCAGCTCCGAGCACTTATACCTCGTTCTCGATACCAAATGGCTGTGCTGTAGGTGGTAGTAACATGCGTCCGTGGGGTATCAAATATCATCTGGGCAAAGTATATGTTGGTGTAGTTTGCGATGGTTCGGTTTCCAGAAACCGCTCTGAGTTGCGCGCTTTTGTGTATTCACTCGATCCGTTGAGCAATACCTGGAATACAGCGTTCAATTTCCCGCTGACCTACCCAAAAGGCCCTGCAGAGCTTTTTAACGATATCTCCAAAGCCAGAAATTCGAACAACTGGCGCACCTGGACGGACACATTCACCGATCTGATTCCTGATGGTAACACGCTTAGCTATAACCAGCCTATTCTAACCAGCATTGAATTCGATATTGATAATTCAATGATTCTGGCTTTTGCTGACCGGACAGGTTTGCAGGGCGGAAGCCGTAACTATGGCCCGAATGCTGGCGATACGAAACAATATAATACCATCAGCGGTGGTGAACTGCTCCGTGTTGCCAACCGCAACGGCATTTATACACTGGAATACAATGGACGTGTGGGAGGTCAGCAGGGCGTTTTTGTGAATAACAATCAGGGGCCGGGACTTGGTGAATTTTATAACGACAACGCCAATTTTGAAGGTCCAATCCTGGGCTATGGTGAAAATACTCTGGGTGGTTTAGCGCTACGTCCTGGTTCGGGCAATGTGATTGTATCGGCCATGAGCCCGATGAACGTTATGTCTCAGACGTTTACATCGGAGCAGGTCAATTCAGCCAATGGCTTACGTCGACTCTCGAATACAAACGGTACACTTCAGTCGGCTTACGTTATTTATCAGAATGCAAGCCCCGATTATTCACAAAATACGGTTGGGCTGGGCGATATTGAATTAGGTTGTGCGGCCCCTACATTCATCGAAATTGGCAGCCGGGTTTGGACAGATACCGATAAAGATGGTATTCAGGACCCCTGCGAACCCATATTGGCCGGTGTGAACGTATCACTCTACAAAGCGGGCGTATTGCTGGCAACTACCGTTACGAGTACCAATGGCGAGTATTTCTTCTCCTCAAGAAGCAAACTAACCGGCGGAACCTGGAGTGGTACAGGAGCCGACACTACGTTACTACCCAGCACAGCTTATCAGGTTGTATTCGGCTCTGGTGGTCAGTTTGCAGGTGGTGCACTTAACATTAGCGGTAAATATTATGAGCTAACACAGGCATTCAGCACTGCTCCTACTGCCAGTACGTTAAATGATTCGAACCTTCAATTGGCAACGGTTGCCGGAAATAACTTACCAACCGCCAACGTAACAACTGGTGCACTGGGAACAGTTAATCATGCAATTGACGGTGGCTTTGTCTGCACAACGATCAACGTAGCAACGATTAGCGCAACACCAGCCAGTTGCACAGGTGCATCGGCCAATAACAACGGACAAATTACTCTCTCAGGGGTTCGGAATGCGGAGAAAGCATTCATTTACACAACCTCAGCACCATCTTACACCGCCACCGGTAGTCAGCCTATTTCGGCTTCGGTAGTGTCTTTCACAGGACTTGCCAATCCGAGTACATCGGCTGGACAGAGCTATTCGGTTATTTTATACAACGGACCAAGCTGTTTCACCATCGTAACGGCTACGC
Organism: Spirosoma daeguense; assembly: GCF_054776875.1. NCBI lineage: Bacteria > Pseudomonadati > Bacteroidota > Cytophagia > Cytophagales > Cytophagaceae > Spirosoma > Spirosoma daeguense. The sequence goes on from NZ_BAAHBF010000008.1 coordinate 454,579, forward strand.
TTCCTCAGAATAACTGCAACGGCTGCACATTAAGCCTAACGGCAACACCGGGCGCTTGTTCGCCAGTCAATAACGCCTTTTCAACGTCGGTAGTAATCCGCCTGGCCAGCACGGTTACGGGGGTTCTTACCGTAGCCGATGGCCCGAACAGTTTGACCTTTGCCGCCACTGCTGGCACTACGCAATCATTTACAGCCATCTTCAACGGTATTACTGCCAATGCATCCAGCCATACGGTAACCGCTACGCTGCCCGGCTGCGCTACTACGTCGGCAACCTACACCGCACCAGCCTCCTGTTCGGCTCCTGTTTGTTCGGTAGTAACGTCGGTTCAGCCCGGCGCGTGTTTCCCGGCTACCAATACGTTCTCTACTATCATTTACGTAACTGTTCAGAATTCGATAGCGGGCACTCTAACTATAAACGATGGCGCACAAAGTCAGAGCTTTGCTACCACCACATCGCCCGCCACGTATTCAGCAGTATTCAGCGGTATGCCCTCAAACGGAAGTTTACACATTGTAACCGCTACGTTGCCCGGTTGTGCAACGAGCACCGCTACGTATACAGCTCCCGTTTCCTGTACACAACCTGCCGGAGCGCAGTTGACGCTGAATAAAGTGGTTGATAAATCGCGGGCAGAAGCGGGCGAAACGATAACTTATACGATGGTTGTTTCGAACACCGGTACGGCTGCTGCATCGACCATTGTGGTTCGTGATTCTATATCGACTGGTTTACAGCATATTGGTACACCCAGCGTACCAGCCAATACAACGTTTGCAACAGGCACACCCATCAGCACCTGGACCATTGCTGGCCTTTCGGCCGGGCAGAGCTTATCACTGACGTTTCAGGTTCGGGCAGATAGTGCAGGTATCATGTATAATCGGGCAACAATTCCGGGCGATACGGCTGTTGTCTGCACATCGGTTCCCGTTATTGTGTGTACGGGCGATCAGTATACTTTCGAGTTGGTAGCAGCCCTTGGGCGTTCCAGCTATCGGTGGTATAAAGATGGTACTGAGATTCAGAACAATGGTTCTAACGTACTGTTAGTTAATTCGCCGGGTTCGTATAGCTTAGCCGTTGATACTGCTGATCCAAACAAATGTCCTGATTTTAGTTGCTGTCCGTTTATTGTGGAGGAAGATGTATTGCCAAATTATCAGGCAAGTGCAGTATCGGCTTCCTGCGTAAATGGTACGGCGCAGGCCAACGGCAGAATTGTTTTAAGTGGCTTTAATCCAGCCTATAAATACCAGTATTCGCTGGGCACCGACTTCAATCCAGCGGCTTCATTATCGGGCGCTCCGCAAACGATTCCTGCCAACGGTGTAATTGCAAGTACGCTGGCGAATCCGGCAATGGCTCAGACCTATACGATTCGGGTATATAATCGTGGTACGTGTTATACCGATGTAACGGTAACCTTAAATCCAACGGTTTGCTGTTCTGTTAACGTAGTCGCAACTGCTGGCCAATGCGTTCCAGCTACGAACACGTATTCATCAACGGCTACCGTTACGTTATCGAATGTAACAGCCGGTACGCTGACCATAACCGATGGCGTAAGCAGTGCTACTTTTGTGACGACTACAACAGCCAGCGCTACGTTCTCTGCTGTTTTCGCAAATATCCCCGCCAACGGAGCCAGCCATACGGTGGTTGCTACGTTGCCCGGTTGTTCAACGGCAACTACTACGTATACAGCGCCAGTTTCCTGTTCTATGGCACCAGTCTGTTCGCTCACAGCAGCCGTAACGGCGGGGGCTTGCCAGACAGCAAGCAATACATATTCGGCCAACGTAGTAGTCAATCTCTCCAACGCTGTAGCAGGTTCAGTTTCGGTAACGATTTCCGGAGCTGCGCCGGTGAGTCAGACCATTGCTGCCAACGCTACGTCGCTAACCCTGATTGTGCCGAATCTTGTTTCGGATGGAGCTATTCATAGCGCAACTGTTAGTCTGCCGAACTGCGGCAGCACCACTGCTACGTATTCGGCACCGGCTTCCTGTTCAGTGGCACCAGTCTGTTCGTTAACGGCAGCGGTTACAGCGGGAGTCTGTCAGACGGCGACCAATACGTATTCGGCAAATGTGCTGGTGAATCTGACCAA
>NZ_BAAHBF010000008.1:456796-502870 GCF_054776875.1 Spirosoma daeguense
CATGGCTACCGTCAGCCTGCCCGGTTGCAGCACCACCACTGCTACGTACTCGGCACCAGCTTCCTGTTCTGTAGCACCTATCTGTTCGCTGACGGCCACAGCTACCGGAGGACTCTGTCAGCTAGCCACCAACTCTTACTCGGCTTACGTGTCGGTCAGCCTGAGCAATCCAGTGGCGGGCACGATTTCGGTGAGCATTCCGGGGGCAGCTCCGGTGAGCCAGACGGTGACCTCGGCCACTACGTCGTTGACAGTGATTGTGAGAGGTTTACCATCGGATGGAGCGACTCATACGGCGACGATCAGCCTGCCGGGTTGTGGCACTACCACCGCCAACTATACTGCACCAACGTCTTGCTCAGTAAGTTCAAGCTTGAGTCTGACGGTTGTTGATCCGGGTCCATGTCAGCCGGGTTCTAATACGTACTCGACTACGGGCGTAATCGGCTTCACGAATGCACCATCGGGAGTAGCTACGGTTACGGATGGTGCCAAGAGCCTGACCATAGCTATTGCGGCCGGAACGACTTCGGTGCCTTACTCAATGACTGGTTTGCCAAGTGGAACAGGGCTTCATACGGTAATTGTTACGTTTGCCGGACAAACTGCACAGGCCACTTACACCGCTCCAGACTCATGTGTATGCCCAACGTGCGTACCGTTTTCGATTCAACGTACCCGAACATCCAGACAAAGACGGTAGAAGTGGGTTGCTGAATTCTTGAAATAAAGCAAAGCCTGCCCTCTTCGGGTGGGCTTTGTTCATTTATCCACGAAGAAGACAAGCCAAGGTCAACTTTTAAACCCCTGATTTTGTTATCCTACAGAGTAGATACTGTTTCATCTGCTATCTTTGCGGCTTCATTTGGCCGTCACGCTATAATTCTATTATGTTATCCATCAATAATTTACAAGCCGTAATTGGCAACAAACAGATATTGAAAGGCCTTGACCTGGAAGTTAATGCAGGTGAAGTTCACGCCATTATGGGTCCAAATGGAGCTGGTAAAAGCACACTGGCATCAGTACTGGCAGGCCGACAAGACTATGAAGTGACGGGCGGTAGCGTATTGTTCGACGGAAAAGATTTGCTGGACCTCTCTCCCGAAGAACGGGCGGCTGAAGGTATTTTCCTGGCATTTCAGTATCCCATCGAGATTCCGGGCGTTAGCACAACCAACTTTCTGAAAACAGCATTGAACGAAATTCGGAAATATCGAGGACAAGATCCGCTCGATGCTGTGCAGTTTCTGAAGTTGATGAAAGAAAAAATGAAACTCGTTAACATCGACCAGTCTTTATTGAGCCGGTCGCTGAACGAAGGTTTTTCGGGTGGGGAGAAAAAACGGAACGAGATTTTCCAGATGGCCATGCTCGAACCGAAACTGGCAATTCTGGACGAAACCGATTCGGGGCTGGATATTGATGCACTACGTATCGTTGCCGATGGCGTAAACAAACTTCGTTCGCCAGAGCGGGCTACAATCGTCGTTACGCACTATCAGCGTCTGCTCGATTATATTGTTCCAGATTATGTTCATGTACTCTATCAGGGACGTATCGTGAAATCGGGTCCGAAAGAGCTGGCTCTTGAACTGGAAGAAAAAGGCTACGACTGGATAAAGGCAGAAGCAATCTGATGTATGATGTATTAGATGGGATATATGAATTAACTGATTGTTAGCCACTAATACGAGTTATTGACCGGTAATCCCGATATTATACAACACTACATCATACATCATACATCAACTATGACTCCATCCTACTCATCCTATAGCGATTTTAAAGAGCAGTTGCTGGCCGCTTTCCGCGATAACGAAGAACGCATGAACGGAGCCAGTAAAACGGCTTTACATCAGCTTCGCCGGGCGGCTCTGAAACGCTTTGATCAATTAGGATTCCCGACCATTCGCAACGAAGAATGGAAATACTCCAGCGTAAGTGGTTTGCTCAAAGAATCGTTCGACCTCGACGAAAGCACTACGTTAACGACCGACGATCTGGCTCCGCTCGAAATTCCGAACCTCGACGGTAATATTCTTTATTTTGTCAATGGTCGGTATCATCCTGAACTCTCGCGCATAATCAGCCCTCGTGAGCAGGTTCAGATTACCAGTTTTGCCGACGCGCTCAAAACCGAGCCAGACTTTATTGGTGCTCACTTTGCGAAGTACGCTGATTATCAGGAACATGCGTTTACTGCCTTGAACACCGCTTTGGCCAACGATGGTGTAGTGGTTCGGGTACCTGATAACACTACTGTCGAAGAGCCTATCATTCTTCGCTTTATTACCGACACTCGCGAAAAAAACAGCACGTCGCAGCCACGTAATCTGGTGGTGGTAGGCAAGAATGCCGAGGTTATGATGGCTGAATCGTATCGTACCTTGGGCGATCATGCCAGTTTTCTGAACGTAGTTACTGAAATTGTGCTTGATCGCGATGCACGGATGCAGTACTACAAAGTGCAGAACGAAACCGAAAAAGCGTATCACGTTGGTACAACACAGGTTCAACAGGCCGATAACAGCCATTTTTATTCGGCTACGGTTACGCTCAACGGCAATTTTGTTCGTAACAACCTGAACATTGTTCTCAATGGTCAGCATGCCGAAGCCTTCATGTACGGCCTGTATATGCCGAACGGAAAGCAACATGTTGACAATCATACGCTTGTTGACCATGCCATGCCAAACTCATACAGCAGCGAACTGTATAAAGGCATTCTGGACGACAGCAGTAAAGGCGTATTCAACGGAAAAATCTTCGTTCGGCCCGATGCGCAGAAAACAAATGCGTATCAGTCCTGCAAGAACGTAGTGTTGTCGCCGAATGCGTCGATGAATACCAAACCGCAGTTGGAAATCTTTGCCGACGACGTAAAATGTTCGCACGGAACCACCACCGGCCAGCTGAACGACGAAGCGTTGTTTTACATGCGTTCGCGCGGTATTCCAAAAGATGAAGCACGTACCCTATTGCTTTACGCGTTTTCGCAGGACGTACTGAGCCAGATCAAAATTCAATCAATTCGGGAATACCTCGAACGGGTTGTTACCGAGAAACTGACGAAATAATACGTAGTAATGCATAACAGGCAATGAAAAATGGATAATGGCCGTTCGGTTGTTATCCATTTTTCATTACAAGAGAAGTTGCCGAACAGCAAGGTTATACTCTAGCTGTCAATATATTGCCTAAATAATCTTCAAATTTTCATTCCCCATAAATGCGTTTTCTACTTATACTTTTTTTATCGCTGACAACCGGAGTCTTATCAGGCCAAAGCCTACAATTTGCATTTGAAGGCGATTCGATAACAGTCCCGTTTGTACGCGATAGTTTGCGGGGTATTTCGGGACTGGAAACGGTTTCGGGCGACTGGCATTTTGTGAGCGACCGAGGCTGGCACTACGTATTCACCAATATTAAAAATATCAATGATTTACGTGATAGTACCCACCTGAAATTGGCAAATAAAACGCCATTCTGGTTCGAAGGCGTACGCTATAACCCAAAAAACGCTACGTATTTCTGGACCGACGAGCACGAATTTGTTACGTCGTTATGGGCCGGGAAATCGCTGGGTGATACGTCAACCGGGAAAATCCTACTGAAGATGCCTCTTGCCAGCGAGAATAAAGGACTGGAAGGCATTGCGCTCACTCATTCAGGTGCCCTTTGGGTAGCTCCCGAAGCCGGTTGGGAAGGACAAACCCAGATGACGCAGGACACTATTACGTTTTTTCGCTACGCCAATCCATTAGCTGCTGACCCAGTTGTTGAACGCTACGCCTATCCGATGAATCGCTGCGATTTTGCGCAGGGTGAAGAACGGCAGAACGGAATTTCGGAACTATTGGCCGTCGATGAAAATCAGTTGCTCGTTCTCGAACGTTGTTACGATGCCCGTCAACGGCAGCTTACTGCCCGTCTCTACGTAGCAACATCGGACGTAGCAACACACACGCTACGTCGGGAATTGGCCTTCGACTTCAATCAGCAGTTTCCCGGCATCGTTTGTAATCTGGAAGCAATGGCCTGGACCGACGATACAAAACAAGCCATCGTGCTCATGGCCGACGATAATTTCCGGCGGAACCGAACCTTACGAAATCAGATGATTGTTCTACGAAAACGCTAATCACCGAACCGAACCACGGTCGATTACTGTTTTATAGACGACAGGTCAAGCGACGTTACGTCCTATTATTTCTGCGAATTTCATGCAATCAGCCACAGCTACTCCCCTCGATATTCAGAAAATACGGCAGGATTTCCCGATACTAAATCAGGAAGTTAACGGTCGGCCACTGGTTTATTTCGACAATGCCGCCACTAACCAGAAGCCACTGCCGGTAATAAATGCGCTTACCCGTTACTACGAAGGGTATAATGCTAATATTCACCGGGGTATCCACCATTTGGCCGAACAGGCAACGGCCGCTTTCGAAGCTTCACGCCGGGCCATTCAGGAGTTTCTGAATGCCAAACACTGGCAGGAAATCATCTTCACCTCTGGAACTACCGATGGTATAAATCTGGTAGCACAGACTTACGGACGGCGATTTCTGAAGGAAGGTGATGAGATAATTATCTCGACCATGGAGCACCACTCTAACATCGTGCCCTGGCAAATGCTGTGCGAGGAAAAAGGTTGTGTACTGAAGGTGATTCCGGTAAATGACAACGGCGAATTGCTGTTGGACGAGTACGAAAAACTGCTTACCGAACGTACCAAATTTGTTTCGTGCGTACACGTATCGAATGCACTCGGAACGATCAATCCGGTTAAAACCATTATCGACAAAGCCCACGCCGTTGGTGCCGTTGTTCTGATTGATGGTGCACAGGCCAGCTCTCACCTCGACCTTGACGTGCAGGCGCTTGACGCCGATTTCTACGTACTGTCGGCGCACAAGCTTTATGGTCCAACCGGTATGGGCGTTTTGTATGGCAAGAAGGAAATTCTTGATTCGATGCCACCCTATCGGGGCGGGGGTGAAATGATTAAGGAAGTTACGTTTGCCAAAACTACCTACGCTGACTTGCCGTATAAATTTGAAGCCGGTACGCCCAATATTGCCGACGTAGTAGCTGTAAAAACGGCACTGGAATATATGGCAGGGCTAGGCAAAGAGAATATTGCTGCCCACGAAAACGACTTGCTCCAGTACGCTACCGAGCAACTTACTACGTTGGATGGACTACATATCATTGGTCAGGCGAAAGAAAAGATTGGCGTTATTTCGTTTGTTATTGACGGCATTCATCATCAGGACATTGGCGTCATTCTCGACCAGCAAGGCATCGCGGTCAGAACAGGACACCACTGCACTATGCCGCTTATGCAACGCTTCGGAATTGCCGGAACTACACGGGCCTCGTTTGCCGTTTATAACACCAGAGACGAAGTTGATCGGCTGATAACAGGCCTGCGTCGGGTTCAGAAAATGATGTTGTAACTAACTATAGATTATTTAGTATGGAGCCGGAGACATTGCTGGACAAAAACCAGATTATTGAAAGCTTTAGTAATTTACCTGATCAGGTAACGGCCGATCAATTAGTTGAACGTATTTTGTTCATCCGCTTAATTAATGAAAGGCTTCAGGAAGCATCAACTACACCTGGCACGTCTCACGAGGATTTTATGCGCGAACTTGACGAAATGAAAGCCCAAAAAAAGGATGAGAAGAACAGAAGTAACGCATGAATTTAATCTGGAGTGACAGTGTAAAAGAAGAGGTTAGAAAAGCTTACAGTGATTACTATGATTATTCGCCTGTTTTAGCAGAAGATTGGTCAGATGAGTTAAACAAAAAAGTGGACTTACTGCTGAAATTTCCTGAAATGGGCGTATAGTACCAGATATCAATGTAAGTTTTATTCGAGAAGTGTTTGTACGAAAGTATAGGTTAGTTTATCAATATCAGGACACAACAATCCGAATATTAGCACTTCGTCCAATGGGCCAGCCTTTAGGCAGACTATAAATTATGACAATTAACGAAAAACAGGACGAAATAATTGAGGAGTTTGATTTGTTCGACGATCAGCTCGATAAAACGCAGTATATCATCGACTTAGGTAAGAAATTGCCGCCGATGCCTGAGTCACAGAAAACCGACGAGAACCGAATTATGGGTTGTCAGTCGAAAGTATGGGTCGATGCTGAACTGAAAGGCGACAAATTGTATTTTTATGGTGATAGTGAACCAACGGCGCAGATTTCGAAAGGGCTGGTGGGCTTGCTGATCCGCGTTTTATCAGGCGAAAAACCCGAAGATATTGCCAATGCCGACCTTTATTTTATTCCGAAAGTGGGCATGGGAAATTTGATTACATCGCTGCGGGCTGGTGGGCTGGCGTCGATGATTGAACGAATGAAAGCGTATGGTCGGGCCTATTCAACCGTGTAAATAATGAATAATGACCAGTGAAGAATGTATAATTATCGAGTCGGTAGAAAACCATTAATCATTATCCATTTTTCATTAAAATAAAGCAATGACAGACGAAGAATTAAAAGAACAAGTTGTATTGGCGCTGAAAGGCGTATATGACCCCGAAATTCCGGTAGACGTCTACGAACTAGGTCTGATTTACGAAATCAAGATATTTCCGATCAATAACGTGTATATCCTGATGACGCTAACATCACCTTCGTGCCCATCGGCAGGTTCCATTCCGGCTGAAATCGAAGAAAAAGTCCGGGCTATTGAAGGCGTTAACGACGTAAGCGTTGAGCTGACATTCGACCCACCCTACTCAACCGAACTAATGTCGGAAGTAGCTAAATTAGAATTAGGATTTATGTAAAAATAGGCCCCGACAGGCTCAGGCTGTCGGAGTCGCAACAGCGACTAACAAGTTAGTAAATGTGTAACCGACAGCCTGAGTCTGTCGAGGCCAATAACAACTAAAATTATGTATCCTCCTCATTTGCTTGTCCCAATGCGGGAAGACCTGACCAGCGTTGGGTTCGAAGAATTAACTACTGCTGCCGAAGTTGATGCGGCTTTGGCCGATCAGAAAGGTACGGCATTGGTTATGGTAAATTCGGTTTGCGGTTGTGCCGCTGGTGCAGCCCGGCCCGGTGTGAAAGCTGCCTTGGCCGCCAGTGCTGTCAAGCCTGATCAACTGTACACCGTATTTGCCGGTGGCGATCTGGAAGCAACCGCTAAAATGCGTGAATACCTGCTGCCTTATCCACCATCGTCTCCAGCAATTGGCATTTTCAAAGATGGCGAACTGGTACATTTCATCGAGCGGCACCATATCGAAGGTCGTTCGGCACAGATGATTGCCCAGCACCTCGAAATGGCACTGGACGAATTCTGTACGCCAGCAAACGCATAAGGAATAAAGCGTCAAAAATTAGGCCCTGACAGGCTCCGGCTGTCGGTTGTGTTGTAGCTACTAAGTAAGCCACTAACGCGACTCTAACAGCCAGAGCCTGTTAGGGCCTTACTTTTTTTATGCCCACACTTTTGTGCCTTCGGTACAGTTACGACACATTTCGATTTCGGAACGCGAACGTAGCAGTGTCTTACGGAAATCTGTATACGCATCGCCTTGCCAAAGATCAGCGAACGATTCCTGCTGAAGATTGCCCAGCCGATGATGTGCATCTTTATCGAAGCAACAAGGTACTACCAGTCCATCCCACGTAATAACGCAGGAGTGCCACATCTTCCAGCAATGATCGCCAAAACCATTTTTGATCCGATACGTACCATCGCTCTGAGTAGCATAGCGGCTGTATTTATCAATAGTTGGAATCAGGTCGGAACCTTGTTCATAATCGTAAATCTGCGCAGTTTTCAACCCAACTTCATCGACACCTAATTCATGCGCTAGTTGCTTCACCTCCGCAATCTGATGTTCGTTCGGTTTTACCACCAGAAACTGAAACACTACGTGGGGCGTCCGCGATTTTAGCTCTTTCTTCCAACGTAGTATGTTCTTCGTGCCTTCGAGTACTTTTTCGAGTTTTCCGCCTACCCTATACTGTTGATACACTTCCTGCGTAGTACCATCAATGGAAATGATGAGCCGATCCAGACCCGACTCAACAGTTTTGCGGGCATTGGCATCGGTCAGATAGTGCGCATTTGTGCTGGTGGCCGTATAAATATTACGTTCGGTTGCATAACGTACCAACTCCAGAAATTGCGGATGCAGATACGGCTCACCCTGAAAATAGAAAATCAGATAGAGCAGCGTTTCATGAAGCTCATCAATCGTGCGTTTGTATAGGTCTTCACCTAACATACCCGTTGGACGTGTAAACGAACGTAGTCCGCTCGGGCATTCGGGACAGCGCAGGTTGCAGGACGTAGTAGGCTCGAACGATACCGACATCGGCAGTCCGCGCTGTACTGGACGACCGGTTTGTTTCGCTACATAGTAACTCGACAGCACCTTCAGCGCATTAGCTACGCGTTTCGGAGTTAGTTTCGAAGCGAAATTAAGGCCATCTCTCAGGTTGCGATTCATAGAGTAAAGATACGCTCATCCGACTAACAAATCGCCATCTGGTGAAATCGCTACGTAGTTGCCCGAGGAAATTGTTAACCTTTGGCCATGCGCCAGACGCAGCAACCTGCTTCCTCAAAAACGAGTTCGCCCGATGGGATTTTTGCCAATGTTTTCGGCAATTTATCGGTCATGCTGGCCACGAAGACGTAACCTGTTGGCTCAGTATGCGCCCAGGCAATGTAGTTTTCCTTACTATCGGGCGGTATGAGCCAGCGGGTTTCTTTACCAGCAATTTCCGGCCAGATACTTTCAGCAAACAACCGAACCCGCAGGATAGCCTCAAACTGTTCAGCGTTTTGACCCCATACAAAAGGCTCGTGCGTCACTTTATCGGGCTGGCGGTCGTCTTCAATCTGAAACACGTAGAGCTTTGAGTATTCTTCATTAGCACCACGCTCTTCGTGCAGATTACGCACCTCAAAACCCAGGCCAACGTAGCTGGGCATATCGGTCAGAAAAAGTGCTGTGAAGTACCGAAATAGATTACCCGTTCGATAAAAGAGATCGAAACGAGGGTCATCTTTATCGGCGGTGATGACGGTAAAATTGGGTGCAAACTGGCGATTTTTCAGATGCTCATAATACGTACCAAACTGTTGCCGGAACGTATTCGAACCAACAACCATCGATTGTAAATCACCCAGTGTCGAATCGGCTTCAATGGCTTCCAGATGGTCGGGTTCGTTACCATAGCCCATCGTGTCGGGCGGTGCCAGAAACGTTTCGGCAAAAAAGGCGTAATACGGTACGTTCTTCTGTACGTATTTTTTGATAGCACGTAGCGGGTCATACCAATCGTCAATTTCTGTGGGTACGCCTTCCGGACGCATCTGCACGTGCGCCATATCGCCCCGCATAAAATCGAAACCATACTTCCGCTGGCAATCGCTTACATGCTGACAAATGTATTCCCAGGCGGGTAGATTGGGGCGACTGAAATCCAGCTCCCAGTTCTGATTATTATCCTTCGATTCGTAGAACCGATAACGCGCTAATGGCCCAAACACCCGCGACATGGTCTCTGGTTTATCAAAAGCGTATTGATACCAGGTTTGGCCGTATTCGTCGATGACGTAATCGTTTTCATCAATATGAATACCCCGATACGGTGGTCCCATCGTCATCGGTAGAGTTTCGTAACCTTGCCCGTTCAGATGCCGGATAAGCGCAATTCGACGCTTCTGTCTACCCTGATAATCATGCGGATAACCGAACAGAATTTGCTGACGCAGATTATCGCTCATGCCAACGAGGCTAGTACTGAGACCGAAAAAAGCATCTTTAGAAAACGCCAGCGGTGTTCCGTCGGCGGCTCCGTGAAATTTCAGAAATTGCCAGATGGCTTCTTCAACGTAACGGCACACCATGCTCGAGTGATCGAGCAATTTGGTCGGATTACCGGATTTTTCGTCTCGTTGCACCCACTCAAATAACGACGGACGGGTGAGCACCATTTCCGAAAACCGGTCGGTATGCGGAATCACATCCATACCCACGGTACGTCCCATGGCATGAAGCAGATTGACTACTACTTTCAGTTGTTTTTCAATCGAATTAAGCGCGGGTACGAACTTCGCCAGTTCTACGTCGAAAAATTCAGGATTGATCTGCCAGCTTACCATACCATATAAACTGCCCACAACGCCCGGCTCCCAAATGGGCAACAGGTGAATACTGTCGTGGCTGGCCGGAATTGTCAGTACGTAGTTGATCACATTCCAGAATGAGCCAATGGTACGAACGTTGATACCTACCATATTGCTACGTTTCAGCCACGAACTATCCGTAAAGTTTTTTACCGGACTATCGACGGTTTCGTTGGGATCGAGTGCCCGACGTAGCATTTCATTCCCCAGCCGTTTGTGCAGTATATCGAGCGTCTGATAAATGGTAAACCGCATGGCTGTTTGTGGCAGCAGTTGCGGTATAAACGATAAAGCTCCTGACTGGTAGGTGTTTGCGTGCTTCGCATACTCCCGATACCAGTTCGACTGTAAATCGGCAATTGTGTTCGGCATAAAGCAAATGTACTGGGTTTTTCTAAAAACAATTAAGTGAGGTTGGAGGGTTGTAAGGTTCTAACCCTATAACCTTACAACTATATAACTTTACAACTCCCCTAGTATGTTCGAAGCACGCGCAGGCGGTGGTTTTTGTTGACGCGAATGTGTGGATTACTTAACCTATTAAATATAATACCACTTAATACTAACGAACCCGTTACGGGCAATACGTTCCGGTTTAGCATTCCATTATTAACAAAATCGGCCAGCATATACACGCCACCCGCCAGTGGAAAAAGCATCCCTGCCGCCGTTATAAACGGAATTCGACGGTGAATGAAAACCTTCTGCACATCCTTTAACCGGAACGTGACAGGCTCATCCCGGTTCATAACTTCATTGGCCATTAGCACACTGAACGTACTATCGGTTACGTCGTAAATTTCCTCGCGGTATTTTTCTCCATTTGCCTTAAAGTGAAACTCATCGCCGATAAAAAAACGATACCGACGAAATCCGCCTAAATTGTGATTGACATCGAAAGCCAGATAGCGCGAAGGACGTAGCAAGGCCGTATACGAAGTGCCTTTACGTTGCAGAAGCTGTTCGGTAGTCAGCGTATCCTGAGGTTGTGCATAACCAATCGACGTAGTGAGTATGCTTAAAAGAGCGAAGTAACTGTAGAATCGCATGGTAACGTTAAGTAAAGTGGGTGGTTTTGTCTTGCAATGTAAAACCAAAACCGACTGCATTGTTTATTAAAAAAGCCTAAGCTGACAAAAGTCAGGCTTGTTTTAGAATTCCATGACGTAATTTCAATACGTATCGAGTTGTTAACCTGGCTAAACGCTACAATGATCGATTTTCTTTTACTAATTTCCATGCTTGTTTACGGCCATCTTTCCAGCCAAAAAGAGCCGCCAATAACGTATCAGACATGGTCTCAAATCAAGGCCAGCTTAGGCATCAACGTGTTGTCTTCGGTAGCACATAAACTCTCTGAACCAACCCAGCTCAACCTTCAAATCTATATTCTGTATTTCGATCAAAGTAGCTACGCGCTACGTCCTGGTGTGAAAAATCAGTTGGATTCAATTGCCCGACAACTCGTAGAACAGCCTAACTTACTGGCAACATTAACGGGTTATACAGATAATGTTGGTAGTCGGGAATTGAATTGGCAATTAGCTGAACGGCGCACAAAAACGGTAGAAAGTTATCTGAAACAACGTAGCGTTCGGGCAAACCAAATCAAGGTAAACTGGGAAGGGCCCGATACAAAAGATGCGGTCGGAAATCCGGGAACGGTAAAAACAATCAGTCGGCGAGTGATTCTCCAGCTCTCTCCGCGTTAACAAACGGCTCGATTATCCGATTTTTACGTTAATTCCCAATAACGGCCACCCTTCCAGCCCTAGGTCTGCCAGTTAATATGTAATTGAATGGAAAAACTACAGATAGATTTACCCGTACTGCTGCCCAATTTGCCCGACGAAAAAGACCAGTGTGTTCGTCGATTAATTGATTTATTGGAGGAACGTAGCGGTATCGATAAAGTACATATTCGCACAGAAGAACGTAACGATGCTACGTTGGAGCATACGTCTCAATTGTGCATTCACTATGACCCGCAGGTTATCTCGCTCAATCGGGTGCAGACGCTGGCGCAGCAGGCCGGTGCCGATATTACGCATCGCTACGGGCACTACGTTGGTTATCTGAAAGGCATTCGTCACGCGCGCCATGCCCGAACGGTAACGGAGCAGATTCGCGATTGGCAGGGTGTAGTAGAGGCTTCTGTATCGGCTTCGGGCGCGGTGCATCTGGAGTTCGACCAGCAGAAAACCAGCCTTGCTACGTTGCTGAATCATTTACGAGACAACGATACGCCCGCCGAAATCACTCCGGCAACTTCGCATAATCACTCACACGATCATAGTCACGACCACGATCATCACGATCACAAAGGGCAAGCCCACGGCGGGAAATCGGATAGTCATGCCGGACATTCGCATTCGGCGGGCGATGGACATAACCATGACCACGGCGGGATTTTTGGGCCAAATTCTGAGCTTATTTTTGCCATTCTGTGCGCCGTTTGTCTGGGCATTGGTTATGGCCTGTCATACGTAGCGAACCTGCCCAATTGGGTGAGCCTGAGTTTGTATGGACTAGCGTATATTTTCGGTGGTTTTTTCACGGCTAAAGAAGCCATTGAAACCATTCGTCGGGGGCAATTTGAGATTGATTTTCTGATGCTGGTAGCAGCTGCTGGAGCGGGTGCGCTGGGCGAATGGGCCGAAGGTGCGCTGCTGCTGGCGTTGTTCAGTATTGGGCACGCCCTCGAACACTACGCCATGAACCGCGCCCGAAAATCAATAGCGGCTCTGGCTGACTTGAGTGCGAAAACGGCCACTGTACGACGTAACGGCACAACTGAAGAAGTCGACGTAGCAGACTTGCAAATTGGCGATATTGTTTTGGTGAAACCCAACAGTAAAATTGCGGCTGACGGCGTAGTGGTGAAAGGTAGCGGCCCCGTGAATCAGGCGCCAATTACCGGCGAAAGCGTACCCGTCGATAAAATAGCTCTGACCGATCCAGATGTTGATATAGCAACGGCGAAAGCTGAAAATCGAGTGTTTGCCGGAACCATAAACAGTACCAGCGCCCTCGAAATAAAGGTTACTAAAGCAGCTAATGACTCTACACTGGCACGACTGATTAAACTCGTCAATGAAGCTGAATCACAACAATCGCCCACGCAGCAGTTCACCGACCGTTTCGAGAAATGGTTTGTTCCTGCTGTATTGATTTTGGTGATTAGTCTGTGTTTTGCGTTTCTGGTGATTAACGAACCGTTTTCGGCCAGTTTTTACCGGGCAATGGCTGTTTTGGTAGCCGCAAGCCCTTGTGCATTAGCCATTTCTACACCATCGGCGGTGCTGAGTGGAGTAGCTCGTGCCGCGCGTGATGGCGTACTGATTAAAGGCGGTCGGCCGCTGGAAGATCTGGGCGAACTGACGGCGGTAGCGTTTGATAAAACCGGAACCCTGACACAAGGCAAACCCAAATTAAACCAGATCATAACCCTCGACGGTACCGAAGCTGAACTCCTCAACGTAGCGGTAGCCGTCGAGCGTCTGAGTGACCATCCGTTGGCAGCGGCCATTGTGCAGGGAGCATCCGAAAAACTTGGTAAGGAAACCGTTTCTGAAGCCAAAAACCTGAAAGCGTTAACGGGGCGGGGTGTTCAGGCAGAGGTTAATGCTAAACCTGTTTTTATCGGCAACAAAGCCCTGTTCTATGAACAGAAAACGCTGACCGACGTAGTACGTAGCAAAGCCGATGAACTGGAAGCCAGCGGTCACACGGCTATGATTGTTCGTCAGGGCGATACGTTTCTGGGCATTCTGGGTGTCATGGACGTACCGCGCGCGGAAGCTAAATTAACATTAGCGGCTCTGAAAGACCTCGGAATCCGCCGTATGATTATGCTGACTGGCGATAATCAGCGGGTGGCCGATAGCATTGCGAAACAGGTAGGATTAACCGACGCGCTAGGTGATTTATTACCCGAAGCCAAAGTGCAATCGGTGCAACAGCTACGGCAGGAGGAAGGCAAAGTGGCGATGGTGGGCGATGGCGTTAACGATGCCCCAGCGATGGCCAAAAGCACCGTCGGTATTGCGATGGGAGCAGCCGGTTCGGACGTAGCACTCGAAACCGCCGATATCGCGCTCATGGGCGATAAGCTCGAAAAACTGCCGTTTGCTATCGGTTTGAGCCGCGCTGCCCGACGTATCATCCGGCAGAATCTATACATCAGTTTAGGTATGGTAATTATATTGATTCCACTCACTATTCTGGGCGTGGCCAGTATTGGTCCGGCAGTTATCGCGCACGAAGGGTCTACATTGGTTGTGGTGTTCAATGCGCTACGTCTGCTGGCGTATCGGAATAAATTTGCCGACTAAAACCAACACGCCACGTAGTCATCTTTGACAAAGTTTTGAACTTTGTCAAAGATGTTGTTTCCTGTAAAATTCGTTACTGAAGTCGCTTGGCTACAAAATAACCGTCGATTGTAAATCGATCCACTTCTTTTCCGCTACCTGTATCGAGCAGGCCAGCATTTGTTGCCGTAAACGTTCCTTTTACATAACCACCGACGTTTTCCATCTCCTCAATCTCGATAGAGCCGCCACTATTAATCGCGTGTTTATCTTCGTTTACGTACCAGCTCGATATGACAAATTTGGGAGCACCTTTCGCCGAAAAACTGGATAAGTGCTGTAGCGTATTAGGGTATTTTGGAGCGGGGTCTGTATAGGCATTCCACGTGTATTTGCCAACTCCTCCCCGCCAGAGAATCGTGAGTGATTCATGGATATAGTTGTCGGAAGAATCCTTTCGTATGGCAGATACGCCAAAGTAACCGGGTATGCCCTGCCCAACAACAGCACCCGGAATAAACGTCCAGACGCCTTTATTGATCCGATAAGAAAGCCCCGACTTTGGCGTAACGGTAATGGTTGAAAAGAGCATGTACTCGCCCGTAAAACTTCCGGTTGGATCAATCAGAACCACCGCCACACTAACATCGGTTGGTTCTTTTACAAAATCAGGCGCGGTATACGTAGCCGCCGAGCCACTACCAACAATCTCGCCCGGCCCACCAACCTGCCAGGAAGCACCTTTACCGCCATTTTTAACGTAGCGAGGATCAAGCGGTTTGGCATCACGCATATACATGTCTTTGGGCAATGTCTCGAATGGGTCTTTGCTGCCATCTTCCGAACTGATGAAATAATCGACAACCTGCAAATATACGGTACCGCCTTCTGGCGTGTTTTCGTAGCGCGGTTTTAGACTAAACCAATGTGCTAACGTCCAGTCGCTGAAGTGCGTAGTCGTAACCGAAACCGTTTTTCTGTTTTTGTTGACAACCGGATTCGCTGCGAATTTCCAGAATCCTTTTTCATCCTGATAAGCCAATCCCAACGCCTGCGTCGATCCCATTTTTGTGGCTACGTCGGCATAAGAAAGCTGTACTGTAATGGGCTTTTTGAATTGAATATCATGCGGTAACAACCGAAAACTTTGCCCCAGACCAGCCGGAGCCGTAGCCTCAACGGGCTGAATCGTGATTTTGGTGGGCGTACTCACAGCGCCAGCTGGAATCGTAAGTTTCAGCGAATTGTCAGGCAGGTCATAGTCGCCACCGGCCGACGTAACGGTGAAAGTGGTTTCGCCCCCCGTAGGTTGCCCGATAGGAAAAGCGGTTGGTACTTCGGGTTTATCTGATCCGGGATCAACATCAAGTGGTTCTTTCTTACATGACGTAGTGAGGGCAATAAACGTCCCGGCCATCATTACGTAACGGCTGATTTTCATGATAGTAGTAGTTGTGTTTACTGAGGAATGATCTGTTCGGCAGTAACCCGATTTGATACGTATCAAGCTGAAACAGACCGACAGTCAATGTCAAGACGAAGTTATTTTGACGCTACGTTCTACGTAGGTTATTTCTGGTGAGCTGCGTATTAATTGAGTCGAATCGATTATAAATAGCGCTGAATAACTTATAGCGTATCTGTAAAGAACGTATTGATTTTTCTGGGTTTACGGTAACTTTGTAATATGAGGATGGCACCAATGCTTTACTAACTTCTCCTTACTGTCTGTCTGACAGTACTGCCTTTTTTAGGCCCGGTTTCCTATTGCCTTTACTGAAGATTACGACCGAAACCGACACTATTCGTTGTGTTCGTATACTCTCTTTGGGCTTTCAATGGCTCGAATTCAGGAACAGGCGTATCTCTTATCTTCTCAATAGCAATTAAGTAATCATGGATAACGTATTGAATAAAAGTCAAATAGATCAGTTTATTAAGGAGGGGTTTGTTCGTATCGACAATGCATTTTCTCCGCAAACGGCGCAGGCGGCATGTGGCATTCTCTGGCACGATACGGGCCTTGATCCAAACGATTCAACCACCTGGACGAAGCCTGTTATTCGATTAGGAATGTATTCGCAGGAACCGTTCCTTCAGGCTGCCAATACACCAATATTGCATCAGGCATTTAATCAACTGGTTGGTTCAGGAAGATGGATTCCGCCGATGAGTATCGGCACGTTCCCGATTCGATTTCCATCGGATAAAGACCCTGATGATTCTGGCTGGCATGTTGATGCCAGTTTTCCCGGCGCTGAGCCTGCCAATTATTTCGAATGGCGAATTAACGTTCGTTCGAAGGGGAGAGGATTATTGATGCTGTTTCTTTTTTCGGACGTCAGCGAAGAGGATGCACCCACTCGCCTACGTATCGGTTCGCATCTGGACGTAGCAAGATTGCTGGAACCTACTGGCGAACAGGGACTTTCATTTATGGAGCTTGCCGAAAAATTAGCTGATTTGCCTGAGCGAGACGTAGTGCTGGCAACGGGTCAATCGGGGACTGTATATTTATGTCATCCGTTTCTGGCTCACGCTGCGCAGCCTCATCATGGCAAAAAACCGCGCTTTTTAGCGCAACCGCCATTACTGCTCAAAAAAGGATTGGTCATTAACGGTGATGAAGCTGAATTTTCGCCCGTAGAAGAAGCAATTCGTCTGGCATTGAAAAGCTAGTAACAACGTGAATGTTGTATTCTGACCGACTGATATCTAGCTCGGTCAGAATACATTGCTAAGGTATAAATATTGAAACGCGTTCTTTAAAAGCGTGTTAGCGTATAGCTTTGCGAAAATTCACCTATCTACGAATACAACCATCCTTTATGAAAACGCAGAATACAATTGCACGGAGAGATTTTCTGAAATATACGGCCGGAGCTTTGGCCGCCATCCCTACACTACCCACATTCGGCCAGCCGCTTACCCACGACGCGCCAACCGCCGGATTTTCGCTGCCATTGGGTGTCTGCACTACGTATGACAAAGCCGATTTATTGAAAAAACTAGGCTACACATTTGTGGAGGAGAGCGTAGGTAAATTTTTAATTCCTGATTCGGGCGGTGATACTCAGTATGAAGCCAATAAAACCGCGTTGAAGAAAGAAGGTGTGCCAGTACGTTCTTACATTTACTTTTTTCCGGGAAAGCTCAAGTCCGTCGGGCCCGATATTCACCACGAGGCCATTTTAGAACGGGCTGATCTGGCACTTCGGCGCGCAAAGGAGTGTGGCTCAAAAAATATTGTGTTTGGCAGTGGAGGTTCCCGATTCATTCCCGACGGTTTCGATCGGGATAAAGCCAAAGCGCAACACATCGCACTCTGCCAGAAAATGGCCCCTCTTGCCGAAAAACACGGCGTCACCCTTGCCGTTGAGCCATTAAATAGGGGCGAAACCAACTTTATCAATAGCCTTGCCGATGGCGTCGAAATTATTCGGGCGGTCAATAATCCGTGGTTCAAATTGCAGTGCGACATCTACCACATGTTGAAAGAAAGTGAAAGTCCCGATGAAATTGTAAAATATGCCGATTATATCACGCATTGCCATATTGCCGAAAAAGAAACCCGAAGCGCACCGGGTGTGAAAGGCGATGATTTCCGGCCGTACTTCCGGGCTCTGAAAAAAATAAAGTATAAGGGCGGCTTATCGCTGGAATGTGTCTGGACAGATTTCGACGCAGAAATTACCAAAGGTATAGCCGTAGTGAAACAGCAATTGGCTGAGGTTTAATATCCATTTAAGATTGGTTGCATTCGGTAACTCAGACAGCAAGATGCTGTCTGGGACAATTCATTTATGTATTCACTACGTAGTGACTTGGGTGTCATGTCGTTTATGGCCCCTGACCAAATCGTGACGTGGCACCCCGATGATGTTCCGGCAACTGAAGGCTGGTTGCTGATTTTCCATACCCATTTCATTCGAAATTACCCGCTGGGGCATAAAATCAGAGAATATGGCTTCTTTGGGTATGCGGTTCACGAAGCCCTTATTCTGTCGGAAGAAGAAGAACAGACTGTCGAAAATCTTATCCTATCAATACGTCAGGAAAGTCAGGCACGTATTGATACGTTTAGTCAGGACGTCATTGTTTCGCAGCTTGATTTACTACTGACGTATTGCAACCGATTTTACAGCCGCCAGTTTATCACCCGAAAAACGGCGAACAATGATTTACTGTCGAAGGTAGAAACGCTCTTGGCCGATTATTTCGATCAGGATAAAGCACAGCTCACTGGCTTGCCAACCGTTACGTATCTGGCCGAACGACTGAACATGTCGCCCAAATACCTGAGCGACATGCTACGTAATCTGACGGGCCAAAGTGCGCAACAACACATCCACGATAAGCTCATCGACAAGGCAAAGGAAATTCTGGTAACTACCAATTTATCCGTCGGCGAAATTGCGTATCAACTTGGTTTCGAATGCCCGCAATCGTTCAATAAGTTGTTTAAAAACAAGACGAACGTATCACCGCTAGAATTTCGACAATCGTTTAATTAAGCTACGTATTATATCCATTCCCAGGCGCTTTGGTAAGCATTGAGGTTTTCGGCATACGTAATGAAATCGGTGTAAAAGGGCAGGCTAGCCAACGTAGCACTGTCGCCCACCACGATTAATTTTTTACGGGCGCGGGTCATCGCTACGTTCATCCGCCGAATGTCGGACAGAAAACCAATCTCTCCTTCTGAATTGCTACGTGTCAGCGAAATATACACAATATCGCGCTCCTGACCCTGAAAACTGTCGATGGTATTTATCGAAATTTTATCAATATAAGGCTGTAATTCAGGGTTTTGCGTTAGTGAATCTTTCAGGATGCTGATTTGCTGTTTGTAGGGAGAGATAACCGCAATAGTTGGGAAATCTGCCGGAACGTAGCGCGTGCTCAAATCGGTTACGAGCTGCACAAGATGCTTCATCAGCAGGGCTGCTTCTTCGGGATTGGTTGAACTAGTGCCCTCCAGTTTTTCCTCGAAACCAGCTCCCGCCGTATCGACAAACGCCAGCGACGTATCGCCGTCAAACAACGCATGTCGGGCCACCGATTCGTGGGCTTTTACTTTGTTCTCGTAAAACACCTGCGACGAATAACCCATAATGTGTTCGTGCATTCGGTATTGCTCATCGAGCAACGTAACTGCCTCTGGATGAAGTAGTACGCATTTTTCCAGCAACGTAGTAGCCAGTCCATTGCGGGCTGCTTCGGCCGATTTTATAGTTGGTGGAAGCTGACAATGATCGCCAGCCAACACGACTTTTTGAGCTTTCAGAATCGGAATCCAGCAGGCCGGTTCAAGTGCCTGACCAGCTTCGTCAATCACAACGGTATGATACGTCAGATGTCGGACGGTGTAGTGATTAGCCCCGACCAACGTAGCGGTAATGACCTGTGCTTTGGCAATCAGATCGTCGATCACGTACTGTTCGGTGTTGGCTACGTCTTTCATGATCCGGTGTGCTTCATCGAACAGGGCTTTTCGTTGTTCTCGTTCGGCCTTACCGAAATTTCGCTTGTACTTATGTGCCATGTTCCGAAACTCATTCGCCTGTTTTTTCAGCTTTTTGGCTTCTTTCATGGCACCATGTTCAGCCACTTTATGATCGAGCGTCAACGCCATCAAACGGTCTGAAACGCGGGCAGGATTACCGACACGTAACACGTTAAGTCCTTCATTATGAAGTTTTTCGCTTAGTAAATCGACAGCCGTATTGCTGGGAGCCACCACCAGAATCTTCTTATTATCCTGTTTATGAAGTGCTTTTATGGCCTGTACCAACGTAGTGGTTTTGCCCGTACCGGGAGGGCCATGCACAATCGACAACTCGTTTGCTGTCAATATATTACCAACTGCTGAACGTTGACTTGGATTCAGTTTTTGAATAAATAGGGGTGGAGTCTCAGCATGAAACGTCGGTGATTTTTCGCCAGTCAGAATGTTAATCAGCCGATTTTCGGATTTATCGGCCAGCGTATTGGCCGTTTTCAGGGCCGTTTCCATTTCATCGTAGCTATTGTCGTCGAACAACGCTTCAACGCCCAGCTTGCCATCGCGCGACCAATCGGGGAGTTCGTCGGTACGTAGCGTTATTTTGAGTCGGTTGCCGCTCTGGTGCGTAACGGTGCCTTCTACGCGGTCATTTTTAGGGTCGTGATTGCTGAACAGAACGGCGGGCATACCAAACCGCAACTGATGCGGAATGTCCTGATGCGTAGTACGTTCTACCTCAACGGTCAGGTAATCGCCCCGGCTCATTTCGTTGCCGCGAATGGCAATCGGATACCACGTAAGACCATTGGCCCTTCGCTCGGCAATGGATGTTGATTCGGTAAGTTTTTGGTATTGTAAACGATCTTCTTCTCGCTCAATCTGAAGTAACTGGAGAAGATTTTTAAAGTAATCCATTCACAAAAATACGATTTCCTGAAACAGTACAGGTTTCGACAAAAAATACGGTTGTTATACGTATACTTGTTAAGCGAATCTTTTAAATACAACCTTCATGAAACGACTCTATTACCTTATTTTCCTGCTTTTCGCCACTTTGGCCAATGCGCAGACCATCGACTCGACCTGGTTCAGGGCCAATTACACCAAACTGGAACAGCAAATTCCGATGCGCGATGGAACCAAGCTGTTTACGTCTATTTACCTGCCCAAAAGCAATACCGAAAAACACCCGATTCTGATGAGCCGGACGCCGTATTCGTGCGCTCCCTATGGCGAAAATGCGTACCGACCTTTCTATTCGAACCACTACAAAGAATATCTGAAAGAAGGCTATATCATGGTGGTACAGGACGTTCGCGGACGCTGGATGAGCGATGGTGTGTTTGAAGACGTCCGTCCGTATAGCACAATCAAAAAAGGAAAGGATTTTGACGAGGCCAGTGATACGTATGACACGATTGACTGGCTGGTGAAGAACCTACCTAGCAACAATGGAAACGTGGGCGTATTTGGAATTTCGTATCCCGGTTTCTATTCAACGATGGCTGCCTTGAGCAATCACCCGGCGTTAAAAGCAGTAAGTCCACAGGCCCCCGTAACCGACTGGTTTTTAGGTGATGATTTTCACCACAACGGCGCATTTATGGCAATGGATGCGTTCAATTTTTACCTGCGCCGTGGCTTTGGTTTTCCGCATCCCAAACCTACTACGGTTGGCCCTAAAGGTATTTCTGTTCCTACAAACGACAGTTATGAGTTTTTCCTACGTAGCGGTGCCCTGCCCAATCTGACGCGATTTGCAGGCGATAGTGTACGGTTCTGGAATGAAATGATGCAACACCCAAATATGGATGCGTGGTGGAAGGCACGGAACGTCCGCAATTTTGTCGGCGCTATTTCGCCCAATATTGCTACGTTAGTGGTTGGCGGGCTGTTCGACGCCGAAGACTGTTTTGGTGCCTGGACAACGTATCAGGCTATTGAAGGTAAAGCGAAAAACAACAACCGGATTATTATGGGCCCCTGGTTTCATGGACAATGGGCGGGTCGTGGCAGCGATGGATCTTCACTTGGAAATGTACAGTTTGGTAGCCCAACCAGTACGTATTACGCTGATAACGTAGAAGTTCCGTTTTTTAATTATTACCTGAAAGGCAAAGGCGACGTCGATAAAATCAAGGAAGCAAACATTTTCTTCACTGGCGAAAACCAGTGGCATCAATTCGACAAATGGCCGCCTGCTGCTACGTCGAGCCGGGATATTTATCTGCAATCGGGTGGAAAATTAGGCTTTACGAAACCATCGGCGGGTAATACGTTCACTGAGTACGTGAGTGATCCGGCCAAACCTGTTCCGTATGCCGAAGGAGTGAAAGCCGCCCGCACCCGCGAATACATGACCGACGACCAACGGTTTGCTGCCGGACGTCCCGACGTACTGGTTTTCCAGACCGACGTATTAACCGAAGATTTAACGCTGGCAGGGCCGCTCGTGGCTGATTTGCAGGTCAGTATGACGGGTACAGACGCCGACTTTGTGGTGAAGCTAATCGACGTATTCCCGGATGATTTTACGTATAGCCCAACGGATAAATATATCATGAACGGCTATCAGATGATGGTACGTGGTGAAGTGATGCGGGGTCGTTTTCGTAAAAGCTTTGAAAAACCTGAGCCATTCGTGCCGGGGCAGATCAGCGAAGTGAAATACAGCTTGCCCGACGTTGCCCATACGTTCAAAAAAGGTCATCGGCTCATGGTGCAAATTCAAAGTACGTGGTTCCCGCTAGTAGATCGGAATCCGCAGAAGTATGTAGATATCTATCATGCTAAAGATTCTGATTTCCAGAAGTCGACTATTAAAATTCACCACGGTGCTACGTCTGCCAGTAAGATCAGTTTGCCGGTGAGTAAGTGATAAGGGTAAGCCACAGAGATGCCCGGAGGTAAAAAGAGATTCACAAAGAATAACCTCTGCGTATCTCTTTTTACCTCCGGGCATCTCTGTGGCTTAATTTAATTCGAGGGAGCAGGTGATTATCAAGGTTCCATGCACGATGCTTTGGTCGTTAAAAAGAGTGCTTTAAATTCCTTTTCCATTTGCTGATCTGGCGTTGCATAAGGAACGGGTTGTGTAACGAAACGCCACCAGCCCTGCATCAATTCTACCTGCGCCATCGCCACCCGATCAGTACGGTTGTATTTGTTTTTGAACTCATGTTCTAATTGTTCTGGTAATCCGCTGGTCTTTTTCTGGTCTTCGTGAAGCTGTTTCCAGTCCGATAGGAGTGATGTTGAATCGCCCGAAATGAGCGCATCAACATAAGGCTCAGCCGCTTTATCGTAAATAGTCTGACGTAGCAACGCTGGATTTTTATAGGCGTTGATAGCTAGTTTTTTTAACTGATATTCCGATTCCAGCGATTGTAACCGCTGCTCCTTCAGTTTCTTCCAATAAGGCACATCAACAACGGTCAGTTTTTTCAATTTCTCCTTCGTGCGTAGATAGTCCTGATGGAGTGTGTCGAGGTTGAGCTGTTGTATATCATCGGGAATGCCCGCAATGAAAAACGACTCAATATACCAACTGTCGAGCCAGAGAGCAGACGTAGCTGCCAATTGTGATTCGGTGTAACGCCACGGGTCATACGTACTCTCATACTCACATTGTTCCGTAGACCATTTATACGTCAACGTGTCGGACGTAGCGCTTTTTGGCACCTTTTCAGTGGCTTGCTTCGTTTCTGTTTTTCGGTTGCAGCTTGTCCACAACAAAATCACGGTTAAACTACCGATAAGTATAAATGTCCACTTCAGAAGCGGTCGAAAATCCCATTTCAACCACGTAGCGATAGTGACTATACCCACGCCTACCAGCAATAGGAACCAGCCTACCGGAATGGTGAGGAACAGCGTAGAGCCAACTCCAGAGTTGCGAGTGTCGTTATAATCGATTCCCTCAATCAGGGTTAGGTTAATGGCAATTACACCAATTAGTCCTGCTACGCCGATACGTAGCAACCACCACCACAGATTGTCGTTAATCCAGAATAAAGGGACGAAGGAAACCAGAACGCCCAGCAGCGCCAGATACCATTGCAGATTTTCGAGTTGGGCATTTCCGTCGGGCGTGGCAGGTTGGTTATTGCTGGTCAATATACGAGCAAAAATGAACAACAAGATCCAGACCAGTTCGGGGCCAATTAGATAAGGAGTCAGACGGTTCATGATGTTTGGTATTTCCTGATACCAATACCAGTATCAGGAAATACGTCTGGTTTAAGGTTTAATGATTCGGATTACTTTACTACGTCCTAACCCGCTGACACGTAGCAACAGGATGCCCGACGGTTGATTGCTAACATTTATCGTCTGGTGTTCCAGCGACTGAGCCTGTGCTACGTTCCGTTCGGTGATGCTACGTCCCTGTGTATCGAACAATTCCATACGTACTGGCTGGTTTTCGGCACCTTTAATTTCTAATTCAATCTCATTGTTAGTCAACGGGTTTTCCAAAACGACAACCGTTAATTCCGGGGTCTTTTCGGTTGAAATGCCTTGCCGTGCACCATTTACCGGGCACTGCGCCCGAATGTTCCAGCTATAGCTCACTTCCTGACCACTCTGACGGGCACGTAGTAAAATCGGAGCCGCATCAGCAGCAGTACGTAGTTCAGTATCGACAAACTGATTCGGGTTAGTGCTCCAGTCGGTTATGCCAATGGCCCGAAACTCAATTACGGCTCCGTTTCCGCCAGTAGTTTGGAATGTGAAGGCTCCACTAGTGCAGTTGTAGACAGGTGCCACCAATTGCAACGTACTACCACCGGGTGCAGGAGGATTTCCACCCACCGGACACAATGCACGAATATCCCACAAGTATGTAATCACCTGACCATTCTGGCGAGCCCAGAGCAGAATCGGAGCCGCATCAGCAGCCGTACGAAGTTCTACGTCCACAAACTGATTTGGATTCGAATTCCAGTCGGTTATACCAATGGCTTTAAATTCGACCGTTGATCCATTGTCGCCGGTCGTTTGAAAGGTGAAGGCTCCACTGGCACAGTTGTAAATAGGCGCTACTAGTTGCAACGTATTACCGCCGGGTGCGGGAGGGTTCCCACCTACCGGGCACTGCGCCCGAATGTTCCAGCTATAACTCACTTCCTGACCACTCTGACGGGCATGTAGTAAAATTGGAGCCGCATCGGCAGCCGTACGTAATTCACTATCGACAAACTGATTCGGGTTAGCATTCCAGTCCGTAATACCAATAGCTTTAAATTCAATGGGTGAGCCGTTTCCGCCAGTGGTTTGGAACGTAAACGCTCCACTAGTACAGTTATAGGTTGGGGTAATTAATTGTAAGGCCGCATTGACCGGGCCAACCGTTGCATTTACATTGACATACGCTACTGGCGTATTGGAAGGCCATAACTTATTCGTAATCTGGCCGGTATACGTACCGTTCGGCAAGTTATTCTTCAGCCGAACCTGGATATATTGATACAGACTTCCGTTTGCGTCCACATCCAGCGTCAGAACATCTGAGTAGGCTATTGGCGACGGTAGGGTTAATTCGTAACCCGTAGGCGCTGTAATCTGTAGTTTCTGTCCGGCCGGAGCTTTGACAACCGTTACCGTATACAGATTCAGGTAATCCGGTCCCGAAAAAGTCAGATTGTTGGGCTCGGCAATTACCGAAGTTATGTTAGGATCAACGCTTGGGCCTTTATACCGGAGGTCCATTGCCAGGACAGCAATATCACTCTTGTCATATTGCTTCGCCTGAATAACGGTAAATGCACCGAACGTAACTGTTGCGTTAGTCGGAACAGGGTAATTAGACGCAGGCAGTCGGACGTAAACGGTCAATATGCTTTGGCCAGCAGGCCAATTGAGCGCCAGTTTCTGAGTGAAAGTTCCGTTGGGCTGTGTGCTGAATTCAGCTAAAGTGGGCAACGTTTCAATGTTGAGCGTCAGGGCTTGCGACGGATCAACTTTTGATAACGTAATCGGTTGTGCGGCCGATGGTTGCAGATTCTGTGCTTCAAAGGGCTGAAACGCGGGCGACGTAACGGTAAAAAATGAATTGCAGGCGGGCGCAATGGCAAATGCGGCACTTGGCTGACTAGGTTTTGAATCGGGGATAATTGGCAGGGTCGAAAAAGGGTCGAGATAAGACGAAACCAGACGAATTTTATAGTTTCCACCGGCGGGTACATCGAAGGGAATTGGTGCGTAAAATGTTGTCCCAAATACGAAGCCCTCTAAAATTGGATACATGTTGGCAATCAAACGGGGTTGGTTGAAGTTTCCCTGCGCATCCGACAGAAATACTTTGTAGGTAGCCATATGATCGGCGAAATCACAATCGGTCAGGTTAAACTCGACTTTCATAAATCCACCCACACATATCGGTCTGGCTGGCTCCACCGCGCTAACCATAGGTGCACCTATAAAACCCGGTTCTGTAACTGTTAATACGGTACTAGCCGGACTTGTTGCCAATAAATTTCCGCCCATATAAGCCGCAACCTTGAGTTTATATTGGCCGGTGGCAGGGAACGTACCACTAGCCAGTTCCTGCATTCCCAGAGACGTAGTGGTTAAAATAGGATTCGTCAATACGTCCGGGAAATTGACCTCTGCATCCGACATATAAACCCGAAACTGGGTATTGGCCGGAAACGGGCATCCTGCATTGTTGTTGCTCAATAAAATGTTGATCGGTTGATAACGACATACGCTCACTTTGTTCATTTCGGGGCCTTTCAGTGCGTACGTGCAGAGTGGTTTGGCTTGTAGCTGCGAGACGCATAACAACACAAACAGAAAATTGAGCGCACCCCAGCAATTGGAGGAGAATTGACGTAGTAGATGTGTCATGAGGAGTATTTGTTGTAAGACAGGTCAAAAGTAGAGTCGCCGATTTGGCCTGCCTAAAAAGCTTCATCCACTGGGTGCTACGGTCGGTTGAATGGTGGAGAAGACCGCTTGAAAAGTTTGTGTAGACGTAGCATTAAAAAAAGGTTGTGCCACGGAGATGCACGAAGAAGACACAAAGATTTACAGAGTTTTTATCTTCTTCTCTGCGTATCTCTGTGTCTTCTTCGTGCATCTCCGTGGCACAAGTAAACGTCTAAAGCAACGGCACTTTTACCACGAACGTATCAGGTGTTTCTTCGATCAATAGTGGTCGTTCACTCAGGTAAGCGTATAGTTTTTTCAGGCTATCGAGCCCTTGTTTGTTCGACGTTTTTACAATGGCCTTGCGCTGAAGTGTATTCACTACGTTCAGGTAATCGTCTGCTACGTACACCTGTATACGTAACGGGCTATCTTCTTCGGTCGTGTTGTGTTTGATCGCGTTTTCGAACAGGTTCTGGAGCGTAACCGGAACAATTTCGTAGGAAAGATAATCCGACGGTACGTCTATCGTAATCTGCAAACCGTCCTCAAACTGAGCCTGTTGCAACTCAACGTAGTGTTGTACAAAAGCTAGTTCGCTGGATAGGCTAACAGTATCTTTTTCTTTGTTCTGTAAGATGTACCGATAAATAGACGATAACTTTTGAAGAAACGAAGACGCCTGTTTGGGATTGATGATAATCAGACTACCCAGCGAGGTCAGGCTATTGAAAAGGAAATGAGGATTGAGGTGATTGATCAGGTTTTGGTACTGAATTTCGGTTTTGTCGCGCTCCAGTCGGCTGGCCTGAACCTGCAAATGATGCAGTTGAGCCGTTTGCCTGACCCGGTAACGAATTAAAGCGATGCCTATGCCGATCAGCGATAACAATACGAGTGCACGGAAACCGGCTGTCTGATAGAAAACCGTATCGATATGGATCGCTAGCGAACGTATCGGAGTCGCCTGATTCGTGATCGAAATAGCCTTTACCTGAAACACATAATCGCCACCGGGCAGTTTATTATACCAGGCTGTAGTCTGATTGCTGGCCTTACTCCACTGATTCTCATAACCTTCCAGCTTGTACTGGTATTGATACTGATTCCCGTTTAGTGGACCTAATACCGCGTATTGAACCGAAAATGAATTGTCGGACGATTTCAGGCTTACGGATGGTGAAGGGCCGTTCAACAAATGGGTCGAATCGCCTGACGTCAGCCCACCCAGCAAAACTTTACCCGGTTGGGTCGTAAGTTGCGATAACACTTCCGGTTTAAATTCAATCAGATAATCATTGATCGAAGCCAGAATATGCCCATTACGTAGCCGCCAGAGATAGTTGAAATAGCCCCGGCTGTCTTCACTATAGGGAAGCGTAAGATTCAACACCTGATGGCGAGCTGGCGTAACCACAGAAAAAAGATTGAACGACCCAACCCATATATTGCCATACTGATCGGGTAAGGCCGCCAGACAGTGGTCGTCGCTTAGTCCATCCGACGAACGCCAGAAACGGTATTTTCGCGTATGGGGGTCATACCGGGCTAACCCATAGCCATTCGTAGCCATCCAGAAATACCCGTTTTTATCGCTGGTAAAACTGGAGATTGTATTTTCAAATTCGGGTTCGGCTGGGCCTGCTTCCACCCGAAAATGGCCTTTTGAGGGTATAAAACGGGCAAACCCTTCTGGATAAAGCTCCAGCCATAAGTCATTTTTTCGGTCGACCAGCGCGTGCCTGACCCAGAATTTCGGGTGCGTCGACGTAGAGAGAATCGGGTACTGATGCCATTGACCCGTCGAAATAGTATAACAAAGCCCTTGTTTACTCTCTGAAAAAAGCCAGATTAAGTCCTTCTGCCGAAGAATCTGGTATCGACCGGAACGTATTTTTTCCGTTTTAACGTAACTGGGAAACGGTATAGTTGTGTATTGACGCGTTTTTTTGGAGAAACGTAGCAATTGAGTTTGATTGGCTATGTATATATCTGACCCATACGCACAAAGCCCCCAGGCCACAAACGTACCGGGTGAGGGGAATATTTCGACCTGATCCATGCCGGGTGCGTGATGAATCAGCCCACGGGTATAGCCTTCGGTTCCCCACCAGGAGCCATCGTCCTCATCTTCATAAAAACCGCCGATCATTATCCCCGTTTTACGGGCGGGAAATCGCTTTCTTAGATCATAGGCTTCGTACAACGCACGGGTTGGATTGGTATACGAAATACCATTGAACGTACCCAGCCAGACAGTGCCATCGGTATCCTGCCAGCCCGACAGAAACGCACTCCCCGCAATGGACGTACGGCGGGTGTTGTCATGCATAATTTCGACGGGTCGATACGGGCCAGCTTTTATGTAGAACATCACATTTCCCCAACTACTGACCCAGATATTGTGTTGCCGATCCACAAAAACAGTTTGCACTTCGTCCATGCTACGTCCGGTCTGGCTAACGGGTGCAATAGTGCGGGTAATCTGCCGACTTTTCAGGTCATACATGATTATCTGCTCCGTATTGTTATTGGCGTAAACAAGTTGATTCCCATCCAGCGCCAGCCCCGACGTAAAGTGTTTGGTCAGTACAGGCAATTGCTTCGGGTTATGCGCATAGTTCTGAAACTCTTCGGTCGCAATGTCTAAATAATTCAGACCACCATAGAGTCGGGTGGCTATCCAGATTCCGTTACGTATCGGGTCTTCGAGTAACCCATGTATGGAAATCTGGTTTTCCGATAGCGAGCGTGGGTTGTTAGGATCGTGTGTGTACAGCTTGAACTGGTTCGTGCGGGGAGTGTACCGGAATAAACCATGATGAATCGTTGAAAACCAGACATCGCCAGATCGGTCGCAGATAATGCTCAGACAATTGCCAAGCTGTCGGTCAAATAACGCCTGGAAATTGCGGAACTGACCTGTTTGCGGATTAAACTCGCTGATACCATTGTCGGTTGCTAGCCACAAATGCCCCGCTTTGTCCTGACAGATGTCCTGTACGGTGTTATTTACCAGCGACGAAGAATTAGCCGGATTGTGTTTGAAAATGGTGAAATGCTGGCCATCGAATCGATTCAGGCCGTTGTTTGTACCAATCCAGAGGAACCCATCACGATCTTTGAATAAACAGTTAACGTAGTTAAACGATAACCCATCCTGTTGCTGGATATGATAAAATTCATACTGAAACAGCGACGGTTTCTGCGCCTGAAGGCTACTCGAAAGCCCTAAAATCAGCCAGCAAATGCAGAAAATATACTTCACAGCGTTCTAAAGTTATCGGTTCAGCCAGCGTTTGAAAGCGGGCGCTTTATGACGGCTAATCTGGACGTCTACTGTGTGATGTGGGGGGCGCAAACGTACCAGCAACTTATCGTTTTCGACACTCTTAACCGATTGCACGGTGTTACTATTTATAATTAATTGCCGATTGGCCCGAAAGAAATGAGCTGGATCAAGCAGTTCTTCAATTTGCTCTAACGTATCATAATCGATTGGATAGCGTTCGTTGGCCTGCGTGACCATGAAATTGATCGAATCATACTGAAAATAAGCAATATCGCTGGTTTTTACGGGAACCCATCCTGCCCGTGAGTTACCCAGAAAGGTTTCTTTAAAACTCGGTTTCAGGGCCATTCCCGGATTCTGAAAAGCGGCCAGTATCTGCTGTACGTCCAGCGGCAGACTGTGTTTACTTTTATAAAGCGAACGCGCCTTGTCGATGGCTATTTTTAAATCAGCCGGTTCTACGGGTTTGAGTAAATAATCGATTCCGTTGGCCTTGAATGCCTGAATCGCGTATTCGTTATAAGCGGTTACGAAAATGACCGGGCAGTTAAGTTGAAACTGCTTGAAAATCTCGAAACTCATGCCGTCGGCCAGTTCAATATCGGCAAATACCAGATCGGGTTCTTCGTTTTGACCAAACCAGTTCAGCGCCGTTTTCACCGATGGCAGGGTTTCGACAAGGCGAATGGTAGGGTCAATCTCAGCGATTTTGAAGGCCAGTTCTTTGGCAACCAGTTTCACATCTTCAATAATGACCGCGTTCATGAGTAGTGAGGCAAGAGAAAGGTGAATAATGGCCTGAATTTTAGAATAGGCGGGGAAATAAACAAAAATAAGCACTTGAATGGTAGCCAGATCGTCCTGAATGGTCGTAATCAAAGGAAGAGTTACCAACCGGCAGCGCAACTAGCTGGCGAGCATCTGAAGCAGGTTCAACTACGCTTCAAGCGGCTCTGTCAGCCATTCATGTTGCTAGCCCGATGCTTCGACTGGAAATAGTTGATAACCATCTGCTCGTACCGCCATTTTTGTGTAGTCAATCGGCAAACGAATCGGTCATTTTAAAATTATATGCAAATATTCGGCTACATCTTATTTGGCATCGTTACGTTATGCTACGTTGGTCTGGCGATGCTTACAGCCTCGAAACCAAACCTGACTGGCGACAGTGCCATGGGTTACGGACTGGGCTTAGCTTTTTTTGGCCTGGCCTTCACGCTCAGTAGTCTGGCCCTGACAATTGTTGCCAACCTGAATGGCGGATTTGCCTCGGTTTCCTCCGAACCATCAACCCGAACCATGTTTGTGATGGTGGTTTGGTTACTGGTAGCCCTATCTACCTTTTTTTGTGCCGTTTTCAAATGGGAATGGCATGGCGATAGTACGTATCCCCAGTTTTTACGCTGGATGGCCGTTTATCAGGGCCAGATATGGGCTCCTTTGCCATGGCTGATGGTGTGTTTGCTGGCCCTAAATCCCGGCTGGCAAGCTAGCTTGCCGGGCAATTCGCTTAAAATTCTGTTCTGGATTAGTCTGGCAATTAATGGGTTGTATAGTGGCGGTTTGCTAGTTGGTTATTTTCGGGATGCTGCACGGACTGCCGAAGTTAAAATGGCTGCCCGAACCGAAGATGAAAAACGCTGGCATCAGATTCGGCTCGATGAGATTGCTGCTCATAAACCCAGTGACTCTATTCTTGGCTTGTTAAAGTACTCAAGTCCTTATCAGGATAGCGATGTACGGCAGGCAGCTTTGATCAAAATCAAATCCCACCCCGATTGGGAAGCCCAGTTGCTGACTCTATTGCAGAATAAATACTACTGTCAGGAAGTGTATTATTTCCTGAATGGCAACGCTGTCGATCATCCTGATCAGTTTATTCAACCCTTGCAGCAAAGCATAACCACGCTGTCGGAACGTATCAGAGCTGAAATTATCGATAGTAACAATCTGCAATCCTGGAGTTTCGATTCGTATGGAATAGAACACCTGTTAGACGCTATTGATGGCCAGTTTAAACAGCAACGTAACGATCTATATCCCAGTGTGCTCAAGCTGAAGAAGGCATTGGTTACCAAGCGTCCTGAACGATTTAAAGATGTTTATTTTGCCGCGTCGGACGTAGTAGAACGGTGGTTGAAGACAAACCATAAATGAGCGTTAACGAACAACTGAAAGCAGCACACTACCAACGTATCACTACCTGTTATTCACAATCTGTTGTTTGGCCTTCGATGGTCTGTTTACATTTGGTGAAAACGGGTCGAACAGAAGCTACTATGACTGAGCAACAAATCGATACCGTAAAAAAATCGTGGCGGTTGCTACGTGGCATTGATCCGGTTTTACTGGGCGATGTGTTCTATAGCCGACTTTTTGTGAGCCATCCCGAATTACGTGTACTCTTTAAAGGATCAATGGAGACACAATCGAAAAAACTCATCGATATGCTGAGTTATCTGGTAGGGCAACTCCATCGGTTCGATGAATTGTCTGACGAAGTAGCCTCTTTGGGGCAACGGCATGTGCAGTACGGAGTAAAACCACCGCATTACGAATCCGTTGGGCAAGCCCTACTCTGGACACTGGAAAAAGGACTCGGCCGCGACTGGAACGACAACGTAGCACAGGCATGGGCCGCCATGTATGGCCTTATTACGCAGAAAATGATGGCGTCTGCCAATCAACACCAATCTGCCTGACGTAGCAATCAATCTAAAACCAATAAATTCAAACAACAGAAAACAATGAGCAACGTAAAAACTCTCCTCGATGAATGGGCGGTAAAAGACCTTGAAGATAACTCGTCAATCCGTGTTGTTGTCGAACATTGTACAGAATTAGGCAATCAGTCGTTACCGGGTATTCAGGTGTTCACCATGGGAACATTCATTACCTACGAACCAAATATTGTGGAACAATGGGCCTACAAAGCGTCGAAAGCGAACGTAACGGAATACCTGCTTGAAGACAAATCTTGGACAGTACACGAAGATCAGTACGTAAAACTATATTTAGTAGTTGGTGAACCGCTGAAAGCAAAAGTGGTTGTGAAAACACGTAGCTCCAAACCAACGTCGAGAGAATACGAGCTGCCGTTTGACGTCTAGCCAAAGCAGATACGTAATGAAATTTAAACGGATTTTTAGCCTTTTGGCTTTCCTGGTCGGTGGCGGGTTGTTGGTGGGTTGCTGGTATAGCTACTCCGACACCCGCCACTGGCTATCTACCGCTACCAAAACGCAGGGAGAAGTAGCCAATTTGCGACAACAGACTTCCTACGACCGGAAAAAACGGAGGGATAAGACGATGTATTATCCAGTGATCCGATTCATGTCTCCTTCGGGCGAAAACATTGAGTTCGAGTCGAATGTAGGCAGCAGCCCGCCATCGTACGATGTTGGCGAGCGGGTGGATGTGTATTACCAGCAAGCGCGACCGACTGATGCCCGAACCGGCGATTTTCTTGAACTATGGCTTCTGCCCCTTGTGTCTGGTTTCATTGGCGCCGTGTTCGTGATTATAGCGCTACTACTGTTCACCCGAGCTGGCCGGTAACGTTTTTCGGGCCTGATTCCACAGGTTGCAATAACCCGACCAATGGTGCAAAACGACCCAAATTAGTCTATCTACGCTTCATCGGGTTTTTCCTACCAGTCAGTCTAATTGAATTGCCCGCCCTTTGGTTAGCGTATACTTTTGAAACATCAAACAACAACGCGCCGGTAAAACCTTCTTCCAAAACACAAATACAATGAACTCCTTAACGTATCAAACCGACAGGCCTTACCAGAACGAAGCCTTAAATAAAATCTACGACAAACTGTTCTGCGATGATCTGGCTCTGTATCAATCGGAGCAGCCAATGGCCGACTATCCCTGGAATGTGCTACTGAATCAAAACCCGGTAGTGACCAACGTAGCAGCAGTAGCTGCGGATGCCTCTCTGAAGTCGCGGCAACGGTTGTTGGCGTATCGTCTGCTGACGAATTCGGGTTTCCCAATTGCAAAGCAGGAGTTGCTAGGCGTAGTGATTGAGGTTGCCATGCCTGAAGGACTTGACGTATTGGCGGCTTTCAGCGATGGTACGGCCCGCTATCTGAATTACTCCGAAAAGCTAATCGTCTGGGAAAGCAGAACTCCCGAAGCCAACCAGTTAATTAACCAGCTTTTTGCGCATAGTGGCAACGTAGTGGGTCGTATCGGACGCTGGGACGGAGCTCGTCGGCCTTTCCCGACAAATGGACAGCTACGACTGAATTTTCTGGTTTCGGATGGTCTGTATTTTGGCGAAGGCCCATTCAACGCATTATATGCCGATGTTATGGGTAAACCCGTTATTGATGCCGCTATCCAGTTGATGACGTATTTGACGCAGATGAGCCTGTCGAACAAAAATTAAAACCAGAATAGCTCACTTTCCTCAAGTTTAATTACCAACTACAAAACAAAAATGAACACCTCTTTTAACCCGGCTTCTCAAACGTCGATTCTGGACAACTACGTAGCAGTACTGAAAAAATACAATGATTTTAGCGGTCGCGCCCGACGTGGTGAATTCTGGGATTTTGTTATAGTAAATGTCGTTGTGGCGCAGGTGCTTAATTTGATAAATGCGTTATTGTTCAACGGCGCTACGCTCACCGGGGCTCTTACAGTTATATTGGCCTTGAACGTAGTTACGCTACTGCCTTCGGCGGCTGTTTTCGTTCGGCGTATGCACGACGTCGGCAAAAGTGGCTGGTACGTATTGATACCCGTTTATAGCCTGATTCTGGCTTATAAAGAGGGAGATAAGGGACTAAATAAATACGGCACTGATCCCAAAAAATCGCTTTAAAATATTCGATAAATAACCTGTATTTCGTAAAGGGCGCTACGTCTCTGTGAGCATTGACGTAGCGCCCTTTACAATTCACAACAACTCTTTATTCATGGAAACGAATTTTTCGCCTGATGGTACGTACCGGATAGAATTCGGTATGTATGAAATGGCTATGAGTCACTGGACGTATCCGCCAACGATTTATCACAATAGTGATCAGAAACAGCTATTCGATATGGGTAGCAGTCTATGGAGTGCGTCGGATATTGACTGGATTTCTGACTCAACCGTAGTATTGCACACTCGGCTTTATCCGGGTCGTGTCTATTGCGACTTGATCCTCGATTTAAAAACCCTGACCGGGAAAGCAACCCGGGGGAGCTATGCTTATTTGAGCCGGAAGGCGGGTGATCCTATTATTCAGCCTCCAATTTCAGTCGAAGGATCGCTTGGCGCAATCATGCAATGGCTGTCGTAAACAATTTTATAATGCCTTTACCAGCGCAATGACAACTTTAGCCGAATTGCGGGCCGCCATTGGGTAAAATTTATCATAAGCGATGTGTGCTTCAGCATCGGCCCGGTCGCTCAGGCTGCGAATAATCAGGTGCGGCACCTGAATCTGGTAACAAACCTGCGCTACTGCCGCACCTTCCATTTCAGTGGCATCAGCCTCGAAATCAGTACGTAAACTACTTACTTTTACGGGTGAGGCCACAAATACGTCGCCCGTAACAACAGTTCCGGTTGTCACCTTTACAGGGCGATCCGACGTACCACCCGAAGCCAGCGGAATAGCTTCAAACGTTACGCTTTTTACAACCGTTTCTGCGATACGTAGCAAGGCAGAATCAGCCGGGAAATAGACTGGATTAAACTCCTTCGTAATGGCATTTCTAGTCTGTCGGGTAGGCGTATTTTGATCCGTAATGGAACCGTAATCGTGGTGAGCCGTCCGGCGGGCTATCACAATATCGCCCGGTTGCAAATCAGGGTTGGTACCCCCGGCAATTCCCGTAAATAATACCCGCTCTGGGCGAAATCGGTTGAGTAGCAACGTAGTGGTCATAGCCGCATTGACTTTGCCAATACCCGTTTCGGCTAGTACAACTCGCTGTTTGCCCAACTTGCCACAGGTGAACGTAACACCATCGACAACTACGGTTTTCGGTTTAGTTAGGGATTCTTTTACTAAAGCGACTTCGGCTCCAAAAGCCCCCAGCAAACCAATAACAGGCTTAGGTTTATAGCGCTGACCGAATGCAAGCTGGGAAAGAAGCAGGAAGAAAATCGTTTTTTTCATGTTAATGCAGGTTGGTACGTTACAGTTTCACCGCAAAGTTCGCGGAGTCAGGCGCAAAGAACGCTAAGAAAATACTCTT
Organism: Spirosoma daeguense; assembly: GCF_054776875.1. NCBI lineage: Bacteria > Pseudomonadati > Bacteroidota > Cytophagia > Cytophagales > Cytophagaceae > Spirosoma > Spirosoma daeguense. Next base: position 493,178 of record NZ_BAAHBF010000008.1, read on the forward strand.
TCGATACGTAGCATTAATTCGCGTTGTGTCAATGTCCTGTTGTTAAGGCCAGTAGGCAAAATACATCGACAATCCACAGGCCGGGTGAAACCTCTCTTGATTTACCAACAGCCACTTTTATCACCGTCCACGATAGAAATCCCCAGATAAGCCCCTGCGTAATGGAGTAGCTAAATGGAATCAGAACGAGTGCCAGAAATGCGGGTAACGCATCGTCTAATTGCCCCCAATTGATACGTGTAATGGGTTTCATCATAAACGCGCCCACCAGCACAAGAGCCGGAGCTGTAGCAATAGCAGGAATAACCGACAGCAGCGGAGATAGAAACAAAAACGGTAAAAAACAGCAGCCTGCCACAATCGCTGTCAGTCCAGTACGCCCGCCCTGCGCAATGCCCACTGCCGATTCGATATAGGCTGTTCCGGGACTGGTTCCGAAAATACCCGCCAACGTAGTAGCAACGGCATCGGTCAGTAACGAACGATTCAGATTCTGCGGATTACCGTCTGTGTCCTGAAGCCCACCCGCTTCGGCTACGCCAACAAACGTAGAGAGACTATCGAACAGATCGGTGAAGGCAAATGCAAAAATAACTGGCCATAACGACCATTTCAACGCACCTGCAAAATCCAGTTTGCCCAATAACGAAAAATCGGGACTGGCCCAGATTTGACCAAAATTGACCAGCGTTTTTTGTCCGAAATTAACCGCCGATGCATCGCCCCAAAATCTCCCAATTGGCCATGCAGCTATGGTTGTCAGCACAATTCCGATAATGATAGCACCCGGAACATCGCGCACCACCAGCACACTGGTTAGCAATAACCCAACTACAAATGTTAGAACAATCGGGTCGTTGAATTTGGCAATGCTGACCAACGTAGCGGGATTCGCCACAATGAACCGGGCATTTTCGAACCCGATCAACGTAATGAAAAGGCCAATACCGGCCGAAACCGCGTAACGTAGCGGCTGCGGAATGGCGCGTACAATGGCCGACCGAACATTCAAAACCGACAATAGCAGAAATAAAACGCCAGCCCAGAATACGGCTCCCAACGCCACTTCGGGCCGAATGCCAATGCCTTTTACGGCCGTAAATGTGAAAAAGGCATTCATGCCCATACCCGGTGCTACCACAATCGGGTTACGGGCATAAAGTCCCATCATCAGGCTGGAAAAGAAAGATAATAGGACGGTTGCCGTGAGCACACCACTAAATGGTAAACCCGACTGACTAAGAATCGCCGGGTTTACCACAATAATGTACATGGTGGCCAGAAACGTAGAAATTCCGGCCAGAACTTCGGTTTTTGTCGCGTGTGTTTTAGTAGTAAATGTTTCAGGTTGCATAAATCAGATTACGGCTGGGTTGCCAGAGCAGTTGTAGCCTACAAGTTCATCAATTCGGCGCAAACCTGAAACCTGAAATCCGAAACATTACAACAAACTTCCGGCAGCTTCGTCAAACCATACCCGCACATTGGGAGCCGTTTGCACAATGCTGGCCGGTACATCTTCGGTAACGGGGCCGGTCAGTGCTTGCTCCAACGTAGCGGCTTTCTTTGCGCCACTGACGAGCAAAATGGCATCGTGTGCGCCCGTCAGGTGACGTAATCCTAACGTAATGCCCTGCGTTAGTTCGGTTTCCTTGTCGAAATATTTCTGCCCAACTGTTATGGTACTTTCAGCTAGTTTTCCTACATGGCAGCCTAACGTAAAAGGCGTTCCTGGCTCATTCAGGCCAATATGCGCATTCAATCCCATGCCCACCAGCATCAAATCGAGCCCCCCGTGCGAATCGATCAACGTATCGATACGTTCGCATTCGGCGTCAAGATCATCGGACGTAGCGTCGAAAATATAAATCTGTTGGGAAGGTAAATTGAGCGGAGTGAACAGGTCACGGAACAGGTAATTGGTGCAGCTTCCGGCATCGGCAGGTGTGAAACCAACCCACTCATCCAAGCCAACAAACGTAGCACGGCTGATATCGACCTGTCCGGCTTTTACCAGCGCTACAAATCGGCGATACGTTTCGGTAGGTGTATCGCCCGACGTAACGCAAATTAGCGCGTCGGGTTTTTGCTGGATGACTGCCGCCATGTGCTCGGCGGTACGTTGTGAAAGGGTTTCGTGGTCAGGAAATTTCTGAAGTTTCATAAAAAAGGCCTACTGTTATTGAAATTTCTATCAAAGAGCTTCTTAACCGCAAAGGTCGCCAAGATTTACGCAAAGGTTCACAAAACTCTTCGCGAATCTTTGCGTAAACCTTAGCGACCTTTGCGGTTAAAAAAGAACTTCTCCCGCTCCTTATTAGTCGGTCATACTCAGGTTCGTTGACGTAAGTTTAATTTTCGACGCCGAAACGAAAAGTCAATAGGTCGGCCCGCTACTGCCATAGGCTTTGGGTTCGACACCGGATCGGGAAGTGCAGGCTCACCTTCTGGCCCCCGATCAACAGTTCGTACTCGTGCTTTTTTCCGGGGTCCACCAGCGTGGTGAGCAGGTGGGCTGTAAAAGCCGTTTTCCGGTCGGTTTGCGCTTGAGTGGGCAGATCGACCAACAGAAAGCTGATGAAGAAAAGTACGAAAGAGCGTATCATTAGATTCATATTGATCAGGTTGCAATATCGGTATTTTTAGACCGTAGATTACTGTTTTGCCGAGCGAAGGATACCGAAAAATATATTCATCAGAAACAATGAACAACTGTATTTTCTGAACTACACTTTCGATTTAAGTTTGCACTCCTCTTCTAATCAACACCGTTTCTTGTTATGAATGTACGTTTATACGTTTTAGGCTTTCTAGTTATCCTTTCGCTGACTTCTTCTGCTCAAACGCTTCAACGATTTGCAAACACACCAATGGGTAATGTCAGTGATATGGTTTATAATGACCGGCATGGGCTCTTTGTGGGAGGTTCGTTTGAGGGAGTAGGTATTCACACAGGTTCTGCTGCCATGTTTACCGACGGTAGTGATGTACCTGATCCTAACTTCCCCCGGTTTTATGAGCATATACAGGATATTATTTCGGACGATAACGGCGGCTGGTACGTAGCAGGAAGCGGTTTCCGAATGATTAACGAAAACGATTCCATTAGCTACAATAAATGGGGTGTTGTTCATGTGCTGCCTAACAATCAGATCGATATGAATTTTACATTGAATCTGACCGCTACGTTGCCTGCCCTCAATCACCAACGTAGCGTGGTAATAAAGTTGCTAAAAAAAGGTAGTAAACTATATGCGATTGGTGATTTTAACGATTCAAATAGCTATCAGATAAGCAGCATTGTGGCTGTAGATGCCAGCACCGGAACAGGTATCACGTTTCCGAAAATCAAAGGAATTGTACAGGCAGTAGAAGTCGATAATGTGTTGTATGCAGTGGGTGGTACGTTGCGCGACTCAGTCGATACGTATTATAACACTAATTTGATCGCTTTTGATCTGGTGCTCCAGCAACGCAAAAACTGGACACCAACCTTTACGGCTGATCAGAGACCCAATGGGAGCTTTATTTATTATTCGCAGGGAAAGATTATTGTTGATTATTATGCAGGTGGTTCGCTCTCTTATCCTGCCCACGTTGGTATTGCGGCTTTCGATACAACGAATTCGGGTACTGTATCGGCAAGCTGGACGTATCAGGTACCGTATGCGCATAGTTTGACAATAGGGGTTCAGGGATTGTTTTTCTATGGTCAAGCGGTATACGTACCCGTCTGGAGGAATGACGATACGTATGTTTTACAGGCGTTGAACGTAGCAAATGGAACGCCTGTAAGTGGCTGGAACGTCAATACGTTTATATTCCGGGGACCATCGGGCTTTCCCTATAATGCGGCTGTCGTTAAAGCTGTAGTGGTAGGTAGCAAGGTATATCTGCACGGGCGTTTTAATCAGGTTAACGACTCGATGCGAAACAATTGGGCTGCCATTGATCTATCTACCAATCAGATAACTCCGTGGGATTTACAGGCCAGCTCTGTGGTGACAAATTCTACTATCCTGTATGCCCATGGTAATAAACTGTTTTGTCTGGCACGTAGTGGCGATTCGTACTATAAATATACGTCGCGCCCGCATCTGGCCCTGCTGAATCCAGTTACGCAGGAAGTAATCCCAAAAACATTCCCGTTTCTGCCCACCAGCCCAACCAATACCTGGAGTGTGTATAAAATGGCTACCGTCGATAATACGTTGTGGGTAGTAACGAATGGACAAAATGCGCTGACAGAGTCAATCGGAGCTTATGATATTCCAACGGGCGATAAAGTGAATTCGGGTAGTTTTCAGTTTATGCAGCAGGGCTATCGAACGAATGCATTCACGAAATTGATTCCGGTCGATTCGGTACTTTATACCTTGGGTAATTATAGTTCTGTAAATGGTCAGAATCGGTTGGGCGGTATGGCTGCTATAACAACCCGAGGCAACGTATTACCCTTTACGCTGACAACCGATTCGCCAAGCGGAACACCGGGTTGGGGCAGCATCACCGATTTTGTCATTATTGGCGATTTGCTGTACATCAGTGGCAGTTTTACGCAAATCAATGGGGTTGCCCGCAAATACCTTGCTTCGGTAAACCGGTTTACAGGCCAGCTAACGAACTGGAACCCAAATCCGGCCAGCCCTATCACATCAATCGCTATATCAGGTAATAACGTATTCGTTTCGGGTACGCAAAACCAGATTGGTACGTTCATTAATCCTAAACCAAACCAGTTTACTAATTTCCTGATTGATCGAATTAGCGGTAAAGTTGTACATGCCTATGGTGATGGCGAAATTGCAAACAGTAATCTATCGAAAGAGCAGTACGTATTCTCTAGCTGGGGGATAAATGCTGAGTCTCCTTGCCCTGCTCTAACGTATTATAATACCGAGCGCAAAAAATATGGAGCCCCTTGTTTCATTAAACGCCCGCAATGGTACACTCCTCAATCAGCAATTTTCGCTGGAAATCGACTCTTTTTTACGGTAATTCCTGGCTATAACGAAAATCCTCGTCAGTCGCTATTTCAAGTTGCCTTTCCGCAGAATTTCTTTAGTAATCAGGTTGAATATTTTCCGAGAGTTGGTAGTAACGGCGGACTAGTAACCATCAATTTTTATGGATATAATTTATCGGCAGGAACGAAAGTAAGGCTCCTGAAAAATGGCCAGATACCTATTGTAATTCCCGATTCGGTTTTAAGTTATCCCGACAATTTCCGGGTACAGGCCGTCATGAACCTGCGTGATAAAGCCGTTGGCGATTGGGATATTGAGCTAACCTTACCGAACTACCAGAAAGTAGTTGTTACCAATGGCTTCAAGATTAAGCAGGCAACCCCACCCGATATGCACATCCGAATAATTGCTCCTGGTTTCACCCGCCCCGGCCGACCTACTAAAGTGACTATTGCTATCAGTAATCGAGGTGAAGGTGATGCTTATCTGGTTCCTTTCTGGATTGATGCACCGATAAATACCACTATTAAACTCCCCGTTTTAAACGCTAAAGATTCAAGTTTCATTAAGAAAGATACAATCTATTCAATTGAAATAATAACCGGAGGGCGTGGGCCCGGACAAAGGGGATGGATTGCCCTACCCAGAGTTGGCGGAGGAGAGGTTGCGCAAATTCCTATGATATTTACTCCCCCGCAAGGCAACCTTCCTCTCGACCTCTGCGGCCAAATGGGAGATCCCTTAACTGATCCATTTCAATATGGACACGGTACATTATTCCCTGATGTAAAACAATGTTTAGATCCTATTTTTGGAGCAATGAAAGACGTAGCAGGTATATTATTACCTGACGAAGTAGGTAAGATTTCAGGCTTTTTTGACAATGTGAATGCATTGGATGAAGCCATTAGAGAAAAAAAAATCCCTTTTCTGGATATTGGAGGTTCATTAGTACAAGGGGCTTTAGATAATCTTCCCGAAGGTGGCGCGGGCGATAGGTATGCGTATATGAAAAAATTTGGTGACGGTCTTTCAAAGGGCTTAGGATATTTACCGTTGATTGGCAATGTTCTGGAAATTCCAAGTGCTTGTGAGAAACTGAAACCAAAGCCTAAAAAAGAAGACTGTGCTTCAGTTCCAATTGTCGCATCGCAAGATCCAAATGATAAAATTGGTCCGATGGGTGTACATGCGCAACGATACATTACCGACAAAGACCCGCTGAGTTATCAGATTCGTTTTGAAAATTATGCCACGGCCACGGCGGCTGCCCAATTAGTACAGGTGCTTGATACGTTAGATGCCAGTAAATACGATTTTTCGTCGTTTCAATTTGGTCATTTCAACGTAGCAGATACGAATTTTTATGCACCTCCAGGGCGTAAAACCTTTCTGCACGATTGGGATATGCGCCCGGCTAAAGATCTGATACTACGTATGGAAGGAAATTTCAACGACGTAACGGGCATTCTGAAAGCTACTTATACAACACTCGACCCGGCTACTATGGAGTTGACCGAAGATCCCATTCTGGGCTTTTTACCACCGAACCATAATGCACCCGAAGGAGAAGGAAGCATTTTTTTCTCAATCAAGTCAAAAGCTGATTTACCCCACTCAACAACCATTTCGAATCGGGCATCAATTATTTTCGATTATAACGCCCCCATTCCAACGCCCGCCTGGACCAATACGTTAGATAAAACTCTACCGCAAAGTACGGTACAGGCACTTCCCGCTGTTAGTAACGATACAACGCTCGCACTACGTTGGGGAGGAAATGATACGGGTGCTGGCATAAAATTGTATACTGTTTATGTAGCCGTCAACGGAAATCCATACAAACCTGTTGTAACGAATACTTCTCTAAAAGAATTAACCTACATCGGTAAGGCAGATTCAACGTATCGGTTCTATTCGGTAGCCGTTGATAGCGTTGGCAACGAAGAGCCGGTTCCGGTCAATTTCGATACCCAAACCACTATTACACTCAGCAAAACGGTTCAATCGCTGATTTCCGGAAACTGGAATAATACGGCTACGTGGAATTGTGCTTGTATTCCGGGTTCACAAGATGTCATAACCATTATGAATGGCCATCAGGTAGTGATACCGAAATCCCAAGCGGCAAGGTTTAAAAAGCTAATAATGAGACCGAATGCCAGGTTAATCTATAGTCAATAAAATTGGGCAAAACTCGATTGGTTGTTGGTCGGTTTGCAAGAGAATACGTGGAGGACGCTATCTTGTTGATTATATTTGCGGCTCTTTTCAGAAGATATGCAACTCAATAACCAAACCTATCAGATTCAGGGCGTCAACGTACTGGATATTGCCGACGAATTCGGCCTTCCTTTATACGTGTACGACGCCGACAAAATTATCGAAAAAATCGGCTTGCTTCGGTCTGCGTTTCCGGGCGTTAATCTTAAGATAAAGTATGCGGCCAAAGCATTAACCAATTTATCGATTCTGAAGCTGATGCGCTTGCAGGGTATTGATATTGAAGTAGTTTCGGTGAACGAGGCCCGGCTGGCGTTGCTGGCAGGTTTCGAACCGGCTCAAATCATGTTTACGCCAAGTGGAAACGCTTGGGAAGAAATTCAGGAAGCGCTTCAGATGGGGCTTCAACTGAACGCCGACAGCCTGCCCCTGCTCGAGCAGATTGGTCAGACGTATGGCAGTCAGTACCCGATTGCGCTACGTATCAATCCAAGCATTGCCGAAGGCGGAAACTTTAAAATCCAGACCGGCCATGGCAACTCAAAATTTGGTATTCCGAACGATTATCGTGCTGATATTAAAGCTATTGTTGAAAAATATTCTATCCCACTCGTAGGGTTGCACATTCATACGGGTTCCGATTTTAAAGATGGTAATACGTTCCTGAAAATCGCCGATGTGCTGTTCGATCTGGCTTCTGATTATCCTGATCTGAAGTTTATTGATTTCGGAAGTGGCTTTAAAGTGGCGTATCGCCCTGGCGACAATTTTACCGATCTGGCCGATTTAGGTAAAAAAGTTTCCGCTGCTTTTCGTTCGTTCTGCGACCGATACGGACGTGAGCTGGAACTATGCTTTGAACCGGGTAAATTGCTGGTGAGCGAAAGCGGGCATCTGCTGACGGAAGTGAACGTAGTGAAACAGAATCCAACCCGTACGTTCGTACAGGTAAATTCGGGCTTGAATCACCTTATTCGTCCGATGATGTACGATTCGTATCACCACATTCTGAACGTATCGAATCCAGAAGGTGAGGAACAACTCTACGACGTAGTGGGCTACATTTGCGAAACCGATACGTTTGCCACCGACCGGATGCTTCCTGAAGTAAGCACCGGTGACGTATTGTCGTTTGAGAACGCAGGAGCCTATGGATTTTCGATGTCCTCGAACTATAACTCACGTCCCCGCCCGGCCGAAGTACTGGTATATGACGGCAAACCCTATCTGGTCCGTCAGCGTGAAACCTTCGAGGATATACTACGTGGACAAGAACTAATCGAATTTGAATCAACTGTTATAAATGAATAATACATAATGAAAAATGCATAATGTTCTATAGGCCAGATTTTTATGCATTGTTTATTATGTATTATTCATTGCTCATTCTACATTATTCATTAAAAAATGGGACGCGCATTTGAATACCGGAAAGCCCGCAAAATGAAACGCTGGGGGCAAATGGCTAAGACCTTTACCCGCATTGGCAAAGACATCGTGATGGCCGTGAAAGCCGCTGGACCCGACCCCGACAGTAACGGACGGCTTCGGGCTATTATCCAGAATGCCAAGGCTGCCAACATGCCGAAAGAAAATGTTGAGCGGGCTATCAAAAAAGCTTCGTCGAAAGATCAGGAAGACTATAAAGAAATCGTGTATGAGGCCTATGCGCCCCACGGTATTGGGCTGGTAATTGAAACGGCTACCGACAACCATAATCGGACTGTTGCCAACGTTCGTAGTTACCTCAATAAATTAGGGGGTAGTCTGGGTACGCAGGGTATGCTCGATTTTATGTTCGACCGCAAATCGGTGTTCCGGATTCCGGCCGAAGGTGTCGATCAGGACGAACTCGAGCTTGAATTGATCGACGTAGGTGGTGATGAAATCGAGTTTGATGACGAAACAGACCAGCTCGTTATCTACGGCGAATTTACTGCGTTTGGAAGTCTACAGAAATTTCTGGAAGAAAAAGGCTATGAAATCAAACAGGCTGAATTTGAGCGAATTCCGAACGACTACAAAGAGCTGACCGACGAACAGGTTGCCGACGTAGAGAAACTAATTGAACGTATCGAAGAAGACGACGATGTTCAGACGGTGTATCACAACATGAAATAGATCAATAAGACGTAGTATAAAAAAGGGAGAAGGTGCTAGCCTTCTCCCTTTTTTATACCAAATCAGTATAACGTAGTGAAATTGAGTTCTAAAACCCGATCCATTACGTCTTAACATTGTATCATCTCATACTGACTCCTTCGCGGAGGATTTGTACCCAGCCTTTGACGATTTGGGGCGGAGCATTGCGATCCACCATCGAGAAGCGTACCGTCGCTTCGTAATAGTACAACCCACTGGGCAGATCCGCTCCTCCCGCATCCTTGCCATCCCAGGCTAAACCAGCCGCCGTCTTCTCATAGACCTTCGAACCCCAGCGGTTGTAGACCACAAAGGCGACCTGCTCCACAAATCGAGGACAACGTAAGGGCGTAAACACATC
>NZ_BAAHBF010000009.1:0-407040 GCF_054776875.1 Spirosoma daeguense
CTCCAAAACCACTGAGGTTGATTAATCCCACAAACCTAGAAAAATACAACGCCCTCCACAACTTTATGAATTGATCCCTATAAATTCTATGATAATTATAGTTGCGAAGTTGTGTTAGGAAACGTGTTAGTAGAAAACAAAAAAGCACTTAACATTTCTGCTAAGTGCTTGATTTTCACTAGTGGGAGTTGACGGGTTCGAACCGCCGACCCTCTGCTTGTAAGGCAGATGTATGTCTATAATCGATAATTACTTTTATTCTTCTTTAGTGCGTAAATATAGCCTATAGGCGTATTATAAGCCAATTTTAGTTATCTAAACTTATCGTTATTGTGTTTTATTAATTAGATTTGTGTATCAAATTGTGTATCAAATAAGAAATATACCTGACCGTCTGCCTACTTAATAAAGCACTTTAAAGCGTATGGCTAAAACACCTAAAGAGTCCAAGCCCACTGCTGCTGTAGTTCTCGATACCCGGCGGCAAAAACAGGATGGCACTTACCCGCTTAGGTTGCGGGTGACGTTTCAGCGGGAGCGCAAGTATTATAGCATCAAACTGGTTGATTTGACTCAGTCAGAATGGGAGAAGCTCAACGGAGAACGACTCCGTGATGATAAGCTCCGAGAAATCCGCGATAAAATCAAGACCTACGAGAGCGATGCCGATTCAGTCATAAAAGATATGGATCGCTTTACGTTTGCCCGTTTTGAAAAGCTTTATTTTGACGACCATACTTCGGATGCCAGAGAAAAGGCGCAGGATGTATATCATGCGTTTTCTGAACAGATAAAGCGACTGGAGAAGCAGGGGAGCCCCTCAACAGCTTCCATTTATCAAACAACACTCAATTCACTAAAAGCCTTTAAGTCTCGTCTACGCTTTGAAGATGTTACAGTTTCCTTTCTGGAGAAATATGATGACCACCTGACCTCGCGGGGTAAATCGGTAACGACCATCAGCATTTACCAACGCAACCTGCGTACTATTATCAACCAGGCAAAATCGAAAGGACTGATTGCGGCCGACGAATATCCCTTCGGTAAGAATCGCTATGAAGTTCCCGCAGCCCGTAATGTCAAGAAAGCACTGACGTTATCCGAGATTGAAAAGTTATACCAGTACCCTACTGAGCTGGGTAGCATGGCGGATCGGGCAAAAGACTTCTGGTTCTTCTCCTACCTCTGCAATGGTATCAATGTAAAAGACATTTGTCGCCTACGCTGGAAAGATATCGACGGAGACCGGGTAACGTTCATTCGGGCCAAAACAGCCCGCACCAAGCGCCGAAATCAGAAGGCCATTGTCGTTATCTTGTCTGAACCTGCCAAAGCTATTATTGATAAATGGGCAAGTCCTAACCGGTATGCAGAAAATTACGTGTTTCCAATACTGCCAGTTGATGTCACGCCCCAGCGCGAACGGGAGTTGGTTCAATACCTAACTCGTTCGATCAATAAATATGTAGGGCGGATCGCCCTTGAGCTGGGTATAGATAAGCCTACCACCACGTACTCCGCCCGTCACTCCTTTAGTACTGTGCTGAAGCGTTCGGGAGCACCGATCGAGTTTATTAGTGAAAGTCTGGGGCACCACGATCTGCGCACGACAGAGAACTATTTGGATAGCTTTGAGGATGATGTTAAACGACAATATGCAAACGTATTAATGGAATTTAAGAAAGCATGAACGAAGAACTTAGACAGGTTTTTGAGATTACCGAAAATCTCGCTGGTGAATATAGACAGTCACTACTTGTTGAGGGGATTATAGAATCAGAGGAGCAGGCTCGAGCTTCAGGGTATCCGGTGGGTGATAAGTATTGGTTTATTCCACAGCCTGCTACTCCAAAACAAGCTTTTGAGCGGTTGATCAAACTTTATGCTCAGGAGTGGAGTGAGGCCTTGCAACGTGATTTTGTATATACTTTTCCAATAACAGAAGAGAATATTAAATCGCAATTACAAATTCTGGATGATTTTATTGAAAAAGCTAAAAATAAAGCAAAGGAGGTTGGTGTTGCAGATAAGGCTTTTTCAGTAGCGCCCCATAGAATTCGATATGTTGGTGGTTGGTTAGATATTAAAAATGATGAGCAATTAGAGTATATACGTATAATCAGAGGCTATTACACCAAAAATATGTGCAGTAGTGCTGTTAACTCAATAGAGTGTAGAGTTTATGCAAAATATGTTTTGTATCGTCAATGGCTTCAAAATCAACTAAATACCTTAGAAGAGTGCTCTCATAAGATAACCAAAAAGGAGACAAATGAACTATTAGGAATCCAGACGCTTGGAATTATAAATGAAATATTGACCCCGCTAGGTGGGTATAATCCCCAACACAAGCTAATAATGTCCAAGGAAGATTTTTCGAGACTTGTTGACTACACGATTTGGCTTGTACAGAATGATTCATTACCTGAAAACATAAATGTTATAGAGCCAACAAATATTTCAATTGGCCATATCCGCTTTACTTTTCATCGACTTCATAAGCGCTTATTTACAACTAGAGAGATAAAGCCTGCTTTCTATATGTTTTTACATCGGGTTTTTAAGGATTTTGAAAACCAAAAAATAGAAACAACCATTAAGAAATTTGCAACTAGGCCTAAATCTTATCTTGCCGATTTTAATATTTCTTGATAGGTGATATTGGTGACACCAAATCACCCCTTTCTCACCATTAAATCACCTCTTCTCTTTGCATTGTCATTAATCACAAGCGACAATGCAAACAATCACTTTTGAACAACTGCCAAGTGCGGTATTTGAGCTAAGTCGAAAGGTCGATTATCTAACGGCCTTGCTAACTGATCTTCCGCTTCATGCGCTTTCTACTGGTCAGACGGAGGCACCAGATCTTCTTGTCATTAAACAGGCGTCCGAGGTTGTAAACCTTGCTGTTCCTACAATATATGGAATGGTTAGCCGCAATGAAATCCCGTTTATGAAGCGGGGCAAAAAGCTTTATTTCTCCCGGAAAGAACTCGAAGACTGGATTCGTGAGGGGCGACAAAAGACAGTAGATGAGTGCGCTAAGGAAGTACGTAACGATTTAAAAACTCGAGCCGTATGAACCCCTTACCTGCCTGCCGCCAATTCCAGAACTTTGTTGGTGAACAGACTACTTCATGGACTGAAGTCTGCCAATGGGCTGTAATACTTCATTACCTGCCTGACGAAGTAAAGGCAACGTTCCCCGCTCTGCTCGGTCTTCTGTTCGAGTCGACCATCTCTTGCTTTCGCTCTGTCCTTCTAACCTCTCTCGGATAACCCCAAAACAAAACCGCCATCGGGAGTGAACCGAAGGCGGCTAATGCACTAATACTATGTCTAGAACCCCAGACAAATATACGGATTATATTGACGTCACGGTCGACGGCCAGTTTAACCCGGATCAATTTCAGCAGTCAAATACAGCTGACGAATGGCTGCAACCGCTGCCCATCACCACCCAGCTACTAGATGTTTTGCCCATGCAACCGGATATGATCCCTCAGCCTCTTCGGCCCTGGCTACTGGATATCGCCTACCGCATGAAATGCCCATTGGACTTTGTCGCATCAGCCAGTGTCGTTATGCTGTCGTCTCTGATTGGTACCCGGCTAACCATTCAGCCAAAGACACGCGACGACTGGACAATTGTACCCAACTTGTGGGGAGCGGTGATTGGTGACCCTTCCAGTATGAAAACACCGTCGGTCAATGAAGTTCATAAACCATTAGTCCGGCTAGTACTGGCAGCCAGAGAACGATTCGAGGAGGAAATACAGGTGTATGAAATGGAATTGGTCGAGTACGAAGCCCAGAAGAAAGCCCACGCAGCTCAGGCACAGGACCGCCACAAAGGAAAAACGATTGGTAATCCGGTTGCCTACCCCGAAGCGCCCAGAAAACCAAAGGAACGACGCTATATGGCCAACGATCCAACAACAGAAAAGCTGGCCGATCTGCTCAATGACAATCCAACCGGCATGCTGGTGCAACGCGATGAGGTAACGGGCTTACTGGCCGGGTGGGATAAAGCCGGACGCGAACAGGATCGGGCTTTTTATCTGGAAGGCTGGAATGGCAACGGCTCCATTATTATCGATCGGATGGCCCGCGGCACAACGCACGTGAAGAACGTTTGTATTTCACTGTTCGGGGGTATTCAGCCCTCCAAATTGCTGGGTTACCTGAAAGCTGCTACTGGTTATGATAATGATGGGTTCGTGCAACGACTACAGGTAGCTGTCTATCCGGATAGAGTACCCTGGGATTATATTGATGAGTATCCGGATAAATACGCAAGAGACAAGGCGTTTGCTCTGATTCAACAGATTACGGATTCCGACTTCATGGATATTGCTTATCAGGCAGATGAGTATAACCGGTTTGCGAACACGCGCTTTGAACCACAGGCGCAGCAGGTATTTAAAGATTGGTTGACCGATTGGCAAACAGAAGTGCTGGCCCAGGAAAGCGGGCTGCTATTGGAGCACTTCACTAAGTATCGTTCGCTTATGCCTTCACTGGCCCTGATTTTTCATGTCATCAATTGTGCCGTTGATTCTGAAGAGGCTAGTGATACGAAACGACTAGTATCGGTGGGAGCGGCCCTGATGGCGGTGAAGTGGTGCGAGTACCTACAGTCCCACGCCCGGCGTATCTATGGCCTGCTGGATACGGTCAATACCGTTGCAGCCAAAGACTTACTGCGACACCTACGAGCTGGTGATTTAAAAGATGGCTTCAAAGCCCGCGAGATTCGCCAGAAAGGTTGGACTGGCCTAACAACCGCCGAAGGAGTTGATTCAGCCCTGGCGGAATTGATTGCTCACAACTGGCTCAAAGAGGTAGTATCACCACCACCTCCGACAGGTAGACCCGAAGCACCGCATTACCTGATTCATCCTCAATTAAATTCTCAAAACGTGTAGTCGACCTACCTACAAAACCTACGAAATCCAGTTATAGCGTCTTTTGTTGGTTTTGTTGGGTAGTCGAGTGCTCAAAATACAAAAATATTATGGCTACCTACCTACTCGCGCAGGATGTGCTAAACGTAACGGTATCCTGCTTTGCCAACTACAATACGCCCAGTAATCCAAAACCTGTTAAGGTGATCTCCTGGCTAACCAGTACCAAGTATTCCAATACCGTCGAGCAAATTCGGGCTGAACCGGATAAAGCCAAACGGGATGCCCTGAAAGCTACTTTACCAGCTATTACCCCCAGCGGTGATTTTGACTACCGCTCGGCCAGTAAGTTAAAACCGGATGGGCACAGTCGTCTGCTACAATTTGATATCGACCTAAAAGACAATCCGCATATCCGCAACTATACTGACCTGAAAACTCAGTTAGCCAAGCTGCCCTTTGTGGCTTACTGTGGGTTATCAGTTTCGGGAACGGGTTACTGGGGACTTATCCCTATTGCACACCCTGACCGGCACGGCCAGCACTTCGACGCCATGAAACGAGTGTTTGTGCACTATAAGATTGTGCTGGATGATAAACCCCGAAATGTGGCTAGTCTACGGGGCTACTCCTATGATCCAACCGGCTATTTTGCTGATAGCGTGATGCTGTTTGAACTCTATGATGAGCCGCAGCAGAAGCCAGCCCGTAGTTTCGATTATAGCCAGTTTGATACTGTTGATGATTCAGGCCTGCTCACTAGGATCGCACGACTTGTACAGGAAGCAGGCGAAGGCAATCGGCATGCCATGTTATTAAAAGCAGCTCGCTTAGCTGGTGGCTATATAGCCGCTAACCGGATGGATGAGCAAACCGTGGTGTGTGCGTTGGAGACAATTGCGAGTGAATGGCCGATGTTTTCTAAGTCGCAAAAGACGATTCGGGATGGTATTCGTTACGGGCAGGTTTCTCCGATTTATCCACAGGAACGGACAACCCCGCTAGAAATAAAATCAAAAACGTGTAGTCGACCTACCTACAAAACCTACGAAAGTAAGGTAGTTTTATCAAAACGTATAGATACCACCGTTCGTGAAGTTGTCATCGTATCGAACGTAGAGAAATTATTGACTGTGCCGACGGGTGTCACCATTCGACCTGATCCCGCTCAGCTTGAGGTACTGGATGCTTTGCCCCACCATACCGAAGATTATCCGCCTGAATGGGACGAACCCAACCCGCCCGGAGCCGTGCCAACGATCAGACAGCAATCATTCTTCGAGTGGCAGCGCAGCGCTGAATCTCCTTTTTCCAAACTGGGACTTGCTTCCCTTCAAAAACAAACCCAATCATGAGACGCATTCACATTGACCTCAACTTCGAATACTTTCTTGATCACTTTCAAGGTCACGCGATTAAGATTAAGCAGCATCGTAAAACCGGCGAAATCCTCTTCGACGCCGACAGTGTAGCGCCTATTCTAGGCTTTGCCTCAGCCGAGGAACTGCTAGCCCATGATACTGTACTGGCTAGTCTTAACCAGCAGATCACCCAAGGGCAAGCCTGCCCAATCCGTCGACTACACCACGAAATCTCTTAGTAACCCATAAAAACAATAAAAGCATGCAAACACAGAACGAAACCCGGAACATTGCCGGATACTTAGTTACCGACACCCAGCAGCCCCAGGCCGTTGCTTTCTTTACCGACCCCAACTTACTCGAAGCCCGTCGACGTGCTTTCTCCTATCAAGAAAAACGGGTAGTCGATGCCCATGCCAGTCAGCAGTCGACTGATATGCGGATTCAACTCATCGAAACCGCTGCCGAGCATCCGCTTTCGACTTTTGAGTCCATAGCGATGGTCTTTCAACAGGAACTACTGGACGTACAGGCTACGGGTGTCCATTGGCAACAACAAGCTTGTGAACAGGCGCTGGGCGCTCTTCATCAGGAGTATGCATATTACCTGACCCATCAGCACGCAGTAGGCATGGGGTACTTTCAGCTGGTGGTGGAATCCGAACACGAGATAGCGCCTTACGCTGCTTACTGCATACTGGCTGATGCGCTTGCCTACTCTTGTGTGCTGGACAGTGCTCTGAACCCCTACCACTGGGACAGAACCCTGCCTGAGCGTTACACCATCACCACCTTTCGTTCCTGGCAACAGTGCCTATTGATCGAAGCCTTTACTCACTAACCCAATAATTATGGCAGCTCCTAAAGACAACGAATTCTGGAAACTACGGGCCAAACATGGCCGTGATAAACTCTTTGAAACACCTCAACTGCTGGAAGAGGCCGCTTACGAATACTTCAGTTGGTGTCAACAAAATCCACTGTATAAAACGGATTATCGGGGTAAGGAGGTAGAGGAGGTGCAAATCCCTCTGCCTCGTCCCTTCACTCTGTCGGGGCTGTGTCTGTACTGTGATGTGAGTGAGAACTGGTGGAATGAATTCAAGCGAAATGACTCCAGAAAAACCTTTACCGAGGTCATTTCGCGTATTGAGACTATCATTTACACCCAGAAGTTCGAAGGGGCCGTGGTGGGCCTCTTCAACGCCAACATCATCAGCCGGGATCTGGGACTGGTCGACAAAAAGGAAGTGGCAGGTGAGCTAAAAATCGAGCCTATCACCGGCATGCGTATTCTGTCGAGTACCCCGACCGACTCTAATTCGTAACCAATGGAGTTAACCTTTGATATCTACGGTAACCTAAAACAACTGGAAGTCTGTCACCATTGGCAGGACAGAACCATTACGGATATTGTGTACGGCGGTTCTAAAGGATCAGGTAAATCCTATCTGGGCTGTAGTCTCATCTTTGGTAATGCGTTTACCTATCCCGGCACGCACTACTTCATTGCGCGGGATTCGCTGACCAACCTGAGAAAGCACACAATTCCATCGATTCACGAA
This sequence comes from Spirosoma daeguense, assembly GCF_054776875.1. NCBI lineage: Bacteria > Pseudomonadati > Bacteroidota > Cytophagia > Cytophagales > Cytophagaceae > Spirosoma > Spirosoma daeguense. Next base: position 7,837 of record NZ_BAAHBF010000009.1, read on the forward strand.
GTGTTTGGCCACTGGCAGGTCGATGAGCGCTACTACACCTACAACGGTCAGGATAACTACTACCTGCTGCATAACAAAAGCCGGGTGTATCTGCTTGATGCTAAGCCATTGCCCTCCGATCCGTTGTACGCTCGTTTTGGCTCCATGCAGATGACAAGGGGTTGGATCGAAGAAGCCGGGGAATTCGTAGAAGCTGCAAAGAATAACCTCGCGGCTAGCATCGGTCGGTGGAAAAACGATGTGTACGGCTTACCTCCAAAACTACTTCAGACCTGTAATCCAGCGAAGAATTACCTCTACAAGCAGTATTACCGCAAGCATAAAGAAGGCAATCTGGAACCCTGGAAACGTTTCGTACAGGCATTACCGCAGGATAATAAGCGCTTGCCTGCTGGGTATCTGGAGAACCTCCACCGCACCCTTTCGCCAAACGAGAAACAGCGCCTATTGTACGGCAATTGGGAATATGACGACGATCCCGCGGCTCTCATTGAGTACGAGAAGATTCTTGATATCTGGAAGAATCAGCACATACCCCGAAGCGGTAAACTGTGGATCACCTTCGATGTAGCCCGCTACGGACGCGACAGTACCAAAATATGTGTGTGGAATGGCTGGCGGGTAATTGCCTACGCTACCCACCGGGGCTTATCGGTACCGCAGGTAGCTACCAAGGTCCGGGAGCTGATGAACCACTACCGGATACCAGCCTCGCAGGTGGTGGGTGATGACGATGGTGTGGGCGGTGGAGTCACCGACCTGCTGGCCTGCAAAGGCTTTGTCAACAACAGTAGACCATTGGATGAGCTGAGTCCCGGTGTAGGCTGGCAGCAGCCCAACTACTTTAACCTTAAGTCCCAGTGCTATTACCGGTTTGCTGACCGGGTCAACAAAGCGGGGATCTACATTGAGCCGGGCGCAATGACCGCTCAGGAGCAGGAAGAAACAATAGAAGAACTCGAACAGGTCAAGCAGAAGGACATGGATGTCGACAAGCGTAAAGCTGTGGTGCCTAAAGAAGAAGTAAAAGAGCACATTGGCCGCTCCCCTGATAACTCGGATGTGCTGATGATGCGGGAGTTTTTTGAACTCAGCTACCGCGAACCGATTCGACGCACTAACCGCCCCCGTTAGACATTGCTCAAGTGTTAATGATAGTGTCAATTGATTGATATTTCCCTATAAAAACTGGCAATAAATTAGTAAATTAAAAACAAATAGCTCGATTATGGCTACCAAACGAAATAAGCGCAATCGCCTACACCGGCCCCGCCCATTGGCTCAGCCCTCGGCTGTATCAGTGCCCTTGAGTGATCAATACCTCAACCAGGGAGAGAACCTACTAGCAAAATGTCAGGAGCCTCTGCCGGATGATGCCACACCCGAACAAATCGCCCAACGTCAACAGGCACTCAGTACCGCGATTGGCACAACGCTACAGGGTTTCGCCCTCTCGGATATAGAACGTGCTCAGGGAGCGCTTCAACAGGGTAGACTTGATGCTGATACCTGCCAGCAGCAGATCGATACAGCGCTGGATGAGTTCAACCGCGCTAGTGTACCACCTGTTCCCGACGGTTCGGCTTCAGCCCAGTTTGTTCGGGGGCTGGACGGTGAGCTGATCTGGTTAGGCGAGTAAGCATTCATGTTCAAAACTAACCCATCAACATGGCTAAACGAGTTGAGAGACAGGAACTGATTGATATCGACGGCCTGCGGCAAAGTATTGCCGAGGTAAAGTCAGACTACACTAGCTTTGCGAGTGAGGTGGCTAAACTCAACGCAACTATGCAGCGCTCGGCCCAGAACTTACAGGCTGATTTGAGTAAGCTGCTTCAGATGAATAATTCAGGCGCTTCACTGGCTCAGATGCAGGAATACGCCCAACGGGCTACCGCGTTGGGTGAACGGCTGAAAGATCTGAAAGCCGCGCAGGAAGGGCTAACCAAAACCGAGCAACAACACACGCAGGCGGTGCAGTCGCTAATCCAGCGTCAGGAGCAACTCCTGAATCAGTACAGCCAAATTCAGGGTAATTCCGCCAAAGAGATCCAGCAACGCAAACAGTTAGCTGGCGAACTGGCTAAACTGCAGGGCGAATACGGTCGACTGGATAAAGTTATCAAGATTAATAGTACCTCTACTAAAGAGTTAACTGGAACCTATAACCGGCTGGAGAAAGATCTGTCCGACGCGAAGAAAGAATTAAAATCACTAGACGGTGCCTTTGATAGCAGTACAGGTAAAATCAATACTCTCAATAAGCGCGCTGTTGAGTTAACCCAAACTATCCAACGCAATGACCTGGCTTTAAAAGAAATCGATAAGAGCCTAGGCAACTTCGGACGCAACGCAGGCAATTATCCCAAAGGCGGGAGTGGTAGTGCTGGCGTATTGGGCATGCTCGGAGAGTTTGGCATTGCGACCAGTATTGGCGGAGCCGTGGCGGTATTAGGTGCGGCCGCTAAAGGAATTGCCGACGTAGGGATGGAGTATGAAAAGCTAAATGCTCTTACCGAGTCAGCTTTAAACAACAATAAAAAAGCAGCTGTAGAAGCGTCGGCACTCATCAAAAACTTTGCGGATAGCTCTCCACGCGAGATTGAAGAGGTAACAATGGCGTTCAACCGAATGGTTGATGTAGGCATTATCCCGACCAAAGAACAACTTACCGAAATATCGGACATTGCCGCTACCAAGAATAAAACCATGATGGATTACGTCGAAGCGATAGCCGACGCCCAGATGGGAGAATTCGAGCGGTTAAAAGAGTTTTCTATTGATGCCAGCAAATCAGGTGATAAGATAATCTTCACCTTCAAGGGGGTACGCACTGAAGTTGATAACAATGCCACTGCTATCAATAATTACCTGCTTGGTTTAGGGAAAGTGCCCGGTGTCATGGGAACTACTGAGAAGTTGGCGGCACAGCTATCAGGGCGTTTATCGACCATGTGGGACAACGTCAAAGGTATCGCCAACGACATTTACCAAATGTTCCTGCCTGCCCTTAACGCTGTGGCGGGGGTATTGGGTAGTCTGATCGGTTTAATAGGTACGGTAGTAAGCGGGATGCGCCAAATGGCACAGGAGCAGGGTATATTGGTAACCATTGGCAAATTTATGGCCAGTCCCTTTCAGGCGGCTACGGAAGCGTATCAGGCAGGAAGTGCGCAACAGCAGCAGCAGGCTAATGCCGGAACGCCTGAACTTGATAAGGCTCGGCGAGAAATGGCAGCACAGGCCAAGGCTAACGAAGCAAAGCGTAAAGCAGAGGAAGCCAAAGCGAAGGCCAAACAGGATGCAGAAAAAGCGAAACAGGAAGCGGAGAAGGCACAAAAAGAGCAGCAGGAATTGGAGCGTGCGCAATTTGCGGAACGTCAGGCGGTACTGGCTGCTCAGTACGAAGACGGCTTAATCGATCAACGTCAATTTTTGGCTAAAAAGCTGGCATTAACGAAGGAGGGTATCGATAAGGAAGCAAAACTATTAACAGGCTCCAGTCGTGAACAGCACACCCAACGCATTAAACTAAATCGTGATCGTATCGATGCAGAACGGGAATACAAACGCGAGTTGCTGAAAATGAATATCGGCAACAACAAGGTTAGTACGGATAAGCAATTATCTGCATTGGATGCCGGTTATGAAGCGGGGCCGCAAACGTTAGAAGCCGAAGCGGATTACATCAATAAACGGCTGAAAATTCAACAGGACGGTATATTGCGTGAACAGGAACTACTTCGTAAAGCCGGAAAGGAGAAAACCGACGAATACAAAAAAACGGAGGAGGAACTGGAGAAGATTGCTACAGATTACCTGAAACGCAGAAAGAAAATTCAGGAAGAAAGCTTTAAGCGCGCTGTCGATGCGGTGAGTGCTGAAATCGATAAAGATAAGAGTGGTCTTGAAGGTCAGCTAGCTACCAGATTAGCGGATCTGCAAAAAGCCTATAGTGACGAGGAAACAGTCATTAAGGGGCAAATGGCAAAACGCCAAATCACTGAAGAACAAGGCGAAGAACGTTTGGCTAACCTGAAGCTAAAACTCTTGCAGGATATAGCTGACGCCACTAAAGCCAACAATGACCTGATTGTAACAATGGCTAAAACGCGGCTGGATAATCTGGCCAATAAGCTACGCGCTGAGGGGGCTACTGAACTTGAGATATTAAAAGCACTCGAAAAAGAACGTCAGGACATCGAGAAAGAACGACTGGACGCCATTAAAAAGAATGCCGATCAGGAGGTCAATATCAACGAAACCAAGAACCAGAATAAGCAGCAAAGTGACCAACGAACGGCAGAGAAAAAGGCGGCATTAGAGGAAAAAGCGTTTGAGTTGACCAATGCTGCTGTGAATGCCTCATTCGATATAGCCAGTTCGTTTCGTGAGCGCGATATAGAGAATCTGGAGAAGCAGAAACAGAACGAATTGTCTATGGCAGGCGACAATTCCGCCAAAAAAGAAGAGATCGAGAAGAAGTACGCTGATAAACAACGGGCAATACGTAGACAACAAGCTGTAGCGGACAAAGCGCAGGCGTTGTTTAACATTGTGCTGAATACCGCTATGGGTGTGAGTAAGGCTTTTTCGACACCTTATCTAATACCTTACATTGTTGCATTGGGCGCTATACAGGCTGGCGTTGTGGCTGCCAAACCGATACCTGAATTTTTCAAAGGCACATCCGATGCACCAGAAGGGCCAGCGTGGGTGGGTGAGCGTGGCTATGAATTGATTGAGTCGAAGAAAGGAGGTAAGCCACATTACCGCTTAGCCGCAGAAAAGCAGGTGGCGTACCTGAATGCACATGACCGAGTGTATACGCATGAAGAGTCGAAACATATGTTACAGACAAACCGTGAAATTGCGCAGGAAGTTAGAACGGCTCCGGGCGGAGGTTTGTATGTTCAGCCAATAGTTACAGGAGGACTAACTGAGATGGGTATGCGCCAGATTATGAATGAAGCGTTCGAGAATCAGCCAATAAATCAAACCATAATGGATGATGGCGAAATGAAGTACTATTTAAAGAAGCGAGATGAACACACTCGGTGGATGAATTCGCGAAGAACATTGCCACGGACGAAGCATTAGTTATTAACCTGAGTGGGTTCATTGGTGGTAAAGGGTCGCGTTTCAGATGTGGCCCTTTTTTGTTGACAGCTCATATGGCTTTACAGATGTACGATTTCCCTTATACGTTGTATTTACATGTGAACCCCACTCAGCCAGGAACCAATTATCCGCAATGGCAACTTCAGGAGTGACATGTTTTGGTGATTGGACAGCCAGATGTACGGCAATATCTACACCTATAATTGACTATGTTGTTACCACAGGTCCGTTATCTCACTGCTTATGCGAATATGCTTTTTGATACGTTTGGTATATATGCCCTCTCGCCAAATGATACTCAATGCTGCTGATACCATTGCCCTGCTGACACCTGATTCGGATGTTCAGGCAGGCTATGATACACTACGGGAAGCGCTGTTTCAGGTAATGAATGCATCGGACGGTGAGTACGCCTATCGCCATTCATGGAAACTAGTTAATTATTACGCCCGTATCGATCTGGAAAGTTTTATGTGGGGCGACCAAACAGCTTTACAACGATTACAGGATAAGGTGTTAGTGGCTATGATGGTGCTACCATAAAAAAAGACTGTCCCCTACGAAACAGCCTTTCTAGTCCCTTTTTAAGTATCCCATCTTACATACGAAAGGACGGTACGATTTAGATTGCAGAGAAACCGTTACCCTGCCTGAATATGTCTATCAAGTTTAGCCTGCAAAAAAGCGATTTATGGATGATCAGATTTTAAACGTAACCTTTCTTTTTGCCGGTTCATTTTTGAACGAGCAACTACCTCAGCAGTGAACCAGAAAGATTTTGTCCGCATAATAAGCCCACGTCTCCCTTTTCCTTAACTGCCTGTTAGTTTTGACACCGCTCAACTAATTGATTCGACATACTACCCACTTCGGATCACAAATCACGCTTGTTCGTAAAAACCACTTTATGAAATACCTCTTACCATTTCTCTGTTTTTTGCCGGTCGTACTCCATGCGCAGACACCCAATAATATTGTTTTAACCACACCTGCCTCGACGACTCCGGGCATAGCGAACACCGTAGTCGGCTATAGTGCTGGTAGAGTTATCTCCACCGCTGGCGAAAATGTATTCGTTGGGTACGCGGCCGGTGAATCAACGACCTCCGGCTCCACTAATGTGTTTGTGGGTGCATACGCCGGAGTTGCCAATACTACCGGGCAAGGCAATACCATGCTAGGCTATTTCGCGGGGCGAAGGAGCACAACGGCCAATGCCAACACCTATATAGGTGGTTTTGCCGGTGAGCAGAACACGACGGGTGCGGGCAATACGTATCTGGGGTATTATACGGGCAATGCCAATACCACAGGTGATTACAATACGTTTGTGGGGTCCGTCAGCGGTGCGCTAAATACAACCGGGACTTACAATACAACCCTGGGTTATTATGCGGGTCGGCAGAACTCGGTTGGTTTTTCTAACGTTTTCATTGGCTCTTATGCGGGCGAAAAAAACACGCAAGGGAATCGTAATGTGCTGATTGGCACTTCCGCGGGCGAGGATATTACCACCGGCTCTAATAATGTGATGCTGGGTAATGGGAGCGGCCCCCTTAGCGGCACCATTCACGATGCTGTTGCTATTGGCTACAATGCCAAAGTAGCCTTAGATAACGCTATCGTATTAGGTGATCCTGCCAACACCAGTATCGCCGTAGGTATCGGCACCGATTCGCCCCAATTCCCGCTTGATGTCCGGGGTACAATTAACCTGCGTAACAATGGCAAGATCAAATTCGCTCATCTGAGCAACCCTATCTATGACGGTACCACCGATCAGTTTCTAACCGTCAACGAGCAGGGCGAAACCGTACTGGCTAGGCACAGACTCAAGATTGATAACGTCAATCAGTGGAGTGATAAAGTGTTTTCGCCTACCTACAACCTTCGGCCTCTGTCTAGTGTAGCTACTTACATTGGGCAACATGGTCATTTGCCGGGTGTGCCTTCGGCGGAAGATGTAGTGAAAGAAGGGGTTGATTTAGTAAAGATGAACGCTAAACTTTTGGAGAAGATTGAAGAGTTGACCTTATACAGCATTGAGCAGGAGAAAGAAAATCAGGAACAGAAGGCTGTCAATCAGAAACAACAAAAGGAAATTGACGAGCTGAAAGCTTTAGTGAAGCAATTGCTTGAGAAGAAGTAGTAAACAAAACAGGACCGAATCTGTGTAGGTTCGGTCCTGTTTTGTTTACTTTAGAATTTACCTACTGCACTTTTGCACAAATGGCGTAAACCCGAATTGGCACCGCCATGCCACTTAAATTGGTGAAATTAATTGCCCAGATATTACTGTCATCTTTATTTGGACCACTATAGTTCACCCAGCAATTGTATTGAGTAGAATTGGCAACATATTGCCCCCCACCCCCACCAATGAGCTTCGTGCCGACTGGGCAAGCGGCCCCAAGATAGGAAACGTAACTGCTGTTTGGTACTTCACCTTGCGTATATATGTATTGTACACCCATTAGTAAATTACCTGAATACTTAATATTACCAGTCACCTCCAAGGCTTCCGTAGGGTCGTTTTTGTTTATTCCCACCCGTCCGGTTGATTTAACGGTGAGCAGGGGGGTTGAACCTCCATTTTGCAAACCCCGACCAACATCTAGTGCTGTGGCGTCTGTGGAATTGACTTTAACGACTAGGCCATTGCTATTTGAGCCTGTGCGCCCATTATAAATCTGGCCGACATACCCTAACTGATCGGCTGACCAAGAAAGCGAACCTGGATTACCCCCGAAGCCATCTGATCCTGTTGTATTAACCGAATTATTGGCTAGTTGTGAATAAGGATTGCTGGTGCCAATGCCCACCTTACTTAAAGTCGTATAAGTAGTGGAGCCACTGGTTGACCAGGGATTTGTAGATGAGGCCGCGTTTGCTGCTTGTGCTAGAGTAACCCAGCTAGTGTTTGAGCGAATATTGAGCAAATTGGTGGTGCTATTGTAGACCAGCATCCCTGCGGGTACCCCCTGCATAGCATCAATTTGAGTTTGGGTGAGCCGGGGCAAAAGCAGGGCGCGGCTGGTGCTTTCTAACTCCAACAGGGAATTGGCATTAACGGTCGTGCTGGCCACGGTCGTGCTGGCAGGTTTATCGCTAATGCGCATCTGGGCAAACAAAAGCGGGCATGTAAAGAGCAGGAGAAGGGTACAAAGTAATTTCATAAAGAGCCGATTTAGAGGAGTAAGGCGATACCGCCAATTTCCCTAAATATATATTACGTTAAATCGTAGTGCTTCGAATTGTAGGTGAACGTTCTTATTTGGTAGGCAGAAGGCTAAATTTTGTATGTGGGATGAAAATGTCCGGACTGATTTTTTATTGAGTGAGTTCGCCTGTCAATTCAGAAAAGTTCATGCATGTAGCGAAAGAAGGGACAAACGCTCTGTAAATCCTGCCACAAAAAAAACTCCTACGTATATGAATGGTGCGAAGGAGTTTTTGAAGTTGAGAAAACAAGCATCAACTTAAATCTGATATGCTTTGGCTGGTTTAGTGCCGGAAAATAAAGTCATCGAAAGGTATAATCATTTTATCCTACATTGTATTCATACCATTATGGTGTGGATAGAAGCGGAAAACAACCCTGATGTTTGGGGTTGCTTTTTTTATACAAAAACGCCAGCCCTACAAGAGCTGGTGTTTACTTTTTCTAACCTATGATATGTTCATCTCTCAATGGGTAAGGGTTTATGAGGTGGTCCGGTTTAGCGGCACACTGAACTTGCAAGTTTAGTGTAATACTGCTGTTCAAACTGGTCAGGGCTTTTGTAGCCCAGCGACGAATGCTTGCGCACCCGATTGTAGTACATTTCAATATACTCGAAGATTTCGGTTCGAGCATCGGCCACATTCAGGAATGTACCTCCTTCCAATAATTCCGCTTTCAGGCGGCTCCAGAATGACTCCGCAAAAGCATTGTCATAGGGATCGTCGGCTCGACTCATACTGGGCCTGATCTTCCATAAACTGATCAGTTCGTGCAGATCATTCGATACATATTGACCACCCCGATCCGAGTGGGTAACCAAGCCGGGTAAAGGCTGGCGAGATTGCAAGGCGTTACGCAGGGGTATGATAACCAAGTCATCCTCCATATTGTCATCGACACACCACCCTACAATTCGCCGGGAAAACAGATCCATCCAAGAGCCTAAATAGGCCCATTCTCCATTTGTCAACGGCAGATACGTGATATCACTCACCCAAATCAAATTAGGGCCTTGTGGTAAGGGTTGATCTAACAATAGGTTAGGCCAGTAGCCTTTTCCATGAGTGCTATCCGTCGTGCGAGGCACAAACGATTTAGGTTGAATAGACTGTAAACCAGCTTGTTTCATAAGCGTGCGCACTTGATGCCGTCCCACTTCATGGCCTTGCTCTTTCAATTCAGCCACAATCCGTCGGCTCCCATAACGTCGTTTATGATCGGCGAAAACCTGTTCTATCAATTGCTGTTTCTTTCCCTTTTCAACCGTTGGTTTGTAGCTCTCTCCCCGCTGGTAACGATAGTAAGCTGTCCGGCTCACTTCCAATACAGAGCAAAGTGTTTCGACCATAAATGTATTGGCCAGTGCCTGAATGAGTTCATAGTATAACCTCAGGTCTGTCGGCTGAAAATGCTCAAGGCTTTTTTTAAGATCTCGCGCTCGGTTTCCAATTGTCGTACTCGATCCTTGAGTTGCTGATTTTCCAGAGCTAGCTCATTTTGCTCACCATTTGCTTTTTTTACTCCTTGGTTCTGGTTTTTCCAGCGGTAGATCAGATTCTCTGAAACGCCTAAGGCTTTGGAAATATAGGCGGCTGTCTGGCCGCTAACCAACATTTTAACGACTTCGTTTTTGAAGTCGGCATCATATTTTCGCCGAGTTTTGGGTTTGCTGGATTGCTGCATGGTCTTGCGAAGTTAAGCAAGTCCAGTGTGCCGATAAATTAGACCACCTCATTAGCCGTCGATTTATACTAAGGTGATGAGCTCTACATCTGATCAATAAAAAAGCGGCTATATGTTGCACACATAGATAGCCGCTAAAAAGGCAAATTATCCTACTCCACTAACTAACTCTATAACTAGCTGTGTGGGCAATTGTTAAAAAAGACTACCCAAGCGAGTAGTCTTTTCCCGTCACTTAACCCATTTACTAATTGAAAGCTGTAACGTCTTGTCTATCACCTGTGTTTTAGGCGTCGTAAAAGCTATTTACGAGTGGATACCCCTTTTCTACTTAATTTACTTGGATCAGTTGGTTACTAGCTATATAAAAGATACGAGGCCGGTTGCCTTTGTGCTCGTGCCATCGGCTATTATTGACCATAGATAGCGCTAATGCGCTTTAAGTCAGGCTGAGTTTTCGGTTCTCTTTGCGTTGAATCAACTGCTGGTATACGCCATCCCAAAGGTTGATACGTTGTTGCAAGGATCGGATGACAACCGCTTCAACTTCCCGCCAGTAACCCTCATTATCGCCACATAAACTAGCCGTCATTTCTAAGGCTAAATGGCTATGGTGATCACCATCAACCTCAATATGACGCTCCATGTAATACGTAAAAATAGATACCTGATCGGGTGTCTGTTGAGCCATATCTTTGATGATCGACAGGAACATGCCTGGGATCAGGTCCTCACGGCCAAAGGTAAAAATAGCCGCCTGTAAATAGTCTTTGTTGCTGGTAATAATCTCGAAAGTGAAATCAACGAATGCCCTGGCTGCCTGGGGGGTGTTAGCCATTCTGTAAGCCTCTTCAAAATCGTTGGTTTGTTGGAGGATTTTTAGAAATGTGTTAATAGATTCGGAATCGGCGCCACATTGGGCCATAGCATCCAGGTATAGCTCAAAATGGCTTTTGCGAATCCCAGTTGCGTCCACGTCTGTTTCTTCCCCCAAAACAATCTCATTAATCAGGTAGCCGATATCTCCTGAACCTTTAGGAAACCAAGGCACCGAGGTACAGGTCAACCTGGTCTGCAATGATTTTAACAACGACATAAAGTCCCAGACGGCATAGATGTGGTGTTGCATAAAGATTTTCAGATCCTCCACATCGTCCATAATCGAGTAAACTTTATGGTTGATGATTTGCTGTCGAAGGGGTTCGATAGCCTTATGGATTGTCTCAATCGACTTATTCATGACATTTTTATAAAAGAGAGGTAATTTGCAGTGATGGTAAAACGAAACGTGCCATTAAAAGATTAAGAGCATGACCCACTTTATGGGCAGGGCAGGACAGCATAGGTATGGTTCATTGTTTTAACACTCATACGTGCGATTTAAGGTGTTATCTTATACAGATGCCTAAGCGAGTTATTCTTATTAACTGAAGAAATTTAAGGGGTATAAAAATTAGCCTGTATAGACCGACTGCCCGACCTCTCGCCCATCATAATTTGGCACACCTCCCGCCAGCGACGCCGGGCAATAGGCAAGGAAAGTCCAGTTGATAGATGTGCCCAAAAACCAGTTTGGCTACTGTCTAACTGGGCAATAAATCGGCGATTGACTACGTAATCGCGGTGGAGCCTCAGAAACCAATTTGAGGGCAGTTTACTATGGTGATATTTCAACGGACGCGTGAGTTGGAAAGCGGGTTGTTCGAGCCAGTTGTATTGTGTATAGCTGCCCTGCGCTTCAAGGTAAACTAAGTCGGCAACGGGAAAAGAACGGCGGCCCGTGTCTGGCAGATGAAGACTAATGGGCGCGTAGTGGCGTAAATCATCGGGTAGGGAGGCTAGCTGCTCAAAGAAGAAAGTCATCAGTTTGTTGAGTACGTTATACGAATGTATACGAGTCAATCACCCTGTTTAGATTTTTTTGAGTTATAAACACTTGAACCATTCTTTTCCCCCAACAAGTAGCTTGCTAAGAATATCAGTAGCTGGCATAAGGTTCATTTTGGTAGAAACAGCAAAACGCCTAACTAGGCATAGTCAGGCGTTTTTTGACTGAGAGGTTTGGGAGAGGCAAGTGAAGACGGGCTAAATATAGCAGAAAGTAAAGATTTACTGGAGCTACGTACTTACATATGGCCTGAGTAAGGCCAACAGCGTAGCGCAAAACTTTTACAGTGGATTGATCGAGGGTGTTAGTCTTTCTTGTTGCGACTTTTGTAGGTAGGAGCAGACTGGCTGGACTTTCTGGCTTTCTGCTTGAGTTCACGATGGAGTTCTTTGTCTCTGGGCACAAAGCTGACACTCCGATCCTGTTCATTCTGGGTTGCAATCCAGTAGGTGGTATCTGAAGTATCCGGAATAGCGGTATGTGTTGATTCGCTCATAGCTTGTCAGGGAGTACTGTTATTCTTATTAACAGCAGTTAGGTGGTTATATAAAAAGCTGCTTCCCGATGAAGCAGCTTACTCTGAAAACAGCAGCAATTAGAACTTAAACCCGACGCTTGCACTCAACACCCGCCGTTGTGATCCTGTAAAGCCGGTCGAAGAAACTCCCCCACTGGCAGGATTTTTGATTGAATCGCTTAACCCATGATGATACGTCAGATCGATCAGCAGCGGACCAATGTCAAACCCTAGCTGACCTAATCCGTTAAAGGTACCACTCTTAATTTCGCTGTTGGTTAGATTAAACTGACCGCTGCTTGAGCTAATCCGATTGGCGTACTCCAGCCCCACCTGTAAGCGAATGGCGGAGATGCCCCGATCTGATTCCAGCAGCTTGTAGCCAATATAAACCGGTATCTGAACATACTGGATATTAATCTGATCCTGAATGCTCTTGACCGATTGGCCATCCCCTTTGGTAAAGTAATTGGAACTGGAGGCAAAATACTCCCCGCCCAGCTGGCCAAACAACCGACCACCTCCCCGCACAAAAAACCCCGCCTGATAGCCTAACCGGCCCGACAAATCGCCACTGGTGTTGGTGGACTCTCCTTTAAATTTGGTGGAGTTGGCACCGGCATAAATACCGAATACGAAGTTCTTATAGTCTTTTGGACTTTTTGATTCCAGTGGCATCTCGTCAGCACTAGTGGTTGTCGTCTCCGAGTTATAGCGATAAGCTATTAGCTGGGACGTATTCTCGTTGCTAGCTGTAGAGCTCTGGGCTTTAATCAGGTTGCTGCCCAGCAGGCAGATGAATAGCAATGTTAGATGAGTTCTCATAGCGTGTAACGTTCTTTTGTTAGTGAATCCGTATACAATCACACAGCTAAACTCGGAAGAGAGAAGAATGTTAGATTCCCATTAGTACTGGCTCTGCTACTTGGGTATTTCGGGCCAACGAGCTACTTTAGCTCCTCTAACCGGTTAACAATAGTCTCGTATTCACAAACGCGGGCTATTTGCCGAAGGATTACCCGGTTTAAATAGCGAGCTGACTCCTGCTTTACGTTAGTTGTTGACGAAAGGCTTTTTGGTATTCCCGGATAAGTTTGTAGAATACATCCATACGCTTTGGTATCTGCCTCTAAGCGTTTCTTGTAGTAGAGTAACTGTTGGCGATTTAATCGATGCATGGTTGGGACTGAATGGATGGTGTAATGTTTTGCCCTGTGCGAGTACTAGAAAAAACTATGAATTAGCTGTTATAGATTAGTAAAGTACGAAATGTCAGGCTAAATACTTATATAGTATTACTTCATCAAACATCCGTCTTTTCGAGGCCTCCACCACCAATATTCTTATTTAGGCGGCTCATAACTTCTCTAAGTTGCTCAATCAAGGCAGGGTTTGCTAGCGCGTAATGTGTCGTGAGGCCCTGCCGCTTGCTGAGCAGTAAACCATGGTCTTTGAGCTTGATGAGCTGGTTAGAGAAAGAGGGTTTTTCTGCATTCAGTAACTTTTGCAGAGCCACAACCGGCATTGGCGGGTGTTTCAGTAAGGCCAACAGAATGCGAAGCCGTAAGGGATGGGCGATAAGTTTTAATTGCTCAGCGGCTTGCTGATAGGTTTTGTCGGTGTCCGGGCGTTGATTGAGCAAAAGCTGGTAGTATGACTAAATGATCCTATATAACCAATCTACTTTAGCCATTAGCAGTACGGTTATGGTTTGTAGACTGACAAATTGGACTAGGATCAGAGGGCTGATTTTAAGCTAGCCCATGCCGATCAGAATTCAGTAGTAGTTTACCGACTTGAGCTATTTTGAGCTTCAAACCCGCTAATAGCTTCTTACGACCTTCTTCAATAGCGGAGACATCTTTATAAGCATCGTCATTGAGCAACGTCCAGGCTCTGGCATGGGCGTCAGAATTATTATCTTCTAGCAGAATAGCCTGGACGGTGCCCAATATATTGTAATAAGCATCGGTGATTGTTTGGGTCGGATCAGTAATCTCGAGATTATCGAAGACCCATAGCTGGGTCGAGAGCTGGCTGAGTAGTTTGCGGTTCATTGTAGCTGCTGTTTCTACTAAGAGCGGTGTGTTGCCAGAATTGTTTAGAATAGTGCATAAATATAAAAGTGGTGACATGTCGTACTTCAGACAAAAGAAAGTATCGACTCACTTGGAATGCCAGACTAGTATCACTATGAATTTGTCAGCTGTCAATAGAAAGCCAACAATTAGTATATACTAATACGCTAATAAAAGAAAGAATAGACCTGCTTAAATCGGGTCAATTTTACAGCACACATCATAATCTACAGCCTAAAAGCAGCTTTTTATTAAGCTTCAATAGCTGCCACAATCAACCCCGGATTGTTACTCACTCGATAGTGGAACCGTAGACGATCAACTACCCCAGTGCTATACTGACTCAAGAGGTGAGGCATTGTTAACCCACTTTCGTTGTATGTAATCACAATACGTTTATACACCACAATATCCGTCAACAGGGCTAGCACAGACGAGGCCTGCCCTGGCTGAGGTGGGATACTAACCTCCACCGGTGAAAAATTATAGGCCCAGGGTGTTTGTTGATAAGCGCCCGCATTTTCCATAATCGTGACCCTATTCAGTGAAAAGACGGGTGCTAAAGCGGTTATGAAAGGAGGGTGATAGACGTTATCCGCTCCGGTCGGGCAGTGACGCAAAAAGCTCAGTTTTACCGTTACCTCTTCTGGAATAATAAGCGTATCGGCGGCTAACTGAGGTAGCAGGTTAAGGCAGATAGCTACCTGTGGTTCACATTTCAAGGTCCGCTGCATGGTTTCCGTCAGTAAGATAGTGACGGGCTCATGATCGCTTGACTGCCAACTGGTCGCATCAGCCAAATGAAGGCCTCGAACGTAGGAGTGTAAATCCAGGGCGGTTAGCAGGGTAGCTAAACAGGCGAAGCTATCGGAATTGACCTCCAGAAAGGTAAACTGAACCTGTTGGCTGGTGAAGTGGGCCATCAGAGGTAAAACCAAGGTGGCAAAGGGACCGGTTCCAGCGTACAGGATGTGAACCGGTGTGCCCGGTTTGGCTCTATGACAATCCACCACAGCTTGATAAAGACCGTCCATAAATTTCTTGGTGCGCATGATATCGTGAATACACATCGCTGCCCAGGTTAAGCCAATGGCATGGCCGGTAGAAAGAAAACTGCCGTTCCGCTGAGCACTTTGAAGATCGGGGTCGGTGTTTGTGATGTCAAACAGCAGCTCATAAAGCTCACGGGTCAGCGTATGTAGTTCTCCATAGGCATCAACTGGCGCGTCGAGCAATTTATTGGTAATCTGCTGGATGTGTTGTAAATGAGTCAGGGCAAGGAGTTAAGATTTTGAGCAAAACTAGTTAACTAACAACTAAATGATAACACAAGTTAAGTGGACTGAGTTGTGAGTAAAATCAGTTTCAGCTCGTCAACACTATGAAACCTTATTCGTCCTTATTTATCTTGATCAGTCTATTGTTTTGTCAGCAGATGACCTTGGCGCAATCGAAAAATGCGTCAGTTGAGACTAAGGTAAAATCCGTTCAGATCGCCCAGGGGGAGGTGGCTCGCTGGGCGGGGAACTGTCTGCGCTGTAGCTTTGAGAAGCGGGCGTGGTCAGCCGTCAATGGGACCTGTTATTATCCCGTCGATATGGACATGAAACCAGGCGAGTACACCATCTCCCGGCGAACTACGGGAGGCAAACTGGAAAGTGCAAAACTCACTGTTACCGAAAAAGCCTGCATCCAAGAGGATATTACTAATTTTCCTAAGGAGGAGTATATCAATGTGTCACCCCAAAATCAAGCTCGTGCGGCTAAAGAGCTGGCTGTGATCAATCCATTGATCAGTTATCAGGCCAATCCACGTCCAGCCGTATTCGATCTACCGGTTGGCAAGCCCGCGAATCCGTTCCCCAAAGGTGAGGGTAATTTTGGGGCTTGTCGAACCTTCAATGGGCAGTCGCGCGACCGGCATACGGGTCAGGACTATCCGATTGAATCCGGCAAAGCCGTATTTAGTGTAGGCAATGGTCGTGTCGTATTGGCGGCAAATCACTTTTACAGCGGAAATTCAGTATACATCGACCACGGCAATGGTCTGGTCAGTGAATACTTTCATTTAAAAAATTTTGTAGTCAAGCCTAATCAAACGGTAAAAAAAGGACAAAAAATTGGTACGGTTGGGGAAACAGGTCGGGTGACAGGGCCTCATCTTCATTTTGGCGTACGTTGGCACGGTGCCTGCATTAATCCTGGTTTTATTCTGATTGACCCCTCCGAAATGGCTCAAGTGAATTGATTTCTTTCGTTGCAGGAGCTAGTTAAGGATGTCACTAGTAGAATAAAAGCCATATCGTGATGGGTATGGCTTTTATTCTATGTAAAGCTAATAGTTTAGAGGAATTACGGTTAGTAATGCACGTTATTACTTGCATTTTCGTAGCATTACGTGTAACTATGTAGCATGGCAAAGAAATCAAAAACATATCGCTTATCTGATGAAACCGTTGAGCTTATCGGAAAGCTAAAGGATTACCTTAAAGAAAGTGAAACTGACGTAATTGAGAGAGCTATTAAAATATTGTATAGTACTAGAAAAGCTGTACTAGATCAGGATTTAGCCGAGCGCTTATCTAAGGATGCTGAAAACTAGATTTCAATAGGGTAATAAACCTGGCTTGGTCATACAAGTGCATATGTATATAACCAATATGTATACGTAATACATGCACTTGTTTTTAATGCATGTATTTACTATCTTTGTAGTAGATAGTTACTAATGATATTCAGAAAAGGCGATATAGTACCGAGGAGGTTGCCTGCTGGACTGTACGGAATTGTTAGTGACAAAGAATTTAAACAATGAACCCTATACCGAGGATGCTGGGGAGCGAGTCGGTATAGGGCCTCTTATCAAACATTTTAACTTTTAGTAAAACGATGACCGGACAAAGTTACGGGGAAGGGGCAGACTATGCAACCCCAAATCAAACAAACGGCTCAAACACTGAGCCCAATGGCGTTTCTACGCCACAAACGGCAACATCAGCTGATCAACCAGCACAAACGGACGCAGGGCCTAACCTTAGTATGGACATTGCGCCGGGGCCAGACGGACAAATTATCAATACCAATCTACCGGTATTTCTCACCCGCCATTTTTACGATCCTCAGCAGTACGCAAAACTGCAACAGGCACTAAAAAAGGTGTTCCGGGTTTATTACGATTCAACTAGACTCACGGGCAATGTAGATTTTGATGAGCAGTTCAATCATAACATGGCTTATCATGTGCTTGAGCTGAGTTTATCGAAAGTTCTTCAGTGGGGCGCCCAAAAGGTACTCGGTACGTTGCCCGACTTCCCGCCAGAGGTGCCGGGCGATATTGAGGAGAATGCGTTTCAACCAGACGCTTACGAAGAGTACACCCATAATCCGTATAACTACACGGATCTAACGATGCTGCAAAAGTGGGTTGCCAACCTTCAGGAACGGGGCCGGGTAATGGGTGTGGTTATCAAATCCTATCAGCGTCAGGAAAAGGTACAAACAAAATTAATCGACGAGCTGAAGGATTCCCTCGAAAAGAAGAGTGCACTAAATGATGTGCAAGCCAGACTGATTAAAGTGTATGAGGATAGTTCTGGCAAGATCAATATTCCCTCAAGCACCGGGTCAGAGCGTATAGTGCCTAAGCATAAAGCTGACTCGTCTATCACCTTTTACCTTAGCACCACGGCTATACGTACCCGTTCGGAGTTTGATGTAGTAAAAGACGCCCTAGAGTCTGCCCGCGACGAAAAACTAAAGGATACCCTTACTAAGCTCAGCAATGACGAGCCTTGGGAGGCTGCGTGTGAATTTGAGGATTACAAGGTGTTAAAAAAGGCGCTGGATTACATTTCGTCTCAAGCGGCAGAGCTAAGCGATTTCAACTATCAAGCTGACTTGCTACAGAGAAACCCAAAGTTCTACGCCAATTGGTACACGCAAGCGTTTGAGAAAAACGAAAAAGAAGAAGCGGAATTTGTGGAGAAGTATTCGATGGGTTCAGCATCTGAGGAGAAAACCAGCGAAAGCGATGAAGCATAGCCCGTTCACCTGCTACCCTCGGCCGCCCTAACGTTACCTAAACGTATCTGCCTGATTTCTAACAGCGTCACAAATAGTGACGCTGACAAAGGGCACTCTTCACAATCAACTCTCACAACTAAACACACAATACAATGGCAGCAAATCCGGGGCGCGTTGCCCACCTGCAAACCCTTCTCGAATGGCTTACGGCTAACTTCCCTGTTGGCAAAGAAAATTACATTAATCGAAATGATATTGTCGAGGAATCAGGCATTAGTGTCGGCTACGTCAATAAGGCGGTCTTAGTGCTGGTCAATAAAGGCTATATCAAACACGTCCGTTTCCGCGCAGGTATCGACACTCATACCTTAGTTAAGCCCCTCACTGATGTTACCGCAGAAATACTGCACCAGTGGATTACCGATTATCAGGGCGAGTATGACCGCAAACGGAAACAGAATATACTGGCCGAACAACAAGCACAGTCTGCACCAGCACCTCAACCAAATCAGAACGGCTACCGCTTTGTAAGTGCCTATCGTGACAAAGCCCCCACAGAGGGGGGAGAGGGGGTAAACCCTTCCCTTTTCAACGAAAAGGCAACAGAAACCACAAAATCGCCTACAGAAGAGCCTGAAAACCTCACACCGGGACAACGGGCACTCAGAGAAGCGCAGGCACTTATTGATGAAGAAAACCGCCTTAAACAGGAAGCTGAGGAAAAACAGAAACAGGCTGAACAGGTAGCACCTGCGACCGTTCAAAATGCTGGCACATTGGATCTATTCGAGTCGCGGTTAAATCTGGCCGAACAACGGGTTAACGTGTTACTGGGGCTATTTAATCAAACGGCTCAGGCACTATCTGACCTTGGACCTGCTGAAACTACAGAGGAGCCTATTGCGCCTACTACACGCGGCTTACTGATTCGATTGGTCAATAGTTACGCAGCCGCCGAACGTCGAACTGAACACGATACATGGAAGTACCTGTACGGTCAGTTTGCGTTGCGGTATGACTTCGACGTATACGCTAAAACGTCAGGGAAGAGTGAACAGAGTTACCTTAGCATTATTGAGAAGCACGGACAGATTGACAATCTCTTCCATCTCGCCAAAAAGCTGTTTGTATTGCCAGAGTTGAAATAGTTGCTTGTACGTAGAATCCGGCTCTGTTGCTTGTGTTCAAGTAATGGGCCGGATTCTCTTGTAACCAACTCTCTCTGCCAGAAATCTATAAACCAATATCTATAAAAACCACTCTGTCCATGAGTTCAGTTCACAACTTTTCTACCTATAGTCGGCAGTCGTTTCAAGCGCGTTTTCAGTTTAGAAAGACCCGAGCTAAAACCACACATCGTTCCGGCACACCAGACGCCCAACTGCCCTTTAACGGCAGCATACAAGTGTGTCTGACTATTAACGGAATTGAATATGGTCCCTACACAACGGGCATCTTCACGTACCGCGCAATCTGGGATGGCGGGCGGGCGGCCAGGGTGAGTGCCGAAAGCCATGCACTGATTGCTGAACTGGGAAAATATCAAACCCTACTCACTCAGGCATACGAAGAGCTAAAGAGTAGAGGTATCGCTCTTGATGGGTCTAAAGTCATGGATGCTTTCGCCTGGTTAATGCATCGGCAACAACAACCCGATGCAATTGGAGAGGATAGCCCCTTCGAGATTGTCACTCTTCAGCGCGTGTACAAGGAGTTTATGGAGGCCCGGGGTAATGTAGTTGAAAAAGACCGGCGCAAACGTTCTCTGGAGCAAATATCGGACAATACCTACAATACATATCCTCGGCGTTGGGTACTCATTGCCAACTTCCTACACAGTGAGAAAAAGCAAAAACTGCCCGTCTCCGCCGTTGACTACCCTATGGCTATCCGCTTAAAGGAGTGGCTGCAAAAGCAACCCAAAATGGATGGTGGACGGTATCATATTGCGACTATAAACCGATCAATAGGGTTTCTCAAAACCCTGCTTACCTACGCTCTTACTAAAGGGTATGTAAAAATAAACGCATTGGAGAGCTTTGCATGTCGGGGCAATTCCACCGCCAACCCTAAACCTTTAACCGAAGCTCAACTTCAGACGCTCGAAACGGTTACACTCTCTCCGCTTCACAGGTGGATATGCGATAGCTGGCTGATAGCTGGAGAGTTGTGTTTGCACTACTCCGATTATAAAGAACTGCCCAGCATGCAAATCATTGAGCGTCCGCATGGACTGCGTTTTATTCAGCATGACCGCAATAAGCAAAATGGTAGTAAGCTCTGGCAGACGGTGAATATTACCCCTCGTGCTGAAAGATTGCTTGACAAATGGGGAATACGTGGGCTCTATTATAAAAGCAATACAGCGTTCAATAATGCACTTAAAACCATTGCCCGGCTGGCTGAACTAAAAGATGAGAAAGGCGAAATAATTAGCCTTGAATTTGGACAGGGGCGCGATTCTGGACTAACTGCCAGAGCTATTAATGGAGCAAATGGCATTCAACTGTCAAAGATCGCCGGTTGGTCGAAACCTCTCTATGCGGAGCGCTACATCGGTAATCCGGTGGCGATTGTCGAGGAGTTTGTCAAGTCTTCAAAAAGGAACAATGATCCTACGCCAAATCCATCACAACCCTTTATCCAGATTCAAAAAGTTTCCTAACTCGACAAAAAACAATGGTTATCGACATAGACTCCCCAAAACTGGCGGCTAGATTAGTCAAATCCAGCTTCTCGGTCTGGTTCAGACTTCGCCCTGCCGAACCTGGCAAAGTGCATAGAAACCCATGTCCGTTACAAATCCGAATCACTGTCGATGGCGATGAAGATTCCGGTTTCTCAGCCCGCCTAAAAGTTGATCCTCTCCTTTGGGATCAGATGAGCCAAACCACCAAAGGGAAAACTCAGGTGGCCAGAGAAACGGCTGCTGAACTCAATAAAATTAAGCTGGCCTTACACCAGATTGAGCAACGCCAGCGGAGCAGTTATTTGGCGGGTGATGGCCTAATCCCCACTCGTCAATCCATTAAAGCCGAATACATCTGTCGGTATGTCAACAACCAGCCTTATGTAGCCCAAACGTTGCACATGAGCCTGCAGGATGCTGTCAGGAAGTATGTGGCTTACCTGCGTGGAATTCAATCAACGGGCGAAGGCAAAGCGGATAAAACCATTGATGCCTACGAGCGTAATCTGCGTTTTATGGTTGATTATCTGTCGGAAACTGGTCTACCAGAGCCGAATGTGAAGAATGTCACCCCGTTCTGGGTCAAACAATACTGGCACTACCTGTTAAAACGGAAGGGATTGCGCCGGAAGGATAAGACGTTAGGAGCAGGCCAATGTACGTTGATTTGCCGTCAGTTAGTGCATGCATTGGATCACCTGTTTGATGCAGGGGTCATTGACCGTAATCCGTTGGATTCACTCAAGCTAAAATACGTCACCACTAAACCAGTTTATTTTCTTGAGCCAGTTCATGTGCTGAGGCTTTGGCAACTACGAGTGGCGGATCTGGAGGAAGCGAGCTTGTGGTGGACCAAGTTGCTTTGTTTGACGGGTTTAGACTATCCTGATGCCCAGCGATATGTGTTTAATCGAAGGGTTTATGAGCAAACTGGTCCGGGCGGTAAAAAGATTGTGATTAACCGAAGCAAGCCACCCTATAGGGAGTGTAATATTCCTTATCTGGATGAACTCGCCCAGTTGTTTGAGCAGAGTATTCCTAAAGCTCCCCGTATAGGGAAGCTGTGTTACGATATGGAAAAGTTTCGGGAATACATTGGGTTTACCTTGCCGCTTACGCCAAAAATCTGCCGTAAAACGGCTGGTACAATCTTCATCATCAATGGACACAGTATTAAAGGGACAAGCAATATTTTAGGGCATGCTACAACGGCGACAACCGAACGCCATTACGTTAAAGTCACAGGCGTAACGGTTGATCTGGAGATGCCCTATTCTTCCCGCTCAATTCTGTCCACAATCTCACTGCTAAGCCGATAAAAATAGACAAAAAACCGCAGCACTAGAGGAGAAGGTTGAGTTGATGCAAAAGCGCTTAGCTCATTATGAGATTGCCTTTTCGTCCGAGCATTGTAATCATGTCAGGCGGTTGAACTGATACCATAAGTAGCTAAGTTGATAGCCAACGTTTTCCGGAAAACGTTGGCTATTTTTTCGTATATAAAACCGAGTCTGGGCAAAACTACAGTGTGAGCTTACATACAAATCGTTCAGTCTGAAGCCCAGTTAAAGTATACGAATCGACAACTCATCTACAATCACGTTTTGAGCGCTTTACTGAACCCCCAATTTTGGGCCAATAAAGAACGAATCTCAAACCCGTTTATACGATGAAAATTATATTCTCTTTACTACTGGCTTTTGCAATCGGAATAACCGCCTGCAAGCATAAATGTGATACGGTCCCCCCGAAGGAGGACAATACCCAGGAGGGCATTGTTAGTGGCCGTGTGGTGGATAGCCAGGGCAAAGGTGTCTCAGGAGCCGAAATCATAGCCAGCAATACCGATCACCATAACAAGACGACCATTGGGTATACGGACGCTTCGGGTAATTACCGCCTGAAGCTACCTACCTATATTGCCGAGGGTTCGTATACCGTTAGCGGCACAGTTACGCTGAAGTACCACGGACAGAACTTTAAGATGGCGCTCTACGAAGAGGATACGCGAGTGTTTTCGCCTTATGAGGGAGCTGTTCGAAACTTTCAGTTCCGTTTGACAGGCAAACGAAGGGTCGATGATGATAGTAACAGCAGTCCACTGGGTGGACGCATTGAAGTGCATCATCAGGTAGACAATGTGGTCTGGGAGAATCTAGAAATTACGCTTGAACCCGTTGGCCCACTAGTGGATGGCAATACAGGTAAAAAATTAGTCCTGATAATGCCCAGGAATAACTATGTGCTCAACGATATTCCCGTTGGCCAGTATAAAATC
Source organism: Spirosoma daeguense (assembly GCF_054776875.1). Classification (NCBI taxonomy): domain Bacteria; kingdom Pseudomonadati; phylum Bacteroidota; class Cytophagia; order Cytophagales; family Cytophagaceae; genus Spirosoma; species Spirosoma daeguense. The sequence goes on from NZ_BAAHBF010000009.1 coordinate 31,337, forward strand.
AGTGCTCGCGACCGGGTGACGGGTCAGAAGCTGGGCGTGACTATAAAAGATACATTTACGGATTATGCTAGTTCGGTTACCACCCTCTTCAAGGAAAAAGACTTTGTGGGGGACACTTTCTGGGAGATTATTCTATTGGTTAACTCACTAAAAATCTAAAATCCAATACGCTATACAACACGCCGGTGAGATGTATAACTTTGAAGTAAAAGCGATTAAATAGTTGCCGAGTATGCTATTGCGAGTGTTTAATTATCGTTATACTACTCGATATAGCTCGATTTCTTGAGGCTAAACAATTTTATTTACTATTGAGTCTGTTTTGGTGTTGACTAGAACTATTGCTAGGCCTAATTATAAGTTTGGTTTTTACCCTGATTGCTTGCCAATTTGCAAACTAATTTAATTTATATAAATAAGCTTATGTCCAGGGTTGTTAAAACAACTATACTACTATTAAACTTGATTGTTTCCTATGGGGCTTGGTCACAAAATACGATCAATGGAACTGGGCAAATAATATCAGGGGGGCGTCTACGGACATTTGCTTATCATTTGCCAACCAGTCAGCCTATAGATAGTCTACCCCTTCTTATCGGCTATCATGGAAGTGGCGCTTCTGGTGCTATTTTTCAGATGTACACTGGGTTGGATGCGGTTGCCGATCGGCAAAATTTTATTGTTGTTTATCCAGATGCTGATAGTGTAGACCACATAATTCGCTTCAATTATTACGCTGATGCTGCACCCGGATACGGAACACTTACTGATCCCGACGGGCCAACTCCAATTGACCCTAATGCTCCTGATGATATACTATTTACAGCGGATTTAATTGACTATTTTATAAAAACATACCATATAGATCGTAGCCGGGTGTATGCAACAGGACATTCAAGTGGCGGGGTCATGTGCTACGCTGCTAGCGTGGCTCTCGCTCATAAAATTGCAGCTTTTGTGCCAGTGGCCGCTAGTTTATGGGGCAATAAAAAATACTTAAATGATTATTTCACTGCTAGTAAGTACATCAAGACTCCTATTTTACATATTCACAGCGCCGGAGATGTATCTCCTCCATCACCTATACCTTCTTACCCGAAGCCAGCAACTGACGTCTGGCCACTATCGACATTTGCGCGACTAAATGGCAACAGTACGGGCACTTATAGTACCAATGTACTCAATGACTATGTGGATTCACTAACCTTTTATGGCACCGGGAAAAAGGTTATCTTATTAATTACTAAAGATGCTACCCATAGCTGGAGCTCTCAATTTAACACAGCGCAAATTTTGTGGAATTTTGTGAAAAATTTTCAGCTAAGTCCTGCAGTTGTTAAAGGTCCACATCAGTTAATTGTCAAACCTAATCCTACTAAAGGTGCAACGCAGGTCCACTTTCAATTAGCTAAACAGGAAAAAGCCATATTATCAGTAATAAACCTAAAAGGCTTACAAATTTATCAGCAGGACATAATTGGTACTGGTGAAGAGCAAAATGAAAGCGTTGACTTAGGTAGCGTCCCCACTGGGTTATACCTGATTCGATTAAAAAATTCGCAGGGTGTTCAGGTTGTGAAGATTATATATGAACACTAATATTTCTGTTTGACTGGATATGCAGGTGAGATAGTGCATTATTGAGTTTTTATTCATATTTGCATGCGTAACTATTATTTTATCTCCAATCATAATTAAATAGCCAAGCGGTAATGCTCGCTTATAGTTGGCTTGAAGACAACTAACTATCTGAGCTTTTACATAACACAGACATAGCTGAAGCGAATTCTTAATAAATACTACAGCCTTCATGAAACAGGTTTACTTGGTAGCGCTCCTTATTGGTAGCCTGCCTCAATCCTCTTTTGCTCAAATAAACAACAATCACCAAGCATATGTCGAACTAGGAGGGCTAGCCGCTTCGGCCCAACAAACGCCTTTCTGGCTACGGGCGAATCAGTTTGGCATTGTGCCTAATTCGTTACCTAACGCGACGCTACGAGTGGGCATCAAAGGCAGTTCATTTCTCTCTGACACAACCCGTAAAGCACCAGCTAGTGCCTGGATATTCCGATATGGTGCCGAAGTCGTTGGTAATGCGGGGAAGGTGAATGAGCTGTTGGCTCCTGAGTATTATTTTCAACTAGCTCATCGGCAGCTTCAACTTGAGATTGGACGCAAGCGGGAAATTATTGGTTTAGTGGATACCACGCTGACATCAGGCTCTTATGCTTGGTCGGGGAATGCTCTACCCATACCAAAAATTCGATTTGGAACCAAAGGGTTTGCTCCCTTAGGTCGCCGTCAATGGTTAGCGATCAATGCGTTTATTGCGCATGGCTGGTTTGCCAATACGGCATATATTCAGCGCTCTTTTCTGCATCAGAAATCCGTCTTTTTCCGTATTGGCAAGCCCACTGCCAAACTTCGGTTATATATGGGCCTTAATCACCATGTGCAGTGGGGTGGCCACTCTGACTCACTAGACTACCGGTATGCCGTCAATGGGGATATGCCAAGCCAATTGCGGGATTTTCCCAATATTCTTTTTGCCGTTCGCTCAGGTGGTCTTAATAACCCCCGCATTACCTCATTTGACTATACAAACCTCTACGGAAATCATATTGGTAGTGTGGATATTGGCCTGGAACTTCGTTTACCCAAAGCGAACGTACTTTTTTATCATCAAAATGGTTTCGATGATGCAACGGGCGTTCTCTTTCGTAACCTACCCGACGGGCTAAACGGACTTAGAATTCGGCCTTTAAACTGGGGGTCTGAACGTTTTCGGGTTATCAATGTATTACTTGAATGTTTATTGACAATGGACCAAGGTGGGCCCATTTTTGCCCCATGGAATGGACTAACAGGTAATGATAATTACTTCAACAATGGACAATACCTAGAGGGATGGGCGCATCAAGACCGTATTATCGGAACCCCTTTTATTACACGCAAACAGGATCTTCACCCGACCTACCAAAACACGTCGAAACTACCTATTAACAACAACCGGCTTCAGATGTATCATTTAGGTCTTGAAGCACTAGCTGGTAAGATTAATCTACTAACGAAAATATCATATAGTCGAAATTATGGACTTTATGATGCCCCTTTTGCTATACCTCCTACTCAATGGTCATTACTAATGCAAATGGGTATGCCGATATCCTGGCTAGGCGGAAGTAGTTTGACCGTTTCACTTGCTGCTGATTTAGGGCAGCTATATCATCATTCAGTGGGTGGGTATGTGGGATTGCGAAAGACAATTAGCCGCAACTGAGTTTGATAAAATGTAAATTCTGACTAATTTTTCATAGCCTACTCACCTTTTCTGGGTCAGTTTGATACAGAGGAACTATCAAACTGTAATCTCATGAAAAAGGCTTTTATCTTATTTGGTTTACTGGGTATGCTTAGTTGTGGAGGTGGAGTCATTGAACCAACCTCATCGTCAAAAACAAGCTCACAATGCGGATGCTCTAAATACACAAAATCGGAATGCGGAAGTCATTCCAGATGCTATTGGACTGTTGGTAAAGGATGTGGCTGTTAGTCGCAGGAGCTAAATTACTTGCCCTGTTTTCCTCTTATCAGGGAGAGGACGGTGTTTTTCCAATAATGGCATTAGTAAAATAGGTTGGTTTGAAACTTTTGCCCCAATAAGTCGGGCCATGCTATCTAAATTCCTGCTCTTTTCATACTGCGCTTTGGTTTTGTCTACACCAGGGGCGTTTTGCCAGGGAACCAATCCTCGAACCCATCGCCAGGTAAGCAAACGACCAGTTGCCACTACCGTCTTGGTTTGTGGTAGCCGAAGAGCTTATGCGTATCATAGTTATGAATGCCACGGACTCAATCGATGCCGGGCGGGCATAAGTCGGGTTAGTGTAACTGAGGCAAGAAGCATGGGTTATGTGCCGTGTAAGATCTGCTACTAAATGATAAACAGAACCGCCAGCTCTAGAGGGCTGGCGGTTTAGTCGAAAGGGGCTTATCATACGTTTATCCGATTGTGTACCCCTTGAATATGAAGGAGATTTGGCTTCTGTTTCTTTTCTAGATTTCATACCTATGAAACAACTCTTTGGGCTGCTGATCAGTTGCTTACTAACTGCTTCCCTTCAGGCGCAAACTAACTATGTAGCTACTACAGCTAATAACAGCTCCCTAGGACAATATAATACCATTATCGGTGTGCAGGCTGGCAATGCAGCTATGTCATCTGTTAACTATAACACTTTCCTGGGCTATCTAGCTGGCCATGGCAACTCAACTGGGTTTGCTAATACATTCCTGGGGGCCAGTGCAGGGGAGTATAATACGACGGGTAGTTTAAATGTATTTCTAGGGTATAGGGCAGGCCATCAGAATACAACCGGTATTAGTAACACTTTCCTGGGTGACGAAGCTGGGGAGGTCAATTCAACGGGTCGTGATAATACGTTTGTGGGGCGTTGGGCTGGCTACCAAAACCTTACGGGAAACAACAACACATTTATGGGGGATGATGCAGGCTACAGTAATTACAAAGCAAATGATAACACATTTATGGGCATTGCTGCGGGCTACGGGAATCGATACGGTTATGGAAACCTTGCGATGGGTAGCCACTCGTTATTCGCGAACGTCACGGGCAGTTTTAATGTGATGGTGGGGGATTCTGCCGGTTTTAAAAACACCACCAGCGGGAGTGTATTTATTGGCTCCAAGGCGGGTTATTCGAATACGAGTGGCGGCACGAATTCCTTTGTAGGTTTTCAGTCTGGCTACTACAATACGAGTGGAGGGAGTAATTCATTTTTGGGATATCAGGCCGGTTATTTAAACACCACGGGTCAGTCAAACACCTTTATGGGCTCAATCGCTGGTATCAACAATACAATAGGATCAAATAATACATTCTTGGGTGACCAAGCCGGTTATACCAATAATAATGGAACTGGGAACACCTTCGTGGGAAGCAGTACGGGTTACAGCACTAGTTCTGGTACCAATAACACGTTTTTGGGTCTTCAGGCAGGGGCGAATAACACGACAGGAAGTAAAAACATTATCATCGGTTCAACATCGGGTACGGGCATTACGACTGGGAGCGATAACATCCTGCTAGGCTATAACAGCCAGGCTGCGAGTAGTGATTTGGTCAATGCGGTTGCCATTGGCACCAACGCCCGGGTTGCCCTGAAGAATGCCATTGTGTTAGGTGACCCCACCAACACCAGTATTGCAGTGGGCATTGGCACCGATTCTCCGCAATTTCCCCTCGATGTACGGGGCACGATCAACTTACGCAATAATGGCAAAATCAAGTTTGCTCACCTTAGCAATCCGCTACGCAACGGTGCAACCGACCAATTCCTGACGGTCAACGAGGAGGGTGAAACGGTGCTAGCCCGCTACCTACTTCGTATAAACAACGCCAGTGATTGGAGTGATAAAGTCTTTGAACCTACCTACCCCTTACGTTCACTGCCTGCTGTTGCTAGGTATATAGCCCAACACGGTCATTTGCCGGGAGTGCCCTCAGTCGAAGAGGTAGTAAAAGAAGGGGTTGATTTAGTGAAGATGAATGCAATGTTGCTGGAGAAGGTGGAGGAGTTGACCTTATACGGGATTCAACAGGATAGCAAGATAAAAGTGCTGGAAGCTAAAGTAAGCGAGATTGACGAATTGAAGAAACTGGTCAGGGCTTTACTCGAGAAGAAATAGCCATGATTTCCCAAGGTTGTTATTTACCCGTACGGCTCGCATCCTGTTGACTAAGAAACTTATCGGCCAGATGGAAGCCATAGGTGGTGATTACGCCTAACAAAACGGCCAGCACGCTGGTAATGGGGAGCCGATAGGGATGAAGTTTACCGGCCTCATCGACACGCCCCCAATCAGAAGGGATAAAGGCCAGAATCTGACTTAGCCCCCCGTACATAATGATCGTTAGTACAAAGCCGATGAGCAATTGGTGGAAGATACCCGACCGTAGCCATTTAATCAGGCGCAGGTCTTTATGCAGCCACTCACCACCAATGATTTTCCAGCCAAAATCCAGATAATGGGCCAAAAAGCAGAGTATAGCATATAAAATCAGGATGGTGGCAAGTACGGTAATTACTGTGTAGAAAGAACTCATCATGGATACTGGGTTGGTCAGATTGGACCGGTTGACCTGCAAAGTAAAGCCCTATCGAATAGAATGATCGGACTTAATAGCTTATTTATTTAAGATGCCCTTATGATTGCTATTCAGGAGTGGTGAAAGTGACGAAAGTGAGGGCCAGAAAAACTATTTATTTTCTGCGCTCTAATGACCTTTTGTAGGTTTTGTAGTGTAGTCGAGTGCACATTTTTAGAAAAACAGACCGTACTTACTTCCATAAATGCAGATTACCTTTCTAGTCTGACATGACGATCATGTCAGGTGACTGGCCTAAATCAGAAGGAATTGAACATCAAACGGTGATGCATCACCGTTCCGTTTAAAAATTAAGCCGAAGCCTTCGGTTTAATGCGCTGGTAAGCTTTTAATCTCACCTTCAACAAATGTATTTAGCTCATTAATAACCTTCATGGCTTCCCGGTCAACCTCTGAGTAATATTCGCGGGTTATTTTTAATGATGTTGCTTTATCCCGAAAATCCATATAATGCGCGGATGGCATGCCAAACGAATAAAAGTTGGTCAACGTAAGCCTATATGACCCCTCATAGGCTTCTATACTGACAGAATACATAGCTGAGGGCCAAAATAGGCTTCCTGAATTTCGCGGTATTCTTTCAATAATTCCTGTAGCAATAACATCACCCAGTAAATTGTCGCTGACCGAAAAGGCCGCTGTTGGCGCTGGCACTTTGATTATAGTGTAAGGGCTGCTAAAAATTGAGCGCGTACTCCGAAATGCGGCCCACCGTCGAACCTGCCGAAAAATGTCCTCTCGACTAGCATTGATTTTATGAGTACCCTGATAGTAGATATGTCCGTACCGCATAGGCATAATGCCTAATGCTTTACCATCTTCAACCTCAACAGGGATAAGGGATGAGCAACTGAATAGAGAAAAAGAGATTAATAAGAAGGAAAGAAACTTCATGTTATCAACTATGCTGCGGGTTACTAATTGGCAAAAAAGAGCCCGACGTCGGGGCGGGCGAAAAAATATTATGAGAGTAGTCTTCTCTTTTGCACGTCGAACTCCTCTTCGGTTAATAATCCATCGTCCTTAAGGGCTTTTAATTTCCTAAGTTCCTCATCCAGCGAAACAGGTGTGGTTTGCAGGCGTTCATTTAGTACTCGTGCTCCGGCAACATCTGAATTCCGCTGTTGTGCCTCTAGCATTTGCTGTTGAAACTTGGCGCTGGATTTTGATTGAGACGCAAATACAGCTATAAATCCAATTAATGGGCTGAGAATAAGCGAAATAATAAATGCGCCAAAAAAGCCAATTTTACGATCAGAGCCTACTGCGCCGGCTACAAATGATAAAACAATCCAAGAGAAAAATATTGCCATTATATGAAGGTTTAGGGAGTGAAATACAAAGTATACTATTAGCAAATATTACTCCAACTCCTGTTACTTAATAATATAAAAAAGTAGCATCCGACGTAGTAAAAAGCCCGGATGCTACATGAACATTTGTTACTTAATCTACAAAGAAACGGAATGTATTATATAGCAGCAACGGGATAAAACACGTACTGGTAACGGGGGAATCCTCATATTCATTCGACACAAAAAACGTCTTAACCTTGCAGTTTTTTGTCTTTGTTACATGCCTTCATATGTTTCGAATACCACTAATGCAACACCCGAACTACTCAAATACGCTATAGCTGCCTTGAGACAAATCTTCAGCTTCGGTTATCATTATATGCGGGTAGGCATTATGCTCACTGATCTGGTGGCGGAAGATTACCGAAAAACTACGCTGTTTACCAGTGGCCCCGATGAGCGGTTACTGAAGCTGGCCAAGGTGGTGGACAAGGTAAACTACCGCTATGGTAAGGATAAGCTGAGACTGGCTTCGCAGCTATATAATCCCGAGTGGCCCTATCATCAGAAGTATTTATCTCCTTGCTACACTACCCGGTGGGAGGATGTATTGGTAGTTAAATAATATAATCTGACATCATGCCCTTCTTCTTGAAACAGACTTTGGCCTATACACAACCTGCCACAAGTCTACTTCTATAAAAGTCTTACAGATTGGCTCAATGCAGATGCAGATGCAGATGCAGATGCAGGCATGTTACATTTTGACGGTTCTGTAGCTTTCAACATCACACAACATGAGATGCTTTTTCTGATGTGGTTGATTGACTATCGGGAGGGTGATATGTCACGGATTACCCGAGTCATTTGAACAAAGAAAAAGACCAGCTTCAGTCAAGTTCAGGCCATTGATCACTTAGCGGAAGAATATTCTGAGTAAGCATCAAGATCTGATACACATCTCAGTACGGTATAATTATTGCTATAAGGCCTTTAAATAAAAAATAGGCCATTTTGCATTTATTTTAGAAAATTGATTTGCTCGTCTGCTAACTTCGCATTCCTGCAGGAATGCGAAGTGATGGTAAAAGTGCATTTAAAATTTCCTAAATTTTGTATTTTTCCAACTTTTGTCTTTATGATTACGTTTATTTAAAGAGGATACTCCAAAGTCACTATGATAACTGGTTTAATATATAAATGCAGTTTCATATATGTGAACTATAAAGTAGGTCAATCAATACTTAATGTGTTTTGAACTTGTTACCTAAAGAAATTACGCCCAATCCGTTATTAAACTCATCAGTAGAACTCAGATTTGTAAATGAGTTTTCAGCAGAGTTTATTAACGAAATTTTACCAAAAAGTCTAAAGCAAAACTTTGATATGGAGAGGGATAATAATTCTCCGCAGAGTAGGGTTTTAGATCCAAATGATAGCGTAGTCTTCAAAAATGAGGCTTTTATGATCATAGTAGATAAAAAGTCAGTCATATTTGAGAATGCTAAACACTACCAATTATGGGACCGTTACTTTCCATTTATTAAAGCAGCTACAAATGCTATTACTCCTAATATTCAGTCACCTTTGGAGCGAATCGGGATTCGATATGTTAGTTTCTTTGCAAAATCGGACAATCAAAAAATGATGCTTAAAAAGCCATTTTTAATGATTGAGAAAGAATTAGGGGAAATAAAAGACGCAGGTTTTTATGGAAGCTATGCTTTTTCAAAAGGTAAGTTCAATTGTTATATTCAGTTTGGTAGTGGGCTTAAATTGCCTGGTGAAAAAACGATTAAAAAGGGATGCGTTATAGATTTAGATTTATCAGTCGAAGATGATTTACCTAATGTTGACAGTGACGCCATATTTACTGTAATTGACGAACTGCATACTGAGGAAAAAAAACTTTTTCTGCTAGTTTTGAATGATGATTTTTTAGGCTCTTTAAACGTAATATATTAATATGGAAACGTGTGCGGTTGAGAGTCGATTCGAATATGATAGCATTAGTAAGTTTGTTTTAGGCCATACTAAATCCTCCTACGGCAATATTGCCGTTAGGCCTCACCATGAAGAAGAAACTCATGCTATGAGGCTTCTTCCAATTTTGGAAGATGCTAAGGTTGTTTCTCTAAGAGAAAAGATTAATGTGGAAGTTAAGCGATATGCCCATTATCTAGCAATAGATGAGGAGGCTATTAAAGAAATGACGGATGAATTATCCACAATAATTGCAACATTAAACTATAATAAAATTATTGTGGAGGTAACTCCATCATCAGCAATAAAATTTAAAATAAAACTGGACGAACGTAGACAAATTAACATCACCAAACCTCTTGCTAGCTCAGAATTGAATAAAGAGGACGTTGTATTTAGTATCTTTAATGGCAAGACCCTCTTAATAAGTGATGTCAAAAACATTTATGTATTGGTTCAGGGAATTATTTCTTCTTATAAAGAGAAAGATTAGTTTGACAAATAATAACTACCCTAAACCTTTAGTGCCAACCCCTAAGCATAAACCGAAAATGGATCTAGCATCAATACAAGCAGATCTATTACTAGTTAGGCGATCAAGTATGTCTGTCGATGAAACATTTGATGATTTTGACGAATTGAGGGAACAGGCTTTAAAGCCAATTGATATGCCAAACCTATCTCTTAATTTACTGGGAGGTGGTTTTCAGGTTAGGCACATTGATTATATCCAACAAAAAAAAGCATCGCAATCTTGGAAAGGAGATAATGTTGAACTGACTGAAGATATATTAGAGTGCATTAAAGAAGAGCCAGACTCTGTCCCTATATTTTGGCGATATCGTGATTTAAATGGGCAAAACTTTGATTATGGTCGCCCTTTAGAGCATTTTGATAGACAGTTGCTTTTTAAGTTAGGGTATAATTTAAACGATTATAAAAAGGGTGACTTATTTCCTTCGGTAGGTGAAACTCAAATCGTTCACTCTCCTACAATCTCTAATTATTGGCATGTAGAAATGGGCATAGTTCAAATAGTTGACAAGAAACCATTATTGCGTAGAAACGCTGATTCAGTGTGGAGAGAAGCAGCCTTCCAGGTGATTTTGGATGTTATCACCAAAACAGCCTTTAAAGATATTAACGAAGCTGGGCAAAACTATCTAATAAACCAATCTGACTATTTTAATTAATATCCTTATATTCTGGGCTTTTTTCAGGTTGTATCCTGAATCCCACACTTCTGATTTTATTGCTTCGTCGAAAGATAATCTCGATTATGCTTAATCCGGAGTCACATTTGCAGCATATTGGCAACCGAACCCAAGTGTCTATTTAATACTAAACGATCTTACTGAATCGTATTCTTGTCTATACGAGATTCAATAGTCTGCTGAACACTCTGAGACACATTAGATAGCAGATCATAACCTGTCTGCTTCTCTATCTCGTCAACACTAACCCGATAATTACTCCATAGCTGTGGACCCACTGCATTTGTGTTCGGTATCCAGACCGCAATAACACGTGTTTGAGCGTTTATTCTATTTACATCGTCCGAACCCACAGGCAGTACTACAATCACCTTCCAGAGCGTAGCAGGAACGCTTAGTTTACCACTAGCTAGTGTAGTTGCTTTGCCGTTGTCTCCTTCTCCTCCCTTACCCGCCGTTCCGGCAATGATGTACAACTCGTTTCCCTTGCTAACTAAGTCCCGACAATAGTCCTCCAGTCGTAGCCAGGACTGCCGATTAAACTGAGGGGCTTGGGGTACAATGTTAGTTAGGATAAATGTAGTTCTATTTTCTTCTGCTGTACTGTCCCGATCATCGGAAGGGCAAAGATGACCACGGTCGAAGCCGGTATTCGTGTAGTCAGCATGTCTAGCCTGATACCATGAGGATGGCAGAGATTGATCAGGAATGAAGTTACCAGCGTAACGAGTTGCTGATCCTTTCCAGGCAGTGGATAGATGCCAGCTTACCCAGTTCGCTATACCAGTAGCGTTATTGTAGGAAATAGAATAAGTCGGCCGATTAATCAGGTAAGCGTTAGGGCTGGATTCTGTTGGCTTAGCGCCGTCAGGATTACCCATAGCCATGTTGTTGTCTCGGTTAGGCGTGGTATTCTGTGGGACATCAACTGATGGCTGTTTACACGCATTAAGCGTGAGCGTAATTATTAAAAGCCATAAACTGAGATGAGTGCGATATATCCAGCGGCTATTTATCATTTTACTATTAAGAGCCTTGCTGTGTATCAAATTGTGTATCAAAAGAAAAGGCACTTACAATTTTACATCGTAAGTGCCTGATTACTAGGTGGGAGTTGACGGGTTCGAACCGCCGACCCTCTGCTTGTAAGGCAGATGCTCTGAACCAGCTGAGCTAAACTCCCTTTTATTGTCCAGCCGTTGGCTGCGCTTGGGACTGCAAATATAGAGGGGTGATGGGCCTTTTTCCAAGCATTAACTTAAAAAAAAGTGAAGTTTTTTTTAAGTGTCTGGTAACCAATCTGCAAGAGCTATTCGAAATTTAAATATAACGTTACGGTGTGCGTCGAGAGTCGGCTAATGCCAATGCCGGCTGCATTGCTGGTTGGATTATAAAGGTTCAATAAACCATGAGAGAAGCGAATTTCCGGCGCAAATTTGAAGAATTCGAAAAATTGCTCGAAACCGATGCCATATTCTACTGCCAAATCCATGGTACGTGTACTAAGTCGGCTAGCACCCTGATTTTCCTTTCGACGTACATTGGTTTCGATACTAAAGGCTCCACCTGCTAATAAATACATTCGCGAATTGTTACGTCGTTCCGATTTGTATTTTAATAACAAAGGCAAATCGACCCAGGTTGATTCGCGTACTTCAGTTTTCGATATGCCGCTTGGATAATCGTATTGAACTTCACGGCTGAATAGCGATACAGAGGGCGTTAGCCGTAAATCAAAACGGTCGTTTAGAAAGGCGTTGACTACGAAACCGACCCGAAAGCTCGCTTTGTTAGGCGAATATATCCTGTAAGCGGAATCAGCAGTAATAAACGCTGGACTGTATTTTACACTGAAGCGCGTAACGGGGGCCGCAAAAAAGAAACCGTAATGAATCGTTTTATCATCATAACGCTCCAAATGCTTCACTACGTATTTGTAGTTCTGAGCCTGAGTTGTTAGCTGAACCAGTAAAAAAAACAGAACTGTCAGGCCCTGTTTTAGCGGCAATGACGTTGATGAACTGGTCATGGCTGAGCCAGCTTGCGACCTACATAAATCGACGCGATGCCGAAGGTGAGCGGTATCCATTTCGTGTTGGTAAATCCGGCGGCTTCGTAGATGCGTAGAAAGTCTGGCCCATCGGGAAAAGCCTGTACCGATTCTGGAAGGTAGGTATAGGCCGATGCGTCTTTACTTACTAAGCGCCCAATAAGCGGCAGAATGGTCCGGGAATAAAACCCGTATAATTGTTTGAACGGAAATTGTCGCGGATTCGAAAACTCCAGCACAATGCATACTCCGTTGGGACGTAGCACACGATGCATGTCGGTTAATCCTTTTTGTAGATTCTCGAAGTTGCGTACACCAAACGAAACGATGACAGCATCAAATTCATTGTCCGAGAACAACAAACCTTCTGAATCGCCCAAGCGCATATCGATAATCGAGTCTACTCCACGCTTCTTCATTTTCTCGCGCCCAACAGCCAGCATGCCCTCCGAAATATCGACGCCAACGATTTTTTCCGGGTTTACGGAAAGTGCTTCCAGAGCAAAATCGCCGGTTCCGGTTGCAATATCAAGAATCGTTTTGGGTGCGTATTTTTTTAACTCGCGAATAGCTCGTTTACGCCAGAGAATATCAATTCCACCACTTAATACGTGGTTGAGTAAATCGTATTTGGGTGATATACTGTCGAACATCTCCGCAACCTGCTCGCGCTTCGATGTGTCTTTATCTTTATAAGGAACAACGGCCATAAGTAAAGAGCGAAAGAGTGAAGAATGAAAGAGCGAACCTGTAGCGTCTTTTTTGCTCTTTCATTCCGTTTCGGCGGTCTGATTTCGCTCTTTCACTCTTTAATTCTACAAAGATAGTATCAGAACGGCAGGGGTTTATCGAAAGTTTGTCATTTCAGCATTCAATTCGTAGTTTCGACGTAGTGCTGTTTTTGTTCTACAACCTGACTGAATATGCTTCCTTCCATTCTTTACCTGTTACTTGGTTTTCATTTCGTTACGTCGTCGGTGCCCAGCGGTGAAGATCCCATTCTGCAAAAAGCTCGCAAAATTCATCAGCGCGTGTTGACTCTCGATACCCATGCCGATGCGCCCATTATGATGCAGAAACCCGGTTTTGATGTGGGTGTTGCACATGACACCAAACGCGACGGATCGCAGATTGATTTTCCAAGGATGAAACAGGGGGGGATGGATGCTATGTTCTTTGCCGTTTATACATCGCAAGGGCCACGTACGGATTCGGGACATGCTGAAGCGAAACGTAACGCGCTGAATCAGTTTTCGCTCATTCACGAAGGACTAAAAAAACATGCCGATAAAGCCGAACTCGCTACGTCGCCAGCGGATGCGTACCGGATTCAGAAGTTGGGCAAACGGGCCGTGTTTATCGGTATGGAAAATGGTTATCCGGTCGGCAGTGATTTAGGGATGCTCAAAACGTATTACGATCTGGGTTGTCGGTACATGACGCTGACGCACTTTGCTAACAACCTCATCGGTGACTCATCGACCGACCCCGATGGGCCGATGTATGGCGGCCTGAGCGATTTTGGCAAGAAAGTAGTTCCGGAAATGAATCGGCTGGGTATTCTGATCGACGTATCGCACGTAGCAGATAGTACGTTCTATGATGCTTTGGCGCTATCGAAAGCACCGTTAATTGCATCACACTCCAACTGTCGTGCACTTTGTGATTTTCCCCGGAATATGACTGACGATATGATTAAGGCTATTGCGAGTAAAGGTGGCGTGGTGCAGGTGAATTTTGTGAGTGATTATCTCAAAAAACCATCAGATGAACACCGGGCGGCTAAAACCAAAATTCGGATGTCGCGCGTGGGTAAAGTGCCTTCGGCTGATATGGAAGCACGTATTGCGGCAATGAGTGATTCGGTATCGAAAGCGTATGCGTCGGAGCGGGCCAGCTTGTCGGACATTGTCGACCATATTGATCATATTGTGAAACTGGTGGGTATCGATCATGTAGGAATTGGTTCTGACTTCGATGGTGGGGGAGGAGTAAATGGTCTGGAAGATGTAAGCCAGATCGAAAATCTGACCGTTGAACTTGTACGTCGGAAATACTCGGAGGCTGATATTGCCAAAATCTGGGGCGGTAATCTGCTACGTGTGCTAGGCAAAGCAAAGGTGCCAAACTAACGAGCGATGACAGCAGTCGGGATGGTTTACTTGTGTGGTCTACACAGTCTTGGATTCGCTGTCTTTCATGCGTTCTTCTGGAAAATTTTTGACTGGAAGCATGATTTGAAAAACAGCAGCGTTCCGACTCGAGCTATCATTCAGATTGCCAATCTACGGCTGATTCATATTTTTCTACTAGCTGCCGTACTCTGTCTCTGGCTTCCTGATGAGCTAATCAAGACGAAGGTTGGACAGGTATTTCTGGTTGGTATGTCGTTATTTTGGCTGGGTAGAACAATTGAGCAATTTATTTTTCTACCCTATAGCCAACCCTTTATTCACGTATTAACTGTTCTGTTTGGGTTGGGTGCCTTGCTATTTGCGTTGCCGATTTTAGTGTAATTCTGTACGTTTTTGGGACGCTACGTATCAGTGAGGGCTATTTGACACCTAGTACTCCAACGTAGCACAGGCCAAGATCGTCGTGCTACGTTGAACAATTTTGTCGCTTTTACTCATACCTAAACGATACCTTATGTCTCCTGAAGTTGTTTTCCAGCTGGCTAGTACGTTAGTGCTGCCGCAATGGTTGCTCATGGCTTTTGCTCCGCGTTGGTTCGTAACAAAATGGCTGATGAATACGTATCTGATTCCGGTTTGTCTGGGCGTTGTGTATATCATCTATCTTTTTGGCGATGGACCGATTGATTTTAATGCGTTTGGCTCATTGCCCGGTGTGAAAAATCTGTTTTCTACAGGTAGTAACGGCGTTATGCTGGCAGGTTGGGTACATTACCTTGCTTTCGATTTAGTTGCCGGTTCAGTTATCGTTCGCGATGCGCAGGAAAAAGCCATTCCGCACTGGTTTACCATTATTCCATTATTTTTCTGCTTTATGCTAGGGCCAGTGGGGTTGCTGCTATATTGGCTCATTCGCTTGATACGTACACGAACAGTATCAGCCTGATAACCGTTGAACGCCCATGCACACGTTCTTGTCAACGCTCAAAAGTCGGAATTCTCTCCTCTATTATCTGGGCTGGGTTTGCCTGTGGGGCACCTTTGGCTGCGCAATATTGGCTTTTACAACCCATACCCAGATATTAGGTATAAACGCCTTCATAAAGCCCGCTAAATTTTTTATATCGATTGCCATTTTTAGCTGGACAATGGGCTGGTTTACAGGACTACTTCCCCAACGCAAAAAAGTTCGGATATATAGCTGGGTAGTGATTATTACGATGCTCATTGAGTTGATAATCATTACAGCACAGGCTGCGTTAGGAAAACTATCGCACTTTAATATTTCATCCTCTCTAGATGCCCGGCTTTTCAATGTGATGGGCGTAGCTATTACAATTCTGACCATCTGGACGGGCTATATTGGCTACCTATTTTTCAGGCAAAAACCCGAAACCATAAATGCTACGTATCTGTGGGGCATTCGGCTTGGTATTATCTTGTTTGTCATTTTTGCCTTCGAAGGATTCGCCATGGCTGCCCAGCTTCGGCATACTATTGACGCGCCGGATGGTGGACCGGGATTGCCCGTTCTGAACTGGAGTACACGTAACGGCGACCTACGGGTAGCTCACTTTTTCGGAATGCACGCTTTGCAACTGATTCCGTTGTTTGGCTACTACGTTGCCCGGCGTGTTAGTCAGATTGTGTTGCTAACGGCTTTTTACCTGCTTTTCGTTACGTTCCTGCTGATACAGGCTTTGTCTGGAACACCATTATTGGGCAATCTGCTACGTTGACGGTAAAAAAGAGGGGAGTTTGGCTTTGCTGAATACGGAGCCTGTCAGAGGTTCCTACCATCTCAACCGCAACAAGTTCGTTACTCCATGAATCGTTCCGATTTCCTGAAAACGTCCGCTCTTGCCAGCGCTACGCTCATCACCGATCCTGTTCAGGTTCGGGCTTTCATTACACGTCAACCCGCCAAAAAATACCGTACTGCTTTGGTCGGAGCTGGCTGGTGGGGCAACAACATTCTGCGCGCTGCTTTGCAGGCTGGCGAATCGAAAGTGGTGGCTATTTGTGATGTCGATACGCGGCAACTCCAGAAAACGGGCGAGGAAATCGCTAAACTGACGTCAGATAAGCCGAAACAGTATCGCGATTACCGGGAAATGTTGAACACCGAAAAACCCGAAATTGTCATCGTAGCTACGCCTGACCATTGGCATCCGCTTATTGCTATTGCAGCTATGAAAGTTGGCGCACACGTATACGTAGAGAAACCCATCAGCCACACAATTAATGAAGGAAAGGCGATGGTGAAAGCCGCTCGGGATACTGGCAAAATCTGTCAGGTTGGTATGCACCGGCGTGTGTCGCCCCACAACGTATCAGGAAGAGAGTTTATACAGTCGGGGAAAGTTGGGAAAATTGGTATGGCACGGGCCTTTGTTCATTACGCAGGTGGCGCAGGTCAGCCCACACCCGATAGCGAAGCACCCGCAGAGATTGACTGGAACATGTGGTGCGGCCCCGCTCCCTTACATGCTTATAACAAAGCAATGCACCCCAGAAGCTGGCGTAATTTTCTGGATTATGCAAACGGTACACTAGGCGACTGGGGTATTCACTGGATGGATCAGATTTTATGGGTAACTGAAGAAAATCATCCCCGTAAAGTGTACTCGACTGGTGGCCGGGCAATTAAACAGGATAATAGCGATGCGCCTGATCATCAGGTTGCTACGTTCGAATTTGAAAAATTTACCGCCGTTTGGGAACACCGGACATTTGCTGGTAATACCGCCGAAAAAACCCACCCGCAACAGGCTGTAGGCGTTTATTTCTACGGAACCGAAGGAACGTTCCACATGGGTTGGCTCGATGGTTGGACATTTTATCCAGCCGACTCAAAAAAGCCGATTATTCATCAGGATGCCCAACTGGATAAGCCTGATGATCAGAATATTGCCTTGCTGTGGCGTAATTTTCTGGATAGTATCAAAAGCAATAAACTGCCAGTTTGTGATATCGAAATAGGGCAACGTTCTACTAACATGGCTTTGTTAGGCATGTTGTCGTTGAAACTCGGACGTAGTGTCGAATGGGATGGCAAGCAGATTTCGAACGATTCTGAAGCCAACAAGCTATTGAGTCGGGCGTATCGGGGTGAGTGGCAATATCCAACCTAGGTCAGAATTTCTAGCTCTTTAACCGACATTCTGAACGTTACTTCTATGCCCTCCTCCCGACGAGATTTTCTCTATCAGTCAACCCAATTAGCGGCTGGGTTGAGTCTTACTACGTTGCCTACGTTAGCGCAGAAGCAGGCAGCACCTTCCGATACCATTCGGGTAGGGCTGATTGGTGCGAATAACATGGGCTGGTCCGATTTGACGTCGATGCTCAAAAATCAGGATGCGACCTGTGTGGCTCTGTGCGATGTCGATAGCAACGTATTGAACAGACGGTCGGCTGAACTGGAAAAGAAGACGGGGAAAAAGGTCAGCCTATACAGCGATTTTCGCAAACTTCTCGACGACAAAACCATTGATGCGGTCATCGTCGGCACGCCCGATCACTGGCACTGTTTGCCCGCCGTTCAGGCGTGTCAGGCGGGTAAAGATGTTTACGTCGAAAAACCGCTGGCGAATTCTATAGAAGAATGTGATTTGATGGTGGCGGCTGCTAAAAAATACAATCGAATTGTGCAGGTTGGGCAGTGGCAACGTAGTGGGCCCCATTGGAAAGCTGCGGTAGATTATGTTCAGTCGGGTAAAATTGGTACTGTTCGGACAGTGAAAACCTGGGCGTTCATGGGATATGGCAAAGAATTTCCGCCGAAACCCAATGCGCCCGTACCGGCTGGAGTTGATTACGATATGTGGTTGGGTCCCGCTCCCAACCGACCATTCAATCCCAATCGTTTTCACGGAAGTTTTCGGTATTACTGGGATTATGCCGGTGGCCTTATGACCGACTGGGGTGCTCATATGATTGATATTGCCTTGTGGGGAATGAACGTAACAGACCCTCAGTCGGTGGTGGCTATGGGTGGTAAATTCGGCTTCCCCAATCACGACGGCGATACACCCGACACCATGCAGGTGATTTACGATTACAGCAAATTCTCAATACTCTGGGAGCAATCGTTAGGTACCATGCGTGGGCCTTATAACCGCGATCATGGCGTAGCATTCATCGGAAATCTGGGTACAGTTGTGATCGACCGAAGCAAATGGGAAGTTTTTCCTGAGGTAGAGCAAGGTCGTTATCTGAGTCCGGCTATACCCGTACAAAAATCGACTAATAACGATTTAGATAGCCATACCCGCAATTTTCTTGACTGCATTCGCTCGCGAAAACCAACCAATTGTCCGGCCGAAGCAGGGCGGAACGTAGCATTACATTCTCATCTTGGAAATATTGCGTATCGCATCGGCAACAAATTGAACTGGGACGTAGCAAAGGGTGGAGTCGTTAACGATACGTCGGCGCAGACATTGGCTAAAGCCCATTATCGAACTCCGTGGGTGTTGCCTAAATTAGAATGATATTTACCCCACTCTAAGTCCCTCCCCCGTAAGGAGACGGTCGGCCGTTGCCGGACTTTAAAACGACCGAAGGCAAGTGCCTCCCCTAGTTTTTAGGGGAGGAATTTAGGATGGGGTTATCTAATAATAGGCTGCAAGTTTGCTTGAATTGGCTGGTCTTTGCTTGAGTTGAATTAGCCGATCCATTTCGCCCAGCAGTTGTTCTATAGAAAATGGCTTACAGAAATAAGCATCTACTTTTCCCATAAAAGCCGCCTGAAGTGCGATCTCAGGTTCAGCTTGCGATAACAGCACGATTGGAAGGAGTTGCTTCCGTTCCCGATATTTGGTTACCACAGCAAGGCCACTCAGTTGGGGCATCATCAGATCGAGCAACAGAATATCGAGGGGTTGTTTTGGATCGTTGAGCCAGTCTAAGGTTTCCTGACCATCGTGAGCCAGCAATACTTTGTAGCCTGCCTTTGTTAAATGATGCACCAGTATTTTTCGAAAATAAGGGTCATCGTCGGCTACAAGCACAGTTCGATGATGAAAATCAGATTTCATAAAATTGGGGTTAGTTTATTAAGTAGGGAATTGTAATCAGGTATACGTAATAATCGGTTAGAAAGGCTATTGCTCGATAATTTCGTCAGACAGAGCTCACTTTCAGAAATAAACACGCCAGTCCCTGCTCCACCTGTTCGATCAACACGTGAAATAGCTCACTTCTTTCGTTGAACGTTAACGTTGAAAACTGGGAAGCTAGTTGTTGGAGTGTTTGAGAGGCTTTCGTTAGGCCTAAAGCATTTAACGTACCACCAAACCGATGCGCTTCTGTGCTGAATGAAGGCTGCTGACCGCGCTCTAACAGCTCGTTGATTAAGGCACATTGTTCAGGCCATTCCTTATCGAATTGATCAACCTGACTTTTGAGCAAATCCAGCTCGTCGAGATATAAATCATGCAGAACCTCTTCATTAATCCAGTCGCTTTGTATAGTAATTGGCTTTCCTGCTTTGGGAGAAGTTGAACCGTATTGCGTGATTTTGTCGAAAAGTGCCTGACGTTGAAATGGTTTCGATAAATAATCGGTCATGCCAGCTTTTAGGCAGTGATTACGTTCTTCGGGAAACGCATTGCCCGTTAACGCAACAATGGGTACGTCGAGATGTAACGTAGTACGAATATGTTTGGCGGTTGAATAGCCATTCATAAGTGGCATTTGAATGTCCAGAAACACTAAATCTACCGGCTGACGACGTAGTATGGACAAAGCTTCCATACCGTTGGAAGCAATCAATAAATTGACCTGTGCATGCTTTAACAATCCCTGAACAAGACGCTGATTATACGTATTGTCTTCAACCAGTAAAATCGTACTCATAGGGGCAATAAGCTCTGTAACAGCTAGTTTTGGTAAACTAGGTAGCTCAGTTTGTGGACTCTCGTTGATAGTTACAAAAGGTAACGTAACGCTGAATGTAGTTCCGATGCCAACCGTGCTTTCAACCTCAATATGGCCATTCATTCGTTTAACAAGGTTCTGGACAATGTTTAAGCCCAGACCAGTTCCGCCAAAACGTCGACTCACATCGGCAGACGCTTGCTGATAGCGATTAAAAATATGCGGCAGGCGGTCGTGCGGAATGCCTACCCCCGTATCGACAACCTGAAAGAGTATACAAACATGATCCTCAGTACCAGACGTTAATGCTACGTTCAGGCGAACGTGGCCTTGTGAGGTAAACTTGATGGCATTATCGCACAGGTTAAGCAGAATTTGGGTCAGACGTAGCGAATCGCCGATAATACGGGGTGGAAGTGCGGGGTCAACTGTAATCTGAAATGCCAGATTTTTTTGCTGAGCGCGCGTTTTTAGCAGACTCGCAATCGACTTTGTAAGCTCAACCAGTGATAAGGGAACGGCTTCGAGAACAAATTGATTGGAATCGAACTGAGCAACATCCAGCAAATTATTAATGATTTTTAGTACGGTATGTCCTGCTAACCGAATCAAAACGGCCCTGCTAACTTGTTCCGTATCGGTCAATTCTTCTTCCAGTAGTTCCGCAAATCCTAAAATGGCATTGAGCGGGTTACGTATCTCATGACTGATATTGGCCAGAAATTCGTCGTGAGTACGTACCGCATTTTCGGCAACTTCGCGCGCTTTTTCGAGTTCATTCTGCTTTTGAACCTGCGAGCTGATGTTCTGATAGGTTAGCAGAATACCATCATCCAGTTTGGCCAACGTAGCATCAACCCAAATGCTCATGTCATGGTCTTCGTACTTATTCCGATGGTGTTGCGTCTGGCCTGTCTGTTCAACTTCAACCAGCCGATTGAAAAAATCGCTTTGGGCAACGGTCGGGAAAAGATTCAGTAAGTTCTTGCCGGTAATTTCGGCAACAGATCGTCCAACTGTTTGTGCGTTAACTGGATTAGTTAATACGTATCTAAAATCAATAATATTTCCGGCCGTATTACGTATTGGCTGAAAAAGTACGATACCATTTGGTGAATGATCGACAATATTTTGAAGCAGAGCGGCTTGTTGTGTATTCTTGCGGAATAGACGTTCCTGCTCCGTAATGTCATAAGCAGTTACAACAACGCCGTTGAAGCGTTGCTCTAAAACAACTTCTACCCATTTGTCGAGTCCAGCTATTGGGTGAGGTCGTTTAAATCGCTGTTGTTCTCCGGTTAACCAGCAATGTAGGTATCTATCGAAATATCCCTGCTCAACAAATTTTGGAAATAGTTGGAGCATAGTGGTTTTAGGGAGTGTTTCGGGCGTTAATCCGTAGAGATCGTAGGCTGCTTTGTTTCCCCAGACGTACTGAAAATCGATTGTTTTGTTATCATGTTCAACGGGTTCACAATAAAAAATTGCCGTTTGGGTAGCATCGCGTAAACACGCCATTAACTGGACATCATACTCAGATTCTAAAGTGGAGATCACAGTTACTTTTAAGTTAGTATTAGGTATACTTATGGGTTGGGAAGTAAATTAGAAAAAAAATAATTACTAAATATGTGCATAATAAAATTCGTTCAAATAGTTCGTTATTAGTATATTATTTATTTATGATAGATACTTTTTAGATGATTCGAGGGTCTTTATAATGTTAAAATGGTAACTAATAGTCTGACTTGCTTTTGTGTTACCAGAAGAGTAATGCTTGGAACAAAAATCAAGATTATGTAGTACTCTAGTAAGAGTCGTTTATAGTATAGGAGAGAGAGTGTTCTGGCTATCTCTGAGTGAATTTTATTAGCTTTACAGGAAGTGTATAAGAAATTAATTCGGACCTGTTGACGAAAATGGGTTCCTGATAACAACGGACTATGGACTGCAAATTTGTTGAAAAAGCAACGGCGGCTGTTGCCGATAAATCGCGTCTGGCAATTCTGCTCGAACTAAAGCAGAAACAAACACTTACCAATACCGAAGTGATGGAATTGGTAGGGCTATCACAGCCTTGTGTTTCGCACCACATTAAACTTCTGATCGATAGCGGATTGGTTAATTCGTCGAAGGATGGTCGGCATGTACAGCTTCAACTGAATAAAGAAGCGATTGGGCAGCTCTCTTCATTTTTTGACGATCTGATCTAAATTTTCTCGAATGCATCCAAACTTTTAAATGTATCGATGCGTTAGGCGAGAGAATCAGATTATAACAAACGGCTTTATGGCCTGATAAATCGCCTTCTCTCATGGCAAAAAAACTCTTCTCAGAAGCCCAACTGGGCTCATTAAAATTGGCCAACCACATTATTATGGCTCCCATGACCCGCAGCCGGGCAATCGGAAACATTCCAAACGCATTAATGGCCGAATACTACGCCCAACGCGCTACGGCGGGTCTTATCATTTCTGAAGGTACGTCGCCTTCGCCTAATGGACTGGGTTACGCACGTATTCCGGGTATTTATAGTGCCCAACAGATCGAAGGCTGGAAACTGGTCACGGAAGCCGTTCATCAACGTAACGGGAAAATTTTTGTGCAACTCATGCATACCGGACGTATCGCACACAGTGCCAATACGCCTGAAGGTGCTGAAATTGTAGCCCCATCTTCTGTGGCAGCGGCTGGCGAAATCTGGACCGATTCTATTGGTATGCAGGCACACGCTACCCCCCGCGAAATGACGACTGCTGATGTACAGCATGCTATTAAGGAGTTTGTACAAGCTGCCTCGAATGCCGTTGAAGCCGGTTTTGACGGGATTGAATTACACGGAGCGAATGGTTATTTGATCGAGCAGTTCTTAAGCGCACGTAGCAACCAGCGGACTGATGAGTACGGCGGAAGTGTCGAAAATCGCGCCCGATTCCTGCTCGATATTATTGCGGGTTCTATTGACGCAATTGGAGCTGATAAAGTTGGTGTACGTTTATCACCGTTTGGCGCTGCCGGAGATTTACTTCCGCACGCTGAAGATACCCATGATTTATACCTATATCTGGCGCGTGAGTTAAATAAATTGGGTATTGTATACCTGCATCTGGTCGATCACTCGGGTTTGGGAGCGCCACCAGTACCAGCCGCGACGACAGAAGCAATTCGGGACGAATTTAAAGGAACCCTAATTTTAACCGGCAACTATAACGTAGCACAGGCTGAAGCCGATCTGGAAAGTGGCAAAGCTGATTTAATTGGATTTGGTCGCCCATTTATTGCGAATCCTGATTTGGTTGAACGGCTGGAATCGGGTAGCGAACTAGCACAACTGGACCCCGCAACACTTTATGCGCCCGGCCCTAATGGATTTGAACAGGGGTATAGCGATTATCCAGCACTGGCCGATACTCTACAACAATAAGATAGTTATTCAAAACCAGCAAAGCCTTCCATTAGTGGAGGGCTTTGCTGGTTTTGAGGCAATAAAGGGTCTTAATTCAGTTCAAGGTTGTTTACTGTTGGCAGAGAATTAAAGTTGTAGGCTTATTTTTATGATGTAAATATATTATAAAATTCGCGATTTATGTTTTATTTGCATTATAAATGCAATGGAATTATGTCTTATACAACTGAATTAACTCCGCCATCTGCTACGAACAAGGCATACCAGGTAGTCCTGTATAATGAACAGCAACAGCCTATTGGTCAGGCAATGGGCGAATTCAGGCAACAAGCGATGTGGTATGATGGACATCCGTACTTTTTTCTGACATCGCTGGTTGTATCAGATTCTGTTCCGCGATGGCAGGAATTGGGAAGTCAACTACTCAAAACGCTGGAAGCAGTAGCCTGCGACAACGGTGTAGCCTGGATTCGTGGCCAAATGGAAACGAAAACTACCAAGCAGTTGCCAGCAGCCAGCGATAAGCAATCGCTCAAAACCTTTTGGGTGAAAAATGGCTATGGATTACGACAGGAGATTTATGATGGTTCGATACGTTTCTGGAAACCGTTACAAAAACCTAAACGCGCTGGAAATGGCCGTCAGAAACAAGGATAACGTATCAAAATAAACTTCCCGAACCCGAACCGCCAACGCCGTTCTGATTCGGGAAGTTAGATACAATAACTAATTGTATTACACTACACCTTAGCTATACTTTTACTCCGAAATCTTTATCGCTTTTATACGACTCGGCAACCAGACCTGCATGGTGCTTTTTCCACGATTGGCCCATGTATAATACGGAATGGCCGTGATGGTTTGTGGTTTGGTCTGAATACTCAATCCATCGGCAGCGGCTTCGACAACCGATAAATTAGCCTGAATAGCAACCACTGGTTCGTCGAGCACCTGATGCTGCTTGGTTTCGAACGATGGCTGAGCCGGAACCAGCAGATTCCATACTTTATCTGCATTGTCGACTCCTTCAACACAATATACCAGCGGGCCACGTTGCAGGGCAATCCGGTCCTGATCAGCTTTGACTTCTTTCCGAGCCGCTACCTGCCGAACGTCCATCGGTAACTTTACCTCTACTACGTCGCCTTTCTGCCACGTGCGGTCAATCACAGCGTACCCTTTTTCAACTTGATACGTAGCGGGTTTGCCGTTCAGCAAAACCTCGATTTTCGCATTGCTGCTATTCGTGAATTCGTACAGTTTTCCCGGAACCGGTATATTATCGGCCCAACCCGGAAGGCGAACGTGTAATGCATAAGCCACCTTTTTTGCTGGATTGACCGAAATTTTTACGTTTCCATCCCACGGATAATTGGTATCGAGTTGAAGCGGTACGTCAGTTTTGCCGAACTTGAACGTAGTGTTACTAGCCACGAACAGATTTACCCAAACTCCATTCTCCGAACGTCCGTAAACATAATCGCCCAGCGACGCTACGAGTCGGGCAATGTTTGAGGGGCAGCAGGCCGTACCAAACCATTCGCTACGTCCGTAATTACCCGCCGACGACAGTGGGTTTCCGTAAAAGAACCGATCTCCGCTTAGGCTCAGACCGTCCAATGCACCGTTGTATAAGCTACGTTCCAGTACGTCGATGTATTTGCTTTCGCCTGTAAGCAGGTTCATGCGCTGATTCCAGAACACCATACCGACCGATGCGCAGGTTTCGCAATAGGCCGAACTATTGGGTAGATCAAAATCATCCGTAAACCCTTCGTTATGACCCGATGAACCAATGCCGCCCGTCAGGTACATATTCCGGTGTACTACGTCCTCCCAAACGGTGGTCATGGCGTTCATGTAACCGGGGTCGTTGGTGACCGATGCTACGTCGGCGGCACCCGTATATTGATACATCGCGCGAACAGCGTGGCCGGTAATTTCTTTCTGTTGTTTTACCGGTACGTCGTCCTGGCAATATTTCGGATTTTTCCACTCGTCCCAGATTTTCCCTTTGCCATAACCACGTCCGCGCTGATCCAGAAACCAGTCGGCCAATTTCAGATAACGGTCCTGTTTGGTCAGGTGATACAACCGCATCAGGGCTAGTTCAATTTCCTGATGGCCGCTCACCCACGGACGGTTTTTAACCCGGAACGTATCGTCGATGTGATCGGCGAAGCGAATTGCTACGTCCAACAGTTTACGCTTGCCGGTCGTGTTATAATACGCAACAGCGGCTTCGATGAGGTGACCCGCACAGTAATCTTCGTGCCGTTCCATATCGGTCCAGCGTTTGTCGAGACCGGTCAGCGTGTAATACGTATTGAGGTAACCATCAGGCAATTGAGCAGCCGCAATCTTGTCGATCCATTCATCGGCTTTTTGTTGCGTAGCGGCATCGGGATGGTTTTTGAGCGAATACGCCATCGCTTCAATGGCTTTGTAAACGTCGCTGTCGTCGTAGTAAATCCCTTCGTGTTTCTCGCCCTGTTTGCGGGCGACTTTTTCGAAGTTGCGGATACGTCCGGTTTTCTGTTCCGTCTGCGTAATACAAGCCTGCAACGTAGCAGTGGCCACTTTATCGAGCTTTGGTTTCCAGAAATTGTCGGTAATCGTAACCTGCGAGAAGCCAACCGGCTCAAACCGCCGAACCATCAATTGCGCCTTTACCGACAACGTAGCAAAACCAATTGTTGCTATCGTGAAGGTCGCTGTGTTTATAATTTTCTGATTAAAGAGCATACTGTTTTAACATAGATTTTGGGTGACCGTAGCACATAATCACTTTCGCACCACCGGAAATTGCGAAATACGCAGATTGGTACAACCGTACGGAATTAACGTAATGTCTTCCAGTTCTTTAGCTGTTTCCAGCTGATACGTCAGACTATACGGAATCGGGCCAGCCATTTCGTTATAAATTCCCCACGACGGTATCCGCCGACCTTTCGTTTTGATCTGCAACGGCGCACTCTCCGGATTCCACGGATAATCTGAAACAGGCTTTACTTTCTCGATTTTGTATTGATCGGTCAGCTTGTTTTCCGGCACCTGAATCAGCGCGTAATTCCAGGGCGTCGTGGGGCGAAGTTCATTATACGTAGCACCGTATTCAATGGGGTCTTTGTCGTTTTTAACGGACGTAACTTCGTCGCCAACTTTCAGCGCATACGTAATCGGCCCTCGCTCTACCGACATCGAGTTTTCGTACCACGTATTTTTGAAAATGTGCATCGGTAATTCCAGCTCCACTACGTCGCCCGCTTTCCATTCACGAGCAATTTTTACTACCTGATTTCCAGCTTCTTCCTTCCAGACTTTTCCGTTGATTTTCACCGTGCCTTTCTTGCACCAGGCCGGAATGCGCAGGTGGAACGGGAACGTAGCGTTTTTCGATGGATTGATCGTAAAGCGAATCGTTTCCTCGAACGGATAACCCGTTTCTTCTTTCACCGCTACGTCGAGGCCGTTGCCTAAAGCAATTCTCGCTTCACTTGGCGAGTAAGCCAGTGCCGCAATGCCTTTGTCGGACGTAGCGTACCATAAGTTTTGCACGAACTTTGGCCAGCCCTGATGCATGTTCGATGTACAGCACGGATAGCCCGATAATAGGCCAAAACAAAGGTCGGTGCCGTGGTGATTTACGTCGAAATTGCGCGTGTGCCGGGTCGCCATTACCTGATTGGCCTGCTGGAAATACTGGCGGGTCATGTAATCGTCAGACGCCTGCGTGGGCAACGCGTTAAACGCCACTTTTTCGAGTTGATCGGCATACGCTACGTCGCCGGTGATTTCGAGAATACTTTCCAGCGAAAACATCATTTCAACCGCCGAACAAAGCTCCGAACCCTGCGTTGGATTGTTGCCGTGCAAGGCTTCATCGCCACCGTAAAGCCCGTGCGCCATGCCGTTGTATTTCCGAATGTCGGCAAAGCCTTTTTTAGTCGCGTCGAGGTATTTTTTGTCAGGGTGATGCTGATAATAAATGATCGGTTCTTTGATTCCCTGCGCCAGATTTACGCAGTGAATACTACCGGCTCTGGACAGGAAATCCGTATTCAGAAATCCGTCTGTGTAATCGAACGTCTGTTTATGAACCAGATCGCCGAGGTCAAGCAGGAATTTGTCGCCGGTTATGTTGTAGAGCCAATAAATCACCGCCAGATTATCGCCACCCCGGTAACGCGCCCAGAACGTCCAGTGATCGAGCGGCTTTTTCGGTAGTTCTTTCAGTTGATACTTGAAATAATTGGTCATTAACGTAATGACCCGTTTATCGCCCGTTGCTGAATAATACTGCTTCAAAATCTTCAGCATCACCATTTTAGGCCACCAATCACGGCTGTTGTCGCGCTGAACGCCGGGTTCGGGACCGTAATCTTTCGAGGGACCAAAATACCCATCGGGCTGTTGGCTGTTCAGCGCCCACTCGACCCACGGTTTGGTTTTGGCAATCAACGCCTGATCGTCCAGAATGTAAGCCAGCGGCAACAGTCCGTCAATCCAGTAAGGGCCACGTTCCCATTGATCGCCATCGCCACCGAGCCAGCCATTCCGTTGGTTCATCACCAGCGGATACAGCTCGTCGAGTTTGCCCGTAGCGCCGTTTTTCTGGCGTACCAGCATTTCTTTGAGCCAGCCCTGCGGCTTGATAGTACCCAGCGGTAATTCGATGTATGGATTTTGATGAAGTGGTGCCCGGCTGCTCATGACAGCGGCAGGCTGCGTTTTTACCTGCCCAACTGCCGCGAACGACAAACTGGCGAGAAGCAGGTGAAGAGTAATGCTACGTTTCATGCAGACGTACTGACTTGATTGGTTGTTAGCTGATTGTTTAAATAGCAACCGTGATACGTTGTAAAGTGGGCGCGAAAGCCTTTTCTACTCCATTCACGAATACGCGAAAACCGTTGCCTTTTCCGTATTTCTGCCCGGTTTTGTCGTACAGAACGGTGATGATTTTGCCATGATACGCTACGTTATCCAGACAGAAATAATCCCACGTATTGTCGGGCAGGAGCGGGTTGATAACCAGTTGATTGCCGTGCTGCGGACGAATGCCGACCAGTCCTGAAATCACATGATCGCAAAACGACGAGTGGTTATAATCCTTGCCGCGTTCCTGACCGCCTTTCTTGGTTGCCCAACTTCCGTTTTCCATGGTCGATAAGCGCGTGCGGGAAATCCAGTCGCCGGTATAGGCATTCAGATTTTCGTCGATCCACGGCACTAATTTGCCGTCTTCCCGGATTCGTTGCTGAGATCGGCTGTAGATTGTTAACAGACGCCAGAAATCGCGCTTGCTTACTACGTTCTGGTTGTAATCGTTGAGCAGATTCGCCAATGACGTTAACGTAATGGCCGTCGAAAAAGGCCAGCTTGGACCATTCCACTGGCATTCGTGCCCTTCATACGCCAGACGAAATCCGGGATGCCGCTGTTCGGCAGTGGTTGGGCCGTAAGGTGCCCAGAACCCTTGCTCGTCGGTAATCTGTGCCCAGGCAATGGCGTGTTTTTCGTCGGGAATCGAAAAATACCAGGGCGTAAAACCATGCAGTTCACGAACATCAGCGCGGGTTAACGTACCAGTTCCGCGCGGAATCACTTTGAAAAATTTGGCTTTATCGTCCCAAAGCTTGGTCAAAATCTGCCGACGTATCGTGGCGGCCCGTTTGGTGTATTCATCAACAACAGCCTGATTCCCGGCCATTTGCGCAATATTCGCCAGCGCCTTCGCATTGCCGAACATGTAGCTGTTAATGGTCGCCCGATAGCCCTGATTTTTCTGTCCGATCAGGCCCGCAATCGAGATTTCCATCCCGTCGCGGTTGTCGGTTTGCCAGAATAATCCAGTTGAGTCGAGCCGCATTTTTTCCCATTCTTTGAAATCGTTGAGTAAATCAGGAAGCAGATTGGTAAGAAACGTAGTGTCGGGGTGAACTTTGGCGAACGAACTGATCGCATCGGCCGCCCACGAACTATACGAACGCGGACTCGCCCCACCCCGAAACCAGAATCGGGCGTATTGTTTCAGATACGTAGTGTCGCGGAGCCAGCGCCCTTCGTAAAAATGATGCCCCGCCGGACAGTTGATCGAGTTGTATTTTCCCGCCCAATTCACATCGGGTAAAAATTCGGTGATGATATAGCCTGCTGGCGTTTGTTTGAGGTGTTTCCGATACGTCCACCAGCGGAAGTAATACGTTTGTTCCAGTTGTTTATCGGGGCATTCGAACAGCGGAATATTCTGTGCTAGAAAATCCCAGGCTCTATCGTTCGGAATCAGTTGTTTATAAAGTTCATCATCGTCCTTATTAAAAGCCGCTACGTAAGGTTTGAACGTATCAGCTTTCAACGCAAAATTCTGCGCAATAGCGGACTGCTTTCCACTCAGAAAACACAGACACAAGCACCAGAAAACTATTCGTTTTTTCATCGATGAGTTGTTAGTAGCCTGGACGTTCAGGCTACAGGTTAATTGCCCAGTGGACTCTTTCCCAAATCTTTGGACGTAGCAACGGCAATCACGCGACCTTTATCGCCAACGGCGTTGTAGAAGTGATACACTACACCGTTCCATTTAATGACCCAGGGTTTGTGGGCATAGGTTTTGTCGTATGGTTCCGATGGCGCAACCAAATCGGCTCCTTCCCAATCACTCCAGTTCACAAGGTCATACGAACAGGCGAACCGCTCGAAGGCACCGGGTTTCCAGAACGCGCCGAAATAAAACATAACGTAGAGGTCGCCAATTTTCGTAATCTGGGCATCGCCACAAATGCCGGTTTTGCGGGTGATCAGAGGTTCTTGTCCGAAGCGTTTCCAATGGGTCATGTCGTTAGAAACAGCCATTGCGATATTTTCAAAACCGTTGCCTTTTTCATCCGGCTTATTGCCTTTCGCATTGTAATACATCACAAACGGATACCCCGTTTTCTTTGCTTCATCGCGGATAACCAGACTTTTGTAGATGGTTTTGTCATCGTACCAGCGCGCATCTTTATCGATTGCCGATAAAACTGGCTTGGGTAATCGTTGCACTTCTTTGGGCTTGGTAAAATCATCCGACGTAGCAATTCCGATTCCCAACTGCCCCGCTTCGTAGCCCTTTTCAGAACCACCCAAATACGACAGCCAGTACTTATTCTGATATTTCTCAACGTCATACGTACCGCCCCAATCGGTATTGACCAATGCTACGTAACCAGCTTTCTGTGTCGCATCCCACGTAGTATCGGTAAAGGACATGAGCTTGCCTAACGTAGTCCATTGCAGGAGATTATCACTTTTGGCGAGCCATGTTTCGTAACCTTTGCCGTCGAAAATGATATAGGTCATGTACCAGTTGTTTGCTTTCCGAAAAATGGTTGGGCTATCGACCATACGGCCTTTGTCTGGCTGAGGCAAAACAATGCCGTATTTGTACGGTGTTTTTACCTCCTCAAAGACTTTCTGCATCGCTTCTTTCGAAACCGTTTTTGCTGACTGCCCGAACGTAGCAAAGCCAATCAATAAAAGAAATACACTGGTAATCAGACGTATCATAATAGCCTAAATATATGAGAGAAATTCCACTGGAGCGGCCGGCTGTTCTAAATCCATACGCCGTGTGTAGGTAGTTTGAACTTACCTCCCCCTGCCCCCTCCTAAAACAGGAGGGGGTTTGTGAACAGGGTTGCTTCTGTAAGTTTCACTCCTGTTTTAGGAGGGGCTAGGGGTGGTAAATAGCCAGAGGCAGATACAAAACCACCTACAATAATACCCTCAAACCTACTTATAAGCTGGATTCTGTTCCAGTTTTGGATTTGAGTTGATGGCTATTTGCGGGAGCGGAAAAACGGCCCGATGCGTACCGCTCGGTTTATGCGACAGCCAGCTTTTGGTGGTGTAAATGCCGTAGCGAATCATATCCCGACGACGGAAACCTTCCCACGCAAACTCCCAGCCCAGTTCATCAAGCATGCGCCCGTATTTAACGGCTGCGTTATTGCCCGCGTCAACCACTTTATAGTTCTCGACGTATCCGTATTGATAGCTGCTGTTTTTCTCCAGATCGGCACCCGATACAGTTGCTTTGGCCGGAGCCGTTGTGAATGCCCGATTACGTACCTGTGTCACGAGCGCGGCAGCGTCGGCAGCTTTTCCGGTACGTAGCAGACACTCGGCCTGCATCAGCATCACCTGCGAATATCGGAAGAACGGGAAATCGGTACTCAGACTCGCCAACGCCCCATTTTTTACCTCAAATTTATTCATTCGGTACCCTTCGGCTTCACCCGTATACAAGCCATCGGGAATTTCTTTGGTCAGAACGATATCTTTACCCGCCTGATCGTAAGAACCTTTCAGCGACGTAACGCCATCGGCAGCAAACTGTGGACCCATCATCCACGTAGCGGCCAGTCGACCATCGGCGGGATCATAAGTATTGATAAATTGCGGAATTCCTT
Organism: Spirosoma daeguense; assembly: GCF_054776875.1. Taxonomy (NCBI): domain Bacteria; kingdom Pseudomonadati; phylum Bacteroidota; class Cytophagia; order Cytophagales; family Cytophagaceae; genus Spirosoma; species Spirosoma daeguense. The sequence continues at coordinate 63,949 of NZ_BAAHBF010000009.1, forward strand.
TGGCCGAACCGGCACCCCAGGGCGTATCCAACATACCGAATTTCAGCTTCAATGACGCGTGCCACGAGAACATTTCTACGTTGAAACCGCCCGCTAAGTTTTCATCGAACGGAATGGCGAAAACGATTTCCGGCGAATTCTGATTGTTGGTCACAAATGGTGCTTTGAGTGAGGTTTCGAGCTGGTATTTGCCAGAAGCTATAACTTCCTGACATTGGGTCAGACATTCCTGCCATTTGGCTTCTCCGGCATATACCTCGGCGTTCAAATATACATTTGCCAGCAGGGTTTTGGCCGCCCATTTGTTGAATCGGCCGTAGGTCAACGTAGTACGTTCTTCGCTCAGCGCCGGAATTGACTCGATCAGTTCTTTTACGATAAACTGATAAATTTCCTTGCGGGTCGTTTTGCCTTTCAGTTCGTCGGAGCGGTCGGCAACGAGTGGTACGTCGCCAAAATTGTCGCACAGAAGCCAGTAGAAGAATGCGCGTGCCGACCTCATTTCGCCTACAAGCGCATCTTTTGTAACGCCAGTTGGCGGTGTGATTTTTCCGCTATTGAGCTGATCGATAATGCGATTTGAGTTAATTACCCCCGAATAAAAACTGTTCCACATACTGTTCATCTGCGGATTTTCGGAGTTCCAGGTGTGCAGGTGCATGCGTTTATAAATACCGCCATCGTCCCAGCCCGATGCGTTGGCGGGCATCACAATCCCGTCGGCGGTCGACTCCTGCGCCATGTAGTAATTGGTATGCGACATCAGGCCACGCATGTTGGCGTAAACGATGCTAATGGCTTTGTAAGCGTCGGTATACGCGTAGGATTCTTCTGTTACTTCGGAATAAATTTTCTCAGTAAGATCATTGTTACAGGCACTCAGCGTGAGCCCTAAAAGCGAGATCGTAAAGAGGTATGATTTTATGGATTTCATGATATCGGATGTTAGGAAATACGTCGAAATAGTTCGTACTCTTAAGTGTTTATCAGAACGTTAGCATAGCACCAACGGTGTAACTGGTTGTGGCCGGATAGCGGTTTTTATCATCAATACCAGGTGATAGACCAGCGCCCGGTGCCGCGCTGCCAATGCTCACTTCAGGGTCCATGCCTTTATAGCCGGTGATGGTGTACAGATTAGCCGTCGACAGATAAACCCGACCGCGTTTTACGTACTTGCTTTTCAAGTTCAGATTATAGCCCAGCGTTACGTTGTCGATTTTCCAGTAGTTGCCGTTTTCGAGGTAGTAGCTAACGTAGTTCAGCGACTGATCGTCGGCTAGTGGGCGTTTGCCGTAGATTGGATCGTAAGCGTTGCTACGTAGGTTGCCGCGTGTCAGCATAACAGGCGCACTCCAGAACATCTCGGTCATATTCAGAATCTGGAAGCCGAACGCGCCCCGCATCGTTACGTTCAAATCGAAGTTTTTATACGTAATGGTGTTGTTCCAGTTCAGATACCGCTTCGGTAAACCGTTGCCAATGATCTGTTTATCGTCGGCCTGTTGCTGCGCAATCGGTTTCGGTTTGCCGTCTTTGCCTTCGATAATCCAGCGACCAGCTTCGTCGATATCGACTGTTTTAAAGCCCCAGAAATTACCAATTGGCTGACCAACCTGCACCCGGTGCGTGGTTTGCTGAATGGGCTCGCCTGTATTGCCCGTATCGAAATAGCCGCTGGCTAGCGCAAATCGGTCGTTCGATAAGGAGAGGATTTTATTGGCGTTGGTCGAGAAATTGATCGACGTTGACCACTGAAACGACTGCTTCTGAATCGGCACTACGTTCACCTGAATTTCTACCCCTTTGTTCTGCATCGAAGCGGCATTCGCTGTGATGGTATTGTAGAGATAAGGGGGAGTTGGTACAGGAAAATTGGCGATCAGATCGCGGGTGGTACGTTGGTAGAGGTCGATCGAACCCGAAATCCGGTCGTTCAGGAAGCCATAATCCAGACCAAAGTTGATTTCTTCCTTACGTTCCCAGCGCAGATCGGGGTTGGCATTGTTCGATGGGTTGATGGCCTGAACCCATTGCCCGTTTACGAGCGCATACGTATTGAAATTGATTTTGTTCAGAGACAGATATGAACTGCCGGGTTCGGTTCCGGTTACGCCATAACCCGCCCGAAGTTTAAGGTTTGATATAGCTCTGACGTTTTGCAGAAACGATTCCCGCTGCAAATTCCAGCCAACAGAAACCGCCGGAAAACTGCCCCACTTGTGGTTGGCACCAAACCGCGATGAGCCTTCATGTCGGATACTGGCCATTAACAGGTACTTGTTCATGTAACTGTAGTTGGCCCGAAAGAAGTAACTGATGAGTTTATTTTCTTCCTGCGAGGATGTTTCGGGTGCCTGTCCCCGTTTGAGTGCTAAGCCAGCTCCGATATTGTTGTACGAAAAATTATCGGTCGGAAAATCCCAGTTCTGCATCCAGTAATCTTCCGAGTTATACCGACGCCACGTATGACCAGCCAGCAACGTGAAATTGTGGTCTTTTATGACCTTGTTGTAGTTGGCTGTCAGCTCAAACAGGTCGTCCTGGGTGCGTGTTGTGCCACGCGAGGCAAAACCGTTACGTCCACTTCGGGCGGTTGAATAATGGCGCTTGGTTTCGTAATAACCGCGTGTGCTGTTATACATATCGCGGGCAAACAGCGCCTTCACTTCCAGCCCTTCGATAGGAGCCAGCGAGATGGTGCCGTAGGTACGAAGGTTGTTATTCCGATTTTCACCCTGTGTCTCTTCGATGTACCCTAATGGGTTTATGTAATCGGTTTTATCAGTACGCTCTATCCAGTTACCGTTTGCATCTTTTATAGATTCCGTTGGGTTAAACGTCAGCGCATTCCGATAAACAAGTCCTGAGTACTCTTTGCCATCTACGGCAAAGTGCTTTTGTTGGTAACCACTGAGGTTGGCGTTGATTTTCAGAATTCCGTTGAACATCGTGTGGTTAACCTCAATCCGGGGAAACAACGTAATGTTATCCGACTTTTTCATGATCCCGTTCAGCCCCCGATACTCCAGACTCATGATATAATTGGTAGTACGTGAGCCACCCCGCAAACTGATGTTATGCACCTGCGAGAGCGGATTTTGGGTGACCTGATCAAGCCAGTTAGTGTTATTGCCGTAGTCGATAGCTCCCGGTTTTTTCTGCGCCACCAGTTGCCGATATTGATCCGCGTTCATGAAACTGAGCTGGCGGGTCATGCGCTGGGTTGTTACGTACGAATTAATTTCGATGGTCGGGGGTGTTTCGCCTTTCACTTTCCGGGTCGTAATCAGAATAACGCCGTTGGTGCCGCGCGTTCCGTAAATAGCAGCCGCCGACCCGTCTTTCAGTACGTCGATGGACTCAATATCTTCCGGCGCTACGGTGTTCAACGTACCCGGAACGCCATCAATCAGAATCAGCGGGGCCGAACTGGCGTTGATCGTAGCATTACCACGTAGCGAAATCTGAGCCGTTGAGGTTGGGTTACCATCGGGTGTAATTACGCTCAAACCCGCAACTTTACCACGTATCAGTTGAGCCGCATCCTGAACAGGGCCTTTCACGAAATCTTCGGCTTTTACGCTGGCAATAGCACTCGTAATCTGCTCCCGCTTTTGCGTACCGTAACCCACAACCACCACTTCGTTGAGCGTTTTCTGGTCAGGAAGTAGCTGAACATCAAGCGTTGAACGATTACCAACCACGACTTCCTTATTCTGGTAACCAACAAATGAGAATACCAACGTAGTGTTTTGAGCGGGTACGCTGAGTTGGTAGCGACCGTCGGCATCGGTGGTGGTACCTCGCGTTGTGCTTTTTATCACCACACTAACGCCTGGTAACACCTCGCCTGATTCGCTGGTAACAACGCCACTTATAGCCCGATCTGCCACCTCTGTCACACTGGCGGTTTGAGCCGGTAAAGACTGTAATAACGTAATCGTTGACTGTTGAGCGGGGGCGGTTAAAGTCAGCGATTCTACTAGTTCTTTGTCGGTCAGTTTCGATTCAGCACGAACGGTCAGGATTACGTAAGTAGCTTTATTGACTTTCTTAAAACGTAGCCCAACGGGTTGCAGGAGGTTAGATAGATTACGTTCAATCGATTTGCCTGACTGAATCTGACTGTTTGTTACCGAAATGCCTTCCAGCAGTTTTTCCTCAAACAGAATATCGATGTTGAACTGCTTCTTCACCTGCATCAGCGCGTCACGTAGCGTGAGTGTTCCTGATGGTGAATACGTACTGGATTTTTCCGAACTTTTAATGCGGTTTTGCGCCAGTAGCTGGGCCTTTAGGGGAGGAATATTGAATAGGTATCCCGTTATTCCCGCTACGGTTACGAGAATTCGTATGAATTGATTCATATAAAAGGGGGGTTAAGGAATTGACTTGGGTAAAGGCGTTAGTACGTACGTTTGGGTCGGTACGCCGGAGCGGGCATCCCGCTCTACGGTTTGATTGGACTGTTTCGTTTGTGTAATCTGAACATTCAGAATGTCGGCAAGCACCTGAAGCACGCTCATCGCTGAATCGGTCTGGAACGTACCGCCGAGTGTTCGCCGGGAGAGTGCCGAGTCTGAAACCACTACGTTGACCCCAAAATGCTCGCTGATCTGATAGGCTATTTCGGCTACTGATGTGTTTTCGAACATAAATCGGCGGTGTTTCCAGGCCTGATGCGTAGGCAATCGCTGCTGATGACGTAGCGAAAAATGACCTTCGTGACTCAACGTAGCAATATCGCCAGGCAACATGATTACGGGTTTGACAGTCAGATTGTTTAGCTGTCGAAGCTGTACTTTTCCCTGGCTCAATACCACTTTCGAACCACGCTCCCGGCTGTAGACAATGAATTCAGTACCAAGCACCTGTACTTCGAGCTGATCGGGCGTACGGACAATAAATCGCTGATGATCAGGCATGTGCTGAATCGCAAATTCGGCTTCACCCGTTAGTTGAACCTCACGTTGCCCACTGCCGAATCCGAAACGTGGAACCGTCAGCACCGAGTGTGCATTCAAACTCACGCGGCTGTTGTCGGACAGACGTATCGTTCTGACTTCGCCGTAGCCCGTTTCGTACCGTTTGTAATACCACTCATTACGTAGCAGATAAGCACCCGCCAACAGTACAACACAGGCGGCAGCGACCCACTGGAAAACCCGAAATCGATTGCTAAATGAGCGGATAAAAGGCTCTGTAACAGGCTGCGTATCGCCTTCATGCGGAATGTCGATTCCCTGAGCAAATTGCAGCGAACGCGCGTAGGCAAGTTCTACGTTGGGGGTAAACTGTGGATTTTCACGTTCCCATTCTTCGAGCCATTGGAAGTAAAGTTCCTGATAGCCCGGTTCAGCTAACCACTCCTGAATCAGCGTATTCTGCATGGGCGTGGTCTTGCCTTCGAAAAAATTCCAGATAATTTGTTTGGATAGTGTCGGTTTCATACGTTGATCAGGGTTAAAAGAGGTTTAAAAGCGGATTGCCGCTCAGCAGACTGCCGCCTATCTGTTTTATTCCCTGCTCAAGTAACCAGCCGCCAAATCCTACCAGAAGTGTTATAAGGCCGTAATCCTGAAGTGACTTTCGTAATATGGCGAAGACTTTGGTGATGTGGCCTTCCACCGTTTTTACCGACATCTGTAATTCATCGGCAATGGCCGCGTTACGCTTCCCTTCAAACCAGCTCATCATGAAAACTTTCTGACTTTGAGGAGGTAAAGCCCGAATAATTTTCTCAATCCGGAGATAAAGTTCATTGAATTGCAATTCCTGCTGGGGCGTTGTTGGCGTCGATTCCGTTACGATTTCTGATAAATCCTCTACCGGCACCTCGCGACCAAACTCTTTACGCAATTGCGCAAATGCGGCATGCCGAACCGAGGTAAACAAATAAGCCCGGTACGACGTAGTGACTACCTTGTGCAATTGCTTCTGCCAGAACTGACTGAACATCTCGATCACCAAATCTTCTGCCAGATCGCGGGAGTACACAAACCGAACGGCGTGATTGCATAGGGGTTCATAATACCGTTTGAATAACAGCTCGTAACCTTTCCGGGGGTCTTTTTCAAACGTCTGTCGGATAAACAGCTCCGAGTCAACATAAACCGGTGAAGCCGCATCAGACTCCGACAGATCAGATGATGCCCATCGGGGCTGATTAGGAGAATTGTTTTGGTCACTAGTAGACTGGCGATTCATGCAAGAGTCAGTCAGAGGGGTTCATCTATAAGAGTATTTTTAGGTGGGGTAACCCTTGGTGTGAATGCAATTATTTTTTAAAATTTCTATGAATTGTGCTAATCTGTGATTGTGCGGCCGATTTTTAGTTGAAAAAACTAGTCCGCGATTGCATCGTAGATAAGCACATGGTTATGTATTGGATGAACGTATCGCAAGTTATGGCCCAAACAGGCTCTGGCTGTTTGAGTCGAAAGCAGATAAGAATCCATGCAGTTATAGCTAAGCTTAATCATTTCCAATCAAACAGCCGGAGCCTGTTTGGGCCATAAACTATACACGAACAAAAAGAACGTAGTGAATACCGACCACTACTGATTGGAATTCACTACGTTCCGGAAAATACTACGTAGCAGCCGCTACGCTTTTTTGAGCAGTTTCATACCGAAACCGGGTGCTGGCGAAGGAACGAACTTTCCACCTACGATTTTATGCGCTCCAAAATCCACTTCTTCACACGTAGCAGGTACGCCTTCAATGGTAGCGGTATTCCCCAATCCGCCGGTCAGGTGCGCGCAGTAGTAGGATTTTAGTAATTCGCCAAATGCGTGGGGTGACGAAGAAATACCCATCTTTTTGAGTTCGGGCATGAGTTTCCGCCAGGGGGTAAAACCGTAGCCAATGATGTCGGTGAGGTGTACGTCGAGGAGTTTTTTCTCTTCCAGTTCACGCAGCAATTTCTGGTCGGGATTGGCTTCGCCGTCGGCCAGCAGCATCTTCGGCATGTTCACTTTCGCCCAGGCACGTAATTTCTGATAATCGGCCACGGTTTCTGCAAATGGCTCTTCAATCCAGAACAGAGGAATATCGCGAACCCCTTCCAGATAAGCGATGGCCGTATCAATAGTATAACCGTCGTTGGCGTCGACTAGAATTTCGCAATCCGGGAATGTCTTGGCAACCAGTTTAGTCACTTCGATGTCACGCTTCAGTCCTTCGTCTTTCGGCATCCAGATATTTCCGCGCCCAATTTTTAGCTTAAACTGACGATAGCCAAGACCGTAATCGTGTCGGCAGTTTTCGATAAGCTTGTCAAGTCCGTTCGGAATCGTTTTTACGGGGCCTTCTTTCGGTTCCAGCTCATCGAAGTAAATCATACCGGTATAACATTTGGTCAGAATCGGTTTTTTCTGCCCAAGCATTTCGTAGACCGGCTTTTTGAGAATCACCCCGGCCAGATCATGAAGCGGTACGTCGAAACCGAGCACTTTCGCGTCAGTGACTCCTTCCGATGGCTTGAAAACGTCCGATATGCGTTTGCCTTTCAGGTAAGTAATGGATTCATCATCCCGTTTTCCGTGCATACCCCAGCCAACAGCGCCCTGATCGGTGGTGAGTACACAAACGCTTACATTCGGCCCATACCCGTGAATATCGCGCCGACCATTTTTACCGACAAAACGGGGCCATTTTAACTGCACTTTCGTATAACTGATATCGGCAATTTTATGCGCAGCAAGCTCGTTCGCGTCGGCGTAGTACGTAGCCCAGTCAGTTGCCTGCGTAGCCAGTGGCGAACTTAGCGCTATGGCCGATGCAGTTCCCTGCGATAGTTGAGTAAGAAATCTTCTTCGTTTCATGAGCCAAAAAATGTTTGATAAAGGAATAAAGGAGGAAATTCAAAAAACTCATGATCAACTTTATCCTGAAGTACAGAATTGATTGGCCTGAGAAGGTGAAAATATAGGGATTCCTGTAGGCTAAATACAGGCATTCCCCAATTTTGGCCGATTTCCGCTTTGCCGAATTTTGTCTGGAAATAACAAACATAAATCGGTATGGAATTCAATATAGAAATGATCTGGCCATTGATCGCTTTTCTTTTGGCGGGTGCTATGAGCGTTCTTGGCGTGTTTATCGTTGCAGGATCGTATAAGCAAATGCTGTTTTATCAGGAGTTGAATCGGCGCGGACAAACGGTCATTGGAAAAATCGTCAGAATAAGAACGGAATATAGTGGCTCGGATTCCTCTAATTCTTACTATCCTGTTTTTTCTTATCAGGTAAATGGGCAGGATTATGAAATAGAAACGCACTCTATGTTTTTTGAGAGCTTTACAATAGGGCAGGAAATGCCGCTACGCTTTCTGCCCGAGAATCCGGCTGAATGCACCTGGCGAAAAACCTTGACATCTAGTGTTTTTATGCTGCTGGTAGGTATTTTTTGTGCTTTTCTTGGGGTGCTTTGTCTTTATAGAATTGGTGTTGCCTTTAACCCGTTTTAGGGATTAGATTACTGCTGAATAGAGAGGCAGAAACGCTACGTTTACTTTTTTTAAGGTTGATACGTTAGGAATAGTTTTCCGCATTTTAGTTCTATCGACTACCATAAGCGAGCTATCCTTATCTTACAGGCTTATTGTACTGACAGGCGGTTTTGATCTCTGGTCAGGACAATTGTCTGCATTCACTTACCCACCAATTGTATGAATACCGGCTCTACTACGCAACTGTTGTTGGTTGAAGATGAACCTAAAGTAGCGACATTCATAAAAAAAGGACTTCAAACGCAGTCCTATTCGGTCGATATTGCGCCTACTGGCGAAGAAGCAAAAACGTTGCTCAGCAAGAATCGCTATGATCTAATAATTCTGGATGTCAATCTACCTGACATAACCGGGTTAGAACTGGCCGAATATATCCGCAATCAACCGAGTCAGGTGCCTATTCTGATGTTGACGGCACTGGATACAATTGCCGATAAGCTGTTGGGTTTCGATGCTGGAGCCGATGATTATCTGGCAAAACCGTTCGATTTTATGGAGTTGCTAGCTAGAGTGAAGGTACTGCTACGTAGAGCGCCCGTGGCCGAAGAGCCGGGCCGGATGCTACGTGTGTCGGATCTCGAACTTGATTTGCATGAACGGGTTGCCCGACGTAATGGCCAAACTATTGAACTGACGGCGCGCGAATATGCCTTGCTGGAATATCTGATGCGAAATGCGGGCCGGGTGGTTTCGCGCGTCGATATTGCCGAGCGAGTCTGGGATATTGGCTTTGATACCGGAACCAACGTTATTGATGTATATGTCAGTTATTTGCGGGCAAAAATTGATAAGGATTCCCCTAACAAGCTCATTCACACGCTGATTGGAATGGGCTACGTTCTGAAAGAAAAATGAGTCTTCGCAATCGACTGACCTTGTTTTTTACGGCCATCGTTTCCGTGTCGCTGGCTCTATTTTGTCTGTTTCTTTATCTGGCTGCCGAGCGGTATCGGGAGAACGAATTTCAGACTCGCCTACGTTCCGAAGCCTTAACGGCCGGACACCTGCTGGTTGGCCCTGAACGTATTGGTCCATCGTTGTATAAGTTGATGGATAAGAATCAGTTGACGGTGTTGCCCGACGAAGAAATTATTATTTACAATGCGCAGAATCAACTGGTTTACGAAAGTGGTATGGATTACCTTACCGTATCGGATGCTACGTTAAACCGTATTCGAAAGAATCGGCAGGTTTACTGGAAACAAGAGGATCGAGTGATTGTAGGCGTGTTGTTTACCGACGATAAAATTCCGTTTGTGATCATTGCGTCGGCCGTTGATACGTATAATGTACGCACCATTCAGAATTTTGCTAAACTACTGGCTGTTGGCTGGTTTCTGATGACGGGGCTGATGCTGGTGGCCGGGCGTTTGTTTGCCGGACGAACGCTACGTCCGATTAGTCAGATCAATCGGCAGATTGATGCCATTACAGCCTTTAATCTGTCGTTACGTTTGCCCGAAGGTGATCCGGCCGATGAATTGGCACAGTTGGCACACCGCTTCAATCGGATGCTGAATCGACTGGAAGAGACGTTCCGGATGCAACGATTATTTGTATCGCACGCGTCTCATGAATTGCGGACGCCATTAACCGCCATAACCGGACAACTGGAAGTTTCGCTATTGGCCGATGATGAGCCAGAAGAACTTCGGAACACGCTACGTTCGGTGCTGGACGATGTACGAGGTTTGAACCGGATGACAAATGGCTTACTGGCTTTGACCAACGCCAGCATGGACTCGTCGACTGTGCCCATGGGAACGGTAAAGTTGGATAATCTTCTGGAACAGATACAACAGGAATTTCGACGGCTTCATCCGAGCTATACAATCGAGCTAAGTATTGATACACCCACTACGTCGGCGACAAACTGGCAACTGCTGGGAAACGAGAGTTTGTTACGAACGGCTTTTTTTAATCTCCTCGACAATGGGGGTAAGTTTTCGACCGACCATGTTGTATCGGTTAATCTGACGGCTCAGAATTCGTCGGTAAAGGTTCGAATTCACAATATGGGTTCGGTGATTCCGTCTGACCAACTCTCCGCGATTTTTATTCCGTTTCAACGCGGACGTAACGCCGGTGGGCAACCGGGCTATGGCATCGGTCTTCCCCTTACCGAACGTATCATTCAATTACATAAGGGAACGATTGACGTTGACTCGTCGGCCGAAGCGGGGACTACGTTTACAGTAACTCTTCCACTTTAACAGTAAATACAACTTTTTTTAAGGCGTAAAAACGCGCCCTGGGTATGAATTATGGGCTTTTGGAGCAAATGGACAATGATTTTGCATTTCTAATGCCGTTCTAATGTCGCTCTAACACGAGCCTAACACTGGCATATGACCTTTGTATTGTCGATCAGGCAGTGGCTGAAAGAAAAGCCGTTCTGAGCCAGATTGACAATTCTAAACAGACAAATGCCATGAAAAAATATTTTGGAATAGCCGCCTTATTTACTCTTTCGATCCTTACTGCTACGGCACAGGATGACACGAAACTGCGTCGCGACGTAACATACTCAACGCATAACTATAAACAGCCCAATAAAGCAGCTACGGCTCGTAACTGGGCCGATCAAAAAGGTGTGGCGGTAAATGCGCCTACACTTAACCAAGGTCCAGCGATCAGCTATAAACACCAGGCTCCGGGTACTACGCCTGTGGGTGGGGTTGTAACACCGCATACGCCTGAAACAGACGTAGCCGCTCGTAATTACAAAATTCAGCGCGTAAGTGAGCCACGCTCCAGCGCATCGTCTGATTCGGACGTAGCATCGAAAGTACAACAAAGCCAGATAAATGCTGGAGGCAACTAAGCTTATATCCTAGTTTCGGTTTTGCTTAACGGTTGCCCATGCTGACAAAACGGTGCATGCATCGGGTAAATAACCTGACGTGTGCGCCGTTTTTCATTAGTAAGGGATTTCAGAAAGAATAGCTTTTCTCAATCGAGCAAAGCTATTTACTACTTCTGCTACGTTAGCCTTTTACCTTTACCTCACTCCACTATGTATTCACCTGATATAGCTTTAGGCTTAGGCAGTCTTGTTTATGCCTTATCGAACCTGGATGGACGACCTCATACAGAAGAAATACAAACGGCTAAAGCGTTGCTGGTTAGAGAGCCGCACGGTTCGCTGGCGATAAATGGGTTCTTTCTGCGAGAAGATGTGAAAGAATCTGTAGAGGAGGCCTACGCTTTCGGTATGCGCCGAATGATTAGCAAACGGTCTGAACTAACTGAGTCTACAAAAAAGCGTTTCGTAACAATGTTGCTACGTGTGGCGCGGGCACACAAAGGAATTTCTCCAAAAGAATGGGTGTTTATTCGTCGATTTTGGCGTGACATAAAGCAGATTTAAACACAGTTATTGAGCTCGCAATCTGAGTGAATTTCGCTACGAAATCGGTGTAACTTATATGGTAATATCAATAATATATTTTCTTTTAAGCTAAATAAGTTACTACTAGTTTATTTTTTTAGAAATTATTTACAGTATTCTGCAAAGAGATTATATGTTACTATATAGATAATATATGTGGTTTACTTGTGAGATGTAAGCGTTTTATTTCGAAAAAACAGAAAATAGCTTTCTTTTCTTACCTTATTGCCTGTTTATGCACGATGATACGGCATGAAAAAATAGTTACCATTAAATAAAAATAGAATCTTTAGTGTGGTGTTGGTGTTATCTTTGTTTAATATTTGTCGATAAAAGCCGTCAAATTGTTAAACAAATCCGTTATGAAGACCCAGCCCGAGAAAATTGCTAGGCCAGGTCATAAAGGCAATCCTAGCGTTATCTTAAAAAGATGGTCATTGGCCATAGAGACATTATATATTAGTTACACTGAGTTAAACAACTGGGTAAGATCTCACTTGCAATCAAGACGTCCTGGAGACGTACTAACAAGAATAGGACAGTGCTCCGTTAGTCAGGCAGTACGTCTGTTAACTAAAATTCAGGAGGAGCTAAAAAGCCTGATATCCGATATGGATATGAACGAGTCAGCTTATCCTGAATTGTTAAACGCTGATGAAAACTATCGGACGTTAATAGATCATACGTTACGATTAGAGAAGCTTAATACGCAGGCAAGGCAGTTACTTCAGCTTGCCACTTTACCTCCCTGTTAAGTTTATATTGCATATAACTTTAAGGCACTCAAGCTATAGTAACGTTCGACTAATACAATGGTTGACGTGCAATAAATGGCTATCTGGTATATATTGTAGCTGATTTAAAAACAGCTACAATGTTTAAGTCATTGTTGTATTTGCAGGAAGGTACACCCAGGCAACGCGCTGCGTATCTAGTGCTCACTCAACACGGGGTAATGGATAAACTGAGCCCATTTACGCCCATACTGGTCGGCACCATTCCCATCAACATCGATATTGAGACCAGCGATCTTGATATAATCTGCTACTGGACCGACAGGGAGGAGTTCTATACCGTTGTACAAACGAATTTTGATCAGGAACGTGAATTTACAATCAGAGAATCAGTAATATCCGAACGGGAAGTGGTTGTAGCAAATTTTAGGCTGGGCGATTTTGACGTCGAGATTTTTGGTCAGAATATTCCGACCCAACAGCAGAATGCTTACCGGCATATGCTGATTGAGCATCGTTTGCTGCTTGAACGAGGAGAAGATTTTCGACAGGCTATTATCGCCCTCAAACAACAGGGACTGAAAACCGAACCTGCTTTTGGCAAACTACTGGGTCTTCAGGGAAATCCGTATGATGAATTGCTGATTTTTGAAAATTCTGCCATAAATACAGTTTGAACAACCTCGTTAATTGTTCCTTGAACAAAAGGGTGAGTAAAACGAGCCATAAATCAGCTTCGAAATAAAGATCGCCGGTTTGCTAAACGAAGCTTAAAAGCGGCTACGGGCAAAAAACCTCCCTTAGTTTGCAAGCCTATTGTAGCAAATTTGAGCATTTATTGACTCGCTTTCGCCACCGGATCGAGCCTATCTAATCCAACAAAGCCCCGATGCTACGTTATCACAATCGCCTTTCTAAAACTTTGCGGGAATTCATAAAAACAGTGCTGACTAGTAAGTTCAGGTATAGTGTTGTTTGCCTGATCGTAGCGGTTGTGCACATACAGGCCTGGGGACAGCCTACAAAGAGCAGTGTGAAAGAGCAGAATACGAACGTGTTGAAACTGGTGGCAGAACACAAAGGGCCTGTGATAGGTGCTACGCATCCGGATGTGTTGGGGAGTAAAAACAAATCTGGTTTTGAAACGGGTCAGGTAGTTAAAATCAATCAGGTTTACCACATGTTCGTCAATGAGATGTTCGAACGGCCGCATCGGGATCTTCGCATTTCCTACTGGACAAGTAATGACGCCGTGAACTGGAAACGTCAATCGACCATTGTGGAGAGTATTCCCGGAAGAACCCATACCAATCCTCGCTCCGAAGTTTGGGTAACGGGGGTGGTGTTTAACGACGACGAAGATGCCTGGAATATCTTTTACGTAGCGTACCGGGCGGGCGACGAAGCGAAAGGTGAAGTAGCGGGTAGTGATTATGCTGGTAGAATATGGCGGGCGAAATCCGTGAAAAAAGGTCGCGATGGTATTGCTGGCCCGTATGCCGATATGGATATAGTAATGGAGCCAGACAGCACCTCACAGCCTTGGGAAGGTCAGCAGGCCGTGGCTTGTTTCAATCCGTATAAAGTGGGTAATACGTGGTATTCGATGTACGACGGCCATAATTATAAGCCAAAAGGTCCTTGGCCAACGGGCATTGCCTTTGCTAAAAAATTAAATGGTCCCTGGACCCGGATGCCTGAAGGGTTTAACCCCATTCCGGTGGTAGATGAATTCATGGAAAATGAAATTGTGTACCAATTGAAAGATGGCCGTTATTTAATGATTTTCGATTCGTTTGGCGATCATGAAATTGGCTACAGCTTATCGAATGATGGCGTAAACTGGGGCCGGGAAGTTCGGGTCAAAATTCAAACAGGTTCTAACCGGTGGGCCGAAGCGGGCGATCACTACACGCGTACACCACTTTGCGCGCTTGAAGAAGCGGATGGCTCGTTTACTGTGATTTACACGGCTATGACCAAAGTAAACAACACGAATTTTTACGCCATCGGTAAATGCACATTGGTCTGGCAATAAAATAACAACGTACCAGTAACGTATCGTTTTATCAGCCATCAACAAAACAGGTATGTTACTACGTAGCAGAACTGATGTATGAATTAGGTAACGGCGGTCGGCTTAGCCCAGCTTGACTAACTCAGAGTACCTAATAACTAAACCGGATAATAACCGGGTTATCATCGATTGTATATCCATGCAAAGGCGGGTCTGTAATTTCGTCAATCTCGATGTCTATAGAGGTATTCTCTAATTCGCCAACTGCTTCTGTAGCATAAGCCTTGGCTACCTGATGTATAAGCGCTAATCGGGAAAATAGTGCGGCTGTTGATGCCTGAGCTTTACTAAACTGGTTGAATCGGTTATTGAAATCGTTGGCTGGTATCTCAATAGTTCGCCACCGTCGATTGGCCTGTTGGTCCTGCATAGTTTCATAACAGGTTTTATGTGCTGTTGTTACCAGAGTAATTTCCCGATAGGACACTAAATGCAGGTCTGTTCTGTTGTTGGATCAAAATTTATCCAGTTCCTTACAATTGACTCTGGAGACTTTATGAGAGATACGTTGCTGGACGATTGCCTGCTTCAGGATTCGTCAAAAACGCCACTACTGTCGTTAGGAAGTACCCCCTCCGAATCGGCCCATTTCAAGGTTTTTTATACCGATGACCAAACTTCGCCCAGCGAAGGACAGCCCATAGCCGCTTATCCGTGCCGAGTGAACTATAAAATAAGCCTGATGAATGGGTATAGTCGGGCCGAATATGCCGACAAGGTTATTGATATTACGCCGAACAGCCTGCTGTTTTCTACCCCTAAAGTTCCTTATCACTGGTTAACAAAGGGCCTGAATCATGCCGGTTCATTTTGCGTGTTTACAGCAAATTTTCTCCTTCCTGCCAAAAGTGGTGTCGTTCTCGATGAACTACCGATTTTCAAGGCAGGAGGCCATCCCGTATTTCAACTATCGGCCGATGAAGCCGAACGCGTGCAGGCTATTTTTCGAAAAATGCAGGAAGAAATTAACTCCAGCTATGCCTACAAATATGATCTGCTACGTACCTATGTGCTGGAACTGATTCACCTTGGGCAAAAGCTTCAGCCTACAGCATCGATACAGCCTGTTTATGGTGCCGCAGTGCGGGTTTCATCTTTATTCACCGAACTGCTGGAACGTCAGTTTCCGATCAGAACTCCGCAACAACAGCTACGGTTGCGCACGGCCAAAGAGTATGCCGATCAACTGGCTGTACACGTTAATCATCTGAACAAAGTGCTGAAAGAAACCACCGGACGTACTACCACCGAATTGATCAGCGCTCGTATCATGCAGGAGGCTAAACTGTTACTTAAACAACCCAACTGGACGCTGGCCGACATTGCTTATAGTCTCGGCTTTACCGACGTAGCGCATTTCTCCAGATTTTTCAAACAACAGATGGCACTGGCACCCGGGGCATATCGGACACAGGCTTTTGTTTGATTGATACAAAAAACGGATTGACTTCTACAAAAGCCAAACTGTTTAGTTGACAGACCTTTGTGAGGTATTTATTCAGTCAATTAAACCAGAAAAAAAATGGCTAAAATAGCTTTAGTAACCGGTGGGAGCCGGGGTATAGGTAAGAATATAGCGTTGAGTCTGGCACAAAAAGGCATCGATGTTTTGCTGACCTATCATAGCCAGCACGATGAAGCACAAGCTACTGTTGCAGAAATACAAGCATTAGGGCAGAAAGCTGTAGCACTACAACTAAACGTTGCCGAAATCCCAAGCTTCGACGCTTTTTTTGAAAACGTAGCAAAAACGCTTTCGCAAACGTTTGGAACGAGCCACTTCGATTTTCTGATTAACAATGCCGGAACGAGCCTGAATGTACCATTTGCAGAAGCCACCGAAGCGCAGATTGACGAGATGCTGAACATTCATCTGAAAGGCGTTTACTTCCTGACACAAAAGGCACTAAATTTTCTGAATAATGGTGGACGTATCATTAACATCTCATCGGCCGTAACGCGGCAGTCATTTCAGGGTGTTTCGGCTTATGCTATGGTAAAAGGGGCGGTAGAAGTGTTTACACGTTATTTGGCTCTGGAATTAGGTTCGCGTGGTATTGCTGCCAACGTAGTGGCTCCCGGTGCCGTTTTTGGGGGTGGAGCGATGCCCGACACGCCCGAAATGCGAGCATACGTGGCACAAGGTACAGCTTTAGGGCGCGTTGGCTTACCAGACGATATTGGCGGAGTAGTGGCTTTTTTATGCACCGATGAAGCCAAATGGATCAACGGCCAACGTATTGAACTGACTGGTGGGATGAATCTGTAAGTTGTTGTCAATCAGTAAAATAAATGATTAATTGTTCGGAGCAATAACTTCCTGAACGTAGTAAAACTTCAGAAGTTGTTGCTCCGAATTCGAATTGGTAAAGAAAAATACAGCCCTTCGTTAAGCGGGCTGATAATGCATCAGAACAATGCCACAATCGAAAGGTTTAGCATCAACCAATTTAAGGTTCAGCTTACTATCGATACTATTAAAAATGGGTAATCCCTGCCCTAAAACTACTGGATTAACAAAGAGATGGTAATCATCGATCAGGTTGTTTTTTATTAAAGCTGAGACAAACTCGGCACCACCATAAGCGATTATATCGCCACCATCTTCGTTTTTCAGCGCATTAACTTCGTTAACCAGATCGCCGTTGTTTACGGTAGCATTTTTACCGTCAATACTTTCCAGCGTTTTCGAAAAAACGACTTTAGGCGTATCGTTCATTTTTTTTGCCCCCGATTCGACGGCACCGGGTTCTTCGGCTCGCGACTGCCAGGCAGGAATAAATCCCTGAGCTAATTTTCTGCCTAGTAAGATAGTATCGACAGGCTCGGTTATACTGCCCACACAGGCCATTATATCGTCACCCCAGTTCATATTCAGCCAATCCATTTCATGGTTAGGGCCAGCAATAAATCCATCGGTCGAAATCTGTACCTGCAACTTTAGTTTTCTCATAATAACTGAAATGTGTGTTTTGTATGATGCAGGAAATAAAGCAGAACATCGCGAAATGCCGTACCGATTTGTATATTTTTATTCAACGACATATGGTTTTCAGTAAATGCAAAGCTGATCGATACGTAGTAAGTCTAGCTTATATTGGGCTAATGATACGTTAGTAATGTTTCTTTATTGTAAATACTGTAATTATTAGGTGCTCCGAAATGTGATTTTTGCTACGTTAGGCCGAGAATAATACGTATATTTGCGGTGCAGCCAACACTTATGGGAATACCTAAACGCCGATTTTAATTAAATCGGCGTTTGTGTTTTTATACGACTCTGCTCGTAAGTTTACCGAACGGCAACGGCGATCATTAATACCCTCCTCACACGTCCTTCAATTTCCTGCTGAACATATAAGCCCTGTTCTATTGGGGTAGAATCTATATGCTATTGGACAGTCAATCAGTCGATATGTTGTTGTAAGTGTTTGATATACTGATTGTTATTTATATGATATTTGATTTGTTTAGCAAATGATAAGAAAATAAAATTGACTACGTACATGAATAGAGCGGTACCGGGAAGCTGGAAAACCACCAGTGGCTGTTTGTAGTAGCTGTTCTTTCCGTTGCTGTCGCATTTATTACGATCAGTTTTCAGAGCATCCGTGCAGCTCTGGTCAAAAGCCTATGTAGCGAATAATGCGCGGACAGAATGTCCACCGTGATTTCTAGCTGTCAAGTACATCACAAAAGCATACGTAGTACTAGCATACCTGAATAACCGCTACGTTCAGTAGAGCACCCAATTTCTTGATTTTGGAAGCAATATGTCCCACGCCGATGGCACAATGATGGGCTGGCCCGTGGCTGTTCCAGTTTTCTACGAATGCGCGGGCACCAATTGAGAAGCGATATCGGCTGTTAGTATTGCCGATTTCGAGGATGGGGCCAGAAACCGAATCCGCTTCGGCTACCAGCAGTTGAATCTTACCATCGACAGTTTCAACTACCGACAACAACGTAACGGGGCCATGCTTCACTGACATTTCAACTGACAAGCCATTGCCCACTTTGCCGTGATAGACGTAGAGCGGACGAACTTTGGTTTTTCCTTCGGCAATGGCAATGTGGCCCGGCCCATCGTGGCCCATGAGTACTACGTCGTCCTGAAAATCCATCGCATAGTATTCGGTAAATGAGCCACCCACGCCAAACGAATCCATGATTTTCATGGCCTGTACGTTCTTTACTTCGTATTCGCCAGCAACAGGAATGCCATTGGCTGTTAACAACGAATTGCCGAGAATGACAGAACTCATCGTGTCTTCATTTAACGGATTTCCGGTTCCTTTATAGTAATACGCCAGTGAACCAAGTTGTAACTCGTCAACTAGACGGTCGAGGGCAACGGAAGTACGGGCGGCTCGTTCGAGTTCGGCCTGTGTACAATCGGGTTGTACGTCGAAAAGTTGTTGAAATTGGGCAACGCGATTCTGGATTTCGGTATCCGATACGTGTTCGCGAAGAGCCGAAAGCTGATCAACCTCAACCATTTCGATATGCCCACCGAACGTAGCGCAATGCAGAGTGAGATTCGAATAAATGTCGAGCATACCGCCATAATAATTCCCCATAACGCCCATTCGATTGTGAACCATTACGTTAGCGACACGAGCGGCTTCGACCCATTCATCGATTTCGGTCCAGGCAATTGGATCATTGTTCAGCAAACCCGTCACCTGATAAAACGGAATGTTTGATCGTTTGAACACGCTCGCAATCTCCGGAACAGGACAGGCTGAACAATAGGCCAGCCATTCGCCGGTCATGCGCGTACGGTCATTCAGTTTGTTGAACCACTCGTAATTAATAGCTGGTTCGGGCGCGAGATTCAGCACAATAACCGGAACTTTGGCCCGACGAACCACAGGCAATACGGTGGAGGAAAGGGCATACGTAGTAACGTAGAGAAAAATCAAATCGACGTCGGCCTGCCGAAACTGATGCCCTGCCTTCATTGCTTTCTCAGGCGTATCGATCATACCGATGTTGACCACCGTTACGTTCGGACGTAGCATTTTCTCCGCCAATTCGTTCAGATAACCTTCTAACCGAGCCTGTAACCCGTCGAACTGCGCCCAATACGCTTCGAGTCCAATACCGAATAAGCCAACTTTAAGTGGATATAAACTGGCGTTACGTTCAGCGGATGGGTTAGTTTCGACTTCCATTTTGATACGTTGACTGGATGAGAAATGAATTACTACATAAAGCTTCGCTGATAATTAACTCTACTAGTGCTTTGCCAAAATAGAGATTAGGCGTCTGGGCCAAGCTCCAGCTTGGGCCGTTAAATTAGTTACCAAGACCAAGCTGGAGCTTGGCCCAGACAAAATTCTGTTCAGTTCGCTTCTAACAATTAAATTGATAAAGTACTAGGTACATGCCCCAACGTAACGAAGGGGCAACTGAATCAGTTGCCCCTTCGTTACGTTAGATAGAGTGGTTACTGTTTAAACCGTAAACGACTCAACTCCTGTATCTTTCCAGCTTCTCGACGCGGCCGAATCCAGAACCGCTTCGCAAACTTTCTGAGTTTCCAGCGAATCCTGGAAGTTAGGCGAACAGGGCTCACCACTTTCCAGACTTTTCAGGAAATCGGCCACCTGATGAACGAAGCTGTGTTCGTAGCCAATGCCGAGGCCGGGTACCCACCACTTGTCCATATAAGGCTGATCGCCATCGGTTACGTGAATCGACCGCCATCCACGAACAATACTTTCGTCGCCGTGATCGAAATATTCGAGACGGTTCAGATCGTGCAAATCCCAACGGATCGACGCATTTTCGCCATTGATTTCGAAGGTATATAACGCCTTGTGACCGCGAGCGTAACGTGTCGATTCGAACAAACCGAGCGATCCGTTGGCAAAATGGCAATGGAAAATACAGGCATCGTCGATACCAACAGGCTGCACTTTTCCGGTTACGGCGTGCATCCGCTCTTTCACGAAGGTTTCGGTAACGGCCGATACGTCGGTAATAGCACCGTTAATCCACATAGCGGTGTCGATGCAGTGCGCAAGCAAATCGCCGGTTACGCCCGAACCCGCAGCTTCTGCATCCATTCGCCAGGTTCCTGTACCACCCTGTGGTACGTCGGCGCTGATCGTCCAGTCTTGCAGGAAGTTAGCCCGGTAATGGAAAATTTTGCCCAGCTTACCCGAATCAACGATCTGCTTGGCCAGCGAAACGGCTGGAATCCGACGGTAGTTGTACCAAACGGTTGTATTTACACCAGCTTCGTTAGCGGCATCAACCATTTCCTGTGCTTCGGCAACAGTACGGGCCAGCGGCTTTTCGCAAAGAATCATTTTGCCAGCTTTAGCGGCAGCAATAGCAATCTCGGCGTGTGAATCGTTTGGCGTGCAAATATCAACGGCGTCGATATCATCGCGGGCGATAAGTGCTCTCCAATCGGTTTCTACAGATTCATAACCCCATTGTTCGGCAAACGCTTTTACTTTTTCGGCATTACGTGAACAAACAGCCTTTAAAACCGGGGTATATTCTAAATCGGGGAAAAAATTAGGTACACGTCTGTAGCCGTTCGAGTGTGTACGACCCATGAATCCGGTACCAACCAAGCCAATTCTTAATTCTTTTTTTGCCATTTTTTATAAAGGTTTTTAGGTAGAGACAAGGCATGCCTTGTCTCTACGTTATACCACGTATATTATTTTTCTGCTTCGTACCAGCCGTGGGCCTGACGAACTTTAATCATCGTTGCCAGAATGTCGTTCCAGGTCTGCTGATTGGTCATTACAGCGTTGGGGAACATACAGCCGTCCCAGCAAATGTGCTTGAACGCTTTCGTCAGTTCACCGTTTTCATTACGTAGCCAGTAACCCGCATCGTGAACGATATCGAGTTTTCCGTTCGGATCAAGTGGTGGGCAGTGACGACCGGTTTTATCGTGCGAACCAGAGCCGAATACAGTACCGTCGTTCTGTGCTACGTGGAAATCAATCGTCCAGGGACGTAGCGCGTTGGTTACTTTTTTGAGGGCTTCCGATAACGTAGCACGGTCGGTCCAGTCGAAATCCGGAGGTAGAATCCGATCTTCTTCGCGGTTGTAGCCGAGCGTATAGAGCAGCGTGTGCGCCATATCCGCCTGAAAGCCCATATTTGGCCGGTTAACCGCTTCAAGCGTTTCAAGCATCACTTTCCAGCTATGCATGGCACCCCAGCAGATTTCACCTTCGGCAGCCAGTTTCTCACCGTATTCAGCCGCTACGTCGCAAGCTTCCTGAAACGTAGAAACAATCAGTTTGCTGTTACCAACCGGATCAACAGCCCAATCGTGGGGCGAACTTGCCGAATCGATACGTACCACACCGCTTGGACGAACGCCTAATTCGGTTAGTTTCTGGCCGATATGGGCCGATTTACGTACCATCTCCACAAAGTTGGCGCGGTCTTCTTTGCTGCCCATAGCCGGACCGCCCCAGATTGGAGCTACCAGCGAACCAACTTTTAGGTTATGTCCATTTAATTTATCGGCTAGTCGTTTGATATCGTCATCCGACAGGTTAACATCGATGTGTTCGAAAAGAGCGAGGTCGACCCCGTCGAATTTTACACCATCGACTTCGGCATTTGCCGTCAATTCCAACATGGTATCAAAGCCAACAACAGGTTCTGAGTCAGGACCTTTGCCGACAACGCCCGGCCACATTGCATTGTGGAGCTTAGGATAATTATTTTCGTTCATCACGGTTTATGGTTTTAAGGTCTAAAGGGAGGTTATAAAGTTATAAGGTTGTAGAGTTTTAAAGTTGTAGGGTTATTGGATTGTTGATCTGAATACTGAAGAACTCTACAACTTTTAAACTCCACAACCTTATAACTTTTACAATGTCAAATCCGGATTTGATGGGCCGAAGTGTTTCAGCATCACAATTGGGTCGGTGGTCGAATGATTGGTGATCACCACGCCTTCTTTAGCCGCTTTTTCGCTAACGAAGAATTCGTCGTTAGTCAATTGACCGTACCGAATCATGGTTGGGGTTTCGATATTCCATTCACCCATTTTACCATGTCCCTGCATCATAATCAGGCCATAAGCGGCATTATCGACGATGGTAACGGTTTGGCCGGGTAAAACGGTTAATTCTTTGGCACTGAACGCATCCGATTTGTAACAAACCCAAACTTCGCTATAGCCAGCGGCTTTCATTTCTTCTTCGTCGCGAACAGGTTTCGGACGCATGAACCGATTCGCCATCATTTGCGGGTCGGTGTTCAGATCCCAGTCAATAGCTTCCATCAATTGGTCGTAATCTCCGACGCGATCTTTAGGCGTACCATTCCACAGCAATTCTTCTGGAATGATCGCTTCGTTCACCAGCGACTGGTACATCGCGAATACGTCCGACGCTTTTTGTGGCTCATACGTACACATGCTACCCGGCGCGTGAAGCAATCCCGGCGGTACGTCCCAGCCTGTGCCGGGCTCAAGCCGGTAAGCCGACGAGTAATTCGTGATTTTGTTATCGCCCTTGGTAAAGTTTTTCAGGCACTCTTTAATCTCTTCTTTCGTAGTGCCCGGTGCAATACCGATGAATGTATACGGGAAATCCCCACCGTGGTTGTTCACCTGTGGCGGGAAATAATACGCTTCGGGTTTGCCCAACTGACCGATCAGCGCAGCCTGTTCGTCGTTATGGTGCAGGTGGTGGGGTAGTGGGCCCATGTTATCAAAAAACTTCGAATACATCGGCCAGCTTTGGTATTCGTCCCACAGACGGTCTCCAATGATTTCGCCTTTCAGTTCATCAATAGCGTCTTTCAGCAAAAAGAGGGATTCTGTGCCATCTTCATCGGTAAAAACAATATGGCTCAACCCTTCATTCTCGCCCGTTAACGGACCATTTTTAGCGGGTGTAGTCGATGAAAACCAACGTTCGTCGATACCACCACGTTCGCCACCCAATACGTAGTAATCGTCGGGGTGAAGTTTGATACGTCGGCCCGGTACGCAAAACGACCGTGGAACCCAGGTCGGAGTAAGCCGTACAATTCCTTTTCCCTGTTCTAATGCCTTGGCGGCCAGACTTACTGATGAGGTTGTTTCCATAAACTCTATTTTATTACTTCTGCTCAAACATTGTTTTTCAAAAACTCATTGATAGCTGGTTCCGTATGCAGGATTTCGAGTTCCAGCTCATACGTCCGCGACTGACCCGGCTCCAGAAACAGCAATTCGTTTTGCTCACGGGCTTTGGCCTGCCCAATTAGCGGATTCGTAGCCGGTTCAATCCCGGTTACGTATTCGCCCTGACCCCAGTGCTGCCAGTTGATGAACCAGGGCAATTGCGACTTCTGGAAACGTAGCGCCAGTGCAATTCCCAACTTGGCATTGTGTAACCCAACTGTGCAAAGGCCCGAATCGTCGGGTGTTACGTCGATGTTAGCTGCCGCTTCGCCCGTTCCGTTGTGTTCGTCCAGTGGAGCCGGACATTTTTTGAAATTGCCGCCTTCGTGAAAAATTTGTTCGCTGATTCCCCCCGGACGTGCTTCCCAACTGCCTTTCCAGACAATATCAGTGCCTTCATCGACCAGCGGCCAGCCACAATTGAAGTGATACAGCAACATGTGTGGAACTGGTGTATTTCCCCGGTTGACAACTTCGTCGCGAATGCGAATGACAGGTTGCCCCAGCGTGCCCGAAATGGTACGTTTCAGCTCAAGTCGTGGCCCGAAAATGGTTGTTTCTTTAATCCGTCCCGTAATGCTCATGTCGAGCTGACCTATAACCGGATCGGGTTGGATAATCGATTCAATTTCGGCGGGACTGTTGCTGATTTTTCCGTGCAATCCACGGGTGCCATATTCATCCTGTTCGGGGCCGCCAACGTGCGAAAGGCCGCAGGTTGTGAGCAAACCACCGCCAAAGGTGCGTAGCCAGTCCGCGCTTTTGTCCGAAAAAGGTTCAGGAGGAGTGATGCCAGTGTGACTTAACCAGGCCAGACTGTGCTGGTTATAAAAAGCGTCGGCAATATCCATTGCCCGGTCAAGAACCAGTTTGTACCGTAATCCGGTGCCGGTGTTGATCCAGGCAATCCGGGTGCCACGTCCGCTACCATTATCCAGAACGGAGGTTTCGATGCCGCCAATCTGGGCTGTATTCGATACTTTATTATGCCAGGGAGTCAAATGCTAACGAATAATTAAGGCTTCGACAGGCTCCGGCTGTCGATTGTAATTACAGGGTTAGTCGCTGGCGCGACTCCGACAGCCGGAGCCTGTCGGGACCTTACTTACTGTTTGATTCTCAAATTCCGATACTGAACTTTCATCGGTGGGCCTACGTGTACCTGTACGCCTAGAAGACCTTTTGATTTACCGTTAACGGTGTCATTGTCAGTAACATCACTCATCAATACGTCGTTGATGTAATGCTGTAGACGGTTTCCTTTGATAACCAGATGGAACGTATTCCAGCCTTCGCTTTTAATAAAAGTCTTCAGCGAGTCGGAGCTACCCAGCGAACCCGTTACGTTTAGGCCGGTCCAGGCGTTGCTTTTTACGTTCAGACGGATGGCTTCGGGGGTATTTTCGCCACTATATGGGCTGATGGTTGTCTTTTGTCCACGATAGGCTAACGTAGTACGTTTGCGCTCTTCGTAGTTCTGGCCGGTGTAGCGGTTTTTGCCGTCGATATCGGCCTGATAACCACGTAGCGCAAATGGTACGTCGGTCAGGCGGTCACTCCGATAGTTGATGCCTGAGTTACCCGCTTCGGCAATTTTGAATTCGCCTTTCAATTCAAAATCGGCAGGTTCGCCACCTTTCCAGATGATGAACGAGTTTGTTTTTAAGAGTTTATCGGGGGTGATTTCGCCCGTTAGGCAACCATCCTCAACGCGCCAGTAGTTGGAATCACCATCCCAGCCGTTCAGGGTTTTTCCATCGAAAATGGAAACATACCCTTCTTTATCTGCTTTTTTCGACTGTCCCAGGCTGGTCGTTCCAGCAAGGCCCGTTAATACGGCTGCTATAACGAGGGCTTTGGGCAGAAATTGACTTTTCATGTGTGTCAGCATCTTCAAGTTAAAGTTTGGTTGCTAGGTAGTCATTCAGGCGTGTGCGTAAATGACTACCTAACGTTTTCGACCTAACATCTATTTCCCTCCGGCTTTGTAAACCTCGTTATTTTGATTGCCACCTGCTTTCAGATAAGCCATTAAATCTCTGAGTTCTTCGGCGTTCAGGCTATTGATGAGGCCGGGGAACATGATCGATTCGTATGAATACCGTTTCGATGCTACGTCCTTCTTCGGAATTTTCCGAAGCTCATTAGCCGCAAACGGATTTTGTGAGATCGAGTAATTTACCTTGTCTTCATTCACCAGACGGCCCACAACGGATTGGCCATTTTTCAGAATGAAAATTGTAGATGCGTACTGATCAGAAACCGCTTTGCTTGGATCGATGATCGCTTCCAGAATATCTTTATTCGAGAAGCGCGTGCCAAGCTGCGTCAGGTCTGGGCCAATATCTCCACCCGAACCCTGCATACTGTGACAACTGCTACACAGAACGGCCGAATAGATTTTCTTTCCTGTTTCGAAGTTTGCAGCACCTTTTTCGTTATCGAGGGATGCCACCGCATTTTCCAGCGTCCAGCGACGACCGGGGCCTTTAGGGGTATAATCGCTTTTTACGATGTCATTACCTGAGCTGGTCAGAATGTCGGCGCCTGATAGTTTGTTGAACTTGTCGAACTGATCTTTCGGTACGTGTGCCAGAGCCAGTTTACGAGCCCGGTCGATGAAACCAACGTAGCTACGGCCACCTTCAAATTTAAAGGCATTGCCAAACCAAGTGAAGTATTTCGTCCGTGTTTCAGGAGTCCAGCCACCATCGGCGCGGCTTAACATAACGGCATAATACGTCTGCTGAAGCGGTGGAACTTTCGCCAGCATTTTGGCAATGTCCATACCATATTGTGGGTTACGCAGAATCAAATCCGACGAAGCCGTAGTTGGGTCCAGGTCCAGATCTTTCATGCCCGGCTCTGATTTCAGATCCATCAGCGCCAGCGTTTTATTTACCACGCCGGGCGCTTCCAGATAGATCAGGTCTTTGCTCAGTCCACGGTTCAGCAGTGCTGATTTAGCCGGGAATTTTGGGTTCAGATAAGCAATGATTTTCTCTTTATCGGCGGCTTCGGGTGCGCCCATCCGTAAGAAGATCAGCTCAAAAGCACGTAGTACGTCAAACTGTTGCGATTCAGACAAACCAGCATAGTTGATTTTCAGCAACGTACTGATGGCTTTACTTTTCACATCGGCACCGCCCTGACGAGCCAGTGCAACAATAGCTTGTGTAGCCCGGATAGGATCGGTTTCGGCTAACGCTTTTTCCTGCCACTGGGCCACTGGCTGATGTTCAACGGCGATACGTGCGGCATAACGAACAAAACGGTCGGGGTGATTCAGATTTGGCCAGGCCGCTGCAAGCGCCGACGAATTTGCTTCGCCGTGGAAAGCTTCAAGACTCTTCCGTAGTTTGTGTTCGGCAGTTGGTGCAGGGGCGGGTGCAGCGGTATTGTCGTTACCCGAGTAATAAACCCGGTATAAATCAGACTCCAAACGGCGGCCACCCGTCAGGAAGTAAAGTGCACCATCGGGACCAATTGTACCGTCGGTCAGTGGGAGAGGAGAACCCGAAATAAATTCTTCACGAACGCCTTCATACGTAGCACCTTTAGGTTTCAGATTGATAGCGTAGATGATACCAAAACTCCAGTCGAAGGCAAAAATTGACTGGCGATATTTTTGAGGAAACTTAGCTGTCATCCCCGACAATACGTTGGTTGGTGAACCCTGACCAATGTTAACCAGTGCGGGTAGATTGTCTGGGTTCCCCGGCAGCCATTTGCTGTTACCCGTGCGCCAGCCGAATTCAGCTCCGCTCGTAACGTGGCAAATGCGGGTTGGCCGGTACCAGGGCAGACCAAAATCCCACTCCATGTCCGAATCGTAAGTAAACATGTCACCCGCTTCGTTGAATGCTACGTCGAAAGCATTCCGGAAACCAGCGCCAACGAGTTCCCATTTTTTACCATCTGGGTCCAGATTAGCTACCCATCCGCCCGGAGCCATCCGGTCGTTGGCGTGGCCGCGCGGGTCTTTGATAAGCGGGAATAAGTTATCTTCTTTCCAGTTCGATGGAAGCCGATACGAGTCCATTTGTGGTACGTCGGTATGGTTACCGCAGATGACGTAGAGCGATTTTTTATCAGGCGACAACACGACGCTGTGCGGGCCATGTTCGCCTTCGCCCTTAAACTCTTTCATCATCGTCACCTTGTCGAACTGATCGTCGCCGTCGGTATCCTGCAAACGATATAAACCGCTTGGCTTCGGAAATTGCTTGCTGGCACGGTTGTTCACCATCACATACAAGCTATTGAAGGCATACAGCAAACCTTGCGCGTAGCCCATACCGATGCTTGTATCTTTGGCAATCACCAGTTTTTCGATCGTTGGCTTAGTCGATCCCGAACCGATAGCCGGAATTTTTATTCGGAAAAGCCCGCCATACTGATCTGATGCAATCATTCGGCCCTTATCATCGAAGGCCATCGATACCCAGGAACCCTGTTTGTTTTCGGAGGGGCTGTAGATGTGCTCTGCTTTAAAACCGGGTTGTAATTTTAGCTTGTCAACTTTTGGATTTTCCGCTCCTTGCCGGTTTGTTTCCGAGTAGCGCAGGCTGACCCAGGAGGCTCCGAGAAGAACGAGCGCCGAAACCGCCAATCCGAGCTTTGCCTTCTTGAATTTTAATAACATAGGATTTCGTAGAAAAAGGGTTGATAAAAAGTCGGCTAGTTGGTTTCCCATCTTGGCCAATGTTAACTGTTAGGTTGTAATTCACTGTTAAGAGGCATCAATACGGCATACTCTACTGCTTTATCTGCTGAATACTTCGCCTTTTTACATCTTTCCTATAGGAAGGAAAAAGAATGGCAGCTGCGTATCGTATATATTTTGAATGACTACGTTGCGAATGGTCGTAGTTAGAAGTTGAATCTATTCTATTCGAAAGAGGATAATTGAACGTGCTATCGCCGGGGGGAGTAACCTTGTTGGAGATAACGTAATGCTTTTGGGATGAAGCGCTTAATAGATTTTTGTATTCAGAAACGGACGTAGCGGTAAGTCCGGGAAATTCAGCCAAAGTCGAAAGTCGGGTGAATAGACTCATAATGAAAGATGCTGAGGCTTTTAATGAGGGTAACGTAGCGAATAATGCGTTACGTATTCATGCCGATTAGATTCAGAAAAGAAAGAGGGGCCAAAGTAGAATACTCCGGCCCCTCCGGATTCAACTGTTAGAAGCTTGGCGTTAGAGCCGCTTCAACGGCTGGTAAGCCATAGTAATCGTCAAGAACTGTAAAGGCGTTTGGTGGTGGAACGGCTCCGGCTGGGAAATAATAATCAGCAGGATTCGCTTTTACTTTTGCACCATAAGCGCCAATGATTTCCTTCACCCGACCCGTTCTGGTCAAATCGAACCAGCGTTTGTTTTCGAAAGCCAGCTCAACCCGACGCTCTTTGAAAAT
Organism: Spirosoma daeguense; assembly: GCF_054776875.1. Taxonomy (NCBI): domain Bacteria; kingdom Pseudomonadati; phylum Bacteroidota; class Cytophagia; order Cytophagales; family Cytophagaceae; genus Spirosoma; species Spirosoma daeguense. Next base: position 93,248 of record NZ_BAAHBF010000009.1, read on the forward strand.
AGCTTCCCGCATGGTAGCCTGCGACGTAGCCGTGGTGGCAGCCAGACCGGCACGGGTCCGAACCTGATTCAGGAACGTAGCGGCATCGGCAGTTTTACCTTGCTCGTTCAACGATTCGGCCATGAACAACAACACTTCGGCGTAGCGATAAACTGGCCAGTTCTGACCTGTATTGTTATGCAGCGAGTGTGTACGAGCGTATTTCTTGATATACGGATACGTTTTGTTGGCCCGTAGGCTTCCACTCAACGTAACGTAGCCAATCGAAATATCTTTCCGTTTATCACCAACTTCATAAGCCGCAATAAGATCCGGTGTCGGAATATTATTGCTTTCCTGAGACGTAGCCTGCGGGTTCGACGTACCAACGATAGGCGCAATTTCAGTGGCCGAGATTGGCGAAGGAATGAAGCGGTAAATCTGGTTACCATTGTAGCCAGCCGCGCCCTCCATGTACTGAATCTCAAATACTGATTCCTGATTGTTCTTGTTCGTGCTGGTGAACGAGAACGCATTGTTGTAATCAGGCATGAGCATATAACCATCGTTGGTTACTACTTCTCTCATCAGCGTTTCAACCTGCGCCCATTTTTTCTGGGTCAGATACAGGTTCGCCAACAGCGTTTTTGCCGCTCCCGACGTAGCACGACCTGCTTCCTGTTTGGCTTTGTTAGGCAACAACGTACTAGCTTCTTTCGCATCTTTCTCGACCAGTGCGTAGAGCTCCTCTGTTGTGGCTAGGGGAGATGCGGCATCGTTACGTCCTGTAATCGGCGTTAGGTGAATGGGTACTTTACCAAACAACCGAACCAGATCGAAGTATGCAAATGCTCTTAGAAACAGTGCCTGACCTTTCAGGTTATTCTTGAGGTCGGGACTAGAAAACGTAATGCCATCGATAAGCGCCAGAATCTGGTTGGCACGAGCGATGACTACGTAGTTTAACCGATACTGTACCAGTACGTTATCATTGGCAGTAATACCGCCAGCGGTTGGAACGGCAAAGTCTGCCACGTTCTCCGTCGGGTCAACCGCACCGTACAAGGTGTTACGGGCGTAATACGTATTGTCGGAGTGCATTTCCTCCAGAACCCACGCCCGTTCGTTATACATCTGCCGGAACGGTACGTAGGCACCATTTACGGCTTGCTGAAAATCAGCTTCGGTCTTGAAAAACGTGGCCGAACTCAACGCTGTTTCGGGCACTACGGTTAGAAAACTTTTGCCGCAACCGCTCAGGAGAATTCCCAAGAAACAAGCTGCTATATATTTTATTTTCATCCTTGAAACGAAATAAGAATGTTCAAAATGAGTTTGATAAATCGTCTGACTTAGAAGTTCAGATTAACACCAGCCGTGAACGTACGTGGAACTGGGTAGTTCGAGAAATCAACGCCCTGAGCCAGGTTACCACCATCGCCGTTACCATCTGCCTGAGCACTGGTTTCTGGGTTAGGACCACCCCAGTATTTTGTGAATATCCATACCTGCTGTGCCGATGCATATACACGAGCCGACTTGAAGAATTTATTCAAAGCTCCGAAGGTGTAGCCCAGCGTTATGTTTTTGATCGTGAAGAACGACGCATCGGCCAGGAATTGTGTGCTGTGCCAGTCGCGTTCGATACCGGTGAAGTTTCCGCCGTTGTTACTGGCGCCAAACTTACCAGCTCCCGGAGTGATAACCGTAGTAGCCACACCAACACCATTCACCATCGAGTTCTGAACGCGGAAACGGTCTTTTACACCTTCAACCATGTTGAACACAGCGTCCAGGTTAGCGGTGCTATACAGGTGACGAACCCACAACTGGTTGCCATAGGAACCCGAACCAGCAATCGAGAAGTCGAAGTTGCCGTATTTCAGATCGTTCGTGATACCGTAGGTGAATTTCGGAAATGGATTACCAATGATTGTGCGGTCATCGGCATCTCCACCGTTTGTAATTACACCATCACCGTTAATATCCTTAAACTTGATCGTGCCAATGGCCGAACGTCCGGGAATGATCGGTGAGTTACGTAGCTCTTCAGCAGAGGTATAATAACCTTCTTTCACTAAGCCGTAGAACTGACCAAACGGCTTGCCTACCTGCGTAATGTGGAAGCCTGTGCCACCGTATACGCGGTCGATACCTGGAGCTAATGCAACAACGAGGTTCCGGTTGAAGGAGATGTTGGCGTTGGTTGTCCATTTCAGCGGGCCAGTTGTGTTTTTGGTTGTCAGCGAGAACTCATGACCCCAGAATTTGATTTCGCCAATGTTGTCATTGAAGTTAACAAAACCTGACTCCTGTGGAACCTGTACGGCATAAAGCAGATTCGTGGTACGTTTCGTGTAGAAATCGTAGATGAACTGAATACGGTCGTTAAACAAACCTAAATCAAGTCCTAAATCGAACTGACGAGTTGTTTCCCAGCCCAGATTTGGGTTTGCGAGCGATGTTACAACAGCACCTGTTGCTACAGTGCTACCAAAAACAGCGTTAGTTGTGTTGTTTACCAGCGCGTATGGGGTATAATTACCAATGTTGTTGTTACCGATTACACCATAACTAGCCCGAATCTTAGCGAATGAAACTGGCGTAACTGTTTTCATGAAGTCCTCATCCGAAACTACCCAGCCAACCGAAGCCGATGGGAACGTACCGAACTGATTGTTGGCTCCGAAACGAGACGAACCATCAGCCCGAACAGCCGCTGTGAACAGGTATTTACCTTTGTAGTTATACGTCAGACGAGACAGGTACGAAGACAGCGCCCATTGGTTGATACCGTTTTGGGTACCGCCCCGGTTGATGTTCAAAGCGCCCTGAATCGTTGGTAGCCGGTCATCGGCATACGTATCAGCCTGAATACGGAAGAATTCCTGACGATACCACTGGTTGGTGAAACCAGCTAACAATTCGAAATTGTGGTCGTTGAAGCTACGGGTATACGTTGCTAAGTTTTCGTTCAGCCACGATGTGTTTTCCAGACCCTGACGGATCGAAACAGCGGTGGTTGGGATCGGTACGTTGATGGCGCTGGTGGCCGTCGACGGGTTAAAGAAGAAGAATTTCGAGTTTTGGTATTCGATGTTCATCGTCGACCGGAGCGATAATCCCGCAAGTGGCCGATACTGTACATACGCGTTTGCTAGCAAGTTGGTATTCTTGGTCTCGTTAATCAACTCATTAGCGGCACGTACCCAGTTTGGATATTGGAAAATGTTACCGGTGCTTCCGGGGAACGTATTAACTTTCGTTAGTTCGCCATTGGCATCCCGAATCGGCATCACTGGCCAGGTATGCAGGGCGTTAAATAGGATACCCGTTCCACGGTCACCATCGGTACGTGGTGTGTTGTCGAATACATACGAAGGTGCTACGTTAAAACCAACCGTTACCCGATCAGATAGGTTATAATTCGAATTCAGACGTAGTGAATAACGCTTGTATTTGTTATTGATAACAACCCCATCCTGATTAAAAATACCTGCTACTAACGACGTGTTGGCTTTGCCCGTATTGTTAGAAACGCTCAGGTTATAACTCTGAATCGGAGCCTGACGTAGCACAGCATCATACCAGTCGTTGTTTTTGCCTTCGTATTGAGACGGATTCTGGAACTCAGCCGGTACGGGTAGTAATTGATCTTCGTAGTGCTCCTTCTTGAACTGGGCAAACTGAACCGCATCCAGCATTTTTACCCGGCCTTTCATCGGTACCTGCTGAATACCTGCATAAGCACTGAAGCTAACGTTGGTCTGGCCCGGCTTTCCTTTTTTGGTTGTAATCAGTACAACCCCGTTGGCCGCCCGCGAACCGTACAACGACGTAGAAGCGGCATCTTTCAGGATAGAAAGATCGTCAATTTCGTCGGGGTTAAGCTGAGCAATATCACCCGTGATCGGGAATCCATCTACTACGTAGAGCGGGTTGCTACCTGCCGAAACCGACACCTGTCCACGAATACGAATGTTGATACCCTGCCCCGGCTTACCCGTCGTTTGGTTGATCTGCACACCCGCTAAACGTCCCTGTAATTTCTGACCAATTTGCGAAACGGGTAAATCCTTGATCTCCGCAGCACTTACCGTTTGAACGGCACCTGTTACTTCTTTCTTCAACTGACTACCATAACCCACAACCACAACTTCGTTCAGGGTCTGATCGTCGGGAGCCAACGTAACGGTAATACTTGTCTGATTGCCAACAACAACTTCTTTACTGATGTAGCCTACGAAGCTGAACACCAGTGTTGAACTAGCGCCTGGTACGTTTAGTCGGAAACTACCTGAAGGGTCGGTTGTTGTGCCCTGCGTACTTCCTTTAATAACGACACTTACTCCTGGTAAACCGCCACCTTTTTCATCGACCACTTTTCCCGATACAGTAACGTCGGCCGGAGCCACATTGAACACTGCTCGTTCTGGTCTGACGGCAAGCTTTGCCATTAATTGTCCACTGGTACTTTCCTTACGCAAAATTGGCTTTAGTTCCTGAGCGAACCCAGGCACTATACCCGTCATCATACTCAGTGCTGCTAACTGATAGAGTCGTTTCATGATTTAGGATTTATAGATAGGATGGTAATACTTATTGGCTTGCGAAAAGCCAAAATACTAGCCAAATATTACCAGCTTTGCCCCCTCAACTTTCCTATACCTACCCATTTTTGGTATTATTTGGGTAATTTTCTTGGAATTTTTAATATTAATTTCTGGGGGCGATGCTTCTGTCTATATCTCCTAAACTTTAGTTGATAAATATTTCGTCGACGAGTAGTAAGGCTTGTTTGCCTTTATTATTGTGCCATTCAGGAAGTTGAGCCACTGGCTTCGCCACAATTTTTAGATAGGAAACTATGTGTGGTTTGAACGAACAACCGATCGCTTTCAGCACTGGGCTACTGCCTTTTATGGGCATAGCTGGTCGTGCTGTTCCGAGTAGTTGCATCTGCGTTCGGCTGTTGCCACCCCAAATCTCTATCACAGCAGGGGGAAAGATGCTGGTTTCAGGCTCGATCATCGTCCGCAAATCGACCGACGTAACAGTAACCGGCTTTTTGAATTCCGAAACCAGTACTAAATCATTCTTCCGAACGCCCATCCAGTTATTAGCCCAGGCCGGACTGTTGGCATTGAACGTACCGAGTTTGTGATCGAAAAAGGATTTTGCACCTTCGGCCTGATGAACCGGGCTTAAAGGCAGGAGTAAATTCGTACTATCGGGCGTATAAATGCTTTTGTAATAATCGAACGTAGCAACTGGACTACTAAACCAGCCTGATTTGTACGCTTTGGCTTTGATCATTTTACTGGTACTGATAACCAGTTTATCGTCAATTATCGGCGATTTGATGCTGTCGGGTTCCGATCCATCAAGTGTATAGCGTATCGTTACGCCTTTTACCGGATGTTTAATCTGTAATAGTGTCGATTTGGCGAAGATAGCCGAGTTGCCCAATTGGGGCGGATTCAGACGGATCGGTTCGCTCTTGTCGCCGTTGAACCCGGCAATGAACTGAATCTGTGGATACGCTTTTTGAAGTTGCTGAATTTCGGATTCCGTCAGGCCCGTTTCCCAGAGTGAGATGCTTTTCAGGCTTTTAAACGATCCAATCTGATTCTTTAAGTCGGCATAATTAACGGCGGTTCCCGAAATAGCCAGATTCTTCAGATGTTTCAACGAAGCTAACGGACTCAATTCTTTTCCTGTGATGTCCGTAAAATTGACGTCTAGCTTTTCCAGATTTTCGAACTGACTAATCGACTTCAAATCGCCGTCTTTTACTGGTAACTTGTTCAGACTGAGGTAAACAACCTGACTCTTGATCGGGCTTAATTCCTGAATTTTTTCAACTGAATACGTCGCTTTATTATAAATATTGACCGATAACGCCGGTGACTCTTTGGCGAGAGGGGCAATAGTACGATAATCGGTAGTTAGTTTTTGAATCGTTTCTTCGTCGGCCGCATCGAACGCATATTCGGGCTCAGTTGGCCCTTTAGGTGTAAACATCGCTGACGCCAGAATACGTAGTGAATCGTTGGCTGGTAGCTCAACAACTTTCTTATTGAATTCAGCACGCCCTTTCACCCAAAGCGATAAAAGTTTGATTTCGGCGGGTGTAAGTTGTGCTTTACCCGACGGTGGCATGTGCTTTTTCTCTTCTAACGGTAGGTGTATACGTCTTAGTAATAAACTAATCTCCGGTTTACCTGCTACGTATAACTCACCACTTTTACCACCTTTCTGAATTGCTGCAACATCGTTTAAGGCTAATTCGCCTTTTAACTTATCGGGATTGTGACAACTGGTGCATTTATGCTCGAAAATGGGTTTGATAACATCATTAAAAACTAGCGCTTGCTGAAGATCGACTGTTTCGGCTGGTCCGTTTTTAGTGAGCGGAGAGAGGACGAAATCAGCACCGTGTGTAATGGTAGCACCGTAATGACCAGCTCCCAGCAACGTAGCGCCCATTACTATGGCTCCTGTTTGAGCAATAGCCCGAGAATACCAGAGTTTGGGTTGCGCCCAGTAAAGAAGCACTGCCAGATAGAACGTAGCAACGCCCGTCCATTTATGCCATTCTACTACAGAACCAGTGTAGCCATCTTCTTTCGAAAGAAACAGCCCCATAATCACCGTAAAAGCCGCCAGTAAAGCCCCGACCAGCAACAGATTTCGCGAAAAAACGCGGTAGAAATCAGCGTTGGTATCGCGCTTGTTACTAAACCGAAAGGCTTCCATCACTACGGCTAATAGCAGCAGAACAATCGGGAAATGCAGTAACAACGGGTGCATTCGCCCCAAGGGTTGCAACCAGACAGGTATAGCGATTTTATGCTCAAACACCAGCAGAAACAGAATGAATACCGATGAGGCAAACAGGGCTTGCTCTGCTAAACTGACTAACTTTTTTTGCATTTGACAACTAACTAAAACCTGTATGTTTTTGCTACGTAGTATCTGACTATTGTTTTCCGGTTCAGGCAATGATATCATGAACCACTTTTCCTGATACGTCGGTTAATCGATAACGACGGCCTAAGTGTTTGAAAATCAACTTTTCGTGATTCAGTCCTAACTGATGCAAAACGGTTGCCTGAAAATCATGAACGTGTACGGGATTGCTTGCTACGTTGTATCCCATTTCGTCGGTTTCGCCGTAAACAATTCCCGGTTTTATTCCACCGCCCGCCATCCAGATCGTAAAGCATCGAGGATGATGATCGCGTCCGTAATTTTCTTTTGTCAGCTTCCCTTGCGTATAACTGGTACGTCCGAATTCGCCACCCCAGATTACCAATGTTTCATCAAGTAATCCACGTTGTTTGAGATCGGTGATGAGTGCCGCTGATGCTTGGTCAACGTCCTTTGCCTGTTTCGCAATTTCGAATGGGAGATTGCCGTGCTGGTCCCAGCCTTGATGATACAATTGCACGAATCGAACACCATTTTCCGACAGTTTACGCGCCAGCAAACAGTTGGCGGCAAACGTACCGGGCACCAGACAATCGGGGCCGTAGAGCTTGATGATATCGTCGGGTTCTTTCGATAAATCCATCACTTCGGGCACCGCCGTTTGCATCCGATAAGCCATTTCATACTGCTTTACCTTCGCCGTGATTTCGGGATCACCAAACTCCTGATAACCCATTTCGTTCAGTTGCGCCAGATTATCGAGCATATCCCGACGCGATTGCCTATCCATTCCTTCGGGGTCGCGTAAGTACAAAACGGGATCTTCCCCTTTGCTGAATTGAACGCCCTGATGAATCGAATCCAGAAACCCGTTCGACCAGAGTTTGGAATATACGCCCTGACCGTTTCCGATTCCCCGTGAAAGTAGAACCGTGAACGTAGGGAGATTTTTATTCTCGTTGCCCAACCCATAACTCAGCCACGAACCCATGCTTGGGCGGTTGCCTTGTTGCGAACCCGTTTGCAGAAACGTAAGCGCGGGGTCATGATTGATGGCTTCGGTATACATCGACTTTACGAAACACAGATCATCGACCACTTTGGCTGTGTACGGCATCAGATCACTTACCCACGCCCGCGACTGACCATACTGCTTGAAATCGACAAAGGAACCAACCAGCGGAAATTCCTTTTGAAAAGCCGTCATGCCCGTTAATCGTTGCATACCCCGAACGGATGGTGGAATTTCCTGACCCCACATTTCGCGCAGTTTGGGCTTATAATCAAATAGTTCCTGCTGAGAAGGTGCGCCGTTCTGAAAAAGATAGATAACCCGTTTCGCTTTGGGCGCAAAGTGAGGTATACCGGGTGCGAGACTTTCGTCGGTGCTGTTACCACTGAATAAGTCAGGAATCAGTAACGAGCCTAACGCTGCGCTCCCCATGCCCAAACTCAGCTTTGACAGAAAACGACGTCGGTTAAAATTGAGTCCGTGTTCCAAGATTTCCTTTTCCATAGCGTTCAGGACTTTGTGATGGTTTCTTCCAGATTATAAATAGTTGAGACAATGCGCATCAAAGCGGCCAGTTGCACTTTGTCAACTTGTTTCGGGATAGGGTATTCGCCCACCGCCAGCGCTTTTTCGGCGCTTGATTTATTGAATTTCTTCAGTTCGTTTTCGTAATACGTAGTGAGTACAGAAACCTCTTTTTCGTTAGGTTTTCGGCTCACAATCAACCGAAATGCCTTACCAATTTTATCGTCGATAGCGGTTTTTTCCTGCAATAAATTAGCTGCCAACACGCGCGACGCTTCCAGTACGGTTGGGTCGTTGAGCATGATTAAGGCTTGCAGGGGCGTATTGGTTTTTAACCGACGTACTTCGCACAAATCGCGATTGCTGGCGTCGAAAATAGCCATCGACGGGGGCGGAACGGTACGTTTAATGAGCGTATACATCCCTCTCCGATACAATTTAGCACCGTGATCCTGTACGTACATCGATAAAAGTCCTCGTCCCGACGTAGCACCTTCCCATAATCCGGGTGGTTGATAGGGTTTCACACTCGGACCGCCAATTTGCCGATTCAGCAAGCCACTACTGCTCAAAACCAAATCACGAACTAGTTCTGCATCAATTCGATAGCGTGGGCCACGTGCCAGATATTTGTTGTCAGGATCGGTTTGTAATTTCTCTTTGGTGATAACCGCCGACTGACGATACGTAGCAGAAGTGACCATTTGCTTCACCAAACGCTTGATGTCCCAGTTGTGGGTCATGAAATCGACCGCCAGCCAATCCAGCAATTCGGGGTGGGAGGGAAGTTCGCCCTGCATCCCAAAATCCCCCGCCGTTTTTACCAGTCCCTTGCCAAAAAACTGCTGCCAAAGCTGATTGACGTACACACGGGCTGTCAACGGATTTTTCGGGTCGAATAACCATTTCGATAGTCCGAGCCGGTTTTTTGGGTAGTTTTTGTTAAACGGCAGAATCGCAGTCGGTGTGCCGGGTTGAACTTCGTCGCCGGGCGAATCATAAGCGCCACGTTTCAGCAGAAATGTTTTCCGTGTGGTATCCAGATCAGACATTACTGAAACGATCAATTTGTTGGTATCCAGCTTGTTAACGAAGGATAGTAAATCCTTTACGTCTTCGTCGCAGATTTCCATTAACGGCTTTTTAGCATACGTATCAGGTCCACCAATTACCGACTCAATACCAACTTCCTTTACGTTGTTGAAAAAGGCGAAGAGCTGATAATATTCTTTCTGCGGAAATGGATCGTATTTGTGATCGTGGCAATGCGCGCACTCCATCGTAACGCCGAGCAATCCTTTTCCGAACAAATCGGTACGGTCTGTTACGTAGCCAATCCGGTATTCTTCTGGAATTACCCCGCCCTCTTCCGTGATTTTATGATTTCGGTTGAAGCCCGTAGCCAGCAGTTGCTCTTTAGATGCCGTGCCCGGTCCGCTCCAGCCTTTGGGGCTTTTCAGAAAATCGCCAGCTAGTTGCCAGGTCACGAAATCGTTGTAATGCATATTTGTGTTGAAGGCATGAATGACCCAGTCGCGCCAGGGCCATTGTGTGCGGTAGCCATCGTCCTGATACCCATGCGAATCGGCGTAGCGAGCAATATCGAGCCAGTGAATGGCCATCTTCTCGCCATAAGCCGGATTTTTGAATAACTGGTCGACAGCTTTTTCGTAAGCCTTATCGCTTTTGTCGGCCATGAATTGTTCCATCAATTCCATACTGGGCGGCAAACCGGTCAGGTCCAGACTTGCCCGTTTCAGAAGCCGCTCCTTATCGGCTTCCTCATTCGGAGACAGCCCTTTCTGCTCCTGCTTCGCAAGAATAAAATGATCGATCTCGTTCTTTGGCCAATCGGTGTTATCGATTTCAGGTAGTTCGGGTTTTTTAGGAGCGACGAATGCCCAATGCTTTTCATACGTAGCGCCCTGCTTTATCCATTTCTCAATCAGCTTGATTTCCCGAGCTGATAATTTCAACCCCGAATTAACCGGAGGCATCAGCGTCGACGTATCCTGCGAAGAAATTCGCAGAAAAACTTCTGATAATTCAGGTTTACCAGCCACAATAGCATGTGCGCCGGGATGTTCCTGCAACGCTTTGAACGCACTCTCAGGATCATCGAGCCGAAGACCAGCTTCCCGTTTGTTGGCATCAGGGCCATGACAGGCCAGACATTTGTCCGACAAGATAGGACGAATGTCGAAGTTATAGCTAATCTTGTCGGGAAGCGCTTCGTTATCAGCCTGATTCGCTGATGAATTTGTACAGGCCTGTATAAACCAGACCGCACCGGCTACCAGAGCGAATAAAAAATACGATAGCTGTCTCATCGAGTTAATTAAGTTATACGTGTAAACCCCACGGCAGCGGCCGACCGTCCTAAATCCCTCCCCCGTAGGGAGATGGTCGGCCGCTGCCGGACTTTTACTTGTCACTTTTTGAAGTCCCTCCCTACGGGGGAGGGATTTAGGACGGTCGGCCGCTGCCGTGGGGTTTATTATTGTTAATAATGGGGTGCTAACTACCTTACGCCAGCAAGTCCATTACTGCTTTGCCTTTCCCATCGGGCGTTGTATAAAAGGGGCGTTTCTCCACTTCATACTGTGTGTCGGGTGCGATGCCAAGCGCGTGATAGATAGTCTGGTGAATACCGTCGACACGTACCGGATTCTCGATGGTTTTGCAGGGGCGTTCGTCGGCGGTTTTACCGTAAACGAATCCTTTTTTTATCCCACCGCCAAACATCAGCATCGAACAGCCATCCGTAAAATGGCGGTGCATACCGTAAAACTTCATGTCAGACAAAATATCGGGTTGCTTGACCTGTTCCTGTACTTTCACATCGGGGCGACCTTCAACCATCATATCGCGACTGAATTCACTGGCAAGCACAATCAATGTACGGTCGAGATGGCCTGACTTTTCCAGATCCAGAATCAGTTGCGCAATTGGCCCGTCAATCTGGCATTTCATATCGGCCAGTCGTGTATGCCCGTTTTCGTGCGTATCCCAGCCTTTAAACGGTTCGTACTCAGTCGTTACGCTGATAAATCGTGCCCCCTGTTCAGTCAGTCGACGCGCCAGTAAACAACCCAATCCAAAACGGCCAGTGTTGTAGCGTTCGTAAATATGCTTTGGCTCGGTGCTGAGGTCAAACGCTTTCGCTTCGGGGGAGTTCAATAGCCGATACGCCTGCTCCATCGACCGACGTAGTGATTCTTTCTGATAATCGCTGCCAAACTCACCAACCGGACTATTGCTAATCAGTTCGTTATATAGCTGGTTCCGTCGCTCGAACCGACGGGCATCCATACCGATAGGCGGGCGAACACTTTCAAGCCCTTGACTCGGATCAGGAATGAAAAACGGACCAAACTCATTACCCAGAAAACCGGCTGTATGAAAGGCTTTCAACTCTTCAGCTTCACCAACGGTAAACCGCTGACCAATATCGACAAAGGCCGGAATAACTGGATTTTTTGGTCCTAACTCCTTCGCAATCCAGGAACCGATATGCGGAGCCGCTACGGTTTGGGGAGGTTCGTAGCAGGTATGCCAGTGATATTGGTGCCGTGAGTGCAGAATATGTCCCATATCGGCTGCTACGTAGGAACGTATCAATGTACCGCGATCCATTACGTTGCCGATGGATTGAAGACCATCCGAAAAATGGATGCCATCGAGCACCGTTGGTATTGATTTGAACGTACTGAGTACCCGGTTTCCCTCCATATCTTTCTCGAAGGGCGTATATCGTTTGGGGTCAAACGTTTCGGTGTGGGCCATGCCACCGGCCATCCAGAGCAAAATAACTGTATCGGCAGTGCCGCGTTGACCCGGTTTGCTGGTGCAACCTGACAGTAAACTTGGCATAGGGGCTCCAGCGGCCAAAGCGGCTAACGTAGCAGCACTGGTTTTCTGAAGAAATTCCCGCCGATTCCATTTGTAATTCATAGCCTCGAAAAATTAATAATGAATAATGTAAAATTAATAATGTCTGATACAGAGCGAGGGTAAGACTAGCAGCCCATTATTCACTGTCCATTATCCATTGTTCATTAAAATCAATAAATCAATTGAAATTCGGGGTGGAGCGCCATGGCCCAGACCAAATCCTGAATTCCTTCTACAGTCGGAGTCTTGCCAACTATTTTCTCGGCTACTGCCAACTCTTTCGGTTGCGGATCGCGTCCTAATGATTTGCGATAGAGTTCTTTAACCAGTACGTCTGACGATGGGTATTTTGCTTTCCAGATTTCGGCTCCGTATTTCAATGCCTGATTGAACGTAGTGCCGTTGGTAAGTTCAAGCGCCTGCAAAAGATTGGCTTGCGAGGTTCGGCTGGTGCTCACCGTTTCGCGATTTGGGCGACCAAGTGCCGTTAAAAATGGATCGTTTTTGACCAGGGAGGCCCGTGAAAAAGGCACTTCTTTCTGTATAGTCGGTGGTAGCATTTTCACCAGCGACGTATCTTGGTAAATAGGATTAAACGCCAGACTTACTGCATCGGCAAACTGCTCGGCCGTCAGTCGACGACGTACCATTCCTTTGAAAACGTAGGTTGGAGCCGTAATTAAATCCGCGTCTTTAATCCCCTCCGACGGAAGCTGATACGTTTTGGACGTAGTGATGGTGTAAATCAACTTCTTGATATCGTAGCCGTTCTGTACGAAATCATACGCAAGCCAGTCCAGCAAATCCTGACTCCAGGGTTCATTGTCCATTACGTCCACGGGTTCAACAATGCCGCGTCCCATCAGTTGCGCCCAGATTCGGTTAACCAGTGTCCGATAAAGCCGTCCATCTTTTGGCTGAACCAGAAAATCGGCCAGTTCGCGAAGTCGTTTTTCAGTGGGCGCATCAACGCTGATTTGTCCTAGTTCTTTATACAGAATCCGGCGACCAGCCATTTTGCCCGTTGGCTTGTCGCAGCGGTTAATTTCTAACGTAGTGTCCGAAAATACGTTGGCAAAGGCATAAGCATCGTCCAGTTTCCAGTCGCTGACAAAGCTATCATGACACGAAGCACATTTGAGGTTCAGACCCAGCATAACCTGCGCTACGTTCTGGGCTGCCTGCATTTCAGTACGTTGGCTGGAGTTGATCGTTCCCCGCCATTTAATGCCTTTAATAAATCCTTCCGATTCTTTTGTTGGGCTAATCAGTTCACGGACAAACCAGTTGTACGGTTTATTCTTTTTCAGCGATGAATACAACCACTTTGTAATATCATATCGTCCGCCGGTGATGTAGCCCGTGCCCGAATAATCGTTACGTAGTGCATCGTTCCAGAACGTGAGCCAGTGTTGTGCGTAATCGGTATTTCTATCAAGTAAGCTTTTGACCAGCGTTTCGCGTTTGTTTGGGCTTTGGTCAGCCACAAACGTATCAATCTGTTTGGGCGTAGGAATCAGACCCACTACGTCGAGATAAACCCGGCGTATGTACGTTCGGTCGTCAATAATCGCTTTCCAGTTTATTTTGTGCTTCTGAAAATAATCGTTCACCAATCTGTCGACCGGATTGGTAAGTTCGGCTGTAGCGGCTGGTAAAACGGGTAAACGTGGGGCCAGTTCTGCTACGCGATACAGGCTTTTTTCGGGACCATCTGGCCACGGAGCACCCGCTTTTATCCAGAACGAAAGCAGCGCAACTTCCTTTTCGGTGAGCCGTTTGCCTTTAGTTGGCATGGCTTCTTTATCATCGGCAGGAAGCATGATACGGCGTATCATCTCACTATCTTCGGGGTGGCCCGGTTTCAGAACTGCACCATGTTCACCACCCTTGAAAATGTTGTCTTTACTGTCGAGCCGAAGCTCGCCTTTGGTTTTGGTAGCACTATGGCAACTGTAACAATTGTGCGCCAGAATGGTACGTACTTCGATGTTCAAATCCTGAACCTGCTTATCGGTAAGCGGCTGATTCGCATTGACGCTGGCAAAGGCAAAATTGGTTTCGCCACCAGCCGGAATCGCGGGTTTATTGCCGGGTAATACGCTTGTTAGATAATCTTCGCCATGTGTTAGCAGCGCACCGTAATGACCAGCCAACGTAACGCCCAAGACCGTAGTAATAAGCAGGCTTCGATAGAGAGCGATGCGTTCGGAACGTAGTGCCAGTATGGTCAGGATAGCCAGCGCCATTGTTGCAATGCCCGACCATTGGTGGATAGTAACCGTGCTACCTTCGTAATCTTCCTGACTTTTAAGAACAAGGCCAAGAATAACCGATACTACGGCACTGATGGTACCAATCCAGAGCATAGCCGTAACGCCCGCTCGGAATTGATTTGATTTACGGTACCAGTCGACAGCTTCCAGCAATAAAGCAATGCAAAGTAAGCCAACCGGGAAGTGAACAAAGAGCGGGTGTAAACGGCCTAAAAACTGCCAAAGCCAAAAAGAATCTGCAATAATTGTCACTACGAAATGATTTAGTTAACCAATAAACGTATTGTTTTCTCAGGAATTTTCAGCACGAATCCAAGTCTATATAACGTTGGTTCGTGCTGAAAGGTGCCTGATTAAGAGATATTTAATTCTCTCTATTGGTATCCGGGGTTTTGCGTTAACTTATTGTTGATCAGAATTTGCGGAGCCGGAATCGGGAAAAAGTACTCAAAATCGCTGTAGACGTAGTCCTGCGCATTAAACGCAATTCCTCCTCTGTCGACGGTTGGTTTTGCTTTTTCCTTGGCTCCTTTGGCATTCATAAAGGTTGCTAACTCCGCTGGCGTCATGGTACGTTTAAGATCGAACCAGCGGTGGTTTTCGAAAGCCAGTTCCACCCGTCTTTCCTGAATAACTGCCGTTTTGAAAGCGGCTTTATCCGTGATAGCCAAGTCTTTCAGGCCAGCGCGTTTACGTACCTGATTTACATAGCCAAGTGCCTCAGCCGTCGGGCCAGATTGCTCATTGATCGCTTCGGCCATCATCAGTAACACATCGGCATAGCGCAAAACAGGCCAGTTATTATCCGTACGTCCGGTAATGGTGTGGGGATATGTAAATTTAGTTATGTAAGGAATATTTACCACCGTACCATTGAGCGTATAACTGGTCTTCAGCGATACATCTTTGCGTAAATCACCCGCTTCATAAGCCGCAATCATATCGTTTGTCGGGATGTTACGTCCCGAAGGAGCGGTATTGGCAAATCCAGTTATGGCGCCCGCCGAAAGCCGTGGCGCAAATAGATATGCAAAGTTGCTCCACTCGCCCAGATCGTTACCACCCTGATACTGCACCTCAAAAATAGATTCAGGTCCGTTTTTTCGTGCCGGATTGAAATTGTCGGCATAAAGTGCATTCAGCGAATAGCCCGTTACCTGTTTCAACGTAGTAACCGCTTCGGCATACTTTTTCTGTGTCAGATACACCTTGCCCAATAAGCTTAGCGCAGCACCTTTGGTAACGCGGCCCAGTTGAGTAGACGGGTACGTAGCAGGTAAGGCCGTTACGGATTCGGTCAGATCTTTCTCAATCTGTTTCCAGACATCGGCCTGTGGCGACCGAACCAGATCAAACGCCTGATTTGGGTTGGTCAGCGTCGACGTAACAAGGATAACATCGCCAAAATACTGCACCATGTTGAAATAGAAATAAGCACGCAGGAATTTAAGCTGACCTTCGATAGGGGCTTTTGTCGCGGCATCGAGCGTACTTGCCGATAATTTCTCCAGCGTATAATTAGCATTGTACAATGCCTGATAATACTGGTTCCAGACATTGGAAATTTCGCCGTTACCCTGGTTTACGGTCGAAAACTCGAAGGCTTCCCAACCAGCAGCTCCCCCACGGTCGAGTGGGTTGAAGTCGAGTGTCGTGTTATCCGAAGGAAACTCCTGAAAAATATAAGCCGAGTTGGTAATCGTTTGTAATTGACCATACACGCCACTAAGTGCCTGCTGAAACTGGGTTTCATTTTTATAGAAAAGGTCCGTGCCAATCCGTGTAGGGTCAGTGGCAACAAGATAATCTTCTTTGCAGGAAAACTGTGTCAGGCAAAGAAAAAAGGTTGATAAAAGGGTTATTTTTTTCATTGTCTGTGCCAATTAGAAGTTAAGCTTAATACCTGCTGCTACGGTTCTTGGAACCGGATAAGATTCGTCGTCATTGTTCAGCTCAACATTGTTCGAACTCGTGCTCGTACCTCTTACGCCCGCATCCGGATTATTGCCTGGGTATTTGGTAAAGATGAACAGGTTATTGCCCGTCACGAAAACGCGGGCACCGCTCAGAATCGATTTGAACTTGGGCAAATTGTAACCGATAGTAACGGTTTTCAGCCAGGTATAACTGCCATCGTATATGTACCGTTCGCTGCTCTCGCGCGACCATTTGAAATAACTCGTACCACCCTGTGAGTTTTTCGCGTTGGGGTTCGATCCGGGATTCTGGGGCGAACGCCAGCGATCCTTTGCCTTATCAAGTACATTGAAAACGCCATCCATGTTCATGGTTGAAGCTTCGATATTTCTGTAGACATCAAAATCATTAACACCGAGGAACATGATGTTCAAGTCGAATTTCTTATAGTCAGCCGCTACAGTCCAGGCCCAGGTAAAGGCTGGATTCGGGTTCCCAATCTCTACCATGTCCTGTGTATCGTAAGAAACCACGCCATCGCCGTTGGTATCCACAAACTTCATACCCCCAGGAATTACCCCATCCTGCTTGGCCCAGGCATCAATTTCGGCCTGCGTATTGAAAATACCCACTTTCTGATAACCGTAGATCATCCCAATTGGGCGTCCCACTTTCTGTACATTGTAGCCGCCGTAGAAACTGCCGTACCAGAGCATGTCGTTCGCACCTTTGATCGCCAGAATTTTGCTACGATTGAAGCTGATATTGGCGTTGGTACGGAAGTTAAGCTGCCCGAAATTAGTCCGGTATTCACCCCCGATCTCAAACCCGTGGTTCGCTACTTTCCCGATATTATCCAGGGCCGTTGTAAAGCCTGAGACCGACGGTATCGAAACCGGCAGCAGCATATCATTGGTAATCTTATTGTAATACTCCAGATTCAGGGTCAGCTTGTTGTTGAACAATCCGACATCCAGACCAATATCCAACTGATTTGATTTTTCCCATTTCAGATTCGGGTTAGCAAAGGCGCTGACCACTTTGCCGGCGGAGAAAGCATTGCCTAGAATGTAGTTATTCGCACTCACGAAGGCCAGACTGGGGTAATTACCGATCGTAAGAAAGTTATTATTCCCAGTAACCCCCCAGCTTGCCCGCAGTTTCAGATCGCTGAGTACCGCTGATTTAGGTAAGAACGACTCTTCTGTAATGCGCCAACCAACCGAAAAAGCAGGAAAGTCGCCGTATTTATTGTTGGCCCCAAATCGGGAACTACCCTCCCGACGATATGACGCTGACAGCAGGTATTTATCTTTATAGGCATAGTTGATCCGGCCAATGAACGCCAGCATACTCCAGCCATATTCGTATGAGTTTGCCGAACGTATTGACGCCGAACCCAGGAAGGGTACCAGATCATCGGGGAACGTATTTCCCGATCCTGTAAAACCTCGTACCTGTTCCTGCTGTGCCGTGTAGCCCGCTAGTACGTCAATATTATGATTGGTATTAATCTGTTTTTGATAGGTAAGAAGCTGATCAAGCGAATAGTTGGTTAGCTCTTCCGTGTTATCGGTTTCGGTAGCAATCCGGGGCGGAGCACCCGCCGTACCATTAGCCACCGACAAACCAATCGTCGATGGTACGTATTCTTTGTAGGTATTGTTATTCAGCTTAATGTTGGCCGAGGTTCTGAATTTAAAATTCCGTAGAAACGAAACCTCCACAAATGCATTGGAAAGCAGATCCGAAATGTTCCGACGACGTTGCACATTCTGTAGAACAAACAACGGGTTCGGGAAGCCGAATACGCCATCAACGCCATTGATATAGGGAATCAGCGAGCCGTCTGCATTGTACGGTGTAGCCCGAGGGTCCATCAGTAAGGCACCACCTACCAATGCACTTCTGCCATCGGTATTCGCCAGTTTTTGCCGCGTATATGTACCATTAATGTTCAGGCCTACATTAATGATTTTGTTGACTTGACCGCCCAGATTGGCTCTTGCCGAAATCCGATCGTAATTTGTTTCTTTAATTACTCCATCTTCCTTATAATACCCTACAGATAGTACTGATTTGATAGGTCCAGTCCCTGATGAAACAGCGAGGTTCAGATCAGAATAGGGTGCGGCTTTTCGCATGATAAGATCATACCAATCAGTTGAATACTGCGTCTGTTCCGGGAAACGATAGCCAATAGGCACTTCACTTTCCAATGGTTCACGATTCTGAAGAATCCGGATCTGATCCATGAAAACGTCTTTCTTGAACTGCGCAAATTCGACGCCGTTCAGCATTTTCACCCGACGAGACATCGGCACGCTCTGTACACCATGATCGAGCGACAGATTGACGTTCACTTTGCCTTCCTTGGCGCTTCGGGTGGTAATAAGCACTACGCCATTTGAACCTCTAGCTCCGTAAATAGCCGTCGATGCCGCATCTTTCAGCACCGTTACGTTCTCAATATCATTGGGGTTCAGGTTCTGCCCAACCGACGTACCAACCGGAAAACCATCGATAACGTAGAGCGGATCACTCCCCCCACCTATTGAACCAATACCCCGAATCCGTACCTCAAACTGGCCGCCGGGTGCCCCATTTTTCTGTTTTACCACCACGCCCGGTGCCCGGCCTTGTAGAATCTGGTTTGGGTTGTTGGCTGGTTGCTCACCAATGTCGCGCATGTTAATGACCGACACCGCCGACGTAATATCCTGTTTCCGCTGAGAGCCATAACCTACCACAACCACTTCGTTCAGTGTCTGATCGTCGGGGGTAAGGCTGATGGTCAGGTTAGTTTGATTGCCAACTGTTACTTCCTGTCTTGTGTAGCCTACAAAGCTGAAAACCAGTACTGTATTGCCATTTGGGACAGTTATTCTGAATTGGCCGTTGCTATCGGTATTCGTTCCCTGCGTTGAGCCTTTCATAACAACGCTTACGCCCGGCAACGTAACGCCTTTATCGTCAGTTACCTTACCTGATACGGTAATATCGGCCGGAGCAACGGTTGTGCTGAATTTATCTATTCCGGGAACGTAGCGGGCCAGCAATTGACTATTGTTGGCTCGAAGATTTGCTCTGGGTTGTTGAGCAAAACTTGGCATCCAGCTCGCTAACACGCCTAGTGCGGCTAACTGATAAAGTTTGTTCATAGGAGTATTGATAAGATTTAGGAATAGATGAAGACTGTAAAAAAGACAACTTCATAACCAAATATTACCAGAAGGCACTACGTAACTTTCCTATACTTTCCTATATTTATGATTATTTGGTCGATTTTATTTGAATTATCAATATATCTGGCTTGCGAGACGCTTTTAGAAGCAGGAAGCAGAGGGGAGACCTTTTTTTAAGGGTTAAAAGGCATGGTGTTGTATGAAGAAGTCACGTATTAAATCGGTCACTTGTAATGCTTACCCATATTAAAATCAACGATTTTTCGAATACGCCCAAGTACCAACAGATTTTCAATTCGGTAGTGGCAGGTATCGAAAGTCGGGATATTTTACCAGGCAATAAGCTTCCTTCCATCCATGAAATTGTTGCCGAATTTGACGTATCGAAAGGGACTGTTGAGCGAGCTTACGAGCTGTTGAAAGAAAAGGAAATTATTGGCGCGGTTAAAGGAAAGGGGTTTTATATTAATTATACGCCAACCGGCAAAAACCTGAAGATTTTCCTGCTCTTCAATAAATTAAGCACACACAAAAAGATTATTTATGATTCGTTTGTAGAGACGCTGGGGCCAGATGTTGCCATCGACCTATATATCTACAACAACGATTTCCGGATGTTTCGGGATTTGATTCTACGGCAGGCGCATAACCACACGCACTACGTAGTAATCGGCCATTTTTTCGATGGCGACGAGAAGGCGGACGAGTTGATCAATAGTCTTCCAAAACATAAACTGGTGATTCTGGATAAGTTTCTGGAAGGTGTAACCGGAAGCTATGCGGCTGTATTTCAGAATTTCGAACGAGATCTTTATCAGGCACTGACAGCGGCACTAGGGTTGCTGAAAAAGTATTCCACATTAAGTATTTTGTTCCCTTCTTACTCCTACCATCCGAAGGCCATTCTGAACGGCTATTATAAATTCTGCTACGAACACGGTTTTCAGACAAGGGTTATTCAAAATATTCAGGATGAGGTAATTAAGCCGAAACAGGCGTATATCAACCTGATGGAAGAGGATCTGGTTGAG
Organism: Spirosoma daeguense; assembly: GCF_054776875.1. NCBI lineage: Bacteria > Pseudomonadati > Bacteroidota > Cytophagia > Cytophagales > Cytophagaceae > Spirosoma > Spirosoma daeguense. The sequence continues at coordinate 114,000 of NZ_BAAHBF010000009.1, forward strand.
CTGATCAAGAAAATAAAAAAGACCCCTTACACCGTTGGGCAGGAGGTCGGAATTCTGTCGTATAATGATACGTCGATTAAGGAAATTCTGCTGGATGGCATTACCGTAATGTCGACCGATTTTGCGCAAATGGGACGAACGGCGGCTCAACTTATCCTTAACGGCAGTGTCGAGCATATTGAAAATCCATTTCGACTCATCGCCCGAAAGTCGCTCTAGGGGTGGGAGAGATTATTTTAGCGGCTTACCGCCCCCAACCCCCTCCTAAAACAGGGGGTTGGGGGTGGTAAAAGCATGCTGGTGCACCAGTCCGTCCGCGTTATGTTTAGGCCGGCTTCATGGCACCTGTTCCGAATTGGCCAGTTGTAGTAGCTGTTTTGTTTGAATTGGCAGCCCTATTTAAGGCCGACAGGAACAAGAAATGACCTTGATTATACCATTGCCGAAACTGTTCGCTGACCTGTGTATTATGTGTTGGTAGGTAATCGAGCAATTGATTCAAATTGAATGAATCCGAAGCAACCCCAACACCGGCCCGTTGGCCGTCTAACGCATTACCCATTTGCTCATAATGGTTGGGCTGAGGAATCATAAGCACGGGTTTTCCAAGGTATAACGCTTCACAAACCGACTCGAAACCTGCCGTAGTAACCACGGCCCGACAGTGCTGCATAGAATCTAGATAGCGTTTGCCGTCAATTCGATAATACGTTAACGTATCATCAACAGGCTGTTCTGCTACGTTGACACCCGAATGGAAATAACGTAGCGCTATGTCAGGGCGCTCCTGATGGGCTTTTACAACTTCTGTCTGTAAACCCGGTTGAGTGGTATAAGCCAGAATATAGGGTTCGGTAGTCGGTTTCAACGTAGTAACTTCCTGACGTAGCAGCGGTGGCACAACCCGTAATCGTTGCTCTGGTACGTCAGTTTGTTTATCGAACGAGAGCCCCAGCAATTCCTGCGCTCCCCAGGCGTTCATTTTTACCAGCCACTTAAAGGTGAACCGTTCGAACCATTTGCCTTTTGGGAACGGAAAGTCAGGGTGCAATCCTAAACACTGATGCGCAATACAAACCATCGGGACTGATGGACGGTGAAGTGCGTAAGTCAAACCGCCAAGCAATTCAAAGAAATTTACGACCAAATCAGGCTGTTGTTCCTCAATGGTGTCGCGGAGCAAGCGTAAGCTCCGACGGTAGTGGCGTATATTTTTCAACGCGCGTTGGCAGGTTTTTACCGCATCAAGCGCGTTTGTTTTCTTGCAATAGACTAATCCAGGTCCTTCTACGGGTGTGATGGGTGCCGTAAACTGTTCAACGAAAAACGGTGCAACTGGTCGCCCATCTGCAATGCTTACCCAGGCTCCAATCACTTCATGACCGGCTGTTTGCAGAATTTGTGCCAGCGAAATTGCCTGTGTTAAATGTCCCCGTCCTTCTCCCTGAACAATGAATAATACACGCATAATCAGTTGGTTAAGAAATAGCTGTTGTCTGCATAGCCTCTGCTGGTACTGTGGCCATATCAGTTGTGTAGTACAATAAGCTCCAGTTGCCGTCGTGATCTTCAACAAGCGCGCTGAGCGATTCAACCCAGTCGCCGGAGTTCATATAGGTAATACCGTCAAATTGGCGGATGGCGGGTTGGTGAATGTGCCCACAGATGATACCGTCGCAGTTGCGGGCGCGGGCCAGTTCCGTAAGTTTGGCTTCGAAGTCAGATACGTAATTGACCGCCAGTTTGATACGGTGTTTGATCTGCTGCGAGAGCGAGTAATACGGCAATCCGCGCCAGACCCGGTATTGGTTGTAGAGTTTATTGAGCCAGAGCAGGAATGTATAACCAATATCGCCCATGTAGGCTAGCCACTTCATCTGCGACGTAACGGAGTCGAACACATCGCCGTGCGTGACGTAAAATTGCTTTTCGCCACATTTCAATACGTAGTCTTTACGTATCGAGAAGTTTTTGCCAACACGTAGCGGCATTACCTGATCCAGAAAATCATCGTGATTACCGCGTAGATAAATGACTTTGGTGTCGTAATGAATAATCTGCTTCAGTACGGTTTTAAAAAACGCGGTGTGTTTCTTTTTCCAGGTGCCGTATTGCTTCAATTGCCAGCCATCGATGATGTCGCCGTTTAGAATCAGCTTCTGGCAGGAATATGATTTCAGGAAATCGACAGCTTCTTTGGCTTTCGACCCTGTTGTACCCAGGTGAATGTCGGACAGAACGATGGTTCGGAAATTAGGTCTGACTTGCATAAGCAAATCTATATAGTACCTATTACCTGTTAATTATGGGAACATTAACGTATTGCTATATCTGAATACGGCTCAGTGACAATGAATTAATACGTTCTGAAATTTTTAGAAGCGCATGAATTAGTCACAAGCGTGTCACCATTTTTGCTACGTATTATATAGTCGGACAAAGAATGAAATTGCTTAATTATATTATTCGGTAACAACAAGTTGTATGTAGTGGCAGGTAGGTGATGCCTAACGTAAACATAACCTTCACGTAATCTTGAGGTAATATTGGGAGGGTATTTTTGCGACGCTAAAAAAGCGATACCAAAACATACACATGAATCAGAAATTATTACTCCTCATTTTTACCCTTTTCTGTACATTCGTTCAGGCCAGGGATAACGCAACAGGTATTGTCCGAGGGACCATTCGCGACGAAAAAACTAAAGAAGCACTTATTGGCTGTACAGTGCGTATTGACGGAACACAGCTAGGTGTTACCACCGATATCGACGGCAACTTTACTCTTCAGAATGTTCCCGTAGGTTCTCATAAAGTTGTTATCTCCTACGTATCATATAAGACGAAAGAAATTTCAGGTGTTCGGGTTGAATCAGGAAATGCAACGGTGATCGACACCGAACTCGAAACAGAAGGAAAATCGCTTCAGGAAGTTGTTGTTCGGGCAAACAAATCAACAAACACCGAAATCGCCGTTATCACCGAAATTAAGCAATTAAAGCCCATCGCGGTTGGTATTTCGGCGCAACAGATTGTAAAATCACAAGACCGCGACGCGGCTGCTGCCATTCGTCGGGTGCCAGGTGTTAGTATTCTGGATAACCGCTTTGTACTGGTTCGTGGCTTAGGCTCGCGCTATAACTCAGTATTAATCAACGATGTAATCGCCCCTTCTACCGAAGTAGAAACGCGCTCATTCTCTTTTGATCTGATCCCAAGTAATATTCTGGATCGGATGATTGTTTATAAATCAGGCTCCGCCGATATGCCGGGCGATTTTGCCGGTGGCGTAGTAAAAATCTTTACGAAACGTCGCCCCGACCGTAACTTTATAGATGTTGGTTTTACCCTCGGCTACCGTCCTGGAACAACAGGTCGGCAGGTTCAAACCCACGAACGCGGTGGCCTAAGCCCATTGGGTCTATGGTCTGCTAATCAAACAATTCCAACCAGCTTTCCGCAAAATTCAGGTGATTTTAACGCACTAGGTGCACCACAACGGGCGGCTTATGCCCGGCTGCTGCCGAATTCGTGGGGATTAGTACCAACTACGGTAGCTCCCGATATTCGGTTTGCCTTAAACACAGGCCGCCGGTTCGATATTGGCGCGATTCAGGTGAGCAACCTGACCAGCGTCAACTATAGTCTGACGAACCAGTTTTCTGACATCGACTTTAGTGTATACGACAACGGTGCTACAGCCAACGTATATGCACAGAATTATAAGGATGCAAACTACGCTCGTCAGTCGCGTTTAGGTATTCTACACAACTGGTCGCTACGTTTCTCGCCGAATTTCACGCTTGAGTGGAAAACGTTGTTCAACCAGCTTGGCAATCAGGAAACTGTACTACGTCAGGGACAAAACTTTGACTCAAATGCCGATATTCGGAGTTACTCGCAACGGTTCGAAAACCGGAGCATCGGTACAACCCAACTGGCTGGCGATCACAAACTAAGCGATCTGACCAAAGTGAACTGGGTGGCAAGTTATGGCTACTCGGGTCGTTGGGAGCCCGATTGGAAACGCGCACGCTATCAGGCTCCGCTAAATAGTGGTTCGTCGGGAGTATATACGCTGGTGACGCCGTTGACGCCAAACCCAATTGACTTAGGCCGTTTCTATTCAAAGCTAAATGAGCATACCGTTTCGCTGGTTGGTAATTACGAACACACGTTTGGTAACCCAACTGACCGTGAGCCAAACCGTGTTCGTGCTGGTATCTATGGCGAACGCCGTAACCGGGATTACGCAGCTCGTTTTTATGGTTATCAAAGCATTGCCAGCACCGGCGACGTAACGAATCCGGCTACACAACAATCAATCAACAGCATATTCTCTGCTCAGAATGTAAACGGTCAGCCCGGTGGGTTCTCGTTACTCGACGGTACGTCTGATCTTGACTCGTATCGGGGTGAAAATACCTACGGTGCCGCTTATGTAAGCGGTGATATTAACCTAGGTGCAAAAACAAACGTAACAGTAGGTTTCCGGGGAGAATATAACGTACAGGGGCTACGTACTCAACGTCGGGGGGTAGATGTGCAACTGGTAAATCGTCAGATTTTCAGTCCACTGCCATCGGTTAACGTAACACATAAACTGAATGATCGCCACAACCTGCGGCTGGCTTATTCAGCAACGGTTAACCGCCCTGAACTTCGCGAGCTGGCTCCATTCCAGTACTTCGATTTCAACCTGCTGGCTGTAGTAATCGGTAATACGTCGCTGACAACGGCTAATATCCAGAATATTGATGCGAAATGGGAATTTTACCCAACCCAGAACGAACTGATTTCGGTGACTGGTTTCTACAAGCAGTTTACGAACCCAATCGAAACCTTCCTGTTGCCTACGGGTAATGGCTTTAACTACACGTTCATCAACGCACCATCGGCCCGCAACTACGGTGTAGAAGTAGAAATCCGGAAAGGTTTTCAGGAGTCGGCCAACAAGTTCCTGCAAAACTTACAGGTAGTTGCCAATGCTTCGTTCATCAACAGCCGTGTTACGTTAGGTGAAACAGTGAAAGCCCCAGATGCTACGTCGAATATTCAGGACGTAGTCCTGACTAATCTGGCCGATAAAGAACGTCCGCTGGCTAACCAGTCGCCTTACTTGATCAACGGCGGTCTGTATTACGAAGCACCGAAAAGTGGTATGCAGTTCAACGTACTGTATAATGTATATGGCCCCCGGATTTTCGCCGTCGGTACACGTAACAACCCGACGATTTATGAAATGCCCCGGCACGCTATTGACCTCAACATCAGCAAAACATTCAACAAAAAAATAGAAGTACGTCTGGGTATTCAGGATCTGCTGAACCAGGCTGTTCGGTACGCACAGGACTTCAACGGAGATGGCAAAATCGGCAGCGACTTAACCTCGCAAACGGTTGGCGCCGATCAGGTTTTCCGGAGCTTCCGTCGTGGTCAGTACGTAACACTGAGTGGTATTTACACCTTCGGTCGCCGGACGATACTTCCTTAAAATTTTACTAATCAATTATCTTATGCTAACCAGAATAATGTCGTCTATGGATCAGATGAAACGATGGGCCCTGATACTCGTTTTAGGAATCGGATTTGTTGGATTCATAGCTGCCTGTAAGAACGAAGAAACACCTGCGCCGATTCTGAGCGTAACCAGCATCAGCCCAACATCGGCACCTGTTGGCGCAACGGTAGTAATTACGGGTACGAATTTCAATGCAACGCCGACCAGCAACACCGTTACGTTCGGAAACGTAGTTGCTCCGGTTCTTACCGCCAGCTCAACGCAATTAACTGTAACCGTACCTGCCAACGCCGGAAGCCCTGTATCAGTAGCCGCTAACGGTGCTACGGCTCAAGGCCCTGCTTTCACAACCAGTGCAAAGCCAGTTGTTTCGATTACTGGCTCGATTACAGCGAATACAACCTGGACAAACACGAATGTTTATGTGGTTAAAGGTTTTGTTCGCGTCAGAACTGGTGTTACGTTGACAATCAACCCTGGTACGGTTATCAAAGGAGGTACGGTTGATGATGATCCAGAAGGAACCAAGCGTGGCGGTACGTTAATCGTAGAGCAGGGTGGTAAGCTGCAAGCCGCTGGAACAGCGCAACAGCCTATCGTTTTCACATCGAGCAAAGCCGCTGGTCAGCGTAAATATGGCGACTGGGGTGGTGTAGTTCTTATCGGTAGAGCACCACACAACCGCCCGGCCAGTCAGGCTCCAGAAGGTGGTATTGGTGGTCAGTTAGGTGCTTTCACCGAAGCCGCTGACAACTCAGGTACACTTAAATACGTTCGTATCGAATTTGCTGGTATTTCACTGACCAGCGAAGCAAACAGCGAAATCAATGGTCTGACACTTTACGGTGTTGGTAACGGTACAACGATCGACCACGTACAGGTTTCGTATAGCGGTGATGATTCGTTCGAATGGTTCGGTGGTACCGTAAATGCGAAATATCTGGTTGCATACCGTGGTTTTGACGATGATTTCGATACAGACTGGGGCTTCACAGGTAAAGTACAATTTGCTTTGGCACTACGTGATCCACGTGTAGCTGACCAATCGGCTTCGAACGTTTTTGAATCAGATAACTTTAACTCAGGCGAGAACGCGGCTGGTGTACCTTTGACAGCTAACAATGGCTTGCCCCTTACGCAACCAACGTTTGCCAACGTAAGTGCTTTCCTGACAGACGGTACGCCTAGCAATGCATCTACAGCTAGCACAGGCGGCAGCGGCCCGTATCAGTCGGCTATGCACCTCCGTCGTAACACCGCTATCAGCATCATCAACTCGGTATTTGTTGGCTGGCCAGAAGGTCTTCGTTTAGACGGAACAGCTACTGGTACGTATGTAAATGCAACCAATGGTAGCCTTGAAGTTGCGGGTGTTACGATTGCTAACTCACTGACGGCTGTTCGTGGTGCTGGTGCCATCACCAACGATCAAGCTACGGCTTATTTCAACGCAGCTGCTCGTAAAAACACAATTATTGCTTCGAGCGATCTGGCTTCGTTACTGCTTAACTCAGCTACGTTTAACCTAACTGCGCCAAACCTGCGTCCACAAGCTGCATCTTCTTTACTGGTAGCTGGTAATGCAATCACAGGTGGCAAAATAGCTGATTCGTTCTTCACGGCTGCTCCTTACCGGGGTGCTTTTAATGGTACAGACAACTGGCTCGAAGGCTGGACAAACTTCGATCCGCAAAATACTGACTACGATAAATAAATCGGTCTAACATTGTCAGGTAGGGTGGCTGTGTAGTCAGGAGTTGGCCCTATCATGGCAATACGTAATCTCAATATTGGTGTCGCAAGAAAGGGCCAGAGCTTTGCTCTGGCTTTTTTTATGGTAGTTAATCTGATGAATTTTAGTTGCCTGTGATTTTGGTTTAATAGGTTGATTTTAAGGTTTTTGTAGTATAGTCTTTGCCATTCCGACGACAGGAGGAATCTCAACTTTCCTACTATGAGAACTTGAGATTCCTCCTGTCGTCGGAATGACACAAAAAGAATAATATTCTGATCGATAGAAAGTGAATCATTGATGATTCACTACTTTTGCGCCGAATCGACCTGATTCGTTTATTTAAACCTACTAAATCTATGGGATATTTAGTTTTGTTGTTAAAAAAGATTTGTCTAATTTTTTCTCAAAAAAACGCAGTATTGACTACGTAGTTTTTGAGTCGAGTTTGTCTATCTCTATAAACCCGTAACCCAAGGTGGCAATTGCCGTAATCTATGCAAGCTGCTTTTACCGTTCATACGCCCGATGGGCCCACTACGTCCCCATCACTGAGCCCTCAGGGCGAGCAAGAATTGTCATTGGGTGCTACGTATCAGCAAGATGAAAATTTGCCTGATACGGAATTATTTATCCGAGGTGCCTTTGCCGAAAATCCGCAGGAGGGGTGTAAACTCCTGTTTCAGTTGTACTACAAGCCCATGTGCACACATGCCGTGCGGTTCGTGTACTCGAAAGAAATAGCGGAAGATCTGGTTTCGGATGTTTTTTACACCTTCTGGAATACCAAGGCTTTTACATCGGTCAATCGCTCGTTTAGGGCGTACCTGTTTCGGGCCGTGCGGAATAGCGCCTATAATTATCTGTCCAGTGAGTTTAAGAAGTCGACAGCTTTAGAATCGGCTGACCAACACGCTGTTTCTGCCGCCGATGGCCCTGAATCGATTATGCGCTATAACGAACTATATGGCCGTATCGATGAACTGGTTGCATCCCTGCCTCCTCAATGCCGAAACGCATTTATTCTACATCGATTCGAGGGTAAACGTACAAAGGAAATTGCTACGCAAATGGACGTATCGGTACGTACGGTTGAAGTTCACATAGCCAAAGCACTGGCTACAATCCGCGACGGGCTAAAGAATCAGTGGCTGCTGATGCTGTTTATGTCGTGGTCGTCCCAACTGTTAAGCGATTTTTTTTAAGTACTCACTACGTAGTTTTCTGGTAAAATTTGTCTGTATTCTGAAGACCACAGCACCGTTATGACTTCTTCTGATTATAAATCATTGCTTTTTGCTCACTTCGACAATAAAACGACGCCCTTACAACGTCGGATGATTGACGAATGGCTGAAAGATGAAGCGAATCAGGATCGATATTATATCTGGCTGGTAGAATGGGAAAAGCAGTTGCCCATTTACGAACCTGAGGTGGAGAAACCCCTTGCGCGTTTCGAAGCATACATGAATGCGAATACGGCGAATGAGTTTCATACAGTACAACCAACCGAAATGTCTACCAGACGTGTTACACGGCCCTATTGGTGGATGATGGCAGCCGCTGTATTTCTGGTGTTAACAATTGGCGGTTGGATGAGTCGTAACTGGCTGATGTACAGAATATATCAGACAGCCTATGGCGAAACGAAAACGATTCGCCTGACAGACGGAAGCGTAGTAACACTCAACGCACACTCAACGTTACGTGTGCCCCGATTTGGATTTGGCGTACGGTCGCGCGAAGTGAATTTAGCGGGTGAAGCTTTTTTTGCGGTTCAGCACCGGGCCGATGCACAGAAGTTTGTCGTTCAGACAGCCAGCGGGTTTAACGTAGTGGTGCATGGTACCGAATTTAACGTATCGGCCCGAATAAATCGGGCTAAAGTTGTTCTGCACAAGGGCCGTATTCAGATGGACTATCTAGTTGGGAACACACGCAAACAACTCATGCTAAAACCCGGCGATCTGGTAACGATGAATCGGCAAAATCGTCCGCAGTTGCATCATCAGGTTTGGACACAACCGCATCTGGCCTGGAAAGAACATCGGATTATTTTTGATAACATGCCGCTGTCGGAATTTGGTCAGTTAGTAGCCGATACGTATGGCGTACGCGTAGAAATAGCCAGCGATTCACTGGCTCGCCGAACGCTGGTTGGCTCATTGCAGGCCGCTAGTGCCAATGAATTACTGCAAACCGTATCGGAGCTGTTCGACCTTACCGTCATTCAGCAGGCCGATAAGGTAATCCTGAAAGATCGAGACTAATTAATACTTCCTTTTACAGTCAATGAAAAAAAATCTATTTCTTCTTCGAACAGGGCTGTTACTAATTCCCTTGTTTTTCTATAGAGTTAATGCTTGGTCGCAGCTAGTAGCGTGGCAACAGCCGTTATCGGTGAAAACAGCCCGAATTACGGCCGACAATCGCCAGCTTCGCGACGTGCTTCAGGCCATCAAAACGCATTATAAAGTTGATATTTTGTTTGAAGGTGGCCTGATTGATAACATCACCGTGTCGACTGCCGATCTGGATTATCATCGGAAAGTTGAGTATAATCTTGATAAGGTGCTGATACCAAATCGGCTTCGCTACCGAAAGGTGAAAGAAGGATTTTACCTGATTCTGACTGATAAAAAAGAGCGTAAAAAAGAACTGTCTGCCCATAACCCAGAGCCAGTGGGCGATAAGGCTCTAGTGGCAAATGCTAGTAACGTATTGACTGCCCAAATTGCTTCTGCCAGTACGATAAACACGTCCACCTCAACTGCTACGTTGGCGGTTGAGGTAATTACGGGTAAGGTGTCCGACGAGCGGGGCGAAGGTCTTCCGGGGGTTAACGTACTGGTTAAGGGAACCACGCAGGGAACCACAACCGATGCGTCGGGCGCATTTAAAATTTCTGTTCCTGACAAAGCCACTACGTTGGTTTTCTCATTCGTAGGCTATCTGTCGAAGGAAGAGGTTGTCGGCAATCGTACTACGTTGTCGGTCATTCTCGCAACCGATACGAAAGCGCTTAAAGAAGTTGTCGTGGTTGGGTACGGAACCCAACGCGCCCGCGACGTAACAGGTTCGGTAGCCGCTATTAACCAAACGGCGATTAAAGATTTACCAGTTTCGACGCTCGACCAGAAAATGATTGGTCAGGTGGCCGGTGTGCAAATTCAGCAGTTGTCGGGTGCGCCCGGTGCCGGTACGTCGGTGCGGATTCGGGGAAGTGGTTCGCTTGGGGCTGGCAATGAGCCGCTCTACGTAGTGGATGGAATGCCATATTCGTCGGGTCTAAATCAGAACCTGAACCCATTGCTGCTCATCAACCCCAATGATATTGAGTCGATTACCATTCTGAAAGATGCCTCATCGACAGCCATTTACGGCTCGCGTGGCTCGAATGGGGTCGTGATGATTACGACCAAACAAGGCCAATATAACCGAACACAGGTAACCGCCAGTGTAATGCGTGGTGTGCAGCAGGTGCCAATGAAAGGTCGGCCTAACATGATGAATCAGCAGGAATTTGTTGATTTACAACGGAATAAAATTGACATCGCTGTTCGACGCGCCGAAAACCGCGAACCAACCCTCGACGATTATCCGGTCGAATATCGGAATCCGAGTCAACTGGTTGGGAAAGGCACCGATTGGTATGATTTGTTACTTCAAGCGGCCCCTATTCAGGATTATAACATAAATATCAACAAAGGTTCGGAAGATTCGCGGCTAAGCGTAGGACTCGGCTATTTTAAGCAGGACGGTGTGCTACGTTATACAGGCATCGAGCGGTACAGCGCCCGTTTAGGGCTGGAATCGAATCTTGGGAAAACCATTAAAATCGGGGCTTCGCTTCAACCATCATTCATCATTCAGAATCGTACGAATACCAATACCAGTCGCGAAGACGTGATTGGTGTTGCTACGTGGGCCAACCCGGTTTTGTCGCCGTATGATGCCAACGGTAATCTGATTCCGTACCTGACGTCGCCACAGAGCAAGTATCATTCGGCCTGGAGTTTTGCCAATCCGTTGTTTGTGTTGCGCGAAACCTCGCAGGCTCAAAAGCAATTCCAGAATCTGGGATTGGCCTTTGTTGAATGGAATATTACGCCGGAACTGACGGCTAAAACATCGCTCAACACGATCTGGTCGACGTCTAAATTTACGCAGTACGTACCTAGCACGGTAGGTGGTTCTAACCGCGCGCCAGTTGCCGGAACGGGAAGTTCGGCCAATCAGAACAGCGACAATTTTAACTGGCTCATCGAAAATACGTTGACCTACAAAAAAGTCTTCCAGAATACTCACCGCATTGAAGCTTTGGCCGGTTATACGACGCAGAAAAGTACGACCAATAATATGTCGATTAACGCTGGGCCATACCCCAACGATCTGGTACAGACCATCAATGCCGCTCCGGCCATCAATACGTGGAATCAAACGGTGAATGAATGGAGTATTATTTCGTATCTGGCACGTATCAATTACGGATTCAAAGACAAATACCTGCTAACGGCAACGGTACGTTCCGACGGCTCGTCGCGGTTTGGTTTGCAGAGTCGTTACGCTACGTTCCCGTCGATAGCCGGTGCGTGGCGTATTTCAGAAGAAGAGTTTTTGCGGAATAATCCGATCATCAACAGCCTCAAACTGCGAGTGAGTTATGGACGTAGCGGCAACAATAATATTGGCGATTATTCGCATCTGGCGTCTATAACCCCCGGTTCGTATGTGTTTGGTAATACGCAGGTTACAGCGTCTTATGTTGGTTTGTCGAATCCATACCTGACTTGGGAAGAATCGGAGCAGGTAGACGGCGGTCTGGATCTGGAGTTGCTCAACGGTCGCGTATCGTTCACGCTCGATTACTATAACAAAATCAGCCGGAATATGCTGTTGAACGATGTGATTCCAGCCATTACGGGTTTCAATACGCAGGTGGTCAACAAAGGAAATGTGCGTAACCGGGGTGTCGAAATTTCGTTGGGAGGTCGGCCAATAACGGGTGCATTGAATTGGGACGTAAACGCCAATATCGCCATCAACCGGAACAAAGTGCTGGCCCTGAACGACAACGGCGACCGTATTCTGTCGGGAAATAACGACAATAACCCAACGCACGTAACGGTGGTTGGTTTGCCCATTGGTCAGTTTTACGGGTTTGTGCTTGAAGGAATTTATTCCGATGCAGACATTGCCAATCCGAATCTGATCAAAACGCAGCAGGTTTATGCAGGTAATCCGAAATACAAAGACGTCAACGGCGACGGGACAATTAACGACGTACTGGATTACACCATCATCGGTAACCCACACCCCAAATTCACCTTCGGTCTAACTAATAACCTGACTTACAAACGATTCAATCTTGGTATTATCATAAATGGACAATCGGGCGGTCAGGTAATGAACGGCTTACGGCAAACGGTTGATAACCTACAGGGCTTTTTCAACGTGCGGCAGGAGTGGGTCAATCGCTGGCGTAGTACGGCCAGTCCGGGAACGGGTCTGTTGTATGGCGTGCCTAAACTGACGCCAAGCTGGGGCCACCGGGTCAATACGTTGTGGGTTGAAGATGCTACGTTCCTGCGGATTGCCAACGTATCGTTGGGCTACTCGCTGCCCGACAATCTGGTCAAGAAATCAGGCTTCATCAGTGGCGCACGTTTCTACCTGACGATTCAAAATCTGGCGATGTTCACCAAATACGAAGGTGCCAACCCCGAAGCTCAGTCGCGTGACATCAACAATACGTTATCGCCGGGTTTCGATATGTCGTCGTATCCGCTGGCACGTACCACTTCCGTAGGGCTTAATCTGCAATTCTAATTCATAGGAAAAATACAATGGATAATGAAAACGAATAGCTGATTGACTGGTAGCTGCTATACTATTTTCTGCTACGTCGGTCATTATCCATTTTTTAAAAAGCACTCATTATGAAATACATAATTGGTACGTTTATCCTGTTCGTATTGTCGAGTTGTTCCAATAAATTTCTGGAATTGTATCCGAAAGCAACACTGAACGAAGGGAATTTCTACAAAAGTGAAGTTGAATACATTCTGCTGGCGAACGGTTGCTACGTTCCGATGCGGGATTACGAAAAGAACTTTCACTGGGTACTGGCTGAGCTAATTTCTGATAATGCCAGTTTTCAGAACAATACCCGCACGGGCGAAGCATCGCGTGGTGTGATCGACCAGTTTATTCTGGTATCGGACAACGTAGCGTATTCGAACTTCTGGAACCTGTCGTACAACGGCGTTACGCGCTGCAATAAGCTGCTGGCCGAACTGGACCGTACTGGTGTGAGCTGGTCGAAAATGTCGTTTAAAGACCGTTGTGCGGGCGAAGCGCTGTTTCTAAGGGCGTTATATTATTTCAACCTTGTTCGGCAGTTTGGAGGTGTACCACTGGTGCTGACCCCAATTGCATCGCTGGATGCGGTGGGTGTGAAACGGTCGACGGAACAGCAGGTTTACGACGCCATTATTGCCGATCTGAAACAGGCTGCTACTCACTTCGCCAAAGCCAGCGACGTAGCAGAAAACGGTCGGGCCAACGAAACGGCGGCACTAGCTTTGTTGGGGAAAGTGTATCTGACTCGGGCTAATTATGCCGAAGCCGAAACGGTGTTGAAATCGGTGATTAGTGCCGGAAAATATAGCCTGCTGCCCAATTATGCAGATGTCTTTAATCCGGCTAGCAAAGACTTCAAGGAAACCATTTTTGCCATTCAATATTCCGAAAACAGCGTCGACCTTGCCAATCGGTTCATTTTCCTGTTTGCGCCACATACATCGGCCGGTGCCGTTACCAAACGTCCGAATATCAACATCATCGGCGCGGGCTGGAATCAGCCAACGCAGGATTTGATCAATGCATTCGAAACCGGCGATAAGCGAAAAGACGTATCGATTGGCTTCTGGACGGGGGCAGACTGGGATTCGCAGGTGCGGCCAATTGCGTATTGCAATAAATACAAAGCGCCAATCAGCGCCCCCGACGACCGTTCGGGCGATAATCTGCCGGTACTACGTTACTCCGACGTACTGCTGATGTATGCCGAAGTATTGAACGAACTAGGCCGCTCAGCCGAAGCCATTCCGTATGTGCAGCAGGTACGTACACGAGCGGGCATGACAAACGCATTGACAGGGCTCGACAAAACGGCTTTACAAACGCTGATTGCCAAAGAGCGTCAGACTGAGTTTTGCTTTGAAAATCAGCGCTGGTACGATCTGAAACGTACGGGAAAGGCAATCGAGGTAATGACCGCCCACGGCCGACGCGAAAAAGCAGCCAAGACATTCCTGTACCCGGAATCATACACATTAAACACGAATAAATTGCTGGCACCGATTCCGGTAATTGAAGTATCTGTCAATCAGTTACAGCAAAATCCGGGGTATTAAGACGGAGTGAGCGTATTTACCACCCCCAACCCCCTCCTTAAAACAAGGAGGGGGCACGCCGAGACTAACTCATTGCCTTATTCTGAACTTGAATCAATGGTCAGGGGGGGTAATCTTTTGATAAAACTTATTTCAAATAAACAATATTTAATTACTCAACCCCTTCTCTTGTGATACGCTTTGCTACGTTACTTTTAATAGTTGTTGCCGCCGTGGCGCTACGTCCGCCAGTGCTCCAGACTTCGGCTCCGGCAAACCCGCCCAATATTATTTTCCTTCTTGCCGATGACCAGCGTTGGGATGCATTGGGTGTGGCGGGTAACTCCACAATTCGGACGCCCAACATTGATAAGCTGGCGCGTGATGGGTTTTATTTTCAACGTTCCTACGTAACAACACCCATCTGCGCCGTTAGTCGGGCCAGTATTTTAAGTGGCCAATACGCTCGTCGGCATGGAATTGTCGATTTTGCGAAAACCTTTTCAGACTCGGCGTTGGCGCAGACGTATCCGCTGTTGCTACGTAAGAATGGCTACCGAACCGGATTTATCGGTAAATATGGCGTTGGTGACGAAATGCCTGAAAGTCAGTATGATTACTGGAAAGGCTTCAAAGGGCAGGGGCAATATGCCGCGAAAGATGCACAGGGAAATCCGATTCACCTGACGGATTTGATGGGTCAGCAGATGGACGAATTTCTGACGGCGAACCCGAATGGAAAGCCGTTTTGTCTGTCGGTGAGTTTCAAAGCTCCCCACGCGCAGGACGCGGCTAAAATCGAGTTTCCGTATGCCGACCGTTTCGACGAATGGTATCAGAATCAGACGCTAAAACGCCCGGCAGCTTCCGACGAAAAATATTATAAGCAATTTCCTGACTGGTTCCGCCATAACGACAAAAATGAATCCCGCGTCCGTTGGCAACGTCGCTACGCTACTGACTCGATGTTTCAGCAAACGACCAAGTCATACTATCGGCTCATTTCGGGCGTCGATGACGTAGTGGGAAAACTGCGTCGGATGCTTCAGGAGCGTGGACTGGCTGAGAATACTATCATTGTCTATACCAGCGATAACGGGTTTTATTTGGGCGAATACGGTTTTGCTGATAAATGGTACGGTCACGAATTGTCAATTCGGGTGCCGCTTATTATCTACGATCCTCGTCGTCCAACCTGGCACGGACGTACCTCCAATCAGTATACTCTGAACATCGATCTGGCTCCTACCTTACTCACTTTCGCCGGGGTTCCGGTGCCGAAACGGATGCAGGGACGTAGCCTGACGTCGTTAATGGACAATCAGAAGACTCCCTGGCGGACGGAGTTCTTTTTCGAGCACTTAATTAATCTGCCGACTGTATTTATTCCGCAATCGGAAGGCGTTTTGAGCAAAGACAACAAGTACGTGCATTACTTCAATTTACGAGAACCTGCTGATTCATACGAGGAAGTGTACAACCTGAATAACGATCCACAGGAACTGACCAATCTTGCCATTTTGCCCCGAGGCAAAGGATTGAAAAATAGCCTATTGCCTACGTTCGATAGACTTAAAGCGGCTGCACAATAATCTAGACAAACCACGCTACGTATATGAATTATTTGCCCATAGGCGTAGGTAGCGCCCTTCTGACTGGCTGCATGTACTTGCTGTCAGTTTCTACCGATAAACCTGTTCAGTCGGTTCCGGCCGAGCCTCGTAAACCCAATATCGTTATCGTTATGGCCGACCAGTGGAGGGCCGAAGCGTTTGGGTATGCCGGAAATCGCGATGTTATTACGCCCAATCTTGACAAGCTGGCCGGCGAATCGCTCAACGCACGAAACTGTGTAGCATCGGTGCCGGTTTGCTCTGCGAGCCGAGCCAGTATGCTCACGGGGCAGCACGCCCACAAACACGGCGTTTTTTACAACGACCGCCCACTACGTAGCGAAGCTGTTACGTTGGCTGAGGTCTGCAAGGAAAATGGATACCAGACGGGTTTTATTGGAAAATGGCACATCAACGGGGGCATGGCAAAAGACTTTGCACCGGGTCGTCTGGCTCCCATACCAGCCGACCGCCGACAAGGATTTGACTATTGGCGTGCCCTCGAATGCACGCATAACTACAACGATTCGCCGTATTATAACGAGGTCAATAAGCGGTTTGTGTGGCAACAATATGACGCGATTAGTCAGACGGATTCGGCCATTGCCTTCATGATCAAAAAACGGAACGATCCTTTTCTGATGGTGCTTGCGTGGGGCCCTCCACATGATCCGTATCAGACAGCACCTAAAGAATATCGGCAGAAATACGCAGGTCGGCCCATCGCGCTACGGCCTAACGTAGCAACAAAAGATACAACCGATGCCCGGCGCGCGCTACGTGGTTATTACGCCCATATCAACGCGCTCGATGATTGCATTGGCCGATTGCAAGCAGCATTGAAAGGGGCTAATCTGGATGAGAATACCATTTTCATCTTTACGTCTGATCACGGCGATATGTTGTACTCGCAGGGAGAGTTGAACAAACAGAAGCCCTGGGATGAATCGATACGTATTCCGTTTCTGCTTAAATATCCGGCTGGTCTGGGTCGTAAAGGCGGCACGCTCGACGTACCTATCACGCTTACCGACGTAATGCCAACCCTTTTGTCGCTGACCAGACAATCGATTCCAGCCAGTGTTCAGGGAAGTGATTACGCTACGTTGATACGTCAGCCACGTGCCCCACGTCCCGACGATGCGGCTCTGATTGCCTGTATTGTACCCTTTCATCAGTGGAATTATGGTCGGGGAGGTCGTGAGTATCGGGGTGTACGCACGTCGCGTTATACGTATGTCCGAGATTTGAAAGGTCCCTGGCTTTTATATGATAACCAGCAAGACCCGCATCAGCTAACCAACGTAGCGAACCAGCCCAAAATGGCGCAGATACAGAAACAGTTAGATACGTTGCTGAACAAGAAATTAAAAGACGCCGACGATAGCTTTTTGGCTGGTAACGAGTATATGGACAAGTGGCATTATCCATGGGCCAGAATCGATTCATTAGGAAACCCGTATTATAAATAGCCGCCCAAACGATTACTACTAGAGAATTAAAGCAAGAGACACGCTTCTAAATAGGGCGTGTTTTTTGTTGTTTTACCGCAACTGGTGTCTATTAGTTTGATAAACAGCTATATGTTTGATAATACTGGTATATAAATTGTATGTAAATGAAATAATAACTGTCTGTTTTTGTGGATAAGTAAATAATTGGTCGTGGCTTCCAGATACTAACAAGAACGATTCGCCGATAGTATAAAAGTGATTTTTAATGGAATTTGAACTAAATACTATAAATTAAGTGGCTGGTTTGCAGATGATTGTGTATTGGTTAAATAGCTATTGTATGTGGAGATATGTTTACGTAAGCCATAGCCTGTAATGAAAGCATCGCTACTATGTCTATTAATGTCATTGTCGACGCTTGTGCAGGCTCAGAATCTAATTCTAAATCCGGGTTGTGACCTGCCGTTGGTTAATGGTAAAATTCCGAATTGGGTAGAAGTTGTTGGTAATGAGTGGACTAATTCGGTTTCGGGTGCTCAGCCTTATAGTGGTCAAGGGTTTTTCTTTGCGGGTAATCTGGTCGACGCAGAGTTGGCCCAGACCATTCCGCTGGATGATTACACCTGTGCGATTGCGCTCGGAAATCAAAGTTTTCTGTTTACCGGCTATGTTCGTTCATACCCGCAATCGCCACCAGATGAGTCGACAGTTATACTTGAAATATTGGATGGTAACAATAACGTACTTGAATCAAAAACTTTGGGCTTTTATAACGGCACAACTTGGCGGTTGATTTCGCACCACATAATCGTATCGACGCAAGCCAGAAAAATCAAGGTTCGTTTGCTGGCAAAACGTCGAACGGGTACAGCAAACGATGGCTACTTCGATGAGTTATCGTTGACACCGGTACCGGCGGGTAAAAACTTTACCATACAGTCGGTCAATCCATCAGGGGCCAGTTGTGGTCGTGCCGACGGAACAATAACCGTGAACGTAGCAGGCGGAGGAGCGGCCAAACAATACAAGATTGACGGACGTCCTACCCAGAGTAGCCCTATTTTTTTGAATCTGGCCAAAGGCGATTATAACGTAACGGTGCAGGATGGGGGCTGTATTCTTAGTCAGACGGCCACCGTGGGCACCCGAAACCCACCTACCATTGCCCGCATACAACCCACAGATGCCAGTTGCGGTCGGGCCGATGGTGCGTTGTCGCTTAGTGTTTCGGGCGGAAGTGGTGCCATGCAGTATGCCATAAACGGGCAGGCTTTTCAGATTACACCTACGTTCCTGAATCTGGCTGGCGGACGCTATAAAGTGACTGTAAAAGATGGCGAGTGCCTTGTCAGTGATTCGGCAACGGTAGGCAATAAAAATCTGCCGCGTATTAATGGCATAAACGTAACGGCGGCTAGTTGCGACCAGACCGACGGAACATTGATCGCGAACGTATCGGGTGGGAGTGGCGCTCCCCAATTTTCGATTGATGGCCAGAATTTTCAGATCACGCCCACATTTATCAATCTGGCCGTCGGCAACTACACATTTACCGTTAAAGATGGCGCTTGTCTGGTAAAACAGGACGTAGCAATTGGTCGAAAAGTGATTCAGATTAGCTTACGACCAACGGATGCTACGTGTAATCAGGCCAACGGCACATTGGCCGTAACGGTTTTAGGCGCAACTACGAATCGACAAATTTCACTCAATAATCAGCCGTTTCAGGCGAATTCCACCTTTCAGAATCTGACTGGCGGAGCCTATACCATTACGGTAAAAGACGGCGGATGCACCAGCAGTCAAACGGCAACAGTTGGTAATTCAAGTCCTCCCCGCATTGATAACGTACAAGCTACGCAAGCCAGTTGTGCTAACCCCGATGGAGCCATAACCATAAGCGCATCGGGTGGACGTGGCAACCGGCAATTTTCGATCAATGGACAGCCGTTTCAGGCGAATGCTACGTTTCAGGGGCTGGCTGTGGGGAGTTATACCGTTACGGCACGAGATGAAGCGGGTTGTATGTCAACGCAGGAGACAGTTATCAACGCTTCCGGAGATTGTTACATTTACGTACCCGATGCTTTTACGCCCAATGGCGATGGAGTAAATGATCAGTTTAAGATAATTTCCGGCCACAAAGTGAACTACACCATTCGAAAGTTCGCGATTTATAGTCGATGGGGCGAAGTTATATTCGCGAAGGAAAATTTCTCGGTACAGGATTCCGATGTCTGGTGGGATGGCATGTATCAGGGCCAACTAGCAAATGCGGGCACCTATATGTACTACTTTGAATACGTCGATCAGAAAAACGTAGTAATCCCAAGGCGAGGTGTTGTTACGTTGCTACGTTAATTTCCTTTCTGCTCTGATATGTCGAATTACTATAAATCCGTGAACAAGTTTGTACAATTCCTCAGCCATCATCTTTGACAAAGAAGTTGTTTAGAATTTTCTAAATCATCGTGTTCTGTCATCCCGATGGAGAAGGGATCTCAAGCGTCAGGATATTTGAGATTGGACTTGCAACAAAACACTGGACAAATCTCTAAGCAACATTTTGATATTGCTTGTTATACTAGTCGAAAGGGGAAAGATAGCCCAACGCTGAATGCCTCCGGATTGTACTGCTCCGGCGGCCCGGCAAACCTCGATGTATTCAAAAACTGCTTGTTTTGCCGTTTTAAAAACGCCCTCTTAGTTGAGAAAATATTAAATGGAAGCCTATACATTTTTGCTGTTCAGTAAGCAAAATGGACTCATTGCAACCGTATATACCCAGAGGGAATCAGTAGAATCAAACTACTCGTTGCTAGGTGATGAACAACCAACTTACTTATCTCCTTATTTTCCTGATTGTTAGCCTCTCTTGCCAAAACGAATCGGTCGATCGACAAATAGATGGCTGCGTAGGAGCTACGTTTTACTATCTGGATAATCAAAGCAGCCGGAGTCTTTCGGTTGCGTTTGTGGGGCCCGTGCTCAACCAGCAACTAGACTCAGCCATGGTCATTGCGAGTGGGCAACGGGTATTGATTGGGCAAGATGCCAGTTTTGGGTCTAGCCCTCACCCAGCCGATACGTTTACCAGCTTTGGCTTATACACGTTGGTGGCTGGTCAACGAAACGTGATCTATAGGCAGAATCCGGTGCAGACGGCGCTGTGGCTCAAGCGGAAGCATAATCCGGCCGAAGCGGACCATGGTTGTCAGAAAGTGGATTATACGTTAACCATCACCAATGAGTTACTACAGTAAATGGGCTATTGGGTTGCTTGCCTAACATACAACAGAAGGTTAAGTATAGAATCTTAGCAAGTAACAATAACTTTGTCGGCGTCTGCTACAAACCGGGAAGCATCTCTCCGAATTAATGCCTTAATTGTCGAAACAGTGTTGGCGATGTGCCTTTGTGGATTTTAAACAGGTAGTTGAAGTGTGGTACGTTTCGAAAGCCACTCTCAAAGCAAATTTCTGCTACGTCGCGCTGCGTTTCAATGAGTAGTCTACAAGCGTAATTAATACGTAATTCTGTAAGTAACTCAACAAACGTTTTGTTTGTCTGCTGCCGGAAATAACGGCAAAATGCGGCCGGATTCATATTAGCTGTAGCTGCTATATCAGCTAATCGGATATCCTGCTTCATGTGTTCCTGAATATACGCTAATACGTGATTGATACGCTCCGAGTCCTCGGCTGGTTTTGTACCATTAAAGGCTTTTTGAGACAACCTGCGACGATTGGGCGTACTAGCCAATAGGCCAAAGATACGTAGCCAAAGGCTCATCCGTTCCAGGCCAGTGGCTACCAGTAAACTTGTTAACATCCGTTGAACTTCGTACGCTACGTCTGGGCTGAAATGTATACCGAAGGTAGCCTGGTTGAACAGGCTGTTAAGAGCGGCCAGTTCAGGAGCCTTTAAAAAGTCGCGTCCCCAGAGGTCAGATCGGAACCTTAAGATGATCGCTTCAGCCGACTCCATTGAAACGGAGTTGTAATAACGAGCATCATTGTGCCAGTAATGGGGCAGATTGGGGCCTAGCAAGACTAAATCTCCGGCATCAAATCGCTCAATACTATCCCCTACAAAGCGTAGCCCTGTGCTTTGCAACACTAAGGTTAACTCCACTTCGGGATGATAATGCCACGGATTATCGAAAAACGGCGCTCGTTCATGGCGGATATGAAAGGAGAATTGAGCATTTTCTGTTACTTTCAATAAGAGCGGCTTCATACGGCTAATGAACTGGGCTTTTCTAATTTTTGCATAGTTCTACCCAAGAGTGCAAAAATATACGAAGTATTTGCAAACTTTTTGATAGCGAGTTCTATCAGTTGTCTTCTAGTTTTGCCTGAAATAATCCAATATATGCGACTAGGTCTTATCCCATCTTTCTTTGTATTATTTCCGTTAATTAACCTGAACGCGCAAATCAATACGTTGTCGGCCGCCGAAAAGCGTGATGGCTGGCAATTACTCTTTGATGGTAAAACGACCAGTGGCTGGCGGGCTGCTTATGGTGATCGGTTTCCCGAACGGGGCTGGAAAGTAAGCAATGGTGAATTACATGCTGAGATGAAAGATGGTGCTGAATCGGCTGACGCGGGTGACATCGTGACCCTGAAAAAATACCACAACTTCGATCTGGTGTTTGACTGGAAGATCGGGAAGAACGGGAATAGTGGCGTGAAATACTTTGTTGAAGAGCGGCTACCCAAACCCAAAGGCTCGCAACCAGCCTATGAATACCAGTTGATTGACGATGCCAATTACATCTACAACGACAAGCATTTGCCCGCCGATCTGAAGACGGCTTCCATTTATGAAGTTATCGCGGCCGATAAACCCGACGTTCAGGTAGATCGATGGCATCAGTCACGGATTGTGGTGAACCGTAACCACATCGAGCACTGGCTCGACGGAAAAAAGGTGCTTGATGTTGATCGCACGTCCGACCGGTTTCGCCAGGGGGTTATTGAGAGTAAGTTTAAGGACTACCCCGGCTACGCGCGTATCCCCGAAGGTCACATACTTCTGCAGGACCACGGACATCCGGCCGCTTTCCGGAACATAAAAATCAGGGAGTTAAAGTAATCCAGCTTGGAATCGCGGCTTCGACAAATGACCGTCAATCGTTAAATCGCTCCGAAATGAACCGTAGAAACTTCATTGAAAAATCAGCGTTGGCAACTGTAGGTTTTGGTATGCCTACAATTGTGCCAGCGTCGGTGTTGGGGGTTAATCCGCCTTCCAGCCGCATTACGGTTGGCCTGATCGGGACTGGCAGACAGGGATACGGTCAGAACTTACAAGGCACTACGTTGGATGCGGGCGGCCGGATTCCAGGATTGCTCGACGTAGCAGATGCACAGGTGGTGGCGGTATGCGACGTCGATAGCTGGCGTCTGGAGAAAGCCCGAACGGTGGTCGACAGTCACTACGCTAAGGTAGCTCCGAAAGGCGGATACAAAGGCTGTTCCATGCACCGTGATTTTCGGGAGATCATTGCCCGGAAGGATATCGATGCCATCATGATTTCAACACCCGACTTCTGGCACGTACCGATGGCGATTCTGGCCGCTAATGCTAAGAAAGCCATTAGCTGTGAGAAGCCGCTCAGCATGAGCGTCGGGCAAGGGCGTTCGTTGGTCGATGCCTTGAAAAAAAATGCCGTCGTCAATCGGACCGACAGCGAGTTTCGGTCGGTGCGGCAGCAAAATCAGGCGGTAGAGCTAGTGCGTAACGGACGTATCGGTACGTTGCAGAAAATCGAAATTTCGTTTCCATCTGACCCGGCCCCTGTGTCGACACAGGCCGATATGCCCGTCCCGAAAGAACTCGATTACGATCTTTGGCTAGGGCCAGCTCCCTACGTACCTTATACCGATATGCGCGTGCATACGCCCTTCGATTTGACGAAACGGCCAAACTGGATGCGGGTCGATACGTATGCACAAGGAATGATTGCCAACTGGGGTGCTCATTATTTCGACATGGCGCAGTGGGCAAACAACACCGAATATTCAGGGCCGGTGGAAGTTCAGGGAAAGGGCGAGTTTCCCAAGAGCCTCTGGAACTCAATGATCAATTTTCAGGTGACTTACCGATACGCCAATGGCGTTGAGTTGAGCTGTCAGCAAACTCCGGCCAGTAAGCCAGGCATTCGCTACACCGGTTCAGAAGGATGGATTCAGGTCGATGGGTATCCGGGTGTGGTCCGTTGCAGTAACCCCGCCATACTGACATCGAAACCCGGCGAAAACGAGCTGGACCTCTCGAAGACATTGTGGGACAAACCTGATTTTATTGAGGCTGTCAAAACCGGTCGCAAAACACTCGAACCGATCGAGGTTGGCCACCGAACCATATCCATTTCGCAAATTGGTCTGATTGCCTGTCAGATCGGAGAAAAACTGGCCTGGAATCCTGAAAAAGAACAGTTTATTGGTAACAACGCAGCGAATGCGCTTGTGGTAGCCCCGCTGGCCCGAAAGCCCTGGGCGCTGTAGTCGAGATGGGCGCAAACGAACCGATCAGTCGATCCGGTAATCAGTTACAGTCAGCCGCTATGAATAAAATTCTATTCTTATTCTGCCTTGTCGTCCTGACAACGACGGGCTTTGGTCAGCAGGTTCGACCGATTGACAACCCGTTTTTCTCTCTGCATAATGGCATCCGGGGCGATTCTGTCTATGATACGTTCGATGAGCAGGTCGCGCTGATCAAAGAACTGGGTTACGATGGGGTAGAGATCAACCAGATCGACTCATTTGCTGGCATGAAAGCCGCGCTGGATAAACATACGTTCACCGGATCTTATTTTTACGTACGACTGGATTTAGACAGCCCGATAGACCCGCGCTTAATCGACTGCCTGCAGGCGCTACGTGGTTCAAAAACCATCGTTTCACCGTTTATCATCAGCGAACGCAAAACCTACGTTCCATCCGATACGGCAGGTAATACGGTGGCCGTACGACTGTTACGTCAGCTGGCTGACCTTGCCGTTCAAAACAAGCTGGAAGTAGCCCTGTATCCGCATTACAACTTCTGGCTCGAACGAGCAGACCATGCTCTACAACTGGCCCAACAGGTAAATCGCACCAATCTGGGTGTAGCCTTCAACCTATGCCACTGGTTAGCCACCACTAACCAGGCTGAGCGAGCCGACTGGAAGGCGCAGTTAAAAAATCTGCGTCCAGTCCTGAAAATGATTACCGTCTGTGGCGCAAATGACGTACCGCTTGCTGAGGCCGGTAAGAACCCCTGGGAACACTATATTCTCCCGCTCGGAATGGGCAATTTTGATACGTATAAATTGATTCGCTACGCAGTTCGTGATCTGAAATTTACGGGTCCTATTGGCGTGCAGTTTTACGGCATGCAGGGCGATAAGCCCACGAATCTTCGTAATACGATGGCGATCTGGAAACAGTATCGTCGACGCTTAAGTAATCGGCCATGAACGCTACTACGCCTGACATATCGACAAAACTGGCTACGCAGAAGCCAACGTCTCATCGCTGGTGGATAGCGGCTCTGTTGTTTTTCGCTACGACGATCAACTACGTCGATCGGCAGGTACTGGGCATTCTGGCACCGCAGCTGCAAGGGGAACTCGGCTGGTCGGAACTAGAGTATGGCTATATCGTTACGGCATTTCAGTTTTCATACGCTATCGGTCTCTTACTGGCGGGTAAACTGATGGATCATCTTGGCACCCGGCGCGGCTATGCACTGGCAATCGTATCGTGGTCGCTGGCTGCCGTCGGGCATGCGCTGGCGAACTCGGCACTGGGATTTAGTCTGGCCCGGTTTGCGCTTGGTATCGGCGAGTCGGGTAATTTCCCGGCGGCTATCAAGACAGTTTCAGAGTGGTTTCCGCAGAAAGAGCGAGCGCTGGCGATCGGTATTTTCAATTCGGGTTCCAATGTGGGAGCGATTGTGGCTCCGTTCATGGTTCCGCTCATTGCCCTACATTTCGGCTGGCGATGGGCTTTTGTGGCAACGGGTCTGCTTGGGTTTATCTGGCTACTGGCCTGGCTGCGTATCTACCGGCAACCCGCCGTCCACCCAGCCGTTAATGAGGCCGAACGGGTATTTATCCAGAGTGATCCAGAAATCTATATAGCCGACCAGTCGGTTTCACTGGGGCAGATTCTGAGTAGCCGGAAAGCGTGGGCTATTGCGCTGGGAAAGTTCATGACCGATCCCATCTGGTGGTTCTTTCTGTTCTGGTTGCCCAAGTTTTTGCATACGACCTACGGCCTGCAACTCGATCGGATTGGCCTGCCGCTCATTGTTGTTTATCTGATTGCTGATGTCGGTAGCATCGGCGGAGGATGGCTGTCCTCGGCTCTGCTCAAACGGGGCTGGTCTACGAACGCTTCCCGCAAAACCACTCTGCTCCTGTGTGCCCTTCTGGTGATACCGATTTACTGGGTATCGGGTGTGTCGGATTTATGGAGTGCGGTGGCCCTGATTGGGCTAGGCATGGCGGCACACACGGGCTGGTCTGCCAATATGTTTACGCTGGCTACGGATTTATTTCCACGCCAGGCGATGGGAAGTGTTGTGGGCTTTATCAGTATGGCTGGTACTGTGGGAGGCATCCTGATGTCGTCGGCCACAGGTTACCTGCTCGAAACGACGGGTAGTTATCATATCCTGTTCCTGATTGCCGC
This sequence comes from Spirosoma daeguense, assembly GCF_054776875.1. Lineage (NCBI taxonomy): Bacteria > Pseudomonadati > Bacteroidota > Cytophagia > Cytophagales > Cytophagaceae > Spirosoma > Spirosoma daeguense. Next base: position 140,406 of record NZ_BAAHBF010000009.1, read on the forward strand.
TACTACGTATACAGTTGCTCTACTGGTCATTCATTGGCTTGTTCCAGATATTGATGCTGTTAAAGCTTGACACGTTGTGCATCCGTTAGCAGGACACGTTCCGCTTTTCAAAAACCTTAAACCAGCTTACTAACATGCCGTTTACAACCGACCATCTTGAAACCTACTACCGCGACGGCTACGTCATTGTCCGTAATTTCTTCTCGAAAGCAGAGGTTGAACTGCTCTATACTGTTGCTACTGGCGACAATGTACTTAGTACCAAAACGTATGATCGTACGGATGCGTCGGGCCTGAAAACGAAGCTGGCACTCTGGTACGCTCTCGACGATAGCCTATATAGTAAGTTTGCCCGCTCGGCGCGGATCGTGAAGGCTGTAGAACAGATTCTGGGCGGACAGGCTGCTCATTACCACTCGAAGCTGATGCAGAAAGAACCAAGAACAGGGGGGGCCTGGGAGTGGCATCAGGATTACGGTTATTGGTACAAAAATAACGGCTTCCTCTTTCCGGACATGCTCTCTGTTCTGACAGCTCTTACGCCTTCGACCCAACAAAATGGCTGTCTTCAGATGATCAGAGGATCGCACCGGATGGGCCGGGTCGAACATGGTTTTGCCGGTGAGCAAGTCGGAGCAGATATGGAAAAAGTAACCGAAGCTCTAAAAGTAATGCCACTTGACTATCTGGAAATGGAGCCGGGCGATACGGCCTTTTTTCACTGCAACACTCTGCATGCTTCGGCGGCAAATCTATCCGACAAGCCCCGCTGGTCTATAATTACAGCCTATAATCTGGTATCGAACAAGCCCTATAAAGATGTTCATGAAAACAGTTATACCGCCATAATAGCTTTTGAGGGCAATTTGCTGACCGAGGAAGCTGCCGGTATCACTAGTGATGCCGATTTCCTGAGAAAATAAAAAAACTCTATTGCTCCTTGACTTTTCGTTTCACCAATGTCTCCTGTATTACTTACTAAAAACATTCTTTATTAAGTAATATCAGGAGCATACGCTTTCAGGGTTTGATAAAATCGAGCGGAATACTTGCCGCATTTGAGACAAAATTAAATAAATTGAGAAAGTGATTACGCAAATGGTGAGGCTTTACTGAATTACCAACCTATCTATAAATATTGCCTACAAGAAGTAGGGTTTGAATGAGGATATGCCTAGTTGCACATCTTTAAGCTGCGTAAAACCAATGCCCTGCTTCCATTCGAACAAATGCTTGTCGAAACGAAACAACATTTAAAACGAAGTTTCCAAAATTGATCCGCCTGTTGTTATCCGGTATCACTTCGACTTAAACCCTACTACCTTATAGAGTTTCCCGTCGGCTTTAGTGAAAAAAAACAGTTCCCCACCGGGGCCTATTCCCAGACGTGAATCAGGCTTGGCCGTTCCGTTTAGTTTCTTAAATGTGGTACGCTCATTATCCACCCAAATAGCCAGTTCCTGAATTGGCGCGAATTTACCAGCCGTTAAATCTAGGTTTTCTGCTATGAAAACACGACCATTAGTGATATCAGAGAAAACGTATTTACCTTTTAAGGCAGGAATCGACTGTCCGTCATAAACGAAGCCCCCGGAAATGGCTCGACCCTCATCGTGGTCATATTGAAGAATCGGGTACGTATATTTTTTAGCCGTATCCGTAGTGGGCAGGGCGTAAACTTTATTGATGTCGCCCTTCGGATCGACCAGGAACGCCCCTTCGCGTTCAGGCCAGCCGTAATCGTATCCAGCTATGCCCAAGTTCACTTCCTCGATGTTGGACTGGCCGATGTCATTAATGAGCATTTTGCCGTCGGGTGTCCAGACGATACGGTTAGGGTTGCGAAACCCCCGGCAATAAATTTCTTTGAACACAGCTGTGTCTTTCTCGTTAGCAAATGGATTCGTCGGGGGAATGCCATATTGCCGGTTCCTACTATTTCGCCCCAATGGGTCGATTCGTAATATAGAGCTGGAAGGTACTTTATTGCTGTTGCAAAGCTGATGAAAGTCTTTTCGTTCCCCTGCACCGCCATCCCCAATGCCGATGTACAGCAGGCCGTAGTCGTCATGACCTTTCCGGACTAAGGGATTAAACGTGATTTCCTGAACACCGTGCGCTATGGTCAACAGGTCGATTCGTAGTACTTCGCGGCTCTCTCCGGCGAAAGGGAGTTCGGACGGATTGTTGATTTTCCATTCCGTCAAGACCCATTGCAGACCCACCTTTATCGAATCGGCAAACCCTAAATCGCCCCGCACCGAATGGACTTTTTCGGCATGGGTGGTATATAATAACCCATTTTCGCTGAAATAGGGGTGAAAGGCAAAGCTACCGAAGCCGGTGCCTAACCCCGGAGCTGTTGTAAAATAGGGACGTTGTGGGCGAATATCCAGCGCGATATGCCACGTTTTATCGATAATCTCGTAGAGAATACCCTGCAAATCGACGACAAAAAGGCGTTCCTTATTGCCTTTCAGCACCTGCATTTTGTTGATTCGGGCCAACGGAGCCGTTTTGCCGGTAGCCGGAGCCGTAGAGTGATACTGCAAAAACAATTGTCCTCCTGTAGATGGAATTTTGGCCGGGATGGGGTCCTTTATGGCGACCTCGGCTGATTCCGGTTGCGCAGTGGCAACTTTTTGATTTTTATGAATAAAGGCAAGAATAGCCTCCACCTGACCATCGGCCAGCGACGTAAATGGAGGCATCATCTGCTTGTATTCCTCAAACAGTCGGGTGGCCCGCTCATCGCCAGACGTAATCATAGCTGGGGCATTTCGGACGAATTTTTTCAACCAGGTTTTTGGCGATTCGGTGGTGGCTTGCTGCAATCCGGGGCCAATACTCTTTTGCGAGAAATTATGACAGGATGAGCAGTAGTTCTCAAAGAGTTGTTGCCCGGTCACCAGAATTTTCGGATCGGACCAATAGGTGTCTGACTGCTTTCCCGTTTTCTGGGAGAAAGCCGTCTTAGCACTCCCGACAAGAAGTAGTAGTAGAACAATTAGCCTCTTTCGACTATAGCACACACAAAACAGCTTTACCATGTCCAATCGCATTTCTCTCCAGTTTCGACTAATATTTCAAGTACATAATGTATAATAGCAGGGCTTCAATATCGGAATCGGACAGGACGCCCCGGAAAGACGGCATTTCGGCATCATACCCTTTTACGACTTTTTTGCTGGGTTCGAGAATCGATTCTTTCAGATAAGCTTCGTTAGCTTCCAGGGTTGAGCCGTCGGCCATTTTTCGTATCGATCCATACAGTCCCTTAAAGGGCGGCCCGTACATTCCGGCCGTTTCAGTTCCAGAAGAATGACAGCCAATACACCCCATTTTCTCAAAAAGCTCTTTACCCCGCTCCCGGGTAATGGGCGTATCATACTTGACGAGTGCGGAAAATTGCTCCCGGCTCAGTTTAAGTTTTGTTAGATCTACCTTGGTAAACCCCTGTGCCTGAACATTCAGATTATCGACCTGATTGACGCTCAACCAGACGCCATCGCTTAACGACTTTCCATCACTGGCGGTTACCTTATACAAAATTTCCATCTGGTCAACTTCCTGCATATCAGGAATTAGCAGCAGAATTTTCTTTTTGTCGGCAGACAGGTACGATTCCAGTACTGGCAGAATTTCTTCACCGGGCGTACCATCCAGCTTGAAATGACCTGAGCCGTAAGCTTTCGTTCGTTTATAGTTCCACCGTTTTACCCGGTAACTAGATGGATCAGTAGCTTTCCGGGTATCCAGCGCTGAATCGAAAGAGATAATAATACCTTGGCGACCGGCTTCAAACTGGTTGGGCATATAACTGTTCTTTCCGGTATATCGTAGTCGTTGAATCGCACTGATTCCTTTAGAACTGCTCCCAAACAGGTTAAATCCAGCCATGTATAACTGCCCATCGCGGGGGCCAATGGCTCCCTTGAGGATAGGGGTGGAATAATAGGCATTGATCGGAGCAACCGCCCCCTGCAAGCCTTGGGACGTAGAATCGATGAGTACCCGAAAGAGACCAGGGCGCCCAAACGAAAAATGAAGAAGCGTGCTGTTGAGAGGTCCCATTGCCTGGCTGGTGACCCACACCTGACCACCCGCCGAACGGTCGATCCGGTGCGGAATCCAGGTAAGTGGACGTTTAGGCTTTGGCCGATCAGTTCGGTGACTGGTTGCTGGTACGCCAAAAAAATCGCCTTTTTCGAGCAGATAAATGGGTGTGCTGGGTACATAGTTTCCCTGCTGATCGGTAGCCGTTAATAGGCCGGTAACCGGATGAAAACCTAGATAGGGTGCCCGAAACCCGGTGCTGATTAATTCGGCCTGTTTGCCATCCAGCGAGATTCGCATTACCACCCCCGACTGATTAGAGCCAGCCCGAAAGCCTTCGGTCAACGTTTTGGTGATGCCTGGTCTGGCCGTTACGCCACCACCTTTCGCGATCAGGATGCCATACTTCTTCGAGATGACCATATCGGCCGCCCACTCGTACGATTCGGCTGACTGATGCATCAAATCACAGAAATTTTCATAAAAATCGGCCTCTCCATCCCCGTTAAGATCGTGTAACCGAACAATACCAGCCTTGCCAAAAATATACAGTTGCCCTTTGTAGACCTCTATGCTCATGGGTTCGTACAGTCCTGAAGCAATTCGTTTCCACGACAGGTGCTTCAGTTGTTGGTCGATTCCGCTGACTAGCCATACATCACCCTCAAATGTTGTAACCGCAGCTCGTTGCTCATCCAGAAAGGCAATGTCCGTGACGCGTGCATTTCGTTTCCAGGGGTTGGGGATGGGCAATGTCAGTAAATCTGTCACAAACGCAGCGGTATCCGAAGCTATTTTTCCCTTCGTAAAAACCTCATCTGGCCAATGCGAATGGCCTCCTTTTCGAAAGTCGGGTAGATCAATACGGGCCGTATCCAACATGTAACGGAAGTGATTCAGATCTTTGGCTAGTCCTTTCCATATATATACCGTTGCCTTTCGGGGTTGATTGGCCGATGGAAAAGATACGTTGACATACCGTCCGCCGATCACCTGTACAGTAGTCACTCCATTCGTTCCGCTTTGCTTGCTGCTTACAGCGATCACCGAATCCTGATGTGTACCGTAATAGATATACGCGGTGTTGCCATCACTAACGGCCTTAGTCCCTCCGCGTATTTCGGCGGCATTCAAAAAGAGTGTGTCAGATGATGCGCCCACCTCTAACGCTCGGGTATAAACGATAGCCTTGCCCTGCCGGATGCAACCGGGCATTTCAACTATATCCGTACCAGCAATGCTATAGGCCAGTATGACCTTATTCCCATACACGTAACTTCCTTTCCAACGGCCATAGTCGGTCGGTAGCGGTCCCCAGGTGAAGCCTTCCCGGTATTGTTCTTTAGGCCGGATCTCATTCAGGATCGGTTTTCTGGCCGCCCATCCGGGATAGATGCCAGTGGCTATATCTGGCTGGCCGGCTACCAAAGGGACGGTATTCTTTTTGTTGAAGAAGTCGCGATACGATACGTCCGGCAACATACTCCTCGTGAGCGATTTGCCTGACCAGGCCACCGACCAGCGTAACAAATCCTGATCGAAACAGACATAGGCGCTATCATCCAGATGGATAACCAGCCCACGGGCAACCACATTATCGTCGGGAAAGATTTTCCCCAATCTACGAGCATCCAGATAGGTGCTGATAAAAGGGAAATCCGGCTCAACGAATGATTGAAATGACAGGGTATCGAAATTGTTTTCAGTGATTGGAAGCGTTGCCGACTTGCAGCCCGACAAACTCGAGGACAACAGGCCAACAAGGACCCATAGGCACAATAGCGTTATACCCCAATGGCTAGTTGAGTTCATACAGAATACCTCTTGAAGAATAGAAAACTGTTGATGAGCTAGTACGCTTATTTCACGTCGTCAATCCACCAATGTTTGACGTTGACGCTTGCCCCGACCCCATAACCGACCGATCCCTGAATCAGCACTCTTCTGGCTCGTTTTGGATCATATTTTCCAATAACCTCAATGGCCGAATAGGAATCGAGTGTTTTCTGGACCTTTTTAAGATACTGACCATTGTCCCAGTCGATCCCGTTTTTAGACGCATAGAGCACCAGATTCATCGGGTCGTTTCCAAAACTGCCACTACGTCCCACCATGAAATAGTAGTTCCCAATTTTTTCGCTCATCTGTGCATCCCGAACGCGCTTGGCCATATAGGTGGTCTTCACCTCACTCCAGGTCCTGCCTTTATCGCTGCTAATCACGTAGGGCAGATGATACTCGTCGTTGAGGTCGTATGAGTAGACAATAAACCGCCCGTCGTCCAGCGCTTTGGCCGTCATGTAGTAATAATTGCTCTTGTATTTCCGGTGTTGAAACAACCCCTCACTCACTTTGGTAAACGTTTCGCCATTGTCTTTGGAGGCATACAACGAGTATTCACCCGTGCCGTACCCGCCGATAAAGACGGTGTAGATAACCCCATCATGCACAAAGGAAGCTCCGTCGTCGTTGGTCAAACTGATTTCTTTGGCGGTTGCCACCTCATCGACCTCCAGAGGTTCGGTCCAGGTGTGGCCATTGTCATGGCTCAGGATGTAGACCGGCGTTTTAAAACCCAGATAGTTATCCCGATTGCTGGCTAGTTGCCGAGACAAAAAGGCGACCAGCGTTCCGTTTGGTGCCGTAATCACCGATCGAACAAATGCCGCGATGTATGACTTTCCTTTAGGAAGGGTGTCGCCGGTGAGCTTGTTGAAGTCCCAAACTTTTCGGGAGTAGGGAAAAACGACTGGATTGCCCCAGGTTTTCCCTCCATCGGTCGACCGTTTATATTCAGACCAACCGGCTATGCCATGCCCCTGAAATATTTTGCCTGATACGTTGGTATAAAACGCAAGAATATCGCCGTTTTTACACTCAGTCAGCGCCGAGCCATAGTGCCCGGAGCGGTTAACGGACTCATTGTCGATGAACATACTACCGTCGTTGGGAATACCTTTCGGGCTAATCGTATAGCCCGTAAACGCAACCCTTCGCACACACCTTACCGACATGCCGACCCCTTTTTTCAGAAAGCTGAAGGTTTCTGTCGAGTCGATACCATCGTGTTTATGGCCCAGGCTAAAATATAAGGCAGCGTCTTCTCCTTTTGATTTATTGGTCCAGAAGTAAGTATACTTACCCAAGTCATGAAACAAGCCACCGATGTAGCGAACCCCGGCAGGAAGCGCCCCAAACCCCCGTTCATTGGAACCGAGTGAACCGCCCGACCAGGCCGATTTACTTTTCAGCTTAGCACCCGCCTGAGGGCCTAATTCGTTTAGCAAATTTTTTACTTCTTCCCGGGTCGGAATATCCCATCCGGCGGGGGCAATGCTACGTGGATCGTTGATGGCAAACCAGTTATAGAGCACACCATACGTACTGGCATTGGCCGGATCATTGTTATAATAGCACCAGGCGGGTGTTCCTTTTTCTGCCGCTTTTTTCCAGTCGTCGTCGTTTTTTGCTTCTGGTATGGGATCACCGTTCCTGAAATGCACCACCTTAAGGTTTTGAGCCGACCATTCGTACATGCCGATCACCACTCCCGGTACGTCTTCCGAATAGGACGTAACCGAATAAAACAGGCAAACCAACGCAAAAAACAGCCCCGGCAAGGCATTGATTTTGTCAAAATATCGCATTCGAGTATTGAGTAGTATCGTTTAAATCAATACCCCAGATTTTGATCTTTCACAGCATCCAAGGCTCCATTGTAATTCATTTCCGATAGAGGAATTGGCCACAAATAATGCTTGTCCGCAATATCTTTTCCTGTTGCCGTTTTTATATACTCTTTTGCTTTTCCTGTTCGCTTCAAATCAAACCATCGCTTTCCCTCGGCCTGTGTCTCATAGCCCCGCTCTTTTCTGACTAGTTCTATAAAGGATGCTTTATTATAATCGGCGAGTTTGAAATCTACTGCCGAGACTTGAGCCGAGTTATACCCATATGCTCTTCGGTGTACTTTATTCAGTGCATCGAGGCTTTTCGAGTCCGGCTGTCCCATGGCTTCACAGGAGGCCTCGGCGTACAGAAGCAATAGATCGGCATAGCGATAAAGTGGGTAATCGTTTCTGGGTTGCAGGCTTCCAGGGTCTGAAAATTTCTTGTTCAGAATAGTATTGGTGCCAAAGGACAGCGTGGATTTATACCATCCATACGATTTTCGAAGGTCTTTTATATCCCAATTGGCGTACACTGAATTTTGCTCCTCACTATATAATGCACCTCCAAAACCCGCTGCCAGCATATAGGGGCTTTTAATCGCATGGGTAAAGAAAGGATACCCCCACTGTTGTTCTTTGGAGTATTTAAGCGAGAGAATTTCTTCCGAAGACGATATTACTTCAGGGCCAAACAATTTTGTGAAATCGTCGGCTGTACTTACCTCAACCAGCGCATATTTTCCAGAATCAATCACTTCTTTTGCCTTATTGGCCGCTTCCGCATAGCTTCCAGTGTAAAAATATACGTCGGCCAGAAGCGTTTTTGCAGCCCATTTCGTGGCGCGTCCAGGTACCGGTTCGTTAGCAGGAATCAGGTTTTCAGCAAATAATAGGTCTTCTTTAATCAGTCTGTAAACTTCGCTCGACGGGCTTCGCTTGATATTCGATTCGGCCATATTGGCTTCGGTCCGTAGAACCACATCACCCCAGCATCTGACCAGTTGAAAATAGATTAAAGCGCGCATGAACTTTGCTTCAGCGAGATACCGGTTTTTAACCTCGTCGCTTAACTTTTGAGTTTTGGGTACATTGGCCAGGATTAAATTGGCATTACGTATTCCCAAGTAAAAACTTTCCCATTTGGTGCCGGCTCGGGTAATGTTTGTACTGTTCATGCCCTGAAACTCACTATTGGGCGCATAACTGCCTCCCCCTTTATGATAGTCAGTTGAGCATTCCAGCAAAGGCAAAAATTCTGACCCATAAATCGTTTTGAGCGGAGCATAAATAGCGGCAACGGCACCTTCGACCTCTACGGCCGTGTTGTAAAATGTTTCTACAGCAATTGACTTAGGAGCTTCTACCAGCAGATCCTGGCAGGCGGTAAGCAGCAGAAGTAGACAAAAGAGTAAGCGATTGGCTTTCATAAGGATATCCAGTAAAAAGATTAAAAACCGATACGGAGACCAAGGGTATATGATTTTGCGACAGGGTAAGTCGAGAAATCAATGCCCTGCGTAACAGAACTTGCCCCACCGGAAGAATTGACATCGGGGTCCCACCAGGAATAATTTGTGAAGGTTAACAGATTTTGGCCGCTAACATAAATTTTGGCGTGTCGTATCCAGGTGAGGTTCCATTTAGTGGTTGGTAGTGAGTAGCCAAGCTCAATATTGCGTAGCCTTAAATAGGAACCGTCTTCAACAAACCGATTCGAAAAATTAATATTTTGGAACATCGTGACTTTGGGGTATTTCGCATTCGGGTTTTCGGGCGTCCAGGTGTTGTTCAGTACGTCTTTCAGCATGTTCATCCCCCAACTGTAATGTAACGTATTGCCGATTCCACTGATATTGGCAATATCATTCCCCTGTGAGCCTTGCCAGAAAAGAGACAAGTCAATGCCTTTATAAGACATGAAGGAGTTCAATCCATAGATGAATTTTGGGTTAGGGTTGCCTAGAATAACCTTGTCGTTGGTGTTAATGACCCCGTCATTGTTAGTATCTACGTATTGCACGCGACCATTTTGATCATAGCCATTCTCCCGATAGCCATAAAACACGCCCATCGGTTCGCCTTCGCGGAGCATGGTGATATTGTCATCGAAAATCAAGACAGCTACTCTGCCGGTCAAAATTTGCTGTCCACCATACAACTTGACAACTTTCGATTTATTGAAGGCGATATTCCCGTTCAGATCCCATTTGAAAGGCCCTTTGTTCACTACCGTGCCGCTCACAGACAATTCGATGCCTTTGTTTTGGATTACGCCAACATTTTGAATTGTATTGGTAAAGCCTATTGAAGAGGGGAGCTGGACGGAATTGAGCAGATCCTGCGTGTTTTTTATATAATAATCGGCTGTAATCTGGATACGGTTTGACAGAAAGGCTAAATCCATTCCAATATCGGTTTGCTCGGTCGTTTCCCACTTTAAATTTCCAGGAAGGGTTGTGCTGGGAGCAAACGTATTGTAAAGGGCATCTGCAAACACCGTTTTTCCAAGAGCTAGCTGATTTAGTGTGGCATAAGCGCCAATGGCCTGCGAGCCGGTTCTGCCCCAACTGGCCCGGAGCTTCAAATCAGAGATAAAGTCGTTTTTGGCCAAGAAAGGCTCTTCTTTCAGTTTCCAGGCTAGAGCAGCGGAAGGGAAAAAGCCCCATTTATTTCCTTCGCTATATTTTGAGGAGCCATCGGACCGGAAACTTACCGTTGCCAGAATTCGGTCGTTGAAGCTGTAATTGACTCTACCAAGATAGGATAGTAGGACAGATTTTGAATAGCTAGACCCGGGTATGCCCGGTATGGTGGCAGCAGCAAGATTGTAGCTTTCGGTTGCATCACTCAAAAAGCCAGTGCCCGAACCACCTAAGGATGTATTGACAAAATCCTGATACGTAAATCCACCTAATGCGACTAGTTTGTGCTTTGCACCAATGTTTCGGCTATAGGTTATTGTATTTTCATTCAGCAAACTGGTAAACTGCGTGGTCGTTACGCTGGCGCTGGATTGCTGGTTGAAGAAATTCAGTGTGCGGTAGGAGTCGTTTCTATCATCACTATTTTCGATCCCTCCGTATACTTTTAGTACCAATCCTTGGATCGGCTCAAACGACAAAGCTGCGTTGGCGAGGACTTTATTTGAGAAGCCTTTGTCGATGGTTTCATTAATATAGTTTAATGGATTGATGACGATAATGGGCAGTGGCGATGTCAATACCCGATAAGTACCATCGTCGTTGTAAGGGGTCAGGATAGGAGGAGCCACCAGCGACGCACTGATCAGCGACTGCCCCTGTATGCCTCCTCCCGAGTTTTGCCGCGAGGTTTGATTTCTGGAAAGCGTGGTCGAAAACGCGGCCTTAATTTTTGAGCTTATGGTGTGATTAATATTGGTTCGCAGAGCATACCGCTGATAATCGCTTCCTTTGATTATGCCGTCCTGACCAAAATAGCTACCCGAAACCGAAAACTGCGTTTTGGCATTTCCCCCACTGATATTAAGGGAATGGTTTTGCATAGGTGCCTTACGGTACACAAAGTCCTGCCAGTCGAATCCGGTACCAAAGCCATTGATTTGTTCTTGTGTATAGTAGGGACTAAGTCCCTGGTTAGCACTTAGAATGTTGTAAAACGTTGCATATTCTCTTCCATTCATCAGGTCAATCTTTTTGCGCAACTGTTGAGTGCCGTAATTCGATTCATAGTCGACCCGCATTTTGCCTTCTTTGCCAGACTTCGTCGATATTAATACCACCCCATTGGCCCCTCTGGAACCGTAAATGGCCACAGCCGACGCATCTTTGAGAATTTCTATGCTTTCGATCTCGCTATTGTTCAACATCAGAGGCTGACCACTAACCGGAAATCCGTCGATAACGTACAAGGGTTCATTGCTACCCTGAATCGAATTGGCGCCCCTAATCCGGACACTCACAGCCCCACCTGGAGCACCTGTATTTTGTTTTACCTGTACCCCCGAAGCTCTGCCGGATAATGCCTGCATGACATTTGCCGATGGAAAAGCGCTTATATCGGCACCTTTCACCGAACTCACCGAACCAGTTAAATCACTTTTCTTTACAGTACCATACCCCACAACCACCACTTCGTTCAGACTACGCTGGTCTACTTTCAGGGTTATTTCCAGCGATGCCTGGCTGCTAACAGTCACTTCCTGCGACATATAGCCCACGAACGAGAACACTAAGACCGAATTTTCATTCAGAACATCCATACTAAAGGCGCCTTTGGCATCGGTGACGGTGCCCTGTTGGGTTCCTTTCAGGATGATGCTCACACCGGGCAGGGCCTCTCCTTTCTCATCGGTGACGCGGCCAGTAATGGCTCGGGCATTTTTTTTAGTATCCGAAAATTCGGCCGAAGCAGGACCGGAATTCGGCTCCAGTTTACCCTGATCATTTTTGAGGTCCCGGGTCAAAATAATCTGGTTATTATTGATAACCCTATAGTATATACGTCGTGGCGCAAGTACCTGTTTCAGGACGTTATCGACCGTTTCGTTCTGGATTGTCAGATTCAGTTTCTCATCCGATTCGATAACTCCCTTCTGGTACGAAAACACCACATCGACCTGTTTTTCGAGGCTGCGTAATAACGACCGGAGGTTGCTGTTTTTCAGGGTTAAATTGACCCGTTCTTTCAGCAACTCCTGAGCAATAACAGGGTTCGCCAACGTATTGCTGGCTAGCAACCCTACAAGAATGAGTTGGGTAAAAGTGATTTTCATAAGCGCGAAAACCTCTTTTTTAGTAAAAGATTTTGACATACTTTTGACTGTTTTTGTTTATATCAGGACAAAACAATTCCTTCCGGCACTGAGCAGGTGCTGGTTGGGTTCGAGAGAAGATGTAGCAGCATCTTCTCTTTTTTGTAAGCAGGTTTACGGAATTTAACGCATGGTCTTTTAGGGTTTAGGAGTCAATTGAATTGTGCGTATTCACTGGCAACCAGCCGACTCGATCACGAACTGGGCGTCCATTTCTTTATAGGTAGCCCCAATTGTTTGGCAGATTAGCTCCAACTGGTCAGTTAGTGGTTGATCGCTCAGGGTGGTTGTTAGAATACAGTTAGAGAGGAGTTTTTCATCGTATAAAATACGTACACCGTAGCGTTTCTCCAGCGCCTGCAATACCGTAGCGGCTGATACGTCCTCAAAATAACGTTTTTCATTCGCGGCTACCGGCTGAAGTGGTACGGGGTCGGCCACTAATTGCTTCGACAGACTTTCCGTCTGACGGTTAAAAATTACCTGTTGATTGGGCAACAAAATGAGATGCTGGCTTTCCTGGCTCACCAACCGTATCGGATTTTGATTGTAGACCGATACACGTCCCGTTCGTACTTTAACCTGAACTTGTTGCTCGTTATCGAAGGCCTTAATGTCAAAACTCGTTCCCAATACCTGCGTCACCAGTTCATTGGCATAGACGTAAAATGGCTTTTTAGGATTGGGCGCAATCTGAAAAAAAGCTTCCCCACTTAAAAAAGTTTCCCGCGATTTAGCCGTAAAATGAGCCGGATAACTGAACCGGCTATTTTTTTTCAGGTAGACAATACTGCCATCTTCCAGATTGATTATCAAGGGAGTATTCTTCTGATTTATCTTTTCGATGAGCGTAATGTTTTCGGAAGCTTTAGCCACTAATTTCGTGTAAATGGTTTTTGACGTAGCGTGTTCCATCCACAGCCATCCGCCAACCAATACCACTACGATGCATATAGCCAGTATACCGGTCCAATATCGTTTGGTAGGCCATCCAACAAGTGGGTTAGCCTCAATGGTAGTTGAACGAATTCGTTTCCAGGTCTGCTCTTCATTAGCGGGCAACGTTCGGTTCTCCTCGGCCCGGTGAAGTTGTTGAACGAGTTGGCGTGCCTGTCTGATTAATTCCTGCCTGCTCGGATAGTCGACCATGACCTGCTGCCAGTAGGCATCCTGCTCGTTGTGCAAAGCCCACCGGATAAACGAGTCATCGTTTAGAAAATCCTGCAAGGTAAAATTGTTGTACAGCATGATCAGTCCATTGGGCCCTACTACTATACACAGTCACGTTTTTCTGAAAATTAACCAAAGAAATAGAACTTTTTTTCTTTTTTTAGAAAAATGCCATTTTTGGGCATGTGGGCCAGTATTGGCATTGCTTATTGTGGCTGCCGTATTGAGTCGTTATGCGGCTACGTTAGCGAATGCAGAAAGGCAAGTAATACAGAAAATATACCTTTAAGCGTCAGCCGTAGCATCGAATAAGCTTTAAAGAGGAGGTTACTGACCACCTGTTTGGGGATGCCCATTAGCTCGGCCGACTGGTCGAGACTCATACCGTGGTAAAAGCGGAGGTTAATGGCTTCCTGCTGACGGGGACTTAACCGGGAAATAGCCGCCTGTATCTGGCGAGATTGGTCGAGCAGTGTTTCCTGCTCAACGGTCTGCTGTTCGTCGGAAAGTGAAACCAGATAGTCCAGAAAATCATCGATGTCTTCAGACTCATCGAATAGGTCATTTCGGGTATTTCGGCTGAGTTGATTCCGCAATGCACGCAGCAAATAAAACTTAGGTTCTTCTATAGCGGCTAACTGGACTTTCCGACGCCAAAGATAGGTGAACAGATCCTGAATGGCATCTTCAAGCATAAGCGTATCCGATGTAAATCGAGAACCGTAGTTGACCAGAATTTTAAAATAGTGCCGATACAGAATCTCAAATGCCTCCTGATCGCCTTTAGCCAGCGATTCCCAAAGGGTGGTCTCATTATATGCGTTGAACGAACCGGCAGAAGGCATACTGTTGGGTCAGAATGTAAAGTACAAGCATAAGGGAAAGTACAAAATTAATATAAAATAGTGATTATTGGGGATATTGTGAAAGCCTGGTGCAACCACCCCGTTTATCCTGATAAAAAATAACAATAGTATTTGCTTTGAGATTTATGAACGTTTAGCCCGTTCGTACTGAGCAGGCCAGCTAATCTGATCGCTTAGTGTTGAAGCCGCCTGTAAGGGGAAATACGGATTGCGTAAAAACTCACGAGCCATCAATACCAGATCAGCCTGACCATTTTCGAGAATAGACTCTGCCTGTTGAGCCGATGTGATTAATCCTACAGCTGCCGTTAGGATGCCTGCTTCCTGCTTAATACGTGCCGCAAAAGGCACCTGATAACCCAGAGAAACCGGAATTTTTACCTGAGCAACTGTGCCACCCGAGGAACAATCCACCACGTCGACCCCTCTCGCTTTAAGAATGCTGGCTAAGGCAACCGAATCATCGATCGACCAGCCACCCTCCGCCCAGTCCGTAGCCGAGAGTCGCACAAACAAGGGTAGATCGGCAGGCCACACCGTTTGAACGCATTCCACAACTTCCAGAAGTAACCGAATACGGTTACCGAAAGAGCCTCCATACTGATCCGTTCGGTGATTACTCAATGGCGACAGAAACTGGTGTAGCAGATAGCCGTGAGCCGCATGAATTTCAAGCACCTGAAAGCCAGCCTTTAGGGCTCGCTGAGTAGCTACCCGAAAATCCTCCAGCACAGTCTGAATCCCACTGGTCGTGAGGGGCAATGGCTTTGGTCCCGACTCCTGAAAGGAAATTGCAGAGGGGGCTACCGTTTGCCAGCCTTGTTCACTCGTTGGCCCAATGGCGGCTCCGCCCTCCCAGGGGCGTTGATGGCTGGCTTTGCGGCCAGCATGGGCTAATTGTATACCCACTGTTGTACCTTGTTGCCGGATAAAGTCTGTAATTCGTTTTAGACCTGGAATATGGTCGTCCTTCCAGATTCCCAGATCATTGGGTGAAATACGTCCCTCGGCCGATATGGCTGTAGCTTCAGTTATAATCAGACCAGCTCCTCCGACAGCTCGACTTCCCAGATGAACCAGATGCCAGTCAGAGGCAAATCCGTCCTGGCTGGAGTACTGGCACATGGGTGATACAACTAATCGGTTCTTCAGAGAGATACTCCGAATGGCTAATGGTGAAAAAAGTATAGACATGGTTTTTGGCAGCAAAACACTTGTTTTGTGATCAGTAGAAAACGTCAAACGATTTTGGATACAGGATCCTCTATCAAAAGGGAAGTTACTCCAGTAAAACGTCTATTGCCTTTTTTTTACTTATTAGCCTGGTTGGAAATAAGAACTCCTTGTTTTTGATTCAATGATTTTGGGATTTGTCAACAAACGTAGGAAATATCCAGTGGTCTGATAGAGATGTAGTTTTATCCAACAAGGTAATTGGTTATCGATGGAGTTAGATACTCACCTGTCGATAACCAATTACTTACTGTCTCATGTGGGAGCCATGTATGAGACGTTGTTAAAATGGCTATTTAACAATTTTCTTGATTTATTATCCCGCGAACTCGGTGGATGTTGGGCTGAAAGGCTGGGCCACTGCCGTGTGAGATGGTCCGATTTAGAGGCACACTAAACTTGCCAGTTTAGTATTATACTCCTGCTCAAACTGGTCAGGGCTTTTGTAGCCCAATGACGAATGCTTACGCACCCGATTGTAGTACTCATTTACCAAGTTAAGTCCTTATAGTTTGACGAACCGAAGGCCCTTACGGGATAATCAGACCGATAAACTATAACCCCAGTTTGAAGCCGATAATTTTCGCCCATTTGTAAGAAATGCCCCAATTAGCAGTCAGAAGCAAAACCCTAAACAGCTCCTAAGTTTTGAACTTTGTTGACCATAAATCTTCCCTGATTGACGAGTCTCGCATTACCAATTTATTATTTCTGGCGAAACAGCAGGGTTCATTATCAATAGTAATACACAACGAAATCAAAATGTGGATAACATTGTGAATAACTTTAGTTTATACACAATCCATGGATGCGATAAGTCTGTTTCGTCTTCTGTTTATCCTTACAATTTTACTTTTTGTTGCTCAACCACGTAGCGTTTGTGCGCAAAAAACAGGAGAACGCCTACCTGTCTGGACAACTGGAACGTTAGATATTCATCATATCAACACGGGACGAGGAAATGCTACGTTCCTGATTTTGCCCGATGGTACTACGTTGCTGATAGATGCTGGAGCCCTAGACCCAACCGATAAACGAACGCAAAGTGCCCGAAATACATCCGCTGTACCCAACGACAACAAACAGCCGGGAGAATGGATTGCTCGTTATATCAATAAAATGATGACAATGAGCCAACTTCAACCGAAATTGGATTACGCCCAGCTTACTCATTTCCACGATGACCACATGGGAACACCCTCGTCGATTTCGCGAAAGGCGGAAAAGGGTGATTTTGTACTGGCCGGTATCACCGAAGTGGCCGCGTATTTGCCCATCGACAAAATCATTGATCGTGGCTGGCCCGATTATACCTATCCGGCACCGCAGACGGATATCGCGATGACGAATTACAAAACGTTTGTTGACTGGCAAAGTAAAAATAAAGGCACCGTTTTCGAACGTAGCAAACCCGGACGTAACGACCAGATTGTGCTGAAACGGAATCCGACGAAGTTTGCCAATACGTTCGAAATCCGTAACATCATTGCCAACGGCGAACTCTGGACCGGAACGGGAACTGCTACTCAGAAACTTTTTCCTGAACTAACGAGTCTGAAATCGAATCAATTGCCCTCCGAAAATATGTGTAGTATTGGCATTCGACTTCGCTACGGGATGTTCGATTATTTTTCGGGTGGCGATATGCCCGGTGTGCTACGTTTTGGCGCTCCCCACTGGAACGACGTAGAAACGCCCGTATCGAAAGTAGTTGGTCCGGTAGACGTCCACATTCTTGATCACCACGGCAATCGGGATTCGCAAAACGATAATTTGCTGGCTGCACTACGTCCGCGTGTGCTGGTGATTCCGGTTTGGTCGTCAGATCATCCCGGCCATGATGTTCTCGACCGTATTTATTCGCAGGCAATCTATCCGGGCGAACGCGACGTTTTTGCCACCGATATGCTGGAAGCCAACAAATTAGTAATTGGCGAATTACTGAACCGACTAAAAAGCGATAAAGGCCATGTTGTGGTTCGTGTGATACCGGGTGGTGCTACGTATCAGGTTATTACGTTAGACGACAGTAACGAAAATTTTACCGTCAAAGGCGTATTTGGCCCTTATCAATCTCGCTGATGACCGATATAGCACGGCGGGCAGAATGCTGGGACGTCGTATAAATACGTTTTAATACATTTTAGCTGTATTAGGATGAAACGACTGCCATGAGTGCCAGAATTCCTGATACGCATTTTCGACAGGACTCAGTTTTTTGCCCATTAATGGGCCGCTGATGCAATGGCCGCGCCAGGTCCAGATTGATTTGGTTTCGTTATCGATAAGCTGATTTGTAACGTAGCGAAACGTAAGCGTTTGTTTGTCGATACGTCGGTTCCAGACGCCAAATGATACGTTATCTGACGCCATTGTTAACAGAATGGGTTCATTATTCAGTACGTCGTTCAACACGCGCTGTTTCTGTAATTGATTCCAGTCATACGCTTTCGCTGATCCTGCCTGTTCGACACCGATAACCCAGGATTTGGGTTGCCATGAAGCGGAATCCCGACGGGTTAATTTCCCTTTCGACAGACCCCGCTCGTATCGTTTCATACTTTCAAACTCCTTGGCAAACGTCGAATCGGGCTGCAATACGCGGGTGTTGGGGTAAGTAGATGCCCATTCACGTAGCGTCATTTGTCGAGCCGAAAGTTCGGGAATCGTATGGCCACGTAACGGCCCAACAATAGCTTCGCCAGTAGCCTGTCGCCACCAGCTACCGGTACGTTTATCTTCGAACATGGCGTTAAAATGGTCCATGCCTACCAATCGGAATTCATCAGCTTGCCCATCCACCAGCGGACTAAATACCCGACCTGTGCGACAGACGGTGCAGTATGTTACCATAATAGATTGCTGTCCAACCGTATCGCGTACCTGATGGTGATAGCCGATCAACTGAATCGGATACGCCGTTGCTGCTCCGTTCGAGGCAAATCCCACAACGAGTTTGTCGAGCGGAATCTTATTCTGACTCATCGGTAGCACTCGTTTACGGATGGGTTGCAAAAACATATGGTCGGCCATCATCTCCTGATTGACCATGTAGAAAACACCCCCATAAACCAATAAAAGTACGCCTGCTACGTAGCGCTGCCATTTTCTCGACGGCCTGACCAAAACCAGAAAAGCCGGATAAGCCAGTAACGCGAGAATGACGATACGTAGCCAGACACGATTCGTATGCAGCCAGTACGCAAACTCGACGCGCTTAAGCGATGTCTGATCTGGGTCTGATGCGTTGAGGCCGAGTTGACTTCCCGGAAAGGGCATAATAAAATAAACGCGTGCCAGCTCCAGCAGAATGAGCAACAGCAGTGGAATCAGGAATAAGATAAATGGGCGTTTCATGAATTTAGGGGAAGGCTTACTGGATTGGATAAAATGCAGGTTTTGTGTTGATTATCAGGGTGTAAATATCATAAAAACCTGCGTTAGTCATTTATTAGTGTACTATTCTATAGTGATGAGGTTGTCTCAGGAGACAACCTCATCACTATAGAATTTTTTTCTAAGCTGGCGGCATGTAATGATCTTCGTGTGTATAGCCATATTCAGCTACTTTTTGGGCACGATAGCGGTATAAATCCTGATCTTCCGGTGCCCATGTCGCTAATCCGTCGACGTAGCGGTTGAACATACAGAAAGCCGCAGCAATCAATACCGTATCGTGAATATCTCTATCGGTGGCACCTTCGGCACGCGCTTTTTCAATCTGGTCGGTTGTTACGTGTTTTCCGCCTTGTTGTACGCTTCCAGCCACAGCCAGCAGGGCTTTCAGTTTATCAGAAATTTCGGCATGAACGTAGTCCTGTTTCACCGACTTTACCAGCGACCAGTCGGTGTCGTTCAGATGATGACTGGCTACGGCACCATGAATGGTCTGGCAGAAAAAGCAGTCGTTTTGCGCCGAAACATACGTAGCAATCAATTCTCGTTCACCCTCGTTGAGTGTAGAATCGGGATGGTTCGTATTCTCCCGAAGTAGTATGTTGACAAGGCCGTTGAGCGGTCGGGCCGTTTCAGGACTGAACGCCATTGGCCCACGAATGCCCGGTAAGCCGGGTAGAAAATCGATATGTGGCATAATAGAGAATTAGTTTGTTTTGGGTAATACGTAGCCCAGCGTGCCCATGCGTTCGCCCATCGCTACGTAAGCGGCTGGGTCGTCGGGTGTGAGCGTGGCTAGTCCATCGACGTAGCGGTTGTACATCGAAAACGAAGCTGCAATCAGAACGGTGTCATGAATATCGCCATCTGTTGCGCCTTCTACCCGGGCGGTTGCCACTACGTCGTCGGTAACGGTACGTGCATCGGCTGTCACACGCTCAGCAACGGTAAGCAAGGCACGAAGTTTCGGCGAAATGGGCGCTGTTTCTGGGCTTGCCAATGTCTGATCAACTATATCGGCCTGTTGACCAAACAAATAACGCGAAGCCGCTGCATGGCTATTCATGCAGAAACTCGTGCAATTGCGACTCGATACAAACGCAGCAATCAATTCGCGTTCTGCATCGGAAAGCGTGCTATCGGGCGAACCGGCACGTAGCAACGCTTGCGCGAGTTCATACAAAGGCTTGCCCGTATCGGGGCGGTAGATGACCAGACTACGTATGCCGGGAGCATCGTTATTAAGTTGAATATGTGGCATTTGTGATGTTTTAGTTTAGAAAGTATTGAATTGTTTTACCACCTCCTGCCCCCTCCTCAAAAACAGAAGGGGGTTTGTAAAAGGATCACTTCTGTACGTTTCCCTCCCTGTTTTAGGAGGGCCGGGCCGACGCTTCGGATAAAGGTGTTAAAATCAAAAACCCTACAAGATTAGCCCGTAAGGAGAGACTTTGACCTCGGACTCTGTAAAGTCTCTCCCCTAGTTTAAGGGGAGAGATTTAGGGTGGGGTTGGTTTATAGCGGATGAATACAGCTCCCCAGGCGACCAGAAACGCGATTGAAAATACCAACAGGGCATTGCCAAAGCCACCGAGAGCGGCAACCATTGTGCCAACAAAGAAAACCGCCGTGGCCGTAAAAAACCGTCCAATGTTGAAACTGATTCCAGCCGCCGTGGCTCGAATACGAACCGAGAAAAGTGCTGGAATAATGCTCGATAACGCTCCTTGACTGATACCAAAGAACAAGGCAACAAAAGCTGTTTCGGCGTAAATAATCGGCGAAAACTGACGGTTCGATAAAAACAGCAACGCACAACCTCCCGCACAACCCGCAAAAGTTAGCAAAAGCGTTAGCCGTGAACCAAGCCGGCCAATTAACACCCCCGACAACATACCGCCCACAATGCCGCCCATACCAAGCAACATCATGGTTAGTCCGCGTTCGCGACCGCCCGTTTGACCAACTGGCAATAACGATTGTACCCAAGTTGGAATCCAGGAGAATGTACCCCATAAGCCAATAAGTACCGTACCGAAGATTAATACGCCCGTAAATAAGTTCGTTCGATCTGCTGACGACCAGGCTTTTTCGGTCTGCGGTTGCTGACGAAGGCGTAACCAGTTTTCGGATTCTGGTAAGCGAACAAACATGAGTAAGCTCACCAGCACAGGAACCGCACCCAGCCAGAACGCTTGTCGCCAAGGTACTAATCCAGCATTCAGGCCACCTGTGGCAACAATTCCAACCGGAAACATAACCGCCAGTATACCCAACACAACGGCTCTACTTTTTTCTGGCCATGTTTCGGAGAAATAAACAGTTGTTAACAGCAGTACACCGCCCACTCCTGCACCAGTCAGAAAACGATAAAGAATCAGGATTTGCCAACTAGTGGCCGATACGGTCAGCATCATGGCTCCTCCGTATAGCAACGTAACAAAAGCTACTGCTCGTGCTCGGCCAATCCGGTCGCTGACCAGTCCGAACACCAGTCCGCCTGCCATCCAGCCATACAAAAATGCGGCACTGATGTAAGCACCTACGTCGCCCAGTTGGGTTTGAGAAACGGATTTTCCGAGTAACTCAGGAACGGCAACGGGCAGGAATGTTGCCATTAATGTTGATGCCGTTCCGCCCAATAAATACGACAGGGAACACAAACTAAAGGCGAACCAATCGGCCCGTAGTGTTTCTGATTTGGTTAAAGTTGCTTCCATATAGCGAAATAGTGAAAGGGTGAAAGAGCTAAAAGTAGCTACCGGATGGTTTTCGCTCTTTCAGCCTTTCACTCTTTATTTAAGTCCCTGATCAAATACCAGTGATACGTAGTAAAGGCCGCCTACGGCTGGTGAGCCATAGGACTGCACTACGTATTGATTGGTCAGATTGGTAGCGCCCAGTTTTACTACGGTTTTTATCGAAGGCACTCGGTAATTTACCTGTGCGTCGAGCAGGTGATAGGCAGGTACACGGCCAGGAATCAAGGCGTTGAACGAACCAACCCAGTCGAAGCTTTCCTGCCAGTGCCACGCTACGTTAAAACCGAGGTTCGGTGCGATGTTACGATGGCCGAGTGTTACGTTCGTTTTCAACCGGGGCGTATTAAACGCTGCTACGTTGTTGGGGTCGGCGTTACGTATATCGAACGACGACCACGTACCGTTGGCTCCTACCTGATACCCACTTGCAGTGCGATACGTTAGGCCAAGCGTAGCACCTTGTGATGATACCTTATCAGGTGCATTGGTGTAAAGTTGAAACGCCTGAACGCGGCCACTTAGAATATCCTGTGCAGCTACCGGATTCGGTTTGCCATCGGCACCCAGAACCGGACTGGCAGGACGTAACACTACCGTATTTAGAATGAAGTTGTTATAAACGCCATAATAGTAATTGGCATCGACCGACAGATTATTGCTTAACAATCCACGATAACCAATCTCGAAACTGTTTATCCGCTCAGGAGCGATGTAGGGTACGTTCGATTTCTGAAGTTTGTCTTTATTATTCAGCAGCGCCTGCTGTGGTCCAACGCTGTTAACGGCGGCTCCGAAACCGGCACCAAACTGATTAACGCTAGCGGCTGTGTACGAATTTTCATAGACGTTCATACCGGCGCTGTTGCTAGGTGCTCCCCCCAAAATGGTAATAGGACCAACATTAAGTTTGATGAACTGGTCGGATGGGGTTGGGTTACGGAAACCGGTTTGATAACTCGCCCGGAAATGGTGGCGGTCGGTAGCTGAGAACACGGCAGAAGCGCGTGGGGTGAAGTAACCCGCAAAGTTCTGGTTTTTGTCGTATCGTCCCGACACGGTCAGTTTTAGCTTATCGGCGAGAAACGCTTTGCTAATCTGGGCAAAAGCACCGTATTCATGATAAAGAATTCGACCGCCTTTATCGTCGAATAACGTACCGTTGGTAAACAGGCTATACTGACGAAAATTTCCCCCGACCAGCACTTCTGCTACGTTGCTAAGGGCGGAGGTCAGATTGTATTGACCATCGGCATGCCACATACTGGTTTGGCTCAAAATTCCCGCCCCGGCCAGTCCCTGAACAGCCGTTAGCCGGTTTTTCTGCGCTTCAAATTCAGCCGTACCTGGTAAAAGCCGACCTTGATCCGCAAAGGTGCGGGCGGCTGTTTGATCGTTGGCCGTAACGTTCTGGATAGTACCGCTGTAAGCTGCCGTATATCGACTGAACCACGTATCATCGGCTTTGTCGGGTGTTACTACGTTACCGCTCAGATCTCGCACCCAGGTCCGGTTGATTTGTTGCCCCAACGACCGCGTATTAAACGAATCGTGTGAATCTTCGGCGTTGCTGTACCAGCGCACAAAAAATTGTGGTCCGCGTAACTCCAGCCGGTGTTGAGTTAGCGAAAATCCATTGACCGAAAAACGATTAGAGCCGGTGTAATTGGCGGTTCCTTTGGCGTAGTTGACCGCGTAAATGGCTTCTAGTTTTGGGGTGATTTTATAGTGGAGCGCGCCGTTTAATTTCAGGCTGTACACGTTGTAATCGGTCAGATCTTTCTCCATATAACCTGTTCGTGATACCTGCCCTGCACCTGTCAATGTTCTGACAACTTCATCACCATAAATATTGAGCGCATTACGAGCCGGACTCTGTGCTCCACGTTGCTCCACAGGAGTGGCCTGGTTCACATCTGTATAGTCTGTAGCAAACCAGTCGAGCCCCTGCATGTAAGACGCATTTAATTTAAAGGCAAACTTATTCCCAAACGCCTTGGCGTAACGAATCGCATGGTCGTTGTAGATGGCTGCGCCGGTATTAGCATCACCGAGATGATTGACGCCTACTTTTGCCTGAACACTCAAGCCCTGATACGTAAACGGGTCTTTACTGGTCATCAATAAGGCTCCATTGAATGCTGCGGGGCCATATAACGCCGATGCAGCACCGGGAACAAGTTCTACACTTTCGGCATCCAGATCACTCAGTCCAAACATATTTCCGACCGAAAATCCAAACCCGGCTGGTTGATTATCAACACCGTCGATGAGTTGCAGAAAACGGCTATTGCCAGTACTGGCAAAACCGCGTGTGTTAATTTGCCGATACGTTAGGCCGCTGGTTACCATATCAACGCCTTTCAGGTTGTTGATACCTTCGTAGAACGTAGCAGAGGGCGTTTCCCGAATGGTGCGGGAGTCCATTTTTTCGATAGTAACCGGAGCACGTACCAGCCGCTCTTCAACGCGTGATGCCCCAACAACCACTTCCTGTAACTCGCTAATTGTGGAATTCAGACGAATTGTGAGCGGGGTAGATGTATTGCTTACCGAAACCGTCTGTGGCTCATATCCCACCATCGAAATACGTAGCGTAAGCGATCCTTTTCGATTCGTAGAAACCGTGAACGAGCCGTTGTTATCCGTAACGGTTCCTGTATTCTGTCCTTTCACGGATATGCTTGCACCAGCCAACGGTTTATTCGTTGCCGGATCGGTTACAGAGCCGGTAATTGTTAGAGATTGAGCTAATGTTACGGTACTAATGAGCCATAACCATGCGAAAAGCAGGCTGTACTTTTTTATTTTCTTCATTTGATGTTTTAGTGAAATTTAGGCACCCGTTATTCTTCCAATTGCCTGATAATAGCTTTTGAAAGGAATGGCGGAATAATACGTAGTGATTTGATTATTAGGTATTTTGGGGAGCTGTTTGTGGGGTAGGATAGCCACCTGGCGGACGGTTATAACCACGATTCACGATGCGGTCGCCCAGTATGTCGTAGTAAGCTGGGTCGGAAGGAGCTATTGTCGCCATACCATCGACATATTTGTTGTAGAGACAAAACAGGGCAGCAATCAACACCGTGTCGTGAATCTCCCGATCTGTGGCACCAGCAGCATGGGCCCGAGTAACTGCCTCCGGCGTAACGGCATTACCCGACTGCTGCGTTTGAGCGGCTATCTGGAGCAAGGCTTTCATTTTTTCGCTTACGGGTGCTGTTTCAATGTCGGCTTTCACCGCAGCGGCTGTTTCGGTTTCGCCTAGCAGAATATCAGCGGCTTTTGTGTGGGCCGCATTACAGAAATTGGTGCAATTGCGCGACGATACGAGGGCTGCAATTAATTCACGCTCGCCCTGAGTTAATGTCGATTCGCCACGTAGCAGTAGTTGCGTTAGTTCGCGAATGGGCATGGCCGTATCGAGCCGGTATTCAAGCAGGCCGGTAATGCCCGGCAAGTGTTCCGGTAAAGGAATATGTGGCATGAGGTAAAACTTTTTGATGACCGACGTAGCAACACCACTCGTTGCGGATGCATGTCGACGTAGCGGTTTGCTGTTATCGAGTACAAGAATTTTTCACACGCTTAAAGCGTATGGCAAACGATCTGAACGATTCCTAGAATCAAATTCAGTTAAAAGAAACGATGATCTGGATTGGAGTAAACCTGTTCTTTACTGCATAAGAGAGCTAGTATACAGTTTATTAGCTATACGATTGCTGATGAACAATAACCCGCTGCGTTTCGTATAACGAAGCGTAGGTAAATTGATACGTACCAAGAAAGAACAGGAAGCCGTGTTAGGCTCTGGGCGGGGGAGAAGGAATCTGTATCGTCAGTTGTCGCAATACAAAAGACTTATCGGCAATCCGAACGTCGAGACGCCAGTTGGGGGGCGTGAAACTGAAAATGACTCCTTGTGTGGGAGAATATTCCTTAAGCAGCAGCTTGAGCAACTGATTAGCCTTCTTTGGCAGTTCATTGCTGGCGGCCAGATGCTGGTTCATGAATGAAAGTAAATCACTCTGCCAGAAGGACCGACTCTCGGTCTGTAAACCCGCAATGTGGAGCGTATCTCCCTGAATGCTCATGCTGACCACCGAATAGTACTGCCCGCGATAGGTGAACCCATCGGAAGTAGTTCGGGTGATGGCTTTAGCATCGGGTTTATCTTTGAGCGGAATCTGAAATTCAACTATAGAATCAACGGAGCGGAAGACCTGCAATCGTTGGGAGAGATCGTGTTCGGCCTGCCACCAACTACCCACGCTCACCAGCACATACGCCAGTGTGTGATAGAGAAGTAAGCTAAACAATCCAACCGATATCGCCTTTTTCACGCTGATTAACTGCTCAAAAGAAAATTTATTCAATAATAATACTAAATCCTAAACAAAGCTATGCGAATAAAGAGCGCATAGCCGGATTTCTGCTACGTAGTAAGCCTATGGTAGCACTTTATCGAACAGGCCATATTGCCGATTTGATACGTAGCGCTTATTTTTTCCAAGCAATCAGATTAACTTTTCGCCCGATTGCATAACCCATGCGTAACCCTTCTTCGCAGTCCATGCGATAGTGAACTCCCAGCACAACGCGTGAATAAGCGTTTTCCTGTGCCATTTCATAGAAGTTATTAAAGGTGCGAGGAGATCCCTTAAACTCGGTACGTCCTTCATGACAACGATCGGTCATGGCGTAATTGGCTCCGTAAATATCCGTCAGAACTTCGGCTGCTACCGCACCAAAACACGAATGCCCGGATGGATAGGAGGGAAATGGTGGCGTAATTCCTTCCAGAATAGCAATTGGGTTATTCAATTTCGTATGCCAGGTTGGGTCAATTGTGCGTCGGATATACGTAATAGGCCGTTCGATGTTATAGACGTACTTTGAATTCCAGCAGGCGACACCAATATCGCTCAGACCGATTCCGATTTTGGCGTATGTGTAAACAGCTTTGTCGAGAGGGACTTTCTCTTTTTCAATAACCTGTTTGGCAATAGCCAGCCATCGGCCTGCCGGTTCGAACGTTAATTTGTAAATATCGTCGCTCCAGAATTCACCGATCCATTGTTGCTCTTTGGTGATGGGCGTAGTTGCCGAATAAATTTCAAGCCCTTGTGCAAAGAGCGTCGATTTTGCATTAGTGCTATAGGCAAGTGGGGCTTTGGCCAGCCTATCGCTTTCGTTGGCAACAAATGTTCTTACTTTTCCCCAGTAAGGAAGTAAAGCCCGGGTAAAATCGGGGGAAGTGGGTTGCCATTTACCTACGCCCGTGGGCGCAACATAGTCGGTTGGATGATTGCGTAAGTAAGCCTGATCGCCAGCAGCATCTGTTTTAGCGTAGGCCAGCATAGCGGTGGCCATATCTTTACCAAATTTTACAGACCGCTCCTGCTCTTCGATTATACCTACCTTACTGTTCAGCTCTGTATGTAACTTTTCAATTTTCGCTTTATCTGCGTCTGCTACGTGCGGAAAAAAGCCTTTCATCATCTCGTAATAAGCTTCATTGGCGGCTACGTCCCAACGATAGGATTTACTGGCATCAGCTTTAGGAACCTTAAGCCCAGCCAACGTAGACGTAATGGATTGATAATTGGCCGATCCGGGAACAACGCTTTCATAGCCCGCTAACGTAATGTAAGCCAGTGCGCGGGCCGCTACAGGCGGACGATAACCGGGAGCATACCGTTCAATCTCCAGAAATAAATTCATCCATTGATTAGCAACCGAGGATTCAATGGTGAATACAGTTGTTTTAGGTGCAACCGTTTCTTTAGGTGTTTGACAGCCTAACAGTAACCCTAAAAAAAGAGCCAACGTGTATACAACACTACGTTGCCGTCGGTATAAATTTAGGTGTAAATGATTGGTGTAAACTCTCATAATAGATAGGTGTACTGAAAATAAGATGTCTGCCAGGGGTGATTAAAAAATGGTTGCCTGTTTTTTGCGTATTTAATCGAACCATCCGGTGTATACGTAGCACGGTCAGCTTTGTACAATATTTATGCCACTAGAATCAATTTTAGAATTGGCGTATAGCTATACGTTAAGTTATGAAATATTGATTTTTTGAAACGTTGATTGATGCTTGGTTTGCAAATCTTCAAATGGCAAGCTTTTTGTTTTCGATAGTTTATATAGGAAACAAATAAGCTATGTAATGAGAATATTGGTCGCTATCGCTATACTGTTTATTTATTTATTCTGTAACTATTCATTGTCAGCTCAGTCGCGAAATCTTCATACCGACGGGGCCCCGATTGCAATAGCCTGGGCCGATATGACTGTTCAGATCATGACCAAGGCTCCTAAAAATACGCCTACATATGGTTCTCGCGCCATCGGTTACATGGGACTAACCATGTATGAAAGCGTTGTGTATTCATCATCTAAACACCGTTCTGTGGTACGGCGATTGTCTGATAAACTGTCGTTGCCAAAACCAAAAGGAAAAAAAACAATCTGTTGGGAGTTAGCTCTGAATGCAGGACAGGCGTCTATGCTGAAAGCGTTATACGGTTACGCTAAAAAAACGAAAGCTATCGACTCGTTAGAACAGGCTATTCATCAACGTTATGCAACCAAACTTAATCCAGAAGTAGTTGCTCGGTCCGAAGCATATGGTAGAGAAGTAGCCACTAAAATTTTTGAATGGTCGAAAAGTGATGGGGGCTATGAAGGGTATACTCGTAATTTCCCATACGAATATAAACGGCCCAAAGGCAACGGATTCTGGATACCTCCAGTTCTTGGCCAAGTTAACAGCAACTTTCCGCTGCATCCTTACTGGGGTAATAACCGAACATTTTTGGCAAAGAACGGCAATATGCCAACACCCAAGCCACTAGTATATTCTACCGATACTTCCAGCCTTTACTTTCAACACTACAAGGAAGTTTTTGATCGAAAAAAAACACTTACCGACGATGATCGGGCCATTGTGATGTGGTGGAGCGACGATCCGTCAGAGACTTGTGCCCCCCCTGGTCATTCCTATCATTTGGCAACTGTTGCCATTCGCCAGAGTGAAGCGGGTTTAGTAAAAGCTGCTGAAACCTATGCACGGGTAGGTATGGCTGTGGCAGACGCGTTTGTCTGCTGTTGGAAAACGAAATTTGAGCACCTCGTAGAACGGCCAACCACCTTTATCAGATTATCTGTTGATAAACAATCGTCTTTCAATCCGTGGTTGCCTTTTTTTAAAGAGCCGCCTTTCCCGTCATTTTATTCAGGACATGCGGTTCAATCGGCGGCTGCCGCTACCGTATTAACCGATATGTATGGTGATGATTTTGCGTTTACAGATGATACGCACGCTTCTAGGCCATTACTCACTTATGAAGTTGCCAATAAATTACCTGACGGCATACCTACCAGCGAGAATTATACCCAATTTACTCCGACGTATACAAAACATACGTTGAGCTACAAAACTAGACACTTTAAATCATTTTGGGACGCGGCAAAAGAATGCGCCGAATCGCGGTTAATGGGTGGTATCCATACCCGTTATGACAATGAAATCGGTTTGCAAGAGGGTGCTAAAATTGGACGTAATGTGAATGCACTTCGCTGGCACTAAGCCTGTTCCGTGATCTATGAATTGATCGATGTTCTGGATAATCCAATTTGGCGGGCGTTCTGAAACTGCTCACATCTGGGTAGTAACTGGCTCACTTCGGTCAGACAACGTATCAGTGAGAAACAGCCAACAGTAGGCATTGATTTTGCGGGAAGAATGGGTTGGCCATACGTATCGATAGCCAGATGCCAACCAGTTTGTTTGACGTCTGGAAAATACTGAAAGGTATAGTCATGAATGCGCTTAAACCACTTCAGGCAATCTGGATGACGAGCGTAAACGTAGCATTTCAACAAAGCTGCCAGTGCTTCAGCATGTACCCAGCTCCATTTTTGTTGCCAATCCGGAAAGATAAATGGCTGCCCTTTTATATCGACGTATTGATTCAGGCCGAGTTTCGATTCGCTGGAAGGCGTATTGTCCCAAGCTTGTTCGCATAGCTGTAAACACCACGTAACAGCCTGACTGACCAGCTTACGATTGACGACCGAAGGACTTCCTTTTTGCAGCAGACTTTCTGCATATAAATCAAGTAAATAACTGGCTCCCTGAAAAGTTAGCCCGACGTGCAAACGGCGACCTTCGGGAGTGTTCACAAATGCGCCACCGGGTAATACGTATTCACGTAGTGTTTCGCTACGTCGGTCCAGAAATTCATTGAGAATTTCGCTCAGAATAGCATCTGTATGTTGTTTCCAGACGGTTTCGTCAAATAAAGGCCGGGTTTCGAGAAGGGCCTTTAGTATGGCTAGCGGTTCACTTAAATGATGAACATGCCGAAATTTGCCGAGTATTAGCTCAGATTCAGAACGAGCTAGTTCGCGACGTTTTAATACGTTCGATAATGTTTGTTTTGCCAGCATAGCCCATTCGTCGTCGCCTGTTGCCCGATGAAACTGGGCATAAGCCATAGCCGCAAAACTATCTGGTATAGAATTATCTGAAGGCTGTACAGAGCGGCCCCGGCGGTCAAACTGAGCGTAACATCGTAAACTTTCGTCGTGTGCAAACTGACTCAGAAACGTAACACCGTGCTGGGCATGTTCGAGCCAGGAAGTTTGTGGTTCAAACGTAGTATGGAGCCAAGAAAAAGCCCAAACCTGCTGGGCCTGCATTGTTACGTATTTATCTCCTTCTATTGGCTCGCCCGCTGTTGTGAGCATATCGAAAAACCCTCCACACTGTTTGTCTTGACTATGTTTTAGCCAAAACGGTACCACCTGACGAATCAACGCCTGCTGGTATTGTGTAGAAAGTTTCTGAAAATCAAGCAACTGAATTATGGATTAAGATCACGCTGGTAGCTTACAAACAAAGTACGATTTATTTCGACTGCTGTCAAATCAATCGGTCGGAAGTATCAAGCGTGATCTCACCAGTTTAGTAGATTCGTTCGACTTCGCGTTGTTCTTGCCGGGATGCTGTGTTTTCGTCGGGCAAAACAAACTTCAGTGGTTTGCCAACCTGATTGGGTAACAAAGCAATGGCCAGCACCTGATCAACCGTGTCGACGTAATGGAACTTGAGGTCTTTGATATACGTCTGATTGATCTCTTCGATGTCTTTCCGATTTTTCGAGCAAAGAATTATTTCTTTTACACCTGCTCGGTTAGCAGCCAGAATTTTCTCTTTAATACCACCCACCGGCAACACCTTACCTCGTAGGGTCACTTCACCCGTCATGGCAACGTAAGGTTTTACTTTGCGTTGCGTGTAGATCGAGGTCATCGAGGTCAGCATTGTAATTCCGGCTGAAGGCCCGTCTTTCGGAACGGCTCCGGCTGGAATATGAATGTGCAGGTCGTAATGATTGAAAATCCGGTAATCGATACCAAGCTCATCCGAATGCGCTTTCAGGTACGACAGTGCCGTAATGGCTGATTCTTTCATTACGTCGCCCAACTGCCCCGATAAGGTAAGCACACCTTTTCCACGGCTCAGGCTTGACTCGATGAGAAGGATTTCGCCACCAACCTGTGTCCAGGCAAGTCCGGTTACTACGCCCGCAATATCATCATCGGCGTAAAGCTCTTTGTCGAAAATCTCAGCACCAAGCAATTTCGGTACGTCATTCGCCTTGATCGTGTGCGTATATTCTTCTTCCATTGCCACCGATTTGGCAATTTTACGGACCAACGCACCAATTTTCTGTTCCAGATTCCGAACGCCCGATTCGCGAGTGTAACCTTCAATGATACGTAGTATGGCCTTGTCGTCAATGACTAGATCTTTAGGCTTAAGCCCGTGATCTTTACGTTGTTTCGGAATCAGGTATTTCTTGGCAATCTGTACTTTCTCTTCAACTGTATAGCCAGCAATGTCGATAATTTCCATCCGGTCGCGCAGAGCAGGGTGAATGGTATCGAGTGAGTTGGCGGTGGCAATAAACAATACCCGCGAAAGATCAAACTCAGTTTCAAGGTAGTTGTCCATGAACGTCGAATTCTGTTCTGGATCAAGTACTTCGAGCAACGCCGACGATGGATCACCCCGGAAATCAGAGCTTACTTTATCAATCTCATCCAGAATAAACACCGGATTAGATGAACCGCATTTGCGTACATTCTGAATAATTTTACCCGGCATGGCACCGATATAGGTTTTACGGTGCCCGCGTATTTCGGCTTCGTCATGAACGCCACCCAATGCCATCCGGCTGTATTTCCGGCCAAGCGCCTTTGCAACCGATTTGCCTAACGAGGTTTTACCAACACCCGGAGGGCCATACAGGCAAAGAATTGGGGCTTTCATGTCATTTTTAAGCTTCAGAACGGCCAGGTATTCAATGATACGTTCTTTCACTTTTTCGAGCCCAAAATGGTCAGCATCAAGGATTTTCTGTGCTCGCTTGAGATCAAAATTATCCTTGGTGTATTCACGCCAGGGCAGATCGACCATCAACTCAACGTAGTTCATCGTGACCGGATATTCCGGGGCCATCGGATTGATACGTTGTAGCTTATTCAACTCTTTATCAAAATGTGCGCGCACTTCGGCCGGCCACTTTTTACGGTCGGCTTTCATCCGGATTTCGTCAATCTCTCGGTCGGGATTATCCATGCCCAACTCATCCTGCAACACTTTCATCTGCTGGCGCAGGTAGTAATCGCGTTGTTGCTGGTCGAGGTCCGACGAAGCTTTGGATTGAATTTCGCGTTTGAGTTCGAGCAACTGCACTTCCCGAAGCATAAATTCGAGCAGCATGTTGGCTTGTTGACTTCCTTCGAGGCTTTCCAACAATCGTTGCTTATCTGCTACGTCAGCATTAACATTTGACGATAAAAAGTGCAGCAAAAATGTTGGACTTTCAATATTGTCAAGAGCAATACGTGCCTCTTGTGGAATCTCAGGATTGAGCCGAAGCATTTTATACGCCGTATCTTTCAGCGATTGCAGCAGTGCTTTCCCTTCTTTTTTATTGACGCTCATGAACGTATCATCAATCTGACGTACCTGAGCGGTTATAAACGGTTCTTCCTGAGAGATTTGTTGAATCTCAAAACGTTTTTTACCCTGAATGATAATTGTAATGTTACCATCTGGTAACGTAATCATCTTTATTATATACGCTACCGTACCGAATCGGTATAGATCATCGGCGGTTGGTTCATCTTTTTGCTGATTAAGTTGGGCTACTACGCCAATAATCCGGTTTCCTTTGTAGGCACGCTTAACCAGCCGAATCGACTTGGCACGGCCAACGGTTACGGGAATAACCATACCCGGAAATAGAACTGTATTTCGGACGGGTAAAATGGGTAAATTGGGGGGTAATTCGTAATCGTCATCTAGCCCTTCTGGCGAACCCAGTGGGACAATCTCCAAGTTGTCCGAATCGAAATCGGCCAATAATAGACGGCTAGCTAATTCTTTTTCTGAAATCATAAGTACACTGCCAGACTGACAGCTTTCATTACGTGGTACGTGACCGAATCTACAGAAAGATAAGGGTATGAAGTAGTTGCAAGGGGCGTGCCAATCTGCAAATTCTGACCAGATGGCAGGTCACCAGGATAATCTACAAAATTAACTAAATAGATGGGTGTGTGTCCTAATAAATTTATTATTCGAACGAAAGTGACTGAACGGACTGGGTTTTTCGGAAAACAAACGTCTTTTTCTGATTTTGATATTGCAGATTGACCATATTTACCTGATCGTCGAACAGCTCCATCAATACGTTGTTTTTGAGCAACCCGCCCCTGAAAGGTTCATTATAAGGCATTTCCAGATAAATCCAGTTAGCGTCGGCCTCAATTTCGTGCCCAATGTATTTAATAAGGCGGGGCTGCTTCTGCGAACTTACGTAGCCAAAGTGAGACAGGACGTATTTTTCGATAATCGGGTCGTTTTTATCATTCGGCCCTAAACTAACTTTTGTTTTTGTTGCTTCGGAAAGCGCTTTTTCGAAATCATCGGTAAAAATCCGCATACTGATTTCGAAAGTATGCTCTTTCGCATTGTATTGCATTTGGGTTACGCTGGCGTGGAAATCATGCAAAGGGCGATTGCCGGTGCATAAAAAAACGACGCCTACTACCAAAAGACGTAGCGCATTCATTCTAAACGCTGCCAATAACGTAGCGTTTAGAATGAATGGCCGGGCAATGTTTCGAGAAATTCGTTTAGAAAATAGCCTTGAAAACATCATTAAAAATGGCAAACGCCATCAGGCCGAGTAGCATAACCATACCAACCCGCTGAGCGCCTTCAAGGAACTTATCGGAAGGCTTGCGGCCCGAAATAATTTCATAGCCTAGAATAGTTGCGTGACCGCCATCGAGAGCCGGAATAGGCAGGATATTAAAGAAGGCGAGAGCCATTGAGAGCAAGCCTGTAACGGTCCAGAAACGATCCCAGCGCCAGATTCCACCGAATAGATTTTGCGCAATACCGATAGGACCGCTTATAGCTTTTGACGCTGAAACTTCGCCCCGGAAGATTTTGCCGAAGCCTTTGATGTTGTCGTAAACAACCTGAAATGCCCGCTGTGTACCAACTGATAATGCTTCGCCAAACGTGTATTCCTGCGTTGTCATTGGCAGCAGAAAGTCTGGGTAAAAGCCAATCGTACCTTCTGCAGTTGTGGTCATTTTAAGCGTATCCGTTTTGCCGCTACGATTGACCGTGAGCGTTAACGGCTTGGCTTTAAGCGGCTTTACAGCATCGGTGAATTCATGGTAGAACTGAATCGGCTTACCATTAGCACTTGTAATCAAGTCACCCGTTTTTAAACCAGCTTTTGTGGCTGGCTGACCGGGAGCTAGTTCGCCTACTTTGAACGGCTCAATGGCTTCGATGAACTGAGTGGCTGATTTTTTATCGGCAATTTTATCGATGAAATCGTTTGGAATATCAATGTCCATAATCTTGCCGTTCCGGTCGATTGTGTAATAACTGTTATCGCCGAGGAACACATCTGAACTCCGAACGTCGTTAAAATCGACTAGCGGCTTTCCGTTCACTTTCAGGATTTTATCGCCCGTTTGCAGGCCAATGCCTTTTGCCAGATCGTAGGCTACAATGCCGTACTTAGCATCTTTGGCGGCCAGATACGTATTGCCGTTTTTATAGGCCATAATCACGAAAATGAGGATGCCCACAATTACGTTAACGATAATACCACCCAACATAACGATCAGACGTTGCCAGGCTGGTTTTGCTCTAAATTCGTAAGGTTGTGGTTCGGTATTCGTATGAGCTGTATCGAGTGATTCGTCGATCATTCCCGAAATTTTCACGAATCCGCCAAGAGGAATTGCCCCAATACCGTATTCGGTTTCGCCCCGTTTTATGCTCCATACTTTGGGCGGAAAGCCAATGAAATATTGCTCTACGCGCATTCCAAATGCTTTGGCTGCCAGCAGGTGGCCCAACTCGTGTAATCCAACTAAAATAGACAGACCAAGAATGAGCTGCCCAACCATCACTAAAATTTCCATGTATTCGAAAACAGGGATAAACTCAAATTTAAGATTATTTAACGAAAGTTCTTCTACTTAATCCTGAACGTTTCGGCCAATTGTTACCGGGCTATGAAGTGAATTTTATGCAGTGTGCTAGTAAAAACGCTACGTAGTGGCCGTATAATACAAACAGCTAAACGAAACTTTTAATTCGCTCCGTTGCCAGCCGCCGGGTTTCCTCGTCGGTTTTTACGTAATCGTCATACGTTGGACTTGCTACGTAGTGCGTTTTGGCCAGACAAGATTCAATAATTTCCGAAATCTCCAGAAAGCCAATTTGGTCGTGCAGAAAAGCGTCGACAGCTACTTCGTTAGCTGCATTGATAATACAGGGAGCGTTACCGCCCTGCTGAAGCGCATCGAAGGCAAGTTGCAGATTTCGGAACGTAGTAAGGTCGGGCTGTTCAAACGTCAAGGACGGGTAATCCAGAAAGCTGAAACGTGGTAAGTCGGATTTCAAACGGTTCGGATAACCCAGCGCAAACTGAATCGGCAGGCGCATATCGGGTAGGCCCATTTGTGCTTTCAGACTGCCATCTTCGAACTGCACCAGCGAGTGAATAATACTTTGCGGATGAACCACTACGTCGATTTGCTCGGGGCGAAGGCCAAACAGCCATTTAGCTTCAATCACCTCCAGCCCTTTGTTCATCAACGTAGCGGAATCGATGGTGATCTTGGCCCCCATTGTCCAGTTCGGATGTTTAAGCGCCTGTGCTTTCGTTACGTTCGCTAAAAATTCGCGTGTTTTTCCCCGGAACGGGCCACCCGAAGCGGTCAGAATAATTTTCTCAATCGGGTTATGAAACTCGCCAACCAGACACTGAAAAATAGCCGAATGCTCCGAATCGACCGGGTAAATATTGACACCTTTCTGCGCGGCTAACTGCGTAATGAGTTCGCCCGCTACTACCAGCGTTTCTTTATTGGCTAGGGCAATTGATTTTCCGGCCTCAATAGCTTTGATCGTTGGCAACAAACCGGCATAACCAACCATAGCGGTCAAGACCATATCGATTGTGTCCATCTGGACAACCGACGAAATGGCTTTGGCTCCTGCGTAGACTTTAATACCGATTGGATCAAGCGCATTAAAAACCTGATCGTAGCGCTCTTCGTTGCAAATAACCACTACGTTCGGTTTGAGATCAACAGCCTGTTGAATCAGTA
Source organism: Spirosoma daeguense (assembly GCF_054776875.1). Taxonomy (NCBI): domain Bacteria; kingdom Pseudomonadati; phylum Bacteroidota; class Cytophagia; order Cytophagales; family Cytophagaceae; genus Spirosoma; species Spirosoma daeguense. Next base: position 177,085 of record NZ_BAAHBF010000009.1, read on the forward strand.
ATTCGGCGTTGTTATTGGTTGTCAGCACTTCGACCTGAAACTGGTCGGGATAAGCCTTTACCACCTCAACGGCCTGTGTACCAATAGAACCTGTCGAGCCGAGAATGGCGATATGGCGTTTTTTATGTTCTGTCATTTAATTATTCACAGGGGTACTGATTCTTCATAAATGTAGATAAGGGTTTATATTACCCATTACCCATTGTTTCCAATAATCCTTCGGCAATTTTTCGGTCGTTGCTTAGGCGGGGGACTTTGTTTTGGCCGCCTAGTTTACCTTGAGACTTCATATACCGTTGAAAGGCACCTCTCGGTAGACTCGTCAGACGTAGTGGTTGCAAGATAGAACCCGTAATGAGGTCTTTGTAATAAACGTTCAATTCAACCAAGCGCGTGTCTACGTCGTGGGCGAAGGCTGCTACGTTGTGTGGGGGCGTCGCGAACTCAACAAGCCACTCGTGATAGGGTAAACCTTCTTTCGGACTAACCATTGGCGCTACGGTGAATTCAACTACTTCCGTTTCTGGATGCTTTTGCATGGCATCCTTAAGCGCTTTTTCAACTTCTTCGCCAATAACGTGCTCCCCAAAGGCCGAGATGAAGTGCTTGATACGTCCGGTTACGAGCAATCGATACGGTTCGCGGGATACAAATTTGACTGTATCGCCCAGCGAATAACCCCATAAACCAGCGTTGTTGTTAATAACGACGGCGTAGTTTTTACCGAGTTCAACTTCGCTAATGCTCAGGCGACGTGGGTTTTCGCTGAAAAACTCGTCGGCGGGAATAAATTCGTAAAAAATGCCACTGTCCAACAATAGCAATAAACCTTCTTCAGTTTGCGAATCCTGAAAGGCAATGAAGCCTTCTGAAGCTGGGTACGTTTCGATGGAGTCGATACGTTTGCCAATGCTTTCGTACAGTTTGGCGCGATAGGGTTCAAAATTGACGCCACCGTACACAAACAGCGAAAAATCGGGAAATACGTCTTTGATCAGCTTGCCGGTACGTTCCTGAATCCGGTCGAAATACATTTGTACCCAGGGCGGAATTCCTGAAATCAGCGACATCGATTGCGGTAGCGTTTCGTCAATGATACGTTCCAGCTTGGTTTCCCAATCGTCGATGGTATTGGTTTCGTAGCTGGGCATCTGGTTGGTACGTAGGTAACCCGGTACGTGGTGGTTCACAATGCCAGAGAGCCGCCCAATATTAATTCCTGCTTTCTGAGTTAGTTCGGGACTGCCGGAAAGGAAAATGAGTTTTTTGTCGAGGAAATCACTTTTTCCGGTTTCGTTAACGTAGTTCAGCAGGGCATCACGGGCCGAATTGATATGATTGGGGATAGATTCGTTCGTGATCGGAATGTATTTCGTACCCGACGTAGTGCCGGAGGTTTTAGCAAAATAGAGCGGTTTGCCTTTCCACAATACGTCGGATTCGCCCTTGAGAATTCTCTCGACATACGGCTTGAGATCTTCGTAATCTCGAACTGGAACCGCCTGCCGAAATTCCTCCATCGTCTGTACATCGTTCAGGCTATGATCGCGACCAAAAACGGTATTGCGCCCAGTATCGACCAGTTGCTGAAACCAGCGTTGTTGGGCTTCGGCAGGCTGGTACATCCAATCCTGCTGACGCTCTACCACCCACTTTGCCAAAGGCTTACTCAAAACCGAACGAATTCCCATAATGGTGCAAAAGTAATGTATAATGAATAATGGATAATGTAAAACGGAGAATTGGTAACACGTACTAAAAACGATGAATCAGTATTCGGTCTACATTCTCCATTATTCATTTCACTATAAAATGACTTTCTCTTGAATAATCTCTATTTTTGCACACTTTTCAAAAAATCAGTACTCGTAATAAGGCGTTCTGCGTCAACCTATAATGGGACTTTTTAATTTTCTAACCAGCGACATTGCGATAGACCTGGGCACAGCGAATACCTTGATTATTCACAAGGACAGGATTGTGGTGGATGAGCCTTCGATTATTGCAATGGACAAGGTCAGCGGAAAAGTGCTGGCTATCGGTCATAAGGCTATGCAGATGCATGAAAAGACCAATGAAAATATCAAGACCATTCGCCCCCTGAAAGACGGCGTAATTGCCGACTTTACAGCAGCCGAACTGATGATTCGGGGCATGATTAAGATGATTGATACGGGCAGTAAGCTTTTCTCGCCTTCACACCGGATGGTTATTTGTATTCCATCGGGTATTACGGAGGTAGAAAAACGGGCTGTTAAAGACTCCGCCGAACACGCAGGTGCCAAGGAAGTCTATATGGTACACGAGCCGATTGCTGCTGCTATCGGTATCGGTATCGACATTACTCAGCCAAATGGTACGATGATTGTCGACATCGGTGGTGGAACGACTGAAATCGCGGTTATTGCCCTATCTGGCATTGTCTGTGAACAGTCAATACGTATCGCTGGTGACGTATTTACCCGTGATATTGTCGATTACATGCGTCGCGAACACAACCTGCTAATTGGTGAGCGTTCGGCTGAGCAGATCAAAATGGAAGTTGGCTCGGCTCTGCCTGAACTCGACAATCCACCCGCCGATTACGAAATTCGTGGCCGTGATTTGATGACGGGTATTCCGAAAGAGATCAAGGTTACGTATAGTGAAATTGCGTACTCGCTCGATAAGTCGATTTCGAAGATTGAGGAGGCTACGATGAAGGCGCTCGAAATTTCGCCACCAGAGTTGTCGGCCGATATTTATACTAACGGTATTCACCTGACGGGTGGTGGCGCGTTACTGCACGGTCTTGACAAGCGGCTGGGAGCGAAAACAAAACTTCCGATTCACGTAGCCGACGATCCGCTCAAAGCCGTTGTAAAAGGAACGGGCGAAGTGATCAAGAATCTGGATTTATACAAATCTGTTCTAATTAGCTAATTGATTTTGGTACGTAGCCCAGGCTTGCTGTCAGCGATTAATCCGCTGGCGAAAGTTTGGGCTACGTGCTTTTATCGCTATGAGTGAGTTAGTTGACTTTTTTCTTCGAAGTCGGAACTTCATCCTGTTCGTATTGCTGGAGGTACTTTGCTTTTACTTCATCATCAACAGCAGTAATTACTGGAGTGCTACGTACTTCAATACGTCGAACCGGTACGCGGCTCAGCTATTGGCGTGGTCGAATGCGGCTAATCAGTACGCCCGCTTACGGCAGGTCAACGCTGATTTGGCTCTGGAAAACCAGCGACTCAACGAGCGACTCACCAAACTCATTCAAAGCAAACCGGCTGCCCCAACCGAATATCTGGCCGATTCGGCGTTTGCCGACCGCTTTAAATTCACCGTGGCCAAGGTTGTTAATAACACTACGCAGTTTGCCAACAACTATATCACTATTGATAAAGGCACTGACGATGGTATTCAACCGGGTATGGCCGTAATTTCGCCAACGGGCGTTGTTGGGAAAGTGAAGATTTGTAATCAGCATTTTTCGGTCATTACGTCGATCCTGCATTCAGAATACCTTGTTTCTTCACAACTTGTGAAAACCCGTGAAACAGGTACTGCAAAATGGGATGGTGTTGACCCGCACCTGATTAAGTTGAATGATATTTCGCTGACGCAGCCTGTTAGTAAAGGAGATTCGGTAGTAACATCTGAACTTAATTCAACCTTCCCACCGGGGATTCTGGTTGGGCGGGTTCGTTCGGTAGGTGTACAGCCTAACAAAACATTTCACGATATTACGCTTAACCTGGCGACTAATTTTAGTAGCCTGGCGTTTGTGTATATTGTTAAGAACAACCTGCGTGCCCAACAGGAACAATTGGAAAAACAAATAGAAACGGAGAAATAAGTTGTCAGTCATCAATCGTTAGTTAATCACAATTTATTCTAACTGGCGACTCGTGGCTAAAGGACTACCGACTATAAATAATGACCCTTCGCGAAATCGTAACAACGTCAATTTTATTTCTGCTGTACCTGTTGCTGCAAATTCTGCTTGTGCGAAATATTGTGCTGTTCGATTACGCCTTTTGCTTCGTCTACATTGCCTGTATTCTGCTGCTGCCTAACGAAACAAGCCTGACTTGGCTCCTTATTATTGCCTTTTTGACAGGGGTCATTGTTGATACGTTCTACAATACATTAGGAATGCATGCGGCTGCTACGGTGTTGATGGCGTATTGTCGACCGTTGGTGGTACGTTCCCAAATCGACGTACCGGGTTTAGAAACATCGCGTATTGAGTTCTCGTTGCAGGCATTGGGTACGGGTGCTTTTTTTCGATACGTATTAACGCTGGCACTTATTCATCACCTCACCTTGTTCTTCATCGAAGCTAGTAGTCTGACGTTGATTATTCCAACGCTGATTCGGGTTGGTGCCAGCACACTCTTCACTACAATAAGCATCGTGCTGATTCAATTCTTCACAAGAAACTGATAAGACATATGAAGTATGATGTATGAACTATGATGCCTTCTGAAAACACTTCATAGTTCATACATCATACTTCGTATATCCTACTTCAAACTTCATACATAAAAGTTGTGGCCGAAACACTCATTCTTCCGCAAACGAAAGACCGTCAGGCGATTTACGATAGCTTATTGCCGCAACTAGCCGCGCTGGTTGACGGCGAATCCGATTTAGTTGCCAATCTGGCTAACATTACGGCTGCTCTGAAAGAAGCGTTCGGATTTTTCTGGGTAGGTTTTTATCTCAAAAAAGATAATCAACTAGTACTTGGGCCATTTCAGGGACCGATTGCCTGTACACGTATCGCGTTCAATAAAGGCGTTTGCGGAGCGGCTTATTCGCGTCGGGAGAGTATTCTGGTGCCTGACGTAGAGCAGTTTCCGGGCCATATTGCCTGTAGTTCAGCCTCAAAATCAGAAGTGGTTATTCCTGTATTCGACCAAGCGGGCAACGTAGCAATGGTGCTGGATGTTGATAGCGATAAACTGGACGATTTCAGCGAAATCGACGTAAAAGCGTTGGAGCAGGTTGCACAGCTTATCACCAGTTTGCCTCATTTATAGTCGTGTTCGCTGCTACGTTTTTAAGGAAAATTAACTGAATTTTAAAAAGAGTGATTTAAACCATTGTCTGTCGATGCCGTCATAGATGCAAAATAAACAAACAATGAACATGTTCAAGAAACTCGTATTCGGTGGATTTTTCTTAGCGTTATTTTCTCTGCAACAAGTAGTGGCTCAGGATGCTCCTGCTCAAACTCGCACGGAACGGCGAGGACGTAACATGCAGGATGTTGATCCGAAAGTTCGGGCTCAAAAAATGACCGACCGGATGACCAAACAGTTGGCGCTCGACGACGCTACGTCGAAAAAGGTGTATACGTTGATGCTGGCCCGTGCTGAGAAAATGGACGCAATCCATAAGAATTCAGATGATCGGAAAGCGAAAATGCAGGCGATGAAAACCAACGCTGATGAATTTAAGGGTGAGCTGAAGAACGTACTGACACCCGACCAGTTTGCTAAGTTTGAGTCAATGCAGAGTCAAATGCGCAAAGGGCGCGGACAAGGCCGCTTCAATCACGACAAAACCGACGAAAGCGGTAAGAAGTAAGTTTCTGTTTAGCGAAGTGAAAGCCTGAGTCAACTATGATTCAGGCTTTTTTTGTAGTATAGCATAGCTACTCCTATGTGTACCAAATAACAGTAAAGTTTGTCTGTTAACGTCTTTCCCTATAAACCCTACAACCCTATGTCCTCATTCTTATCGCGCCGGTCGTTTGTGCGGCAGGCTTCTCTGGCAACGGCGGCCGGTATAGCGGCTCCCACAATTTTGTCGGCAAAATCCCGCATCAATCCGGCAGAACAAATTGTATTAGGTCACAATGGTTTTCGGTACCGTGTGGTGCCGGGCTGGGGCGTGCTCGATGCCGCAAAAAATCCGGTCAACGATTGTCACGAAATGGTGCAGGACGCAAAAGGACGTATTCTGCTGCTGACCAACGAGACAAAAAACAACGTACTGATTTACGATAAATCCGGTAAACTGCTCGATTCGTGGGGCCACGATTATCCGGGTGCGCATGGTTTTTCGATTGGGGGCGAAGGGAACGATCAGTACCTACTCATTGCTGATACCGATCGCCATCAGGTGATTAAAACCGACCTGAAAGGGCAGGAGTTACTGAAAATCGAGTATCCGAAAGAAACAGGCAAATACGCGTTTCCGACTCAGTTCAAACCTACTGAAACAGCAATTAATCCGGCCAATGGCGATATTTATATCGTAGATGGCTACGGCCTGAACTACGTCATGCAATACGACAAATCGGGTAAACTGATTCGGTATTGGGGCGGTAAAGGCGAAACCAACGAAACATTCGACTGCTGCCACGGTATAGCGGTTGATCGACGTAACGCAGCCAATCCAACGCTGCTTATTACCGATCGCCGTCATAATGCGCTGAAACGGTTTTCGCTCGATGGTAAATACGTATCGACCATTTCGCTACCCGGCTCGTATATCTGCCGCCCGGTTATTCGGGGCGAAAATATTTACGGCGCCGTTTTCCGTAGTACGTCCGATGCTTATCCCGATTCAGGATATATTCAGATTCTAGACAAAAATGATCGGGTCATTTCAACACCGGGTGGAACCATGCCAACGTATCAGGATGGTAAATTGGGCGAGCAACGTAAAGACAAATCGATCTCGGCCTTTTTACACCCACACGATGTATTGGTCGACGAAGACGACAGCATCTACGTAGCACAGTGGGCTTCTAAAAAAACATACCCAATAAAACTCGAACGGGTAGCCTGAGTAAACCTTGATTATGAATAGTTTGATTCTGTTACAGGCAGCTTCTCCGCCGTCGGACTGGGTGCTGTTTTGGGGGCATTTTCACCCCTTAATTGTTCACTTGCCCATTGGATTTTTGCTGATTGCCGGTCTTCTCGAAATTGATCGATTAACCCGCCGAAATTCGGTGAGTCAGCATACCATTACGTTAATTCTGTTCTGGTCGGCAGTGAGCGCAACAATGGCGTGTATTTTTGGCTATATGCTCTCGCTGGGTGGTGGATATGAAGATGCTACGTTGAGTTCGCACATGTGGCAGGGTATTGGTGTCGCCGTTTTTGCCTGGATTGCGTGGGGTGTTAAATCCGAAAATCTTGGTAAAATTCTACCCGCTTCGCAGATTGTCTATCTGCCTGCGTTGGGTATCGCGTTAATCCTGCTGATGTCGGCCGGGCATCTGGGTGGCAATCTGACACACGGCTCTGATTACCTGACGCAATATATGCCTGGACCGCTACGTTCGTTGGCAGGTGTACCACCTAAAGCTCCTGAGCTAAAAGCTGAGCCGATTACCGACGTGAATCAGGCAATGGTTTACCAGCAGATTGTAAATCCAATTCTGCATACGCGTTGTATGCAATGCCACAACGCCGATAAATCGAAAGGTGGGTTGCGGCTCGATACGCCTGATATGATCAAAAAAGGTTCTGAAGAAGGGCCGGTGATTGTGGTAGGAAAAGGCACAAACAGCGATTTGATAAAAGTGTGTCTGTTGCCCGAAGAAGATGATCATCACATGCCCCCAAAAGGCAAACCACAGCTTGAGCAGAGCCAAATTGCTCTGTTGACGTGGTGGATAGATCAGGGTGCTCCGTTCAACAAAAAAGTGTCGGAATTGGCTGTAAACGATGCGATACGCCCAGTACTGGCAGCTTTAGGTAGTGGTGCGCCAGTTGAAGCCGGTGGGAATTCCGTTGCGGCCAAAGGGCCTGCGCCTGATTCACCTGTGTTGACGATGAAAGTGCCAGCGGCCGACCCGAAAATTATTGAAGAGGTTAAAAAAACGGGTTTGCTGATCTTGCCAATTTCGAAAGAGCAGAATCAGTTAGAAGTTAGTGCTGTCAACGCACGTACCTTCAGCGATGCACAAGCGGCCGTATTGCCAAAATTAAGCAACCAGATAGTCTGGCTTAAGCTAAGCGATACGCAGGTATCTGATGCTACGTTGGCACAGGTAGCGAAGCTGAAAAATCTTCAGAAACTGCATTTGGAGCAAACCAAAATAACCGACTCCGGGCTGAAGCAATTGAAAGGTTTGGCAAATTTGGAATACCTGAATCTATATGGTACGTCGGTTTCGGATGCTGGCTTAGCCGAACTAGCGGGAATTAAAAGCCTCAAAACGGTTTATCTATGGCAAACTAAAGTGACTGAAAACGGGCTGGCGATGCTCAAAAAAGCGATGCCGAATCTGGAAATAGTTGGCGGAGTAACAGAGCAGGCGGTTGCCGAATTTGCGAAAGCCGGTCAGGAAACTAAACCGGCTGACCAAAAGAAAAACTGATTTTTGCCATATTAGATTTCTCAATACGTTACGTGTCAGTGTAAAAAAATACTATAATAACTGCCTTTTATCCCTTAATTTAGAACCGGAATGGGTTGCTACGTTGTTCCTAATTGACAACGTAGCAGCCCGTTTTAATAAAATGCGTTTCTGACGAGCTGGCGCTATATCTGATTTATAACGGTATTATTTATGGCAATCCGGCAAACTGATAAAGTTGTCAGAAGCCATTGACTCACTATCGTTATTTCTGTTTATTTTTATAGAACTCTTTCATATTCAATACGTTCGTAAGAATGGCTTTTTGGTCTGACATACGATTCCGATACGGGTTGCTTTGCGCAACGGCGGGGCTATTTGGCGCTTCTATCTGGCTTACGGCCTGCAATAGTTCGGTGGAAAAACCCGCCGAATTGATTGCCGTAGAAAAAAACCTTCCCGAAAAAGTTGATTACAATCTGCATGTAAAGCCGATTCTATCCGACCGTTGTTTTGCGTGTCATGGGCCTGATCAGGCCAAACAACAGGCCGGACTGCGTCTTGACACACCCGAAGGTGCTTACGAAGCACTTGCAAAAAGCGGCCATAAGGCGATTGTTCCCGGTAATCTGGCAAATAGTGAGTTGGCGCATCGTATTCTGAGCACCGACCCTGATCTGATGATGCCTACGCCGGAGTCGAATCTGGCGCTGACTATGGAGGAAAAAGCACTGCTGCTACGTTGGATAGAGCAGGGTGCTGAATATAAAGAACATTGGTCGCTCATTGCGCCGACGATGCCCGAGGTGCCGATTATAAAAGACGACAAATGGATTGAAAATGACATCGATCGGTTTATTCTGGCCAAACAGCAGGAAAAAAAGCTGAGCCATACAACCGAAGCCGATAAAACGACGTTGATTCGTCGCGTTACGTTAGACCTAACCGGTTTACCGCCAACACCGGCCGAAGTTGACGCGTTTCTGGCCGACAAATCGCCAAAGGCGTATGAGAACGTAGTGAATCGTCTATTGGCAAATCCGCATTTTGGCGAACGCCAGGCGGTTGAATGGCTCGACGTAGCGCGTTACGCTGATACGCATGGTTATCAGGACGACGGTTTGCGAACGATGTGGCCGTATCGGGATTGGGTTATTCGGGCCTTTAACCGAAACCTTTCCTTCGACCGATTTATTACGTGGCAACTGGCGGGCGATTTATTGCCAAATCCAAACCGAGATCAGTTGATTGCTACGGCTTTCAACCGAAATCATCAGCAGAGTCAGGAGGGTGGAATTGTTGATGAAGAGTACCGTACCGAATACGTTGCCGACCGTGCCAATACGTTCGGGAAAGCGATGCTTGGCCTGACGGTTGAATGTGCCCGCTGCCACGATCACAAATACGATCCCATCAGTCAGAAAGATTACTATTCGCTCTACGCTTTTTTCAACAGCAACAACGAGCGCGGGCAGATTCCGTATAACGGCGAAGCGGCTCCGACCATTACGTTAACAACGCCCGAAACAGACGCGAAACTCAACTATATCCGTCAGCAATTGACGCCGATTCAGCAGAAACTAAATCCAAATCGACCTGATTACCAGAAGCGTTATACGCACTGGTTGACACAGGCAAGTACGCGGGCTATTTCATCAACCGATTCTGGATTGCTGGCTCATTATACGTTCGATGAGGCTGATCGTACCGACATCAGTGCGTATGTGAAGGAGCAGAATGAGAAGAAGAAACTCGAAAATGAGCTGAAGAAGAAACAGGAAGAAGCCGAAAAGAAAAAATTGGCCTTGGCGGGTAAGAAGGACGTAGCACCGAAAAAGGAAGAGAAGAAAGAGCCGCCAAAGCGCAAAACGAAAGAAGAATTGTGGAAAGATCCACGTAATGCGTTTGCGAATTCGGTCAACGATACAATTCCGGCCCGGCTCGGTGGCGACCCGGATAAAGTGCCTTACGCTGTGTCTGGTCGTTTCGGGAAAGCCCGTTTTTTGCCCGGTGATAGTTATATTCAGTTGCCCGGCGATTTTGCCGCTTTCGAACAGAATGAGCCATTTACGTTGAGTAGCTGGTTTAATCTGGCAAAATCAAATATGGCCCTAACGCTGATGGGACGTACCACTGGGCCGATGGACGGACAACGTGGTTATCAGCTTGACCTACTGGCCGATGGACGGCTGAAGTTAACGTTTAGCCACGTCTGGCCGTCGAATGCGATTGATATTGAGTCAGTTGATAAAGTGCCGGTTCGTCAGTGGTTTCAGGTTGCCTTTACATACGACGGCTCCGGGCAGGCCAGCGGGTTTACGCTTTATCTGAACGGGAATCCAGTAAAGACGAAAACAGTAGCAGATAAGTTGATTCACAGCACCGTATGGGGTAAGGATCGTACGCACTGGGCGCAGCACTCGTTCTACGTGGGGCGCATGCACGATAATTTCTACAAAGATTTTGCCGTCGATGAGTTGCGTATTTATAAGCGTTGCCTGACTCCGCTCGAAATGCCGAAACTGGCTGGTAAACCCGATGCGCTCCAGACGGCGCTACGTACCCCGGTCGCAAATCGTACTCCGGCGCAACGTAGCGGTTTGTATACGTACTACGTAACAACGCAGGACGCTACGTATCGGGTCGATTTTGCGAAAGCAATGAAACTCAGAGGTGAGCAAATTATGCTCTACACCAACTCCGATCAGGTAATGGTGATGGAGGAACGCAAGACGCCACGCGAAACGCATTTGCTAAAACGGGGTGCTTATGATGCGCCGGGCGAAGTGGTTACGCCAGCCGTACTGCACAGCCTGAAACCATTGGATAAGTCGATGCCCCAAAATCGGCTTGGTTTGGCGCAGTGGCTGTTGTCGCCCGAAAATCCGTTGTTTAGCCGGGTTATGGTGAACCGATTCTGGCAGCAATATTTTGGTCAGGGATTAGCAAAAAACTCCGACGATTTTGGGAATCAGGGCGCCTTGCCGAGCCACCCCGAATTGCTGGATTATCTGGCGGTAAAATTTAGGGAGACTGGCGGTCCGTCGCACGGCTGGAATACGAAAGCAATTCACAAGATGATCGTTATGTCGGCTACGTATCGACAGTCATCAACTGCACCTGAAAAAGCTCGTGAAGCTGATCCCGATAATCTTTTCCTGACACGTGGACCAAGTTACCGAATGTCGGCTGAGCAGGTCCGGGATATTGCGTTGGCAGCCAGTGGTTTGCTAAATCAACGTATCGGCGGACGTAGCGTTCATCCCTATCAGCCAAATGGTATTTGGGAAGCGTTGGCGACACGTAACACGGTGAAATACGTTCAGAATCACGGCGATAGCTTGTATCGCAGGTCGATGTACACGATCTGGAAACGGTCGTCGCCCCCGCCGATGATGCTTAATTTCGACGCGGCCGAGCGGCATACCTGTATCGTGAAACGGCAGAAAACCAGTACGCCGTTGCAAGCGTTGGTAACGCTCAACGATCCTCAGTTTGTAGAAGCTGCTCGCGTATTGGCCCAACGAGTTGTTAGCAATCAAAAAACAACCAATGCCGAGGCCGCTATATCTGCCATTTTTAAAACGGTGATAAGCCGCTCTCCACGACCGCAGGAAGTTGCTTTGATGAAACAGTTCTATACGGAAGAATTAGCCGATTTCGGAAAGAATCCGAAGCGATCTTCTGAGCTGCTTTCTGTTGGCGAATATCCTCTGGATAAAGCCCTGAATCCCGCTGAATTAGCTGCGTGGACAGTAGTAACAAGTACGATTATGAATTTTGACGAAGCGATTATAAAACGGTAAGTATGCGATTTAGATTTCTGTTTGTCTTAGTAATACTGAGTCTATTTTGGGGACAGAGCGTTTTTTCGCAAAGCAAATGGCCCATTTTGAAGACAAATAGTAAGTCGTTGTCAATACGTATCGATACCGCTTATTATCCGAACCGATGGGGTATCGATCCGGGTACGCGGCCCGATAAATTTGAGGTAACTGTTAAAGATCGTCCGATTCGGGTTGCATTTATTACCGAAAATGACTCGATTGTTCGCGATATCAAGCGGGGCGACGTAGTGAATTTCATTGTGTTGACCGCTGCCGGTGATAGTGCTTATACGCAGATTTATGGCTGGCCTTACATAGCGCCCGCCGTCTTTAACAAAGCGTATCAGGACAAAACCAAAGGAAAAACGTTTGTCGAAATTCCTGAAATGTATGAACTGGTAAATACAGCCTTCGCCTTAACGAAAGCTACTCAGAAAAAAGAATCTGGCTTGATTGAGAAAGGAACGCCGTATTACAAGGAGTTGATGACGTATTTCGCGGCTTATCAACAAGAGCCAATCGTGTCAATTATGGATTCGATTCTGACCAAAGATGAAAGCGCTTATCATCCGCTGAAAATGGAGGCCTATTCTTTTGAGATAAACCGGGCTGGGAAAATTCTTCATAGTCAAGTATATAATCGCACTTCGTGGGGAAAAGAGAATATGCTACGTCCTTATTTGGCACAATTACAGCAGTTTGCGACCAAGAGTAAGTTTACAGAGTTTTATCGGAAGCATCAGCCTTATTACGATCAATTGATTCGGGCATACCGTGATTCGCTGGACGTAGCGGGAATGCAAAAATGGCTAAATGGCAATTTCCCCAGTACACACTACGACGCGTTTAAAATCATATTTTCTCCTTTGGTCAGTGCCAATCAATCGGCCAATTGGCTAGAGGATAATGGATTCAAGGAAGCTCATGCACACATAAATTTCCCGTTTCCGGGTAAATCCGATGCTGATTTTTCCGTTAAGGCTGTCAATGTTCGGAAAGGCAACATTGTGTTTACGGAGTTGAATCATGCTTTTATCAATCCCGAAGCGGATAAGTACACAGCTCAGTTAAAAAAAGCGGTTCCCGATTTAAGTATCTGGCTTACAGAGGGAAAACCGGGTAGGCAGTACTATAATAACATCTACTCCTGTTTTAATGAGTACATGAATTGGGGTTTGGTTAGCCTGCGCTACGTTGATCTGGTTCCGGCGGACGAACTGCCGATGATGCAGAAACGGGTAGAAGGGCAGATGGTAAATTATCGGGGATTTAGCAAGTTTGCCGAATTCAATCAGTTTTTGGTTTCGATTTATAAGGCCAGACCAGTGGGCACAACCGTTGCTGATTTATACCCCCAAATTATTCAGTGGTTTGCATCGCAAAAACAATAAACGGCTATGTCTGATATTCAGGATCAAATACATGACCAACTGAGCCGCCGGAATTTTCTGGGTCAGTCCGGTGCGGGTTTAGGTGCGGTTGCGCTGGCCTCATTGCTTAATCCAACAGGTTTGTTTGCCGGTACGTCTTCTGATGAAAATCCCGCGGTGGGCAAACCACATTTTTCACCTAAAGTGAAGCGGGTAATTTATCTGTTTCAAAGCGGGGCACCTTCTCAACTGGAACTGTTCGATTACAAGCCGAAGCTGGAAGCCATGTGGGGGCAGGATTTGCCCGAGTCGGTGCGGAAAGGTCAACGATTGACGGGCATGACGGCGGGCCAGAGTCGATTTCCGCTGGCGGCTTCGAAATATAAATTTGCGCAATACGGCCCCGGTCGGATGTGGGTTAGTGAGCTGTTGCCGCATACGGCACGTATCGCGCCCGATTTGACCTTTATTCGGTCGCTGCATACAGAAGCCATCAACCATGACCCGGCTGTTACGTTCTTCCAGACGGGTAGTCAGCAAGCCGGACGACCTTCGTTTGGTTCCTGGATTAGTTATGGATTAGGGTCTGATAACCAGAATCTTCCGGCTTTCGTGGTTTTATTGTCGAAAGGCCGAGACGGTGATCAGCCGTTGTACGCCAAACTCTGGAGCAATGGCTTTCTGCCGTCGGTGCATCAGGGCGTAGTATTTCGGTCGGGGCCAGACCCGGTTTATTATCTGAATAATCCGCCGGGTATCGACAAAACCAGCCGACGCCGAATGCTCGATTATCTCGGAAAAATGCATCAGGAGCAATTTAAGCAGGTGCTCGACCCCGAAATCAATAACCGGATGGCGCAGTATGAAATGGCGTATCGGATGCAGACGTCTGTTCCCGAAACGCTCGATATTTCGAAGGAACCAGACTATATTTTCGATATGTACGGCCCCGATAGCCGTAAACCCGGCACGTTTGCTGCCAACTGTCTGCTCGCTCGCAAACTGATTGAAAAAGACGTGAAATTCGTACAGTTATATCATCAGGGCTGGGATCAGCACGGCAATCTACCAAACGATATCAAGATTCAAACGAAGAGTGTCGATCAGCCTTCATCTGCGTTGATTATGGACTTGAAACAGCGCGGTTTGCTCGACGATACGTTGGTTATCTGGGGCGGGGAGTTTGGCCGTGGTGCCTATTCGCAGGGAAAACTCACCCGCGATAATTATGGACGCGATCACCATCCGCGTGCGTTCACCGTCTGGATGGCGGGCGCTGGTGTGAAAAAAGGCATGGTTTATGGCGAAACCGATGAGTTTGGCTATAACGTCATCAAAGAACCCGTACATGTGCATGATTTTCAGGCAACGGTTTTACATCTGCTTGGCGTAGATCACGAAAAACTCACGTTTAAAAGTCAGGGCCGCCGTTACCGATTAACCGATGTACATGGGAAAGTTGTGAAGCCATTGCTGGCGTAGCTATATTTTTTTAATACGTTAGCAGCAGTTGATTCCATCAGAGTCAACTGCTGTTTTGTTACAGTAAAGCGTTACCTTGTTTACTCAATTCTGTCAAAGAAACATGGAAGCCGTTATGTTAAGCCTGCCAGATGCGTTGGAAGAGGATGAGTTGCTACGTATGCCAGCAACATGGGAAGAGTACGTCGAAGCGGTAGACAGTGTTCCGCACACCGTACAATTCTTAAACAGTGAGCTAATAATGAGTCAGGCTACTGCTGCCCACGAAACCATAGTAGGGATCCTTATCTGGTTATTTAATAATTCATTCCTTGATCAGAATGAATATCGTGTCCTAGGAAGTAACGTTAAAATCGTCATTTCCGGTCAGGAGGGCGACGTAAACGCGGATCTTTCTGTAGTTAAGGAGCCTGTGGAATATGGAACAACTTCAGGCGGTCGGCTGAGCGAAATGCGTATTAAAAACCCTGAAATTGTGGTTGAAGTACTTTCGAAAAGTACACGTAAGTTCGATCTGGAAGAGAAACTGAGTTACTATAAACTGATTCCTTCACTGCAACACATTTTATTTGTCGATCAGTACCGTCCATTTGCATCAGTATACACGCGAACTGACGTGCCAGACGAATGGCTGAATCATGATTATCGGACGCTGGAATCAGTTATTAAACTTGGCGATTTAACCTTGCCACTGGCGACGATTTACCGCAAAACCACATTTACTACGTAGCGATAATCACTATTATATGAAGAAGCCCGGCAAGGATTTCCCTGTCGGGCTGTTTATTTTTGCGGCATGCAGCAACAATTAGATATCTGGATACGTAGCATAGTCCGCTGGTTTGGCTACGTACCAAATCGTGATTTATCAGGTTGGATATTACTGATTACGGCGATTGTTTTAGGGTTTTCCGTTGATCTGTTGATTACCCAAACCATCCGATTTATTGTTCGTCGTCGGCCTTTTCAGACATTGTCATTGCTGAAAGTATATGCACGTTGGGCATTCTGGATTTTTGTACCGTCACTGTTTTTTCTGCTGGCAACCAACATGCAGTCGGCTAGGTTTTTGCGTCGGCATCCGGTGGCGGATAAAACGGCCGAAATTATTTTCCTGATCAGTACGACCTGGTTCCTGATTCAACTATTGAAAGTTGGCGAACTAAGGCTCATTGGCCAATATGATACCGTTCAGGATAGTAATCTGTCGCATCGGAAATTTGTTACACAGGTACGTTTCTTTCGGCGATTGGTTGTCATTGTCGTTCTGATTCTAAGTGCTTCACTCTTACTTATTTCGTTTCAGGGAAGTCGCAAAGTTGGGTTGAGCGTACTGACGTCAGCCGGGGTTGTATCGGTTGTGCTTGGCTTTGCTGCTCAGAAAACGCTGGCGAATCTGCTGGCTGGTATTCAGATCGCGTTTAATCAGCAAATACGTCTGGACGATGCTGTGGTGGTTGAAAAGGAGTGGGGGCGGGTCGAAGAAATTAATTTGACCAACGTAATTGTTCGCCTTTGGGATCGTCGCCGACTTATTCTGCCCATTACGTATTTCGTAGAAACACCTTTCGAAAACTGGACTCGTTCCGATGCATCGATTACGGGTGCCGTTTTTCTCTACCTCGACTACAATACGCCCATCGACAAACTTCGGGAACAGGCGCGTAAAATCGCGGAAGAAGACCCGCTCTGGAATGGCGACGTATTTGCATTGCAAATAACCGATACACAGCCTACCTGTATTGTGATACGTGTGTTAATGTCGGCAAAAGATGCACCATCGGCTTTTGATTTACGCTGCCATTTGCGTGAAAAACTCATTACGTTCCTACGCGACGAATATCCTCAGAGTTTACCCCAAACGCGCCTTCTGCTGGCCGAAGAAATGAAACCGAAAGATATATGAAGTATGAAGTAAGGTGCATGAATTCTTCTGTTTCATAGTTCATACACCTTACTTCATACATCCTTAGTCTTCCCAACCGAATGATCGTTCGATGGCTTTCTGCCAGCCGCGCATGAGCTTGCTACGTTGGGTTTCGTCCATTGCTGGCTCATAGGTTTGGGCAACTCCCCAATTCTGCCGTAAATCGTCCAGATTTTGCCAGTAGCCAACGGCCAATCCTGCTGCATAAGCCGCTCCAAGGGCTGTGGTTTCAGTCATTCGTGGACAAATAACTGGGCGATTCAATACGTCGGACTGAAACTGCATGAGCAACGAATTGACAACCATGCCGCCATCGACACGTAGCGAACTGAGCGGTACGCCTGCGTCCTGCTCCATAGCTCGTACTACGTCGACAGTCTGGTAAGCAGTAGCTTCTAATACGGCCCTAGCCAAATGCCCTTTTGTAACAAAGCGCGTTAATCCAGCAATAACTCCGCGCGCATCGGCTTTCCAGTGCGGGGCATATAAACCCGAAAAGGCTGGTACGAAATAAGCGCCACCATTATCATCAACTGAGCGGGCAAGCGACTCAATATCAGTACTTTTCTTGATAATGCCGAGATTGTCGCGGAGCCACTGAACGAGTGCACCGGTGATAGCGACAGAACCTTCTAAAGCGTAGTGAACAGGTTGATTTTGAAATTGATACGCAACAGTTGTCAGCAGCCCATATGTCGACGCACGTAGTTCGGTACCTGTGTTCATGAGCAGAAAACAGCCCGTTCCATACGTATTCTTCGCCTGACCGGGTTCGTAACAGGTTTGCCCGACCAGCGCGGCCTGTTGGTCGCCCAGGATACCAGCTACCGGAACGCCGGGCAGGGCTTCCGATACTACGTTGCCGTATACTTCACTGCTCGGACGAATGTCGGGAAGCATAATGCGGGGAACGCCAAACGCTTCGAGTAACGTATCATCCCAGGCGAGTGTCTGGAGATTCATCAGTTGTGTACGGCTGGCATTCGTTACATCAGTAACGTGTAAACCGCCCTGCGGACCGCCCGTTAAGTGCCAGACCACAAACGTATCCATATTACCAAATATAGCGTCGCCCCGTTCGGCATCTTCCCGCAGACCTGCTACGTTGTCTAACAGCCATTTGAGTTTCAAACCGCTGAAATACGTAGCGAGCGGCAATCCGGTTTTATCGCGAAAACGATCCTGGCCTCCATCGGCTGTAAACTGGTTTACCAGATCGGCGGTGCGCATATCCTGCCAGACAATGGCGTTGTAATACGGTTTTCCGGTTCGGCGATTCCAGACAACGGTAGTTTCGCGCTGGTTGGTGATGCCGACGGCCGCAATATCCTGTACCGATAATTTTCCTTTGATACGAGCAAGTGCAATTACTTCGAGCGTATTCCGCCAGATTTCCTCGGCGTCGTGCTCTACCCAGCCGGGTTGCGGATAAATCTGTTTGTGTTCTTTCTGCGCCAGCGAAACAATCTGACCCTGTCGGTCGAAGACAATACAGCGCGTACTGGTTGTTCCCTGGTCGATGGCAGCTACGTAAGAGGGCATAAGGGTTTTAGGATATTCGTTTGGGTGTGTAAATTGTCGAATTATCCAATTAGTTTAGCGAAAAACCCTATAGTCATGCAAAAAAGAACCTTTTTAAAATTGTCATCCTCGCTGTTGGCGGCTCCGATTCTGGCACCGTTAGCTAGCTGGGGATCAGACGATAAACTAAAAAACTGGGCGGGTAATTTTCAATATAGTACCAATAAACTATACGCTGCCAAATCTATGCAGCAGATTCAGGAACAGGTCAAAAAATTCGATAAACTGAAGGTTCTTGGCACACGCCACTGTTTTAATAACATAGCCGATAGTACGGATCAGTTTCTTTCCCTCAAAGTGATGGATGACGTAGTGTCGCTGGATGCAAAGGCACGTACCGTTACGGTCGATGCCAGTATGAAATATGGTCAACTAGCACCGTATCTGGAAACAAAGGGTTTCGCACTGCACAATCTGGCGTCGTTACCGCATATTTCGATTGCCGGAGCCTGTGCTACGGCTACGCACGGTTCGGGGGTTAAAAACGGAAATTTATCGACGGCTGTAACGGCTATGGAAATCGTGACGGCCAAAGGCGAGATAAGAACACTCTCTCGTGCTAAGGATGGCGATTCATTCAAGGCGGCTGTTGTGCACTTGGGCGGGTTGGGCGTAGTAACCAAAGTGACTCTCGATATTCAGCCGACGTTTGCGATGGGCCAGCACGTTTATGTCGATTTACCAACGGCACAGCTTCAGCAGCATTTCGATGCTATCATGTCAAGTGGTTATAGCGTCAGTCTATTTACCGACTGGCAGAAGAAACGGATCAACGAAGTCTGGATAAAACGTAAGATCGAAAAAGGAAAAACGCTGGAGGCTAAACCAGAGTTTTACGGGGCTAAACTAGCTACGAAAAACCTTCATCCGATAGCGGAATTGTCGGCTATCCACTGCACTGATCAGATGGGCATTCCCGGCCCGTGGTATGAGCGGATGCCCCACTTTAAAATGGGTTTTACGCCGAGTAGCGGTAAAGAATTACAGTCGGAATATTTTGTGCCCCGTAAAAATGCGATGGAAGCTATTTTAGCCGTTGAACGCCTTCGCGACCACGTTAGCCCGCACCTACAGATTTCGGAAATTCGGACGATTGATGCCGATGATTTATGGATGAGTCCGTGCTATAAACAACCTAGTGTGGCGATCCACTTTACCTGGAAACAGGATTGGGCTTCAGTTCGGAAAGTATTACCGATGATCGAAAAAGAACTAGCTCCCTTTAAGGTGCGTCCGCATTGGGGAAAGCTATTTACCATTGCCCCAGCCCAGCTACAGGCACGCTATGAAAAACTGCCAGCTTTCCGGAAAATTCTTCAGGAATACGATCCCCAGGGCAAATTCAGAAATGCCTTTCTGGATAAGAATATCTTTGGAAGTTGAAAAATATAGGTCACAGAGATTCACAAAGCCGCCCAGAGAGGACACAGAGGAATAATAAATCTCGTGTCTCTCTGGGCGGCTTTGTGAATCTCTGTGTTACAAAAACTAAAGCGCTAAAAGGCGAATTAGCAGTCCGCCAACGGCAGCACCGACGAGTGGGGCCACTACGGGTATCCAAGCATAACTCCAATCTGATGATCCTTTTCCGGCGATAGGTAATAAAGCATGTGCCAGCCGAGGGCTAAAATCGCGGGCGGGGCTCATGGCGTAACCCGTAGTACCACCCAACGAAAGGCCGATGCTCCAGATCAGAATTCCGACCAGATAAGGTCCTACGCCAACGGCCATCACGCCCAGATTTTTAGACGAAATACCGGCTAATCCCACAATTAAGACAAGTGTTGCTATGGCTTCGCTTAGAAAATTAGCACTCGAGTTACGTATGGCCGGGCCGGTAGCAAAACAGGCAAGTTTGGCCGCAGGGTCGGGAGTAGCGGCCCAGTGGGGATGATAAAATAACCAGACCAACGTAGCACCCAGAAAGCCACCAATCATCTGCGCCGTAATGTATGAAACAAGGTTGCTAAAATCGTTGGTCGCTACGGCGAACGCTACCGTAACGGCCGGATTCAAATGCGCGTCGACACTACCGAATGCTTTGGAAACAAAAACGCCCATCGTTACGGCAAATGCCCAGCCTGCTGTTATCACAATCCAGCCGCTCGACTCACCTTTCGTTTGTTTTAAAACCACATTGGCCACAACGCCATTGCCCAAAAGCAGTATGACCATTGTGCCGATTAATTCACCTAGAAAAGGAGAGGTGTGCATGAGTCAGAAACGGAATTGGTAGTCGATGGAAATCAGTCGATTCGTGTTAAAAAAACCTTCAACAGCCGCGACTGATTTCTAATACGTATCGACTACATTCAAGGTTTAGGAATAGTTTGTGCGAATTAAATCATATTTTTGGCGCTATACCAATTAATACAAAAGAAACTCTTTCAACGTAGTACGTATTCCGTCATCAACACATGAAAAGCGTCATTTTTGAACAAACCGGTCGGCCCACCGACATACTCAACGTAACAGATAAAGCTATTCCCGAACCGGGGCCAAATGAAGTTCGGATAAAAGTTATTGCAGCTCCTATCAACCCATCCGATATTATGTTCGTACAAAATCTGTACGGTATTCGGCCACATTTACCGTCAGGAGCAGGTTTCGAGGGTATGGGTATAATCGATGCATTGGGTGAAGGTGTGCAGATGCGAACAGGCATGCGCGTAAGTTTTACCGGCATTGGTACGTGGTCGGAATACGCCATCGCGCATCATCGCAGTTTGATTCCGGTGCCAGATGCGATGACCGACGACGTAGCAGCTCAATTGTTCGTCAACCCGTTTACGGCCTATGCTATGGTGCAGGAATCGGGTGTTTCGGAAGGTGGCTGGCTCATGCTGACAGCGGCTGGTTCTGCGTTTGGGAAGATGGTAATTCAACTCTGCAAACAACGCGGAATTAAAACCATTGGTACCGTTCGGCGCGACGATCTTAACGACGAGTTGAAAGCGTTGGGGCTTACCGAAGTCGTTAACGTAGAAACCGAGAAACTAAGCGCTCGGGTAAAGGAAATCACCGATGGCAATGGTGTTTACTGCGTGCTCGATGCCGTAGGCGGCCATACAGCCACCGAAGCGTTAAAATGCCTGAGTAGGGGAGGTACCATGCTCATTTATGGCGTATTGAGCTTACAAGACCCGGAAATAAATGCAGGACTGATGATATTTAGAGGGCTGACTGTGAAAGGTTTCTGGCTCTCGGAATGGATGCAGCGTGTTGACAGCCAGACCCGAAAGGACGTAGCACAGAGTGTAATCAGCTTACTTGCGTCGGGGCAGATACAGTTGCCTGTCGAAGCTACGTATTCACTCGATCAGATTAAAGAAGCCGTAGAACATGCCGACCGTACAGGGCGCTGGGGCAAAATTCTGGTGAAGCCGTAAATAATACGTAGCAAAAACGTCGATCGGCAACGTAACGAATACAAAACAATACTTGTAATCAAGCGTTTCGTATTCGTTACGTTGTCAGTTTGTTAACTTTCTATTTCGTTTTCAGGCGGCTTCTGTATCTTTGAAACAATATCCGACGAAACCAACACGTTTGTTCCTGTAACGACCGTTGGTCTAACCTCTTACACTTACCCGACTCGTTCGTATGCTATTGCTCCAGGTTCCGGCTGTTGATACCACAGCTGCATCGTTGTCGACCACTGCGGCTGCACAACCCCAAACCCTGCAACTGTTTGATTTGGTGGCCAAAGGCGGTTGGGTTATGGTTCCCATCGCATTTTTGTTCTTTTCTACGTTGTACCTGATTTTTGAACGATTCTTTGTCATTCGCTCGCAAACGAAAGCCGATGCCAATTTTATCGACAACATTCGGGATATGATTGCGCAGGGAAATATTAAATCGGCAGAGTCATTTGCCAAAAATCAGCGGTCTGCATTAGGTCGCGTATTTGAAAAAGCCATTGGCCGAATCGGTTCGCCTATTCGCGATATTGAGAGCACCATCGAAACCGTTGGGCAGATCGAACTGTCGCGGCTGGAACGTAACATGGGCTATTTGGGTATCATTGCTGGTATTGCACCGATGATGGGTTTTATCGGGACAATCTCCGGTATCATCCGTATTTTCTACGATATTTCGCTTTCCGATAACATCAGCGTCGGCATTATTGCCGGTGGTCTGTACGAAAAAATGATCACCTCGGGCGCCGGTCTGATTGTGGGTGTTATTGCCTATACGGGCTATCACCTGCTCAATATGATGATCGAGCGCTTTACACTTTCGCTCGAAATGTATTCGTTCGAGTTTATCGAAGTGCTCCAGAAACCAACCAACGAGCCCGCTCGGATGCGCTAAATTTTAAGTGATGAGTGATGAACGATGAGTAATAAGTTTGCTGATGCCAGATACTTAACACTCATCGTCCATCACTCATCGTTTATCACTCCAATATGAAACTCCGCCGAAAAAATAAGTTTGCTGCCGAAGTTGCTACGTCGTCGCTGAACGACATTATGTTTTTTCTGCTGTTGTTCTTCCTGATCATCTCAACGGTTGCCAATCCGAACGTAATCAAGTTGATGCTGCCAAAAGCATCGTCGTCACAGCAGTTAAGCAAGAAACAGGTTACTTTGTCTGTTGATGACAAGAAGCAGTATTTTATCGACAAAAAACCGGTCGATCCTGCCAATCTGGAAGAGGAACTGAAAACGATTATGGCCGGTATTGCTGAACCAACCGTAGTGGTACGTTTTGATAAAGCCCTGACGGTTCAGGATCTGGTCGACGTATTGCAGACGGGTGCCAAGCTGAATATTAAAATGGTAATGGCTACATCGAAATAAGCTATTTCCGAATCGCCTTAATTTTCTCCTGTAGTTGCCGGGCCACTTCGTTTCGCGGGTCTTGCCGGAGGGTTTTTGCTACGTATCGAGAGGCTGCATCTGCGTTTGCAAATTTCAGATAACCAATCGCCAGTTGATTGCTTAGTGCTACGTTGGTGGTGTCCTGAGCGTATTGTTTTTTCAAGGCAACCAATTGTTCTACAAACGATTGCAGCTCATTTAGGCTAAAACCAGATTGATTGTTGGCGGTAGCATAGTGCAAATACGGTAGCGCTTCGTCAGGTCGGTCGAGTTTAAGCAACGTAATGAATAATTGTTGCGCTCGCTCAAACGAATTCTCTAACTGAAACGCTTTTTTTAGATACGTAACGGCTTCTTCATTTCGGTTCATTTTCAGCAATAATTTCCCCGCTTGCGTGGGCGCATTTGGTTCAAGCGGATATTCCAACATCAATGCGTCGATAACCTGAACCGCTTTCGGTAAGTTGTTCTGTTTAGCGTACTGATCGGCGAGTTGATTCAGCGCATTTTCCCACAGGATTTCCCGACGTACCAGACTCTGCGCCAGTTGCTCGTCAAGATTTGAGGGTGATTTTTCGGGAATCGATTCATTAAACGGCCACCCGCATTTCAATAGGTTAATTTCATACGTACCATATAGCGAATCGACAACGGTAATCGGCATTTGTTGTTTCAGTTGGGCAAACGACATTTCCTGATTCGGCTGTGGCGTGATGATACGTTGTTTTTTCAGGCTTAGGTAAAAGGCTTCGGAAAGGAGCGCGTAACCCAGCAGATTTGGATGGACGTGTTCAAGCAGGGTTTCGTTTCCCAGAATACCGTTTTCTGAATGTTGCTCGAATAGCACTTTTGTATCGACCAGCGTTACGCCCGGATAGCGAGCTGATAGTTCCTGAATAGCTTGATTGATGGCTTCTGGTGCACGAAAGCGAATTCGGTCAAGTTCTTTCGCCTGAACGTACTGCTTTTTTGCTTCACTAAAATTGCCCGCTACGTATGCCTGACCAGCTTGCTGATACGTTTGCGCTGCCGGACCAGTTGACTTATCTAAAGCCGCTTCAAGTGGTTTCAGATCTTTCTGATTGCTCACTACATTGCTGACAAATACCGGAATTTTCTGCTCTGTAAGTAATTGGCAAAGGTCATTTAGATTCGTTGCAAATTGTTTAATTCCAGCTTGATAAGCGTCTGAATCGAGCGGGATTTGTTGGTCGGCGGCCATTCGTTTCATCATGCCATCCCGTTGTTCCGACTGGCTACCGGAAGCTTTCGGGCGAAGACTAGCTGTTACGTTTCGAATGAGTTGAATAACCCGAAATTCGCGCGCTTTTAATACGAGTCGTACTACGTTCGGATTTTGAGCAATGGAGCTGGTAGAGCCAATGCCCGCTGCGCCGTAATATTCGTTATGACCCGTGTAAACTAGTACCACATCGGGCTGATAATTCGGTAATTCTTTGGCGAATCCGTAAACGGTGTGGGAGTTTACAGCCGTCAGCGCCAGATTGATAATTTCGAAATTACGGTCTGGGAAGGTACGATTGAGTCGGTATTGCAACCAGCGGTGAAACGAACCGTTGTGCATGTACGGAAACCCAATCGTAGTCGATTCGCCCAGAATGAAGATACGTAGCGTGCCTTCTGCTTTCTGCTTTCGAAATGGTTCGAAATTACCGAACGTAGCGTTGGTGGTTTCGGAGAAATATTTTTCGGAAGCGTATTTATTCATGATCCAGTAGTTCGAATTTCTCGGATCATCAACAAAGAGCCGCATGTCGTGACCGTAGCCTAGCAAACGTAGCAATCCTTCCAGTGACCCTAGTACAATAAACGGCAGGGCGACAGCAATAAGCCGGAACAGCCAGATATGCCTTGGTGCGAATTGGGAAGCGTAGGACGATGAGGACGAAGGAACAGCCGCTTTTTTCTTCATGATGTTACGTAGTGGGCGTGTCGTTTTGCGAGTACGCGGAAACGAATGGTTTACTAAAGAAACTGCCGACGTAATAATACATCGGCAGTTTACCGCAACCAACCTATTTTAAGCTTTTAGTTATAACCAGGGTTCTGCTTCATATTGACATTGGCGTTCAACTCATTGATCGGAATGGGCTGCGCATAATCGGTAGCGTCGTTCCATTCGATGGTTCCTCCGCGTACTTTCTGATAAAAATTTGCTTCCTGTCCGCCAATTTTCCAGCGACATACGTCGAACCACCAGTTGAATTCGCCAAAAAATTCGGCCCATCGTTCGTACTTCAGTGGATCGCTGCCTAATACGTTGTCGGAAGCCATCGTTTTATCGGTCAGGTTCTTATAGTCGACAGTAGAAGGTGAGTTGACCGGGAATCCGTAAGCTCGTCGCTTCACTTTATTAATATATTCAAGCGCTGTGGCGTTGTCGCCGGTTTTGGCGAGCGTTTCGGCGTATAGGAGATAAATATCGGCCAGACGTAGCCAGAGAATATTGGCTCCGTTGGCGCGGTTTACTTCCAGTTCGGTACCCGCCAGATTGAGGTATTTGCGGAAACTCCAGGCTTCCATGTCCAGTTCGGTAATGTCGAGGTAGTGAGCAATTGGGCGTTTTACACCACTTACCACCATCGAATCAACGTAAGGCTGGAAACAGGCTACCCATAAACGAGGGTCCACGGTTTTGTTGGCACGGGCCGCTTTTGATCGGGTAACGTAGTCCTGATCGACATTCGAAATGTTGGCTGACGTAACACCCGGTTTGAAATAGTGACCTAGATTGAAACCAAAACGATTCAGGTTTTTCGCGTGCGGAAACAGGTTTGTCCAGGCCGATGCAATGGGTAATCCGTTTGTCTGACTAACATAAGTAGGTGCAATAATCGTCCCGATCATCGAACCCATCGACAGGTCGCTAGAACCCGAAAAAGACATATCTACGTTCAGATTGAGTTCGTAGAGTGATTCGGAGTTGAACTCGTTTTGTCCGTTGAACATCGTTTTATACACATCGAACGAAACCAGCGATTTGCCGCTGTTATTCACTACGTCGCTCAGAACCGTTTTAGCGTTAGCCCAATCCTGTGTGTAGACGTAAACTTTACCCAGAAAACCTTTAACGCCCCAGCCCGATACTTTATGTTTATCGGCAGCGGCTGTCCAGTTTCTTGTGCCCAGCAAGGCTTCGGCATCTTTCAGGTCTTTGATAATAAAATCCCAACACTCCTTAACCGTAGCCCGTTTTACCTGCGTATCGGCAAGCGTATTGGCTACACTTGTTAAAATAGGAACGCCCTGTTTATCGCCACCCTGCCCGTTTACTATAAACGACTCGCCCCAGATTGCCGTCAGGTAGTAATAATACCAGGCCCGGAGGAAAAGCGTCTGCCCTTTAATAAGAGCAATATTAGCCGCATCCGTAGTCGATGCGTTTTTGCCAACCCGTTCAATGCCCGCCAATAACGTATTGCACCGTTGAACACCCCGCCATAGATGAGGCCACGTAATGGCCAGATACTGATCGCTGGGTAACGTATTGTTCTGGCCCATCATAATCCAGTTTTGCAGACCCTGCCAGCTTAAATCGGAAGTATGATCCCAGAGAAACGTGTTGTATCCCCCCATCGCACGGCCATAAAGGCCATCCGAATGTTGGGAAGCATATACACCGGCCAGAAGTTGCTCTAAATCAGTTATTGTATTAGGGTAACTCGCTGTAGATATGGCGGTTGGGTTATTTATATCAACGAAACTTTCTTTACAGGCGGTAAGGCTCAGCAGCAAAAGAAAGGGTACTAGTCTGGTGAATATTTTCATGATTGCTACGTCTTTTCGATTAAAGGTTCAGGTTGACACCAAATGAAATCAGGGAAGTACGGGGGTAGGAATAGAACGAGTCGATACCCCGGCCTGTAGTTGCATTACGTCCGAGCACTTCAGGATCAAGGCCTGAATACTTGGTGAACGTGAGCAGGTTCTGGCCCTGTACATATACTTTGGCGTTCGTGATTCGCAGAGACTTCGTCAACGATGTTGGCAGGTTATAGCCAATCTGAAGGTTACGCAGCTTCAGGAACGAACCATCTTCAACAAAATAGCTGGAAATACGGGTGTAGTTTCCGTTCGGGTCGCGAACATACGTACCGTCGGTGGCTGTATAACCTACTCTCGGATTGCTGGTTAAGCCTCCGCCATTAAAAAACGACGTTTTGAAAATATCAGGCGTAGTGTTATAGTCTCCAACGAAAAATTGGGTGTAATACCGGTTTCCGTTGTATACATCAACTCCCTGAATTCCCTGAAACAAAGCCGACAGTTCGATTCCTTTCCAGCCCAGATTTACGGTTAGGCCGTAGGTCATTTTAGGCCACGGATTACCAATAAACACTTTGTCGGCGGTGGTGATACGTCCGTCGCCGTTAACATCTTTCAGGTAAAGATCGCCCGCGCCGGTAGCGGCTGCCTGATAGAAAATACCGGTTGTTGAGCCAGCCGATTCCTGCGCTTTTTTGTTCAGCGCAGCTACTTCAGCATCGGTCTGGAAAATACCCTGAACCTGATAGCCATAAAACTGGCTCATGGTTTGCCCTGCCTGTGTACGAGCTACGACGCTTTCGAGGTAATCGCCAGCCGAGCCATCGTTGATCGGGTTGTTATTGGTTCCATCCAGTTGCTTAACCAGGTTCTTGTTGAAAGCGGCATTAAACGCTACGTCGTACGTAAATGCGCCTTTTTTACCCCGGTAATCGATGCCTAACTCAATACCTTTATTACTCATCTGACCAATGTTGGTGAAAACGCTGGTCGATCCGAAACCGGCTGTATTGGCAACAGGCACCTGATAAATCATTCCCTGTGTCTGACGGCTATACCAATCGATGGTGATGTTCAGCGCGTTACGTAGCAAACCTATGTCAAGACCAATATCGGTCTGGAGTACTTCTTCCCAGCGAATGTTCTGGTTTGCCAATTGAGCAGTCAGCGCGTATCCTTTGGTACGTGTACTTCCATCGGCCAGACCCATCGCATTGGTGCCGCCTGTGCCGCCGTACGAGTTTTGATACGTGTATTGCGGAATATTACTGGTACTGCCGAGCTTACCGTAGCTGGCCCGCAGTTTCAGATTCGAGATGGCGGTCAAATTATCACGGATAAACGCTTCTTCGTTTAACTTCCAGCCAATAGACGCCGATGGGAATACCCCGAATTTGTTGGTTGGGCCAAATCGATCAGAACCGTCGCGACGGATGGTAGCCGTAAACAGGTATTTGTTATCGTAGGTGTAGTTGATACGTCCGAATTGAGATAATAGACGTACCTGCGGAAACTCACCACCAGCCGCTACGTAGCTGGATGGAGTTGTTGTCAGACCAAGGTTGTAGGTTTCGTATGGGAAACCCTGCGCCGATGCGTTGAGCGAACTCAGATCAGACTGATAGGCTTCGTAACCAACCATCGCTTTTGCTTCGTGCAGGCCGAAGGTTTTGCCATAGGTCAGTACGAAGTTGGATGTCAGGTTACGTTGATTATTAATTTCACGGCTCAGCATTGCATTGCGGTTGGCTACGATACCGTAATCAAACGCTTCGTTGAAACGCTGGTTTTTAGCATTATAAATAGACGCGCCGAACGTAGAGCGGAAATTCAGGCCGGGAATAATTTCCCAATCGGCGTAGAGGTTTCCTTCTAAAGCAAAGGTCTGGTTCAGAATATGTTGCTGATATTCCTGCGCTACCAAGTTAGGGCCACCAAAAAAGTTGCCTGTTTTGGCCCAGCCACCGTATGGATTGGTTTCGTCATATACGCCAACAACCGGGGCCGAACGGAAGGGATAACTTGTTGTTACGGTCGGATTGCTACGTGTTGTCCAGGCGTAGAGGGTTTCGCCGATTTTGAATTTTTTGTTGATCTTATAATCTGCGTTCGAGCGTATGCCGATCCGGTCGAACCAGTTGTCGAGCATCGTACCACCTTCGCGTTGGTAGTTGGCCGATAGGTAGTAGTTAGTTTTGGCCGAAGCACCTGATAACGAGAGCGAATAGCTTTGCTCAATGCCATTGGTATATAACTGATCCACCCAGTCGTTATCGGGCAACGTATTGGGGTCACCCCAACTGTTGGTGGCTACACCAAACGCTTTTTTTGCGGTGAAGTATTCGGATGTGTTTAATAATTTGTAAAGATTAAGCGGCTTCCGAACACCGTAATAAGCGTTGAAATTGATGTTCATTTTGTCGATACCTGTGCCGCGCTTCGTAGTTACGAGTACTACGCCACCAGCAGCCTGTGCGCCATAAATTGAAGCGGCACTGGCATCTTTCAGAATTTCAATCGATTCGACATCCTGTAAGTTAAAGTTATTGCCCGAACTCATCCGAATGCCGTCAACAATATACAGGGGCGACATACCACCAATCGAACCCAACCCGCGAATCACAATATCGGAACCGCCACCCGGCGAGCCATCGTTACGAGTTACCTGAACACCAGCAGCACGACCTTGTAGGGCTTCGTTAATGCTACGTACAGGAAGGTTTTTCACTTCATCGGCTTTTACCGACGAAATAGCACCGGTTAAGTCAGAACGTTTCTGAGTACCGTAACCGACAACGACGACCTCACTCAGATTCTTAGTGTCGGTAGACAGACTGACGTTTAGCGCTGATTGATTGCCAACCACAACTTCCTGACTTGAGTAGCCTACGAAGCTAAAAACCAGTACGTTGTCGCCCGTGAGTAAGGTCATTCGGAACTGGCCGTTGGCATCACTGGTTGTGCCGCGTGTGGTACCTTTCACAACAATGCTAACACCGGGTAAGGCGTTGCCATTTTCATCGGCCACTTTCCCACTGATGGCCCGGTCGGTTGGCGAATTGCTCGATAACGCTACGTTGCTCAGAAGCGAAATCAGTTGCTGATTCAGAATAATGTGCCGACCTTTTACCTGATACGTTAGCTGGAGAGGAGCTAGCAGTTTATCCAGCACATCGGCCAGCAATTGATTTTCGGCATTTAGCGAAACGTGCGTATTTAGCTGAACCAGCGCCGACCGAAAGGCAAAACGCACATTGGCCTGACGCTCAAGCTGTGACAGAATTGTTCGGGCGGTCTGATTGGTTGTCTGTAAGGTGACTCGCTGCTCTGTCACTTTTTGTGCTTCAACTGGCCGGGCCGTTGCTAGCCCAGCTATGAAAGCCGCGAGTAATAACTGATAGACCGTAAATTTCATAAGGCTGCGCAACAGACTAAGCGGTTGTCGACGTTTTTCCATACTTTTACTTGATTTTTTGCTGTTTAGATTTAGGAATGGGCAAAAATCCCCCTGCTTCATCTCAGATGAAGTTCTCTACGAGGGTGTATTGAAGTCAGTGATGCCGGAATCATCACTGACTTTTTTTGTTACTTAACTCATTGTTTCATAAGTACATTAGAAAAGGTTAGCGGGTTAGTTATAGTCAGGAATAATGTAAAGATTAGCGACAGCCCCGGCTGGAAATAAAAATCTGTCCATCCCGTATCTCATACGTACCGCCAATCGTTTCGGTGGTGATGTCGAGCTGCTCAATCAGGCTTTCGTTCGAAAATGAGAGGTTAACCAGACAGGCTGATAGTTCCTCGGGTTTATAGTGAATTTTTAAGCCATACGTTTTCTCAATGTTTCTGAAGACCGTGGCCACTGGCGCATCTTCGAACACCCGTTCACGGATTATATCAATCGGAAGCAACGTTTTAGAAGGCTGCACCAATGCTTTCGCAAATTGATTTTTAGCCATGCTGAATGTCGTTTGCTGATTGGGCGTGAGAATAACGCCCTGCACCTGACGCAAACCTGCCTGCGGTGATTTCTCAAAATCGGTCTGTTTAAATACCGATACACGTCCGCTACGTACCGTTACGACCACATTCGGCTCGCACTCGAAGGCACGTACCAGAAAGCTTGTTCCCAAAACTTTCGTAACCGTTTGGTTGGCGTAGATCAGAAATGGGCGGTCTGGATTCCGCACTACGTCGAAAAAGGCTTCTCCTTTCAGGAAAACAGTCCGGCTGTTTTGTGTAAACTGTTTCGGATAACTCAGGCGACTTTTAGGCTGTAACGTAACAAGGCTGCCATCGCTCAGTAACACATGAATGGCTTTATTGCTTGTATTTTTTGTTTCCCGCAGCGCAATTGGCACTGTTCGAGTGAGTTGCTTATAATGTGAAAGCTGCTTTTTATCACGCTCTCTAGAATAGAACCACCCGCCCAAACCAAGCAAAAGCAAAACAGAAGCGGCTGCACTCCAGCGAAGCCAGCTTTGTTGCCAAAGTGGAATAACTGGTGTTTCGGCTGCTACGTTGGCATCACGTTGTTCGGCGGCTAGCTGCATCAGCCGATTCTGTTCGCTGATAAGCCGGGTTTCTGTTACGTCGTCCTGATAATAATTGTTCAACGCACGTACCAATTCCTGCGCCTGCCGAACAACCTCAATTCGGTCAGGATTAGTTTGAAGCCATTCCTCCCAGAAAGCCGTTGCTTCTGCCGATGTTCCGCTAGTCCACTGGCGAAACGATTCGTCGAACAGAAAATCTTCGGTACTGTAGGTTCGGTAGTGCATTGGGAGTTACGAAGCAGATTGGTCCGTTTACTCCTATAGTGTATCAGATTGGCGGGCAATACTCAAAGAAATGCAAAATTTTTTTTGAGTATAATACAATTTTGGATTTTAAAACTCTAATTGGCTCAGAATGAGCAGGAATGTATAGAGATGTGGTGACCACAAATGGCGTAATTCTTTTAAGGTACGATGCAGAAGATTGGCTACGCTTTGGCGTTCCATACCTAAAATCTGAGCAATAGCCGCATTATCCAGATTTTGGTAAAAGCGTAGGTAAAGAATTTCGCGTTGACGTTTGGTTAGCGACTCTATTAATCGATTAAGCAACTGCTCTTGAGCTGTATTTGATTCGACGTCAATGATAATTTCTTCTATTGATGCTGTCGATAAAATCTCATCAGAAGTTGATTCATCAAGTTGACAGGAGAGATGTTGATCGCGAACTTTTAACAGCTTATAACGTAGCGATTTCAGGAGATACGCTTTAACAAAAACAGCCTGTCCAACGGTTTCCCGGTGCATCCAAAGTTCCAGAAATAAGTCCTGAATTGTATCCCAGACCAGTTCGGAGTCTGTTGTTAAGCGCAGGCCATAGTTATAGAGGCTACGATAATGTTGCTGAGCCAGTTGACCAAAGGCCAATTCATCTCCAGCTTTAAATCGTTGCCAAAGCTCATGGGCTGGTAAATCCCGATAGTCCGTTGTCGTAGAGTCGTTCAAACGATGTTGGCCTGAGTGCTAATCTTTATAAAGGTAATGAAATAGTATTTTCTATTGATAGAATAGATTAAATATTTGAATCGGGTAGTTTTATAAATTGGATGAGCGTTTCAACGACAGGACTGTTCGGTTCGTTTATGTCTTTAATGGGGCAGGATGGCAGGATTAACGCCGAAGCTATTTACCTTTGTAGCTTGACCGTGCGAAATCCGGTTTGGTTATGACGCATCAACTTATTCTCAAAAAGCCGCTTGCCTTTTTCGACCTCGAAACAACGGGGATCAATACTGCTAAAGATCGGATCATCGATATCTGCATTATGAAAGCGATGCCGGGGGGCGAGGTTATCACTAAAAATCAGCGTGTTAATCCCGGAATGCCTATTCCGCTGGAGTCGAGTCTGATTCATGGTATCTATGACGAAGACGTAAAAGATGCTCAACCATTTAAAGCTGTAGCCCGGACATTGGCGCAGTTTCTGGAAGGTTGCGATCTGGCTGGATTCAATAGTAACCGTTTCGACGTACCGTTACTGGTAGAAGAATTTTTGCGGGCCAATGTTGATTTTGATCTTAAAAACCGACGTCTGGTCGATGCCCAGCGGATTTTTCATCTGATGGAGCCTCGTAATTTATCGGCAGCGTATAAATTTTACTGCAATAAGGAATTGATTGGCGCCCACAATGCCGAGGCCGATACGTTGGCTACGCTCGAAGTGCTAAATTCACAGGTGCAACGCTACGTTGGTATGACGGGCCGCGCTGATAACGGGCAGGACGTAGTGTTCGAAAATGATGTAGATATGCTTCATAGTCTTACAGCCAATTCGAACGTCGATCTGGCTGGGCGAATGATTCTCAACGACAAAGGAGAAGAGGTCTTCAACTTCGGTAAACATAAAGGCCTACCGGTTATCGATGTACTGAAGAAGGAACCGTCTTTTTACGACTGGATACTCAAAGGTGAGTTTCCGCTCGATACAAAGCGCCGACTGACTGAAATTCGACTACGTATGTTTAGCCTGAACGGTACTGTCAAACGTTGATCAACCACGCTACGTTGGCCGATTGATACGGTCGATGTATACACATAAGTTAAGGTGACATAAAAACACCTTTCCACCTATTCCGAATAATCTTTACCTTTGCCCTACTTTCTCTATAACTGGTAAGCCATGCAACCCACGCAGGACATCCTCATTCCGGAAGTCATTCAGCAAATACCGCTCACGTATTATCTGATTCTTAGTACAGCACTTTTTGTAATCGGCATCATTGGTGTACTGACCCGGCGAAATGCTATTGTCATTTTTATGTCGATCGAACTCATGTTGAACGCGGTGAATTTATTGCTTATCGCCTTCTCATCGTATCGTTCTGACTCGGCCGGACAGGTATTCGTTTTTTTCATTATGGCCGTTGCTGCCGCCGAAGTATCGGTTGGGCTGGCTATTATTGTTATGATTTACCGCAATACCCGTTCTATCGATGTGGGCTTGCTCAATAAATTGAAATGGTAAAATAAGCCTACAGTTGATAGTCTGATGGATTTTTGCGTAACCAACCTGAATGACTATTGATTTTGGACTCTTGACTACTGACCGTTGACTATAGATTTGATGAAACTAGAATTACTCTGCGCACTCATTCCGCTCTTACCCCTGATTGGCTTTCTTATCAATGGCCTGGGCTTCCGCCGACTGCCGACTGGTTTAGCGGGCATTGTGGCAACCGGGGCTGTAGTAGCGTCCTTCTTCTTGTCGCTGTCTCTTTTCGGAACATTTCAGGCGGGTCAGGCGGGCAATAGTCAGCCTATTGTTGCTACGCTTTTCGATTGGATTAGCGTGGGTGATTTACACATTAATTTCTCGTTTCAGATTGATCAGCTATCGTTGCTGATGCTACTCGTCGTTACGGGTGTTGGTTCGCTGATTCACCTGTATAGTATTGGCTACATGAGCCACGACGAAGGATTCGGGAAATTTATGGCCTTCCTGAATCTGTTTATCTTCTTCATGCTGCTGCTGGTGATGGGTTCCAACTACGTTATCATGTTTATCGGCTGGGAGGGTGTTGGTTTATGTTCTTACCTGCTCATCGGTTTCTGGAACAAGAATACCAGCTACAATAATGCTGCTCGCAAAGCTTTCGTCATGAACCGTATTGGCGATTTAGGCTTTCTGTTGGGCATATTCATGATTATCAATACGTTCGGTACTGTTGAATATATCGACGTATTTAAACAGGCAACGAGTTTAGCGATTGGTGATAAAACCGTTCTAGCCATTACACTTCTGTTGTTTGTCGGTGCAATGGGTAAATCGGCTCAGATTCCGCTATATACCTGGCTGCCCGACGCTATGGCGGGACCAACTCCAGTTTCAGCGCTGATTCACGCGGCAACGATGGTAACGGCGGGTATTTACATGGTTGTTCGTTCGAACGTATTATATACGCTTTCTCCGCTGACGCTCGAAATAATTGGTTTCATCGCTATTGCAACCGCACTGCTGGCGGCTTCAATCGGTTTGCTACAAAACGACATTAAGAAAGTACTGGCCTATTCAACCGTATCACAATTAGGCTACATGTTCCTTGGTTTGAGCGCTACGGCCTATACGGCTGGTATGTTCCACGTAATGACCCACGCTTTCTTCAAAGCGCTGTTGTTCCTAGGTGCAGGTAGCGTTATTCACGCTATGTCTGACGAGCAGGATATTCGGAAAATGGGTGGTTTACGGAAAGCGTTGCCAATTACGTTCATTACATTCCTGATCGGTACAATTGCCATTTCGGGTTTACCGCCGTTTGCTGGTTTCTTCTCGAAAGATGAAATTCTGGCGCATGTTTTCGAACACAATAAACTCCTATGGGGGTTAGGTCTGCTCGGTTCAGGTTTGACATCGTTCTACATGTTCCGGCTGCTCTTCCTGACTTTCTTCGGCGAATTCCGGGGAACGGAAGACCAGAAACATCACCTGCATGAGTCGCCCCTGACAATGACTTTACCATTGATGGTACTGGCCGTTCTGTCGGCAATTGGTGGAGCGCTTAATTTACCCGGTGGTGGCTGGCTCAGCAACTTTATGGCGCCCTTGTTTGAAGGATCACGTCAGGTGAACGCAGAAGCTTTTGCCGGATCACATCTTTCGCACAGCACAGAATATACGTTGATGGCTGTTTCGGCAGGTGTTGCGCTGGTTGCTCTGATTATTGCTTACGTTATGTATGTAAGTCGTCAGTCAGTACCCGCACCTGATGCTGATGATCGCTCATTGCCAGAACAGGTTATCTACAATAAATACTACGTCGATGAACTTTACGAAGCGATCATTGTCCGTCCAATTCGCGGTCTGGGTGATACGTTGTATAGCTTTGGAGAGGGATTGATCGATGGCATTGTGAATGGCGTAGCGTGGCTGGTTCGGCAAGCTTCGGCTCAGCTTCGGTTAATGCAAAATGGTGCAATCGGCTTTTACGTATTGGCTATGGTTGTCAGTATCGTGCTGATTTTTGCCCTGCGGTTCTTCATTAGATTTTAAGTTAGTCCAATAGATTCACGATACATCGTTAATCGAACGAACATCGTAATTCATAAGTCAGTATATGCTTACACTATTTCTGATTTGTTATCCCATCGTAGCAGCAACGCTGATTTTACTAGTTCGGGGTGAACGTATCAAGCAGGCAGCTTTGGTTGCCGCGTTGGTCGAACTGGCAGCGGCTGGCTCTGCTTTTTTCGGATTTCAGCCCGATGCTACGTCGCAATTTAGTTTCGATTATCCCTGGCTGGCGTCGATGGGAATTCGTTTTAGCGCGGGCATTGATGGTATTAGCGTATTACTGGTACTATTAACGG
This sequence comes from Spirosoma daeguense, assembly GCF_054776875.1. NCBI lineage: Bacteria > Pseudomonadati > Bacteroidota > Cytophagia > Cytophagales > Cytophagaceae > Spirosoma > Spirosoma daeguense. Next base: position 213,548 of record NZ_BAAHBF010000009.1, read on the forward strand.
GCTTACTTGTCCCGTTTATCATTCTTTCTACGTTCAATCGGACATATCCGCGCCCTGCTACGTTCTATGCGCTCATGCTGTATATGCAGGCAGCTCTGATGGGCGTATTTACCGCCCGCGACGGTTTCCTGTTTTATTTATTCTTCGAAGCAGCCCTGATTCCCATCTACTTTCTGGCGGCCATGTGGGGTGGACAAAATCGGGTGACTGTTACGTTCAAGTTCTTTATTTACACAATCTTTGGCAGCTTGTTTATGCTGGTTGCACTGGTGTATTTGTATTACCAGACACCGGCTACGAACGTATCGGCGCACTCAGCGGCAATCGCCGATTTTTATAAGCTTAAACTGACGCCTGAAGCACAGAACTGGGTATTCTGGGCGTTTTTTATTGCCTTTGCTATCAAAATGCCTGTGTTCCCATTCCATACATGGCAGCCTGATACCTATGTAGAATCGCCGACACCGGCTACGATGTTGCTGGCTGGTATTATGCTGAAAATGGGGGTTTATGGCCTGATTCGATTTATTCTTCCGATTGTACCGCTTGGTATGGAAACCTGGGGGAAAACGGCCATTATCCTGTCGGTAATTGGGATTCTATACGGAGCTATTATCGCCATTCGCCAACGCGATATGAAGCGATTGATTGCGTATTCATCGTTTTCGCACGTTGGTCTGATGGCGGCTGGTGTGTTCTCGCAAACCGAAACCGGTATGCAGGGAGCACTTGTGCAAATGCTGGCTCACGGCATCAATGTAGTAGGTATGTTCTTTATCGCCGATGTGATTTTCTCACGTACCAACACCCGCCAGCTCGATCAGCTTGGGGGCATCACCCAGTCTACGCCCAAGCTCACGGTTCTCTTTTTAATTATGCTGTTGGGCAGCGTAGCGTTGCCACTGACTAATGGATTTGTTGGTGAGTTCCTGTTATTACACGGTGTATACACCTACAACCCCTACTTAGGGCTTGCTGCTGGCTTCACGATTATTTTCGGTGCTGTTTACATGCTACGTCTATTTCAGAAAAGCATGTTTGGAGCTACGTCGTCACGTACCGAATCGTTTGCCGACCTGACAACTTCCGAAACCTGGGTGCTGATTCCCTTAGCTGTACTGGTTTTCTGGATTGGTGTTTACCCGCATTCATTTTTGAAACTAACCGAACCCGCTGTCGTCAACCTCATGAAATATGTGGGTACAACGGCAGTATCTATGAAATAAGCCTGTTCGTCAAAAGTGATGGTGTTAATTACGTATTTATATTCGCTATTGGCCGACAACTACTAACTTAAACTATGTTACCAATCATTCTATTATCGGTTTTTGGTATTGGCCTCTTGTTTCTAGGCTTTCTGAAATCAAAAGCGGTTCTGTTACCGGCTACACTCCTCTGCCTGTTGCTGACATTGGTAGTTAATTTCCTAGACTGGAATAAAAGCTACATGTATTTCAACGGCATGATGAAAACCGATAATCTGTCGATGGTTTTTACGGCCATCATCCTCGGTTCGGCATTCATGGTGGTGGCGCTGTCGGGTAGTTTTTCCGAAAACGAAGAATCTCAACCGGCCGAATATTATGGCTTGATGCTGTTTTCGCTGGTTGGTGCCATTATGATGGTAAGCTTCGAGAATTTGATTATGCTATTTGTTGGTGTAGAAATTCTGTCGGTAGCCATGTACGTATTAACGGGTAGCGATAAGCGAAACCTGCGTTCGAATGAAGCCGCGCTGAAGTACTTTTTAATGGGTGCATTTGCCACAGGTATCATGCTGTTTGGGATGGCGCTTTTATATGGTGCAACCGGTTCGTTTACCATTGCCGGTATTGGCGGCTATGCGGCTAACCCACAAATGGGGCTTTCGCTCCTGCTCTACGTAGGTTTTTTAATGCTGCTTATTGGCTTGCTCTTTAAAGTATCGGCTGCCCCATTTCATTTCTGGACTCCTGATGTATATGATGGTGCACCTACCATCTTTACCGCTTTCATGTCGACAGTTGTTAAAACGGCTGGATTTGCTGCGCTGTTTCATCTGCTGTCGGTTTCGTTTAATGGAATCTATTCGTTCTGGTGGACATTGCTGGCGATCATTACCGCTCTTACATTGGTAGCCGGTAATATCACGGCTGTGTATCAGAATAGCTTTAAACGTATGATGGCTTACTCAAGCATTTCACACGCGGGCTATTTACTGATTGGTTTAGCTGCACTCGGTGCTCAGACCAAACAGGCCATTGTGTTGTATTCACTTGCTTATTCTGTTGCAACGATTGCTGCTTTTGGCGTATTGCTGGTCGTATCTCAGCAACGTAGCACGCAAACCATTACGAGTGAAGGTGTCGCTAGTGAGAATTTTGATTCGTTCAATGGTTTAGCGCGTCAGAATCCGTTACTGGGATTTGCCATGACCGTTTCTATGCTATCGCTGGCGGGTATTCCATTGACTGCAGGCTTCTGGGGTAAATTCTATATGTTCTCAACAGCTGTTGAACGTGGTCAGATCTGGTTGCTAATTGTAGCTGTATTGATGTCGACGGTTGGTATTTATTATTACTTCCGGGTAATTATAGCGATGTACTTCCGCGATGGTGCAACTGAGCCTATTCAGGTAGCTCCGTTCTATCGGTACGTACTGTTGGCGGCTACCATATTAACCATCGGTTTAGGTATTGCTCCCGGCTTATTAGAGGGTGTTTTTTAATAATTTTAATGTATTGTTCATCATTCTGATTACGTAAAACACTGGCCTTTGGCACCAATTTTGTATTTTTGACGAGTTATTTTAGAAATATACTGGCCAGATAGCCTTAATTTAGTTTCGTAATTCCGTGAATGTGAGCAGTATACAGCAACCAAAACATAAAGAACTGAAAGATTTCTTTTCGTATTTTCTAACGGCGTTGCTGGGGGCTTCCATCAATTTTGTTAGCCGCATTGTTTATCGACACTATTTTACTATAGATTACGAAACCAGCGTTCTCTGTGGTTATCTAACAGCAACGGTATTAACCTTTATTCCTACAAAGAAATACGCTTTTTCGGCTGGCGATACAGGAAATACAGCTCGTGAAGCCATTAAATTTCTTGCCATCGCACTGGCGGCCCTGATCATACAGGTATACGTATCAAAATATACCCTAGAGTGGGTGGCTACTCCTTTGTTTCCTTCTGCTGCATTGAAAATCTGGCGCGAAACCGGCTCGCACGTAGTGGGTATGGGCGCCAGCTTTATGGCTAACTACTTCGGCCATAAACTACTTACATTCCGCAGCACAGGGTTTTATGACAAAATTCGGTCTCGTTCCTCGAAACAGGAAGAAAAGCAACTGTAGATTGTCTGAGATAAATCCAATTACTAATTGTATTTTTTGAAGCTTTATAGCTCTTTTAGGTCAATTATTGATACCTACTATTGTATTTCTATTTTAGAAACTATATTTGTGTCAAAAACCTAAAATAGCAAATTTTACAAATGAAAAAGGTATTCGCCTTATTGTTCGTTGGTAGCATGCTGACGTTCGCTGCTTGCCAAAGCAAACCTAAAACAGAAGAAACTTCTGCTGACACGACAGCTGTAATGTCGACCGACACTACCACGATGGCAACTGATTCTGCTACAACTGTAGTTGATTCGGCCGCTACGACAGCTGCTGATAGCGCTAAGTAATAGCTTTAAATCGTTAAGATTTCGCAAAAAGCCCTATTTTTATAGGGCTTTTTGCGTTTTACTACGTAGCAAACGTTTTCCTTTTTAGATTGACAGACGTATTTTCAAACTATATACCTGCATCGGCAGCAGACTACAGTCGGCGGTTATGGCAGCAGTATAAATTTACGTTTCGCGTGGTGAAACCGCGTCGAACTCGCTTTGGCGATTTTAGAGTTATGCCGCATGGGCAGACGCAAATCACAGTTAATGCGAACCTGAATCCCTATGCTTTTCTGATTACGTATGTGCATGAAGTGGCTCATGCGGCCGTACATCAGTATTATTGCGATCAATGGCGTAGTAAACAAGTTCGTGTAAGAAGGGAAGCGCCACATGGAAAGAAATGGAAAATAGCCTTTCAGCAACTGATCCAACCACTGTTAACTGAGCACGTATTTCCGGTCGAAATTCTGAAGCCATTGACTCAATATATGGTTAACCCGGCAGCAACCACTTCAGCTCATCCTGATCTGGTACTGGCGCTCAGGAGAATAGACGAAGCGAAAAATGGCACAATCTTGGCAAATCAAATTTTACTGAAAGACTTGCCGGAGGGAAATTCATTTCTGTTTGCAAAAAAGACGTATGTGCGTGGTACGCTACGTCGGACTCGCGTCGTTTGTAAAGAGGTATCGTCAGGAAAATCGTACACAATTCTGGCACACGCATTGGTAGACGTCAATGGATAATGATCAATGGATAATGACTAATGGTTTTCTCCAACGTAATTGGACCAGTTGTTTAGTACTATTCATTCTCAATTGCTTAGTATTCTCCACTACGTACTCGCCGGTTTTGGCTCAATCGGTACTGAAAGAGGGCGTCTGGATTAAAATTGGTGTTACTACATCGGGCGTTTACAAACTTGATCAGGCGCAATTGGTACGGTTGAATCCTGCCTTTGCTAACGCCGATCCGCGAAAAATTCGCCTTTATGGAAATGGCGGGGCCATGTTGCCGCAATCGAATTCTACCGCTCGTGCTAATGATTTAATAGAAAATGCTATTCAGGTTACAGGTGAAACCGATGGCCGATTCGATGCCAGTGATGTGGTTGTGTTTTTTGGTCAAAGTCCACACGTTATTCGATACGACTCCGTAGCGCGCCGATTTGCTCACCAAACCAATGTCTATACCGATACTACGTTCTATTTTCTAACGATTGGTATGTCGTCGGGACTACGTATCGGCGAACGGGCCACTGGCCAACTATCAGGTACGGCAGTTAATACGGCTTTCGACGATTACCAGTTTCATGAGCAGGATATCTCGAAGACACCATCGGTACGCTCCGGTCGCGAATGGCTAGGCGAATATTTGGCTGTCGATACCACCAAAACCATTACGTTCAATACGCCGGGACTGGTTGCTAATGCCCCTATTCGGGTTGTCTCGTCGGTTATGGCGGGGGCGCAGGTTGCAACAAGGTATCGGTTTAACCTGAACGACGTAGCAATCGGGGCAGTAACGATGTCGACTATCTCAAATTATGAGTATGATTATCAGGGCGTAATGCGCACAATCGATACGTTGCTGGCCAGACCTTCAGCTACCAACCCGCTACGTGTTGCTGTCACTTTTCAGAAAAACGGTCAATTGTCGGCGCAGGGATATCTGGATTTTGTTGGCGTTCAGATGCGTCGCGAGCTACGCCAATATGATACATCGACCTGGGTACGTCGGCTTGGCGCAGGTTCCTGTACGGTACGGCAGGCATCGACAGGTTTACGAATTTGGGACGTAACAAATCCACTCACGCCTATTGCGCAGACTTATACGTTGTCGAACACGCAGGAAGCGAGCTGGCAATCGACGCGTATGGCCGACTACTTCCTATTTACAGATTCGCAACTGCTTTCGCCGGTTTCGCTGGTATCTATCGGCAATCAGAATATTCACGCAGAATCGACACCGAATTTATTGATTGTAACCCCGACTGCATGGCGCGAACAGGCAGAACGACTTGCTACGTTCCGGCGCGAACATGACCAGTTATCGGTACTGGTTGTTACAACTCAGCAGCTTTACAATGAATTCGGTTCCGGACAATCTGATTTAACGGCCATACGGGATATGGTACGTTATTTCTACCAGAAACAGCCTGATAAATTACGCTACCTGCTGCTGTTTGGCGATGCTACGTATGACTACCGAAATATTATGGGCATGAGCAATGCGGCTCAGCAAGCTAATATGGTGCCTGTTTACGAAAGTCGGGAATCGTTGCATCCGGTTACAAGCTATTCGTCGGATGATTACTATGGATTCATGGGTGCCAATGAAGGCGAATGGCTGGAGACAACGGCGGGTGATTACCGACTGACGATAGGAGTGGGGAGGTTGCCCGTTAAATCGGTTTCTGAAGCGCAAACGGTAGTCGACAAACTCATTCGGTATAGTTCGGATAAATCAATTGCGGGCGATTGGCAGACTCGTGTGATGCTTGTTGCCGACGATGGCGACGGAAATATTCACCAGCAGGATGCAAATTCGATGGCCAATATTATTGAAACGCAGTCGCCAGCTTATCGGGCCGAACGTATTTTTATGGATGCTTTCCCGCAGGAAAATACGGCCAATGGACAAAAAGCGCCGGTTGTTAATCAACTCATTAATCAGGCTATGACCGACGGGCGGTTGATCATCAACTATAGCGGACATGGGGGTGTACTGGCATTAGCCGACGAACAGGTTGTTACCCTTACGGATATTTTATCCTGGAAAAACCGACGACTTCCGTTGATGGTAACCGCTACGTGCCAATTTGGGAGATATGACGACCCCAACATAAACTCAGGAGCCGAACTTACATTATTGAGCCGAACGGGCGGAGCTATTGCCCTGCTAACAACCACCCGTCCTGTTTATGCAAATACGAATCTGCTATTGAACGAAGCCTTTTATCGTTCGGTGTTTAAGCCGGTCAATGGCCAATTACCACGTTTGGGCGATGTGATGCGACTGACAAAAAATAATAGTCTGGTTGGGTCATTGAATCGGAACTTTGCTCTTTTAGGCGATCCATCAATGCAATTAGCTTATCCGCAGGCAAACATTAAATTAACACAAATAAATGGCCGAAATCTGGTAGGTTCACAACGTATTGATACGTTAAAGGCGCTTCAAACAGTTGAATTATCGGGCGAAATTCAGCAACTAAGTAGCCGTTTAGAAGATTTTACAGGTACGTTACGGTTAACGGTTTATGATAAACCAACAACACGTACTACATTGGGGGTCGAATCGGGTAGTCCTAAAATGACGTATCAGGAGTATGCCAGTCCCTTGTTTACGGGACAGGTAGCTGTTCAACAGGGGCGATTTGTGGTACGTTTTACGATGCCGAAAGATATTAATTATACGGTAGGTCCCGGAAAAATATATACCTATGCAATTCGGGCCGATAGTGCTTTTCAGGCGTTAGGCAGCTATGATAGTCTGCGAATTGGTGGTAGTGTTTTTGTCGATAATGTTGATGCAGAACCACCTAACGTAACGCTTTCGGCGGTTGGGGGTGTGGCAGAGGGCGAAGTAATACGTGTAGTTGGGCCAGACGTAACAATCCGAATGGCTCTTGCTGATAATCGGGGCATCAATATTGCTAGATCAGGGCTTGGGCATGAGCTAACAATTCAGTTGAATGATCAGTCACCAATTATTGTGAATGATCAGTACGTAGCAACTGGCGTAGATGGCCGCGAGGGTGAGGTTCGGTATACATTTCGCAATCTACCCGCCGGTAGATATACGATTCGCGCCAAAGCCTGGGACATTAACAATAATTCGGGTGAGGGTGCGTTGACCATAGTAGTTTCGGAACGACCCGGCCTGACGTTACGTGCTTTTCGGGCAACTCCGAACCCAATCGTTAATCAGGCTGTTTTTACGGCCGAACTAGACCGCTCTGGCGAACCACTCGATTGGACGTGGAGCGTTTACAATCTGAACGGTTTGTTGCTGAAACAACAGACAGGTCAATGTACAGATTGTGATACGTCGGTAGAATTAGGCACCTGGAATGGGTTGACTCATAGTGGCCAACTAATGCCGAACGGATTGTATATTGTTCGATTGCAGATTCATTCGGCAACCGACGGTACAACCGCAACTGGGGCAGGTCGAGTAATACTAATGAAATGATTTGCAGGGTTATTAAACCCTTTTTTTCTAATCCAACGATTCGTCGTAATTTTGAGCGCACACGATTGCCACACGCACATCAACCCGTTGTCGTCGTTGACCAACATTCTTTGTATGAAGCACAATATTTCCCGTGTTCTTCTCGGTATCAGTAGTATTCTCCCTTTGTTCGCAACAGCCCAGTCGAATGTCAATCTGAATGGTGGCCTGAATGTACCTACATCTGCGGTTCCGTTTCTGAATTTCTCGCCCGATGCCCGTTCTGGTGCACTGGGTGATGCAGGCGTTGCGCTTGGCGATGCAGATGCCAACTCGATTTACTGGAATCCGTCGAAGCTGGTTTTTGCTAAACAAAGCAAAGGTGCATCGATTTCCTACACGCCCTGGTTACGGAACCTTATCGGCGATATGTATTATACCTACCTAAGCGGATACTCCAAACTCGGTAAGAATTCTGTTGTAGGTGGGTCGCTAATGTATTTCGATCTGGGTACAGTTGATTTTACGACCGCAAATGGTGTTGCAGCCGGTACGTTCAATTCCCGCGAATATGCAATTACGGCTACGTTTGCGCAGCGATTATCGCAAAATTTTTCGCTGGCAGTCGATTTAAAATACCTCAATTCCAATCTGGCAGCAGGAGCAACTACTGGTGGTTTGAAGCCCGGCGGTACGGCTGCTGCTGATATAAGTGTATTTTATAAGAATGAATTCCGCGATAATTCGACAGGAAAAGGGGTAGGTTGGGCGTTTGGTGGTATGATCTCTAATCTGGGTGGACGTATTAACTATGGCGGAAATGAACGCTATTTTATTCCAACCAACTTACGTATCGGTACCAGTCTGACATTGTTTGCTGATCAATATAACAAGTTCAACTTCGTTGTTGATGCTAACAAATTAATGGTACCAACGCCCGATATTCGTGTAGTAAATGGCGTAATAACCAACGTGAATGCCAACAAAAACTACTTCAGTTCGGTGTTTGGCTCGTTTGCCGATGCACCCGGCGGTTTCAGCGAAGAATTAAGAGAAGTTACGCTGTCGACTGGTATCGAATATTGGTACAACGACCAGTTTGCTGCCCGTGTCGGTTATTTTAACGAATCGAACGCTAAAGGTGGTCGCAAATACGTAACAACGGGTATTGGGCTCCGTTTGCAAAATCGCTTTGGCGTTGATTTCTCCTACCTGATCCCGATCAAACAAGGCAACCCGCTTTCTGATACGTTCCGTATCTCATTACTCATAAACTTCAATAAAGGGGACGACGTCATTGGAGACGACGACTCCGTGGATGATTCAAACTAAAGAGCGAAAGAATGAATGAGCGAAAGAGCGAATAGAACTGGTTAAGTCTAGTTTGTTCGCTCTTTCGCTCATTCATTCTTTCGCTCTTTTATGCTTTTTACATGACTCTCGATAGAACACAAGCACCCGCATTTCAGGCTATTCAGGAAGTGCGGCTTCCCGCTATTCAGCAACATTCGTTAGATAATGGGTTGCCATTATATTTGATTTCGGTTAAACAACAGCCCGTACTTCGGCTGGAGTGTGTAGTTGATGCCGGTACGTGGGTTGAGCAAATCGTTACGCCCGACCAGCCTAGCACCGCTTTTTTTGCCATGAAAATGCTGGCCGATGGTACATCGTCGCGTACATCGGCTCAGATTAGTGAATACTTCGACCGTTACGGGGCTTTTCTGGAATTGAATACCGGTCCAGACCGGGCCAGTTTAGTGGTTTACTGCCTGACCAAGTTTTTGCCGAACGTATTACCGCTCATTCGGGAGCTACTGACTGAGCCTACGTTTCCACAGAAAGAACTGGAAGATCTGCGAAACATTACATTACAGAATTTACGTATCAACTTCGAAAAGAATGCGTATCTGGCGGGCGTACTGTTTCGGGAAAAAATATTCGGCCCAACACATCCCTATGGGCGTAGTCAGCGCCCTGAAGTAATAGCGCAATTACCGCGTGAAGCAGTTGTACGTTTCTACGATCAGGCCATCAAAAACCGACCTTTCCGGGTTATTATGGCCGGAGAGGTATCTGAAAATGAAGTTCTGCTTGTGAATCGCGAATTAGGGCAGTTGCCCATAAATAACGAACCGCTTCCAGTCGCTTCCGAGTTAGCCTTGCCCGATGATGCCTCGCCCGTATTATCCGAAAAAGCTGATAGCATTCAATCGTCGATTCGCTTAGGGCGACGATTATTTACCCGTGTTCATCCTGATTTCTTCAAGATGCTGGTGACCAACGAAGTACTTGGTGGTTATTTTGGCTCTCGTCTGATGAAAAACATCCGGGAAGAAAAGGGCTTTACGTATGGTATCTCATCAAATATGCCATCCTTTCGTCGCGAAGGTTATTTTCTGATTGGTACCGATGTGAACAAGGAAAATACCCAGCAAACCCTCGATGAGATTCACAAAGAGATACGAATTCTGCAAACTCAGCCGGTACTTGCCGACGAACTGGACGTAGTGAAAAACTATATGGCAGGTGAATTTGTCGGTTCCTTAAATACACCTTTCGAGATAGCCGACCGCTATAAAGTTATTTTACTCGATGGTATGCCTGCCGATTTTCTGACAACGTATATCGAAAAAATACGGGCTGTTACGTCCAATGATATAATGGAAATTGCGAACCGATATTTATCGACTGAGCAGTTGCAAGAAGTAGTCGTTGGCGGAAAATAAGGTAAAACCTATACAAATTAGTACCAGAACAAGTGGTTTTGCCAACCATATGGGTTGGTCGTGTAGTAACAATCGCTTAATTTTGGGGTTACATACCTTTAACAAGGGCATTCGTTTTGCTTATCATTGTCAGTATTTAATTAAAGAGAGTACTAAAAGTTAGTAATGAATATCTTTCTTATCTGTATTGTAACAGTAGTAGCGTATTTGCTAGGCTCGATACCCACGGCAGTTTGGTATGGACAGGGCTTCTTTGGCATCGACATTCGTAAGTTTGGTAGTGGAAATGCAGGAGCTACTAACACCTTTCGGGTATTAGGCAAACGGGCTGGCACTATTGTCATGCTGGTTGATGTCCTGAAAGGATATACGGCTTCTAGTCTGTCGCCACTGCTTTGGTATGCTGATGTAATTACAGAAAAAGAAATTCTGACATTTAAAATCGTGTTTGGCATAGTAGCCGTAATCGGCCATTTATACCCCATATTCGCTGATTTCAAAGGCGGAAAAGGCGTAGCTTCGTTGCTGGGTATGATGCTGGCTACCCATCCAGAAATGGCGGCTGTGTGTATCGGTATTTTCCTGCTGGTGGTTATTGCATCGCAATACGTATCGCTTGGCTCAATTATGGCTGCGCTCGCTTTTCCTGTGTTACTACTGCTGCAAATTTTTGGTGAGAAAGAGAATCCATTATTGATTGTATTGGGCTTTGCCGTCTTCCTGCTGGTAGTGATAACACATCAGAAAAATATCGGTCGACTGCTACGTGGACAGGAAAATCGCACCGTGCTGATTCGCTTCCGTAAAAAGCCTTAGGCTAAGAAACAATATACTACAATAGAAGGAAGCCCCGGCGTTGCGCGAAAAGTGCGTAACTTCGGGGCAAAATTTTTAACAGTCATCCGTTATCAGGGACTATAAAACCAGTTAACGAAGGGTGATTAATCAACAATTTTGCTTTGATGACTACCTATCTCGAAACCAACAAACAGCGATTTTTAGATGAACTGCTCGACCTGTTACGGATTCCGTCCGTTTCGGCTGACTCCAAATTTAAGGACGATGTGCGCCGAACGGCTGAGTTTGTCAGAGATAAACTGACGGCAGCGGGTTTAGATGAAGCGCAACTGTTCGAAACCAAAGGCCATCCGATTGTGTATGCCGAGAAGATTGTTGATGCGGCTAAACCAACGGTGTTAGTATACGGACATTACGATGTTCAACCGGCCGATCCTTACGAACTTTGGGATTCTCCCCCGTTTGAACCGACCATACGTAACGAGCGGATTTATGCACGGGGTGCGTGCGACGATAAAGGTCAGTTTTATATGCACATCAAAGCCATTGAAGCTATGGTGGCTACAGATGGATTGCCCTGCAACGTAAAGGTGATGATTGAGGGTGAGGAAGAAGTTGGTTCAGATAATCTTGGCGTTTTTGTCCGTGAACACCGCGATTTGCTAAAGGCCGATGTCATTCTGATTTCAGATACCAGCATTATTTCGAACGAAACGCCTTCTATTGAAACAGGACTTCGTGGACTTTCTTACGTAGAGGTTCAGGTAACAGGTCCTAACCGTGATTTACATTCGGGCGTTTATGGCGGTGGCGTAGCGAATCCGGTTAACGTACTGTGCGAAATGATTGCATCGCTTCACGACGAAAACGGACGTATCACCATCCCCGGTTTTTACGATAACGTAGCGGATTTAAGCGATGCAGAACGGGCCGAGCTGGCAAAAGCACCGTTTGATCTGGACGAATATAAACGTGATCTGGGTATAAACGACGTAGCGGGTGAAACAGGTTACTCAACCAACGAATGCACATCCATCCGGCCAACCCTGGATGTAAACGGTATCTGGGGCGGTTACACGGGCGAAGGAGCTAAAACAGTGTTACCCTCGAAAGCGTCGGCTAAAATCAGTATGCGACTGGTGCCGAACCAAACGCCTGACGAAATCACGGAACTATTTACAAAACATTTTACCGCTATTGCACCAGCCGGTGTACAGGTTAAAGTAACGCCCCACCACGGCGGTATGCCCTACGTAACGCCTGTAGATTCGATAGAATTTGAAGCTGCCAGCAAAGCTTTTGAAGAGGCCTGGGGTAAGAAACCAATTCCAACGCGGGGCGGGGGAAGTATTCCAATTACGGCTTTGTTTGAGGAAGAGTTGGGTATTAAATCAATTCTGATGGGTTTTGGCCTAGATAGCGACGCGCTGCACTCGCCCAACGAAAGCTACGGCCTGTTTAATTTTTACAAAGGCATCGAAACTATTCCCTATTTCTATAAACATTACGCAGCCCTGAAAAGCTAGTTTCAGAAGTTATTGCGCAGGCTTGTATCCATATGAAAAAAACGCTTTTGTTTCTTCTGCTAAGCTGTTGCCTCACCATTGCGGCTTCTGCTCAGCAAACCCGCGTATTGACTCCCGCTGAGCAGCGGCAGAAAGAAAAAATAGAAAAAGAGATTCAGCGCGAACGACAAATTCGGGCCGAGTGGCTGCAAAAACAACGGGAGTACGAAGCTAAACAAGCCGAGAAAGAACGGCAGCGGCAGGCTAAAAAAGCGGAAAAAGAACGGGGAGCCGATAAATCGGTACCTACCGTAGCCCCACAAACCCCAGCCCCGGCACCCGCTACGACTACTGCCCCGACTCCAATTGATCCCTCCCCTGCAACCACAACTCCAGTGGTGACGGAACCAACTCGTAAAGAGAAACGGGAAAAGCGTAAAAAGGAAACATCTGTAGAACCAACTCCGGCGGCAACCGAAGCGCCCGTATCGGCAACGACAACTCCGGAGCCTGCTCCTGTGGAAGCACCCAAAACGGTTAAGCCAGAGAAAGTTAAGCCAGAAAAAGTGAAGCGGGAGCGCACACCACGTAACGTTCCGAAACCAGATTCGGTAGCCGTGACATCAAACACTACGTCTGAACCTGCTTCTATTCAGCCACGAAAGGAGTTTTTGCCGAAAGGCCATTTATTTGAGCCCATCTTGCTCGACCCGCTGGAAGCTCAGACATACGGAAGCGTATTACCCGGCTACTGGACCGAAGGGAAAAAATATCCCGGAAGCATTGTTCCATTTGCATTTGGTTTCGCCAAGCCTTTCTATCGCCGGACCACCGAACCGGGACGAGCGGAAGAGTGGGTGCTCGATTTAGCGTCGTTTACCCAATTTGAGGCTTATTATGACTATAGAGTCAACAAGGCTCGGCGAACAATTATGAATAATGATTACAAAATCAGTATTATTTATAACGTTCGTCGGGGCGATAACAATTACCGATTCCGGGTCTATCATATTTCCTCACATTTGGGCGACGATTACATTTATCGGAATCAGATTACGGCACCTACGCCTAACTCAGTCAACTATGAATTGCTGGACGTAACGTACAGCCGGAACGTAACAAACTGGCGGCTATACGGGGGGGCAGGTATCGTACTCCGTAAATCAGAAGAACGCAAACTGCTGAGCGCACAACTGGGGGCTTTCTATAAAAAGCCATCTGCCAAAGCTGCGCGGCTCGTTGGCGGTGTCGATGTTAAATTCTGGCAACAGACCGATTTTCGACCAGGTATTCATGGCGGTATTGGTATTGAGTTAGGCAAAACGCAAAATAACCTGACGTTTCTACTCGAAGGTTATTCAGGCTTCCGCCCGTACAGTCAGTACGAAAATCAGCAAACATCCTGGATTGGTTTCGGTCTGTATCTGAACCCGTTTTGATAGAGTATGTATGACGTATGAACTATGAAAAAGAGCAACTTCATAGTTCATATGTCATATATCATACATATAAGCACACATGACTTTCTCTGCACTAACTGCTATTTCGCCAATCGACGGTCGCTATCGGGCACAGGTCGAGGCTCTGGCTCCGTATTTTTCTGAATATGGCCTGATTCATTATCGGGTACGTATTGAAATAGAATATTTTATTGCCCTCTGCGAATGGCCTATTCCGCAACTGGCGTCTGTCGAACCCACGCAATTTGCAGCTTTACGGACATTATACCAGAACTTCACAGAAGCTGATGCGCTACGTATCAAGGAAATCGAAAAAACGACTAATCACGATGTTAAAGCTGTTGAATATTTCATCAAAGAAAAGCTTGAAGGGTCGCCGGTAGAGTCATTTCTGGAGTTTATTCACTTTGGCCTGACGTCGCAGGATATCAACAACACTGCTACGCCACTGCTCCTCAGCGAAGCCCTTGATACCGAAATTTTGCCTGTTTATCGGCAAGTGTTTATGCGTTTGCAGGAACTGGCGCAGCAATGGGAAAACGTACCGATGCTCGCACGTACGCACGGGCAACCTGCTTCGCCAACGCGGCTTGGTAAGGAGTTGATGGTGTTTGTGGAACGTATTGAAAAGCAGCTTCACCTGCTGGATACTATTCCGACGGCTGCAAAATTTGGCGGTGCAACAGGGAACTTCAACGCCCACGTAGTAGCGTACCCAAACGAAGACTGGAAGCGTTTCGGTGATAAATTCGTGGAAAGTCTGGGTATGGTCCGTAGTCAGTTTACAACCCAGATCGAACATTACGATATGCTGGCTGCTACGTTCGATGCATTCAAACGATTGAATACCATTCTGATCGATCTGGACCGGGATATGTGGACTTACGTATCGATGAACTACTTCAAGCAGAAGCTGAAAGAAGGCGAAGTTGGTTCGTCGGCAATGCCGCATAAAGTAAACCCTATCGATTTCGAGAATTCCGAAGGAAACTTAGGTATTGCCAACGCACTATTCGAACACCTGTCGGCCAAGCTGCCCATTTCACGGCTTCAGCGCGATTTGACCGATTCGACCGTGCTACGTAGTACGGGTGTTCCGTTTGCGCACTCGCTTATTGCGCTGAAATCGTTATTGAAAGGGTTGAACAAGCTTGAATTGAACGTAGCGGTTCTCAACGCTGATCTGGAAGATAATTGGGCGGTTGTGGCCGAAGCTATTCAAACGATTCTCCGTCGTGAGGGTTATCCTAAGCCTTACGAAGCCCTGAAAGCATTGACGCGCACAAACGAAAAGATTACAGAAAAGACCATGCGCCAGTTTATCGACGAACTGAACGTATCGGATAACGTAAAAGCTGAATTAAACGCCATTACGCCGTTTACGTACACTGGAATCTAACGTAACGCGGACATCCTGTTCGCGTTACGTTAAGAATCCGAAAGCTCTGGCTTTCGGATTCTTATGTTTATAGCTGGTCAAGCTTTAGTTGCTACAACAATAACAATTCCCCGTTCAACGCGGTCGCCAGTGCTATTGAATGGCACTAATTCTGTTTCTTCCACTACGTCCTGAACCAAAAACTGTGCCCCCTGTAATAATTCGACGGCTTTGGCAGATGTGTATAACGTAAAGCCGTACTTTGTGAAGGGCAGATTTATCATAAAATCCTGATGAGCAAATGCCAGACAGAATCGCCCGCCGGGACGTAGCACTCTATAGATTTCCTGTGCAAACGATAGTGGTTGTTGCCAGAAATAGAGCGTATTAACCGTAAAGATGGCATCGAATGAGTCTGCCGCGAAGTCGAGGCTAATCCCATCGGCTATTGCAAACGTAGCATTACCGGCTACCACCGACGTAGCATTCAGGCGTTGAGCTTCCTGGATCATTGTTTCTGAAATATCGCTTCCGGTGTATTTTACGCCTGCTATTTCCACAATCGGTTTTATGTGGTTACCGTTTCCAGGGCCTATTTCCAGTACGTTTTCGTTGGGTTGAACGGCGAGCGTATCGATGGTACGTTGAATCATATTTCCGTTCGATATATTCATCCGTTCGCCGGTAGTAATTCCCATTTCGCCAGTTGGCTTTCCTAGCTGACTAGCTAAACCTTTCAAATCTTCTTCAGTCATTATATTGTCGATTTGTGAGTAAAAAGAGCCATCATAATACAAGTAGTTTCTTGATAAGAAAACCCGTTTATGATTATGCGTAACTCCGTTGTCAATATACCAGCGTTTGGCCGCCAATTCTACGATATATATGTGTATAATTCGGGAATACTTGATCCACTTTACATACAATTGTACTTAATTGTGGCATATAATTTGATAATATAAAAAAAGAGAATACTCACTATTTAGTAGGTAAAAGATTAGGTTTATTTAAATAAACAAGTAGCAACATAAGGTAGAGGATATATACATAATGTACTAACATTCGTCAGGTACAAGTTGACTTGGCATAGGCTTTGTAACCCGCATGAGCGGCTACATAGGCTATGCCTATTGTGCTTCATAAGTGTATTCCCTAATAAATCTGCCTTATGTCCACATTTACTTCGTCAGACTTCTGTCGAAGGGAGCAATCTTTTTCCCGCGCCCGAAGTCTATCGTCAAACTATACCCAAATTAGATTTACGCAACTGGTTCGCTGGGTTGCCCATAAAGGGTTGATCAGCTTGTTTTTTCTTTATAGTGCTCTTAGTCATGCTCAATCGCTTCAGTGGAGTACGTCGGCGCCGAATAAGTATGCCGGGCAGGGTGTTGTACATAAAATAGGGTCAGATGGCTCAATTTATGTTCTAACAGAAGGGCAGAACAATAGCTCTGGTTATTCTACTGGCGATATAAAAGAGTTTGGTCCGCCACTGTCAGGACCGGGCGATGGCTACAATACCATTCTCTCGAAGTATTCGCCAGATGGAAATAAGCTGCTGTGGGTCCGTATTTTCAACGGAGATAATAGTAGCTTCTCTCCACTCGATTTTGACATTGCGCCAAACGGGGAGCTGGTTTTACTCGGCTCAGCCAATGGAGGAGGGCCTGCTTCGGCATTAATTACACCATCCGGTTTTCAGACGAGTCCATCTGATGGCAACGTAGCGGTGCTGATGAAATTATCGGCCGATGGAAAAACCATCAATTACGGTACGTATCTGGGTTCAGTCAGAGGTTCAGCCAATGAACGTTCACGTTTCTGGAACCAAACGCCTTATTTTCAAAACCTGGTAATAGCGCCCGACGGAGCCATGATTCTGATGCTTCAGAACAGAACATGGTCGGGTTCATTGCCAACTACACCCAATGCTTATCAGGCTAGCCCTAAAGGTGGTAACGACGATCCTTACATGGCTATTTTCAATCAGGATGGTACGCTACGTTACGCTTCTTATTATTCAACAAGTGCTTCGGTCGATGCGCAGTACCCAACCGATTTAGTGTCGAATGAGGATGGTAGTTTCTACGTAACGTATCGGAATGGCAACGGATATATTCTGCCACTTACAGCAGGAGCAGCTTATACATCGCCTTCGTTAATCAATCAGGTTGGTTATATCGCTCAATATAATTCATCCGGTCAACTACTTCGCTCAACGGCCTTATCTGGAACAAGGCCACAGGGAGTTCGGAAACGACCAAATGGAAATGTGGTGGTGATGGGTGTTCTGACTACACCCGCAGAGTTTCAACTTCTTGGCTCGTCAGCTTATCCAGCATCGACCAACGGTCAGTTAACGTTAACGGAATTTAACCCGACACTTACCTCTGTAATTCGAAGTGTAGTGGTTAGCCCCGGAAACGTGGATGCTTCTGATATGGAAATTGACGACCAAGGGCGGATTCACATTAGTGGTAAGGCCAATGCATCCGGGGCAATTAGCCCAACGCGGGGAGCACTACACTCGTCCTTTGGCACTAACAATACGTATTATCTGGTTATCGACTGCGATTTTGATAAAGTGTTGTATGCTACGTATTTAAACACAGGCGAAAGTGGAGTCACAACTGGTGCATATGATCTCGAACTTCAAGGTTGCCGGGCCACTATTCTGGCAACGGCAGGATCGCAACGGCCTTACCCGGTTACGCCAGTTGGACTGGCAAATGACGGTACGACGCCACTGACAGGCTATAATCTGGTTGCCAATCCGTACCAAACGGGTTCTACGGTTTATCTAACCGCCTTTAACTTCCCAAAGTACGTCGAGAATACGAATACAATCTCAGCTACTATTACAACCTATTGTCAGGGGGCAGGTTTGTTTCCGATTACAGGTTCAACACCCGCCTACAGGACGCCCGCCATCAAAGGCATTGCCGATGCGAATCCAGCTCCATATACAGTTCATTATCAATGGCAAATTAGCGCATCGGCTACTGGTCCATGGGCCGATATTTCGGGCGCAACTGCCAAAGATTACACACCTTCCTCTTTAGCGGCAGGCTCTGTTTTCTTTCGGCGTAGCGTTCGGCAAGTAGCTTTCGATGCTACGTGCATACCCGGAAGCAGTTGCGATGAAGTCCATTATAGTAATGCAATCGAGTATACGGTTTCGGCTAATAGTGCTCATTCGACCAATTTATCCAGCCAGCCTTATGGCTTCTGCAAAGGTGCTACGTTACCATTGAGCGTACCGATTTTGCCCGGTACCGATGGCGATCAGGGGAGTTATACCTATGCGCTCACCTCGTTGGTAGCGGGAACAACGGTTCTTTCGGGATCGATTGCTACGTCGACAACACCAATCAATCTGCCAATAACTACCGAGGGAAATTACATGCTACGGGTTACCGATAGTCGTGGCTGCGCGAGTTATGATACGTTGAAAACGCTTTTCTTCGCCATCAAACTTCCCGCCCGAACGGTATTTACCTGTGGAAAACCAACGGTTAATTTAGGCCCCCCGGCGCTTCCACCTACGTATGCGAACGTGGCAAACAATACGTTTAGCTGGTCGCCAACAACGGGATTGGATAATCCAGGCGGAATCAATCCAACCTTGTCCATACTCCCTGCTCCCGGTGCTTCGCAGGATTTTTATCTGGATTTCAACGGTTGCCGAATCGATACGGTTACTGTAACCAACCAGAGCATTACGCCACTGCCTTCATTACCCAGCCTGACAGTTTGCCAGGGCGATACTATTCGATTGGGTCAGGGTTTATCGGCACAGGCTAACGTCGATTATCGGTGGGCACCCGGTATTGGTATCGCCGAGCCGACCAGTATTCATCCCCTGTTTACGGCAACCTATGCACCGCAAGGGGTAAACGTATTGACATTTACTATACAGGCATCGAATGGCGTATCGGGCTGTGTGCAGAGCAATACCCAACAGGTAACGGTTTTTAA
The DNA here is from genome assembly GCF_054776875.1 of Spirosoma daeguense. Lineage (NCBI taxonomy): Bacteria > Pseudomonadati > Bacteroidota > Cytophagia > Cytophagales > Cytophagaceae > Spirosoma > Spirosoma daeguense. Next base: position 233,230 of record NZ_BAAHBF010000009.1, read on the forward strand.
AACGCCAAACAATACATTTAATCACATTCAACCGTATGTATTTTGTCCGCAGGTCGGGCCGCCATCTGCTACCAGTTTTGGTACGCCACCTGAGCCTGGGATAAACTATAGCTGGCGGGCTGTGATTACAAACGTAACCGCTACGCAGGGCGTACCAACTCCCGAACAGGCGTTGACCTACCTGAATAGTACTACGTCGTCGAACGTTATAATGCAGATGCCCGGCACATCGATTCCGAACGGTGGTCTGGCGGATGGACTCTATGACATTCTCTACATTCGGACTAGTCAGAATGCGGCCAGTGGTAGCTGTGCCCGAGCCGATACTGCCATTCTTCGGTATGCTGTAGGCTGTGGACCCGGTGGTGATTTTTGCCGATTAGATCAGAAAGGAGGTACCGATGGGCAATGCGGTGGTGCTACAACAACCATCGGACCGATTACTACGGCGGCTAATGGAATCTATACCTGGTCGCCGGTGACGGGTTTGTCGGACCCAAATACGGGCTTGCCGTTAACACCAGGTGGGCCGCATCCGGCAAAAGTGATTGCCAATCCGAGCGGCTTGGTTGCCGTAGTCTATACGCTGTCACTGTCGATGCCCGGCGTGCCTGATACGTGCCGAATTTTTGTAAAAGTCTTCCCCGCGCAGGCATCTCTTCCTGTGGCATCGTATGCATCGCCACTGGCGGCCTGTAAAGGAAGTACGGTACAGATTCAGCAGGCACCTATTCCGGGGTATACATATCAGTGGACGCCCGGAACAATGGTGAACGATTCGACGATTGCAAATCCGACAACGGTTGCTCTGACTACCAACAAAAGTCTGTTTGTGAACGTAATGGATGCGGCTACGGGCTGTTCCGTACGCGATACGGTTGATGTTGAAGTAACGCAGGTTGATAACAACGCGGGGCCAGATGGATCTTATTGTGAGCCATCGGGAGCAACTATTACGGTAGGAACAGCCGCCAAATCGGGGTATACGTATAGCTGGTCATCACCAACGTCGAGCGTTGTGTTCTCATCAACAACCAGTGCTATTACCAACGTAACAATTCCGGCTGGTACGTCGGGGCCGATTCTGTTTATTCGGAATGCCATTAATGGAAATACGGCTGCCAACTGCGCCTATGCCGATACAGTCATATTCAGGCCGTTTACCTCACCATCGCTACGTATCGCTACGCCCGGACGGTTATGTAACGGGGGAGGAGGTTCGGTGATTATTGGCCCCGTTCCTGATCCAAACCTGAATTATATATGGTCGACGGGCGAGACGACAGCACAGATCAGTGTATCGGCAACCGGAACCTATTCCGTAACGGCCGGGCAGGGCGCCTGTATTGCTACGGCATCGGTTGAGGTTCAGTTAGCAACCGAACCAACCGTCAATTTTGATAATACGCCCATTCCTGCCCCTTGTAATGGTCCTACGCTGATTGGTGTGAATAACTCGCCCGATGGTGGCTGGAGCTATAGCTGGAGTCCATTTACCGACATCATTTCGTCGGCTGGAAATCTATCAACAATCAGTGTTTACCCAAGCTTGCCAACTACGTATACGCTGACGGCTACGCACGGAACAGGTTGTGTAAAAACATTTGTTTTTCCGGTTCCAGCGGCTTCTTACGTAGCGCATTTGCCTGGTACGCTTAATTTCTGTGAAGGCGATGAGCGACCATTGGCAATGCCGTTAACTATTCCGCCTGCGGGCAGTACAGTGGTCTGGACGGGCAGCCCTGCTAACGCAACTACGTTCCTAAGCTCTACATCTGATAGTCAGCCTACGTTCAATATATCGGCAGCTCCGGCTGGAACGTATTCGTTCACCGCATCCGTAACGTATGACAATGGCTGTAATACGTGGGCACCAGTTACGGTGAAAGTGGGTAAGGCTGCCACAGCGCTGGCCGGTGAGGATAAGACAGTTTGTTTAGGAAACTGCGTTCAGATTGGTACTTCGGCTCAGGTCGGTTTCAGCTATACCTGGACTACGCTGCCCTATGATCCTGTAAAACAGGCACAAATCTCGAACCCAACATCGGCTCAGCCTACGGTTTGCCCAACATCGAATACCGTCTATAAACTCACGTATTACGATGCTTCGTCGGGCTGTACGTTCAGCGATGATCTAACCATACAGGCCACTACGTCGAACCCAACGCTGACGGTTAAAGATCTCAATGTAACCTGTCAGAACGCCAACGGTTCGGCAACGTTCGATTTAGCCAACGCAATTCTTGGCAATACCGGAGCCAGCGTTAGTTATTACGCCGATGCGGCTGCCACGATTCCGGTGAGCAATCCGGTTTCGTTGCCAACAACGTATTACATCAAGTCGGCATCTGCTGATGCGTTCTGCTCCACAGTGAAGCCTGTTAGTTTGTCGTTTACCGCTTATTCTGATTTTGTAGCTACACCAACACAACCCGTTTGTAGTACCAACGGAACCGGTACGTCGGTAAAAGGATACGTAACGTTATCGGGCTACTCAGTGGGCAGTACGTATCAGTACGTTGAAGGGACGGATTTCACTACAGGTACAAAATTTCCTGCCAGCCCGACTTTATTGACTGGCTCATCAGCGGTGATTATTACCAACCTAGATGATAATGTATTACCGAAAACGTACACCATTCGGGTATTTAACCCGGCCGATCCAACCTGTTACGCAGAAAGATTGGTTACTATGCAGCCGTCTGGTTGTTGTGTGAAACCCATTGCGGGACCAGATCAAGGTATTTGTACTCCAGCTACAACGGCTACAGTCGTGGCGGCTGGAAGCGGACAAACATGGACGACACAGGCTGGAAATCCGTCGGGTGCGACCATCACACCACAAGGACAGATTACGGGTATGATCGCCGATGGTACGTATCGGTTTATTCTGTCGACAAATGCCAGTTGTGCCGATACGCTTCAGATTGTACGTAGCACGCCTGTCAGTGTAACCATTACGCCCGGTCAGTGTAATACGGCTACGAACCAATATTCTGTAAATGGAACGGTTACGCTTACGAACGCTCAGGCAGGTCAGTTAACAATTTCGGACGGTGCAACCAGCACCGTAATTACGATTGCGAACAGTACTACCACAGTTGCCTTTAGTTTAACCGGTTTAACGTCGAATGGCGGCAGTCATACGGTAACGGCAGCACTCAGCAGTTGTGGATTAGCTACTGCTACGTATGTAGCCCCAGATGGTTGTTTCCGCCCGGTGGTTAAACTGGAAAAGCAGGTCAATAAGTCGCGCGCACAACGTGGCGATACGCTTACCTATACGCTGGTGCTGACGAATGAGGGAACTTCACCCGCCACAAACGTTGTAGTTCGTGACTCGTCGGGAATCGGGTTAACATATCTGGCTAACTCGGCCACAGTGCCAGCTTCTACTACGTTCAGTCCGGGTGTTCCAATCAGTACCTGGCTTGTGTCGTCACTGACGCCGGGGCAGAGTTTATCAATGACGTTTAGCGCGATTGCCGATAGTTCGGGAATTCTTTACAACACCGCGACGATTCCCGGCGAAACAGCCATTGCCTGTACGTCTGTGCCGATTAAGGTTTGCGCTGGTGAGCAATTCCGGTTTATTCTGACGGTTGCTCCAGGACGTAGCACATATACATGGTTAAAAGATGGAGCACCAATTCCGGGCGAAACAACCAATACGTTGTCGGTAACGGCGGTCGGTGTGTACAGCTTACTGACGGATAGCGCGCCCGGTAATTGCCCTGATTTCAGTTGCTGTCCATTTATTCTGGAAGAGGAGCCAGTTCCGTATTTCAAAGCGATGGCAGTGCCTGTTACATGTCTGGGCAATACGTCGCAGGCTAACGGAAAAATTGTGCTCTCTGATTTCGACGCAGCGCATACGTATCAATACAGCGTGGGTACTACGTTCGACTCAGCCAATCCACTATCGGGAGCGGCTAAGGCTATTCCAACTGGCGGTGTTGTAGTCGATAATCTGGTAAATCCGACAATTGCTACATTCTATACGGTACGTGTTTATAACGCAAGTGGTTGTTTTAAAGACGTAACCATAGTGCTCGATCCAACCGTTTGTGCGTGTCCAACGGATCGATGCGTGCCTTTTGTTGTTAAACAAACGAAACGGCCATCACGTATCGGCGGAAGATAAGTAAAGGGCCAGATCGATCAATGCAAACAATCACCCCAGCTTTCCTGATTGCAGGAGTTCGCTGGGGTGATTTGTTTTAACTACCGATACGCGACCCAACCGCGAAAACAAAAGCCTGTGTAAAATAGATTGACATCCGAAAAACCGGCATTATACAACATGGCTTTATCCTCTTCGGGTGACAGCAGCGGTAGTCGCTCAGCAATGGCCATACTTGCCTTCTGGGCGGCTTCTGGAGCAATACCGCTAGACGTAGCAAAACTGGCGTAGCGCGAGAGCCAGCGCGTTCGTTCGGGTTCATTTTGGGGAAAGCTCAGGTGAGCTACAACAAATGGCGCGCCCGGTTTCAACCGACGATGAACCTCAAACAGAGTACGCTGGCGTTCTTCACGAGAAAGAAAGTGAAACGTCAACAGACAGCTTGCGGCATCAAAAGGGCCTTCTGGGGCGGTATCAATGTAGCCGCGATGTAGTTGTACCTGAGCAATAAGCTGACCCAACGTAGTGCGGGCCAGTTCCAGCATTTCCGCTGATGGATCAACGCCATCAAATTGCCAGCCGGGATTTGCCTCGGCAAAAACTTTTAGCTCTAGTCCGCCCCCCGCTCCCAGAACAAGTATTTTGGCGTTGTCCGGAGCCTGTTCAGCAAGTAGAAGCATTGTCATGCGTTGTAGATCAGCAAAACCGGGTACGATTCTTGGCGGATTTTGGGCATAATTAGCCACGGCGGCTGGTTCGCTGAAAGAGTTGGCGTTGGCGTTTTGACTGTGCGAGTTTTTGTTGCTTTGGGGCAATGATTCTTCTGGCATAATTGTATCTGATTGGCCGGAATGATCTATTTCGTTATACGTAGCAAATGACAAAATCGTACTCAGGCTACGGTAGAGCCGCGAACGATCAGGCGGGTGGGGAGGATAACGGTTTCTGAAGGAGGTCGTTCTTCTTCGGCCATTAGCTGATTGATCAACAGTCGGGCGGCTTCTTTGCCCAGCTCATCGACGGGTTGCGAAATGGTCGTTAAACCGGGTTCGATCAAGGCTGAAATCGGGTCATCACTAAAACCGACAACGGCCAGATCCTGCGGTACACGTAGGCCACGGCGTTTGGCAACGCTCAATGCTTCTAAAGCCGTTGGGTCGTTTATGGTAAATAGCGCATCGGGTGGAGTAGCCAGATTCAGCAAGTGATTGACGTAAATATTAGCCTTATCCAGATTCAGATCATACGAAATAATAAGCTCTGAGTCGATAGGAATGCCGTTTTTGAGCAACGCGTCCCGATATCCGTTGAGTCGATTTCGGCTATTAGTGAGCGTATCGGGGCCTGCCAGATGGGCGATACGTCGGCGGCCAGTCTGAATGAGGTGTTCAACTGCCTGAAACGCTCCACTATAATCATCGACCGTCACTTTCGATACGTCCATGTCTTCGCAAGCACGGTTGAAGAATACGACTGGAACGCCTTTCCGTTGAAAAATCCGGAAATGATCGAAGTTGCGCGTTTCTTTTGTGTGCGAAACAATTAGACCATCCACTCGGCTGGCTAACAGAGCTTTAGCATTCGATACTTCTGTTTCATAGGATTCGTTCGAGTGACAAATCACTACGTTGTAGCCCGAACGCGCCAGTTCTTCCTGCGCCCCAATTATTACCCGAGGAAAAAAATAGCTGATGAATTCGGGTACCATAATTCCTACGGTACTTGTGCGGTTGGTTAGTAGCGAAATGGCCAGTTGGTTGCGCTGGTAATCTAGTTGCTCGGCCAATTCCAACACCCGCTGACGGGTCTTTTCGTTTACGTTCGGATGGTCGGTTAAAGCACGGGAAACCGTCGATTTTGAGATACCCAATTGACGGGCAATATCAATGATTGTGGTCAGGTGGCGTTGCACGTTGTTGTATTTTTCTAATTTATTGCGATTAGGTATACCGAATAGGCTAAACAAGTACTTCGTTTTTGGGAATGTTCCCAAAAAATATTGGGAACATTCCCAAAAAAATAATCAAATTATTCCTTGACAAAAGCCAGTTTGTTGGGCAAATTCAAGTAATTCTGAAAAAACAGCTATTTGAAACGGTTTTCTTATCGATTTGAATGATTTAACTGCTTCTTTCAGGTGATTCACGTACCTATCGAAAATTTTAATTATTCCTAGAATCTCTTATCATGGAAAAACGAATACGTTTCCTGGTTTGTCTACTGCTAACAACCCTGACGATGGTATCGGGCGCATGGGCGCAGAACCGTACAGTGAGTGGGCGCGTAACGGGTCCCGATGGGGCCGAATTACCGGGCGTTAGTGTCATTCTGAAAAATACGCAACGCGGTACTACTACGTCGGCCGATGGTCGTTATTCATTGCCTAACCTGCCTGCTGACGCGGTGTTGACATTCTCTTATATTGGCTACATATCGCAGGACGTAACGCTTGGTAATCGATCTACACTTGACGTAACACTGCAATCGGACGACCGTTCGCTGAACGAGGTGGTTGTGGTTGGTTATGGTACACAACGGAAAGTGGAAACGACAGGCGCAATCGCTTCGGTTAAATCGTCTGAATTGGTACAGACGCCAGTTGCCAACGTAGCGCAGGGTTTACAGGCGCGTGTGTCGGGTGTACAGGTGAGCCAAAATACAGGTGCTCCTGGCGGCAATATCAGTGTTCGGATTCGCGGAACAAACTCGATTAATGGTAATTCAGAACCACTCTACGTAGTGGATGGTATCCAGATCTCGAACGGTTCGAACAACGCCAGTGAAATCAACAACGTTAGCCCACTGTCGACGATCAACCCGAACGATATTGAGTCGGTCGAAATCTTGAAAGATGCCTCGGCTTCAGCTATTTATGGTTCTCGTGCTGCTAATGGCGTTGTACTGATTACAACCAAGCGTGGTAAAACGGGCGCAACACGTGTTACGTTGGATAGCTACTACGGTGTTCAGAACGTTAATAAAAAACTCGATCTGCTTAATGCCTCCGAATTTGCGCAGGTAGAAAACGAGACCTTCAAAAATAATTACTACGCGAATCCATCGTCGCTTGGCGAAGGCACCGACTGGCAGAATATTATTTTCCGTCAGGCAGCTATTCAAAGCCATCAGCTTTCGATCAATGGTGGTTCTGAGAAAACGCAGATGGCGCTTTCGGCCAACTATTTCAATCAGGATGGGATTATTATCAACTCGAACTTCAAACGCTATTCGTTTCGCCTGAATATCGATCACCGCATTAGCGACCGCGTAAAAGTTGGTACCAGTATTTTAGGCAGTTATGCGATCAACTCGGGTGTTACAACAGGTAACCAGTCTATTGGTGATGCTGGCGTCGTGACCCAAACTGTACTGGGTGCTGCGGTTGGTGCACCTCCTACTTTGCAGCCTTATCGTCCAGATGGCTCTATTTTTCCATTTGGTGAGCAGGCCAACGGACAATATCGCGAGGTAATAAACCCGCTGAACTACACCGCTATTCTGAATCAGAATAACATTCGCCGGACGCTGGCAAACTTCTATGCCGATTTCAACATTGTGAAAGGGCTGACGTACCGGGCTTCGTTCAACGTCGATATGCAGAATACGCTTCGTGATACGTATTCGCCCCGCTCGATTGTGAACCGATCAGATTTGAACGACAATTCGGGCACTGCGTCAAAATTCAATAGCAGCAATATTTCGCTGTTACACGAAAGTATTCTGACCTATAGCACTTCGTTCGCGAAAGATCACACGTTGAAATTCACGGGTGTGTATGCTACGCAGTCAGAGAATTACAACCAGAATCAGATTAATGCGACGGGTTTCCCGAACGACGCTACGCAGAACGAAGCCTTGCAACTGGCACTCAACAGAACCGTTAATAGCTTCCGCTCAACCCAACGGCTCGACTCCTATCTGGGACGTATCAACTACGGTTATAAAGATCGGTACTTCCTTGATCTGACAGCACGTATCGATGGTTCGAGCCGTTTTGGGGCCAACCACAAATATGGTCTATTCCCGGCTGTATCGGCGGGATGGCGGATTATTGAAGAGCCGTTTATGAAATCGGTTAGCTGGGTTTCTGACCTGAAATTACGCGCCAGCTACGGTATCACGGGTAATGCGGCCGGTATTGATCCATATCAATCATTGGCAACGGTTTCGGCTTCGGGCAGCGATTACAACATTAACCACGCTTACGTAACAGGTATCAACCCATCGGGTATTGCCAACCCGGATTTGCGCTGGGAACGTTCGGCACAAACCAACATCGGTTTAGATTTTGGCATCCTGAACAACCGCATCAGCTTCATTGTGGATGCGTATCAAAAAACGACCAGAGACCTGCTCTACGTAAAAACGCTGCCATTAAGCTCGGGTTACAGCACCATCACGGGTAACTTTGCTGCGCTCGAAAACAAAGGGCTTGAATTGGCGGCTAATGCACGGATTCTGGACGGTGCGCTGAAATGGAACGTATCGGCCAACGCTACGTTCAACCGCAACAAAGTACTGGATCTGGATGGTGGCACCACGCAGGAGCGTTTCGTAACAACCTATACCGTTCTGAAAGTTGGCAGTCCGCTTGGTTTGTTCAAAACCTACGTGTTCGACGGTGTGAACCAAACGGGCGAAACTGTTTTGCCAGGCTATGGTGGTGCGCTGGGTAGCCAGAAAGTAAAAGACCTGAACGGCGATGGTACGATTACGGCCGCTGACCAGATTATTACAGGCAATCCAAATCCGAATTTTATTTACGGTTTCTCAACCAATCTGTCGTTCAAAGGATTCGATTTCAGCGCGTTCCTTTCGGGTTCGCAGGGGAACGATATTTACAACGCCAGCCGACTTTCGTTTTCTCAGCCATTGGGACAACGTAACATGCTGCAAGGTGTTGTCAATCGTTGGACACCAACTAATCCAAGCAATGAGTACCCAGCTCCGGCACAGGGTAGTCGTATGCCGATCAGCAACTACGTAGTGGAAGACGGTTCGTACCTGCGTTGCCGGAACGTAACGCTGGGTTATACATTGCCACGTATCAAAGGCATCCAGAACATTCGGGTGTATGTGAGCGCCAACAACCTGTTTACGATCACGAAATACAGCGGCTTCGATCCTGAAGTGAACACCTACGCTGGTTCGAATACGCAGATTGGTATCGATAACCTTGTTTACCCACAAGCTAAGTCGTTCCTGGGCGGCTTGCAGATAACTCTTTAAAAAGGTGAAAGAGCGAAAGAGTGAAAGAGTGAAAAAGCGAAAAACTCGCCAATCACTAAATCGCTCATTCACTCTTTCGCTCTTTCACTCATTGAGCAACATGAAAAAAATTCTCATTCCTATATTCGCAGCGCTTGGTCTCGCAAGCTGCAAACTGGACGAAACCATTTACTCGTCCATCTATACCGAAGCGTTTTACAAAACGGCGGCCGATGCTGAAAAAGGGCTGATTGCCGCTTATGATCCGGTTGCTGATTTATACAGTGGTCCGGCTATGACGTTGGTTCCTGATTTCAGCGACGATCAGACCTATCCACGTGGCGTGGTTGGACGTAACACGCTGACACTCTTCTCGTACGACGTAAATTATACGGTTCAGAAAAGTAATTCACGTACTAACGAATCGCCCCAGCAAATTTGGCAGTCGAGCTACGATGGTATCGAAAAAGCGAACTGGATTATTGCCAAAGTTCCTGCGGCCAATATGGACGAAACGCGCAAAAAGCAAATCATTGGCGAAGCGTATTTCTTACGGGCATTCTATGAGTGGGCACTGGCCAAAAACTTCGGTGATGCGCCGATCAAAACGTCGCCGAGTTATTCTGAGGCTGATGCCGTTGTCGGTAAAAGCACCAAAGCAGATTTGTATAAGCAGATTTATGCCGACTTAGATCAGGCATTTGCGGCTGGCTTGCCCTCATATCCGGCGGTTGATAAAGGTCGTCCTTCGAAAGAAGTAGTAAACGCACTATACGCGAAAGCGGCTTTGTATAACGAAGATTGGGCGAAGGCACTGGAAAAAGCACAGGCGGTTATCACGTCGGGTAAATACTCGCTCATGCCCGATGTACGTAACGTGTATAAATTCGATCAGGAAGATGCGGCTCGGATCGAAAATATGTGGGCTTATGAATCCGATCCAATTTCTCCGGGTCGCGGTCACCAATTGGTTGGCTTATGCGGGCCTGCCGGTAGCGCGGGTCTTGAATATGCCCGTACAAGTTTTGGTTCTATGTTCGCTTATATGTCGTTTTATCGGTCGTTCAATCCTGCTGACAAACGTCGTCAGTTGCTCGATACAACCTACATTGACCGTAGCAATAAGGTTGTGGCTCAACGTAACATTACGCCGATTACAGCCGATGGCGTGTTGATCAAGAAATATCAGGACCCCAATTCAACGCAGGGTAACATTTCGAACATCCCAATTTTCCGTCTAGCCGATACGTATCTGATTGCCGCTGAAGCCGAAGCTCGTTTAAATGGTGCAACAGCAGCCGCTTATGGCTATATCAACACCGTACGGACGCGGGCTGGCCTACCAAATTTACAGGCTGGTTTGAGCAAAGACGCGTTCATTGATGCGGTTATTCAGGAACGTGCGTGGGAGTTCTTTGCCGAAGGTGATCGTTGGTATGATCTGACCCGTACGGGCAAATACCTAACCGTAATTCCGAAAGCTGTGAATAGTGTATACCCATCACGTCCGGTTACGGCGAAAAACAAATATTTCCCGATTCCACAGGATGAATTGAACGCGAACCTGAAACTGGAGCAGAATCCAGACTGGAAATAAAGAGTGAATGAGCGAAAGAGTGCCGAATCGCAGAATTGGATGAGCGAAATTAGTAGATGTAGACGATGAAATTTCTAACGGATTATACCTGGTTTAAGCACAAGAAGCGCGCAAGCTCTGGGGTATTATCACGTTCGCTATTTCTCACACTCCTATTTTTTTTCACTCTTTCGCTCTTTCATTCTTTCGCTCTTTCACGTTCGCCCGACGATCCGACGAAAATTCGGGAGTTTCATATCCGCGAGAACGATACGTTGTCGTACACCCTCAAACTCGTATTGAACGATGCCGGAGAGCCGGAGTATTTCTTCCGAAACATCTTTACGCCCGTCTGTCTGACGGGCGAATGCAAGCCGGTTTATATCAACTTTTACTGGGACCTATTGGGCAATTACCTCCGCTACGATTTTCCGCCGGACAAGGTGCTGACCAAAATGGACCATAAGGAATTTAAGCCGGAAGACTACGAAAAACTACAGGCCATACTACGTAACAACAGCTCGCTGCTAAAGGACGTATCGATGGAAGATCTGGTTGGAAAAGGTACCGAAAATCTGGCCGATTCCGTTGATGCGAAAGCGGGTGCTACGTTGAAAACTGTTAAAAATGAAGTGATCGACGGGGCCGTGTATACCTGCTATACGCTCTGGCACATTGCTCACGGCTACGTAGTGAACGAGATTCGACGTATCACCGAAACGTACCAGAACGATACGTTGCTGCATCGGTTTCTGGGCAGTACCAACTTCGATTATCAGTACTGGGCTATGGAACGGACGATTACACCCGATGGCGAAATTTATCCTGGCTTCACGCCCGACGTATTGAAAATTGTTCAGGGGAAAAATCTCTTTACCGCCCGACATGCGCTGCAAAAACTGTCGGATCGTTTTTTTCAAACCGACGCTCGGCAACAGTGGCTTTGGGAAACGTATCAGAAAACCAGCTATCCGTTTCAGATAGCGATCTTGAAAAAGCTGAATACCATTCCGTTTCGTCCTGTTCTCGCCGAAGCAATTACGCAGGAATTACCAAAAACGAATCAGGAGCAGTCGACCATGCTGGTGAAGTTGTTGGCCAAACAGCCGAAACTAACCGAAAAAGTGCAACTGCAACTGGCACAACAGCTCAGCAACCCGAACGCGGAACGACCGACCGACATTTACCGCTTACTGACGAATCTGCACCCTAGAAATCAGGTGGTTCGGCAGCATATGAAAACATTTGAACTTAACGATAAGCAAACCAACAAGTGATATGAAAACAGCATTTAGCATCTTGTTTTGCCTGTTGCTGTGCCTGAATCTGTCGGCGCAGGACCACGTTTTTGTGGAGACGGAATCCTTCGAAAACAAAGGCGGATGGGTTATTGACCAGCAGTCATTTGTGGTTCAAGGCTCATCGTTCATCATGGCCCACGGCATGGGACGCCCCGTAAAAGATGCCACCACGACGGTGAAATTTCCGAAGAAAGGAAAATACCAGCTCTGGGTACGTACCAAAGACTGGGCGCCGTTTCCGAAAGGGCCAGGCAAGTTTCAGGTGAAGCTCGATAATAATCCAGTTTCGATGGTTTTTGGCGAAAGCGGCTCCGACGAATGGAAATGGTATAACGGTGGCGAAGTGAACGTGACGAACGAGCAGGCTGCCCTTTCGTTACATGATCTGACAGGTTTCAATGGCCGTTGTGATGCCATTCTATTTACCAACGCGCCCAAGTTTACCCCGCCTAATAAATTAGACGACCTTAACGCGTTTCGGAACAAACTACTGAATCTGACGGGCAAAACCGTTGAGGGCGGCAATTTCGATTTAGTAGTTGTAGGCGGTGGAATTGCGGGTACGTGTGCCGCAATTTCGGGTGCACGCATGGGCTTGAAAGTGGCTTTGATTCAGGATAGGCCCGTTTTAGGCGGCAACAACAGTTCCGAAATTCGGGTGCACTTGATGGGTGATACCGACAAAAACCATTATCCAAAACTGGGACGTATCGTTCGTGAAATGGATAACGGCGACCCCGGTAATGGCAACCCCGATGCGAAAGAATATGGCGACGCGCGCAAAACGAACATAGTGAAAGCTGAACGTAACATTACGTTGTTTCTGAACACGCACGTTTACAAGGCTGAAAAGGCAAACGACAAAATCGTGGCCGTAATTGGTCGCGACATTGCTACTAATCAGGAAACCCGCTTTACGGGTACGTATTTCTCTGATTGCACCGGCGACGGTACGTTAGGACATCTGGCAGGAGCTGAGTATCGTTTCGGTCGCGAAAGCAAGTCCGAAACCGGTGAATCGCTGGCGGCTGAAAAATCGGATGATTTTACGCTGGGTACGTCGAATCTATGGGCATCCTTACCACGCGACACCGTATCATCGTTTCCTGAAACGCCATGGGCACTGCCGTTTACAGAAGAATATCACATAGATCAACCCAAAGCTGATTGGGAGTGGGAAACAGGTTTTGGTAATTTCAATACCATCACCGATGCTGAGAAAATCCGCGATCACAACCTGCGGGCTATCTTCGGAAACTGGTCGTATCTGAAAAACAACAAGAAAGATAAATACGCCAAACGCGAACTGGCATGGGTCGCCTACATCGGTGGCAAACGCGAATCACGCCGGATCATTGGCGATCATATTCTGAATCAGATGGACATTCAGGAAGGCAAGCAATATCCCGACGGAACCGCTACTGCTACGTGGACCATCGACCTACACTTTCCTGACGCTAAAAACAGCAAATACTTCGAAGGACAAGAGTTTTTTGCTGGCACCAAGCACATTAAAGTTGCTCCTTACACCATTCCGTACCGTTGTCTGTATTCGAAAAATATCTCGAACCTGTTCATGGCCGGACGTAACATCAGCACTACACACGTAGCGTTTGGCAGCACCCGCGTAATGCGTACCTGCGGTATGATGGGCGAAGTGGTTGGTTTTGCCGCTTACGTAGCGAAAAAATACAATACATCGCCACGGGGTGTTTATCAGGCACACCTCCCCGAATTGATGGGTATTATAAAAGATGAACCTGCAACGGCAAAACCGTAAAGAGACCACCCCCAATCGAGCGTCGACCCGGCCCCTCCTAAAACAGGAGGGGGCTTTCGCCAGGAGGTTTTTAGCCCCCTCCTTTTTTAGGAGGGGGTTGGGGGTGGTAATTCTTTTTTTTAGCCTAACTCCCGCCGAAACGCCATTAATCAGTTTTTCGGGAGAAGCGCAGGGTACTACGTATCACATAAAATACCACGACAAACAGCAACGTAACGTTAAGGCGGAAGTTGATTCGGTGTTAAACGACATCGACAAATGTTTGTCGCTCTACCGGAACGATTCTGAAATTTCAGAGTTCAATCGGGGCAGAGAACACCGGTTTCGGTCGCCTTATTTTTATCCGGTGCTCAAGAAAGCCGACGAGGTTTTTCGGAATACAGAAGGCGCATTTGATCCGACAGTTTTGCCACTAGTTGAAGCCTACGGATTTGGCCCAAAACGCGTTGGTCAACCCGAGCTGGCTAACATTGATTCGCTGTTGCAGTTTGTTGGTTTTCAGTATGTAACGCTAGATGTGGTAGGTATTAGGAAACTAAGAAAGGACGTTCGTGTCGATTTAAACGGTATCGCGCAGGGCTATTCGGTCGATGTGATTGCCGGGCTGTTAGAATCGAAAGGTGTTGATCAATACATGGTAGAAATTGGGGGCGAAATCCGGACGAAAGGGCAAAAAAGCAACGGGCAGGACTGGACGGTTGGTATCAGCAATCCGCTACGTCCCGACCAGCTTTACGTTCGATTGAAATTGCCCAATCGGGCCATGACAACAGCGGGAAATTACCGGAATCACTACGTAGCGCATGGGCAAACGTTCAGCCACATCATCAACCCCAAAACCGGCCTGATGGAGCAAAGTGATCTATTGAGCGTAACGGTTTTTGCTTCTGATGCCATCACCGCCGATGCCTACGACACGGCGTTTATGGTGATGGGCCTTGAAAAAACGAAGCGTTTTCTGAACGCTCATCCCGAACTGGACGCATACCTGCTGTATACTGATAGTAAGGGGAAATTGCAGGAATTTATC
This sequence comes from Spirosoma daeguense, assembly GCF_054776875.1. Classification (NCBI taxonomy): domain Bacteria; kingdom Pseudomonadati; phylum Bacteroidota; class Cytophagia; order Cytophagales; family Cytophagaceae; genus Spirosoma; species Spirosoma daeguense. The sequence continues at coordinate 248,248 of NZ_BAAHBF010000009.1, forward strand.
ACCGAAGGCGTAAAGAAATTAAATCTTATCCGGGCAGAAAACTAGCTCACTCAACTGTTTTGACTGACGTATCTAACACATGACGTACCCGAAAGGACTTTTTATTTTACTGACAATCATTACGTTCCCGGCCTGGGCACAATCATCGAAAACGCTGTCGCTGGCGAATGGACAGGTGAAAATAGACTGGCAATCGTCGGAGAAAGGCTGGTCGATTCGGCAGGTGTCTGTTCGTAAAGGAAGCAATTGGGTAGCCATGCCTGCGCCATCGGGCGAAAACACGCTGATATATTCCGCCGAAAAACCATCCAATAAGCCCGACACTACGTTCAACGACATCACAGGGCAGCTATTTCCGGGCGAAAAATACCATTATCAGCAGGCGCAATGGGCCGAAACCACTAGCCCTGTTTCGCTGAATAAAGCCGGTCGGGCAATGTATTTTTTCCCGAAAGATGGTAAACAGACGAACAAAAACAGCCTTACGTTTGAGCAGCAAACCGACGTAGCAACGATACGTACCGAATGGTCGTTCGATCCGAAATTTGCTTCGGATATACTTGTCAAGCAGACCATTACCCCCACAAAGGACGGCTTTTTCTCACTGGCAACCCCTACGCTTACCAGTCTGACCGAATCGCAACTGAGCTGGGCTACTGTGCCGGGGTATTTTCAGGGCAATAAATTCCAGAAGAACTTCGCGCTGGCTTACGCCTACGGACACGGCATTCCAACGATTCCGGCTGTTTACCACGACCGTTGCGCCAGTACGCTTAGCCCGATGATGACGGCGAAAAATGGCGTTACGCTGGCCGTTATTCCCGAACCCGGCCTCGCCCGAGATCCGTGGGCAAAAGATCAGATCACGCAGACCGACTGGGAGCTTGGTCTGTCGCACATGAACCGCAAGGCGCAACTGTCGCCAACGCTCTATTATCCGGTTCTGGGCGAAGCAAAATCAAATCTGAAAGCGGGCGAAACGGTAAGTTATACGTTTCGCTATAGCCTGATCGACGGCGATTGGTTCAAAGCGTTGAATCATGCGGTTTATGATGTGTATCGGTTTAAAGAATCGCTGGCGATTCGGCAAAACAAGCAATCGCTGACCGACCGGGTTCAGAAGATGCACCACTACCTCACCGACCCCAAAACGTCGCTCTGGAACGTAGAGGAATTTGAGGGTAAGAAAATAGGGGCACAGTCGTATCTGGGTGGCGTGGTTGGGTCGAATAAAGACGCCATGAAAAACTCGGATTATGGCGCGATGTGGATGCTCGCTAACGCAACACAAGACCCATTACTGACTCAGAACGTATTGCCTTATGCATTGAATTTCAAACTGGTTCAACAACAAACTACGCCCGGTTTTTTTGAAGGTGCCGTTCGCGGACAGTACTATCTGGCTAAAACCAAAAAGTTCGTGGAGGAATGGGGCGATGTGATGGAACCGATTGGCGTTACGTATTACACCATGCTCGACGTGGGCAATATGCTTCTGTTTGAACCCAACAATACCGAGCTAAAGCGTCGGCTCAAGCTGGGCGCTGACCGACTCCTGAGCTGGCAAAAAAACGATGGAAGCTGGGCCGTAGCTTTTGATCATACCACCAATGCTGAGCTTTTCAAAGATGTGCAGGATGTTCGGCCAACGTTCTATGGCATGTTGGTGGCGTATCGGTTACTGAACGATCAGAAATATCTGGATGCGGCCCGAAAAGGTGCCGATTGGATGCTTAAAAGTGCTATTGCAACCGGTAGTTATCTTGGCGTTTGTGGTGATGCACGTTACGCTCCCGACTTCGCAACTGGCCAGACAGCACAAGCTTACTTGGATTTGTACGATCTCATCAAAGACGCACGATACAAGGAGGCCGCCATAACAGCCGCCAAAGTTTACACTACGTCTATTTACACACACCCGATAGCCAGCCATCAGCCGAAAACCGTAAACGGTATTCAGCGCGAAGATTGGGAAATCAGTCAGACGGGTTTGAGTTTCGAGCATGGCGGCATTTTCGGTTCGGCAACCCGGCATGGACCTATTCAACTAGCTAGTCATGCGGGGATGTTCATTCGGCTGTATGGCATGACCAAAGAACCGATTTTTGCCGATATGGCGCGGGCTGCGGCTGTTGGGCGTCATGCGTTTGTTGATCCGCAAACCAGCGTTGCTTCTTACTATTGGAACGCCATGAACAAAGGTGCTGGCCCATATCCGCACCATGCATGGTGGCAAATCGGCTGGTTAACCGATTATCTGCTGGCCGAAGCTGAGCTACGTTCGGCAGGCAACGTAGTGTTTCCACGCGGATTTGTTACGCCCAAAGTTGGCCCGCATCAGACGTACGGTTTCGCATCGGGAAGTGTCTACGGAAAACCCGCCGATTTATTGATTCGGGAGGGCGTCGTATTACCCGACAATCCAAACGTGGAATACGTACTGGCGCAATCGACTGATAAAAAACAATTGTTTGTCATCCTGCTGAACAACCGGGCTCAGGCTACGAATACTACGGTCCAGTTAAAGCCAGAGGTAATACGCTCCGGTAAAGGAGCACTGAAATCGCTATCCAATAATCGTTCGTTAGATGCTACTAAAGCAGCCGTTCAATTGGCCCCGTTTGGTATAGAAGTCTGGTCGTATGAATGGCAGTAAAATATGGAAACTCAACTAAATAGAAATACCACCCCCAATCGAGCGTCGACCCGGCCCCTCCTAAAACAGGAGGAGGCTCCCGCCCGGAGTTTTTTAGCCCCCTCCTGTTTTAGGAGGGGCCGGGTCGACGCTCGATTGGGGGTGGTCTATGGATTCTTAGTAATTAAGTTCATTTTGTTCAGTAATGTAGTCGCTCACGCCCAGCAAACGCTTACTATTCAAAACGATACGTATCAGATTTCGGTACCGGCCCGATTAACTACCAAATCGGTGCTGACCGTAAAAAAAGGCAACCTGCAACGTAGCATTCGCCCGGAAATTTTACTGCAATCCACAACGCAGAATCCGAATCTGCAACATACAGCGGCCGAAAAAACACGCTATCCAGTTGGCGGCTGGAAACGATCAGCAACCGAAATTGAACGGGATGCATTTAAAGCGGCTCCTGGCACTCGCCATCAGGCCGTAAGCGTTCGGAAAGATCAGAAAAATGCGTTATTGTTTTCGTTCAACGAAACGCCACAGGGTACGCTGGCGCTACGTATCGCATTGCCATCGGGTCATGAAGCGCCCGTGATTGACATGCAGTTAGTGCCCAAGACGGAAGCCTATTACTCACTCGGTTTCACTGGATTAACACCTACCGATACGGCTCAGGTGCAGTTTCTATACCAGCCGATGACATGGTCGTGGCGGAGGTTTCCGAATAAATCGTATCTGGCTCCTGAAGCGTTTGCACTTACGGCTGCTACGTTCGTCAACACCAATGGCCTGACTGAAGGCGTGGCTCCTGACCCGTCGGAAATTCCGTATCGTTACGCCTTTACCAAAAATTCGCGCTTTGGCTTTGTACTACGTGACGAGGCCGGAAAAGCCCGCCCGATGCTGTTTGCTCCGATTCTGGGTAGCGACGATTCGAAGATGACAGCCGGTAAATCGTATTCGTTCAAGCTTCGCTACGTGTTGCATCCGGGCGACTGGTACGCGGGTATGCAATTCATTTTTCGAGATATTTCTAAATACAAAAAAGAACGCCAGAACGCTACTGTTTCGCTCAATCAGACGCTCCAAAACATGATCGACTACGCGATGGGGCCGTATGGTGGCTGGGTAGAGGAGTTAAAAGCTTCCGACTACGTACAGGATGTAGTGGGGTCGGTGAAGAACGTATCGGCACTGCACGCGCTGGGCGTGGCCATGAGTACGGGCAGCATGGAAATTTACCGTCGTCGGGCGTTGCCGATGATGGAATACGTAATGTCGCGGGAGAAATACCTGTATGCCATTTCGGATACGATAAAGCTGCAAAGTCCGTCGCATTTCCTGAAAGGGCCTTGTGTTGAAATTGGTGAATTGTCAGGATTGCACGATATGACAGGCGGTCGAACATCCGCTTTCCGGCTCGAAACCGACCGTATTTTCGGAACCGCCCGCAAACTGAACCTGAACACAGCAACGGGTGGCGATTCGTGGCAGGATTTTCTGGCGCGTTACCGAATGCTACGTAATCCCGCCGATCTGGAAAAAGCACGTCAGAAAGCGGATGCTGCCATCAAGCAGGAGCTTGGTAAATATCCCACCAATTTCCAGACGAATGCGGGATTGAAGGATTCAGAGGCCCTGTTCTACACCGATTTCACCCCGCGCTGGATGGATTTGCTGGAGCTTTACGAAGAAACCAACGAGCAGCGTTATCTGGATGCGTCGATCACTGGCGCGCGTCAGATGTTGCTCTGGCTGCGTTCGAATCCGATGGCTCCTAACTCAACTATTACCGTTAATGAAGGTGGTGTAGTGAAAGGGCAGGCACATAAGCGGTACAAGATTAACAGTCTCGATTTCTTGCCCGGCTTCGATCCGATGATTCAGGCTCCCGAACAGAAAATTGACGCCTGGCGCACGTCTTTGGTGGGTCTCTCGCCCGAACAGCCGCATACGTATGTGGGCAATGGGCCAATTATGCTGGCTCACCATGCGGCTGATTTGCTACGTTTGGCGCATTTATCGAACGATACGTTGTTTCGAGATGCGGCTTATAATGCCGTCGTTGGGCGCTACGCCAACTTTCCCGGCTATTACTTTACTACGTTGAATACCAACGTTTACCAATCGCCCGATTATCCGCTTCACGATTATTGGGACATTAAATTCAACTTCATTTTTTTCAACCACGTCTGGCCGCATATCGCGCTGGTGATGGATTTTCTGGTCAGCGATGCTTATCGGATGTCGAAAGGGAAAGTGAATTTCCCGTCGGCCTATGCACCGGGTTACGCCTACCTGAGTAGTAAAGTGTACGGCCATAAAGCGGGCGAAGTATTTGGAAATAAAGACGTAAAGCTTTGGCTACCAGCTAACGCTATGCAGGTCAGTGACATTGCCCTGAACCATGTGTTCGGTGTTGGCGCAAACGACCTCTACGTAGTGCTGATGAATACCGCTAATCAACCTGTTACGTCGACGCTACGTTTACAACCCGATTTGATTCCGTGGAACAAAGGCCAGACGTATAAACTCACAGTTTATCAGAACGACGGTACGTCCACAGAGGGGAGTATGACTGATGGAAAACTATCGGTAAACGTAGCGTCGCAGGGTTTGATCGCGTTGAAAATTCACGGCTTGAAAGTAGACGTACCACTTCAAAAAGCGGCTTCGGTTGGTGGAAACGCTACGTCTCCACAGCAGGCTTTTTCACGGAAAGAAACGACGACGACTTTGGGTACCGTAACGGGAATGCTGTTTAATCTAGTGCCGCAATTTTCAGATGCTTACATCTTCACAGACGCCACCGAGAAAACGCTGAAACAAGTAACGCTACGGTACCGGCTGGGCAATGAGGAGTGGAAAACGATTGAGGATACGCGTTATCCGTATGAGTTCAGCATCCACCTGAACGATCCCAAACAGGTTTTGGAGTACAAACTGGAAGGCATCGGGCTGGATGGCAAATCCGTAACCCTCGATCCAATAACGCTACGGAATTAACACATGAATACAACCATCGATACCGCCGTCATTGTCATTTTCTCGGCTTTTGTGCTGGGAATCGGGATGCTGTTTGCCCGGACAGGACGCAATCTGAAATCGTTTTTTGCGGGTGGCGAAGCCGTCCCCTGGTTCATTGGTGGGCTGTCGCTGTTCATGAGCTTTTTCTCCGCCGGTACTTTCGTCGCGTGGGGAAGCATCGCTTATAAATACGGCTGGGTCGCTATTACGATTCAATGGACCATGTGTATTGGTGCGCTCGTAACAGGCCTGTATCTGGCTCCGCGCTGGAAAGCAACGGGCGCACTCACGGCCGCCGAATTTATCCGCGAGCGACTCGGCCTTACGGTGCAGAAAGCATACATTTTCATCTTTACGCTGGTCAGTGTTTTCATTAAAGGATCGGTGCTGTATCCAGTAGCCAAGCTGGTTAGTTCATCGCTGAATCTGCCCATTGTTCCGACTACGATTGGTTTAGGCATTTTCATGATTGCGTACACCGCCGTTGGCGGTTTGTGGGCCGTGATGGTGACTGATATTCTGCAATTTGTGGTACTGTCGGCAGCGGTGTTTATTCTATTGCCACTTTCGCTCGATAAAGTGGGCGGTTTCGGTGGGTTTGTAAAGGCCGTTCCCGACGATTTTTTCAATGTCCTGAATGGTGAATATACGTTTGGTTTCGTACTGGCTTTTGTCTTCTATCACATCGCCTACATAGGCGGAAACTGGACGTTCGTACAACGTTACACCAGCGTCGACAGTCCCAAATCAGCGCGAAAAGTTGCCTTTTTGTTCGCCGGACTGTATTTGATCAGCCCGGTAATCTGGATGATGCCGCCGATGATTTACCACGCCATCGACCCATCATTGACAGGGCTAGATACTGAAAATGCCTACCTGAAAATCTGCCAGTTGGTATTGCCTCCCGGTTTGCTCGGCCTGATGCTGACGGGCATGTATTTCTCCACGTCGGCTAGTGCTAATACGGCACTGAACGTAGTGTCGGCGGTTTTTACGAATGATATTTACAAAGGGCTAATGAACCCACAGGCGTCGGATCGGCAACTGATTCGCGTAGCACGTGGCTCGTCGTGGTTCTTCGGCTTGGGCATGATTGTCATTGCGCTGTTAGTGCCGAAAGCAGGCGGCATTGTGGAAGTAGTGCTGAGTATTTCGTCGATTACGGGCGGCCCTTTGTTGGCTCCTCCGCTCTGGGCGTTGTTCTCCAAACGACTGACCAGCCGTGCTACGCTCTGGATTACGAGTATTGGTTTGGCTGTGAACCTGTTCTTCAAAGTGCTTTCGCCGATTCTGTTTGACTTCAAACTATCGCGCGGCCCCGAAACCGTGATTGGCGTTGGACTCACGCTGGTGCTATTGCTGATGTATGAGCTCTACGCCCGTTCGAAAGGACTCGTGGCTGACGAGCATCACCAGTACCAGAAAGCCCGACAGCAAAAGCGCGACGACGTAGCAGACGCTACGTCCGACGAAGAGAAACAGGCTATTGAGCAGCAAAACCGCTTCGGTCTGAAAGTAATTGCTGGCTCACTAGTCTTTACCGCCGTGATGCTATTCGGTCTGGGAATGCTGGCCGACACGGGCGGCACCACTACGTCTATTATCGGAGTCGTGATTCTGATAGCCGCGCTGATTCCGTGGCGAGCCGCCCAACGTAGCAATTCGCCTGATTCAGCCTTGAATCAGGCGGAGAAATTCATCAATTCGGATAACTGATAATCGAGGAAATTCAATGGAGCGAAGTATGGAAAAATGGCGATCCTCTGAAACCAAATGGTCAACATTTGTGGCTAAAGCACAGTCGACATATTTGTTATCGTCGGGATCGTTTACCATTAACCCCCAATCGAAATATACCGTTTGTACTATGCAATTCTCAAGCGATAACAACAATTTTAGTACGTTGTCGGCAACAGATGGCGATGTTTTCTCCGCTAATTTCTCGTGGTATTCAAATAGGATATCATTGCTGACAACAAGCTCGAAACTTCCGGCACGTATCGCATCGGAAATTGGACGATATGGCGACGATACGGGCAACGAAATGAGCAATACATTTATATCAAGAACAACCCGCATAATCAGGCTTGAGACGAACGAAGATGTTCCTGTTTCCAGTCCTGAATGGTCTGGTCATTCCAGCTCTTTTCCTGCCACAACAGATTCATTTCGTCGTCAATTTTTCGAGCAAAATAATCGGCCAGCAACCGCCGAATATCCTGAATCTGATCGTCTGATACGTTGTACGGATAAAGTTTCAGCAACTCCTGTTGCAGATTACTTAAGGAAGAAGCCGCTTGCGTTGCCATTTTCTAGTTCATTTTTTACAAATCTACTTAAAATTACGTTCATTCTTCTGAGCGTATCAGTTACTACGTTCGCCCAAAAAACATCGCTGGATGGTACGTGGTCATTTCGGACCGATCCGACCAATGTAGGTGAACAGCAAGGCTGGTTTCGGCCGAATGCTAACGTAGCAAACTGGGATTCGTTGCCTGTACCCGGAAATTGGGATTTGCGGAATGAATACGCGCACTACGTCGGAAAAGGCTGGTATCGGCGCACGTTCACTACATCAGGACGTAGCAGCGATAACGTAACACGGTTGCTTTTTGAAGCCGTTTATCACGATTGCACGGTCTGGCTCAACGGGCAGAAATTGGGCGAAAATCACAGTGGTTTTCTGCCGTTTGAGTTCGACGTAACGAAATTGCTGAACGCTAATGGTCTCAATACATTGGTCGTTTGTGCCGACAATTCACTCACACGCGGGGCCATCTGGAACTGGGGCGGTATCCGTCGTCCGGTTTCGCTGGTTGTGTCAAATCCCGTTCGTATTATTCGGCAGCATATTACGCCTTCGGTCGATTTGTCTAAAAAGTCGGCGAACGTAGCGGTTCGGATTTTTCTTCAGAATCATGGAAATCAGGCTGATGAAGCGGCTGGAACAGTGCATCTCACGGCCTCTAATGGTTTTATCCGGTCGTTACCGTTTAAGATGAGCGTACCGGCCAGCGGGACCGCTTCTGTTGTGGTGCAAACAACGGTAACTCCGAAAGAAACGCATCTCTGGCATTTCGATGATCCGTTTTTGTATACATCGAACGTAACACTTGCTAATCGGTCAGCAGGCGAAGGCGAAAAGCAGAGTAACCGCTTCGGACTTCGCAAAATCGAGATTGATAATAAAGCCTATACGCTGAAACTGAACGGCGAAGTGATACGTCCGATGGGTTTCAATCTGGTTCCCGACGACCGGACAACGGGTAATACGTTGCCAACCTGGCGCATCAAGGAAGACATTGATTTGCTCAAAGGAATTGGCTGTACTATGACCCGGCTATCGCACCTGTGCCTGCCTGAAGAGGTGATGGATTACCTCGATGAACGGGGTATGTTGGTTATTTCCGAGATTCCGCTTTGGGGTTTCGACCGATTTGCCGATCCGGCCAGTGCTACGTCGAAAGAATGGCTTACCCGACTGATTACCAATCAGTATAACCACCCAAGTGTAATCATGTGGAGTGTCGGGAATGAAATCGGCTATTTCCCGAAATCAATTCCGTACGTAGCCAAAGCGATACCGTATGCCAAGACGTTAGATAGCACCCGTTACGTATCGTCGGTGAGTCATACCGGTCAGTACTCGCCCGATATTGTTGATTCGGGAGATATAGGTCTGGTAAACCGCTACGGACAGAATCTGGGGCCAACTACGCGCCAGCAACACGAAAAGCACCCGAACCATACGCTTTTTTATGCTGAATATGGCATTACGCAGCTAGTCGAAAATCTGGATGGCAATTTCAATGCTCACGTACTGGTCGATTCGATACGTAACATTCCGTATCTGATTGGCGGATCGTTGTGGACGTTCAATGATTACCGGAGCCGGTTCAACGGAACAAAGGAAGGTTCGGAAAACCGGGCGTGGGGCATTGTGGACGTGTATCGGCGCAAAAAGCAGGTGTATTATGCAATGCGGAAAGAGTATAATCCGCTACGTTCATTAGCCCTCAACGCCAGTGCTACGTCGGCTACGGTAACGCTCACCCCGCGTGGCGTTCTCGATTTGCCGGCTTATCCGTTACATAATTATAAATTGTTGTGGAAACGTACGGATGCTTCGGGTAAAATAGGTCAGGGCGGGTCACTGCCGCTACCTGATATACGTCCCGGCGATGCGGCTAAAACCTATACGGTCAACTGGCAAGCCGACAATGCGTTTGCGATGCGTGTTGAGTTGCTGGCTCCAACGGGAGATATTCTGGCCGACACTACGTTGTTTTTGCAAAAACCAGCGGTCCCCAAAATCACCTACACCAACGGAGGACGTTCCTATTACAACGGTACGAATAACGGCGGCCTCATTCGGGTTCATTTCGAAAAAAGCCCGACTGCAACCACCTACAAAGTTCGCTACGGTGAATCAGGGCTGGATCAGGAAACGCCCACGACGATCAACGATTTTATTGATATTCCGAAGTTAACGTTTGGCAAAACGTATCGGGTCGCTATTGTCGGTATCAACAATGCGGGTGAAACACAATCGACAGATGTGCGGACGATTAAGGTCGATACGTTGCAATACGCTCCGCCGATTATTCAACACATCGAACCAGCCGACGGTGGTTTTTACATCGGATACGCCAGCCCCGAAACCGACTATTTCTACCGCGTTCAGGTCACTTCGGAGCCCGGCCAGTATGCCAACGCCCGTACCATTCAGGCCAATACGTTCGGTACATTATTCGTGCCCAATTTAACCAACGGCAAGCCCTATTCGTTCCGGTTTCAGCGCGTTACCGATAGCTGGACCGACTCTGACTGGTCGGAAGAACGTAGTGTTACGCCCGATGGTGGCCAACGGCCAGCGTCTCCAATTATACATGGTGTTGTTCAAGCTGGTAGTGAGGTTGTTATCAGTTTTGAGCCTACATTGAAAGCAACAGGCTACGTACTGGAATATCGGCCCGAAGGCTCCGCTACGTGGCAACGACAACCGATTTCAACCGCTCAAACGGGCCGATTTATCCTCACCGGATTAGACACAAAAAAAACATACCAATACCGGCTTGCGTCGCTGAATCAGGCGGGGCAGTCCGATTTCTCCATAAGCATAACAGGTCTACGCTATGATAAAATCCAACGCAACCGATAAACGAAGCTTAAAAACCATATCTCACTCTGCCGATCTGATTGTTGTTGGCGGAGGTCTGTCCGGCGTTTGCTCGGCCATCACAGCCGCCCGCGCCGGTGCCCGCGTAGTGCTTGTGCAGGATAGGCCCGTTTTGGGTGGCAATGCCTCGTCCGAAGTTCGGCTGTGGGTGCTGGGTGCTACGTCGCACATGGGTAACAACAACCGCTGGGCGCGCGAAGGCGGTGTCATCGACGAATTGCTGGTCGAAAACTGGTATCGTAATCCCGAAGGCAATCCGATGATTTTCGATACCATTCTGCTTGAAAAAGTAGTGATGGAGCCCAACATTACGCTGCTACTTAATACAGCGGTTTACGAAGTCGAGAAGTCAGATGCGAGTACCATCAGCGGACTGAAGGCTTTCTGTTCACAAAACAGTACATTATATAAATTGGTGGCGCCGTTATTCTGCGATGCGTCGGGCGATGGGATCGTTGGGTTTCAGGCTGGTGCCGCCTTTCGGATGGGTGCCGAATCGTCGGAAGAGTTTGGGGAGAAATTCGCGCCAACTGCTGAATACGGCGAGTTGCTGGGACATTCACTCTATTTCTATTCGAAAGATGTGGGTCGTCCGGTAAAATTTACGCCACCAGCCTATGCCCTGAAAGACATTACCGAAATTCCGCGTTACCGTCGGTTCAACGCCAAAGAATTCGGCTGTCAGCTTTGGTGGCTGGAATACGGCGGTCGGCTTGATACGGTTCACGATACCGAAGCCATCAAATGGGAACTCTGGAAAGTGGTATACGGCGTCTGGAATCACATCAAAAATTCGGGTCAGTTTCCCGAAGCCGAAACTATGACGCTCGAATGGGTTGGCACTATTCCCGGTAAACGTGAAAGTCGACGTTTCGAGGGCGATTACATGCTCATTCAGCAGGACGTAGTGGAACAACGCGAACATGCTGATGCCGTGGCTTTCGGTGGCTGGAGTATTGATTTACATCCGGCAGATGGTGTTTTTAGCGAAAAACCGGGCTGTAATCAATGGCACAGCAAAGGCACGTATCAGATTCCATACCGCACTCTGTATTCGCGAAATGTCGATAACCTGATTCTGGCTGGACGTATTATTTCGGCGTCACACGTAGCGTTTGGTTCCTCGCGCGTAATGGCTACCAGCGCCCACGTGGGGCAAGCTGCGGGTATGGCTGCGGCTATTTGCGCCCGCGACGGACTCAAACCGCGTGATCTGGTCGATCCGCAACGAATGGCGTCTCTACAACGCGAACTGCTAAAAACGGGGCATCACATTCCGGGTCTGACATTGCAGGATGCCGATGATCTAACCCAAAACGCTACGTTGACGTCATCGAGCGAGTTTGTGCTCACGCAATTACCACCCGACGGCCCGCTGGAACTGTTAGCTGATTCTGCCGCTCAGATGCTACCATTGCCAAAAGGATCGGTGCCGTCGATGACCGCTTTCGTTACGTCGGATGCCGACACTACGTTGACAGTGGAGCTACGCCGGAGCAGCAAAACCAAAAATCACACGCCCGACGTTACGTTGCAAACGCTGACATTGCCGATTCGGAAAGGAAAACAGGACGTTCGGCTGCCGTTCGACGTAGTGATTGATGAGCCGCAATACATGTTTGTTACGTTCCTGAAGAATGAACACATTCAGTTGCAGTACAGTCAGTTGCGCGTAACGGGTGTGTTATCGGTGTTTAACAAAACGAATCCGGCGGTATCGAACTACGGGAAGCAGGAGCCGACGGAAGACATTGGCGTAGAAGCGTTTGAGTTCTGGTGCCCATCCCGTCGACCGAACGGCCACAACATCGCGTTAACCATTGACGGTGGAATTTCTCTTTTCGGGGCCAGCAACGTAACGAACGGGATTCAACGACCTACGAATCAGCCAAATGCGTGGGTGGCCGACGTAGCAGATTCGAATCCAACGCTTTCACTACGTTGGCCGGAGCAACAACGTATTAGCCGTATTGAGCTGTTCTTTGATGCCGATTTCGATCACCCACTCGAAACGGTAATTATGCTGAATCCCGAAACCGTTTCGCCGTTCTGTGTACAACAATACATCCTGTGCAACGACCGTCAGGAGCGCATTTATGAAACAACGGACAACCATCAGGCACGTAATATCATTTCATTTGAAAAGCCATTGGAAACCACTCAATTAACCATACACTTGAAGCACCAGACAGGGCAAGCTCCGGCGGCTTTGCTGGAGGTACGGTGTTATGCGTAAATTTTACTGATTGATTTTAGAAATGGGTGTAGGCACTATTTGAAAAATACCTACACCCATTCTTGCTTATTAACTTTTCGTGATGTTTGATACAGCTTCGTGAAAGTTTCGAACTTGCAGGTGATTGAGAGCAGGTAAGACAACTAATAAATTCAAGTTTGTATGGTGCTACGTGTCTTTTTTGTGGGTATGTTCTTGATAATCATTCTGTTTGACGTAGTTTTTGCGCAGCCAATACGTCGCTTACCTATAAAAACGGTTCAGGATCTGCATAGCTTCTTTAAATGGACGGATAAGAAAACGCCGATTATCAGTGGGCACCGGGGCGGCATGGTGAAAGGATTTCCGGAAAACTCGATTGCTACGTTTGAAAATACGCTGAAACACACGCCCGCTTTCTTTGAAATCGACCCACGCCTGACCAAAGACAGCGTGATTGTGCTCATGCACGACGCTACGTTAGATCGAACTACTACTGGAACGGGTAAGCTTTCGGATTATACGTGGGAAGAACTAAAAAAACTTCGACTTAAAGATGCAGATGGTAACGTAACAGAACACCAAATTCCGACATTGACTGAAGTAATCGAGTGGGCGAGAGGTAAAACGATTCTGAATCTTGATCGCAAAGACGTGCCATTTGCCATGACAGCAGCCTTGATCCGAAAGCATAAAGCGGATGCGTTTATGATGCTTACGGTTCATTCGCCCGAACAGGCACGGTACTATCTCGATGATAACAAAAACCGGATGTTTTCGGTGTTTATCAAAAGCAAAGCTGAACTGGAATCATACGAAAAAGCGGGTATTCCTGCGGCAAACATGATTGCCTACATTGGCCCAACCGTTAAGCCAGAAAACAAAGAATTATACCAGTTGCTAAACAGTCGCGGGATTATGTGTATGATTTCAGCGGCTTCGTCGTATGACAAACTTACTGGCCCAGAAGAGCGAGCCAAAGCGTACAGGGCTATTATTGCCGATGGAGCAACGATTCTGGAAACTGACCGACCAATTGAAGTGGCCGAAGCTATTAATGGAATGAAAAAATAGCACCGCAAGAGAACTTCCTGTGGTGCTATGTGCGCACTACTTACAGCGTATAAATGTTGCCGAGCGTTCGGTAGAAACCGCCCTGCGCTGATTCTTCGATGGAATCGACTAGATAAGACTGATTTTCTTTCCGAAGATTTTTGGGGAATTGAACGTACCAGTCATCGTGATACCCTTCGGAAATCACTTTCACACGCAGTTTACCACCTTCCCGAACACATTTCAACGTAACACCAGTTGTGCCTGCCGGAGCTGCTTCCAGTAAGGTACTGGTCACTACGTCGGAAGATGGTGCCGGTGCTTTGATATCACGAACAGTAAAGGTCTGACCCGATTTTGCCTGCTCGATGGCCGGTTCGCTAACATCTACGCAGGCAAAAGAACCATCGGTCGTAACGATGTACAGTTTTTCATTCAGGTATTGCATCGAATAGGCCGATCCGCAACCTGTTGCCAGCTTCCAGAGCCGTTGGCCCGTTTCGTTGAAACAATAGAGTGACGAACTACTATCGCCCGCAAATACGTAGCGTCCATCGGGTGAAGCTGCGCAGGAAAAAACACCTCCATCGGCTTTAAAAACTGTTTTGGGCTGTCCGTCTTTACCAAAACTATGAATAGCTCCCGTGGCCGTACCAGCGTAGACAACGTTGTCGATTTGCCAGCCAAACAACACGCTGCCCGTTTTCTGATGCCAGATAACCGTGTTACTTTCCCAGCCGTAGTAGCAGCTTACCCCTTTCGAATCGCCATAGAAAATTCGGCCAACCTCGTCGCAACGTACCATCCAGGCACTTTCACCTTCGGTTTTTACAGCCCATTGTTCCTCATCTTCGTAGTTCACCGTAGTTAAATGACCACCAGCATCTGAAACAGCTAGTAATCCACTATGAATATCGAGCCAGTAGATGTCGATTTTCTCACTGATTTCGTAAGCCAGACGGGGCGTTTTGCCGGATACGTCATACACGTTTCCATCGTCGCAGCCTACGTAAATCCAGTTGCCATCGCCCACAATACACTTTACTCCATCGGTAAAACGGTATTGAACCAGTACTTCGGCATCATGATTGAGTTTATAGACAATACCATTCTCATTGCCGACCCAGCAATTGGTATCGTCAACAAAAACGCCAAAAGCGGGTGAGCCTGATTTGAATCGCCAGACAATCGGCACCTGATTTTTAACCGTCGATGGCTGACTAATAATTGTTCGGCGGGTGGCTATGCGTTTTTTGCGTTGCCCTTTCACAGCGTCAACATAGCCTTTCCGTTTCTTTTCGTTTATCTTTTTCAGTGCAAATTTCTCTGCTTCGGCTTCGTTCGAAAGTGTCTGCGTACTTGAACTGCCATCGGTACCGATGCGGCCATACGTAATAACTACCGTCGTATCTTCAACCAAAACTTCGTAAAATTTGTGAGCACTCCCCACTGTTTCATCTTCCGAAAATTCAAGATAATACGTTTTCATTTCGTTGATAGTTAAGTGTTTGTATGATAGTTATGGTGAATTAGCTTTACCCCTTCGACAACTCCGTTGCCCGAGTCTGAGCAGCTTTAATACCCGCTACCAACGTATCAGACAAAGCCCCACTCTCGAAGGCACGTAGTGCGGCTTCGGTAGTGCCTCCTTTCGACGCAACCGCCTTAATGAGGTCATCGAGCGATTTATCGGCATTATTGATTAAGTGATACGCTCCGAGCATGGTTTGTTTTACGAGCAAGGCCGATACGCCCTCATCGAAACCCATTTGTTTACCCGCGTCGATCATGGCTTTCACTACGTAGTAAAAGTAGGCCGGGCCACTGCCGCTTAGTGCTGTTACGGCATCGAGCATGGCTTCATCATCAAGAAAAATTGATCGGCCGGTGGCGTTAATCAGATTTTCGACCCGACGCAGATTTGCTAAATCGACTTCTTTAGCGGCTGTAAATCCGGTTATACCCATACCGAGCATGGCGGGCGTATTAGGCATGGCACGTACTACTAATGGATGCGCCAGTTTTTCCTGAATCTGGCTGATTGGAATACCCGCCATAATAGAAAGGATTACCTGATGGGGCTGAACAACGCTACGTAGTGCTTCGTGTACGCTGTTGAAATCCTGCGGTTTTACCGATAAAATAATCAGATCGGTCTCGCCTACGCGCGGGCTAATTGTGTCGACCACAACGCCCGCTTTTTCGGCTTTCAGCGATTCAGAACGGTCGGCGCTTTTTTCGATTAGTAGGAGATCGTCTTTTTTTACCAGATCATATTGGATGAACGATTTGGCAAAAGCCATTCCCATATTCCCGCAGCCAACAATAGCAATTTTCATTTTTCGAAAACTAAAAGGTGAATAAACAGACCGCCAGAGCGGTAAAAGTTGTCCAGTGCCGATGAAGTGTAAACGAAAAAGGTCAGGCTACGTAAGCCTGACCTTGCAAAACTAATGACTGGCGGTTAACTCATTGACCACCTTTCAGAACTTCTTCTAATTTTTGTTCGAGTGCTTCGCCACGCAGGTTCTTGGCAATGATTTTTCCTTCTTTATCGAGCAGGAACGTAGCAGGAATTGCCTGTACACCATACTGCTGTGCAGCCGCCGATTGCCAGAACTTCAGATCCGATACGTGTGTCCAGGTAAGGTTATCGTTACGTATCGCTTTGGTCCAGTTGGCTTTAGCCTGATCGAGCGATACGCTGTAAATAGCAAAACCTTTGTCTTTGTACTTGTTGTACATCCGCACTACGTTCGGGTTTTCTGCCCGACAAGGACCGCACCACGATGCCCAGAAATCGATCAATACGTATTTACCACGTAGTGACGAAAGGGGAACAGCATTGCCAGTTGTATCGCTCAGGGAAATTTCGGGAGCCTGTGCGCCAACCGCTACACCTTTGATCCGTGCCACCCGGCCAATCAACGATTTTGCGTGTGGACTGTTCGGATTTTCTTTCTCGAAACGAGTTGCCAGTGCATCATACGTAGCGAAATCGTTGTCGATGTTAATAAAATTCAAGGCAAACAAAGACACCAGCGACGTCCCCATTTCTGGCAGCAACGCTTTTACTTTCGTCACAATATCCTGCTCGGCAGCCTGATATTCCTGCTCAATCTGGGCGGCTTTTTTATTGTCTTTTTTCTCCGTCGCCGTGGCCATTTGCTTGTTCCAGTTCTGGACCTTGGCCTCCATGTCGTTACGTAGCGCATTCAGCTTTTCGTAATAGTCCATGTTTTTAGAACCCGAAACTAACGACTTGCCCGTCTGCCCGGTTTTAGCATCCATCCGATAGCCATCGGCTGTTACGTTAAGCGTTTCGCCACCTTCAACCAGCAAAGCCAGTTTTTGCCCACCGCCAACGTTCAACACAAACACTTCGCCACCATCAGCTACGTTGCTTTTGAGCGTAAAGGCGTTACCCGCTTCAACTTTGGCCGAGTCCAGCTTGCGCGTCGGTTGGGTATTAGCTTCCAGATACACATAACTGCCGGGCGCTGCATTTTTAATTTTACCCGTTACAGTAAAAGGCTTCGTGGCTTGTGCGTTGGCCACAGACCCCACGGCTAGCAAACCAAGGATGGAGAAAACTACGTTCTTCATTGTTTTTGTAGTGTCTTCGCTAATAATTCATTAACCAGTTTAGGGTCGGCCGAACCTTTCGATTTTTTCATGACCTCGCCCATAAATAAACCCAGCAAATTTTTCTTGCCTTTGCGGTACTGTTCAACTTTATCGGGCCAGGCCGCCAGTACTTCTTCTACCAACGTTTGAAGTGTGTCGGTATTGCGGTTCTGAATCAATCCATGTGTTTTTGCCAGCTCGGCAGGCAACGCATCGGGTGCATCGATCATCAGCGTAAAGATCTGCTGAGCCGCCGTCTGACTTACGGTTCCTTCGTCAATCAGCGTTATCAAAGTTGCTAATTGCTCCGCCGAAACCGGAAACTTGCGGTCACGTAACGTTTTTTCGTTCAGATGCCCTTTTACCGTTCCCATCACCCAGTTCGAAGCCGCTTTGTAATTGGCGGTTTTCGAGCACACCGCTTCATAATATTCAGCGAGTTCTTTGGCATCGGTCAGCAGCGCGGCATCATAATCGGGCAAACCATACGTAGTCGTAAATTTCTGATACAACTCGGCTGGTAGCACCGGCATATTTTCCTGAATATCGGCCAGCCACTCATCCGAAATAACAACGGGAGTGAGATCGGGGTCTGGAAAATAGCGGTAGTCGTTCATGGTTTCTTTCTCCCGCATAGCGTAGCTCTGTCCTGTCGAGGCATCGAACGTGCGCGTTTCCTGCACGATACGTCCACCTGTCTCGGTTAGTTCAACCTGCCGGCGAAATTCTGATTCGACAGCCCGCATTACGTTCCGAATCGAGTTCAGGTTTTTTACCTCAACCTTCGTGCCGAGATGTGTCGCTCCTTTAGGTCGAATAGAAATATTTACGTCGCAACGTAGCGAACCTTCTTCCATGTTGCCATCGCAGATGTCGAGGTAACGTACCAACCGACGTACTTCGGTCAGGTATTGGCCAGCTTCATCGGCACTACGTAGACAGGGGTCAGTCACCATCTCGATCAGTGGCGTACCGGCGCGGTTATAATCGAGTTGCGTTGTCCAGTCGCTGCCATCGTGAATACTTTTTCCGGCATCTTCTTCCAGATGGATGTGGTGAACCTGAATAGTTGTCTGATATGATTGGCCTGTTTCGGGGTCTTTAGCGGTTATAGGTATACCACCGCCCACACAAACGGGGCCTTTATCCTGCGATAACTGATAGCCCTTTGGCAGATCAGGATAAAAATAATTTTTCCGGGCAAATACGTTATGACGCGTAATCTCGCAACCGCAGGCCAGCCCCATCCGGACAGCATATTCGACCGCTTTGCGATTCAGTTTAGGCAATGTACCGGGATGTCCTAACGTAATAACGCTGATGTTGGTATTGGGCTCCGCACCGAATGCATTGGCATCGGCCGCAAAAATCTTACTCTGCGTCAGTAACTGGCAGTGCACTTCCAGACCAATAACGGCTTCATAACGTGCCAGAACTTCTGGCGACAGGCTGGCTTCGGCTACCATTTTCAGTAATTGATTGTTTTACTGCAAAGATAGCGAAAAGGCGTGGAGGGCTGCTACGTATCCCTAAATCACATTAAGTCTATATTTTAGGTACGTTTGGGCCAGCAACGCTATTTTTTGGGGATTGGGCACCCTGATACGTTCGTGCTGAATACGGGCGGCTGATAACTGCTTTATTTTATTGAAAAGCGTCTGGTAATACATATAGGCCAGATAAACGCCCATTCTGGCACCGCGCGGCAGATTCATAATGCCAATATACGCTTCGTCGAAATCACGCTGAATATCGGCTTCGATGTGTTGTTTAACATCGCAACCGAAATTTTTGAAATCGACACCCGGAAAATAAGTGCGTCCCCGGTCAACAAAATCACTTTTTAGATCGCGGAGGAAGTTTACCTTCTGAAAAGCGGCTCCGAGCTTACAGGCGGGTTCGCGCAGACGGTTGAATTCGGCTTTGTCGCCTTCGCAGAAAACATGTAAGCACATCAGGCCAACCACTTCCGCCGATCCATATATATATTCGTCGTAGCCGTCAGTATCATATTCCTGCTGATAGAGATCCATTTCCATGCTTTTCAGAAAGGATTCGATCAGATCGTGCTCAATTTTATATTGATTCACAATCAGCTGAAACGACTGGAGAATTGGATTCATGCTGATCCCTTCTGCAATGGCCTGATACGTATCATGGCGAAAGCGTTCGAGCAGCGTTTTCTTGTCGAAATCATGAAAAGTATCCACAATTTCGTCGGCGTAGCGTACAAATCCGTAGATGGCGTAAATGGGGAAATGAAATTTACGGTCGAGCGTTTTAATGCCGAGCGTAAACGACGTACTATAGCGTTCGGTAATCAGTTTACTGCATTCCAGCGCACTTTTGTTAAACAACGCCATCATAATTGGTAAGAGGTAAGGGTAGAGTTGGTAAGTTAATAAAATTCTTTGGCAACCTCGTCGGCCACTACCAGCCCCGAAATTAGTGAGGGTGGTACACCGGGGCCGGGAACGGTGAGTTGACCGGTGTAAAACAAGTTGTTTACCCGTTTGTTCTTTAAAGCTGGCTTTAAAAGTGCTGTCTGACGTAACGTGTTGGCTAGGCCATAGGCATTTCCCCGAAACGCATTGTAATCGCTTTTAAAGTCCCGATGAGCGTAACTACGCTTGTAAACAATATGATTGCGGATATCTTCGCCTACATAAGCCTCAAGCCGATCCATTAATAGATTGAAATAGTGTTCGCGAGTGGCCTCATCATCATTGAGGTCGGGAGCTACCGGAATCAGCAAAAATAAATTCTCGCATCCTTCTGGTGCTACGTTAGGGTCAGTTTTTGAGGGTGCTGATGCATAGAACAGTGGTTTACTGGGCCACTGTGGCGTTTCGTAAATCTCCTGAGCGTGCTGCTTAAAACTCTCGTCGAAAAACAGATTGTGGTGCTGTAAGCGCGGAATACGTTTATTAACGCCCAAATAAAACAGAAGCGACGAAGGTGCCATAACCCGGCTCTGCCAATACGTATCACTATAGTTTCGATACGTAGCGTCGACAAGGCTGGTTTCTACGTGATTGTAGTCGGCACCGGCTACCACTACGTCGGCCTCGAAAATACCTTCATTGGTCACGACCCGATGAACCTGCTGTTTTGCTACGTCGATTTTCGTTACGTTCTGATTCAGTAAGATTTTAACCCCTTTTTCTTCGGCCAGACTGACCATCGCTTTCACAATTTCGTGCATGCCACCCATCGGATACCATGTGCCCATAGCCATTTCGGCATAGTTCATCAGGCTATACATTGCTGGCGTGTTTTCGGGAGTAGCTCCTAGAAAAAGTACCGGAAATTCGATGATTTCGAGTAAGCGAGGATGCTTGAAAAATTTACGAGCATGAACGGCAAACGATTGAAACACATCCAGGCGGGTAACGTCGTAGAGTAACTTCAAACTTAGAAACTCCGTGATCGACCGGCTGGGTTTCCACACAAATTTGTTCATGCCAACGTCATACTTATAGGCCGCCTGTTTCAGAAATTCGCGCAATTGGGCACCGCTTCCCGTTTCGAACTGCTCAAATAGATTCTCCAGTTCAGGCAAACCCGCCGGTATATCAACGGCTTCGTCGGGGCCGAAGATGACATTATAGGAAGGGTCAAGACGAACGAGCTGGTAATAATCGGATGGCTTTTTGCCAAATCGGGCAAAGTAATTCTCAAATACGTCGGGCATCCAATACCAGCTTGGCCCCATGTCGAATGTAAATCCATCGGCCTGAAATACGCGGGCACGGCCGCCGGGAGTACTATTTTTCTCAAGAATGGTAACGTCGTAACCTTTATCGGCCAGACTGGTTGCTGCGGCCAGTCCGGCAAATCCGGCTCCGATAACAAGAATACGTCGGGGCATTAGTTAGGCCTGATTGATTGGGCAGGTGGTTTAGTAATTTGTTGAGTAAGGAATTTGTTTGGCTCAAACTATCGAAAAAAAACTGAAAAATTTTTGATTTTTTTTTCGACCTGTATATAACGCACCTCTTCAGGAGGGCTATAATTGTTGAAACAGACGCACTTTTTACTAGATATTTGATTCGTATATTGTCTTAATGTGTTTTTAATATACAAAATTAAGGATATAGCGTATTGGTTGTAAATACTTGACTGCCAGAGTATAAAAAGAAAAAAGTTGGAGAGAATCTCTCCAACTTTTCGAACCTTCCTCTTTTTTAACCAAAAACTACTCAATCAATACAACTTAGACGAAGCATTGATGAAAAAGTATCGTTATGCATTGTAATATGCATAAACTTTAAGCTGATCTTTCAACTCCTTACGAGCAATGTGAATGCGGTTTTTCACTGTACCTATGGGTATGTTTAGCTTGGCTGCTATCTCATGGTACTTGAAGCCCCGGAAGTGCATCATGAATGGAGTTTTGTATGTGTCGTCGAGCTTGTTAACAGCCCGGTTAATATCATCCTGAGCAAACGACGAATAAGCTAGATTGTCGGTGCTGCTTTCTGTTGAATTTATATAGTGCAGGTTATCTGTTGTATCGATGAATGTGTTCTTACGTAGCATACGCTGATAGTTGGTAATGAACGTATTCTTCATGATCGTGTATAACCACGCCTTAAGATTGGTGCCGTCTGTGTATTTATCGCGGTTTGTAAAGGCTTTTAATAAAGTATCCTGTAATAAGTCATTAGCATCTTCAACATCTTTCGTCAGACGGAGCGCAAATGGGCGTAGTGATTTTGATACTTTGCCGATATGATGGGTAAATTCGAGAGCGGTCATGGTCGTTTAAGTTTTTCCTGTTGAATCAAATCTGTTAAGCTATTAGACAAAAACAAAACCAGTCTTTTTAAGATAACGAATAATGTTGTTATTTGGCGGTTTATATAATTGATTTTTAGTTGTTTACATATTTTTAAAATTGTTTTTTATTGTACCAGTAATTGGGTGAATGGGGTGTGGAGTGTGGAATATTTCCCCCATTGTGTGGAATCTCACGCCAATTTTTGTTTAACCTTTCCATAATTGCATTGAACAGAAAGAATATAAATACAACAGTAACGATACCTTATTTTTAGATAAGTATCGTTACTGTCATTGCTCTTAGAATCATCAAAAATTCAAAACTGGCCCCAAGAAATTAGATTCGTGAATCACACGTAGTAACGCTACACTAAGCCTTCCTTAAGAAGATCGTGCAGATGAACGAAACCTTTTAGCTGACCATGCTCGGCCACAACAACTTGGGTAATGTTGCGCGCCTGCATAAGTTGTAGAGCCATAACTGCGTAGTCGTCTGGTGCTACGCAGATAGGCGAGGCCGTCATTACGTCGCGGGCACACAGTTGCCAGAACGATTCATGCTCATAAACCATCCGACGAATGTCGCCATCGGTTACAATACCTATCAGTACACCTGTTTCGTCGACAACTGCCGTTGCGCCCAATCTATTTGCTGAAATGCTGAAAATCAGCTCCCTAACAGGTGTGTCTGGTGCTACGTGTGGGCATTGGTTATGGGGAAAAATATCCGCAACTTTCAGATAGAGTTTCTTGCCAAGTGAGCCTCCTGGATGGTAACGGGCAAAATCCTGTCGGGTAAAGCCGCGCATTTCGAGCAGGCAGACAGCCAGCGCATCGCCCAACGCCAGTGCAACAGTCGTGCTGGTAGTAGGGGCAAGGTTTAAGGGGTCAGCTTCAAGCGCTGCGTAAGCATTCAGAACAAAGTCGGCATGTTGAGCCAGATACGACTGGCGATTACTAACAAGAGCGATTAACTGAACGCCTGTACGCTTTAATAGAGGAAGCAATACTTTTATTTCGGACGTATCACCGCTTTTAGAAATCAGCATTACTACATCGTTATCCTGAATCATGCCCAGGTCGCCATGAATGGCATCGGCAGCGTGCATAAATAAAGCAGGCGTTCCGGTCGAATTTAGGGTCGCTACAATTTTTTGGCCGATTAGAGCACTCTTGCCCACGCCCGTAACCACGAGTCGACCTGTTGCTTTAAGAATCGCATCAATGGCAGCATCAAATTGTTCGTCAAGCAATTCGGCTGCATTTCGAATCGCATCAGCTTCGGCTAACAGGACCGAACGGGCAATCGTTTGAGTATTTTTTATTACTTTCAACGCTAGTTTTGCTAATCAAGAATCGTTTGCTACGTATATTCGCTAACTTTATTAAAGCAAAGATACGGCAACATATAGAGTAAAGTAACTTTTGTACGATTTGTAGAATGATGCAGGTTGATGAGTCAGTCCATGCGACGCTTAAAGAGCGATTAAAAGAAATTTTTGGATACGGTCAGTTTCGAGGTGAGCAAGAGGCTATAATTTACAACATTATGGCAGGGCGTAACACATTCGTGATTATGCCAACAGGAGCCGGTAAATCACTGTGTTACCAATTGCCAGCCATTGTGAGCGATGGCACAGCAGTGGTGATTTCGCCCCTGATTGCCCTTATGAAAAATCAGGTCGACCAGTTAAATGCTTTCGGTATCAATGCGCAATTTCTGAATTCGACGCTGTCGAAAGCAGAAATGAATAAGGTTAAGAAAGATACGCTCAATGGTTCATTGAAGCTTCTGTATATTGCTCCAGAGTCGCTGACGAAAGAAGAGAATTTGGATTTTTTAAAGAAAGCCAATATTTCATTCGTCGCTATCGACGAGGCTCACTGTATCTCGGAATGGGGGCATGATTTCCGCCCGGAATACCGGAAAATACGGGGGATCGTCGATAATATCGGTAACCTGCCCGTTATAGCACTTACGGCTACGGCAACGCCTAAAGTGCAGCAGGATATTCAGAAAAACCTGCAGATGGAAGACGCAAATCTGTATAAGTCGTCTTTCAACCGAAAAAACCTGTTCTACGAGATCAAACCCAAGGTCGATGCCAAAAAGCAACTGATTAAATACATTAAGCAGAATAAAGGTAAATCGGGTATTGTGTATTGCCTGAGCCGTAAGACAGTTGAAGAAATTGCCGAGTTGCTAAGTGTGAATGATGTTAAGGCATTACCGTATCACGCTGGTCTGGACCCGCAAACCCGTATGCACAATCAGGATGCCTTCCTGAACGAAGATGTGGACGTGATCTGCGCAACCATTGCTTTCGGAATGGGTATCGATAAACCTGATGTTCGGTTCGTGATTCACTACGATGCGCCAAAATCGCTCGAAGGGTATTATCAGGAAACAGGCCGGGCCGGGCGCGATGGGCTCGAAGGTAATTGCGTAATGTTTTACAGCTACGACGATATTGTTAAGCTGGAGAAATTTAACAAAGACAAACCCGTAACGGAGCGCGATAATGCCAAACATCTGCTCCATGAGATGGTGTCTTATTCCAATCTGGGTGTTTGCCGTCGTCGGCAGTTGTTGGGTTATTTCGGAGAGTTTCTGGATAAAGACTGTGGTTTCTGCGATAACTGCGTGAAACCAACCGAAAAATTCAAAGTACAGCACGAAGTGGTTCTGGCACTGCAAACCGTGTTGCAAACCGATCAGCGTTTCGACGTAACGCACCTGGCCGACGTACTGACTGCTACGAGTAATCAATACGTAACGAGCTACGAACACGACCGACTCGCTGTGTACGGAAAAGGGCGCGAGTTTAACGAAGACTGTAATTTCTGGTGTTCACTCATCAAACAGATAACCATTTACGGTTATCTGGAAAAAGATGTTGATAACTACGGCATTCTGAAGCTGACGCAACGAGGACTGAATTATATCGAAGATCCTTATCCGGTTACGCTCTCGAAAGACCATGATTACGAGCAGCAGACAGCCGATGTGAAAGACGATGACGACAAAGATACGTCCCCATCGTCGGGAGGAGTTGCGTATGACGAAGAATTGCTTGGTCTGCTGAAAGCTCTTCGGAAAAAAATTGCCAAAGAGAAAAACCTGCCGCCTTACGTCATTTTCCAGGAAACATCCATGGAAGAAATGGCGACAACCTATCCGACCACGCGGGAAGAAATGGCCCAGATCAACGGTGTCGGTATGGGTAAAGTACAGAAATTTGGCCGGCCATTTATCGAACTGATCACCAAATACGTTGAAGATAATGAGATTGAGACGGCGAAGGACGTAGTAGTCAAGTCGACCGTTAATAAATCGAAAGTCAAGATTTTTATTATCCAGCAAATTGACCGTAAAGTCGATTTAGATGAAATCGCTGAGTCTAAATCGTTGTCGATGGAAGATCTGATGGAAGAAATCGAGCATATTTGTTATTCTGGAACCCGCCTAAATCTGGATTATTACATTAACCAGGTTATGGACGAAGACCGGCAGGATGAAATCTATGATTACTTCATGCAGGCCGAAAGTGATAACATTGCAGTGGCCATGCGTGAATTTGGAGGAGATGATTTCACCGAACAGGATCTGCGGTTAATGCGAATCAAATTCCTGTCGGAAGTAGCTAATTAAGTGATAAGTGATGAGTGATGAGTGATAAACTAGTATCAACTAATTGTCACTCATCACTTATCACTCATCACTCATCACTATTTATGAATATACTAATACTAGGGTCGGGGGGGCGTGAACACGCGTTTGCGTGGAAAATGGCGCAGAGCCCACTTTGTGATACGTTGTTTGTAGCACCGGGTAATGCGGGTACTTCACAGGTGGCAACCAATTTGCCTATTTCTTACAATGACTTTCCGGCAATTGCCAAATCGGTTCGTGAACACAGTATCGATCTACTCATCGTTGGTCCTGAAGAACCGCTCGTGAAGGGTATTGTCGATTTTATACGTAACGAGCCGGATTTAGCCGATTTACGTATCGTGGGTCCAGATGCGAAAGGTGCTCAATTGGAGGGAAGTAAAGATTTTTCCAAGCAGTTCATGGTACGTTATGGAATCCCCACAGCGGCCTCGAAAACCTTTACGGCCGATACGTTAGAGGAAGGATTGGCTTATCTGGAAACGCATGCACTTCCGGTTGTTTTAAAAGCCGATGGGCTAGCCGCTGGTAAAGGGGTTATTATTGCCGAAACGCTGGCAAGTGCTCAGGCTGCTCTTGATGAAATGCTGGGTGGGCAGAAGTTTGGCGAAGCGGGCAACAAAGTAGTTGTGGAGCAATTTTTGCGTGGCATCGAGTTATCCGTTTTTGTCTTGAGTGATGGCGAAAACTACAAAATTCTGCCCGAAGCCAAAGATTACAAACGTATTGGCGAAGATGATACAGGTCCTAATACAGGCGGCATGGGGGCTGTATCGCCAGTGGTATTTGCCAACCAAACCTTTCTGAAGAAAGTTGAAGAAAAAGTAGTGAAGCCAACACTGGAAGGTTTAAAGCAGGAAGGGATTCGATACCAGGGATTTATATTTGTTGGATTAATGAAAGTAAATGGTGAACCCTACGTTATTGAATATAATGCACGTATGGGTGATCCGGAAACGGAAGTAGTGCTGCCTCGTATTCAAACCGACTTTGTTGAGCTTATGGTGGCTACAGCAGATGGAGAACTGGATAAACTCGACGTACAGGTATCGGCTCAAACGGCTGTTACTACTGTATTGGTATCGGGCGGTTATCCTGGAGATTATGAAACGGGTAAGCTTATTTCAGAATTAGATCGTCTGGAAGACGTAATAGCCTTCCATGCCGGAACACGCACTAAAAATGATAACGTGTTAACGAATGGCGGACGCGTACTGGCTATAACGGCACAGGCCAATTCGCTCGAAAATGCCGTCCGAAAGTCGCAGGAAGCGGCCCGGATGGTGCAATTTGATGGAAAACAGTATCGCCGTGATATCGGGGTCGACTTGATACGGTATGCTGACTAACTTCAGAGTTATAAAGTTGTAAGGTTATATAGTTAAAAAGTTAACGAGCTTATTTTGAAGGAATAACTATAAAACATTGCAACATTACAACTCTATAACGATATATCTATATGAGTTGTAAATCCTGCGCAACCGGCGGGTGTGGTACTCAAAACGGCGCATCGAACGGGCAGAAAACAGCTACGGCAGGGTGCGGCAGTGGAGGATGTAGTACTGGTGGTTGTAATAAATTGAATTCGTTCGACTGGCTTAGCGATATTGCGATGCCGGGTATGAAACGATATGATGTAGTTGAGGTGAAATTTAAGGGTGGTCGTAAGGAATATTACCGAAATGTCCACCAGCTTGATCTGACAACAGGCGACTACGTAGTGGCCGAAATGCAATCGGGTTTTCATATCGGGGCGGTATCATTACAGGGCGAACTAGTACGTTTGCAGGTGAAAAAACGGGCTATCAAAATTACCGACGATACCAAAGTTATTCACCGCATTGCTACGCCAAAAGATATGGAACGGCACGAACAAGCCGTTCTGCGAGACCTGCCGGCGCTCTATCGTTCACGAGAAATTATTCGTGAATTGAAGTTGAGTATGAAATTGTCGGATGTTGAATTTCAGTCAGATAACAGCAAAGCAACCTTCTACTATTCGTCGGAAGAACGAGTCGACTTTCGGGAGCTGATTAAAATGCTGGCCAGTGAGTTTAAGGCACGTATCGAAATGCGCCAGATTAGCCTTCGGCAGGAAGCGGGCCGATTGGGTGGTATCGGCTCGTGCGGACGCGAACTTTGCTGCTCTACCTGGCTTACCGATTTTAAAAATATCGCTACGTCGGCTGCCCGTTATCAGAATCTGTCGCTGAATCCGGCAAAACTTTCTGGCCAATGTGGTCGGTTGAAGTGCTGTCTGAATTACGAGCTCGATACGTATATGGACGCGCTACGTGATATTCCAACTATCGATAAGCCGCTGGAAACGCAAAAAGGCAAGGCATATTTGCAAAAAACAGACATTTTTCGCAAGCTGATGTGGTTTGGCTACGGAGCCGAAAGTACTTGGCATGCGCTGGCGATCAGCCGTGTACTCGAAATTGTTGAGTTAAATAAACGGGGAGTAATTCCCGAATCGTTTGACGTACTGACGCCCATCGGCGAAAAAGAACCTGTTATACCTGCTTCGCTCAATAGCGATCTACAAAAGTTGGACGCGAAATACACTTCGCGGTCGGCTAAAAAGAAAAAGAAGAAGCCGAAAGGCAACTAACAATAGCTTGATTAACGAAAAAGGTAGCTCATGAGCTACCTTTTTCGTTTTTTAGGTGGTTTGATAGAAACGAAAAGCGGCTAAAAAAGCGAAAATCAGGCTTAACGTAGCGACTTAAGGAAGGCAACAGAAGTTTATAGCCAATCTATGACAATGCTTTCTTATGAATTCCATCTGACTGAGTATAAGTAACAGGCTTACCGAAGTTTCGATAAAAAAATAGTTGACAGCGTCTAGAAACGGGATAAGGTGTAATAAAGGGTTAGATCGACGTTGTGTGAAACGGTTGTTGGATTTGCGTTGGTGTTGAGTCCCAACGTTCGAAACTCGTAGTTCAGTGCCAGCTTATAACCACGGGGTAAAAAGGTCTTTTTCAGGAATTCGATACCCACAGATGCACGTGGATTTACGGTCAGAAGGAGTGATGGTTTAGTATTGGGTAGGAGGGTAAGGGCGTGATTTTCATAGCCTATATGCAGAGGAATTCTAATGTTAAATCCTCCGCTGAAAAAAAAACCAAACCGATTGGTTGAAAATTTAGCGGTTGGTTTGCTCGTTGGACTCCAAGTCAGTTTGGGAAAAATAGCCAGCGTACGCAAATCGAAGTTTTCGAGTCGTTGACGCGTGTTACCAGCACCCATAGTTGTACTGTAAAGCTCTTTTGAGTATGTAATCTCGGCCTCATATCGCAACGGGTAATTCCACCGAAAACGACTAACGCTAAAACCCGCCGACCAACCATAACGATCCTCATCGTTTGGAAACGTATAAAGCATAGCATCAATGGGTTGACTGTTGATCGAAAAGCTAGGTTTACCAGCCAGATTGACTCCGCCAACAAGCCCAACATCCCAGAACCAATGTTCGGGGTGTACGTCGATGTAAGCTGCAGTAGCCGATTTTGCAAAATAACCCCGACTTATTCCGGTGTTCTGTAGCTTACGAATTTGTAATTGAGGCCAGAACCGGCGCATGGCTGCGATACGATTCCTGAAAAAAGGATGAGTAGAGCTATAGACTGTATCAGGGTCGACAAATTCGCGTATGTAATCTGTATTAAAGTCTGCGGCAAAAGCATCAAAATCAAGATTCTTTTCTTTGAGTGATAGGAGCCAAAGACCAAAGAAATCGGCCTGAATCTCTTCGGCATGACGGTTTGATACTCTATAACGGCGGGAAATCCGGTTGGTACTTATGGCATCTGTTCCGTGTAATTCAGTAAATACGGCCTCGCCGTCGGTGTTTTTTAGATGTCCGAATACGTGATGGCCAATTTCGTGGGAGAGAATGTGCAGATCTATTTTGGTAATTGGCCCGTCTTTGCGGGTTATTCCTTTCAGAAACACATTATTGTAAAGAATCAGCGGTACATCGGCCGTTCCTTTCCCGAGTAAGTCGGTTGGGCAATTGCGGGCTTCGGGTGGCCCACAACCGGCTTCTTTTACCACAATAGTATCGGTATATTTTAATGAACTGTGCTGATGAACAAGCTTCAGCAGGTCAGCTACGACTTTATTCGCTATTTCTTCGTTGGGCAAAAATTTTCTTGGCCCTTTTCCCAGCACCGTGCAGTCGCAAGGTCGTTTGTAGGCTGTATCGGCAACGGCAATCGGGATGGATTTAGGCTTTGATTGCGCAAAAAGTTGCAGACAGAAAATGAGGAGAAAGGGAGTGGATAACCAGAATTTCATGAATAGTGGGTTAAAAAGGATTTGGCGAGTTTTCGCACTCATCAAAGATAAATAAACCCTTGTTTGACCGCTCTATGGATAACTTATGTTCTTTGGAATCATACCGCAGTTTCGCATCCTGAATGTACAACGTATCACGTTGATTCTGAATGAAAACGCTTAACGTATCGTGGCAATAAATATATGATGCTACTACGTTCTGTTTGGGATTTACGATCCATTTTGTTGGTAGCTCACCAATGGGCGTATCACGTTTCGAGTAACCCTGCCCATTTGCCGACGTAGTCGTATCGCCCGGAAAAAGGTAATTGTTTTCGAGTTTAACGAGCTGTGGTTCTTTGGGTTGAATAATTACCCAGATAATATAGCCAAGCGTTAGACAGACAATGAGCGAAGCTGCCACGGCGAGTGCCGGATTTTGTTGAACCCAAACGGTATAAAACGGTTTTTTTTGAATAATTGGTGCTTCTGACAGGGCATCTTCAAAAGCGGCCCAGAGCTGTTCGTCTTCCCGTTGTTGTAGAGTATCGTTGAGTAGCTGATACGTAGCAACTTCATCCGAAAATGTTGGGTCATTTTTCAACAAGTCGAGATATTGCGCGTGTTCGGCGTCGGTTAGGATTCCGTTTTCCTTCTTCTCAATAAGTTCGTGTCGGTCGAGGGGAGTCATCGCAGCCAGAAAGTTAACTGTTGTTGTGTACCTTGTTCACGAATGCAGATTTCCAGCGTTTTACGACATTTTTCTACCTTTCTGTAAAAAACAGGCGGTTCAATTCCGAATTGCCTGGCCACTACGTTTATCTTGTCGGATGAGTCGTCGAGATACAGACGGGTCAAAAATTTCTGACACTCGTCCGACAGTTTTTTAAAACAGTCCTGAACGATAGTCGATAACGCTGTGCGTTCCTCTTCCAAAGGCTCGTCATCATCCGAATCTGATTTCGCCTGATGTTCAATACGTTCGGAATCCGCTTTCTCCGGCGATTTTTTTAAGAATTTAGAAACGAACCGACTTTGCTTCACAAACGCAATCAACGTAGTACTTAACGAGGCTTCGGCGCCTACGTTACTTTTTTGATCGTCAGGCTTTTTTCGTTTTTTGAGCAAGTCGTCATAAACTTCCATTTGCGCCTGTTCGTAGGCGTTCTCAATCTCTCCCGAATCAACTCCTTCTTTCAAAAGTTGTTTGTAGAGCCAATGCCGCAGATTTTTCATTGCATCGGCAATAAATGCTCCGGCGGTGTCTTCGTCAGTAAAGAGAAATGCGTATAAATCAATCTGTTGTAACAGAAAAGGTTTGCATACTTTCCAGCGTATTTCGAGCTGCTGACCTTCAAGTGCAAACAGTATGACTGGTTTGGTCGATTTTGCTACGTGGGCAACAACGGTACGTAGTGTTCGCCGGGCAATGGCTCTTTTATCTTCTTGCGTACACTTATCCAGCAGTCGTTTTAGCCGAATAGAATCTGGCATTTGGGCGAATGAATCCATTTGCCGCAAAATACCTGCCTGCCAATGTGTGTCGGCCTCTACTACGTCAATAGGCTTTTGTCTGGGCAAAGCTAATTTCCAGGCACAAGCATCAACCAACTTGGTTAGAATAGATGGATAATTGACTTCAAACTCGTTGGAAATGCCTTTTAGATTTTTCAGAATAAGGCCTAATTCACTCAGTGCAGTTAGTCGGAGTCGCTGCGCATCAATGTCACGTAGATTCTTCCGTTTTTCGATACGTTCCCGAATTTGTGGTTCAAAGAAATCGCTTACCTGTTGGGCAAACGTAGCGTTAGTTTCTGACTGAGCATGCCGGATAATTTCGGTAAGAGTTATACGATTGGCCAACGTGTTGGTTGAAAATAGGGTGGATTTTCAGGGTTAATTGAGCCATTGTGACCATTTAATTTGCCACCAGATTTTCCAGCGGTTTAAACGGCCAATTGTATATTCACAACTGATGCATTGGCTAAACTGATCGTAAACCCGCTCTGCTTTGTCAGGTTCTCCACTTTTCAGATACGCCACTGCCAGATGCCATTGGGCAGCTTCACGAAAATACGGACGGATGTCGGTTACACGTAAAACCCGTTCAAAATTTTCGACAGCCAGCGCATATTGCCCTTCTGTAAGATGGGTTTGTCCTTCGAAAAACTGACCGAATACCTGATTTTGGTCATTTGTGGTGCTATCATCTGATAAACTTCGCGTTACGTTGATGTCGTTTTCGGAGTCGGGAAATGAAATGGGCATCAGCGATAAATACAAGATCAAGATAAAACCGGCTGAAACCAGACTCGACACGGAGCGTTTGACGAGCCGTATCCGATTTATTCGCTGGCGATTTTGGGCCTGAAGTTCTTTTAAGGTGGATCGGGTATTCTGCTCCAGCAATGCTTCCTGCATAGGTTGAGGTGAGTGGTCTAAAAAAGCTTCCTGTATAAGTTGATGTGTGCGTTTTAGCAAGTCGACCTCTTGTCGTAAAGAAGGATCGGATGTTAATTCGGCTTCGAACGTAATACGCTCGTCACCAGCCATCTGGCCGTGCAGGTAACGTTCTATCCATTCATGTTCCTGTTGTTTATCGGTTGGTCGTTTCATGGTGTCATTAGTTTGCGAAGCGACTGAATACAACGATATTTTCGGGTTTTAGCGTTGTCTTCAGTACCTAAATTGAATTCCTGAGAAATCTCAAGCATTGATTTACCATCGATATAAAAAGCTTTCAATATCTGCTGGCACAAATTGCCTAGCTGATTAAAGATGGCTTGGCCCGACTGAATTTTCTCTACCTCTATCAGTTCATCTTCAGGGCTGGGCATGTCATCTTCCTGGCTCGACTGTTTCTGGCCGTACTGATCGATACGCCGATCGTGTGCTCCCTGCCGACGTAGTTCCTTGAGCCACATTGTGTGCGCAATCTGATAAATATATGTTGTCACTTTCACGTCGCTACGTAGCAGGAATCGGCCCTCCCACGTATTGCGAAGGAACGCCAGTATTACGTCCTGAAATAAATCTTCGGCATCGGCCAGATTTCCCTGATTGAGTGTCACCAGATGCGTAATGCTACGTTGGCACTGCGCATACAGAAAACGAACAATGTCGTCGACGGTGGCTGATTCGCGACTTTGTATGCCATCAAAAATTTGCTTATCGGTAAAAAATCTTGCCATGAGGAAGGCCGGAATGCTTTATGAATATATACCTATAAGCTAACCAGAGGTAACAATAAGAAACAGCTCTTTTGGCTGGAAATAAATGACAGACGAAAAAAAATGAAAAATAAGTAAGGTCAGACGCGAAAAAATGGGAAAAGGCTCCGTAAAGGTCCGGATCCAGTGGTGGGATTCAGCTTGCCGAACGCCAAACTCCTATTTCCGATGCGTACTAGCCTTCTCAAATCACTCACGGCCTTAACCGTACTAGCCTGCCTTTCATTGACTGCCTGCCAGCCTGAACCTGTTCAACCCAAACCCAAAGCACCAGCTACGTATCTAGAAGATGGCGACGATCAGCCTCCCAAAACCGGAAGTGGTGGCGGTGGTGGAACGCCTGGTTGATTTTTAGGTATGAAACCCCACAGCAGCGGCCGACCGTTTTCCTACAGGGGAGGGATTTAAGACGGTCGGCCGCTGCTGTGGGGTTTCATACCTAAACTACCTTGAATTGTTAACAGAAGGCCAGTATAAAATCATTTTGTTGATACTGCTTTTTTTTGTTTTTTACTCTTTAGCCAACGTAGCACATCCGCTCGTTGCCAGATGAGTAGCGCACCGATAAGCCCAGCGATGACTATCCACCAGATCGGCTGAGACCAGTAATTACCAGCCATCACGGCATCGCGTTGTCCAAGCAGAGTATAATTAGCCCAGTAATAGGGGTGGTTATATTTTGCTCGTAAGGGCGATTCAAAGAAATCCTGACGGGCACGTTGCAACGCTATATCGACCGGCATTCCTTCTGATACGTAATGATGGAGCCGGATGCTTAGAAATGAGGTCGTTTCGTCATTTGCCTTCCAGAGCGTAGTAACCACGGCAGGACAGCCAGCGTAAGCAAATGCCCGCGCCAACGAAAGTATTCCTTCGCCTTTCATGCTACGTCCCGAACCTGTCTCACAGGCACCCAACACAACCAGTCCAGTGGCCGATAGGGAGAGATTATAGATATCGTCGGCATACAGTTTATCGGATTCGCCCGGATAAAAAGCAATGTATGAATTGGCTGGATTTACGTCATCAGTGGCGGCATGGGTGGCGAAGAAAATAATATTACGTTCCAGATTTGTTTTCAGGAAATTCGCTAAGCTGGCGGATGAACCGAGTAATACGTCGCCCCCGATAGTGCGGGCTTCTACTTCGCTCGATGCTAGTGTTTGCGTGTTCCCCTGTCGGTTGGCAGCCTTCCCAACGGCCAGAGGGCGTGCAAATGGCGCGATTGTCAATACTGGATTTAGCGAAATTGGTCGGGAAGTGGGAGCAAAAACCGACTGAGCAGAAAAAGAATACGCAATCGCCATGTGCTTATACAAATAATCTTGCGCCTGTCGGCCCGTTTCCAGTACTTCGAACGGTAAAAAATTGAAACTCCAGTCGCGACAAACAACAAGCCTTGTTTTTCCTGTCAACTTTGCCCGGATTGGTTCGATACACGTAGCGTAGATTTCGGCTGCATAGGCGGCTCCTTCATATTGTCGCAGAACCGGATCGGTATAGAGTTGCTGTTTCAAACGGGCAAGCTGCTGGTCGAATCGGGCGGAGTTGAGCGGTTTCCGAATTACATCGATGGATTGGTTCGTGGCTGTCAGAATATACAGATTGTTGCCCTGCCGCACATACGCTACGTAGGCCGTTTGTGGATCGAGTTTCTGTTGGAGATTCTGCGGGGTTAACGTATTCGTCTGATAATTAAGTTGATAATAAGCAGGGTAATCCTGCCGGAATGTTTCGACAAGTTGATGCCACTGTATCTGTTTGGCCGTAAGTTCATCGCGTGCCGTAGAATCGGTAGGCGGTTGTTTTTTGAGATAACTAATCCGCGTTTTTAACTGTTGCTCCCGATCAAGGAGTGTGGCCGGAATAGTTTGGGGTTTTATGGTATTCAGATGAAGTGCTTCGCGTAAACTGCCTGCCTGCGCTTCTTCAAAAAACTGGAGCAGTATTGCCCGTAATTCCGCAGTAGGTTGTTGTTGGTACGCATCGAATGTTGTCGCAATTGCGTTTGGCATCAGTTCATGCTGCTGAGCTGAAAAAATTACCTGCGACTGATCGGTATCGATACCATGCCGGATACGTTGCTGAAGACTTATCGCAAACCGATACGTAGCAATAGCGGCCTGTTGATACGTTCGGTCGGGAGTTGCTTTGTAAAGCTTTGCGAGCAGATTGGCTTTGTGAGTGGCGGCTGACAAAAGCGTCGATTCGTCGGAAGAATTCTCTGGTGATGGATTTTGCCAGTAATGCATAAGGCGGGACGTATCACGACAAACAGCCCGGAGAGCGGCCTGATAAACGGCTAATGCTTTTTCTGGTTGTTGCTGTGCTTCGTAAATTTCGCCCTGCTCAATCAATACGCGAGCCAGTAAACCTCCCAAATGTTGCGGTTGTTTCTGGTTTAATTGCAACGCCCGTTTTATATATTGACTAGCAGTAGGCAATTGATTAAGAGCCCGATAACACGTACTGATCATGCGCCAGAGATGAATCTGGTCGGAAGTGTAGTCGGTTGTGTGTTTCCCGCTACGTAGCGTGTGCATAAGCTGTTCGGCCTTAGAATAGTACGTGAGTGCGTCCTGAGTCCGGTTTAGCTTATAGAGCGCCCAGCCGATTCCGGATAAGGTTTTACACTTTTGTAAATCCTGCTTATGGTAAAACTGATTCGCGAGTTGGCGGTGGTTTAGGCTATTGTTGAGTTCGCCCATCAAATCACAACATTCGGCAATGTTACTTTCGATAAAAGCAATGTCTTCCGCCCAATTATAGGACGTAGCAACTTTACGCGCTCTATCGAGATAGGTCAGGCTTCTGGAGTAATTTCCCAGTTTAAAAAACCAACTGCCCTGATTGTTGAAGTGATATAATACGTATAAAGGTATTTGCGCTTCAATACGTGGATTTTGTTCCAGCAATACGTCGGCTTTTCGGAAATAATATAAGGCAGAATCCTGACGATAGAGCGGAATATAATACGTTCCCAAACCGGAGAAAAGCTTGAAACGAACAGAGTCGGGGGCCGATTTAAGCTTGCCGATGTGATTCAGTCCGCGTATGCAACGGTCGGTTGCTACGCGATTATGCCCTTTCATGTAATCTATACTACTAAGATCAACACAAAGGTTTGCGGCCCGAACCGGATCGGAATGGCGAACAAGTTCATACGCCTTTTTGTAGTACTTAGTTGCTGAGTCGTACTGGCTTTCGGCATACCAGTCTTCGGCACGCTGACGATACTTATCAGACAACGCCACCTGTGACCAGCCCATTTTCGGTAGGCAAGCAATCAGCAAGAAACCAAGAAATCGAGACACGGTAAAAAGAGGAAAATCGTATTATTATTTGTAGCTGAGCGCTACGTCGTAAGCTCCGGAATTATCTTTTTGATTGTTGTCATTCATATTGAAGGTTATATCCATATACTGAGCCCCGGTTGTTGGAATAGTACATTCTTTGCCGCAATATGACCAACGGGTTTCATTATTGATCCGATAAATTAGAGCAGCATGTAGGAACTCTGGAACAATATTAAGCTCAGGAATAGGAATATCTAGTAGACCATTTTTGCCCTCAGGACCACTAACTCCAACAAAAAGGCCTGTGGTGATAAATCCAGATGCCTTAACATTTATTTCACCTTGTTTATCTAACCGGATCGTTTTAGTTAGCTGTGTGCTTACTTTTAAACTGGTTGGCAGAAAGCTTATTCCGGCTAAATCTCTACAACTGGTAATGTATAGTTTATTGATTTGTAATGAATCGGATAGTGATAGTTTAACGCTCTGATTCGCATATAATCGAGACATAGCCGACCCCGATTCAGTAGATGTAGTCATGCCCAGATAAAGTCCGGCGTGATAAGCGATGGCTTTCATTAAGGAATTTTTGGTCCACTCGAATGTGTCGCTTAGTAAAATCGTATAGGTTCCGTCACTTTCTTTTTGAAGCCCACCTGCCACGGTTGGTATACCCTTTACCAGACCTATTGTAGTTTCATCAGTTGGTGAAGGTATTTGAGATTGGTCAACAAACTGAACCTTGAGAATAGCTCCATAGGCCAAATCTAAAAAACCAATTCTAGGGCAAGCTTTCTGCCATAAGTCAAAGCCTGCTTTTATAGCTTCCCGCTGCCCCTCATTGTCCATCTTTGTATAAATATTGACGAGGTTATATCGGATAGCACACTCAGCCGAAAGTCGTTGCGACGTAGTACTTTGACTCCCACTTACATAAGCCACTTTCGATGCTTCGGGCGGAATAACCTGAAACTGACAGCGGAAGAATAGAGTCGATACTAAAAAGATAATAAGAAGTGTGGAAGTAGCTATTTTCGACATAGTTACTCGGTTAATGTTAAGAGGAGTAGCTTCGAGAATAGTAAAGTTAACGATACGACGGCTTGTCGATACGTTATTTTGTTCATGTGTTGAATTTATACGCAGTACCGTAAATTCAAGTAACCTGTGCTTTTTATTGATTTATAATAAGGTAGAAAAATAGTCTTTACCGTTTGATTTATGAACGCATAAATGCTGCTACGTAGGGTAGCAGATAAGAGATAAAACAGAGACGTAGCGTTTAAAAATCGCCGGAATAGAACGGGCTAAATACGTAGTAACTGCTGTCGCGCTTGCTACGTTTGGGGTCGGTTTGGATGCGCAAAACAAATCGGTGTGAACGCTTGGGGCCGTATGCCCATTCAAAAAAAGGTCGTTCGTGGGTATATAGTTTGTCAACTTCGCGTATATGAACGCCTTCAATTTCTTCGGGAGTTACAGCCATACCGTTGATAAACAGATCTATATCCTGAGCGTATTCATCATAAAGTTTTAGATAATCCTTTTTGGTACGTGTTACAAACGCTTTTTTGTTACTAAAAAACGTAGCTTCTATCAGGTCGTTCATGGAAAAACTTTCCGAATTCCCAAGTGGGTAATCTGAGGTAGCATTAACTAGCAGAAACTGTTTCCATCGATGACGTAGTAGCGATTCAGTTTGAGTTTTATGCGTAGTACTTATAAAAATCCGATAGCGTTCAGGGTATTTTTCAGATCCGGGTACCCTGTCCCATTTTTGGTGAACGGCTAAATCGTTGATTTCCTCAAACGTTATTGTCGACAGCGTCTGCGTAGGTTTTTCATCCCCATTTACAAACAATTTCACTTGTTCGCTATTCGGCAGTTTCAGGGCCAGATGATTGTCGCGCAGATATAAAATGGCGGGGTAATTTCTGAGCAGTTCATCCATTACAGGCGATTTACTTTCCATGATTTGGTCAGAAACTCGTAAGCTCGATTGCATAAACCAGCATTTTTCGAGTTCGGTAATGCGTTGTTGCGTTGTATTCGTTGCGAGCTTGTGCTGAGCATACTCTGCTTCTTTATGCCGACAGGCAAAAATCATAATTGCCAGCAAAAGCCCCCACACTACGTAACGCCAGATGGCCATAATGCCCGAACGCTGCCCGTTGATCATCGCAATACGTTGATGAAGGCCAGTACCGCCAAAGTGATTGGTGAAAGAATACATGAAATTCTACTCTTTGATTGTGTAAATCAGGATGGCCGAGGTAAAAGCCGCTTTCGTGTCTGGATGATAGCTGAATTTTTTGACGACGGTTTGTATCTGGCTGACCTTCAGTTTGCCGATCATTTCGGGCGTAGCCGCTTCATTGTTGACAAAAACGTTTACATCACCTAATCTGTCATCAATAGATACGGAACCATCGCCATTGGTAATCAGGCCACTGCTTCGGGTTGTTTTATTTTTGAAAAACTCCTGTCCATACGTAGCAGCTCCTGCGCCATGCTCTTTTAGTTTTTGCGTACCTTCAGAAATCTGATAATCTAACCGATGCCCTTTCACAAACTGTTCT
This sequence comes from Spirosoma daeguense, assembly GCF_054776875.1. Taxonomy (NCBI): domain Bacteria; kingdom Pseudomonadati; phylum Bacteroidota; class Cytophagia; order Cytophagales; family Cytophagaceae; genus Spirosoma; species Spirosoma daeguense. Next base: position 287,831 of record NZ_BAAHBF010000009.1, read on the forward strand.
GTCTGTTGCTCGTCTTCTGCCGCTACTTTACGGAGTGATTCGGGGAAATTTTCTTTATAAACGTCGAGGTGCCCTGTTCCTCCTTCACCTGCATTTTTACCAATTCCAACGTAGCCAGCAATGGTTTTAATAGGCTTGTTGTCATTATCTAATTCTTTGTTCTTAGTGCTACCGCCACGCTCACGTAGCACGGTGAAGACGATTCGGTTTATATACGTATAAAGAGGATCATACTTGATTTCGTTGAGTTGCATCGTAATCCCCTGTTTGGCAAACTCCTGCCGCATAACCGCAAAATCGTCGAATGTGGTTTTAGGTGTCACAATCCAGTATAAACGATTGCCTTCATACACCATAAACCGGGACGGTGCCAAACGGGCTGAATCAATCTTGATGGGTTGAACAATAGAGTCTTTCGGGGTTGAGTGCTGCGTAGCAGATTCAGATGATACGTTTGCTGGTAACGTAGCAATGGGTGTGTTTTGGCGGACTGCTGACTCTACAGATGGCGTAGTTCTTTCCTCCTGACTTGGTTGCTCTGGCAGTTCAACTACAGCCTTTATTGTTTCGGCAATGGGTTTGGGAACGTAGCGGGTAACGGCCTGAATATGTTTTGGACGGGCAAAAGCCGACGCTATGGTCAGAGCCGCCAGCAGAAAAACAGGATACTTTAGCCACGTAGCACTGGATGATTTTTCCTGATTCAGCATAGCAATTCTGGACTTAAGCTGCGACTTGCTGAAGTGATTTGTAATCTTCGACGAATCGGCCAACAAACTAACCTTCACAAGATTGTATTGGTATGTTTTCGCGTCGACACCTTCCTGCAAAACAACATAATCGGCCCGAAATTCTAGGGTTTGATGAAGTAGCTGGCGGAATAAATAAGCCGCTGGATTGAACCAGAAAACGGTGCAAACCAACTCCGTTCCGAGCATATCGAGAGTGTGGCGTTCCCGCACATGTACCCGCTCATGCCGAAGAATTTGCTCCAACTCACCGGTTGTATGCTGATGCATGTTTAACACAACCCAGTTGAAAAACGAAAAAGGCGAATCTACCTGCTCAGTATGAACCAGTGTGAAATCGTCGTACGATTCGTGAACGGAAGACCGAATTAGCTTACGTAGTGAAAGTAACTGAATACCAAAGCGAAGGAGTAATACCAACACTCCTGACAGATAAACTGCAACCAGTCCTAATTGCCAGCTCCAGACGAATCGTTTCGGCTGATTCTGAAAGGCCTGATACGTTTGTTGATTAGGAAACGTAATGGTAATGTTAGGTGGAGCTGGTTTAGGCAGTACGTGTGGAACGACTACCTGCGCGGTTCGATGCATCACACTACGTACGCGCTGCGGTCGCCAGTCTGGTAGCTCCAGCAGAGGTAAAATCAGAGCCGCTGCCAGCCCGAGCCATAAAGCCAGCCGATTGGCACCGAAAAACGTCTCGCGACGTAGTAATATATAAAAAGCAAGGCTTACCACGGCCAGCAGACCATTGGCTAGTACTACGTAGCGAAGGGTTTCCATACCGCTATTTTTTTTGTTCGATCATTGCCAGAATCTCCCGTAACTCATCGGCCGAAATTTTTTCTTTCTGCGCGAAATAGCTCACCAAATTTTTATACGAACTATCGAAATACTGATCCACCACTTTTGTCAGAACGAACCGATTCTGATACGCTTCTTTGGTAATAATGGGGTAGTATTCGTGCGTGTTTCCGTAAGCCCGGTGGCCGATATAGCCTTTTTCCTCCAGATTGCGAACAATTGTCGATACCGTATTATAATGTAACGGTGGGTCAGTAAACTGCGGAACCATATCCTTTACGTAACCCTGTTCCATTTTCCAGAGTACCTGCATCACTTCTTCCTCTTTGGCTGTTAGCTTTTCCATAAAACAAAGTTTAAAACTATTTTTATCGTTTACAAACTATTTGCGTAGTTTTTACGATTTGAAAAGCCAGCCCGCCTATTGTAGCTTTGTGAGCTAGTTACAGACATTATGAAACAATGGATTGTTGGGTTATCGCTATTGCTGTTAGCTGTTGGTTGCGATACGAATGCTGTTTATAAAGAATACGCCGACATTGAGGGCGGCAAGTGGTACATTAAAAATGCGCCCTCGTTCACCTTCGAGATTGCCGATACAACTACGTCCTATAATATTTATTATAACCTGCGTAACAGCCTGTCGTATGGTTATTACAATTTGTATCTGACTCGTTATCTGCGTGATGCGTCGGGAAAAGAGATCGAATCGCGATTGGACGAACTCATTCTGATGGACCCAAAAACGGGTAAACCCAATGGCGATGGTCTAGGCGACATTTTTGACCATAAATTCCTGATGAAGCGCAATTACCGTTTTCCAAAAGCGGGTAAATACACGATGGAAATTCGGCAATATATGCGGCAGGACCCACTGCTGAATATTCTGAGTGTAGGCATCACCGTCGAAAAAGCCGGACCGGCTCATTAAAAGATATATGATGTAGAATGTATGATCTATACTTGAAGCATTTTACATCATATAGCCTATATCATACATCCTCTCTAATGCTTCTGGAAGTACTACGTAAAAATCGAGTCTTTTTTATCCCCTATGCGTTTTTGCTGGTAGTGGTGGGCATTTTGCAGATCAATTATTCGCAGGAACAGTTGATGCAATGGGTTAATGTACGTAACAGTCTGGCTGCCGACTGGATTTTTCCATACATCACATACATGGGCGATGGCGCATTCTACGTAGTGGTTTGTCTGGCGCTTCTGGCTTATAATCGGCGAATTGGTTTTATGGCGTTCGCCAGTTTTGCGCTTTCGTCGTTGACCTCGTTGTTTCTAAAAACGGTCGTTTTCCCAAATTCGCCCCGGCCGCTACGTTACTTTGAGCACTCGACTTTTGAGTACCATATTATTAAAGATCTGGACATATATAGCTACAACAGTTTTCCGTCGGGGCATACCACAACGGCATTTGCCATGTTTGTTTTGCTGGCGTTTCTGGATAAAAACAAGCGTCGTGGCTGGATTTTTTTGCTGCTGGGTGCCATAACGGGCTATTCACGCGTGTACCTGTTTCAGCATTTTGTTGAAGATGTATACGTAGGTTCGCTGGTTGGTACTATTTCTTCGTTACTTATTTATGTACTGTTGTGGCCTTGGGTAATAAAGAAGTAAAATTAAGCGGCATTTAGAAAACCTTTTGGCTACCTTTGTTATGGCCTCCCGCGAACCAATGTCGGCAGGGACTCGTTACTTCATAACTGACTACAACCAACGCGCTTCGACAACTCTCTCATGAGCGACGCTATTAAACACGAATGCGGGATTGCCCTGATTCGGCTCCGCAAACCGTACCAATATTACCTCGATAAATACGGTACCCCGCTCTACGGAGCGAACAAGCTCTACCTGCTAATGGAGAAGCAGGTGAACCGGGGGCAGGATGGCGCCGGGGTTGCCAATATCAAAATTGATGTCCCCTATGGGCACCGCTACATCAGCCGCTACCGCTCCGTTGACCAGCGTCCGGTGACGGATATCTTCGAAAAAGTCAATAAAAAATTTCGTAAGGCACTCAAAGGCAATAAAGACAAGGCCAAAGATGCCAAGTGGCTTCAGGAGAACGTAGCATTTACGGGCGAGGTCTGGATGGGCCACCTTCGTTATGGTACGCACGGTTCTAACGAAATAGAGAATTGCCACCCAATGCTACGTCAGAGCAACTGGCGGAGCCGGAATCTGGTAGTTGCCGGCAATTTCAACATGACAAATGTTGATGAACTATTTGACAAACTGATTTCACTGGGCCAGCACCCAAAAGATAAAGTTGACACCGTAACGGTGATGGAAAAAATCGGCCATTTTCTGGACGAAGAAAACCAACGGGTCTTCGAACGTTTTAAAAATATTTACGAAAATCCTGATCTATCGGATATTATTGAAGATAATCTGGATTTGAAGCGTGTACTACACCGTTCGTGCCGTGATTTTGATGGCGGTTACGCAATGGTTGGCATGACGGGATACGGTGCTGCTTTTGTGGCTCGTGATCCGGCAGGTATTCGTCCGGCTTATTATTATGCTGATGATGAGGTTGTTGTAGTAGCATCGGAGAAGCCGGCTATCAAAGCTGCCTTTAATGTTGATTACAGTGCCATTCAGGAAGTACAACCCGGTCATGCACTGATCGTCGATAAATACGGTGAATACCTTGAGCAGCAGTTTGTACAGCCTATCGAGAAGAAACCCTGTAGTTTCGAACGGATTTATTTCTCACGGGCTACGGATCCAGATATCTACAACGAGCGTAAAAAACTTGGGAAACTGGTGATTCCGCAGGTTCTCAAAGAAATTGATTACGATCTCGAAAACACGGTTTTCTCCTATATTCCGAATACGGCAGAAACCGCTTTTTTCGGTATGGTAGAAGGTTTGGAAGAACACCTCTATCGGCAGCGGAAAAAAGCGATCATGGAAGGGATTCTTTTTGAGGAAGAACTTGACCGTGTCTTGTCGTTCCGGCCACGTATTGAAAAACTGGTATCGAAAGACGTAAAGCTTCGGACGTTTATTGCCGATGATGCCCAGCGCGACGATATGGTGTCGCATGTGTACGACACTACGTTCGAGGTTATCAAAAAAGGTAAAGATACCGTAGTGGTGGTTGATGATTCGATTGTTCGGGGTACTACGCTCGAAAAAAGTATACTACGTATGCTTGATCGGCTGGGACCTAAGAAAATCGTTATTGTCTCGTCGGCTCCGCAGATTCGTTTCCCCGACTGTTACGGCATCGATATGTCGAAATTCAAGGAGTTTGTGGCATTTCGGGCGGCTCTCGAATTACTACGCGACCGTGGGCAGGAGTACTTATTGGAAGAAGTGTATGCCCAATGCGTGGCAGCTATTGAATCGGGTAATGCCAACCAGCAGAACTATGTAAAAGCGCTGTTCGACGTATTTACGGATGATGAAATTTCTAAGAAAGTCGCGCAGATTATTACCCCTCCCGATCTGAAAGCCGAAGTTGCCGTTGTTTATCAAACGGTTGATAATTTACATCAGGCTTGCCCAAACCATTCGGGTGACTGGTATTTTACGGGAAACTATCCTACGCCGGGTGGTAATATAGTTGTGAATAAGGCCTTCGTTAACTTTATGGAAGGTAAGCTTGTAAGAGCGTACTAACGTAGTAATATAAAAATTAAAACGGTCGAAAATGAGTCAGCTAATGACCATTCTCGACCGTTTTAATTTTGCACTTTTTTTATTTCGCCCAGATTAGCGCATTTATATTCGCACCGATTTTTTTGCCTTCAATCAAACCCGTTTCGTTATCCTGTTTTGTATGAATATTTCCATAGAAACGAGAATCAGCCGATTCCTGCGCTGATTGAGCAAGTGAGGTAAACGAACGGGCTTTAAATTCGATATTACGTAGCGGATCTCTCGGCCGACCCACGTGAGAATCGTCAGTAAATGCGAAATTATCGCCGTAAATAGCCTCAAGAACGGTTGCAGCCGATGAGGATTGTGTTGCATGACCTGATGGATAGCCAGGAAATGGTGGTGCTGGCCAGAAAGGTATCCAGGCTGGGTCAATGGCTAACCGAACATAGGTATAAGGGCGAAGATTGTTGTATGCGTACTTACAGCGCCAGCATAGAATAAAAGCATCGTGTACGGCAATACCTGTGCGGGCAAAGGTTTCGACGGCCTTAGCTAACGTAGCGTTTGACGTACGTACGGCAATGCGGCCCAGACTATATGAATGACCCGGAGGAGTGAAGGATTCGCCGGGGTTATCGGACCACCAGAGTGCAATTTCCTTTTCGGTTGGAGTAAGGCTCTTCGATTTATTATACACATCCAGATATTGCCCGAAAATAGCCGATTTTACATCCGTGGAGTGTGGCAGCGGCTTAGGCATGGGTAAGTCATTATTCGCCTTTACAAACGTCCGAACAGTGCCCCAGTAGGGCTGCATTGGAATCTTCTGCCCATTTTCGGTTGGTTGCCAGAAACCAGCCCCTATCGGTACCGTAAAGCTGGCTGGGAAATTACGCGTGTACCCCTCGTGTCCACCGTCTGTTTTCGACCATTCGAACAAAGCGTCAGCAATTTGCTTTCCGAACGTTACCGATCGTTGATTGACAGCATCATCTGTGTCCTTAAACTCAGTATGTAGCGCCGTTTCAAGCGAGTCTAGCGTGGTTTTATTGGCGGCATTTGTAGTTGGGAACAGATTTTTAAGCATAGCTGCCTCAGCGGCATTTGTACTCAGCGCCCAGTTATAAGTTTGCCCTGCTTCAGGCTGTGGTAGCGTAGTTAAACCCTGAAGTTGCCCCGCCAGCGATTTCCGGGTTGAAATGCCCGGTACAGCGGCTTCATACATCGCTAAACCTGCATAAGCAAACGCCCTTGCGGCAACAACAGGCCCAAAACCCGGTGTTGTTTTCGACAGTTTTAGCTGAAGAGCTGACCACTTCATGGCTACATCACTGTTATATAACTCTGTTGCTTTACCATTCGCCGTTGGCACGCCTGGCTGAACCGGATCAGTTGGTTGCTTTCGGCAAGCTTGAATTAACGTAAGCAGCATAGCCATAACGAGTATGCTACGTTGATTTCGTTTGCTTCCAGATGTAGTGTATTTTCCAGAAAGAGGAGAAGTATGGGTTTGGTCCATAACAATCAGTAGTATGTAAGCAATACTTTAGATAATACGTATATAGTATAGTAAAATGAGCAAAAACGCTGCCAGAAAATCGTATTTGACCAGTATACCAACCGATATGATTCCGGATGGGTAACTTTCGGTGTAACTTTGATAAGTGGTATTAGAAATAACTCCCTACGATGCGTATTCCCGAAGAAACAGTTGAACGAATTCGTCAGGCTTCTGATATACTGGAAGTAATCAATGACTTTGTATCGTTGAAAAAACGGGGTACGAATTACATTGCGTGCTGTCCGTTTCACAATGAAAAGACGCCTTCATTCAACGTTAATCCCAGCAGACAGATTTATAAGTGTTTTGGCTGTGGAAAAGCAGGCGATTCAGTACGTTTTGTGATGGATATCGAAAACATTGGCTATGGCGAAGCATTACGTTATCTGGCCAAAAAGTACGGTATCGAGATTGAAGAGCAGGAACAGACACCCGAAGAACTGCTACGTCAGAATGAACGGGAGAGCTTGCTAATTGTGCTCAACTTTGCCAAAACCTATTTTCAGGAATTATTGCTCACTAGCGATGAAGGAAAAGGTATTGGCTTGAGTTATTTTCGAGAGCGCGGCTTTACGAACCCAACCATCGAAGCTTTTGAACTGGGCTACACACTCGATGCTTGGGACGCACTGCTTCAGGAGGGGCAACGTCGTGGATATAGCATTGAGTTGCTAGAGAAAGCTGGTCTAATTCTTACCAAAGAGCGAGAGGGGGGAGGTAACCGTAAAATATTCGACCGTTTCCGAGGACGGGTTATGTTCCCGATTCATAACGTATCGGGGCGCGTAATTGCGTTTGGTGCCCGGATTCTGAAGGCCGATAAAAATCAGCCTAAATACTTAAATTCCCCTGAAACAGCGGCCTACCATAAGAGTCAGGTCTTATATGGCATCTTTCAGGCGAAGCAAGCTATCCGTCAGGAAGACGTTTGTTATCTCACCGAAGGGTATACCGATGTTATTTCGTTGCATCAGGCCGGTATTAAGAACGTAGTAGCCTCATCGGGAACATCACTGACAACGGAGCAGATTCGGCTTATTGCTCGTTTTACACCTAACGTAACGATTCTTTATGATGGCGATGCCGCCGGTATCAAAGCTGCGCTACGTGGGCTCGATATGGTTCTGGAAGAAGGGCTTAATCTGCGCCTGCTATTGTTGCCCGACGGCGAAGATCCGGATAGTTACGTACACAAGGTAGGTGCTGAAGCTTTTAAGGCGTATATCAAAGCGAAATCGCAGGATTTTATCGACTTTAAAGCCAGTCAGTGGTTAGCCGAAGCTGGCGATAATCCGCTAAAACGAGCAGAAGGCATTTCAGACGTATGTGCCAGTATTACAAAAATACCTGATCTGCTGAAACGCCAGACACTTTCACAACGAGTGGCACAGGTTTTTCATGTGAGCGAACAGTCGGTCATCTCCGAAATAAACCGATTATTACGTCAACAGCAGGAGCAGCATAAAAAAGATGCAGATCGTCAGCAACGTAGCACCACGTCGAGAACACAGCCATCAGGAAGTAATCAGCCAGAGCCATCGATTGATGATATCAATGCATTACTTGAAGGATTTAGTGGCAACGATAGTCCGTTTCCGGATATTGATACTCCCCGCACAGTATCAAAGCCAGCAACTACCGAATCAAAAGTTGTAAAAACTCCATTATCGTATCAGGAAGAAGAATGCATTCGATTATTGGTTAATTATGGTGCGCGTGAACTGGAACCCGGTATTACAGTTTGTCAATATATACTAAGCGAATTGCATGAAATAGACTTCCAAACGTCGCCTTTTAATTTGATGCTTACTCTCTTTCGAGAGGCTTATAGTCGTGGAGATATTTTAACATCTGCCGATTTTCTGAATCGGGATCATACTGATGATACGTTGCTTCAGCAACAGACAATTCACCTGACTACCCCGCGCTACGAAATAAGTGATGGCTGGTTGAAACATGAGATTATTGTACCATCAGAAGCTGAGATAGGCATACTGGCTGATGCGGCTTATCGGAATATACTACGTATTAAGAAAATGCTGGCAGAGCAACGTATGGCGGCTCTACAGCAATTGTTACGTGAGTCACATAAACAAACTCCTGAAGAAGCCGATGCACTTCTGGCCGAATACATGCATTTCAAACGTATTGATATGCATATATCCAATCTGCTGGGGACGGTTATATCAGGTTAAAGTAACACTTTAAGTATAGGCATAAAAAAACCCTGGGCTGTATCAGTCCAGGGCTACCTTTATCATTAGGGTCGGGTGAACACTAAGCTTGCGCTACCGTTGTGAGGGGAATCAGTTCGGCATCGATTTCACGGCTCATTTCGCGCAGCAGGCTAGCATGCGACTGAAGTTGACCGGGTTTTGAAGGAAGAGGAGAACGACTGGAACGCTGCCCCGACATGTCGAGCAGCAAAGTCATCAATGTATCTCCCATTTGTTTACGAAGTCCTTTTAAACGACGCAGGCGATCACGGGTTGCCGAAGTTTGTTTACGGGTGCTTTTTTCCAGAATATTAATGACACCTGTTAGCTTGGCATAGCGAGCATGAAACGACTCAGTAGCTTTTGCCCACTCCATAACCATTACTTCCATCTCTGCTGGTGATACTTCGTAGTTCGACATGGTTGCTAAATTTTCCTGATTCATTGCCTGCGTTTCTAAAAAAATGAACTCTTTGTTTTTCGCTTTGATGAATCAAAAATATCCCTCTAAAACCCCTAAAATCAAGTCCAATTGTCTGAAATCACCACTGTTCCGGACGAAATCACCCAAAAAGAGGCTTATAATTGATCAGAATCACCCTAAATCAACTCATTTTCTGTTTTGTGGTTGATTAGCTAAATGATGATTTTGTTGTTTTGTAGTTACCATAACTCAAATATCTGTAGTATCTTCAATCTCCCATAAGTGTAAGACCATCATGAACAATTCCACTATTAGCCAGGAGGCTAATAAAAAATTCGCTATTCGAAGGCGCGACTTTTCTATTCTCGTTGCCCAGTCTGAGCTTTTCACTTGCGAGGTGTTAAGTCAGCTTCTCAAAGAACAAGGCTACAACGTAGTGGGACGAGCTGTTGAAATGGAAGATACTCTTCAACAGATCCGGGTGAAACGACCTCAATGCGTTATTCTTGAATCGGAAATTTCAGGCCAGCGAGGGTTTGAGATTGTTCAGGAAATGCGGCAGGCCAATCCACAGACAAAATTCATTCTCTATACAAGCAAACCCGATTTACGTACCGTAGCGAACGCTATGCAGATGGGCTTCTATGGGTTTCTGTATTCATCGGATGGTTTGGATGAATTATACCGTTGTTTTCAAACGGTCAGTGATGGCGGTTGTTATTATAGTACAGGTTTTATGAATTTGCTCCGAAACTATGGTGTTGAAGTGATAGCTGAGCAAACTCGTGAAGAATTAAGCCGCCTTACTGAGCGTGAACGTGAAGTACTACGTATGATCGCTTATGGACATACGGCTACTGAAATTGCAGCAGAATTAGGAATTAGTTACCGCACAGCAGTTAATCATAAAACGCACATCGCCAGAAAATTGGAACTAGGTAGCTGCCGGCAATTGCCTCGATATGGTATTTCTGTGAAGAATTATCTCTGAAGACCACTAGTTTAGAAGTGACGACATTACTAGCGAATTCGAAGTATTATCGGGTGGAGAAGTTTTCTGTAGCCATTCCCGGAATTCCTGCATCCGCGCACGAGGAACTACAATTTCGTGACGTGTTGGTGTGTTAAGCCGAACAATGTACTTTCCATTTTCCCAATAAGCGTAGTTTAAAACAGCAGCCCGGTTAACAATATAGTCTCTTTTTATCCGGAAGAACTGATTGGGATCAAGCTCCGTTTCCAGTTCATTTAGCGTTTTTACGATCATATACCTACCTTTGGGCAGTTCGGCATAATAAAACCTATCCTCTATAGTGAAGAAATAGGCATCATTGGTCGGAAAATCCAATTCGCCCGCTGCAATTGCGCTTTTACCTTTTAGGTGAGATAAATAATTTGTTGAAACTACAGGTTGGGGCGTAAATATAGCCGACAAGGCAAGTGCTTTCTGAGAAGCTTCTGCCGCTTCAGCTTCGGCTTTTTCCTGAGCTTGCTTTCTTTGTTGTATAAAATCCTTTACTAAGGAAATATTAACAGCAATATAGCCTATCAGAATGACAGGAAAGAGGTACTTAAAATACATAGGCAATGAATATGTATACAATATATATTCATTGATATAGCTTGAAATAGAATATTTTGGGAATTGCTCCAGAAAAAACCGAACTGTCTGGGTTATAGGATTAAATACAAAAAAGGCTAAAAATATAACTGGCGACAATTTGAATTGATACCGAAAGATTGCTGGCCAGTTGTTATCTACAGCTTCTATATTTCTAAGCTTATGATAAAAGTCAAGTAATGTGAAGGTGATATAAACCGTAATTGTTTCCGGAATAATCATCGTCCATAAGAACATGCGTATGTATGTCAGTATTCCGCCTACTTCCTGTGCTTTGTGAAGCTTTACATTATAAGCTGCCGACCACGAAATCGATTCCCAGACAGCTATAATGCAGACCATTACAATCAGACTGTTCATGGGGTTTCGTAAGAAGTCTCGAGTGATTCGAATTTCCTTCATATTGCCAGCTTATTCAAAAGTACCACCAAGATAGTAGTAATATTTAACTAAAACCAACTAGTAATTGTGACTTTCTCGTGATTGATGCCCTTTCATTGGGCCGGTAGCTTTGCAGTAGTAAAAGTTAACAATAATCGTGCTGAAAATTCAGCATGAAAACTACTCAAAAACTACAAAGTATTCCCATGAAAAAGCAATTCAACATTAAGCCAGTTCAAGTTCTTAAAAATGTTTCTAAAACGGCTTCTAAGTCAGAATCTAACAATATTTTACAATTTGTGTTAGCATCTAGCGCATGTTGCTATATTACGAACACTGATTTTAAAGGCATATCTAAGCCAGTTTTCTCGCTTTAAGCTACCTTCTTCTCTATGGTAACAACACAGCATCTTTATAAGCAGGAATTAGCCCGCTGTCGTGAACACTTCGAGCAAATAGACTTGCAAAAGGAACGGGGATACCTGATGAAGTTCACTACATTCTCAGCAAATGTAGAGAATCTTATACCATCTATACCCCGTAGGAAACACGAAGCGTTGTTTCAGCAGCTGTTATTAAACCAAGTTTTTACAACGTTTGACCAAAAGTGTTTAACGTCTGGCGATTTGGTTAAGTTCCGTGGAGATGAAAGTGTATTTAATAAAGATAAGGGTAACAAAATCTATTGTACTTATCATCTTGGCTCCTATCGCTTATTAACAAGTGTACTTTTCCGTAGGGGAGTCGATTGTGTGTTGTTAGTAGGTAACAATATGAGTCGGAGTCAGGGCAAAGATTTAATTGAGCATGCTGAAGGGCTTCGTCAAAAACATGGTTTGACAAATCTGTTTCGGATTGTAGAAACAGGTAGCCCCACTGCTGGATTAACGGTTCTACGTGAATTAAAAGCAGGTCGCTCGTTGATTGTTTATGTAGATGGAAGTCCTGAAACCGCACCAGAAGAAGGCGAAGAGGAGCAGTTTCTGCCTGTGCGGTTTGGAAATAGACGAATTTTGACCCGCAAAGGAGTTGGTTATTTGTCGCATGCAACGGGTGTTCCCATTGTACCTGTGGTTAGCTATCGCCAACCTGACTTGACCAATGTGCTCCATACATTGAAACCCAGTAGGCCTATTGCCCAGAGTGATCGGGAAATGTACTGTCGTGAGGCAATGCAACAGCTTTTTGACGCTTTCTGGCCGTTTTTGAACCGATATCCAGATCAATGGGAAGGATGGAATTATATTCACATGTTTCTGGAGCCTGAAGCACCTAAAAACAAGTTCTTCAAACCGAATCTGAAGCAGCTTGTATTTAACGAAAATCGTTATACGCTCTGTGACCTTGAACAAGCGCCTATTTTATTTGATCGTCGTCTATATCAGACGTATGAAATCACTGAAGATCTGCGCGATTTGTTATTGAACCTCAAGGCGGTTGAGTCGCTCGAAGAAGTGGTTGGTCACGAGATGTTTGCAGAATTAATGGAGATGGAAATTGTTCATTAAGTCAAATTATTTCTTTTAAATAGTCAAAAGCCCGTAAAGTCTAACTTTACGGGCTTTTGACTATTTAAAAGAAACGTAGTAAAATTTTACTACGTTTTAGACATTGTTACTAATCTCGATTTCGTCACCAGATTTATTGAAAAACTTAAAGTTTACCATACCTAATGAGCTATCTTTGACCAGCTTAACCCATGTTTTGTATTTAAAATACCATTGCACCTGTTTTGAGTAGATACCCTTGGTATAATAAGCATACAGGAAGGGGTTCATTGAGATTGAAATTCCTCGTTCGTTTTGCTTTGTCAGGATATAATCCAGATTATTCTCCACTACGTCGGTTACCAATACACTTGCCTGTATTGTGCCCGTACCACCACAGGTTGGGCAAGCTTCTCGAGTTACAACGTTCATTTCAGGCCTTACACGCTGACGGGTAATCTGCATCAGGCCAAACTTGGTGAGCGGTAAAATTGTGAATTTAGACCGTTCTGGTTTCATTTCATCGCGCATGATATCTTGCAGAAGCTTTTTATTTTCTGCTTTCTTCATGTCGATAAAATCAACAACAATAATACCTCCCATATCGCGTAAGCGAAGTTGTCGGGCAATTTCTTTAGCGGCTTCCCGGTTTACACTGATGGCTGTAGCTTCCTGATCTTCTTCCGAATTCGATTTATTGCCACTATTTACATCAATGACATGCAACGCTTCGGTGTGCTCAATAATCAGATAGCCACCACCTGGCAGACTAACTGATCTGCCAAACAAGGATTTTAGCTGCTTTTCGAGCCCAAGGCTCTCAAAAATCTTTGTTTTGCCCGAGTAGAGTTTAACAATCTTCTCTTTCTCTGGGGCAATCGTGTGAATATAATTACGGATTTCGTCGAAAGACTCTTTTGTATCAACCGTAATACTTTCAAACGATTCATTGAGCATATCGCGAAGAATCGAAGAGGCTCGATTCATTTCGCCAAGCACACGATCACGGGGCTTCGCATCGGCCAGCGATTTAATGGCCTGATCCCACTTGGCCAGCGAATTCTGTAAGTCGCGGTCAAGCTCTTCAACATCTTTATCCTGTGCTACTGTGCGCACAATGACACCGAAATTCTGTGGCTTCAATGACGACATGAGCCGCATCAGCCGCGACCGTTCGGCACGGTCTGTAATTTTCTTCGAAAGGTTGACGCCATCCGAAAATGGCACAAGGACCAGATAGCGGCCCGCAATGGAAATATCACAGGAAAGGCGTGGACCTTTGGTTGAGATGGGTTCTTTTACCACCTGAACCAGAATCGGTGCATTTTTAGTGAGCACCTTATCAATTTTACCGATTTTCTCGATAACAGGCTCCAACTTCATACCACTCAGCTTTCCGGTTGTGACGCGTTTGGCAATCACATCCTTTACCAGCTTATTGAGTGAGTTAACATTAGGCCCTAAGTCCTGATAGTGTAGAAATCCATCTTTTTCATGCCCTACATCTACGAAGGCAGCATTAAGGCCTGATGATAGTTTCTTAACTGTTCCTAAGTAAAGGTCGCCAACAGTGAAACTGCTGTCTAGCTCTTCTTCGTGATACTCCAGCAATCTCTTGTTTTGCAAGAGCGCGATCCGATCACCTTTCTGAGTCGAACTGATAACTAATTCATTACTCACAAGATGAATTTACGGTTAGAATGGCTATGTAAAAAAGAAAAAAGCCACGTTCGGACTTTGCAGACCGGCACGGGCTTTCACAAAAAATAGCAGTAAGTTCCAGGTTTCAACCATCACATTTACCGTTCAGCGAACCTAAAGCTTGAAACCTGGAATCTGAAACTATTTTTTCTTATGCCGGTTTTTTCTGAGCCGTTTTTTCCGTTTGTGAGTAGCAATCTTGTGCCGCTTCCGTTTTTTACCGCAAGGCATAGTCAATAAATGTTTTAATAGTTAAAATACATGTCGGCTTGTCAATCGACAAAGCCCTTAAAATCAATGTATAATGAAAAATGTAGAATGAGAAATGAATAAAATCAGTTATAATTCATTGCCCATTTTACATTATACATTCTCACTTGAGCCGCTCTTCGTATTCACGAACTGCCGCCAGAATTTGCGGGTCTTTTTCCTGTTTTTTTACCTGTTCCAGCACTTGTCTGGCTTCGGCTTTTTGCCCAGCTTCGGCCAGACTGATACCCAGATAAAACTGAGCTTTCCGGCTAGCTGGATTTGTTACCAGAATCTGTCGGAACCGTTCAATCGCACGTTCATATTGATTCGAACGCATCGATAACAACCCCAAATTAAACAGTGCCAGCTCATTGGTTGGGTCCTGTTTGATTACTTCCCGCAGAAGCATAATACCCTGCATTGGCGTATCGGTGTTGACATACGTCATCGCCATATTGGCCTTTGCCGATAACATATCTGGATTCTTAGCGAGAACCTGCTGATAATAATCACGGGTTTTCTGCCCTAGAAAAGCTGTTTTCTTTGTATCAACAGCAAAGGTGTAGGCTTCGAAATAAAGATCGCCCGCTCTAAGCAAATTTTGTTCGGTGGGTTGCTCTGTTGCCAGTATACCTGCATAGTGGGCTGCACTATCGTAGCGCGTAGCTTCTCTGAAAAACGTTATTAGTTTTTCTCCGGTAGCTATTTTCTGAGTGGCAGGAGCCAAAAGAAACTCGGTTCGCAGCGTCAACAAGCTTTTTTGCTGCTCAGCCGACATCGGCTTTTCGTGCATGGCCGCTCCAGCAGAGGGTTCTGTTGGAGCGGTTCCATTTTTTGCACCAGTACTATGCTGACTAGAGCTTTGGGTAGTGCGTTCACTGAGTTGTTTGTTTTCATTTCGTACAGCCACCTTCGGTAACGAGTATAGTCCTACCGTTAGGGCCGAAGCCATGATGATAACAAACAGCACTGATTTATTCATGATGTGAACACGACCTTGCCTATGCCCGAGAATCAGGCGTTCAGATTTCTTACGCTTCTACCTTTGTTTTTTCGCTGGTTTTTACCTGCTCAACAAAAACTTTGGCAGGCTTAAAGCTTGGAATATAATGCTCAGCAATAACCATAGCGGTATTTTGCGAGATATTCCGGGCTACTTTCTGGGCTCTTTTCTTATTGATGAAACTGCCAAAGCCACGTACATAAATGTTTTCGCCTTCGGCTAATGAATCTTTTACTACCGAAAAAAACGTTTCCAGTGTATTTGTTACTTCTGCTTTATCGATACCGGTCTTTTCGGCAATCTCTGCAATTACGTCTGCTTTCGTCACGACTTCTTAAACTTTAACGTTTATTACATTGTTGAAAATTGGGGTCCTAAAACGGGAGCACAAAGGTAGGGGTTTCCCATAAATTTAAAAACTTTCGCGGGCTCGTTTTTCAGAAGGACTGCACATTTTCTCTTTTTACTTTGAATTGGCAATCAGACATTAACACAATCGAAACCACTTTTGCCCCCACTCTTGAAACGTGGTATGAATACCATAAACGAGACCTTCCATGGCGACATACTACCGATCCATATCGTATCTGGCTGTCGGAAATTATTCTGCAACAAACTCGCGTAGCACAGGGAAAACCGTATTATGAACGCTTCGTTGATGCCTACCCAACAGTGGCCAATATGGCTGCGGCTGATGAACGTGAATTGCTTCGGCTCTGGCAGGGACTTGGTTATTACTCCCGTGCCCGAAATTTACACCAGACGGCTCGTTATGTAACTGAGGTGCTGGGAGGGAAGTTCCCTAATACATATAGTGACCTCCTGAAAATGAAAGGAGTAGGAGCGTACACTGCGGCAGCCATTGCTTCTTTTGCTTTTGGTGAACGCGTTTCTGTTGTCGATGGGAATGTGTATCGAGTACTCGCTCGTGTTTTCGGGATTGAGGAAGATATTACAACAACAAGCGCTAAGAAAACCTTTGCGGCTCTGGCTGCCCGATTAATTCAATCGGCTAATGACCCTGCTACCTACAATCAGGCCATTATGGAGTTTGGGGCTATTCAATGTACACCTGTTTCGCCCGACTGCCTTCTGTGTCCGTTGCAGCAGCAGTGTGTAGCTTATCTCACCGGTCAACAGCACCGGTTGCCTGTTAAAGCAAAAAAAGCACCGGTACGAGAGCGATTCTTTAATTATCTCGTCTTTCGGGCTAACGGCAAAATTGCCCTGCGCGAACGTATCGGTCGGGATATCTGGCAAAATCTGCATGATTTTTATCTGATTGAAACCGATGAGCCTAAGAACGCGTTACGTGACTTACCTATGCTGGAAGCTGTTGACGAACTGGTGAAAAAAAGCATTTTAGCTGAGCCGCCTGTTATGTCTTCACAGTTGCTTTCGCACCAGCGTATACGAGCTCAGTTTTATATAATCGACGTAGCAGAAGAAGAGATAAACAGCTTGTCTATGGGGTTGAAATGGTACAATTTTCGCGAAATTAACCAGCTTCCCAAGCCCGTTCTAATTACAAACTATTTAGAGAAACTGCTTGGATAAGCCAGTAAATATCAGTATCTTTAATCCTCTTATATGCTACGCTTTTTTAGTACGTAACCAACAAAACAAATACCATGGCAAGTCTTAATAAGATGACCATAATCGGTAACTTAGGTGCCGATCCTGAAGTGCGCTATCTCGATGGTGGAGCCGTTGTCGCAACGTTTAATGTAGCCACTACGGAAAAATTCACCAATCGGAATAACGAGAAAGTAGAACAGACAGAGTGGTTTCGGGTTGAATTGTGGAATGAACAGGCCAAAGTGGCTGAAAAATATTTAAAGAAAGGTAATTCTGTTTACGTTGAAGGCCGGTTACGTACCGAAATCTGGACAGATAAAGAAGGCAAAGAGCGGACTTCACTACGTGTTCGGGCCACTACCATGCAGTTGTTAGGAAGCCCAAATAGCGACCGGGATAATGATTCCAGTTATGAAGCACCAGCTCGCCAGCAGGCTGCTCCAGTTCAGACGGCCCCTGCTCCACAACCAGCCGCTCCCCGACCGCAACCCGCTGCTCGCAAGGCTCCGGAGCCGGTGCCTTTTGAAAGTGGCGGTGCTGACGACGATTTACCCTTCTAATGTCAGCAAACACGCTCCTTTGTTGAACGAGATCTAATAATACATGGACCTTAGTGATCCCCTTCCTCGACAGGTGCTCCCAGCTGCAGAAAGCTGGGGCACCTATTTTAATTTGTATGGGCCATATTTGGCTCTAATTCTGTTTCTCTTAACACTAGCTGCGCTGGTGTCGGCGTCTGAGGCCGCCTTTTTCTCCCTCTCGCCCGATGATCGGGCCTTCTGCCGCGATAGTCAAAAAGGTGAAGATCGACGTATTGCCAGTTTGCTGGAGCGTCCTAAACGATTGCTGGCATCGTTAGTCATCTTCAATAATCTTCTCAATATTGCCATTGTTGTTATTGTTACGTACCTCACTTGGGCATTTTCACAAGCGCATGGGTCGGCGTGGGTGTTAGCAGGTGTGGCAATCATATTAGCTGTCACAATTGTATTATTTGGGGAAATAATACCGAAAGTATACGCCAGCCAGAATAACCTGATGGTGGCCCGTCGGACAGCCTCACTGGCTCAGGCAGGGCTGTTGGTTTTTCGGCCATTGGCTATGCTCCTCGTTTCGATAAGCAATCAGGTTGACCGGAGAATCCAGCGACGTGGTTATAAGTTATCTGTAGAAGAGTTAAGTCAGGCTGTTGAATTGACCGGAAATGATGCTACCCTTGAAGAGAAAGAGATTCTAAAAGGTATCGTGAATTTTAGCAATCTGACAGTACGCCAGGTGATGCGTGCGCGACTCGATATTTCATCGGTTGATGATGAGTTACCGTTTAGCGAACTGTTGGCTCAGATCAACGCTTCTGGTTACTCACGAGTGCCTGTTTCTCATGAATCGCTCGACCAGATTGAGGGAATTCTCTACATTAAAGATTTACTGCCCCACATTCATCAGGATGATACGTTCCGCTGGCAGGAGTTGTTACGTCCGGCCTATTTCGTACCTGAGAATAAAAAAGTAGATGACCTTCTTCAGGATTTTCAGCAGCGCCGTGTACATATTGCCATTGTTGTTGATGAGTATGGCGGCACTCGTGGGCTGGTCACGCTGGAAGATATTATTGAAGAAATTTTTGGTGATATCAACGACGAGTTCGACGATGAAACTACGGTTGGATATAGGCGCGAAGATGAACGTACCGTTATTTTTGAAGGGAAACTATTGTTAACCGATGTGTGTCGGGTTCTGAATGTCGATATCGCTACGTTCGAAGGTGCTCAGGGTGACAGCGAATCACTGGGTGGATTGTTATTGGAATTGTTTAATCGATTACCCAAACCAGAAGATGAGACAACTTATGGAGGATTTACGTTTCATGTTCTGTCGGCCGATGATAAACGAATAAACGAAGTAAGAGTAACTCGAAACAACACGGTTGAACAAGTATAAGGTTGACTTTTTTCGGTAAACTTATGATAATTCATTTGTGAATATTCTATTGTTTTTTTTGCTTATTTTAGGGAAATAACAACCCCCTTACCATGAGCAGCTTATTTAGCAAACTGAAGTCCGTGGCTAAACGGACGCTGATGCCCGAAAAAAACGTTACCGAGTTTGAATACGCTACGTTGCCCTGGATTGATAAAAAAGGGGCTGATATAGATGAATTCGTAAAGAAATACCCTGCCTCCCATAATCTGCCTTATGATCTGGCCGAAAAGATGAAATTCTGGAAGCAGAATGGTTATGTTATTCTGGAACAGGCTATTCAGACAGAATGGCTAAGTCAGCTTTGGAGCGAAGTAGAAGAACTGATTGCGCATCACGAAAAATATGAAACATTAGTACGTATCGATTTGCCCGAATATCAGGCGAACCCCGTTCAGCCAATTAAAAATGTGCCACAGAACGTACTGAATGGCCCCTACATCAAGTTCATGGATTTTCATGAAAACTCAGTGATCGGGAAGAAAATCATGTTGAATAACAACATTGTCACTTTTCTGAAAGCTGTATTTAATGACAAAGTGATTGCCATGCAAAGTCTGTTGTTTAAATATGGAAGTCAGCAGGCTACCCATCAGGATTTTGCTTACGTAGTATCGGAAATTCCGAGTCATCTGGCTGCTTCTTGGATTGCACTGGAAGATGTGCATATCGATTCCGGGCCATTATTTTATTATCCGGGTTCGCATACTATTGGCAAATTCAACTTCGGCAATGGTATTTTCTTCAACAATAAATCGACATTAAATCCAAACGATTTCGCTAATTATCTGGACGATGCTTGCCAAAAAGAGGGGCTGGAAAAGAAAACGCTGCTTATTAAAAAAGGCGATGTGTTGCTATGGCACGCTGCTTTAGCGCATGGGGGCGATGAAATTCGAAATTCCGTTCTAACTCGTAAATCGTTTGTTTGCCATTATTCATCGGATAGTGCTTATAAACACCATCGGCAAAGCCCTTCTACAGAACCTATTCGCCGGACAATGAACGAAGCCGACGTATTTGTGAACCCGCAAATGCTGGATCAGGAAGATATCTTTTCCGAAGGCAAGAAATTGTAATTTACACCCACAAGCCGCGCCCCTGATTGTAATCGTTACCAAGGCGCTGGATGTCGGCGGCTGAATAAGTTAGGAAATTCTTTTTCCGAAGCTCATTCAGCCGTCTTTTTTCGAGCCAGGAAAGTTTACCATCAACCAAAACGCCAAAAACAATAAGTCGTTCTAACCCACGCCGAACGGACTCAGGGGCTTGCATAGCCTGTTCAGGAAAATTGCCCATGAGTGGCGCATTCACACGCAAATCGAAGCGATCTACCAGCGTTTCGGTGAGCAGAAAATGGGCATAATTATACTGACGTTTCAGAATTGCTACGTACTGAAGTGCCTCCAGAACTAACGGGCGGAACGTAGCATCTTTACCCCATTCGTCATACAATTCATGAACAAACTCGCGGATGGTGGTAGGTGCCATAATACGTACCTGAGCTTCGTGCAACACTTGCCAGGATGCCCAGGCATTCCAGAAGGCATAGATAGGCATACCCGCCAGATCGACCACCTGACGTAATGCAAACCGCCCTAAAAACCGCTTAAGGAAAAACTTCAGCACTATATTGCTCATAGCTGCTTTAGCGATGTTCAACAGGAAAAAAATAGTGAGCCCCCAGCGAGGTAAATTCAGATACGGGTCTATACCGAAACGAAGTATACCCCGGTTCGTTTTTTCAAGCGCAGCGTCGGCTAAAGCGCGTAAGTGTCGATCATATTGAGCATCGTGCGCGCTTGGAAACTGGCAAACCTGCATAATCATAGCAACACTTCGCAGGTTTAACGCAATCAGTAAGTTAACTTCCAGATAGACCAATAGTAATCCATACAGAGAGGTTACCAGTGGAATTTCATACGTAGTACCTAGAATCGTTACGTCTGTGGTAGCAAACAAATGGGGCCATAAATATTGTGGTGCGTAGAGCAGTAGTACGCCCAGCACCCCCAACATAGCCGACAGAATTAACGTAATGACCTTAGTCCGGCGAATGACCCGACTTTCTATAGGATTCAGTACGTACGGTTCATCGACCGGATGCGCTACCTCGAGAGACTGCCGGAGATAACGCATCGCCAGAAAATCGAGAGGTCCAGTGCCATTAGGCCGGTTTGACATAGTCGTACTTAGTGAATAGGATTGCCTTTATTAACTCGTAAATACCTACAGTTGTTGGTAAAAATGTTATCTAAATAGGGAAAGGCTTCATCGAGAAGAAGCTATAGGCTGCTGGCATACAGGTAGATGTAGATTATAGGCTGCTTTTGTAGGGGCGTAAAATGGCATGTATATGAGAAATCTTCTTTTCTGCTGGTTGCTAACCAGCTCGGCCCTCGCTCAAATTGCTCCCTCAGCTAGTACATTACCCGTAAAACAGCGTCTGAAAGATGAAATGCTGGAAACGGCTACTACGTTTCTGGCAACTCTATCTCCCGAGCAACGTAAGCTGGCTACGTTTCCGCTCGATGATGCAGAGCGATATAACTGGCATTTTGTGCCGCGTGAACGGAAAGGATTGTCGATGAAGCAGATGAGTGCTGAGCAACGTAAAGCGGCATTGGCGCTTCTGAAAACTGGCCTTAGCGTACAGGGCTATCAGAAAGCCATGGATATTATGGATACCGAGAACGTGCTACGTGTCATTGATAATCGCCCACCAAACGATACGTATCGCGATCCCGATAATTTCTCATTTACCATTTTTGGTGAACCTGCTGATAAAAGTATATGGAGCTGGCGAATAGAGGGGCATCACTTATCACTGCAATTTCTGTCAATGGAAGGTCAGGTATTGGCACAAACACCTACGTTTTTCGGTATTAACCCGGCTATTCTGGAATATGACCCTAAAATGGCAGATAAACGGATGTCGGACGAGCGGGTGAAAAGTTTACCGCAGAAAGGTCGGCAAATACTACGTCAGGAAACAGAGCGAGCATTTTCACTGCTTAAAACCTTCGATGATAACCAACGCAAACAGGTCATTATCGCTTCAATTGCTTACCCCGACATCGTAACCAGCAACAAACGAAAGGCATCGCTCGAAAAAATGGAAGGCATAAGGCTAGCCGATATGAAACCTGATCAACGCAAACTGTTTCTGGATTTATTACAGGTTTACCTCGCAAATTACCGTATTACGTTGGCCAAACAGCAGATGGATAAGCTCGAAAAAGATGGCCTCGATAACCTCCGTTTTGCCTGGGCGGGTGATCTAACTCCCGCATTGGGAGAAGGCAAAGGCTGGTATTATCGAATTCACGGACCAACCATTCTGATTGAGTACGACAACACGCAAACCAATGCCAATCACATCCATACGGTTGTTCGTGATTTAACGAATGACTGGGGTGACGATTTACTACGTGAACATTATCTGAACACTAAACATAGCAAACCATAAAGCCGCTTATGTTGCCGTTTAACAAGTTTTAAGAACGTAAACAATAGCTTCTTTGTAACTTGTACGGTTTATTCTCTGTTTGTCATACATGAAGAAACTTCTTATCTGTGCGTCGGTTGGGTTGCTATCGGTAGCAGCTTCGGCGCAGGAAACGCAGTGGTATCTGCGCGATAAAACCGATAATACGGCAGGCATCAGTGTCGAACGTACCTATCGTGAACTCCTTAAAGATCGTAAGCCTACGCCTGTGGTTGTAGCGGTTATCGACGGCGGCATTGATACAACCCACGAAGATCTTAAACGAATTTTGTGGAAAAACCCAAAAGAGATTCCCGGAAATGGTATTGACGACGATAAAAACGGATATGTCGATGATATTCACGGATGGAATTTTATTGGCGGTAAAGATGGACGTAACGTGGATGTTGAATCGGCCGAAGTAACCCGGCTTTATGTGCAACTGAAGCCAAAATATGAAGGCAAAGACCGTAAATCGCTCAAGCCTGCCGAGCAGAAAGAGTATGACCTCTACGTAAAAACAAAGGCGGAGGTTCTGAAAAATCAGGAGCAGTACAAGGCGCAGTATCAGGGTATCAGCCAGTTTTATACGCAGTTTTCGACGGCTGTTACGATGTTGAAAAAAACGCTGAACGTAACATCCCTCGATACGGCTACGCTACGCAAAGCATCTGATACGTTGACCGATGCCAGTCTGAAACGGCCTGTTATGGGCATTCTTCGGTTGCTACGTGATCAGAAAGCCGCCAGCGCCGACGTAGTGATGAGCGAACTGGAGAAAGCCAACGGTCAACTAAAGTCGCGGGCCGAATTCAATTATAATCCAGAATTTGATGCTCGTGCTATTGTTGGCGACGACCCAAACAATGTAAATCAACGCGATTACGGTAACCCCGATATTGCTGGCCCTCGTCCTGACCACGGTACACACGTAGCAGGAATCATCGGTGGCGACCGGACTAACAATCTCGGCATTATGGGAATTTCTGACGCCGTACAGATTATGGGCGTTCGGGCTGTTCCCGATGGCGATGAGCGGGATAAAGACATCGCTAATGCCATTCGGTACGCAGTAGACAATGGCGCTCAGATCGTCAACATGAGCTTCGGTAAAGATTACTCGCCCCAGCGCAAAGCGGTTGAAGATGCCGAGCGATACGCCCTGTCGAAAGGTGTGTTGTTAGTACACGCGGCTGGTAATGATGGAAAAGATATCGATACGTCGGCCAGTTATCCGGCAGCCCGGTTTATGGACGGTTCGGAGATTGCGAACGTAATTACCGTTGGTGCCAGCGCTGAACCAAATACAAGTGATCTGGTGGCTAGTTTCTCAAACTATGGCAAGAAAAACGTAGACGTGTTTGCGCCAGGGAAAGATATTTATTCGACCGTTCCGGGTAGCAAATACGAAAACAACAGCGGTACCAGCATGGCGTCGCCAGTTGTTGCGGGTGTAGCTGCGGTTCTGAAATCGTATTTCCCGAAACTAACTTACGCCGATATTAAGCGGATCATTCTGCAATCAGCAACGCCTTATACGACCAAAGTTCAGCGGCCAGAATCTACTGATAACGTTGAGTTTGCTTCATTATCAAAAACAGGCGGTATTGTTAACCTGTATGATGCGGTTAAGCTGGCGTTAACGCAAGAGGCTGCCTCTGGTAAAGGAAAGTAGTATAGAGTAGTAGCTATATAACGAAAAACAAACGTCCCGAAAGCTCACTGCTTTCGGGACGTTTGTTTTATGATATTACCCCACTCTAAATCCCTCCCCTAAAAACAAGAGGAGGGACTTCAAAAAGTGACAACTCAAGCCCCTCCCCTAAAAACTAGGGGAGGGGTTGGGGGGCATTGTTAAAGCTAGCTTGACTTAATAGGATGATCAGATCACTTTTTGATAAATCGCTGGCTAAACGTACTGGAACCATCAGTGAGTTGAAGTACATAACCACCGGGCGATAAGTTTGGTATGTGTAGCAACTCGTTTAGCTGACCATTTTGGGCTCTAACCCTGAAAACGGGTTGTTGTAACGTTCCTTTTAAATCGAAAATCCTGAACTCTATCTGTTTCGAGGCTGGATTTTCATACCGAATCGAAAGGGTTTGTTCGGCAGGGTTCGGATAAAGCGAGAACGTGCTCGTAGGTTCAGGTATAGTAGCCGTAAGCACAGACGTTTGAACGAAACGTTCTGTCGACCAGCTTTCGCAGGTTTGTTGGGTAACCAGCACTTTATAAACACCCGCCTGTGCCACCACCAGCCGGTTCGAAAGAGCATTGCTCAATACCTGATTGTCTCGGTACCATTGGTAGCTATATGAAGTGTCGAGCGCAGCACGTAGCGTAATGGTAGCTCCCTGCGGAAGTAGCAGTTGCGTTTCCTGCGGTAGTACTTCGGGTTGTTTGACCGAAGATGTTTGTACAACTGTTTCTGCCGATAATGTCTGACAGCCATCTTCCCAGGCCCGTATCTGATAACGTCCCGGTTCAGTAGCGGTTAAACTATTCGGTTGATTGCTGGCTATCAGTTTACCATCACGTAACCACTCAACTCGTGCACCTGCGGCTGGGTTAGCCTCTAATTGAATAAGTTTTCGGTTAGGGCAAAGCCATTGATTTCCGGTTGGCGTAAGGCTTGCCGACGGCTTCCGAAGTTGGACGGTTACAGGGGCCGACGTAGCAGTACACCCCGTTTCATCGGTGATACGTAGTGCATAGGTGCCTGCTTGTGAAACCGGATAATCACTGCCGTTTCCATCAATTAACGTAGCACCGTTACGTATCCACTGATAACGAAATTCCGACGAAGGAGTGGTGATGCGGAGAGGGAGAGACGAACCGTCACAGATGGTTGTATCCCGGTTAGGTGATATACTAGCTGTGAGATCACAACGACTCCGCTTTAAACCACTAACAATCAACGAAAAGGGCTGACTCGCATACGTTAGTTTTCCTTTATGGGAAATTGTAATTGTATAGGTTTTTCCGGGAATGGGATTGGCAATGTATACCTGTTCAACATTATCCCGATTATTATTTCCGCGACTGGCGACCATATCGGGTTTTTCGGGGTCGAGCACGAAAGGCATATCGACATACGTACCGTCAGATAGCCGCATATCGAGGTCGTTAACGAGTTTTGGAGTTCGGCTGTTGAGCAGACTGGGCGCTACAGACGTAGCATTACCTTCGGGGTCTGTCCAGCTAAGGGTAACAATCAGCGGCTCATAGCCTTGCGCCACAATCGAACGGGTAAACTGTGCGCCCGGCGTAAGTGACTGTTCCATAATTGTATGGGCCAAATCTTCATTAAGCAACAGACGGGCAGCGGCTTCGGTGTCGAGCAAGCCCCAACCCTGACGGTAATCGGGACCGGCGGCCGGATTTGTTCGATAAGCTGTATGGATGGCTAAACCTTTCAACGTAGCAGCTAGCATAAACTGTCCGCTTGTGGGTAATCCGGGGGCACGTTGGCTGGCATATAATTCCTGCAATAAAAACAATGAACCTGCTACGTTGGCCGAAGCCATAGAGGTTCCTGAAAGGGTTCCATAAGTCGTAGTGCCATTGCTTAATGTCGATAATACGTTAGAGCCGATGCCTAATAAATCAGGTTTGATACGTCCATCATCCGTTGGTCCCCAACCGCTAAAATTGGTTGTTCCTTCCAGATTGAGTTGGTTCTTAGTTGTGTAACTAATATTGGCCGCGCCAATGGTGAGCACATTTTTACCTGTAGCTTCGGCCGGAATTACATCATACGTATCGTTTCGGCTACGGGTAGCTTTGCTTTGCGTGTCGGTATTGCGCAAATAATACGATGTTCCGGCTGGTGGACCAGTTTCGCCCCGTTTGTTATCGGCCGAACGTACCATCAGATGAAATGGATTATTGTAGGCAATTCGGTCGAGGTCTTGCGTACGGGTGGTGTAAAATCCGAACAGGTAATCTTCCGTCGAACTCATGGTTGTGTTACCCCACCATTCCCATTTCAGATTTGGATCGTTGCCCGGTCGTGATTCATTATATACCCAACCAACCACGGGGCCATAGGCATGATTGGAAATCAGCAGATTCGGTGCCGCTGAACTGATTTCCAGAATATCGTCAGTATAGTCCCAAACCGATAAAGTGGCTCCGTAAGCCATTCCTTTGGCATCGGCATTAATTCCCTGCGCAACCAACGTACCGGCCAGATGCGTAGCATGATCGCTAAGAACCGTAGCGTTATTTTTATGAGTAATTCGGTTTGAACTACCTGTTGGTTTAAATTCCTGATGTGTATCCAGCACCCGTCCGCCATCCCAAAGTCCCAATCGACCGGCCATGACTGATGAATTGCCCGATAATACAATCGGGAGGGAGCCATTACCATGTACAGCTAGCGTATGTGTGCCCCGTGCGGCTTCTGCATTGTGCGATGTAAAATAAATAGGATGCCCAAGCGGATCTATTTCCTGAAGCTGAAGAATGCGTTGTTTGGAATAGTTTTTGTGGAGAAACCAATTGTTACGTTGCGCCAGTCGAAGGGTTTGTTTCTGGAGTTGACCATATCGCAGCGTCAGTTCTTTTTGCCAGTTATCGCTCTGAATTTGCGCTGTTGCAGTGGAGAGAAAACCCGGCAGAAAAGGCAATAAAAAAACTAGGGTAAGGAGAAAAATGACTCCTTTACCACTTGACATCGTGTTTCTTACACATTTTCTCGACCTGTAGCGGCTTAGCAGAATAATAGTTCGATTAGTGTTTTTGAATCCGTTTCACCCGGACAGAATCTGTCCGCTCATCGTCAACTACCACAAAAAACGTACCGCCCGGAAGGTCCGAAATATCTAAGACCGTCTGATAAGTTTTACCGTCTCGTTGCATAACCGCCTGTTTCACCGATTGACCAAGCACCGTTGTTAGACGTATCGTTGGTGCCTGCAATAAGGTCGACGTAGTTGTTAGCGATACGGTAATCTGTTTTGTGGCTGGGTTAGGATATACACTCAACTCACTGCTATCAAGTATGGGTTCTGTTGCTAAAATTGTTACTAAAACTTCATCGGAAACGAGTTCGCCACAGCCGTTCACATTTCCTTTTACCGAATACCGACCCGTTTGCCCGGCGTTATACGTAGCGGTTGTAGCCCCCGGAATCGGCACACCATTAATGAGCCATTGTATCGACGAAACAGCGTTCGACGTGAGCGTGCCACCCGTAACCGTAACAACTGGCATTTGCGCGCTACGGGCTGTAATCGTCACTGCCGATGACCGAACTGCCGGACAGACATTCGCTACGTCTACGGCGTAACTTCCCGACGTAGTGGCCTGTAAACTGCTGCTGGTGGCTCCGGTTATGGCCTGTCCTGCACGATACCATTGATACGTTAATCCCGATCCTGTGTTGGCCTGAAGCGTTACGTTGGCTCCCTGACAAAAACTTGCCGATCCACTGGGCGTAATGCTGGCCGTACTGGCTGTAGCATTAGTGGGCGATACGGCGGTACGTCCGGGGCTGGGACAATCGAGTGAGCGCGCCCGCAGATTATAGAAATAATACCAGGATGTTTTCAACGTATCGTTGCTGGCCCCATTGGCAAACAGCGCCCCTTTACTCGAAACAATGGCTTGGCCATTCTGTGTTTTTATCTGATAAGGGAATCCGTTAACACCCACGTTACTCCGAAAAATAGACGCTCCACCCGAATACTCAATCGTAATTTTATAGTCGCCCGCTTGCGGAATTCTCAGATTCAGCGGATACACAGCCCCTTGATCATCAGGATCATCGACTAACTGACCGTTCGTTGTAGCCGTGAGGCTCTGGTTTCGGGTTGGTGTTACGTCCAGCGTTACACTCGAAATCGCGGTATTATCGAACCGACGTACCGTAAAGGTTAGCTGACCAGCATTGCCAATATAAAGCCGGGCACTTTCAAGCACCATCGGTACGGTTGTTGAAATAAGCGGAGCCGGACCAAAATTACCGCTATACGTACCGCCACCGAATGCTTTTTTATCGACCGGTCCGAGCGTACCCGAAAAGTCGTTCAACGTAGCGTAAAACTGACCGCTGGCGGGTAATGTTTTTATAGTAAGCTGGTTTCCAGCCGCAAGCAGATTTTCGCCTGTAGAAGCATCATACCAGAAAGCCGTTCCAGCCCCAGTGTTACGTAGCGAAATAACCGTATCGGTTCCGCAGCGTGCCGCTGTAAACAAGCCTGGAGCGGGTGCTGGGGCGGTAGTTCGACTAATAACCAGCCGATTGTTGGCCGGATTCTGGTCGCTGGATAAGCCCGTAGAAATAGCGAATTGATACGTTTGTCCGGCCAACAAACTAACACCTGCTGGCAGGGAAAGTGTAAATAGACTTTCGCGGAAAGCCAGTACTTTAGGCACAGTGCCGATTAAGGTTGTCAGGGTTGTGTTGTCGGGATTGGTAATCTGAACGCTGACCGGTACGTTTGTTTGGTCAACACTGCCGTAGTTACGGATTCGGATGCTGACCGGTAAGTCGGTATTGGTTTGCCCGCAGAAATTAGCGTCCGGTGTTACGAGGGCTGTGGTGCCAACATCGTTTGTCGTTTGTACTACGTTCAACACGAAATCCTGCGTTTCTCCGTTGCCATAATTACCGCAAGCTAGTACAGACGTAGCATTATCGGTTTCGGTGGCAACAATGCGGAACCGGATGAATTGCCCTTGCTGTACACTGGCAGGAACCGTTACGGTAGTTGAAAATTGAGCCGTATTTGCCAGCACGCCAGACGTAGCCAGCGTTTCGCCTGCATCATCGAACGTCCCGTTCTGATTCCAGTCGGCAAAAGCTTTTACGATTACATTTTTTTGCGCTCCACACGTACCCAGCGATACAACCAGCGGGATTTGCTGACTGGCCTGAACGTTCGTCTTCACCTGTGAAAAATCCGTGTAAGACGTGCAACCGTCGGCACCCGCCTGATTGATACTCCCAAATTGTACCCGATTGATTTTCGTGTCGGCAGTCGACGTAGCGGCTGACGCACAATACGCACTTCCGCCAATACCACTGACAAGCAAAGCATAATCTTGCTTGCCGCCATTGAGTGTATTTTTCTGCGTAACCGTAATTGTATAACTCTTTCCGGGTGTTGGGTCTGAAATCAACACTTGCTCTACGTTATCCCGAATATTATCGCCCCGCGTAGCCGCTGCCGCCGGATTATTTGGGTCAAGCATCCAGGGAGACGTAATGGTTCTGCCATCGCTAATACGTATGTCGAGGTCATTCACCAGCCGGGGAGTACGGTCGTTCAAGGCCGTAGCTGCGGTACCAACAGGGTCCGTCCAGCTAATTGTCGATACGAGCGGTCCGCGCCCTGAAGCTACTACGGTTAGGGAGTACGTTTCGCCCTGATTGAGTGAACGTTCATCGATCAGATAATTCTGGTCGGTGTTCAGGAGAACACGGCCAGCGCGTTCGATGTTGAGCAATCCCCACCCATAGCGGTAATCGGGACCGGGATTATTACCTGCTTCGTCGGCCGTATGAATAGCCAATCCTTTTAACGTAGAAGAACGCAGGAATCGGCCGTTATTACGTTGCGAAAAAAGCTCCTGCAACAGTAATATAGAACCTGCTACGTTGGGCGACGACATCGACGTACCGCTTAACGTAGCATACGCACTATCGCTTTCTGATGAGGACGATAATACGTTGACACCAACTCCAACTATATCGGGTTTGATACGTCCATCATCCGTTGGCCCCCAACTGCTGAAATCGCTTATTGCTACGTCGGCAGGTTGATTATAGCCAAAGTTCA
Organism: Spirosoma daeguense; assembly: GCF_054776875.1. NCBI lineage: Bacteria > Pseudomonadati > Bacteroidota > Cytophagia > Cytophagales > Cytophagaceae > Spirosoma > Spirosoma daeguense. Next base: position 318,487 of record NZ_BAAHBF010000009.1, read on the forward strand.
GATTGCTAATTGCGCCTACCGTCAGAATATTTTTGGCGGTACCATAAGTCGATATAAGGTCGTACCCATCCTGATTAGCACGAGTAACAGTGCTTGTTACGTTGCTGGTACTGAAAAAATAGGGTTGTCCCGCACCCGGACCATTTGAACCGCGACTGTTTCCTGATGATTTGACAATTAAATAATAAGGTGATGTTACTGCAATCTGATCCCACGAAACAGCGGCTCTATTGTAAATGCCGAACTTGTAATCTTCCGTTTGGCTAAGAGTTGTATCGCCCCACCATTCCCATTTCGTGGCCGTTGTGCGAGAGTCGTTGTAAACCCAGCCCGCATTTGAGCCATATGAGTGGTTGGAAACAAGCAGATTAGGTCCCGCCGAACTCATTTCGCTTACATCACTTGAAAAGTCATAAGCACGGAGGTTGGCACCAAAAGCCATACCTTTCACGGCTGCGTTTATACCTGCCGCTATCATGATTCCCGCTACGTGTGTGGAGTGGCTGGATAACGTAGTGGCTCCATCAATCTGCGAAACACGGCTCCCTGAGTTGCTATTCCTGAACTCAATATGCGTGTTACGTACCTTACCGCCGTCCCACATACCCAATTTATCGGTCAACGTACTACCCGATAAGGACACACCTAGACTACCGCCTGCATAGAGCGAAGAAGTTCGGGTCGTTTGAGCCGCTCGGGTTGTGTTGTCTGTAGCATCATAGAGTAATTCGCCCCGTTCTGAAATACCACGTAGCACAACCACGCGCCCCGAAGGGGACTGTTGCAGAACAGGCCGTTTCAGTCGTTGCGCTTCGGCCAATGCCTGTCGGTAATTTTCGGCTTGTGTCTGCTCAATGGATTTTTGCAGTACTTTCTGCAAGGTTTGCTGACGAACACTATACTGTGGCAAAGGTTGGGACAACGTTTGCGATAACGTAGCGATCAGAACAAAAACAGTTCCCCAGCCGCCTTTGAGAAACTTCCATAAACGTTGAACCATAAACTAAAGCTGGGCTACAAAATCACGTAACGAAGGTACGTATCAGTACGAGAAAAAGAGTGATCCCGTTGCGTGATGTTAGTTAACGTAATGGAGTTTTAATGAGGGGCAGTGTAGATATGCAAAGTAGTGTGACAAAAAATTGTTAGCAAGCCACAAAAACTAACCTTCTATTGTGTATGTATACTAATATTGTATTTTTGATGATTATATATGTAATCCAATATGGGAAATTTATTTATAAAAAGCTATTGTCTGATTTTGCTCTACATTATAGCTTCTTGGTTAGCTATTCTACCACTTAAAGCTCAGAGTCAGTTGGATAAGCTCCTAGAAAATGAGGATTTTAAGCCAATTTTGCAGGAGCATTTATGGGAAGTTCGAGGATTGATCTTTCCTAACACGTCCGCAATTCTATTTCGGCCTCAAAAAAAAGGTGTAATAGTTTATTTGACGGCATATACATTCTTGACAGAAGCCCAAAAACACCTACCAGCAAGTTTTTCTATCGTTCGTGGGCAGCCTTTTTTAATTTACGATGGCTCTGAGATTAAGATTGAGGATAAGCAAAAGTGGTTTGAAACGGTCAGAGCGTTTATTGGTGCCCGCCTTTGTGATGACGTTACGTATCATGAACTACTAAAGCAACCTGGGCCTAAAGAAATCATCTCCCCTTGTAATGTTCTTTACGATGGCTCTATAGAAGAATTGACTTTTGTTAAAGGCAAATTGAAAAAGCGTCAGGTAGTGGCCAAGATGCCGTATTATGAATGAGACTAGATTTTAGTCTTTACTTAAACATCCATCCGACATGGTATTTAGCTACGTTGGATGGATGTTTAGTTAACATAGGTTCTGAGCTACAAATCTATTGGTAACCTGTGCAGGTCGGTGAGTTTATCATTAGAGTACTACTGTAGTAAAAGCCTTCAGATTAGGCTGATATCGCATGTGGCCCACCCTTTATAGCACCTCAAAATAAAAACGCTTCCATTTGTTAATATTTAGGTAACATTGGAGGAGTGAAATAATATTTTGTATAGAAGTGTATTCGTACTTATAAACAAGTGGTTTATCTAGTTAAATTAATAAAACGCAAAATATATTATTATTTCTATAAAAAGATTGATGATTTTGTGGGAGCAATAGGTATTACTTTTAATAACATAAAATTAACATTGTCGTAATATTTGCGTAATATTATCAGGTGCTAGCTTTCAACTAGGTAAAGTCGAGCGCATTCTGTTCTACAATTTAATCCATTTGAAGTCATGAAAAAGAATTTCGCTCTTATCATGCTGGTAGGCTTCCTGGCAACGCAAGCCTACGCTGCACCCAAAAAACCGCATAAACCGAATGCTGCCAAGGCAACTCTGGAACAGGAGTTGGCAAACTATATTTCATTTCCAAGCGCACTGAAGCCTATTCAGCAGACTGGTGTTGTGGTGGTTCAGTTCCGGATAAATTCAGATAATAAACTTTGTCAGGTTGAAGTTTTCAGTCATAATGATCAGCTTAATAGTGAATTGATTCATCAGTTGAACGGTGTTAAACTGAAGTCGTACCAGAACGATCTGAGCGAATATGTCCAACAGGTGCATACCGTTCGGCTCCGGTTTAAACCTCAATAAGCTACGTAGTATAATGAGTTGACCCAGACGAAATGTTCTGGGATGATTCAGAAAAAACCTCCTTTCTAACGTTGAGCAGCAGGCCAACGTCGGAAAGGAGGTTTTTGATTTACAGAGTTCTAGTTCGCGATTTGCTACGTTAATTTCTTGTTGAAAAAATCAACGGTACGTTGCCAGGCGAGTTCGGCAGCGGCTTTATCGTAGCGGGGCGTTGTGTCGTTGTGAAAACCGTGATTAGCATTCGGATAAATGTAGGCCGTGTATTCTTTTTTGTTCTGCTTTAACGCTTCTTCATAGGCAGGCCAACCTGCATTTACACCTTTGTCGAGTTCGCCGAAGTGCAGCAGTAGCGGAGCTTTTATTTTTGGTACGTCTTCGGCCGTAGGCTGGCCGCCATAAAACGGCACGGCGGCCGATAACTCAGGAATACGTACCGCCATCATGTTCGAAATCCAGCCACCAAAGCAGAAACCAACTACGCCAACCTTGCCATTGCAGTCTTTATGATTTTTCAGGTAATCGTAGGCCGCGATAAAATCTTCCAGCATTTCATTCCGATCGCGCTTGCTTTGCATTGCCCGGCCTTCATCGTCTGTTCCCGGATAACCGCCTAACGGACTCAGCGCATCCGGCGAAACGGTAATAAATCCGGCCAGTGCAGCTCGTCGGCCAACGTCGGCAATGTGCGGATTCAAGCCCCGGTTTTCGTGAACTACAATGATTCCACCAAGTTTCTTTTTGGCATCGGCAGGTTTCGACAACTGCGCTTTAATTGTACCTCCACCTTTGGGGGATGGATAGTTTACGAATTCGGTTTTTAAACGCGGATCATCGTCCCGAACCTGAACATTGCCCTTGTAATCGGGCATCAGAAAACTCATGAGCGAAGTTACGGTAAGACCGCCAACGGCATAGGCCGATAGCTTTTGGGCAAACGTTCGCCGGTCGATTCGGTTGTGGGCGTAATCGTCGTACAGGTCGAATACTTCCTGCTTTATTGTCTCTTTTTTGATTGGGTCCATAGTTTTAGTCTGCGTTATAATTTTATTCCCTGAATCAGGATGGATGCTTTAATCGATTCTTCTTTCAGATGCAGAAACTTCTTACGCTCGTCGTCGTGCATAAAATTTTTAAAGTCCTGCTCCGTATCAAACGCTACAAGATGAATTTCGTAAGGCTTATCAATCGAATGTTCAATGAACGTATCATCCGTTGGGCGGATACGTAGTAAAAGCTGCCCGTTGTATCTGGCGATGGCTGGAATGGCAACGTCTTCGAACTGATGAAAAACAGACTCCTTGCCTTCTTTAATATAAATGAGCTGGGTGAGGTAAATCATTTCTTTCTTCGGATACAATTTAAGGCATAACTATTTGTATATAAGGTTATAAAGTTGGATTTGTAAATCTGCTACTTGAAAAAATAAATTCACCTAGGCATACAAAGCGCTATATGCTGATAACTACCGATGGATTAAATTGATTTAATCTATCGGTTTTGGTTTATCACAAGCTATATCGTTTGAATTGTCAAATGCGACTTCATCTGATTTTCTATCTCTAAAATTGTTTTAGCCCCGTTACCTCACAGGCCTGTGAAGAAATGAATGAACATGGGTTAGCCTAGTATCGAACGATCCATTCTGGATAATTCGGTAGGACAAGTGTTTCAGGCCATATCGATTCGGTGTGGTCTGATTGCTTTTCCACATCCCCGTTGCCTGATTGCAAAAGAGCACTCCTCCCTTGTTTATCTACCTGTTAGTAGAATATCGATTTAGCGTAATTTAATCCGTTCTTTATTAAACCTTTAGGCAAACCGAGGGTCTTATTTACTCAACTCTTCTATTGCCGATGGACATACTCACCAAAGAAGCACGGGAGATTTCCCGCCTGCGCTATCTCTACAGCCGGGCTGGTTTTGGTGCCACACCCACCGAATTGGCAGAAGCCGCCCGGCAATCGCTACGTAAAACTATTCGGAAACTCCTGAAAGACAGCGAATCAATAACCGATTTGCAAGTTGTTGAAGCTGATCAGAACGTAACGAAACGCCAACTGAAAGGGTTGCTGAAAGACGGCCAGCTCGATAAAGAGATGCTAAAAGAACGGATTCGGGAGAACGCCGAAAAAGTGCGCGACCTTAATCTGCTCTGGCTCGATCAGATGGCATCGGGAAAAGCGGCAGTACGTGAAAAAATGGCCTTGTTCTGGCATGGACATTTTGCCTGTCGCGCACAGGGACGAAATCCGCTTTTTATGCAGCAATACGCCAATACGTTACGTCGGCATGCGTTGGGGAGTTTCGGTGATTTGCTGATGGCTGTTTCAAAAACGCCCGCCATGCTCCAGTTTCTGAATAATCAGCAGAATCGAAAAAACGCACCCAACGAGAATTTTGCCCGTGAAGTAATGGAACTCTTCACGCTGGGACGGGGCAATTATTCGGAGCGTGATATTAAGGAAGCGGCTCGGGCCTTCACAGGCTGGCAGTTTACGCCCGAAGGCGCATTTACGTTTCGGGAGCGGGTTCATGACGAAGGCGAGAAGACTATTTTTGGCAAAACAGGTGCTTTTAAGGGCGAGGACGTAGTGGCCATGTTGCTGGAGAAGAAAGAAACGGCCCGGTTTATAACGGCTAAGATATATCGCTACTTCGTCAACGAAACCGAAGACAAAAAACAGATTGACGCACTGGCCGATCAGTTTTACAAAAGCAACTATGACATTGCCCAACTGATGGAGACTATTTTCTCGTCAGACTGGTTCTACGATCCCCAAAATATTGGCGCGCATATAAAATCGCCGGTTGAGTTGCTGGCGGGGATGCGGCATACGCTCGGTGTTCAGTTCGACCAGCCACAACCGCAGATTTTTGTGCAACGGACATTGGGCCAGTTGCTTTTTTATCCGCCGAACGTAGCGGGCTGGCCGGGCGGAAAAAGCTGGATTGATTCGTCGAGTCTGCTCTTTCGGATGCAATTGCCAAACTACGTATTAAAAGCAACCGAAGTGGCGGTACGTCCGAAAGAAGATGGCGACGTAAATACGCAGTCACTGGCCCGAAAAGGAGGATCGCGGTTTCAGACAAAAGTTGACTGGACAGATTTCGAAGCTTCGTTCGCCAAAACCAGCGATGCTGAATTAACCGATGCCATCGCGCTTACATTACTCCCGTTTCCGCTACGTCCCGAACAACGTAGCGTAATTGAAAAGCAAACCAAATCGGGCCAGACTCGTTCCGAACGCATTCATTCCCTCACGAGCGCGCTCATGAGCCTGCCTGAGTATCAACTCACTTAATTTTGAATGATAGAATGCTTCAATGATTGAATAAAAAAGCTGGCAGAAGCCTACTTAATCATTGAAGCATTCTATCATTCAATCATTCAACTTATGAACCGTAGAAACTTCCTGAAACAATCGGCTTTTACCACGGCCGGAACGATGCTGATTCCGCATTTTCTGAAAGCTTACGAAGCGCAGATGATGGGCCAGACGGTCATATCGAACGGAAAAATTGTTGTGATTGTACAACTATCGGGCGGAAACGATGGACTGAATACTGTAGTGCCTTACCGGAATGATATTTACTACCGCGAGCGCCCTACTATTGCGATACGTCCTGAAAAAGTCCTGAAAATTAATGACGAAATTGGATTGCATCCGGCCATGCAACCGCTGAAAAGTTTGTATGATGAAGGACTGCTGACCGTGATTAATAATGTAGGCTATCCAAATCCCGACCGTTCACACTTTCGCTCGATGGACATCTGGCAAACGGCAAGTGATTCCGATAAATACCTGAATTCGGGCTGGGTTGGGCGTTATCTGGATGTTGCTTGCGCTGGTAAGCCACAGCAGCCATTCCGCACCATCGAGGTTGATGATACGTTGAGTTTGGCGATGAAAGGCGATACGTTGAATGGCCTGGCTTTGCTTGATCCTAAGAAACTGTACAACCAGACACGTAACGGATTGGTGACCAACCTGAGTAAAGAGCATCCTGCTAACGAGCACTCGTCAGTGTCGTACCTCTACAAAACACTGGCCGAAACCGTGTCGTCGGCGGAATACGTCTTCGATAAAACAAAAGTGGCCGCTATGTCGGCAACGTATCCGGCCAGCGAGTTGGGGAATCGACTGAAAACGGTATCGCAACTGATTCAGTCGGGCGTAAGTACAAGCGTTTACTACGTATCGATTAGTGGATTCGATACGCACATCAATCAGCCGGGGCAGCAGGAGCGTTTGTTAGGACAGTATGCCGACGCGGTTGGTGCCTTCATGCGTGATCTGAAAATTGCAGGACGGCAGAACGACGTATTGCTGATGACGTTTTCGGAATTTGGTCGGCGGGTGAAACAGAATGCCAGTAACGGAACTGATCACGGTACGGCCAATAACGTGTTTCTGATAGGAGGGGGGCTTCCCTCGAAACGGGTGCTGAACGAGGCACCTAACTTGACGAAACTCGCTGAAGGTGATTTAGTGTATTCTATCGATTTTCGGCAAATCTACGCAACGCTTCTGCGGGACTATCTCGGCGTTGACGACGTAGCGATTCTCGGTCGAAAATTTGACGGATTGAAGCTTGTGTAAGAGTAAAGGTAAATAACGAGTTGTCTTTTGTCGTGTATAATATTCACGATAAAATTAAAGCAAACGATGAGCCCCAATAAGGAGCAATTTATGCATTGGTGTCATGATGTTACGTTGGGTGGGAAGGGCAAGAAATTTTGGTGGAAGCTCGATGCAGCTCATTCCCTGACTATTTGCCGGGAGTTTAAAGGAGATAATCTTGAAGAAACAACAATCTCATTTGAAGCCCTGAAGGCTATTCAGGAATACGTCCACAAAACTGGCTGGACGGATATGGCCAATAGTGTTTCAAAACTGGGCGATAAAACGGAGAGGGAAGGATTAGGTAAATTTCTGCACGAAACATTAAAATGGGGTACTACTGAAGCCCAGCTTGCCAGTCAACTATTTGCGCTTTTTGTACACGCGGGCATTTGGGTGAGTAATGATAAACAGACGAATATTCAGGTTAAAAATCAGAGTATCAACTGGTTTTTTGAACTAGAAGCATACTATTTTAAAAATTATCGGCCCGATGAATTATGAAAACCGACGAATTTGAACGACTAGAAAGTGCCTTTTGGGCGTTCGAGATAGCGTTTCAGATCTGACGTTGTTCGGATACCTAATGAATTGGCCTGCGACTCGCGCATCATCAGGGCATAGGTATTGTTAAAACCCAGCGGCTTGAGCCAACGTAGCCCATACTTTTGACTAAATTCGCTATCGACGTATTGATACAGAGCTTTTGGGTCGGTTTTCAGCGAATCAATTGTTGCAACAGACGGTTTGAGCAGAACCAGTAAGCCCGCACCCGTATATTCCGGATAAAGATCGAGAGAACCGGCCTCCAACGCATCAAAACACAGTTTGGTACCACTTAAACCGGTTCGGGTTACGACTTCCAGCGGCAAGCGATTTTCAACAAACTGTTTTACGATCTCCACCAGAATATACTGTTCCGTAAAAATCATAGCGCCAACCTCAATCTTTCCCGAACGATGGGTAACACCTGGTTTTTTAAGCAATCCGCTACGTTCCAGAAACTGCCGGGCCACCGCTTTGGGCGACTCGTGCAGGCAATCGACCCGATAATTCAATTCAGTCATAGATGAATCGGTGAGGGTTCCTGACAGCAACTCAAGCGTTGGCTGAAGATCCGGGTATTTCGTTAAGGTAGCCTGCCGAGCCAGAAACGATGCTTCATAAGGTGGGAAAGCGTGTTTGTCATCGACTAGCGTTCGTAACTGAAATGTCTTGATACGTCCGTCGGTCGAGTAGCCGCTGATAAGATCGAACAGGCCACGATGAATCGACTCGTACATAAGATTTGGGTCGATAAGGCGGGATGGTATGTGCAGATTATAAGCCGCCACTAGTGCCGGATACCCATCGGAACGGCCATAAAATTCATGGGCAAAGCCAGCCTGTAATGTTGTCTGACTGTTTTTGGGCAACCAATAAAATGCGGATAAAAAAGGAGCCAGAAACAGAAACAAAGCCATAGTCCGATACCGAGCCAGTTTGCGCAGGTGCTGTAACCGCCCCAGAACAGCATCAAACAAAATCGCCAGCAAGGCCGATGGGATCGTTCCGGCCAGAATCATGTTGGTATCGTTCAGAGCAATGCCGCTGAAGATAAATTCGCCCAATCCACCAGCGGCCAGATAAGCCGCCAGCGTTGCTACACCAACGTTGATTACGGTGGCGGTACGAATACCGGCAAAAATAACCGGCAATGCCAGCGGCAGTTCAAGTTGAAACAGTAACTGCCAGGGCGTTAACCCCATACCACGAGCCGCTTCTTTCAACGTCGGACTAACTTCCCGAATACCAACGTACGTATTTTGCACGATAGGAAGCAGGGCATACAGAAATAATGCAACAATAGCCGGGCCGGGGCCAATACCAAACAGCGGAATCATAAACCCCAGCAGCGCAAGGCTCGGAATTGTTTGCAATACGCCCACAGCACCTAACGTAGTAGAAACAAGCCGGGGCCGGAAGCTAATCAGAATACCCAACGGTAACCCAATCGCCATGGCAATGCACAACGACAGAAACGTTAGCCCAACATGGGTCATCGTCTGTTCGAGTAGCTTATACCGCTGATCGATGATGAACGCAATGAATTCCTGCATACGAGTAGCGGTGAGCTAGGTAGATTGATGCTTGAGAAGTTGGCTAAGTGCGGGCCAGATTGTTGTTAAATGGACTGTTACGCGCTGTTGATTTGCCTCAAACGCAATGGATTTTGACCCCGACAGATGACCTAATGCTTCGGCCAGTCGGGTTGGAGCCGGCAGGAGTAGTGTGTCTGAATGATACGTTGGTTCGGATGGCAGATAAGGCGATAAATCGTGAAGAGAAAAGGTATGCAACTGAAGGGGAAGCCACTGATCGGCGAAAAATTGACGCACAAATTCATTGGCGGGTCTAAGTAGCAGTTCTTGTGGTGTACCTATTTGCTGCATTTGCCCCCCGTCCATTAACCCCACTCGGTCACCCAGTTCGAACGCTTCCTGAACATCGTGAGTTACCATCACAATTGTTTTCTGCCGTAGCTCATCCAACTGCCTGAACTCCCGACGAATATGACTCCGGGTCACCGGATCAAGTGCGCCCAACGGTTCATCCATCAGCAGAATAGTCGGTTGAGCTGCCAACGCACGAGCCAGACCAACGCGCTGGCGTTGCCCGCCACTCAACTGACCCGGATACGCATTCAGGCAGGATTCGGGCAACCGTAGCCGCTCAATCAATTCACGAACACGCGCCCGTATCCGTGGCTCATCCCATTTGAGTAACCGGGGAATCAGGCCAATGTTCTCGGCAATTGTGTAGTGTGGAAACAAACCCGTTTCCTGAATAACGTATCCAATCTCCCGACGTAATTCGTGTAGACTCCGTTGGCTGGCATCAATCCCGTTGATTGTAATCGTTCCGCTCGTCGGCTCAATCAGCCGATTTATCATTTTCAACGTAGTGGTTTTTCCTGATCCACTGGTGCCGAGCAAGATTAGGGTTTCTCCCGCCTGGACGTCGAATGATACGTTATCAACAGCCTTATGATCAGCGTATTGTTTGGTCAGATTACGAACGGTGATCATACGAACTGCTTATAAAAAAGAATATGCTTTAGTCAGCAACGGACCGAATTACCCGACAGGGATTGCCAGCCGCAAATACATTCGACGGTATGTCTCTTGTTACTATACTACCTGCGCCAATTGTCGTGTTATCACCAATAGTCACGCCCGGACAAACCACTACGTTTCCGGCCAGCCAGACGTTATCCCCAATTGTAATCGGTTTGGCAATGTCAGACCCTTTACTAATCCGATGACTGGCCGATAAGGGATGACTGGCTGCGTATAAACTGACATTTGGTCCAATAAGAGCGTTGTTACCAATTCTTACTGGAGCATAATCTAATATTGTGCAATTAAAGTTAATGAATACATTATCGGCAAGGTATATATAAGTCCCGTAATCACAATAAAAGGGCGGCTGTATATCAAGATCTTTGCCAAAAGACCCCAGAAGTGTCGTTAAGATCTCGTTTCTGGTTTCCTTTTCGGCGTTTAACGTCTGATTGTATCGGGTAAATAATTCTCTGGCTCTCGATCGCATGGCCAGCAGATCGGGGTGATAGGACCAATACCATTCGCCTGCCAGCATTTTTTCCAGCTCGCTCATTATTAACTGTCAGAAAGGGTAATTTATCGATTTAAGAATTCTTGATTTATACTACGTATGTCCGCAAAATGAGCCATACAACGGTTATTTACCTAATGACCGGTAGTCTTCGAAAGCAGATTCATAACCAACACGCCTGCAATAATCAGCGCCATACCGATAATAGCGGGCAAATCTGGAACCTGCTTAAATACGACCACGCCAACCAAAGCCACGAGAACAATACCGACTCCAGACCAGGCTGCATAAACGATTCCGATAGGCATGGAGCGTAGCGTAAGGCTCAGAAAGTAAAAAGCTACGCCATAACCGATCAGGGTAATCAGGCCAGGAATAAATTTAGTAAACTGGTTGGACGCGTTCAGCGCACTGGTAGCAACAACTTCAGCAATTATCGCTATCAGTAAATATAAATACTTCATTTTTCTGAAATATAACCATATAGAAGCTCAGATAAAGTATTTATCTCAGATTTGTAAGTGAAGGTTTAGTAGTGTTACCGATACTGAAAATATCTAACATTTTTCGCTTAAGATTTTATATGCACTTTAAGCTAACGTAGTGGCAACTCAAACCCGTAAAAACGTCTTTTTCTTGTACATGAAATAGAGAAATACCCATTTGACGGCGATGAGTGCGAAAGCCATACCGACTTCAAGAACTGCTTCTGACGAGGAGAGTTTGAGAATGCCTTCGAAGAAAAAACGGGCTGCATAGCCGAAATCAATGAATTCACCCGCCAGATAAATCAGGATGGAGTTCATACCAATAACGGTGAAGAAAAAAGTCCAGCCTTTTACGTCTTTTACGTCGATAATCCAGTAAAAAATCGCCAGTAACATCAGACTAAGGCCGCCCGTAACCATTACAAATGAACTGGTCCAGAGGTTTTTGTTAATCGGAAATACAAAATCCCAAAGCCAGCTTATCACAACAAAAGCAGCTCCAACGGCTAGTAAGTACAAGGCTTTCTGATTTCCGCTACGTCCGTGTGTGCGCAAAAATGAACCGGCAAAAATGCCCAGCAGCGCATTACAAATAGCCGGAATGGTAGAGAATAAGCCTTCAGGATCATGAATCTTTTTATACAACCGACCGGGAACGATTAACGTATCGATGTAGCTGGCTGGGTTGCAATCCATTGTCAATAAACCAGCTCCACAACCCGGCACCGGAACCAACATCATAATTGCCCAGTAGCCAAGTAACAATCCTACAAACCAGATGTATTGCGTGCGTGGCTTGAAGTAGAGGTAAATCAACTGGGCGAACATACCCCCCAATCCAATCCGGCCCAGTACGCTTGGGAATCGGGTATCCTGCAACGCTTTCACAAACAGGCCGTTGTTATAAATTACACCCAACAGCACCAGAATCAATCCACGGGTTATAATCTTCCGGGCAATCTCTGACTTATCGGCTCCTTTATCAATACGACTACCGATAGAAAACGGTGTCGATACCCCCGCCATGAATAGAAACAACGGAAAAATCAGGTCGTAGGCACGAAAACCATTCCAGTCGGGGTGAGTGAACTGATCGGCCATGACCAGTGCCCAAGCCCAACCCGTTGTCTTGGCCAATACGTGAAAAATATCTTCTCCACCCATAATCCAGAACATGTCGAAACCACGTAACGTATCGAGTGAGAGCAGGCGTTTTACGGGGGCAGGTTGGGCAATGTTCGGTTCAACCGACGACGTAGCGGTAGTAGTTGTTTGCATAGAGATTGGTGTCTGATGTATGATGTATGATGTATTGTCTATGAAGTAATACCCTCATAGACAATACATCATACATCATACATCCTATATCCTACTTCATTTTATTCCCTTCCGGGCTTTATATTCCTGAAAGCGGTTTCTGTACTGTTCTGTCTGTTCGGGGGTAAAACGTTTCTGATACTCAGCGGGCAACTCCAGTCGTTCGGGAGCCAGCGCGGGTGCCTGATCGACTAGTGTATTCTGTCCCTTGCCGTTTTTAATCAGCTCAAACGTATCGTATTTTTCACCCGTTACGGTATACGACTGATATGACAATTTATCGCCGTCGATCGAGATAATCTGATAAAGCTGGGTGTTCGATGCCGCCCGGTCCATCCAGTTTTGCAAGCCAATATCGTACATTTTCGGCCCACTTACCGACACTACGTAGATTGGGCCGTCAGGATGTTTACGACTCTTTCCCAAGGGCATATTCAATCCGCGTCCATAGGTATGATCGTGTCCCTGCAACACCAGATCGACTTTATATTTTTTGTAGATCGGCTCCATTTTCTCGCGCCATTCGTCGTTGTCGCGCCCTTGTTTCGTTGAATAAATTGGGTGATGGTGCGTCACAACCGTCCAGCGGTTCGGATTGTCACGTAGCGTCTGCTCCAGCCAGGCCGCCTGTCTGTTCATAACTGCCGAGTCGAGGATTGCGCCTTGTGAATCCAGCGAGATAAACCGTGTTCCCTGATAATCAAAAACGTAGGCGGTTTCTTCCAGACCTTTCGGCCCATTTTCGGGCAACACAAACGAAGGGCGCCAATGCCGCGACACCCGCGCTTTTCCCGTTTCGTCTTTAAAGTATTCGTGATTGCCCGGTGTTGCCAATACAGGCACCATGCCGTTAATCCAGCCGCCCGCTTCAAACCATTCGCCCCATTGCCAGTCGGCGTTCGACGTAGTGATCAAATCGCCCGCGTGTATCATCAGGCTTACGGACGGCAATGTTGAGTAAGCACCACGAATAGCCCGCGACCAGAGCGAACGTATGTCATTCTGCGCATCGCCAAAATACAGGAATGAAAACGGTGCGGCTCCGTTTTGCGCGGTTTTAAACTGAAACCATTCTGTCCAGTACGTACCATCGCCCACCCGATACGTATATTTCGTAGCGGGTTTCAGATTTTTGAAATGTACAGTATGATAAAGCACTGATTTTCCGTCTACTACAACCCGTTGAGTGGTAGCGGGAGTAACTGTAGCCTTACCAACAAAATCGGGTGAAGGGTCGGCTTCGGCAATGGCCCCTACAGCGTTCGTAACGGTCGAGTCTGTACGCCAGTTAACAGATTGCGACGTAGCAGGTGCTTCTTGCCAGCCTATCGTTAACCGATCAGGATAAACAGATGGAACGTACTCTTTGTGCGTTTGGGCACGCACCTGCATCATCGTTAATCCAAAAAATAACGTAACGAAAAAACGTTTCATAAAGAGGGTATTAACTTATTTGGTTGTATTCGGTACTAAAGTTCGGTACAGATTCGCTACGTTGTCGGTCTGAATCACATCGACACCCAGCCGGGCTGCTTCGACGTAGTGTTTGGGCGTGTCAATCTCATCCAATAAATCCACAAAAACCCGCACGCCCTGTTGATGAATCTGCGAAACCAACACATCGGTGAGCAAACCTAAACTCACATCAAAAGCATACGGATGAAACGTAGCAACTTTATCAGCCAGTGAGTCTGATTGTCGGAGCGAAGGCATCAATTTAGCCGTTGGGGCTACGTCTCGAAGCGTCAGTAAATAAGCATCAGAACCGTAAAAAACGGCATCGTTCAACAAGTTATACTGAGTTAGTACGGCAATCATCGGTTCAGGAGCAACAGCTTTACAATCGACGTAGAGATTGGTTTTTGATGAATGGTGCGCGTTCCAGTCGGCAATTAGCTGACAAAATTCGGCTAAAGTAGGAATTTGTTCGGCTCGGAACGTAGCGTCAAAACCTTTAGCTGCCGATAATTTCCTGAGTTCTGCCAGCGTCAGATCCTTCAAAGGGCCAGTGCCGTTGGTAGTCCGGTTCAACGTAGCATCGTGGAGAATTACAAGCTGATCATCTTTCGTTGTTCGAACGTCGATTTCTATGTAATTAACCCCCATTTGTAACGCTTTTCGATACGTTGTTAACGTATTTTCAGGTGCTACGTTGGTGTTTCCCCGATGTGCCGAAACGCCTGGCTTCGTCTGAATAGCAAGCTGTGCGTAGCTTTTACTGAATAATGTAAAATGGATAATGAACAACAAAAACAGTCTCACAATAAGCCACTTACAAAAAAATCTCCTCGTACCGCACTGCTCATTTTTCATTACTTATGTTTCGCGTTTTTGAGATTGGGTTTTGCGCGCCAATCGGCTTCGGGGCCAAAGCGGGTATGAATCATCGCGCTGGCTTTTTCATTTGCTGGGTAGTGGTAGATAAGCCGGTTGGTGAATACGAAAAATATACTCGAAATAACCACAGTACCTACCGCTCGCAGACAAACTTGTCGATAAATCGGAGCGAAGGATAGGGGAGCTTTTATCGAAACGGATTCACGTTCGTGCGGAATCACCAGTACCAGTAACGTCGATACGATGGCGCTGACCGTAACTCCCCATTCGGTTAGCAGTCGGCCGGGTTGCCAGGAAACCAGCGAACGATCAAAGTTGCCGATTACCATAAGCCAGAGAAGCACCAGATAAAGCAATTGTCCGCGCCCTAGCCATGTGGTCGGAATCAAGGCCAGTGGCTCCTTAAAATGCCGACGTATCAGCACGATAACCAATACCAGCACCAGCAACCACGTTAGGGTAAACCAGCCCGTTGGCGTCAGTTGCAGGAAATCCATTCCCGGCAATTTTCCCAGATACGGAGCAGTCCACAGTGCAGGTGTATCTTCTGATCCACCCGTTTTTATGCCCGTCCAGACTTCAGGATTCAGGTTTTTACTCCAGTCGTCCAGATTCTTCACCAGATTGACGTAAGGAATAGCCAGCCACACAAAAACAGTAGCAACACCTAGCGTCCATCGACCCGTTTTTTCGCTTGATTCGCGCGGTTCATCGTGAATCGGAATACGGGTAGCCAGATAACCAAGTGCTACAATCAGGGCGAGGCCGTTCACGAACCCGTAGGTTTGTTCCAGAAAACTATGCCAGTTCTGATGCTGCCACTCGGCCCAGTTCGTAGTAATGGTTTTGAATTCGGTACTATCGGACGAAAGACCGTTCCCGATTAATCGACGGGGATTTCCGGGCGCCATCATCAGTTGTTTTATCCACTGAATTCCCGAAAAACCCAGTCCGCCGATGATGCCACAAATGACCGAAGCTACTGCCACCGGAAGCAATGTGTTACGTCGGAACCAGAGAATAGCCCCGATGAAAACACCTGTAATACCGGCCCAATCGTCGCTACGTGGTGGTGTCATACGGAGGCCGCCGTACTCGGCAAAGAAAATGCTGCCCAGCACAGGGATTGCCAGAAAGAAAAGAAACCAGCCTGCCGCCATGTAGACAATCAGCGAAGCTCCATCCCGAAACTTTCCAAAGCAAACGAAGTAGGCTGTAACACCCACGAGTAAGCCAATTACCAAACCAATGTGTTGCGGATAATCGCCGAACCACTGCGGCCAGTTATTCAGAAAATTATGAGATTCGAATGCCGGAAGCCCGGTTTCGGGGTTTATGTAAGTAGGGTCGCCAAGTGGGTAGGTCAGCCACGTAGCGAGTTTTGTATCAAGTCCTGCTACGTTCAAAAGCGCTTGGATTCCCCAGCCTGCCAATGCTCCAGCAACAGCAAAAACGGGGAGCAGCAATCCGTTTTTTTCAGCCCGATTATACAAATCGTATATCGCCATTGCCAGCAATGCCCATAAGGCCGCCATGTAATCGGCGTCGAGCCAGTAAAGCGGATTTTTGTGCCGCGACCACGTAGCGTCGAATCCAATACCCGATTGTAGCCATTCGGCGATTGAGTCCTCAACTAAATCCTGAATGAACCATACGACAAACAAAACCAGAATTGGCTTGAATAACTTGACCAGTTGATTTCGCTCAGCCACTGCCGCCAACGCCGTTCCGGCTCCGCCCAGAGCCGCCCACAAAAAACCGATGTAAAACAATCCTACGTAACCATACCATTGTGTAAGTCCTTGCCCGCTTTGCGTATAGGCAATCACCTGCATGTACGAAATCGAGCCGCCAAAACCCCAGCCAATAGCTCCGAAAAAGGCAAAATACAGCACTCGTTCCCGCCAGTCGCTACGTCCCGAAACCAGCGCCACCACAATAGCAGCCAGACAACCGGCAAATGCAGCACCATATTCATGGCCATAATTTCCGCGAATGCCCCAACCCACAGATAGCGCGAGACCACTGAGCAGCATGGCGGGTTTGCGCCAGACAGAAGTTTGTATGGAGGTTACAGCTACCATGACTTAGATAATTAGCGACGTATCAGATTCGGAACTGTACGTATCACCAATGGCGTCTTTTATCACCGTCAGGTCGTGGCGCAGACGCTGGCTAAACAAAGCAATGTCGAAACTATGCACCACGATATTCGCGCCCTCCTGAATCCATTTCACCTGCCGTTCGGGTTCGAGCGAAAAGTGAATACCGATAGCTAATCCTTTCTGGCGCGTTTTGTGGATAATGCTACGTACAGCTTCCTCAAAATCAGGATGATCGTACTGCTCAGGCAGACCTAAACTGACCGACAGATCATGTGGACCAATAAATACCGCATCAAGTCCGGGAACCGATAATAAAGCATCGAGCTGTTCCAGAGCCGGTACGCTTTCAATGTTGGCAATGCAAATGTGATCAGCGTTGTAGGCTTTGATATACGCTTCCATTTCGGCCGACATGGTTTCGGTACCGTTCAGGTAATTGGCCAGTTTTTCGCCTTTCAGCGGGCGGTATTTTGTGGCTCCAACCAGCGTCTGTACTTGCTCGGCTGATTCAAGGTAAGGTGCTACAACGCCCAGAGCACCACCGTCTATAACCTGACAGGCCAGATACGGATCGGGGCTCGGAATACGGACAATGGGCGTGATATGATAGGCCCGAAACTGCTGGCAAAGACGCGCCAGTTCAGTTCGGCTGAGCGGAATATGCTCGGTATCCAGAAAAACGAAATCAAGACCAATTTGCTTAACGGCTTTGGGCCACATAGGTCCGGTTGATGTTATGCAGGTTCCGTAAACGGTTTGGTCATTTTTAAGCTTTTGGAGCAGACTAAGATTCGTAGAATTGCTCATCAGAAAGGCAAGGGATTAGGCAGGATATTGACCCCACCTATAGTACTTTCTGGTGTTGCATTCAGGCTACTCCCACTCCAAAAATTAATCCGAACTGAGTAGCCTGAAACGCTACGTAGCAAGTAGTATTATTCCAGACCAGAATAGGTTTATAAACAGATTACTGAATTTGTCCCAGATAGCATCTTGCCGCTTCGGCGATCCGATGTTGTCTGGGACAAACGTATCTAATCACTACCACTACGTATCATTTTCAATGAAACCGATTGTTCAAATTTCGCTTGACTTAACCAACATTGACGAGGCTCTGGAAACAGCTGCGCTGGCCATGCGGGCGGGCGTCGACTGGCTCGAAGCCGGAACACCACTCATTCTGGCGGAGGGACTTCATGGTGTCAGAAAGCTCCGCGAAGCATTTCCGGGCGTGCCCATCGTGGCCGATTTAAAAACGATGGACGGCGGCTATCTGGAGGCCGAAATGATGGCTAAAGCTGGCGCTACACACGTAGTGGTGATGGCCCGCGCCCACGCCGAAACAATCAAATGCGTCGTGAAAGCGGGGCAGGATTTCGGCGTAAAAGTGATGGGTGATAACATGGTTTGCCCCGATATGGTGGCCGGTGCTAAATGGCTGGAAGACTTGGGTTGCGACTACGTAATCCATCATATCGGCTACGACGAACGTAGAGGTATTGCCGCACAGGGCCATCGGATGCCCAACCCACTCGATCAGCTTCGCGACGTAGTACAGGCTGTTCGTGTCCCTGTTCAGGCCGTAGGCGGACTGAGTCTGGAACAGGCTATCCGCTGCCCCGAATATGGTGCTCCGCTGGTAGTATTGGGTGCTCCGCTCACCATCGACGCCGACGCGTTTAAAACTGCCGATGGCAATCTGGAAGCATCATTACGTCTGATTTGCGAAAAAATCCATGCTTACGGCAACATAGCCGTTGGCCAATAAAAACTAAAAAATGGAACGCAGATTTTTATGATCGCTATGCTTAGTTAAGATTTTATAAATCATAGCGATCATAAAAATCCGTGTTCCATAATTCTATATCCTAATTCCCTGCTCTTTTATGAAATCTGCTGCGGTTGTTAACTACGCTCCCGAAAAAGGCTCTGTTGAAATTCGGGAAATTGAGCGGCCCAAAATTGGTGACGACGACGTATTACTGGAAGTAGCCAATGTGGGTGTTTGTGGCAGCGATCTCCACCAATGGACTGCCGATCATAGTTGGCCCGTAAACTACCCCGTTGTGTTGGGGCATGAGTTCGGCGGCCACATTATTGAGTTAGGTAGCCGCGTATCGGGCTGGCGCGAAGGCGACCGGGTGGTGAGTGAAACGGCTGCCGTTATCGACCCGCAAAACCCCATGACGCGCCGGGGACTTTACAACCTCGACCCTACCCGCAAAGGCTTTGGCTATGGCGTCAACGGAGCCATGACCCGCTACGTCCGCGTACCGGCCCGCTGTCTGCACCACGTACCCGACCAACTAGCGTTTGAGCAAGCCTGCCTAACCGAGCCCTGCTGCGTAGCGTTTAATGCGGTTGTTGAAAATTCGCGGCTGAAACCGGGCGACCGAGTCATTGTGTTGGGGCCGGGAACCATTGGCATTTTATGTGCCGCAGTAGCCAAACTGTGCGGTGCCGACGTAGCGATTGTTGGATTGGAAGCTGACCGCCATCGGTTGTCCATTGCCGAGCAATACGGTTGTACGGCCATTGTTGGCGACGCTACAGAATGGGCTAAAAAAGTCGACGGATTGGGTGCCGATTGTGTGATTGATGCCGCAGGAACTAGTGCTACGCTCAAAATTGCCATGCAACTGGTACGTCCCAACGGCCATATTACAAAAGTGGGCTGGGGGCCTCAACCGCTCAATTTCTCCCTCGATCCATTGGTTCAGAAAAACGTTACGTTACAGGGCAGTTTCAGCCATAACTGGCCTATCTGGGAGCGAGTTATCTCGTTGCTCGTCAGTGGACAACTTGATGTAAAACCCATCATCGGCGGAGTTTGGGAGATTTCGGACTGGCACGAGGCTTTCGAAAAAATGCACCGGGGCGACGTAGTGAAAAGCGTTCTCAAACCTGTTTAAATTATGCGCCTTCAGGATAAAGTGGTGATCGTGACCGGAAGTTGTACGGGTATCGGGAAAGCCATTGCCAAACGATGTGTTGCCGAAGGAGCCAACGTAGTGATTCACGGACTTGAGCGCGATCTGGGCGAAGCACTCGTTGCTGATTTAGGTACCGACCGGGCGGTGTTGCACATCGAAGAAATCACCAACGAACAGGCTCCTCAGCATCTGGTCGATCTGGCGATTGCTACGTTCGGCAAACTGGACGCCATTGTCAACAACGCGGCATTGGTGGCTTCATCAACGATTCAGACAACTGATTTGGCTTTATTTCGAAAGGTGCTGGATGTGAATACATTAGCACCGTTTGCGTTACTAAAAGCCGCTTTACCACATTTACAAAAACAACGGGGTTGCGCGCTCAATATTGGTTCGGTCAATGCCTGGTCGGGCGAATACGGCCTGATGGCCTACAGCGTATCGAAAGGCGCTTTGGTGACGATGACCCGCAATCTGGGCGATACGTTGCACCGGGAAATCGGCGTCCGTGTGAATCAGATCAATCCCGGCTGGGTGCTTACCGAACGTGAACTCGAACGGAAACGAGAGCAGGGTTTTGCCGACGATTGGTACGCTACGTTATCGCCTTCGCTATCGCCTGCCGGACGGATGCTGTTACCCGACGAAATTGCAGCCGCAGCCATTTACTGGCTCGCCGACGAAAGCGGCCCAATCAGCGGACAAATAGTTGACTTAGAGCAATTTCCCGTAATCGGAAGATTTTTACCAAAACTTTAACAAAGAGTGAATGAGTGAAAGAGCGTTTCTCGCCTTTTCGTTTTGTTTCGCTCTTTCACTCATTCACTCTTTCGCTCTTTAAACATGCCCCAACTAGCCGCCTTTCCGAAGGCATTTATGCAGCAGTTATGTAAAGACGGAACCATGCGCGTTTCGGAATGGATAGACCTCGCCAGCCAACTCGATATCGATGGACTAGAATGGTACGCGGGTTTTCTGGAAATGGCCGACGAAGCCAACTGGCCGCTATTTCGGCAGGAAGTCGAAGCGCGCGGTAAGGTGATTCCGATGATGTGCTGCTCCCCTGATTTTACGCATCCCGACCCCGATTTTCGGGCAAACGAAATTGCCAAACAAAAACGCTGGATCGACATGACTTACACGCTTGGCGGGTCGTATTGTCGCGTATTGTCGGGGCAACGTCGGCCCGAACTTTCGATTGACGAGGGCGTAGCGTTGGCCGCCGAATGCATTGAAGCCTGTTTGCCGTATGCGCAGGAACGTAACATTACGCTCATTATCGAAAATCATTACAAAGATGACTTCTGGACGTATCCTGAATTTGCCCAGAAAATGGACGTTTTCTGTCAGTTAGTCGACCGTATCGACCATCCCAATTTTGGCGTCAACTACGACCCCAGCAATACGTATCTGGCGGGCGAAGATCCACTTGATCTGCTTTATCGTGTATCGCACCGGGTAGTCACGATGCACGCCAGCGACCGCTATCTGCTCGAAGGCACTATAGAAGATTTGCGCCGGGAAGAAGGTGGAGCGGCTGGGTACGCGAAACGGCTTAGTCACGGCGAAATCGGCAAAGGGCTTAACGATTACGACGCTATTTTCACCGAACTCAAACGGGTTGGCTTCGATGGTTGGATCAGCATTGAAGATGGCGTCGATGGCATGGATCAACTGGAACGTAGCGTAGCATTTCTCCGCAAAAAAATGGCCGAATACTGGCCGTCGTAACGTAGCAAAAATCGCTTTAAAACCTTTCTCAAACCCTTTACTTCGTAACTAAACTATGGAAGAAACGAATGCAAACGCAAACAGTCGTCGCGACTTTCTGAAAACCTCATCACTGGCCGCTACGTCCTTTTTTATCGTTCCCCGACACGTATTGGGTAAAGGTTTTGTGCCACCAAGCGATAAACTCAATATTGCGGGTATTGGCGCAGGCGGCAAAGGTAAAAGCGATCTGGCGTCGTTTTCGGCCAGTCCGAACGTCAATATTGTGGCACTGTGCGACGTTGATGATCGGCAGGCTGTTGATTCGCGTAACCGATTCCCGAAGGCAACGTATTACAAGGATTTCCGGGAAATGCTTTCTAAGGAAAACAAAAATATCGACGCCTGTTCGATCTCAACGCCCGACAACACGCACGCCGTTGCTACGTTGGCAGCCATGCAGTTGGGCAAACACGTATACACCCAAAAGCCCCTCACGCACGACATTTACGAAGCTCGAATTTTGGGTCAGGCGGCAAAAAAATACAAAGTCATTACGCAGATGGGCAATCAGGGCGGCTCCGGCAACGGAGTTCGGCGCATGAAGGAAATCTACGATTCGGGCATTATTGGCGAAGTGCATAAAGTGCTTACCTGGACCAATCGCCCAGTGTGGCCACAAGCCGTTCCGACCGACAAAACGTTTGACATTCCGAAAGAACTTGATTTCGATTTATGGCTCGGCCCGGCCAAAAAAGTGCCGTATAACGAAGCGTATCTGCCCTGGAACTGGCGCGGCTGGTGGCCTTACGGAACGGGTGCGCTAGGCGATATGGCTTGCCACATTATGGACCCTGTTTTCCGTATTTTGCCAATTGATTACCCCAATTCGGTAGAATGTAGCCTGGCCGGAACCTGGGCCTTTACGCTACGTCCGCAAGACGACAATCCTGACTGGACGCCCTTTTCGAGTAATATCCACCTCAATTATCCGCGCAAAGACGGCAAAGGCAATATAAAAGTAAGCTGGTACGATGGCGGTATTTTGCCCGAACTTCCCGAAGAACTGCTTCCCGGCGAAAGCTTCGGCAATTCCGACGGTGGCGTGTTGTTTATTGGCTCGAAAGGGAAACTTATGGCCGACTGCTACGGCGCAAATCCGCGTCTGCTTCCCCTAAAAGCAAATGACACTCTGAACGTTGCCCAAACCATACCGCGCGTGCCCGACGAAAACCATTATCTCCAGTGGGTAAATGCCTGCATTGCGGGCTATGGCAAAGGCGAAACCAGCTCACCATTCGAGTATGCGGCTCCTTTTACCGAAAGTATTCTGATCGGCAATCTGGCGCTACGTAGCTGGATGCTCCGCGACAATCCATCGGCTAAACGTAGCGTCGACAAATACAACGGTCGAAAAAAGCTGTATTACGACGCGCCAAACATGAAAATCACGAACTACGACCTGGCCAATCAGTTTGTGAAACGCGACTACCGCGCTGGCTGGAATCTGACATTATAGAAAAGTTGTTTATTCTCCGCAACGCTTATTATCGGAGCAGTTGACCACCCCTAGCCAGAACGCTGGCCCGCCCCCCCAAAAAACAGGGGGAGAATCTATATAAGGTTACTTCTTCCTTGATTCGATACTTGACGTAACGATAAGCGGTGGTCTTTAAGAAAGCCCCCTCCTGTTGTTTTAGGAGGGGGTTGGGGGTGGTAAAGTATTTTCCATCAACTTTCCAGTGCCAATTTAATATGCGCCAGATGGTGCTGCACGTGCCAGGCCGACATTGCCAATGCCTGCGCCTGCGAATATGATCGCTCACGAACAGGATGGTAATACGTAATCGTTAACTGCAATTCGTTCAGTGAATTAGCCAGCCAAACGTAGCGTTTTGTTGCTCCCTCAAGCATGACTAATGAATCTCCGATGGGTGCTTCCGTTGAATCGGACGTAGCGGCCCAACCGTTCATGTTTATCAACGTAACGTTTTCGTAGTCAGGCTCGGTCAGTGCTTTTTTCATGCGCATAAAGTGCAGAATCTGAATATCCGCTACGTGGTGAATGAGCTGCTGAACGGTCCAGCTCCCTTCCCGATACGTTTTAGCTAAATCGTCCGCCGACAGGTTTTCAACTAACTGTCGATACGTTGCGGGACTGTTTTCAATGATGGTAATGAGCTGAGCCAGTTCGTCTGCCGAATACGTATCCTGCGCTACAAACGGCCCGATGGGGTATTTACGGTCTTCCATGTTCTATACAATCTGTGGTGGTATAGCTGCAAGTTCAGAACTTTCTTGTACCTACAGAATAGTGAAGTGGTATATTTTTTACCGTAAAATCGTAATCGCTATAGATATTGATTGCTTAGGTTGTCTCAGACAGCATCTTGCTGTCTGAGCTATTGGCTTAATATTTTTACCATTAGATGCTAATTGCATATGAGACAGCAAGATGCTGTCTGAGACAATTTTTTGATAAAATCACTTCGCAACTGGGCCAGTAATTACACCCAAATACCGACCCATCCAGTACGGTAACAGAAACGAATCGCCCGCACTTAATTCACTCACCACTTTTGTTGGTCGGTCCAGCTTGAAAAGGTTGCGATTGTGCTTCAGTTCTGGACGTTCGTCGGGCGGTAGGACTTCTTTGGTAGTTTGTCCACGAAAGTTTTCGGGGATAAGTTCAATATCTTTTCGATGACTGTTCAGGATTGGCCACTCGATCATATCTAACGGAAATTCCTGAAGATACCAGACCGTTTCGGGTAGGTCGAAAGTTTTAGCTCCTGTCATACCGTAGCAGAGATTCCAGAGGCCGTCTTTTTCAGGACGTTCGGCCTGCCAGTGGTCTTTAATGGCTTCCCGGTATTTCGCTTTTAATTCTGGCGTGAATGCATAACGGTATAAGGGCCAATACGCCAGAAAGTACATTTCATCATCGGAATGATTCCAGCCTTCCGACAACATTTTGGCCCAATCGCTGGCATCTTTCGGTGCTTTTCCGATTTCGCTCATGGGCCGCATCAGGTTTTCGAGATAGCCGTGCTTTTGCATCAATTCATAGGCTTTCTGTTTGTAAATCGGCTTACCCGTGAAGTGATAGGCAGCTTGTAGAAACCCGATAATGTTGGACGAATTGATTTTCCGATCACCAACCGATTTATCGAATGCATTCACGTAAGCAGGATTCCATTTTCCCCAGAGCGTGGGTTTCCCGTCTACGTCCAGCAAATACCAGTCGTTTCGAATGATGTTTGTCATCAGGCTGTCAATCAATTCAATAGCCCGTTTTTTTACGTCGCCATCCATCAATTCGGCCAGCAGTGTAAGTGAAAACATCTGACCAACAGTCTGATCACTGCTCGTTGTTCCCCGCCAGTCCCATTGTGGGTCTTTGGCATGATTCCAACCATTGGTGAGGCCGCCGTCCCAGGCCTTGGCTTCAAATTTATGGTAGCCCTGTCGCTCAAAGCCGCGAGCGAAAAAACCATTCATATTCGTAATGGTAAATAGGCGTTCCATAGCGTCAAACGACTCCAGACAGTTAGCCAGTGCTTCTTTATTGCCCGTAACTTTGTAGCGAAACAACTGGCTCACCAGATACATCGATGTCCAGAGATTATCGCTATCACGCTGACCCATCTGCGCCGTTGATAAATCGCCGTTTTGAATAACCGTCACGTCGCAGTTGAAACCGTACCGAATGTGCCGCTGTCGAACCTGTTTCTCATACAAAAGTGCTTTCTGCTCCAGCGTCATCGGTTCGAAATGAATTGAGCCTAACCCTTTGTACGTCAATACGTCAACTGTTTTGCCTTGCCCTTCTGAAATGGCGATGACGGCGTTGCCGGGCAACCAGCGTTCGCCATAGTAGTAATTGAATTTCCCATCGGGACGTAGCATAAAAGCACCCATCGTTGAGCCAAACCACAGATTATCGTGTGCGTAGGAAATCGCGGTTATATCGGTGCAGGGAAGTTTTCGCTGAATTGCGCCAATCGGTTTGCCGGACGTAGCATCCAGCACCTGATAACCATCATGCGTGCCGAGGTGAATTTTATTCTTTTCGATGGCAAAACAGGTCAAACCGGGTTGCTGAAATACGCTACGTAGCGTTCCTGCTTTTACATCCAGCCAACTCAGCGTGTGTTTGCCCAATACCCAAAAACGATTTCTGGCTACTTCATACCGCAACTCAATAACCGAATCCTGATCCAGCGAACCTTTCCACGCTACGTTGGCCCCTTTCATCAAATGGATGTTTTGCCCATCTGATACCAGAAATGTAGATGGCTGTTCCGGCCCGGCAGAATTTGAACAAAATAATCTGGCACCCAGCATCTGATGACGGATAAACAATTTTCCGGCCCACGCATTGCTCAGAATCGCGCTATCATCGAGATACACAAACTGCTGATCTGCCAACGCAAGTCCCGCGAGTTTTCGGTCGGTCATTGGTCGGTAGGAACGATCAGCCGTCAACGTACCGGGATATTGAAACTGGCCGCCTGATGGACGTAATAAGCCTTTTGACGAAAGGATTTGTGTTACGTTGTTCCGATCTGTATAAACTGCTTTTAACGGAATCGTACTATCCGCCGTGTAATATTTGACGCTATAATCCTGTTGGTAAGGAACGTCTTTGTAAATAGATTGAGCAGAGGCAAAGAGCGAAAGAGTGCCGCAATGGATGTTGAGAGAGAGAAAGAGCGAACAGTAGAGAGCTAAACGCTTTTCCAATTTTAGGAAGATAGGAAGGGGCATGATTGTTCAGAAAGTGTTGGTCACTACAACAGTTTTTAGAGTTGCAACATCACTCATTCACTCTTGCACTCTTTCGCTCTTTATTACCGCATCGGTGCACTGATTACGCCCAGATAACGACCCATCCAATAGGGTAGTAGCCAGATATCGCCCGCACTATGTTCCGACGTACCGTTGCCACGAGCGCGGTCCAGATTAAACGTATTGCCATTATGGCGTTGAATAGGCGTCTCCGACGGTGGGAGTACTTCTTTAGTCGTCTGTTTACGGAAATTATCGGGCAATAATTCAATGTCTTTGCGGTGGCTGTTCTTGATTTCCCAATCAATCATATCGAGTGGATACTCCTGTAAATACCAGACAGCTTCGTTCAAATCGAAGTTTTTTGTACCGGTTAAGGCTGTGAAAATATTCCAGGCCCCATCTTTTTCAGGACGTTCGGCTTCCCAATGGTCAATAATTGCTTTCTTGAAATTGGCTTTCAACGTATCGTTCAAGGCGTAGCGATACAAGCCCCAGTAACCCACAAAATACATTTCATCATCGGAGTGGTTCCAACCGTCCGACATGTGTTTGCTGTGTTCATCGGCATCTTCCGGCGCTTTACCGATCACTTTCATCGGCCGCATCAGATTCTCATAATAGCCGTGTTTTTGCAATAGCTCAAGTGCCTTTTTCTTGTATTTTTCCTTCTTCGTGAAATGATAGGCCGTTTGCAGCATCGCCGTAATATTTGACGAATTCAGCTTGCGGTCGCCAACATTGATCGGGAAGGCGTTCACATATTCAGGGTTCCACTTGCCCCACATGGTCGGCTTCCTATCGAAATCAATCAGGTACATATCGTGGCTAATGATGTGGCTCATCAACGTATCGATCAACGTAATGGCGCGGCTTTTCAGGTTCTTATCATCAACTAGTTCAGCCATCGCCCCAAATGCAAAAACGTGTCCGATCACCTCATCGCTACTCGTGGTCGATTTCCAGTCCCAATTCGGTTGGGGAGAGTGTTGCCAGCGTTCGGTATCGTGCAGTTTAGCAATGTAACCCGCCCGCTCAAACGACCGCGCCGGGAAACCGGGAACGGGCGTAACGGTATACAATCGCTCCATCGCATCCAGCGATTCACGACAGTTTTGCAGGGCGTCTTTATCTTTTGTAACAGCGTACCGGAAAATTTCGCCCGCCAGATACATCGATGTCCACAAGCCATCATTGTCCGAATCTTCCAAATAACCCGACGTCAGATTCCCTTTTTCCATACGTACCAACGTAGCGTTGAAACCGTTTCGGATGTGTCGCTGGCGGACCTGGGCGTCGTATAATTTCGCTTTATCGTGTAAGGTGAGTAGCTTGGTTTCGAGTCTGGTTAAACCGGCGGTTGTTAGCAATAAAACGCTACGTTCTGGACCGGCCATGATTTCCGTTACGTGGTTGCCCGGTAGCCAGCGTTCGCCGTTGTAGTAATCAAATTTGCCATCGGGACGTAGCGAAAATGCGCCTTCTTTCGACCCAAACCAGAGTTTACCGTTCACATCAGCAACGGCGGTAATAGCTGTTACAGGTAATTTCCGGTGAATAGCGCCAATCTGTTTTTTCGTCAGTGGATCAACTTCCAGATAGCCATCCGACGTACCGATGATAATTTTCTGGCCCTTTGTCGCTACGTCGAACGACGTGAAATTGCTCCCTTCGAAAACCTTTGTCAGTTTATGTTCTTTGCCCGAAAGCGTTTGCAGCGACCTCTTTCCTAAAATCCAGAAAAGATCTTTTGCGGGCTGGTAGCGAATCTGAATTGCTTCGTCATCAGTCATATTCCCTTTCCACGTAACGTCGGCTCCTTTTACCAGATGCAAGGCTTTACCGTCCGAAACCAGAAATGTGAAATCAGCACCACCAGCAAACAGTTTCGCTTGTGGCAGTTGGTGTGTGGCAAATAATTTTCCGGCCCACGCATTGCTTAACACCGCCCGGTTGTCGAGGTACACGAGTTGCTGGTCATACACGCCAATTGCGGCCAGTTTCATATCAGTAATTGGGCGATACGTCTGGTCGGCCAGCAACGTACCGGGAACAAGAAACTGCCCGCCCGAAGGACGTAGTAAACCGTCGCTCGAAAGCATCTGAATTACACCATTTCGGTCGTAGGCTAGTCCGGTAAGGCTTGCATCGGGTTTATTAGCGTAGTATTTGATGCTGTATTCCTGCGCATACGGTTTGTCCTGGTAGACGGATTGTGCCCAGGAAATCACCGTTGAGAGAAGCGTTAACGTCAGTAAATTAACTGTTCTGTAAACCATTGGTAATCGCATAAAGTGGGTTGTTTTTCAATAGGTTATTGAATCATTTTCAGGTAGCGACCCATCCAGTAAGGTAGCAGCCAGAATACAGGTTCGCGCTCAATGTCGGGCGTACCATTGACGGCCGCCCAGGGGTTTTTATCCCAACGTATTACCGTTCGGATGCTAGCCGGTGGCAGTTCATTTACCTGAAGTTCATCGAGTACGGGTGTTCGAACGATCTGTACATCTTCCCGTTTGGTATGATCGACTGTCCAGTTGACCAGATCAAGCGGTGTATCGACCAGAAAATCAACCGATTCGGCTAATTCCACTCGTTTATTTCGTGAATAACAGTAGAGGAAATTTATCAGCGGATTTTTGTCGCCACTACGTTGTTCCAGCCATTGATCGATGTGGTTTTCGTAGAATGCCAGCAGCTTTGGATCTTTTTCACAACGTAGCAGAATTGGGTATACATAAGCTGCCAGCATCACGTCGAAATAGATAAACCAGGCTGGATTCTGATTTTTTATGTTGGCCATATTATTCAGATAGCCTTCTTTGTCAATCAGATGCCGATAGTGCTGTTCGTATTTTGGCTGCCCCGTTACATGATAGGCCAGCTTTAAAAATGCCAGCAACTCCATCGAATTCTGGCTCCGGTCGGGAGCCCAATCCAGATCGCGGTTTAGTTTATCCGGCGACCAGACTCCCCAGCGCGTATGCGTACCATCGATGTCAGTCAGATTGAATTTATTGGCAATCAGATGGTCCACAATTCGTGATACGAGTTTACCGATTACCGCTTTTTCGGGTTCTTCGGCTACGAGTTCGTAATAGAAATAATAGCCCATCATGTGGCCACAAAGTTCGTCGCTGCTGGTATCTCCTTTCCAACGCCATTTGCCATCTTTCGACAATCGCCAACGGATTTCTACGGGTTTAAATCGAGGCTCTTTTACCAATTCATCGGCCCGTTCTTTGGGCGTAAATGTTCGGTTGGTATCGTCAACGCGAGTCCAGTTGGCAGGAACAATAGTGCGCGCAAAAAAGCCATCGGTACCC
The DNA here is from genome assembly GCF_054776875.1 of Spirosoma daeguense. Taxonomy (NCBI): domain Bacteria; kingdom Pseudomonadati; phylum Bacteroidota; class Cytophagia; order Cytophagales; family Cytophagaceae; genus Spirosoma; species Spirosoma daeguense. Next base: position 348,362 of record NZ_BAAHBF010000009.1, read on the forward strand.
GTTACGTCCTGAAGCAATTTTAAAAATTGAAACGCTTTTCGGGCTTTCTCTTTGGCATCCGGGCTTTTTGTGGCGGCATAACGGAAACACTCCATCGCGAGGTAATTGGCCGTATACTCGCCATCGTTATCATCATCGTCGGGCGCCCAAGTCGTCGTATCGCCCGGTACGTTTAGGCGGCACTGTCCGGCAATCCACGGATCGCGAATATGCCGTTTCATCATAACGTCGTAGAAATAGTCCTGCTTTTGCGCCAGTGTCATGCTACGTTTTCGAATGGCACTAACGCCTTTGGCCGTTGCAATCCAGGCCGTTCCCTGCGCATCGAACGCGATGTCGTTTACCCAATCATCCAGCAGCCATCTACGAGTGAAACGTAACGTATGGCTTCCATCAGGCCGATAACGTACTACGCCCACATCCGTGCCTACCCACATCGTACCATCGGGCGCTCGTTCAACGCAATTGGTGTAAACAGATGGTATTCCTTTTTTGGGCGTAATTGTCTGGATTTTCTTTTCCTGATTCAGCAACGTAACGCCACCAAGGCCAGCCGCCCAAAGATTCTGACGTTTGTCGATAGCGACTCCTTTCACCGATGCACTCAGCAATTCATCGTTCTTTTGAAAAGCCTTTACGTTACCATTTGCTACGTGGTAAAGTCCTACATCGGTTGCCAGCCAAAGCCCATTCGCGCCATCAGAAATCGCACTACGTATTGAACGAGGCAGTTTATACGTCTTTTTCTGGCTTCCATGACTGGTAAGTAACCATACACCTTTGGGACCTAACGCATAAATTCCTTCTTTGGCCGGGCAAATAACTGAAATAGGAGATTCCGGGCCTTCAATACGTTCAGCTTTGTTGTTTTTATACTGATAAAGGCCATTCCACGTAGCAAACCAAACGCCTGTTTTTGCATCAGCGGCTACCGAAAAGGCAGGCCCATTTTCAGTAGCAGACAGTACGTTTACCCAATTCGGCTGATTCGTTTCCTTCTTAAACACACCTACCGACGTAGCAGCCCAGATTGTCGATTGATTATCGACCGTTATACTACGTATCTCAACTGCCTGACCGTTTACAAGAACTGGATGCGCTTCGTGGTATTCCTGTTCAAACGATTTGTCCTGATACAGTTGACTGGCACCTGCTTCATCGTCAACGCCCGTATCGCCCCATCGACAAGCGGCACAAAGCAGCCAGATAGCTGCTACGCTCAATAATTGTCGATAAGAACGTGATTCATTCATAAGAAGCAGGAAACAGGTAGGAATCGGTCTGTTTCCCTGTTATACGGCACACGCAAAGCATCGGGCTATTTGTAATTGGTAAATTTCAATGTGTGTCGTTGCCACGTAGCGTGTTTATAACGGTATTTCTGACTTCTGATTTACGAAACAAAATGCTGATAACAAGCTCTTAACCCTAATTCGGTACAGGGAATAAATCCTGAAAATGAAATAAAACGGATTTGCGCAAATCGAAGGTTATTTTACGCAAAGTGCGAAATTCATTTAAAAAACAGCCGCCTATATTTGTTCAAAGTCAGTAGAAAAGCCAAATATAATTTTGCCATAAAGGCTGTGTTAAGCAATTATGAAGGATTTATTAAGAATAGCCGATAAATCCTTTTGCCTATGTTATCCAAATATTATTTGGAGATTCAACTTGAATAAGTAATAAAATTTCCAAAAACTAGTCAATTTTATTAAAACGTGATTGATTGACTAGTTTTTAATACCGGCCAGATTGAGACGATTTCTATGTCTGTTTGATGTCTGATTACCCATGTACTTAACCGCACTCCCTAACTTGTACTACGATCTTACGCTACCTATTTTATGACTAGTAACTATACCATCGAAACCATTCTTGGCAAGGTTATTCAAGGCGATCAGGCTGCGTTTGCCCGATTATATCGGCATTACCGCACACCAGCACTGAAGTTTTGCACATCGCTCCTGAAAGACGCCGAAGACGCCGAAAATATGGTGCATGATGTTTTCATAAAAATCTGGGAGCGCCGGGCAACCATTAACCCAAGTCTGAATTTCAATGCTTATTTATTCACCTGTCTGCGAAATCTAGCCTTCGACCACCTGAAGCAGATCGAGAAAAGTCAGCTTCTTAAGCAACGCTACATGGAGCGGATGCAAACCTTTCACGACGAAATACCCGAAGATCAGGAAGCCCAGATTCAGTTGCTCCAGACAGCCATCAGCTCGCTTTCCGAAAAGCGTAAGCTGATTCTACGCATGAATGTTGAAGACGGGAAATCGTATCAGGAAATTGCCGAACTGCTACGTATCTCTAAAAACACGGTAAAGAACCAACTCGTCAAAGCCAAACAGCTACTACGCGAAAAAGTTGACTTTGCGGTTCTTTAACCAAAAAGTTTGCTCCAGAAGAAAGACAGCCTACTTCCTTCCTCTTTTGTCTTTCTTTCTGGGGCTAATTCTATCAGCGGCTTCACAAAAAATTAACGTACTAGCTGATAGTCCTTTAGCTGTTTCTGAAAGTACTATAGGAAAACTGTCTAACGGATGAGAGATAATGTCAGATCATGGCAGCCGCTACCTAATCGAACAGCTATTAAACAATAAACTGTCGCGAGCAGAACTTGATGAATTTTTAGCGGGCCTGCACCACGAAACCAGTGTGCAGACCTACTCAGATGCACTGGAAACTCACTTTAACGAACTGCTGAACGAACACGGTCCATTGTTGGAAACCGACGAACCATCTTTAATGTACAATGAAAAATGTACAATGAAAAATGATGAGTGAACTTGTATAATGTTTAGATAAATAGTCTGTAAGGCAATTAGTTAGCTGGCTATATTTTTATTATGCATTATTCATTACTCATTTCCCACCTCTATCCTATGAATTTCATTTAACCTATTATCACTGAATACGTATGAACTCAATTTTTCCTCTTCACTTGATTCTGAGGCAAATACTAACAATCACGTTGCTGATAAGTAGTTGCTTCGTCCATGCACTGGCAAAAGATAAACCGACAAAAACCGTTACCGGAACTGTTACGTTAGCTACAAATAACCAGCCGATTGCCGGTGCTAACATCCTGATCAAAGGCACGCAACTCGGAACCGTTACCGATCAGTCGGGTAAATATTCGATTACGGTCAATAATGACAAAGCGGTGCTTGTCTTCTCGTTTATCGGCCACAAAACGCAGGAAATTCCCGTTGGCAACAAGACCGTTATCGACGTAGCATTAGCCGAAAACAACGAAGTTCTTGGCGAAGTAGTGGTAACGGCTCTGGGTATCAAACGCGAAGCCCGTTCGCTGGGTTATGCTGTGGGCGAAGTACAGGGCAAAGACCTGAGCCGGGTTGCTCAGGAAAACGTACTGAACTCATTGGCTGGCCGGGTGCCGGGCGTTCAGATCAGCTCAACCGGACCATCGGGTTCGTCGGTGAGCATGATCATTCGCGGGGCCAAATCGCTCAACACCGATAACCAGCCTTTATTTGTTGTTGATGGTGTACCTATAGCGAACACCCTAAATAACGTAAGTCAGGTTGGTAGTGATAACCGCGTCGATTATGGTAATGCCATTTCGGATATTAACCCCGATGACGTAGAGAATATTTCGATTCTGAAAGGACCCAGTGCTGCCGCTCTGTATGGTTCGCGGGCAGGTAACGGCGTTGTTCTGATCACGACCAAAAGTGGTTCAAGAGCGCAAAAAATGACCGTTTCGGTTACGTCGAATACGGTTTTTGATATGCCGTTCAAATTCCTGAAGATGACAAAAAATTATGCAACTGGTGTGCTTCCGTTCACGCCCGATGCAAACCCGTATCCAGGTGGTATTCTACAGGTTGATGAAGGTTCTGCCGGAGGTATTGGTCCCCAGCTCGACAGAGGATATAGCGCCATTCAGTGGAACAGCCCAACTGATGCCAGTGGCAATAAAGTACCGCTGCCACTGGTTTCGCACCCTAACAACATTAAGGATTTTGTTCGCACGGGTGTAACGAGCACTAACGGCGTATCGATTTCAAATAATTCGGAAAAAGTAACGTATCGGCTTTCGTATTCAAATATGAGCAGCCGGGGTATTGTTCCGAATTCGGATCTTTTTAAAAACACGTTGGCGTTGAACACAATAGTACGTGTTAGTAACAAACTGAGCCTGAGCACCAACCTCGATTTCAGCCGCAGCAACTCGAACAACCGCCCTGCTGGCGAACGTGGTACAAACCCATTGCAGTGGGCATATGCCGTTGGTTCACACATCGATATCAACGCCCTGCGCAATTACTGGGTGCCTGGTCAGGAAGGAATTCAACAGTTATCACAAAGCAGAGGTAACTACAACAACCCGTGGTTTCTGGCATACGAAGTGAATAATGGTTTTGTTCGTGACCGGATGTTTGGCAACATGAAGGCCGAGTGGCAGCTTACTCCCGAAATTAAACTGATGGGTCGTTACTCGCTCGATACGTATCAGGAACAGCGGGAAACCAAAATTGGCAAAAGCTACACTGGTGAACCCAACGGGGCTTACGGTCTGATTAACCTGAAACGCTACGAACGTAACATCGACTTCCTGGCTACGTATACCAAACGGTTCAACGACCTGAGTCTGGTGGTATCGGCGGGTGGTAACGACCGGTATTCGCAATCGTCGGATATCAGTACCAGCAGCCGCGACAAAGCCGGTTTGATTATTCCGGGTCTGTACACGATTCAGAACATTGCGCCAAATAACCTGCAATACAGCAATTACCTGTATAAAAAGGCGATTTATAGCGCTTACGCAACGGCGAACTTAGGATACAAGGACATGATTTATCTGGACTTGACCGCCCGCAACGACTGGTCTAGTACATTACCAGTGAACAACCGTTCATACTTCTATCCATCTGCTTCGTTGAGTTTATTGGTGAATGAAATGTTCCGTATGCCAGCCTCTGTCGATATGTTCAAGGTTCGGGCGGGTGTAGCGCAGGTTGGTAACGATGCCAACCCGTATAGCCTTTATCCAACGTTGGGCGATGCTGGTGCCTGGAATGGCGTAACACGGCTGTCAAAACCAGAAAGCATTCTGTTGCCAGAGTTGAAACCGGAAATCGCTACATCGTATGAAGTGGGTATCGATTACAATATGTTCCGCAACCGGCTCCGGTTCTCAGGAACGTACTACGTATCGGAAAACCGTAACCAGATTCTGCCATCGCAAATTGCTCCTTCGTCTGGCTTTAGAACCAAAAACATCAACGCTGGCTTGCTCGAAAGCCGGGGTGTTGAACTCTCGCTTGGCGGTACACTCATCGACAAAGGTGGTCTTCGCTGGGATCTGACAACCAACTTCACCCGCAACGTAACCCGTATTAAGGAGCTGGCACCGGGCATTCCGTTCTATACGCTCTGGACTGATGCGAAAGGTGGTGCCTGGACCTACGTAGGTGATAAAGTTGGCGATATCTACGATGCTGAAATCATCACGGTAACTGACCAGAACTCAAAATATTTCGGCTATCCGATTCTGGACAACGACGGTTCGTGGCAGGCACGTAGCGCAAGCACGGTGAAGAACAAAATCGGAAACTTCAACCCGAACTTCAATCTGGGCGCGCAAAGCACAATCTCATATAAAGGATTCTCGCTGAATTTCTCGCTCGACTGGCGTTCAGGTGGCCAATTTGTATCGCAGACGTACCGCTATTCCGAGTCTGATTTACGTTCGCAGCGTTTCCTCGACAACCTGATCAATCCAGGCGGTCGTACGGGCGACGCGCTACGTAACTGGCTGGTTGAAAATGCGGATCAGAACATTAAAATTCAGGGTAACCGCTTCCCGATTGTGGGTGGACCAACGGCTGAATACGGCGGATTTCCATTCGAGTTTGGTGGCAAAACGTATGCGTATGGTGTATTCAATCCAGGTGTAATTGCACAGTACGATGCACAGGGTAACATCACTGGCTATACCGAAAATCTGGGTGCAGCCGGTACCAAGATTATTCCTTACGGCGATAACTATCCCTGGGATTTCACCCGTGCTGCTACGTTCGACGCAGATTTTGTTAAACTTCGTGAGGTCTCGCTGGGCTACGATCTACCTGCTCGTTTTGTGAAGTCGATTGGTTTGCAGAATGCTACGTTCTCGGTTTACAGCCGCAACATCATTCTCTGGACAGCCGCCAAAATCAACATCGATCCCGAAATGGCTTTCCAGCCACAAGCTGGTGCTCAGGCCGGTACGCAGTTCAAACAGGGTATCGAACGATATAACGTAACTCCCTGGGTTATTCCGGTTGGTTTCAGACTTGGTCTCACGTTTTAATTAAAGGCACGGGCAAAGGGCAGGGAAGTTAGCCAGACGACAATTCCCTTATCTCCCAGCCTTCCCAGCCCCAAACCCCTTTGTAAAAAATATACAGTCATGAAAACTATAAAGTATACAATCGTTTTCGCACTGCTTTTGTCTTTTCTCTTTTCCTGTAAGGATCTGACAAAGCTGAATGTGAATCCCAACGGTGTTCAACCCGAAACGGCGAACCCAAACCTGATTATGCCTACGGTATTGTCTGAAACAGCCAAGCTCTATACAAATCTGGGTTTTCAGGACATTGCTGGCGTAGTACAGCACACCCAGAAAGATGCGTGGTTTAGCGGCCACAACGACTACGATTGGGGTGGCGATCAAAGTTGGGCTGATTATTACAATCAGCTACGTAACAATGATCTGGTTTACCAGCGTTCTGTTGCGTTGAATATGGAGTTTCAACAGGGTGTAGCCCTCGTTATGAAATCGATTCTGTTTGGCTTAATCACCGATCTGTGGGGCGATGCACCTTATACGAACGCGCTGAAAGGCGAGAAAGGAAGTGTTGATGATATTGCTCCCAGTTACGACAGTCAGGAAGTGATTTACACGGGCATTCTGGCCGATCTGGAAAAAGCCAGTACGTTACTGTCGAAACCAAAAACAGGTTATTCCAGTATTGTTGATGCGGCTGATTTGTACTACGCTGGCGATCCTACCAAATGGCGTCGGCTTGCTAACTCGCTTCAGCTTCGGTATCTGATGCGGATTTCGTCCAAGAAACCAGATGTTGCCAAAGCGGGTATCGAAAAAATTGTTTCTAACCCGACTCAGTACCCGATTATCGACGACGCATCTCTTGATGCAACGATGGCGTATGTAGGGAATAACTCGGGCGATTCATGGCCGTCAAATTCGGTTTATGACATCAGTGGCAGCAACTACCGACGTATCAAAATGTGTTCCACGTTGCTGAAAGCCATGCAGCCAACCAGCGATCCTCGTCTGGCGATTTGGGCGAAAAAGGTAGAGATTCCGCTGAAAGTGGATGCTACGTTGCCTGCTGGAACAGACAAAATTACCAACGGTGTTCGTTTCCTTTCGCCCGATAAAGTAGGTACAACCCCTATCGACACTGACCCAAACTACGTTGGTTTACCGCCAAGCGTATCCCAATTGCCATCGGGCTATAACTTCAACCCAACACCTGGCCAGACATCAGTGAACCCGCACGTATCGTACCTGAATGAGAGTTACACACAAGCCAAAGGTACGTTACTGAAAGCTCGTCTGGTATCGGCTGCTGAAGTACAGTTTATTCTGGCCGAAGCCGCGCTGAAAGGCTGGGCGGCAGGTGACGCAAAAACACGCTATGAAAACGGGGTGAAAGCTTCACTAACAGCCTGGGGCTTAACGAGCAGCTACACAGCCTTCATCGCACAAAAAGGTGTTGCCTACGAGGGTACACTGGCTCAGATTATCGGTCAGAAATGGATTGCCTCCTGGACCAGTGCCACCGAAGCTTGGTTCGATTACCGTCGGACTGGCCTGCCTGCACTGCAAGCTGGCCCAGTTGCTAAACGGAGAGCACTTCCACTCCGCTTTTACTACATGCGGGATGAACTGAACCTGAACAAAACCAATTCGGGAGTAGCCCTCGAAAAACTCGAAACCACAGTCAACACGCAGTCGGACGGTAAAAACAGCGCCTGGTCGAAACAGTGGCTGGTGCAGGGAACTGGTAAACCCTGGTAAGAATCGTTCATATAACCACCGCGTAAATCTAACTTCCCGAAAGACGAGACATCTGCGCTCAACTCTTTCGGGAAGTTCGTTAACAGCCATTTTATGAAACAAATCCTCCTTCTTTCACTGGCCTATCTGGGGCTTACTTTGTCGGCTTTCACACAGGGTTTTAAAGCAGGAGCTGCCGTTCGGATTATAACGCCGAATCCACTTTTACCTGTTTCGGGAGGAATTGGTACGCCCAAAAAAGCGGTTGAGAAGAAAGGAGATTTGTATGTAAGAGCCTGTGTATTTGAGAAAGCAGGAACGCGGATCGCTATCGTCAGTGTCGATAATCTGGGGTGGCCGTCGGTGCTGGGCAACAAATCCAGAGCGCTCATCAAAGGGATTCCGCCTGAGAACGTATTGATTGGCTGTACGCACACACACAGCGGCCCCGATGCCTATGGTTTCCCGAACGAAAAAGGCGAAGCATTTGCCGATCTGACGTATCTGGATAAGTGCATACAGGCGATTGCCGATGCGGTTAACGAAGCAACAACAAACCTCGGTCCGGCTTCACTAAAAACAGCAGTTGGCGAAGCGAAAGGGAAGATTGCTTACAATTACTACGCTCCCGATTTGTTCGACCCGCGTTGTGGAGTGATTCAAGCCATCGCTACGTCGGGGAAGAACGCTGGTAAACCAATTGTTACGTTAGTCAATTACGCCATTCACCCCGAAATAATTGGTTCAGGGCAAGGTATCTTAAGTCCCGATTTATGTGGCCCACTCTATGAACGTATCGAGTCGAAAGCGGGTGGAATTGCATTGTTTGTAAATGGCGCGCAGGGCGGTATGGTAACGGCCGACAATCGGCGGGAAGGTGGTAAAGAAGCCAATACGTGGGAAGAATGCATCCGAATTGGTGAACTGCTGGCCGATGAAGCGCTACGTATCATTGGCCCCGCCGAAACGCAGACAAACCCATCACTTTTCTGCAAAGTCCGCAAGGTTACGTTTCCGATTGAGTCGGACGTAATGAAATACATCGTCAAGAAATCTCCGCTGAAATACGACGTAGCACCGGGCGACAACGTAGTAGCGCAAGTCAACCTGCTGAATATCGGCACGGCACAGGTACTGACCATTCCGGGCGAAGCGTTACCCAATGTTGGTTACTACGTTAAACGCCACATGCACACCAACGTACCGATGCTGTTTGGTCTGACCAATGATGCCTTTGGCTATATGCTCACCAAAGTAGATTTCAGTAGTTTCAAGCGTTATGACTACATCAGCCGAACCAGCCTGGGCGAAAACACTGCCGAAATTTACATGGACGAAGCCCTCAAACTAATAAATGATTCACCCAAAGCCGACGGTTATAAATAGGCTAACAAATTATTTGCGAGTGTATCAGATTCGCTCTATCGCTCATTCACTCTTTCGCTCTTTATTCCCAATGAAAAAGTACCTTTTAAAAACAGTAGCGATTGCCGGTTTTCTCAGTGCTTTATTCGCATTCGACTTACCCGAAAAAACCGACGGCGTAACCCCATCAACAGCTCTCGAAAGTTATCTTCATAACGACGATAAATCGTTCAAATGGGAAACGAAAGATACGTATACCTTCGGCGATATTACTGCCTATGAAGTGCTGTTGACCTCGCAAAAATGGCGGGAGCATACCTGGAAACATCAGTTGACAGTGATGGTTCCGAAAGAGATTAAACATGATGGCGCGTTGTTGTTCATCACGGGCGGTTCAGTGAAAGATGGTGAACCCAACTGGAACGGCCACGACGATAAATTTAACCGGGCCATCAGTTCGCTAGCAACGGCCAATAAAGCGATTGTTGCCGTTCTTCGGCAAACGCCAAATCAGCCGCTTTACGATAATCTGAAGGAAGATGCCCTGATTTCGTACACATTACATCAGTTCAAAAAAGATGGCGACTTTACGTGGCCGTTGTTGTTCCCGATGGTAAAAAGTGCGGTTCGGGCGATGGACGCGGTGCAGGAGCTGGCTCAACAGACATTGCATAAAGAAGTTAAAAATTTTGTGATATCAGGTGCTTCGAAACGTGGCTGGACAACCTGGCTGACCGGCGCCAGCGACAAACGTGCCGTGGCTATTGCGCCAATGGTAATCGACATTCTGAATATGCCGGTTAACCTCGATTACCAGATGAAACTCTGGAATAAATACAGCGTTGAAATCGACGATTACGTAAAGCTTGGTATTCCGCAGACTACGCATAGTAAGGAAGGAATGGCGATCACCGAAATGATTGACCCCTATTCATATCGGAAGAAATTGACCATGCCCAAGATGCTGTTTATGGGCACCAATGACCCTTATTGGACGGTAGATGCCGTCAAGCATTACATCGGTCAGATTCCGGGCGAGAACTATATTCACTACGTTCCGAACGTAGGGCATGACTTGGGCGATAAACGGCAGGCACTCGAAGCGTTGAACGCGTTCTTCGGTACTACGTTGACTAAACAGGCTTACCCAGCCTGCCAATGGACTGTGTCGTCAACGAAAAAAGGTGTGGACCTGACTATTAAAACAACCTCAGACAAGCTGGAAGACGTAACGGTCTGGTCGGCTAATTCGACGGACCCAATTTTTCAGGATGAAAAGTGGGAAGGCAAAAGTTTAGGCATTAAGAATCAGGCAAAAGTTTCGGTTAGCGATGCCTTTCCCGCATCGGGCTATCGGGCGTTTTACGTCGACCTCAAATACAAATCGCCCACAGGTGGTACGTATACTGAAAGCACCCGCATGTTCATGACTGACAACGACGAAGTGTTTTTGAAATAATCGATTGGCGAAATATTATCATTTCGACCGTAGGGGGAAATCTCAAGTCTCGCCGTAAGTAAGTTGAGATTTCTCCCTACGGTCGAAATGACAAAAAGTGTAAAATGAAAGAACCCGGAAGCATCGAGCCTTCGGGTTCTTTCATTTTACACTTTTTGAATTACTCCTTCGCTTTTGCAGCTTCTTCTTTCGATTGAAGTATACCACGTACAAGCGGTTCGGGCTTCGATTGGGGCGTTGTGTAACGTAGCACCGTTGCCGTTGGATACGACGATTTCGGTGGCCGTGTAATCACCAATTGATACGATTTCGTACCGACAACAAGGTTGGAATAGGCCATTTGATTGTTGGCATCCTGAAGTAGACTCCAGTTAGCAACAGGCTGTTTAGTCAGGTCCTGTTTATCTTCATCCGAGAAGCTGGCAAACGTAGTATCGGGCACAAAATGTTTGCCGGATACCCCTTCCACAGCCGCAACAACGCCGGGCGGAACCGCAACAGCGGGTTTAGTTTGCGCCGATGCCGATAACGTAATCAGCAACAGCATGGCAAGTAGTCCTTTCATAACGTTGACCACACGAATAAGTGGTTATAAGTAATTAACTGATATGTAATAAACCAACGTAGTGCCATTTAGTTAATGCTCAGTTAATAAAGTCAGTTCTTATGTTATCATAAGTCCATAAAAATATTCGTGTCTTTTTGACACTAATTATTCGGTTCAAGTATAAAATCTAAGTAAGGACTTACTACCTTTGACTTTAAAAGAGCATCTATTACCTCAACTTTTTTCTCATGTCTGGTACGAAATTAACTCTCGGCGAAAAAACGTATTTCCCGTTTCTGGATAAACCGGTTCAATACGAAGGGCGCGAATCTGATAACCCGCTGGCCTTTAAATTCTACGACGCCAACCGCCACATTCTGGGAACTCCCATGAAAGATTTATTCCGGTTTGCTACAGCTTACTGGCATACCTTCTGTGGTACGGGTGCCGATCCGTTTGGTCCGGGTGTAAAGCATTTTCCCTGGGATGCCAACAAGGATGCGCTCGCGGCTGCTCACGATAAGATGGATGCCGCTTTCGAATTTATTACCAAAATCGGCATGGAATATTACTGCTTCCACGATGTTGACGTAGCACCCGAAGGTAATTCCAACGCTGATTTCGAGAGTAACTTCCGCAAGATTGTCGATTATGCGAAACAGAAACAGGCTGCCAGTGGTGTAAAACTGCTGTGGGGTACAGCTAATCTGTTCTCACACGAACGTTACATGAACGGCGCTAGCACCAACCCCGATTTTCACGTACTGGCTCATGGAGGCTGGCAGGTGAAAAACGCCATCGACGCTACCATCGAGCTGGGTGGACGTGGCTACACGTTCTGGGGAGGTCGCGAAGGCTATATGTCGCTGTTGAACACGAACATGAAACGTGAGCAGGAGCATCTGGGCAAATTCCTGCAAATCAGCCGTGATTATGCGCGCAAACAAGGCTTTACAGGATCGTTCTACATCGAGCCGAAGCCAATGGAGCCAACCAAACATCAGTATGATTTCGACGCAGCTACGGTGGTTGGCTTCCTAAATCGCTTTGGTTTACAGGATGATTTCGAACTCAACATCGAAACCAACCACGCTACGTTGGCGAGTCATACGTTTGCGCACGAATTGCAGGTAGCAGCCGACAACAATATGCTCGGCAGCATCGATGCGAACCGGGGTGATTACCAGAATGGCTGGGATACGGACCAGTTCCCGGTAGATGTTTACGAACTTACCGAAGCCATGCTGGTGATTCTGGAAGCGGGTGGCTTGAAATCGGGCGGGGTAAACTTCGACGCTAAAACTCGCCGAAACTCAACCGATCTCGAAGATATTTTCATTGCGCACATTGGCGGTATGGACACATTTGCCCGCGCTGCTATTGCTGCCGAAGCCATTCTGGAGAAGTCGAAATACAAATCGCTACGTTCGGAACGCTACGCCAGCTATAATTCGGGTGAAGGAGCGCGTTTTGAAAAAGGTGAACTTTCGCTCAAAGATCTGCGTGAATACGCTCTGCAAAACGGCGAGCCGAAACAAATTAGCGGCAAGCAAGAGTTGTACGAGATGATTGTAAATCAGTATATTTAGTCGCTTTTTAGACTAGATCAGCCCTAAAAGGTTTTGAAAACTTTTTAGGGCTTTTTTATTAAACAACATACGCCCGTGAAAACAGCATTACTCTTCATCAGCCTAACGATTTCCTGTCCATTATTCGCCCAATCGACCGACGAAGCTGCCGTTAAAACGACTATCAACCAGTTATTCGAGGGCATGCAGAAAGCCGATTCAACGGCATTGAAGCCTTTATTTACGGCAAGTGCGCGTCTACAAACCGTTATCAACAAGCAAGGAGACGTATCGGTACGTGACGAAGCTATTTCGGGATTCATCAACTCAATTGGGAAAGCCAAAGCGGGTACGCTCGATGAGCGACTTTCGGGCATGGAAATCAAAATCGATGCGGATCTGGCTACGGCCTGGACGCCGTACGTTTTTTATTTTCAGGACAAGAAAAGCCACTGCGGAGTGAATGCGTTCACGCTGGTAAAAATGGGTGGAAACTGGAAAATACAGACCATTATCGATACGCGCCGGAAAGAGAATTGCCCTGATTTACCCAAGAAATAACTACTGATTCGTCCAGTTTGGCGAGCGTTTTTCCAGAAAAGCAGCCATGCCTTCCTGAGCGTCTGGCGTTTGCTGAAGTTGCTGAAACTGGTCGTATAAATAAGCCTGCTGCTCATCTGGTGGCAGGTTTTTTAATTGCTGAAAAGCGCGCAGGCCAAACTGAAGTGCCGTTGGTGAAAATTGCGTCAGTTCTTCAGCCAGCGACGTAACAACCTTATTCAGTTCATTAGCCGATACTACGTTGTTGACCAATCCAATACGTTGTGCTTCTGACGCGGCAAGTGTGCGTGCCCTCAAACAGAGATCGAGCGCAGTGCGCGCAGGCATACAATTGAGCAACACGGCCAGCACCTGAAACGGAAACAAACCCCGTTTAACCTCAGGTAGCGAGAACGTAGCGGTCCCCGCAGCCACTACATAGGTGCTCCCGCCAACCAGCAAAAATCCACCAGCATACACCGACCCCTGTACTTTGGCAATGCAGGGCTTATGTAAATTTACCATCAACTCCCCCAATCGAACTGGCCCCGATGGAGAAGGAACTGAAGCCGTTTCGGTATCGCCCGATGATAAACTTTTCAGATCCATCCCCGCACAGAACGTATCTCCCGCAGCTTCCAGCACCACCACCCAAATATCAGGCACGTAGTGCGCATGAGCCAGCGCAAACGCCAACTCGGCCAGCATCGGGGGATGAAGCGCGTTTTTCTTTTCCGGCCGATTCAACGTAATGGTCAATACGTGATTACGAAGGGTTATAAGCAGATAACGAAAGCCATCAGCAGGCAGTTGAGCAACTTGTTGGGCAGTGTATAACATAGCCGCAAAGTACGAAATTTAGTAGCCGTTATAAACCTGTTAGTACGTGGCGTGGGAGAAGCCATTAAAAAACGGCGGACAGAATGTCCGCCGTTTTTTAATAACAGGAACTTGCTAGAAAAGTTGTTTCCAGGTGCCTTTTACCCAATTGTATTTGAGCGTACTCGGCAGAGCCTGCCAGAAATATTTGTTTACTTCAACCGCAAACGAAGGTTGCATATAGCAGTTGATGGCACAACCTTCGCAAGCGGGCAACCGGCCTTCCAGCGCCACTAATTTCTGCACTTCTTCCGAGCGATAAAGTTCATACAGATTATTCTCAATCGGGAAATCTTTCAGGCCGAGGTGATAGCAGGGGAGTACGATTTTATTTTCAGGCGAAATAACGATGGTAGTGCTGGCCGCACGGCAAATAGGATCTTCGACATGATTACCACCGTCGCGTCGAAGCTGAATAAATCCGTCGTTCAGATATACATTTTTCTGCTTTCCCCAAGCCGATAATTCCCGTAACGTAGCGTCAGAAAATCGATCACCAGTTTCGACTGTGTTGTATTCAAACACAGGGTTAAGGATCAGCACCAGATTATTCGGTAGACAAATCTCTTCGTGCATTTGCCTGATCTGAGGAACGTTGTGTTCAAAAACCGTAAACAGAATGTCAGGTCGTTCGCCCAACCGACGGGCAATAGCAATCGACTCCATCACCTTATCGAAACACGTAACACCACGCGAACGGTCGTGTTCTTCGGCAATGGGCGAATCGAGCGAAAAATGAAGCATATCGACCAGTCCGCGGAGTCGCTCAGCCTGTTTCGGGTAGAGTAGGGCGTTGGTTGTAACGGTCGTAATAAAGCCTAACTTCTTGGCTTCCTGCAACAATTCGGGAAGTTGTCGGTGCAGCAGCGGTTCGCCCCCGGTAAAGTCAATAACCCGAACCCCTAGCTTTTTGAGATCGCGGAAGTTCTGGCGGGCATTTTCTAACGTAACATAAGGTGACGGACGCTCCCAGATATCGCAAAAACTACAGCTCGCATTGCAGCGATACGTCACGTAGTAATTGCACAAAACCGGATGGGAGACGAGACGCATTTTTCCGTGAAAGGAGTGAGGAGCGAGGAGTGAGAATTCTTCTGGAAACAATCAATACGTCGTCAGCCATTCTCACTCCTCACTCCTAATACTTATTGCAACATTTTAAACAACGTCACGACTCGTTCTTTCAAATCTTTGCGGTCGATGATGAAGTCGAGGAAGCCGTGTTCTAGGACGAATTCGGCACTTTGAAAACCTTTAGGTAGGTCCTTACCGATGGTTTCGCGGATAACACGCGGACCGGCAAAGCCAATCAGGGCTTCGGGTTCAGCAATGTTGAAATCGCCAAGCATGGCATACGAAGCCGTTACGCCACCCGTAGTTGGGTCAGTCAGCAGCGAAATGTAAGGCAACTTCGCTTTGTCGAGCAACGCCAGCTTGGCCGATGTTTTCGCCATCTGCATCAGCGAGAAACCCGCTTCCATCATCCGGGCACCACCCGAACGCGATATCATCAGAAAGGGCGTCTTATTGGCAATGGCGTGATCAATTGCACGCGCAATCTTTTCACCCACAACCGAACCCATGGAACCACCGATGAAATTAAAATCCATCACGGCAATGGTAACGGTCAGGCCATTCATCGGGCCGTGTGCTGTCCGAACGGCATCTTTCAGGCCGGTTTTCTCAATCGTAGACTTGATTCGCAACGGATACGGTTTGGTATCCACGAACTTAAGTGGGTCGCCCGACCGCATGTCGGCATCCAGCTCGGTGAACTCATTTTCATCGAACAGGACGGAAAAATAGGCTTCCGAGCCGATTTTTTCGTGGTAGTTGCAGTGAACACAGGTATACGCATTGAGCTTATGCTCACGCGAATGCATGGCTTTTTTACAGTTGGGACACTGATACCACAATCCGTCGGGAGCCTCCCGCTTCAGTTCAGTTGGGGTCTGAATCCCTTTATCTTTTCGGACGAACCAAGACATTTCCAGTAGGTGATTATCGAAAAAAGAGCCATAAAGGTACGAAGAAAACAGGTAGAAAGTTGTTGTTTTGCGGCTATGAAACATATACTAACCGCTTTACTACTGGCAGGAGCTGTCTCGGCCTTTGGTCAGGCTTCTGTAGCCTACTATCCATTTAACAACGTAGTGTCGGTCAGTACAAACGCCGATAGGGCTTTTTGGCTCGATGCCCGTATGCAAACCAATACGTTATTTGGGTCGCTCAGCACCACTATTTGCCCAATGATCAACGTATCAAGGAAGGCGCAGGTAAATTATTATACGGGACTGGGCGTTCGGTTCAACGCACTCAACGGTATCGACAATCGCGACGTAATGGAAGGGTATTCGCTGCACGTAGGCGTTCGGATTAAGCCACTCACGTTTATGCCGAATCTACGTATCGCCTTCGAAATAGCGCCTTACGCCCGTAAAGATTTCAAAACCGGCAACCTTCAATCCTTTCTGGGATTTGCTTATCAGTTCAAAAAACGAGATTAATTGTCTCAGACAGGCTCTGGCTGTCGATTAACGGAATAGTTGTCATATAATCGACAGCCGGAGCCTGTCGAGGCCACAACGAACAAGAAGTAATAAAAAATGGACAGGTGAATTCGATCACCTGTCCATTTTTTATTACCTGAATACTAAGCCTTTACTCTTTCTTTTCCTTCTGATTATACGTAAACATGCCGTGTTCGAGTTTGTCGGCCTGATCGAACAGCTTGAGAGCTTTCTGATACGTATCGTCGGTTTGCGTAATCACGCGAAAGAATTCATTGTTCTGTCCGCCTTTGTTATTCTTCTGATAAACCGACCGCGCTACCAACGCTTTAATCTGGTTACGGATATAGGTTTTCGAGCGATTGTATTCTTTCTCGTTGAACTTAACACCTTCAGCGGTAGCCATTTTCGTCAGTCGATTCATCTGCTCGTCGTTGATCGTAACGGCTTTGTCGAACTCGGCAAACGACAGTTTTTCAAGCTTCTTTTTGTTATCGCTCGTATACTCCATCGCAAACTCACGGATGAGATTTTTGCTGTAAAGCTGAATCAGATACGGCGTTTGCCAGCTCGAATCGCGTGGAATGAAGTAATCGGGAGTAATACCACCACCTCCATACACAACCCGTCCGCCATCGGTTTTGAACTTAAGCTTAGGATCATTTTTGATCGAATCGGCAATGTAATATTCGCCCCGTTTCGAACGTAGTTCGAGGTCTTTCTCGTAATCACCTTCGTGACCGGGAACATAAGGTTTCTGGATGCTACGTCCGCTCGGCGTGTAATAGCGAGAGATGGTCAGGCGAAGTTCAGAACCATCTGTCAACGTAACAGGCATTTGCACCAGTCCTTTCCCGAACGACCGACGACCCGCAATTAACGCTCGGTCATGATCCTGCAGGGCACCTGCTACAATTTCAGATGCTGACGCGCTACCTTCATCGACTAATACTACAAGAGCGCCTTCTTCAAACTGGCCGGTGAAACGAGCATGGGTTTTTCGGTCGTATCGGTTGTCTTTTCCGTCGGTGTAAACCAGTAGTTTATTTCCCGAAATAAATTCGTCGGCAATGCTGGTGGCCCGATCCATGTAGCCGCCGGGATTGTTACGTAGGTCGAGCATAAGCTGCGTCATGCCTTGCGATTTCAGCGAAGTCAGCGCCGTTTTGAACTCGTCGTAGGTCGTTTCGGAGAAGCGATTGATTTTGAGGTAACCCGTTTTCGCATCGATCATATAAGCCGCATCTACCGAATACGTCGGAATCCGGTCGCGGGTGATAGCGTACTCTTTGGGAGCTTTATCGCCTTTGCGTAGGATGGTCAGTTTCACTTCCGACCCTTTTTTACCACGTAGCGCCTTGAAAACAGACCCGTTTTCAACTTTCGGCCCCACCATCGTTTTATCATCGACTTTGATGATTTTATCACCACTCAGAATTCCTGCGGCTTCCGATGGACCACCTGCTAGTGGCGTTACTACGTATACGGTGTCTTTGTAGATGTTGAATTCAACGCCAATGCCATCGAACCCACCTTCGAGTTGTGAGCGAGCGGCAACGGCGTCCTGCGGATTCATGTAAGCCGTATGCGGGTCGAGTTTTTCGAGCATTTTCTGAATTGAAAAATCAACCAATTCGTCGGTGTTAACCGTATCAACGTAGTTATTTTCAATCAGTTGCAGAATTTCCCGGTATTTCGTGTAGCCTTTGCCAATGCTGTTGATACTTTTGGTGCCGCCAAAGAACGTAGCACCGATGAGCATTCCTCCGGCCAGCGTAATTCCCATCAGCATCGGTAGCCGAACCGTTGCTTTATCGTTCCGAATCTGATTAGGAGACCCACCTGCGCCTTCACGCATGGGGTCATTATTAACTTTATTTTCTATATCCATCTGGATGTTGTGAGCTGAGTAGTCTCTATGCCTGTTTAACGTATGGAATATAGCGAAATGTTTGCCAGAAACTTAACATACTGTTAAAATTTCCTAAATGCTCAGACTACCTCGGTTTGTTGCTGCCAAAACTGCGAATATGCCTTCCCATTTTTCAATAAATCCACATGTTTTCCTTCTTCAATAACCTTGCCCTGTTCCAGCACCACAATCTTATCGGCCTTGCGAACGGTGCTGAGTCGGTGCGCAATAATGATAATCGTTTTCCCGTCCTTACGTAGCTGTTGTACGGTACGTTGCACGAACTGCTCCGAAACCGTATCGAGTGCCGACGTAGCTTCATCCAGAATCAAGACTTCCGGCTGGCGATACAATGCACGGGCAATAGCCAGTCGCTGGCGTTGCCCACCTGATAACGTAGCACCGTTTTCGCCCAGATACGTTTTAAATCCATTCGGCATTCGTTCGATAAATTCGGTAATACCCAATTGATCGCAGATAGACAGAAGTCGCTGCATATCAGGCTCATCTTCGCCAATCGCTACGTTCTCAATAACGTTTCCGGCAAACAGATCAATCTTTTGTGGCACTACGCTCACTACCTGACGGAGGCTATCGGGGTGCAAATGTTTGATGTCGTAGTCGCCAATGTGGATGCTGCCACTTTGCAACGGATACAATC
Organism: Spirosoma daeguense; assembly: GCF_054776875.1. Lineage (NCBI taxonomy): Bacteria > Pseudomonadati > Bacteroidota > Cytophagia > Cytophagales > Cytophagaceae > Spirosoma > Spirosoma daeguense. The sequence continues at coordinate 367,844 of NZ_BAAHBF010000009.1, forward strand.
CCTGCACAAGCGACATTAGTGTTGATTTGCCCGATCCACTTTCGCCTACAACCGCCGTAATTTTTCCCTTTGGCATGTTTAGCACCAGATCATCGAAAATGGTAGCGCGTGTACCATATCGAAATGTTACGTTCTGGAAACGGATTGCACCGACCATTTCGGGCTTCAACTCGACCTTATTCTCTGTCGATTCACGGTCGAGATCCATGATTTCGAACAGGCGGTCGGCGGCAATCAGGGCTTCCTGAACGCTGCGGTTCGCGCCAATCAGACTGGCAGCCGGGCCGGTGAAATAACCAATCAGTGCGTAAAACGAAAGCAGCTCGCCGGGTGTCAAATCGTTCTGCAATACGTAGCTGGCACCCACCCAAAGTAAAATAATTGTGAATAATCGGGTGATGAATTCAGAGGCATTTCCGGCGTAAATTCCCGCACTTCCGGTTTGAAAAATCGTTTGCAGCAACGCCACAAACCGATTTTCGGTTTTCTGGCTGGCAAACTGTTCCAGTCCAAACCGTTTGATGGTGGGCATGGCATTTAGTGACTCAACCAGTTGCGCTTCGAGGTCGGCCGAGTTTTCCATCAGTTTCCGCTGATAGCGTTGGTTAAACTGGTTCATGGCCCAGTAAATGCCCGCGTAAAACGGCACAATCAAAATCAGAATTATGGCCAGTTTCCAGTAATAGGTAAACATGAGCGCAAACGAGAAAATGACGATCAGTACGTTGACGACTACACTCAGCGCAATGTCGTTGACGAAGGTTCGGATTTTAACCGCGTCGTTAACCCGCGAGATAATCTCACCCACGCGCATCGTATCGAAAAACGATTGCGGTAATGTCATCAGGTGTTTGTAATACCCCAGAATTAGTGCCGCATCGATACGTTGGCCGGTTTTGATATTGAAAAAGCTTTTGGTAGAGCCGATAAAAATCTGCAAAATCAATAACCCGATCATCACCACGCTGAGCAGGTTCAGCAGATTACGATTGCCGTTGACCAGTACGTTATCGACGATTTTCTGAATATAAATGGCAGACGATAAGCCTAGAATTGTATAAATCAGCGCACCAAATAACGCCTGAAACATAACGGCGCGGTGTGGTTGCAGCAATTGCCAGAAACGCTGTAGAACAGATACTTTTTCATCGCCAACTTTAAATGTTTCGTCGGGCACCAGCAATACCAACAGGCCTGTCCAGACTTCTTTGAATTTGTCGTGAGATAACTGATGCAGTTTGCCATCAGCCGGGTCCATCACCGTAATATGCTCAGGCGTAATACGATAGATTACTACGTAGTGCTGTAGCTGGCTGTTCGGAATCGTTACGTGGGCAATCGTCGGTTGGGGAATTTTCGACAGGCTTTCGAACGGAGCTTTTACACCTTTCGCCTGAAAACCCAGCTTTTCGGCTGCTTCAACCATTCCCAACACCGTAGTACCTTTCTGGTCGGTAGCGGCCAGTTGCCGAATACGGGCAACGGGTAACAACAGACGGTAATGAGCGGCTACCGATACCAGACAGGCCGCTCCACAGTCGGTAATATCACGCTGTTTAATTTTTACGCGACTGCTAATACTATGTTCATCAACCCATTCCCGAATTCGCTTCAGCCCGTCAATAGCTTTTCCTTTTAAACCGTCCTGCGTTGTGCTCATAGGGTTTTACCGCCCTCCTTCTGCGTGCTTGCCGTAACGGTTTTCTGCGTATTGATGGCCGGATTTAACCAATCGTCGGTTTTATCATATAGCAACTGAAAAATAGAGCGACGGGCCACCTGAAACCGCGTTTGTACGGTCATGCCTTTTTTGAGTCGTCCCTGATACCCATTCTGTAATGTCAGATAAGGGCGATCTAACTGGCACCGAACTTTAAAAACAGGTTCGCCATTAGAAGACGTAAAATCATTGGCGATGTCGATGACTTTACCGGTCAAAAGGCCCCACTGATTATAATTAAACGCATCAACCTGCAAACGAACAGACTGCCCCGGTTTTAGCAAACCAATATCTTTCGATGATACGTAGGTTTCGGCAATCAGGGTAGAATCGGGCGAAACAACGGCTAGTACGTCGCCCGGTTGCACGTAGCTGCCTGCGTAACGACCCGACAATTGAGAAGCCGTTCCGCCAACGGGCGCTTTCAATACGTAGAGTTCCTGCTCTTCGCGAAGTTGCCGGGCGTCGGTTTCCAGATTAGCCAGATCGCGCTGGCTTTGCGTAAGGTCAGTTTGCCAGTCGCTACGTTGCTGTTCAACTAACGTATTGTAACGCGCCAATGAAGCCTTGTGGGCATAGAGCGCGTCTTCGTATTCGAGTCGGGCAATTACTTTCTGATTGAAGAGCAACTGAGCCGTTTCGAATTCTCGTTTCTTCTTTTCCTGCAAATTCCAGCTTTCTTCAACTACGGCCCGAAACTGATTGTATTCCTGCCGATACAGCGGAGCCGCCAGGCCGCCCACTTCTTTCCACGATTTGCGGGTAAGCTGATTTAAATCGCGAACAAATGATTTTTTTTCAACGATTTGCTTCTCGACCGATTGTTTACGGGTTTCCAGCGCATCGGACCGAAGTTGAAAAAGTGGCTCGCCTTGCTTCACTGACTGCCACTCACGTACCATTACTTTCTGAATCACAGCACCAGCCGTTGCTTTTACTTCGCTACGTTCTGAAACGGGCCTAATCAGGCCGTTAGCCTGCACGGAAACGTCGACATATATAAAGGGCAAAGCCAGTAAGGTTAGGAGTACAACGCCCAAAACGGTGGTGTAAATTAGTTGACTCCGAACACTCACACGAGGCAGGTAGGTAACCAGCCCATAAGAATTGTTGGTTTCGTTCATGATTTCGTTGAGTAAGTTGTGGCTATATACGTATAACTAAAAAACAGGGATTTGACCCCTGAGCAGGAAACATTAAATGAGTTTCCTATTCTCTGGACCAAATCCCTGCTTACTGATATAACTCAAAGGCTTCTTATAAGCCCCATTCAATCAACTCCTAGCTATTCGAGCTAAATCCAAAGAGAAGATTTGTTACAGGATTTACACTGGTTGTGTTCCCGCTAAACAAAGCACTATCACCGTTGAACAGACTGTTACCACTTACATCGAATAAATCACCTATGGCAATTCCGCCGATGTTACCGATGCTGGTGCTATCGCCACCACCGTGGTTATTGATCAGTTCCTGATTGGTTAATTCTTCTACTCCCAGGTTTGCAAAATCGAACGTTTTCATAACGATATAAAATTTAGGTGAAAAATACCGACCCGAATACTAAATAGTCGGCTTTATTAACTAATTGATAATAATCTATTATCGGCTAAAATTGGTGATGGCCGTCAGGTCTGTGACAGGGCTGATACCCGTATTGTTGCCACTGAACAGGAAGCTACTACCATTAAATAGGCTATTGCCACTTACATCAAGTAAATCGACCAAAGCGATTCCACCGATGTTGCCGATGCTGGTACTATCACCACCACCGTGATTGTTAACCAGTTCCTGATTGGTTAATTCTTCTACTCCTAGGTTTGCAAAATCGAACGTTTTCATAACAAGAAAAATTTAGATGAAAAACACTAACTTCTTTATTTAGACGGTCGACTTGTCACAATCGAACAACTTTAATCCTCAAGGCAGATAGCCTATTCGGCTTAAAAATCAACAAGTTATTTATCAGAAATAAGCAGATTTACGCCTGCACGATTGCTTTCGTCAACGAGACAACCGCATTTTATCGGCTCGCATTGAAGCTGAAGCCAATACCTGTGCTTGGGCTAACATCGGTTGAGTTACCACTGAACAGGGCGTAATTTCCGTTGAACAGGCTGTTGTTACTTACGTCAATCAGATCACCAATTGTAATTGAGCCGATGTTTAACAGGCTGGTGCTGTCGCCACCACCGTGGTTATTGATCAGTTCCTGATTGGTTAATTCTTCTACTCCCAGGTTTGCAAAATCGAACGTTTTCATAACGATATAAAATTAATTGTGCCTACTCTATTAAGCTTTTCGGCGTCCGCTTCACAAAGGCAAATTCGTCTGTTCGTTTAAACGTACAAGCGGTAGTGCCGTTTGGATAGGACAAAGTTGGGGGATTGAGCGGCACGTTCTGATAACTGGCTTTTATAAAAAAATAGCTTTCAGTTATAAGTTCATAACCTGGCCGTTCTGTAAGTATTGAAGAAATTGTAAAAAAAATAAATCCAAACCGTAACCGACTTTCGTAAGTTTGCCTATCTAGTTACCATAGTAATATCGCCTATGCCAACATGCTTTTACTCTTTGTAGTAAACCTTACTTCTTAAATTAGTGAACTATGCCAGTACTATCAGATAAGCTTCGTCGATTACGTCAGTTATTTGGATATTCACAGGAATACATTGCTTTTAATATTGGTATGACCCAGCCTGCCTATTGCAAATGGGAAAGCGGACAAACACAACCACCTATTAACAAGCTTGAAGATCTGGCTAACATATATCAGCTCACCCTGGGCGATTTGCTAACCGAAAGCGATATGGATCTTATTCGGAAGCTGATGGCTGATGAGCATTTTGCCGAGAAATTACTCGGTCGGGGAGACATCAACTAACACAAAATAGCGGTACATAAATCAACTGCCCTCTACTTCCTTTCTGTAAAGACAGGCAGTTAGAGGGCAGTTGATTTTTAGTGAGTTTTAATAACGTAGCTAGGTATTAATTTAACGTTCTGATTGTTAGTACTTTTGTGATCCATATTATTATGTGTACTATTAAACCCCACCCTAAATCCCTCCCCCGTAGGGAGGGACTTCAAAAAGTCAGAAGGTAAAGTCCCTCCCTACGGGGGAGGGATTTAGGGTGGGGTTACTTCACGTGTTAATGCACGCCTGTAAAATTGACAAACTGCTCCAGCGAAGCCGGATTACGTAGCGTATCTTTACTGGTTGCCAACGATGGGTCAACTCCCGACAGAATCTTTTTAACTGGTGTTTCGAGCTTTTTCCCGCTAATCGTATACGGTATGTCTGTAATGGCAAATACGGCATCTGGTACGTGGCGCGGACTGAATTGCGAACGTAGCGTTTGCCGAATACGGTCAATCAGCTCGTCGGTTAACGTAGCATCTTTACGTAGCACCACAAACAACGGCATAAAATAACGGCCACCGGGTTGCTCAAGCCCAACAATAAGACTGTCGGCAATTTCGGGCAGACTTTCTACCGCACTGTAAATTTCGCTGGTGCCGATACGTATCCCATCCCGATTGAGTGTGGCGTCGGAACGTCCATAAATAATAATCCCGTTACGTTCGGTGATACGTATGTAATCGCCATGCCGCCAGATGCCGGGATATTCGTCGAAGTAACTTTTCCGGTATCGTTCGTTGTCAGGGTCGTTCCAGAAATAAATTGGCATCGACGGCATTGGCTCCAGAATAACCATTTCACCCAATTCACCCCGAACGGGACTTGCGTTTTCATCGAAGGCTTCAACTTTGCAGCCTAGCATCCGGCACTGGATTTCGCCTTCGTAAACGGGCAACAGCGGATTTCCGCCCACAAACGCACTGCATACGTCGGTACCACCACTCAGCGAAATAAGCCATACGTTCGATTTTACGGATTCATAAATCCACCGAAACCCTTCGGGAGGCAACGGCGAACCGGTTGATCCGATGCTACGTAGGTGGTTGAATCGGAACGTATTTCCGGGTTTCAGGTCGGCTCGCGCACAACTTAGAAAGTAAGCGGCTCCTCCGCCAAAATGATTGATACGTGTCTCATCGGTCAGTTTCCAAAGCACATTTAAATCCGGGTAAGCTGGAGAGCCGTCATATAGCACCAACGTAGCACCAAGCAACATTGACCCAACGGCATAATTCCACATCATCCAGCCCGTTGTCGAATACCAGAAATATCGTTCGCCAACCCGCACGTCCTGATGTAATCCCAATGCTTTCAGATGTTCGAGCAGACAGCCGCCCACGCTGTGCGTAATAGCTTTCGGTTTTCCTGTTGTGCCCGACGAATACAGTACCCAGATCGGATGGTCGAACGGAACGGGTTCAAACGTTAAACCGTCGGGCGCGGGCGTTTGCAAAACATCGTTCCAACGGCTAAAAAAACGCTTCGATTTGCCAACGATTCCATCTGTCGAGTTTTCCAACTCCTCCGATACGTCAGGTTGTGTAGATTCCAGATGGGAAACCCAGACCATATGCTTTAGACTTGGCAATCGTTTAACTAACTCATGAATCGATTCCGTTTTGTCGATAACCTTTCCGTTGTAGGCATAACTTTCAGACGCAATCAGCACTTTAGGCTCAATTTGCCGGAATCGCTCAACCACGCTCGACGTACCAAAATCGGGCGAACAACTCGACCAAACGGCTCCAATGGCGTTGGTTGCCAGAAATGCGATCACCGCTTCGGGAATGTTTGGTAGCACCGCCACTACGCGGTCGCCAACGCCAACGCCCTGTTCACGCAGATACGTAGCAACAGCGGCCACCTGCTCCTCCAGTTTATCCCAGGAAATGCTGGTTATAGACCGATTTTCAGTAGCAAACAGGATCGCCGGTCGGTCGGTATGCCGTTGTGTGGGTTTGTGCCGAAAAATATGTTCCGCATAATTCAACGTAGCACCCGCAAACCATTCGGTACCAATCATATCGCGCTGCGAAGCCCGAAACACGACCTGCTGATACGGTGAATGCGACAACAGATCGAAAAATTGCCAGAGGCTTTCCCAAAAATCTTCCAGATCAGTAACCGACCAGTCCCATAAATCGTCGTAATCGCGGAAATACAATCCTTTTTTTACAAACAACCAGTCCATGTATCGTTTCATCATCGACTGTTCGATAACAGACCTCGACGGGGTGTAGAGCGATGTCAGCGTTGGGCGGGGCATATGAAAAGAGTCAAGAGTCGAGAATGGCCGTTTGGCAGGAATTTTCCACCAAACTGGAATAAAGCATAATGTACGACTAACGATTGACCACCATCGCGTATTATCATTGGTTCTGTGGATTGTTTTTTGCCGGAAATGTGTTAGCCAGAAACCATCGCTAGTTGAGTTGCTGAAAAACAGCTAACTTTGCACCCCATTTTAGATCTACCTCTATAACAAAGCTGACAATCAGCTATATTTTCTTCTTTAACAATACGATTTACTGTATTTTTCCATGAATCAGGACTCAGAACAGAACGACCGGAGCAAAGGCTCCAACCGTGATGGTGGCCCGCAACGGCGGGAAGATCGTTCATTTGGCCGTCGGGATGACGCCCCACGTTTTAACCGCAATAACGATACTGACCGACCACGATTTAATCGGTCGGGTGATACACGAAATTCAAACGACCGCGACGATAAGCCACGGTTCAACCGGGAACGTAGCGACCGGCCAGCGCCACGTAGCAACGACCGTTTCCCACGCGGTGAAAATCGCTCAGAAGGGCGTGGCCGTCGGGATGATTCTGAAGGCCGTCCACCTCGTTCGGAACGTAGTGATTTTGGACAACGTAGTGAAAAACCTCAGTTCAACCGGGAACGTAATGACCGTTTTTCGGGCGGCAATCGCAACGACGACCGGAGCAAATCGCCCCGTTTCGAACGTAACACCGATCGCTTTGGCAGCGAACGCCGATTTAATGATCAACGTGACGAAAAACCTCGCTTCAATCGCGACGACCGGGATAATGAACGTCCGCGTTTCAATCGGCCAAGCGATGGACGAAATTCGAACGACCGTGACGACAAGCCACGATTCAACCGCGATGAGCGCCCACGTAGCGACAAACGGTCGGAAGGTCGTCCGGACTGGAGCCAACGTAGCAACCGTCCTGATAATACGAACCAGGATCGTCCAAACCGTTTTTCGGGCCCGCGCAACAACGACCGTCCTGATAGCCGCCCTGATTCTCGGCGGGAACGTCCTGATAGCCGTCCAGATTTTCGACGTGAACGTAACGATGAACGTCCCAGCTTCCGGCGCGATGGCGATTCACTAGGTCGTAACGATCGTTTTTCTCGCGAAGAGCGCCCGGCATTCAAGCGTTCGGATAGCTTCAAACGGGATGATAACCGTCCAAAAAGCCGTTTTAGTGATGATGACCGACGTGGCAACAGACGCCGTAACGACGAATCATCTGACTCGGAAAATTCACGTTTTTCGCCCGAGCAACGTAAAGCATCTGGTGAGCGCCGGGCGGGTAAATTCGATAAAGCGCCCAGTTATCGCCAGTCTTCATCCGATGAAAAACCCGCATTTAAACCAAAACGTAATACCGAAGCTCGCGAGTTTGATAAACCAAAGCGGAAATCAGCCGAGGAAGCGGGCTTAATGCGCCTGAACCGATACATTGCTAACTCTGGCGTGTGCTCTCGTCGGGAAGCGGATGAACTCATCGCCCGTGGCGACATCTCGGTAAATGGCAAAGTCGTTACCGAAATGGGTTTTAAAGTGAAGGAAGGCGATAACGTTAAATACGGCACCAAAGCCCTGAGCCCTGAACGGTTCGTTTACGTATTGCTGAACAAACCGAAGGATTACATCACCACCACCGAAGATCCGGAAGAGCGTAAAACCGTAATGGAACTGGTGGCCGATGCTGGTAATTACCGGATGTATCCGGTTGGCCGTCTCGACCGTAACACCACTGGTCTGTTGTTATTGACCAATGATGGTGAACTGGCTGATAAATTGACGCATCCATCTTACAACGTTCGTAAGATTTATCAGGTTGAACTGGATAAGCCGATCACAAACGAGCATTTTGAAGCGATTCAGCAAGGTATAGAGCTGGAAGATGGCACCATCAAACCCGACGCGTTGAGTATCGTAACGCCCGATGCCTACGTAGTGGGTATTGAAATTCACTCGGGCCGGAACCGGATTGTCCGTCGAATCTTCGAACATTTAGGTTATGAAGTTTCCAAGCTCGACCGTACTACGTATGCAGGTCTGACCAAGAAAGAGCTTCCGCGCGGCAAATGGCGCTTCCTCGAACCGAAGGAAGTGATTAAGTTGAAATACTTTAATTGATTTAATGCTGAATGAGTGAATGATAGAATGAGTGAATAGCTGACGCAAGCCTTTATATTCACTCATTCTATCATTCACTCATTCAGCATTTTATATCCATGAACCACCTGTTCCCTTACATCGAGAGGACGTTGCTGCATCCGGGTGTTACCATCAACGAGCAGTACGAAATGCTCGATGAAGTAACGCAGCTCGGGATGGCGGGCTTAACAGTGGCGCCGTTTTGGGTAAAGAAATTCAGGCGGGAAATGGGCGAAATGCATCCCGCTACGTTGGCAACCGTTATCGGTTTTCCATTTGGGTATCAACGTACTGAAGCCAAGCAAACCGAAATCGAGTGGGCATTGGCCGATGGCGCCACTGAAATAGAAGTAGTTGTGAATACGTCGGCGCTATTTTCGCCGGCTTCGGTTTGGTTAAAAATTGAATTGGCCAAACTGGTTACGCCGGTTCATGCGCAGGAAAAGTTCTTCACCGTTGTTCTGGAATCGTCGCTATTCACTACCGAGCAACAGCAGCAACTCATAAAACTAGCCGCCGATGCTGGTGCCGATTTTATCAAGAATACAACTGGATTTATGATCGATACGTATCAACACGAATCGGCACTTGCTTTCAGAAAACAGGTTCCAAAGTCGGTTGGCGTAAAAATATCGGCCACTGGCGCTACAGTGCAACAATTGGAAGAGTTGATTTCTGCTGGCGTAGAGCGTCTATCAATCAGTAGTTTGCAGAAACTGTAATTGCCGAAGACCCATCTACTAATTATTGTTGACGATACGTAGTGATCGTAACTTTCTTACTAACGTAGCGTGTTACTCAATCCCTTGATTTACGGTTTTGGCATGAGCCAGATTTCGGTTACCTGCGAGCCGCGCTCACCTTCGCCACAGGTCCAGATGAACGTAGTGCTGCCGTCGGACGTAGCGGCTTTCGGAACGTCGAATTCGTAAATAGGTTGTTCGCCGGTCTGGATAAATTCATGTATTACCGAACCATCGTCGGTGGTGAGTTTCATTCGTGACCGGAAGCGGCCAGTGTAAGCAATCCGCAGGCGATACCTAGCCGTTGGGTTAAGCTCGGAATACGCGATTTTTAAGGGCTGGTCATACAACGTTTTGGCCTGTTTCATCCAGACACGCGGGGTAATCTGGCCTTTAAATCCAGTCGCTTTGATTTCGTCGACCCATTCAACGCCCACCAATCCCACACCGAAACCCGTTCGGGGAGAACGTAAACTGCCGGGGTCTTTTTCCCAGCTATCGCCCGGAACAACGCGGTGCCAACTCGCCGGATCGCCAAAATGGTCGTAAAATCCACCGAGGCCGGGGTCGGTTCGGTGTAGCATCTCCTGAATTTTCGCCAATCGCTCTATTTCGATGTTCAGTTTTCCGATTTTCTCCAACTGCGACAGAAGCCAGGGGGAATCGTTAAGCGGAATGTCGATGTTATCAATAAAATTACCCCGGCCTGACATGGCACCATGCCGTTCGATAGTTAGCTGAGCACCAATACTTTTGAACAGCGAATCGGCCAGCGCAAAACAGGTTTGTCGATACGTTGGCAGAGTGGGTGCTTTCCAGGCTTTTTCCAGCAACGTAGTGGCTTCGCGAATGGCTATCAACGAACCATTTGCACCGATAGTCGTCAGTCGTTCACGCGCCTGCCGTTCCAGATCGCTTTCGTATTGAAGCCGATGGCGGGTAAATGCGTCGTAATACGCCCGAATCTGTCCCATCTGAAACCGTGGATTTTGCAATACGCTACGTGGGGCCGCTTTTTCCATTGCCTGCCATTGTACTAATGTTCGGTCAACGGCATCATTTGTGAGCAAACTCCCTCGCCAGTTTTGCTCAAGTGCCAGCAGTCCCTGCGCTACGGATTCGGTGTAATCGGGGCCGACAAACAACCGTGCATACTCACGTAGCGTTTCAATAACCGGCGTTTCCGGGTTCCAGTCCTGATCGCTCCAGACAAATTTATTAACATCATCATTTGTGCCTTCCGAGTAGCTGATGCTGCCTGCACCGTATTCATCGAGGGCATTGTGAATTGCTTTTTCGTCGTGCGGACGCGGATTGATGCTTTCATGACCCAATGTCATGGCCCACGCCAAATCCCAGTGCGGCACCGGATATTGAGAAGCGTAATTGTGCGTAATATCGGGATAGTGCCGAATCGGGATGTTTGGATTGATACGGCGTCGAAGTTCGTCAACGGGTACTTTGACCCACGGACCAAAAACAACCCCACCGAACCAGTCATAGCCGCTGTTCACATGTTTATAAAAGGCATCGAACCAGACCTGCGCCGGGCGGAAAACCTGCGGAGAAACCCAGATTTTGGCTTTCGGATGATACTTACGTAGTACCTGCGCTTCTTTTTCGAGCCAGCTAAACAATACGTCGGGTTCCAGTTCGCCGGGATCACCACCGGGCACAAAAACGGCGTCCAGTTTCTGAACGGCGGCAAAAATCTGGTGCCGCTCAGCCAGTTCTTTCTGAATCGAGTCAGGATGGGTGTAATTTTCGCCCATGTTCGGGTACCACATCCAGACATCCAGCCCGTATTCGGCACAAATCCGCGATTGCTCACCAATCATTTTAATGGCCGGTAATTTCATGTGCCGACTGGTGAAATCATCGTCGGTGCGGGGCGGCATTATCTCGATGCTGTTGGCTCCAAACAACGCCAGTTCTCGGATGTACTGATCAAACTGCGCTACGGAAAATGCGTCATAGGCGTTGGTTTTTGGCCGGTAACCCAACTGATGGCCACGAATGGAGTAACGAGGACTGCTGGCTATCGAGAGATTTTCTGCTACGTCGATTTTCCCCGATCGCATCTCTAGTTTGCGAAGAAGTTTCCCAACGCCAAACAGCAATCCACGGGCATCGTGCCCAACCACCAGCACTACGTTAGTTGCCGATAACGTAACGAGTTTAAATCCTTCACTTTTCGTAGTTGGCAACTCACGAACGGCCTTCTGAAACGCTTGCGGCCATTGCGCTACGTTGTTCTCTAATGCCAAGACAATAACAGGCTGCTTTTCTGCCGGAAATTTGGCTGTAATGGGCAACAGGATTCCGGTACGTTTCTGGACTTCCTGCTGAAGAATTTCAACCGTTCGACCAAGCGCTTTTTTATCGGTAACGGTATTGACGATACGTGCCTTCGATAGATCGATTGGCGATGCCAAAGCTGTTGTTATCAGCAAACAGAGGCAGACAGAGACAACTAGTTGTAAACGCATATGAATTACGTAGAGACAGGGCATGCCCTGTCTCTACAGTTTGATAAAAATCTTACGCTGATACAGAAAATAGGCCGGAATGAAATTGACGCCGATAAAAAACAACGCATACAGCAGACTCGCCAGTTCGGGCTGTATGCCAATCGAAATCAAGCCATTTACTACGTGTTCATTCAATTGCTGACCACCGAATTTTAAACGATAAAAAAACAAGGCGAAGACGTCGGCCAATACGTAGACGGTGATGGCGTTAGCTCCGAAAATGATGCCCGGTTTTGTGCCATTAGTTTTGCCCAGCACATCGACCAGAAAATACGTAGCACCGAGCAACATAGCGGCAAACCCCGACGTAACGAGCACAAACGAACTCGTCCAGAGATTTTCGTTGACCGGGAAAGTAAGGCCCCAGAAATAACCGGCAGCCGCTGTAAACAATCCGGCTGTCATCAGATAAGATACTTTTTCAGTTGGTGTCAATGTACTTAGCATGAAGCGACCGGCCAGCATACCTGTTATGGTTGTTACGATGGAAGGAAACGTACTGAGAATGCCTTCGGGGTCCCAGTTGCCCTGCCACATCCGCCCCGGCAGGAATTTCTGGTCAATCCAGGCCGCCAGATTCTGACCGGGTTCGAGTATGACGTAGCCGAAATCGGGGGTTGGAATGAGCGTCATCGCCAGCCAGTAGGCCAACAACGTAGCAAGGCCAATCCAGAGTTGTTGCCGCCAAGTTGTGTTCAGAAACAGAATGCCGCAAACCAGAAATACGATAGCGATTCGGTGCAACGTACCGGTCCAGCGGATGTCTGAGAAATTGAAATCGGGCATCAGATTCAGAAACATCCCCACGGCAAAAATCTTCAGCGACCGAATCACAATCTTCTTGTAAAGTTCGTCTTTCGGGCTACTATCGATCCGTTTTTTGTTATATGCAAGGGCAATCGAAACGCCTACGATAAACAGAAACGTTGGGGCAATTAAATCCGTGAACGATAATCCGTTCCATCTGGTGTGACGTAGTGTGAAATAGACATATTCCTCACTTCCCGGAAAGTTTGCCACAATCATGGCCGCAATGGTGAAGCCTCGGAGTGCGTCTAACGAAATAAGTCGGTTGATTGGTGGTGCCATTAAAAAAGTGAAAAAAGCGGGGTTCCGGCAATAGTATCTTTAGTACTGAATTCCGTACTATTAAGGCTACTTAACCTGACTATTTATGCGCCCTGGTTTTTACGCTTTCCTCTGGCTGGTCGTTTTTGCCGGTATCAACAGTTGTCAACGTACTGACAAGAGCACGGAAAGTACGAGTCAACTCGACGTTTCGTGGGAACTGGTGAACAACTTTACGGCTGTCAAAGATGGTTTCGAAGCCCGTTTTACGCTTACGAACAAGAGCGATAAAGAACTGACGGATAGCAATTGGGCGCTGTTTTTTAATATGTCGCCCCGGCCAATTCTGCCGACAAAAACATCCCAGCCTGCCACCGTTCAGCACATCAATGGCGACTGGTATAAACTGGTTCCGACTAAAGGTTTTAGCCTGAAACCGGGCGCATCGACCGAGATCCGTTACGAAGGCACTGAAGCCGTTACCAAAGTGACTGACGCACCGTTGGGGCTCTACGTAGTGATGTACGACAAAGACGGGAAAGAGGAATCGATTGCAGAAATCGCCAGTTATACCATCAAACCGTTTACCCGTAAAGAGCAAATGCTACGTGGCCCCGGCGATTTGTACGCGCTGGCGAGTCCCGAAAATACGTATCAGAACAACCTGAATGCTACGTTGCTCCCGGCCAGTCAGTTGCAGAAAATCATTCCATCGCCTGTCAAGATGACCACGCTGCCCGGTACGTTGACACTCGATGCATCGCTGCCGATTTGTGCCGATAAAGGTCTTGAAAGTGAAGCAAAATTTCTGAGCCAAAAGTTGAAAGCGTTAACCGGGAAAGAGTTTTCTGTCAGTAGCGGAACGGCGTCAGCGAAAGGTATTTTTCTGAAAACCGGTGCTGTTCGCGTGAATGGCTTAGCTAAAGAAGCGTATCAACTTACTATTGATGGGAAAGGCGTTTCGATTACGGGAAGCGATGCCGCTGGCGTTTTTTATGGCGTCCAGAGTCTGCTGGCGCTGTTGCCAACCGAAACGTATCTGAACGCGTCGGCTCCTGCTACGTTGGGTTATGCCCAGATTGAGGACGCACCCCGGTTTGGGTTTCGGGGACTGCATCTGGATGTTAGCCGAAATTTTCAGACCAAGGAAACCATACTACGTATTCTGGATTTGCTGGCTCAATACAAAATCAATCAGTTCCTGTTTTACACCACTGAAGATGAAGGCTGGCGGCTTGAAATCGACGGTTTGCCCGAACTGACGCAGGTGGGTGCCCAGCGCGAGCATACATCAGGGAAAGACACGCCGATATTGCACCCAGCTTATGGGTCTGGGCCAAAAGCCTACGCAGAAGGTAAACATGGCAGCGGTTTTTATACGAAAGCTGACTTTGTCGAAATCCTGAAATATGCCAAAGAACGCCACATTAAGGTGATTCCCGAATTGAATTTGCCCGGTCACGCACGAGCGGCCATTAAAGCAATGGAAGCTCGTTATCTGCGACTGATGAAGGAAGGCAAGGAGCAGGAGGCCAGCGAATATCGGCTCATCGACCCGGACGATAAATCGGTTTATCAGTCGGCGCAGGGTTATAAAGATAACGTAGTGAGCGTGGGGGGCGAATCGACGTATCGTTTCTACGAAAAAGTGGTCGATGAAATCACGAAAATGTACAAGGAAGCTGGCTTACCGATGGACGTTATGCATGCCGGTGGTGACGAAGTAGCAGAAGGTGCGTGGACTAAATCGCCGGAGGCTGCGAAAGTTTTGAAAGAGAATCCGGCCATCAAAGACCCCAAGAATTTGCAGGCGTATTTCTTCGGAAAATTACGGGAGCGGCTGGCCAAACGCGGTCTGGAAGTGCATGCCTGGGAAGAAGCCGTTCTGAACAAAACGGCTGACGGCAAATACGTAGCAAATCCTGAATTTGTGGGCAAAGGCGTAGTGCCTTACGTCTGGAATAACCTGTTCGATCTCGATCTGGGAAATCGGCTGGTCAATGCGGGCTATCCGGTTGTGCTGTGCAACGTATCGAATTTTTATTTCGATATGGCGTATAACAACGACCCACAGGAACCGGGTTTATATTGGGCAGGCTACGTCGATACGCGCAACAACTGGGCGTTTGCACCCTACGATATGTTTAAAACGACCTACAAAACGTCGATGGGAAAACCGCTTTCGTTTGCTGGGCTGGAACGCATGAAGCCCGAAGCGCGTAAAAATATTCGGGGTGTTGAAGCTCAGTTATGGAGCGAAACCGTAAAAGGTCGCGAGATGGCCGAATACGACATTTTGCCGAAACTGCTCGGATTTGCCGAAAGTGCCTGGGCACCCGAACGTCCGTGGGAAACCATCGAAAACCGGGACGCTCGTGAAAAATCGATGAACACCGGCTGGAACGTATTTGCCAATACGTTAGCGCAAAAAGAGTTGCCTAGATTGGCACGTATCAACAACGGATACAACTATCGGTTGCCGCTACCCGGTGCTATTATTGAAAATGGTACGTTGAAAGCGAACGTCGAATTGCCGGGTCTTACGATTCGCTATACGACCAACGGCTCCGAACCAACTGCCCAATCGACTATATTTACCAGTCCGGTAAAGGTTTCGGGAACGGTGAAACTCAAGAGTTTTGATGCTGCGGGTCGGTCTAGCCGGTCGGCGGTGGTCATGAATAAGTGATTGCGGAAATCCGCATCTATTCATGAATAATTACGTATTAAAATCGCTTTCCAACATGACTATCGGGGTTGACTTAGGAGGAACAAATGTGCGGGTAGGATTGGTCGAGAATGGAATGATTCTCCGCCAGAAAAGCAGGGTGCTTCAGCAAAAAGATTCCCTGTCTGCTACGTTGACCCAATTGATTGACTTGATACGGCCGTTTGTTGAACCATCGGTTAGTAGCATTGGTATCGGCGTGCCGTCGGTGGTCGATATTGAACAGGGCATTGTTTATAACGTAGCAAATATTCCGTCGTGGGAAGAAGTGGCCCTACGTGATATTCTGGAGAAAGAGTTCGACGTGCCGGTTTTCGTTAATAATGATGTTAATTGCTTTATTCTGGGCGAGCATCAGTTTGGCATGGCACAAGGCTATCGGTCGGCGGTGGGTATGGCGATTGGTACGGGCTTAGGTTCTGGTATTGTTGTTGATAATCAGTTGTATACGGGTAGTAATTGTGGTGCCGGTGAAATCGGATTACTACCGTATCTCGACAAAAATATTGAGTCGTATGCCGCTGGTGATTTCTTTAAATATATACACGGCACATCGGCTAGAGAAGCTAATCTGGCGGCTCTTTCGGGCGACGAAAACGCGCTGGATTTATGGAAGGAGTTCGGTAAACACTTTGGCAATGCAGTAAAGGTGGTGCTGTATATGTACGATCCCGAAGTAATTATTCTGGGCGGTTCCATTGCCAAAGCATACCCATTTTTTAAGGCAACCATGTTTGAAAGTATGGCCGATTTTGCCTTTCCCGTAACGCTACGTCGGTTGAAGATTTTTCAATCCGAAAACGAGAATATCGCGTTGTTAGGAGCCGCTGCGCTCGTTCGTCAGTTGGTTTAGGTTGCTTCAATCATTCGATATGTAGTATAAAAGATATGACGAGAAAGTAGGTTGGAAATCGTCTAATGTTATGAAAAAACTTTTCTTTTCAATTACCTGCCTCGCGTTTCCCTTGGTGCTTAGCGCGCAGACAGCCCGTAAAACAACTTTACCACAACCCAAATTAGTCGTTGGTATCGTGGTCGATCAGATGCGCTACGATTACCTCTATCGCTTTTATAACAAATACAGCGAAGGCGGTTTCAAGCGTATGTTGAGAGAAGGCTTCAATTGCCGGAATAACCATTATCACTACGCCCATACCGTAACGGCGGCTGGTCATGCGGCTGTGTATACCGGATCGATACCGGCCATCAATGGTATGATTGGCAACGAATGGTATGATCCATTTGCGCAGAAAGGCGTCTATTGCGTCGAAGATAGTACGGTGAAAACGGTGGGAAGTTCAAACGTCAGTGTGGGTAAAATGTCGCCCCGAAATTTGCTGACCAGCACCGTTACCGATCAGCTTCGGATTGCCACCCAGTTTCGGTCGAAAACGATTGGTATTGCGGTTAAAGATCGGGGCTCTATCTTGCCCGCCGGTCATACTGCGTCAGGCGCATATTGGTACGATTCGAAAACTGGCAACTGGGTTACCAGTACGTTCTACCGACCTGAATTACCCCAATGGTTAACCGAATTTAACGCGAAGAAACTCCCTTCCGAATACATCAAACGTGGCTGGCAAACCTTACTGCCGATCAGCCAGTACGTTGAAAGCACACCCGACGATGAACCTTACGAAGCCAAACTGCCGGGAGCCGAGAAACCAGTTTTTCCGTATGAATTGGCTGGGCGAGCCGGTGATGCATTTGGCACGGTTCTGTCGAGTCCGTGGGGAAATACGATGACCAAAGACATGGCAATTGCGGCTGTGAAAGGGGAGAACATGGGCAAAGGCGACGTAACAGATTTTCTGGCGATCAGTTTTTCTACGCCCGACCGGGTTGGCCATGCGTTTGGCCCGAATTCAGTCGAAGAAGAAGATATTTACCTGCGTCTCGATCTTGAATTTGCCGAACTTTTTTCGTTTCTCGATAGCTGGACGGGCAAAGGAAATTATACCGTGTTTCTGACGGCCGATCATGGCGTTATGGACGTACCCGGTTTCTGGAAACAACACAATCTACCCGCTGGCCTGCTGAATGGCCGCAAGGCGCAGGAAACGGTGAAGAAAGCGCTGAACGATTCCTTTGGCAGTGGCGACTACGTAGTGGCGGTCGAAAATGCACAGCTTTATCTCAACCGCCCGTTACTTGCCCAGAAAAAGATTACTGTCGATGCCGTTTGTGCCGTCGTTCGTGAAGCGTTACTGCCAATACCCGGTATTGCCGACGTAGTGAATCTGCGCAGTTTAGGTACGTCTGGCCTGAACAGTCATTTGCTGGAACTCTACAAAAACATGACGCACGCCAAACGTAGCGGTGATATTCAGTTGATTACCGAACCAAGCTGGATCGACAACAGCGGCACTGGCACCAATCATGGTTCGCCCTACCATTACGATACGCACGTACCGTTTGTGCTGTTTGGCTGGGGGGTTACCAAAGGCGAAACGCTACGTTATACGACCATTGCCGATATAGCACCCACTATTGCTACGTTGCTCCATATCCTGCCGCCAAGCGGTACGGTCGGTAACGCCGTGCAGGAAGCCATCAAATAAAACGCGACCTTTTGCCCCACGCTCTACTCGCAGCTATGAACCGCAACACCCTGATTGTTATCCTGATTCTGCTGATTTTCTTCGTCATTTCGTTTCTGACCAACATTCTGGGGCCAATCATTCCGGATCTGGTCGAAAGTTTTGACCTGAGCATCGGGCTGGCGGGATTTCTGCCGTTTGCGTTTTTTGTCGCGTATGGCGTGTCGATTCCGGCGGGGATTCTGGTCGAAAAATACCGTGAAAAACCGGTGCTGATCGGTGCGTTTTTGCTGGCTCTACTGGGTTCGCTGACCTTTGCCCTGATGCCTACATTTTCGATTGGATTGGGTTCATTATTTTCCATCGGCGTTGGTATGGCTATGTTGCAGGTTGCTATCAATCCGTTGCTACGTGTGGCTGGTGGCGAAGCGCATTTTGCCTTTAATTCGGTAATGGCGCAGCTTTTTTCGGGCGCAGCTTCGTTTTTTAGTCCACTGCTTTACAGTTATTTCGTGCAGAATATCCATACCAATAATACGTCGTTCTGGATTCAATGGCTGAATCAGGTGGTGCCCGATCAGTTCGAGTGGGTGTCACTTTATTGGGTTTTTGCCCTCACTACGTTGCTGATGATTGTGATAGTGGCCGTAATCAAATTTCCGAACGTAACGCTCAAAGACGATGAACGTATCGAAGTGGGCGGTGCTTTTACCGATTTGCTACGTAACAAAACGGTGCTGCTATATTTTGCCGGAATCTTCGCCTATGTCGGCACCGAACAGGGCATTGCCAACTGGATTTCCAAGTTTCTGCAACTCTACCACGGCGTTGATCCGGCTACGGAAGGAGCAACCGCCGTTGCTTATTTCTGGGGATTAATGACGGTTGGCTGTGTACTGGGACTGGTTTTATTGAAAGTGGCTGACAGTCGTAAAGTGCTGATTGTGTTTACGCTGGGCGCTATTATTTCATTGTTGATGGGACTATTTGGAACAAAAGAATGGGCACTTTTGGCATTGCCGGGCACGGGTTTTTTCGCTTCGGTCATGTGGTCGATTATTTTTTCACTGGCGCTCAATTCAGTACCGCAACATCATGGCACTTTTTCGGGTATCTTGTGTACCGGAATTGTGGGCGGAGCACTCGTACCACTCATTATTGGCGGATTTGCCGAATGGGTAGGTTTACGCTGGGCCATGCTCTTTATGCTGCTTACGCTGGGCTATATTTTTAGCATCGGCGTCTGGGCCAAACCGCTGGTAAATAATGCAACGATTAAGTTATTGAATGATTGAGTTGTTGAATGATTGACTAAAAACTGCGAGCTCCTATTCAATCATTCAACAACTCAATCATTCAACAACTCAATCATTCAAAATTATCTCTCATGCACAAAATCATCCTTCTCATCGATTTTGCGGAAGATTACAGCCGGAGCCTGTTGAAAGGGATTTCGAAATATGCCCGTGAACATGGCCCCTGGGTGTTTTGTCAGATGCCGCTTTTTCACCGCGAAACGCTGGGAGTCGATGGTATTCTGAACTGGGCACGCGATTGGGAAGCCGATGGTATTATAGGCCAGTTGTATAACGATAGTAGTGTTGAAAAAATCGTTCAGGCGGGGATTCCGGTTATTGCGCAGGATTTTAAAGAACGATTTACCGAAATTCCGAATATCACCGGGGCACATCGGGCTTCAGGGGCTATGGCCGCCGATTATTTTCTCAGGAAAGGATTCCGTCATTTTGCCTTTTACGGCTTCAAACACATCGTCTGGTCGCGGGAGCGGGCCGAAGGATTCGACGAGCGAGTGTCGCGGTCGGGCTGTCAGGTGCACTATTTTGAGCACGAAGAGTACAGCTCGAGCGATTTGTGGCATTACAAACCCAGTTCGCTGAGTAAGTGGCTATTGTCGCTGCCCAAACCCATTGCTATTCTGACCTGCGACGACCGGATGGGCCAGCAAATCACGGAAACCTGTCGGCATTCTGGTATTCGGATTCCTGAAGAAGTGGCCGTTTTGGGTGTCGATAATGACGAAATGCTGTGCGAACTTTCCGATCCGCCGTTGTCGAGCATTGTGCAGGACGCTGAAAAAGGCGGTTATGATGCCGCCCGGCTGCTCGATAAACTCATCCGAAAGGAGATAACCGAATTTTACGACATCATCGTTGAACCTACGCAAATTATCACCCGCCAATCGACCGATATTTACGCCACGCATGACGAATACATTGCGCAGTCGCTGAAATACATTCACCAGAATATTGAGAAAAACTTACAGGTAGAGGACGTAGTGAAGCAGGTTCCGTTATCGCGCCGGTCGCTCGAAATGCGGTTTCAGCAGGTGGTTGGTTATCCGATCTACAAATACATTCAGAACCTACGTATCGAAAAATTTTCGAAGAAACTCCTCGAAACTGATCAGGCTGTTTTTGAGATCGCTATGGATTTAGGCCTGAACGATACCAAAAATATTGCTCGTCAGTTTAAGCAGGTAAAAGGCTGTACGCCACTCGAATATCGAAATCGCTATCTGGCGGGTAAATGAGTGTTTCTAAATCTCTTCTGATGGCAATTCGTTCCTGATTTGTTCCACAAAAACGACCGATACACCAGCAAGATCGGCAATCTGTTCGCTGGAAAAGCTTGTCTTTAATAAAAGGCGGGTTATTAATATTCGTTTCTCCAGTTCAATACCCTGTTCTAATACTTTCTCAAGGCCTTCTTTAATACCTTCCTTTTTGGCTCTGTCTAACAAAAATTCTTCAATGCCCATTGTCTTGTTGTGTTGCGTTAACGAATCAATCTCTTTCTCAAACTTACTATTCACCAATGGGTTTTCCAAACGGACGTAGTACCGCAAGAAATTTAGCAGACTCCTTGCTTTTTGTTTCGATATTGAGCTGATTAACAACTGTTTAGCTATGCATAGTTTCAATGATAATAATTCCTCGTCCGATAATTTACCTGCCTTCAACGCTGCTTTAGTTGTCAGTACGACCAATGCAAACGGATTGCTATTTGCCAGCAAAGCAGCATCATTCTGTTCGTCAATTTTGAACGTGTTATATTGATAGCTCAACTCCGTTCCCAAATAAGACTGCACATACCGACGTGGTGTAAATCCTTTATGTTTATCCGTGAAAATGGCAAACGCGGTGATAGGCTGACGGTACTTATCGAAAATGCGGTAATAATACTGAAACATCCGTTCTGCAAAATGAGGGTCTTTGTAACCCTGAACTTCAATATGAACCAGAATCCACTGCTCCACAGGTTTTTCCGCCTGCCGAACAAAAACTTTCACCAGTTTATCGACGTAGCGCGGTTGGAAATTATCCTGTTCGGGTGGGAATACGGGGCCGCCCGAGCGGTTGTTCGAGTTCTTTGTCGAGGTATTCAAACCCTTTATCAAGGTAAAACAGCTCGTCGGCGTTGGGAAAGGAAAAGCGTAGAAAATCATCGAAGACATCTTCCAGAATCGCTTTCCATAATGAATCATCGCGTTGCATTTTTGGTATAGCTTTGTCTGTTTGACGAGAAGAACCCAGCAACGTTACGTATCACCCCGGTTATGTAAAATGCTATTTCTGTGCGAATCGTCTAGCCTGTAATTGTTAAATTTTATACCGATGAAGAGTTTATTTATGTTTCCTTTTTTGGCTTTTCTATTCAATTACAGCTCGCCAACTTTTATTGCTGATCCTGAATTTCCTACGGAACTTGTCAACTTTACGCCCTATCAAAACAACCCTATTTTTAAAGGAGCGGGTGCTGGAGCCTGGGATGAAAACATTCGGGAACGGGGGTATATTCTGCACGAAGGCGATACGTATCATCTCTGGTATACGGGCTATAAAAGCGGAAAAGGTACATCGAAATTTTTAGGCTACGCTACGTCGCCCGATGGATTGAACTGGACACGTTACGCCGGTAATCCGATTCATACCACAACCTGGGTCGAAGATATGTCTGTGATTAAATCAGATAAAACATATTATATGTTTGCCGAAGGGAAAGACGACGTAGCGCATCTGATGACCTCGAAAGATCGGATTCACTGGCAGGAACAGGGACCAATAAACATTCGCTACGTCGACGGAAAGCCACTGAGCAAAGGCCCGTACGGAACTCCCGCCATCTGGAAAGAAAACAACGTTTGGTATCTGTTCTACGAACGTAACGATGCGGCTGTCTGGCTTGCTACGTCGAAAGACCTCAAAATCTGGACAAATGTGCAAGATGAACCTGTTCTGGAAAAAGGCCCTGATGCCTATGACAGTCACGCCGTAGCCATGAACCAGATCGTCAAATACAAAGGCAAGTACTACGCTTATTATCACGCATCGGCTTATAAAGACTGGCGTGAATGGTCGAACAACGTAGCGGTTTCGGATGATTTGATTCACTGGAAGAAATACGCGGGCAATCCAATTGTAGGCAATAATACGTCAAGTTGTATCCTCGTTCCCGATGGTGCTACGTATCGGTTGTACACCATGCATCCGGCAGTGAATGTCTATCTGCCGAAAAAGTGATTAGCCTCGACTCGTATTGTTGAGGGCGTGCTTATTTGAAAACGAAATTATAGGCTAACGATGCAATGGGAGCCCCAAAGATTTGCAACGCATACGCATTGGTTTTACCGCTTTCCGCTTTAAAGAAAATCGAATACACGTTTTTGCGTCCGTACAAATTATAAACGGTGAATGCCCAACGCCCTTCCCAACGACGATGACGCATACTCGGATTATATATATTCCACGTAAAATCGAGCCGGTGATAGGCAGGTAAACGTTCGTTATTACGTATGCCGTAGTAAGGGTACTGTGTTCCTTCGATTGTTACGTAACCGGTGGGGGCGGAGTAAGGTCGCCCGGTGCTGTAGGAAAATGTAAAACCGAAACTATTATGGCGGTCTACATCAATCGTCATATTGGCATTGACGGTGTGCGGTCGGTCGTACATGGCGCGGTACCAATTACCGTTGTTCACATTTTGTTCCACAGTTGCCCCTTCATATACCTGATTAAAGGTTCGGGCATAGGTGTAATTTAGCCAGCCAGTCAGCTCGCCTTTTTTCTTCGAAATCATGGTTTCAAGGCCATACGCTTTGCTTTTGCCTTGGAGCAGTTGCGTTTCTGGGTATGGCTGTAGTAAAAAATCGGCTCCGGGTCGATAATCAATAATATTCTGGGTAGAACGCCAGTAACCTTCCAGCGTCAGTTCGTAAATGTTGTCTTTGAAGGTCAGGAAGTATCCGGCAGTCAGCAACTGGCTAACCTGTGGTTTTATGTTCGGATCAGAAGTTTTCCAGCGCGACGTGGGTAGGGGGGTGGTTGTATTGGTAACCACCTGAAGATACTGACGCATTAAATTATAGCCGAATTTCAGTGATGAGTTAGGACCTAATGCATACCGAAGCCCTAATCGAGGTTCGAACCCGCCATATTGCTGCGTAACCTGCCCTGCACCATAGCGGGTCGAGTCGATTACTGAAAATTCGTCGCGGCTTTCACCGGGTCTGTACCGTCTGATCAACAATGGGCCTAATGACAGAAAATGAGAGTACCGTAATCCGGCCGAAACGGCAAGCTTACTGCCCAGACTCCGCTCATAATCGGCATATAGAGCCAGTTCGAGTGCGTTTTCGGTTGGTGTCGTTACGTAGTTGACGCTTTCGCTCTGGCCAGGTAACAGCGTTCCGGGCTCCAATCGATAATGGGTTCCAACGGTACCCAATTCAAGTTTCTGGCTATCCAGTTGATAATTGAGACTTGATTTTAATTGTCGTTGCAGAACGGAGGAATGTAACGTTACTACGTTGCCACTTAATTCGGGCGACAGAATTCGTGGAACGTAGTGAACATACGTACCGGTTGTCTGCAAATTAAGTCGTGGCGAAATAGTGCGAAACCAGCGAGCCATCAGGTTAAGTGTCTGATGATCGTAGCGGGTGGCAGTTCCGTTTACGTTCGGAAGGTTGGCTAACAGATCGGTTTGGAAAGCGTCCTTACTGGTATAGGCCATCGCCGTCAACGTATTTCGATCATCGATACGCCAGAACGCTTTCATGACAACATCGCCGAATTTAGCCTTGATATTGGCCAGTTTATCACTGATTAGTGGTAAGAGAAAATCATTGAAAGCCCCCCGCCCGGACACCAGAACGCCTAACTTTCCCTTCACAATCGGAATATCAGCAGTCAACTTAGTAGACACGACGCTAACACCACCGGATAAGCTGAATTGGTCCAGATTTGGGTTACGTAACGAAACATCCAGTACCGAAGCGGCCCGACCACCGAAACGGGATGGTACGTTTCCTTTGTACAAATCGACGGTGCTGAGCACATCGGAAGGGAACACCGAAAAAAGCCCGAACATATGCGTTGGGTTGAAGATGGGTGTTTCGTCTAGTAGTATTAGATTCTGGTCAGTAGTGCCACCCCGAATATTGACACCGTTCGACGCTTCGCCAACACTCGATACGCCCGGCAACATTTGTAAACCACGTAGCAGATCAACTTCTCCCAATACCGCTGGTAGCTTCTTTAAGGCGTTAACATTGAGTTGATTGACACCCAGAATTGGCTGCCGAACCGTTTGGTCGAATCCCTTGGTGGTTACAACGACCTCTTCGAGTTGGCTTGCTACGGAAACCATCGCTACGTTGACCGTTACGGGTTCGGTTCTCACTCTAAAAACCACTCGTGCAGGCGTATAGCCAAGTAATCTTGCCACTAGTAAATGCTCTCCCGGCGCCAAATCGATGGAGTAATAGCCTTTACTATCGGTATTGGTTCCTGTTATATTTTTACGAAAATCAATCACAATGGCGACCCCCGCCAACGGCTGCCCCGTAGCTGAATCCCGAACCACACCACTGACCCGAAAGCCGCTTCCCTGATTAGATGAAGACTGGCTTTTTTGGAATACAACTGACTCTGATTTCGTGGTTTGTGCTTTGGCGCTGGACGTTTTTACGGTTGACACCAGTTCATTTGCTGTTGCTGGCTTTTCGGATGGTACGGTGCTGAGCTGGCTTTTTTCAATAGAAGGCAAGGCCTTGCTCATATACCCTTGTGCACGCAACCAGTTTGTCAACTGATCGAGCCAAACTTCCCAAGATTCCGCTTGTTGATCAGCGGTTTTATCATTTTCTGCTGCGTAAATGTGCAATTCTGCCGAGCGACCTGCTTTGATCCAATTCTGATAGAGTTGTGAATGCTGGATGGCGGATTGTTGAGTGTCTCCCGTTGCCAGAATCACAAATAAAGCTGGTGCGTCGGGCAGTACGGTCACCGTAGATAATGATTGTGGATTAGCATTTACGGAAGCGATAAAATCTGGTCGCCGGGCAACTACGTATTGACTTGCCAGGTGTAGGGCTAGTGCTCCTCCCGATGAGAAACCGAGTAAGCCAATCCGATTGGGTTGTATCTTCAATTCGGCGGTATGCTGACGAAGGTATTCAATAGCTTTTCGACCATCGTCAAGAGCTAATGATGCCACATTCACAGAATCAGCCTTACTAAAAAGGGCCTCTAACGCATTTGGAAAACGTTGTTGAAAAAGTCGATGCTTCACAACGAACGTAGCAATACCTTTCTCCGCGAGTTTTTTTGCGATGTCAATCCCCTCGCTATCAATCACCAGACTTTTTAAATCTCCACCCGGAAAAATCAAAACAGCGGTTCCGGTGGCTTTACTGGCATCGGGCAGAAAGGCCGTCAGCGTAGGGCTGGTTACGTTATAAACCAGCTTCGTTTTTGATAAGCTATCGATACGTATCGTTTCTTCCAACGGCCAATTCTCAGAGCCCGGAGCTTTACCTTCATACAATCGAATGGTGTTCTGCGAAAAAGCAGATGTACCGATAAGCAAGCTTAACCAAAGCAAAAAAAAGTTTTTTCCCATTTATAGCTGGCCCACAGGCAAGTTTCAGGTTTCTTAATCGATGTTAATCATTCCAACCGGGCGGCAACAGATCCGTTCGGTTACGACTTGGTATACAAAGGGAGGATGACGACGCTACGCCAAACGGGCTGGGATTACCCGGTAGCGACGATTCCAGATTTGGATATCGGTTGTTTATAGCATAAAATAAGCCTTGAAAAATGCCAGAAGTCACATCCTGCCGCTTAACCTTATGTCGGTTTACCGATACCGAAGCTGCAGAAAAATAGCCAACTACATTCTCGGATGAATTCGCCAGATTTCTGATGTTTCCAACAATCGGGGCGGGTGGCGAATCGGCCAATGTTCCGGTATTCTGCGTCTGGTCGGCAAACAGTTTGTAGTACCGATATGCATTTGGTGATAACGACAACAGCTCAACGACAATCAATGCCGGATCACGCTGGTAAATGGGTATACTGGCAACTTTATGCCCAATTTGCATTTGCCCATTGCTGTATATATCAGAAAAGACATCAATGCTGGTACTGTAAAAAATGTCCCAGCAAAGGCCCCGGCAGGGGTAGTCGAACATGTTGAATGTGCTTAACGTAGTATCCCGAATACAGCCTAGTACATTGATTGGCCCACTTCCGACAGGGCCAATATCAACCGCTACGTAACGACCCTGCTGGCAACTGGCGCACCAGACTTGTTGTTCATAAAGCCGCCATCGCCATAAATAGAAGTTCCGTTCACCAGCAGGGTCCTGCAAATCAACATATATATCATTCGCCGGTACGGCTAAACCATTGGCTGTTTTCTTTGGCCCTTCTGGATTAAATTGATCGTAGGTTTTGGTGATGGATGGTACAGAAACCATCGTTTCTACAGACGATTCATAATTAGTACCGTCGGGTGTCTGGAAGCGTAACTGATACGTATTACCTACTTTGCCCTGAAAACCATCCGGAAAACTGTATAGGCCGGGCTGTTTTTCAAGAAGTCTGATCTGCTCTGTGCCATTTATAAGCACAACAACGGTTGCTCCCTGAATCGGTGTACTTATACTGGCACTATCAGCCGACGAACGGGAACGACTTAAGCTGATCGTTTGCGGTTCGGTAAGATCAGTGACAATGCCGCTCACCACAATCAGATTCGCATTTAAGGACGTAGACGGATCATAAGCTTCGATGCATCCCTGCAAGACGGAAATTATGCCCAAAAGAATGTACAAGAAGCTTTGAGTGAGCTTCTTATGGAAAATATGATAGCCCAACTCTAGCCAGTTCTTAATCATACACGATACTTCCAGTCAATGTTGCACGGGCACTACGTTATCGCATTACCTGAATTATTTACCTCCGCCACTAATCGTTGGATACGTACCAACTACAGCGTTTTTTTGGGCAACGACTGGACTCGATACGACAACGTTTCCCGTTCGAAATTTCCACCGTTGGCGCCCTGTTGCTACGTTTAGCGCGTATAAATTAAAGTCATTACTACCTACGTAAACCGATCCATTGGTTATGACCGGGGTTGAATAAATGTCATAGTCGGTAGTAAACCGCCAACGCTCCTGACCCGTAGCGGCATCAATTGCATAAAGATTATGGTCTCGACTAGCCTGATAAATAATTCCGTTGGCCAAAACAGGGCTGGCATACAGTACACCATTCGTCTTAAAGGCCCACCGTTGACTTCCCGTTGTGGCATCCAATGCATACAATTTACCATCCTGACTCCCTACATACACAATTCCGTTAGCAATCATCGGGCTGGCATCAATTCCTCCACCAGTTGTAAATGCCCAGCGCGTTTTACCAGTTGTGGCATCAATCGCATAGAAGCGCTTATCCTGACTACCTATATAAACGATACCATTTGCCACAACCGGGCTGGATAGCAGGAAAGCCTGCGTGTTAAATACCCAACGTAGCGCACCAGTAGTTGCGTCAACAGCATATAGCTTATTGTCCTGGCTACCAACGTAAATCATTCCGTTCCCTATAGCAGGGCTAGAATAAAGGCTTAACGGAGCCTTGAATACCCAGATTAATCCGCCGATAGTAGCGTCGACAGCATATAGCCTACCATCCTGACTCCCCACATAAACGATACCGTTGGCCACAACCGGGCTGGAATATACCATGCCTCCTGTTTTAAACCTCCAGCGTATTTTGCCCGTCGTGGCATCGACTGCGTAGAGATTGTTGTCGTTGCAACCAACATAAACCATCCCATAAGCAATAACGGGGCTTGACTGTATCGATGTGTCGGCCCGAAATGCCCAGCGTTGTGTTCCCGTAGCGGTATCGAGAGCGTAGAGATTATTATCAAAACTGGCTACGTAGACAAACGGCTCAGTTACTGATACTGATGGAGGCTTGGTAACCGTTGACGATGTCGGCATTGTTATGATCGACGTAACGCCCGACGTAACTGCTTCGTCACATCCCGACAGCCAACAAAGCAGGCCTGCGAACAAGGCCCAAACCCCAGTTAAACGAAGCAAAGGGTAGCCCAACCGCATATAGAGACGTATTATCGTACAAAACTTTATTTATATCTGGCAATCTATGATAAATCTTCGGCAAATTTAGCGGGTAAGTAACGAGAATTTTGTAGAAGTAACGAAAAGGCTGCCATTCCTAAGGAAAAGACGGTAATACCGGTTTTATGAACGTAACAATAAAGGTTACGCCAAAAAGGTATTGCAGACAATCTATAAGGAACGTACTAATTCGGTTGGGGATATTGGTTAATGAATTCAGAAGGGGTGAGCTGGTAAAGCTTTCGGAAGCATTGGGAGAAATACGAAGGAGTGGAAAAGCCAACCAGATAGGCGGTGGTTGTTATGGTTTGACCATCTCGTAAGTAGTCGATTGATCGCTTCAGCCGGTAGTTTTGAATCAACTCGTTAACTGGTAAATCTGATATTGCTTCGAGTTTTCGGTACAGGCTAGCCCGGCTCATACCGATTTTGCGAGATAACTCATTGATACCAAAGTTCGAATTATCCAGATTTTCATTCAGGATAGTATAAAATTGACTCAGGAAAGGATCTGATTGGGCCAGCTCGAAATTGGATAAAATCTTTTCTGGCTCAGACAGACTTTCCCGTATCCAGTTGCGCAGCCGTTGCCTACCATCGAGCAGATTCTGAATTCGAAGCTGAAGTTCAATAAAATGGAATGGCTTCGAAATGTAATCATCGGCTCCAAACCCTAATCCTTTCACCCGGCTTTCTAACGTACTCTTGGCCGTCAGTAAAATCACGGGAATGTGACTGGTGTATGGATCTGTCTTCAGCTTTTCACAGAATGTATAGCCATCCATGACCGGCATCAGTACGTCGCTTAGGACTAAATCGGGCAGGTACTCAATAGCTAATTGGAGACCTTGAGCACCGTCGCTCGCCCGCTTAACCCGATATTCGGCTGGTAAACTTTGGCTAATAAGCTCAGCCAAATCGTTGTTATCTTCTACCAGTAAAATAAGGGGAGATTCGGCCGTTGGTGGAGACGTAGCAAGTTGTTGGTTGCGGTGATTGTCCTCAATAGCTGCTTTCTGAACTGCTTGTTCCTTGAAGGCGGGTTGATAAGGAAGCCGAACGGTAAAGATTGTGCCAACTCCAGACTGACTATTGACCGAAACAGTACCCCCCTGTACCTCAACGAATTCTTTAACTAAGGCCAGACCAATGCCGGTTCCTTCCTGCGAACGAGTTGACGAGTCGTCAGCCTGATAGAAGCGATTGAAAATAAAAGGCACCTGTTCTGGAGCAATTCCTATCCCGTTATCTGTCACGACGATTTCTACAAACCCATTGTTTGCCTGCTGTAACGTAACGACCACCTGACCATCTGCCCGACTAAACTTGATGGCATTGGATACCAGATTGTAGATGATACGTTCCAGCTTGGCCCGGTCGAATAAAAAATCGCCGGTGAGCTGCGATTGATAATTTAATGTAATGCGCAACTGTTCGGCTTCCTCTCGAAACGAACGTACTGTCTCATCGATAAACTCGCTCAAATTACCTACCGACTTCTGGACCGGCATGGCGTTCGCTTCCAGTTTCGATAGATCGAGCAGTTGGTTAATGAGTTCCAGAAGCTGATAGGCGTTACGCTCAATAATGCCTAGCCGTCGCTGGTCGTTGGCGTCCGCGTATTTTTGTTTTAATTGCTGGGCGGGGGTCAAAATCAGGGTCAACGGCGTTCTGAATTCATGCGTTACGTTCGAGAAAAAACGGGTTTTTATCTCATCAACCCGTCGCAATTGCTCCGT
Source organism: Spirosoma daeguense (assembly GCF_054776875.1). Classification (NCBI taxonomy): domain Bacteria; kingdom Pseudomonadati; phylum Bacteroidota; class Cytophagia; order Cytophagales; family Cytophagaceae; genus Spirosoma; species Spirosoma daeguense. The sequence goes on from NZ_BAAHBF010000009.1 coordinate 398,717, forward strand.
TTCCCGTTCCTGAAAAGCCAGATTTTGTTGTTGAAGAGTGAGTTCCTGCTGTAATCGTAATCGGTTGGTATATGAACGTAGCAATACATAGGCCATGCCAAAAACGACGAGCCCATAAAGTGTATAAGCCCACCAGGTTGCCCAGTAAGGCGGATGTATACGTATTGACAAGGTGCGGATATGCGTGCTCCATTGGCCTGACGTATTGGAGGCATTCAGCTTAAGAACGTAATGACCGGGACTTAGATTTGTATAAATAGCTTGTGGCTGATTGGTCTCAACCCATTGGTCGGTAAGTCCTTCTAGCTGATACCGGAATCGGTTCTTTTCAGGTTTGTTATACTGTGCTACTGCAAATTGAACCGTTAAAAAATTTTGGTCATGAGGCAGCTCCAACTCGCGTAAGACCTGAACGGGCAGAAAGGGTACAGTGGCTGAATCAGCAGGGCTACTCAGCGAAAAAGGTTTGTTATTGATCTGAACCTGAGTGATTTCGACCGTCGGAGAAAACCGATCGTCCTGAACCTGACGTGGCGAAAAAGTGGTGATGCCTTCCAGCCCTCCCATGTAAATTTTCTCTTCAGCAGAACCATGACTGGGTAGATACAGAAAATGAAACCGGTTAAATTCATCGGCCAGCAATCCGTCTTCATGCGTATAGGTTCGCATCTGAAATGTTTTGCGGTTCATGCGGCAGATGCCTTTGTTGGTGCCTATCCAGAGATACCCTTGCTCATCGGGAATGGCTGAGTAAATCACGTTATTGGGGAGCCCATCGGCTTCGGTGATACGTCGACTTTTACCGGTACGTTTGTCAAAGGCGCACAACCCAGCCCCGAACGTACCGATCCATAACCGATTCGGGTCGGCGGGGTCGGCTGACAGGCAAAATAACGTATTACTACCAATTGATGCTGTGTCGGCAGCAACGTGCGGAAACGGCCGATGCGCTCCTGTTCGGCGATCAACCCGAATTAAACCCCTGCCTAAACTAGCTACCCAGAGTGCCCGCTGATCGACAACCAGTTGTAATTGAACGCCCGCACCCGGAATCCGTATTTTATGCGGAAACGGAATCCACTTATTGGTCTCTGGCTGGTACTGCCAGGCTAACGAATCATGACCTACCCATACCTGCCCGGCTGGATCGGTAGCCATAGGGAAGGGGCTAGACCATTTCGGGAGCACAGGTGCTGGAATGGTCGTTACCTGACCACTCACTAAATCCAGCCGTTGAAACGGTTTACTAGCTATGTTAAACCAAATCCTATGCTGTTGATCTATGGTATACCGAAAGTCGTAGCCGTTGCGATTCATGTTCGATAAGGCCGGCAACGGTTGCTGAACACCTAACCAGCGCCGAAACAAATCGACGTGGAAGGAAGTCTGATAAGGTGCCGTTTGAAAAGGAGTTGCTCTCAGATCATACGTTCGAATACCTCCTCCATTCGTCCCAACCCAAAGAACATCAGATCGATCTACCCACAAACTTCGTCCTTCCTCAACATGCGAGGTTATGGTAGAAGAACTAAGCAATCGAGGGCCTTCCGTGGTATATTGGTACAATTGACCTTCTCGCAGAAAATAGATTACGCCTTTGCTATCGGTTGTAAACTGCATTTGGTTCCACAGGAACTTAAAGCGGGGAAGGGGATATCGTTGCGTTTGGCCAGTGAGCGGATTGAGCTTGATCAAATGCTGGCTGGTGCCAATCAGGAACTGACCATCCGGAGTTCGGTAGAGTCCGATTAAGGTGTCCTTAGGTACGGGAAAAGCAGGTGTCGTAAAGCGCCGACTCGCTTCATCGAAATACGTAAGCCCTGTTTGGGTGGCGGCCCAGCAACGTCCCTGATTGTCTTCGGCAAATCCGACGCCTGCATTATCGGACAAGGAATTGGGTTGGCCTTTCTGATGACGATACAGCTTACATTGCCCAGTACGTGTATCGTACAAGCCTATTCCCTGATCAACGAAACCAAGCCAGAGTCGATCACGTCGGTCCAGTAAGATACTTCCGGGCTGCTGAAATACTTTCTTATACGCAGGCAGTTGTGAGACGTTTGTAAACGTTTCGGTACGTGGGTCAAACCGATCCAGATCCCCTCGTTCGCTCACGATCCAGATCATGCCATGATGATCCAGTAAAAGCCTGATTAATCCGGGGTAGGAAAGCGATGGTTTGCCGGTAGATGACGGCCTGAAAATTCGGAAAGTGCGGCCATCATAGCGGCAAAGTCCGTCGCGTGAAGCGATCCACATAAACCCTTGCCGATCCTGAACAATGCCAGTGATATACGCCTGAGGTAACCCTTGTCGATCATTAATTACTCTTGGTACAGGTAAAGCCGTAGACTGCGCCAGCGAAAAATTACCAATCAGGTTTATAGACCAACTTACTAGTAAGAGAAAAGAATGCCGGATCAGGGTATACAGGCCCATAGCAGGTCTGATTATGTTGAGTAACTAAAGGGAAAAGTAACAGGCTTTAGCTCTTTACGTAGCCTTTGAAAGCCAACAAAGCCGATTAAGCCATTCACTACGTAAAGTGTTGCTGATGAAAAGGTGCGTTAGAAAAATACTACGTTTTTTTTATCAAAATGGATTTGTTGAGACAGAATTAACAGCATTTGAGACAGAATTGACAGTCTCTCTTATATCAAGTTTAGATCTTTGATGAGTTGAATATACTATGTTTTCTATTTTTTCAATAGAGAAACTATTGTAATTCATTTTGTCGAAAATTCAGATCAATGGTTACCAAATTCAAAGTAATATACGATGTACGATGCTACCTAATACCGCCACTTATATCACCACCATCACTAGCAAGGAGCATGCCAGTGGGGGATTCTAATTCGTTCGATTAAGAATTTGTTTAATCAACTAATTACTCATAGTATGAAACACGTTTCCTACGCACAGATATCTCGCTCAGCTCTTATTTTTTGTAGCCAGGCATTTCTCCTCTATTCTACTTTGCTCATGGCTGCCAGCCATCCTCCCGACTAGCGCTGACTTTTGGCAGCAACAATTCAGGGGTTGGCGCTTCTGCTTTTCCAGTTTATCCTCTTTCTCTCAACAAAACCGCTTTTTTATGAAACCTTTTCTACTACTCCTGGCCAGCCGCCAGGTTATGCAAAAATGTTTTACCATTCTTTTATGGAGCCTATGGGCCAGTGTATCAAGTCAGGCCCAGTCCAATCAAGCCAGCACTTTAACTTTTCCGTCTCTGCTCCCAACCCCCTCCGGAATTACTAGTAAACAACATCAGATTAGCACAGGCTCAGCCAGAGCGCTGGCGGCCACCATTCGCTACGTAAAGGCAGGGGCAACGGGCAATGGCTCTTCCTGGAGTCAGGCATCGGGCAATTTGCAGGCTATGATCAACGCGTCTGCTTCCGGTGATCAGGTCTGGATTGCTGGCGGTACCTATAAGCCTGGTACGTCGCGATCATCTTCTTTTTCGCTTAAGAATGGCGTGAGCGTACTGGGCGGCTTTACCGGCGTGAATGGTACGGAGGGAAATACAAACGCCCGCACAGCCATGCCCTCCTCAACGACATTGTCTGGTGATATTGGAACTCCCAACGATCCAAGCGACAATTGTTATCACGTTTTCAACCATTTTCTTAATAACCTTGATAATACTGCCATTTTGGATGGGGTCGTAATAACAGGAGGGAATGCGAATGGTTATAATGGAACAACTGCCTATGATGTCCTTGGTGGTGGCGTATTTAATTGGCAGGCCTCTCCTAGTTTTTTAAACTGCATATTTATCCAGAACTCGACTAGCGAATACAACAACGGTGGCGGGGCCATCTTTCAGCAAGGCCAGACACAACCAACCAAGCTGATTAACTGTCAGTTTATCAATAACAGCTCTTCCTTTGGCAAGGATATTTATTCAGCTTTGGCTGATGTAGATATAGTTAACTGCTATTTTACGGGTGGTTCGGGGTTTTCTGTAGGTTCATCTGGCAATACAATCAACCTGACTAATTGTACTTTTCGTAGTAACCCGGGAGGGGCAGTAATTAATAATAGTGCTACGTCCAATTTAGTAAACTGTATTCTGTGGGATAATGCGGGAGCAGGGGCTCTTATTAGAATCACTCCAACATCCATAATCAACGTCCGTTACTCGGTTTTGCAGGCGGGGATGGCAAATTATACCGCTGGTGGTAATAATCAGACCATTAGCCGCACACCTTTTATTAATACCTCGGGGCCTCAATTACTCCCCTGCGCCACGGCCATTGGTGCAGGTGACAATGCCGCTAATTCAACCACAACCGACGTATTGGGCAAACCTCGTAAAGCACGTACCATTGATATTGGGGCGGCTGAGTTTGATGGTACTCCCTATACTGTAGCAGTTACCGCGCTAGCTACACCCAATCCGGTTTGCGCCAGTAGCCCAACTCGTTTGCAGGCAACTGCCAGTAATTCCCTAAATCTTCCCTACAATTACACCTGGACTGCACCAACTGGCGCTTCTCTGAGTAATCCCAACCTCAATTCTACTTCAGCCACAGTAACAACAGCAGGTGTAGCCAGTTTTAGCGTTCTGGCCAGTGACGCTATTGGTTGTCTGGCAACGAACAGTGTTAACGTAACAGTGAACGCACTGCCTACGGCCAACATTCTCATCCCGGCCAGCACTACGCTGACCTGTAGCACCCCGAGTATAAGCCTGACGGCTACTGGGGGCGGTACGTATCGCTGGAACAATAACTCCACCAATGCCATACGGACTGTGACCACCTCAGGTACGTATTCGGTAACCGTTACCAATGCCAACGGGTGTACGGCGGTTGATTCGCAGGTTATTTCTATTAATAATACACCGCCCACGGCCAATATTCTTGTTCCGGCCAGTGCTACGTTGACCTGTACGACCACCGCCCTGAACTTAACGGCCACAGGTGGAGGAACGTACCGCTGGAATAATAACTCGACCAATGCCATACGTAACGTTACTACTGGTGGTACCTATTCGGTCACCGTCACTGCACCCAACGGCTGCACCGCGACTGACTCGCAGGTGATTAATAGCAATACCACTCCCCCCATAGCCAATATCCTTATCCCGGCCAGTGCTACGTTAACCTGTAGTACGCCGAGTGTGAGCCTAACGGCCACAGGCGGAGGTACGTATCGCTGGAACAATAATTCCACCAATGCCATACGTAACGTCACGACTTCAGGTACGTATTCGGTGACGGTGACTTCACCCAACGGCTGTACCGCTGCTGATTCCCAGGTAATCAATAGCAATACCACTCCGCCAACTGCTAACATTCTTACTCCCGCTAGTGCTACGTTGACTTGTACGACTACCGCCTTGAGCCTAACGGCTACTGGTGGGGGAACGTACCGCTGGAACAATAATTCCACCAATGCCATACGGACCGTCACGACTTCAGGTACATATTCCGTAACGGTTACTGCGCCTAATGGCTGTACCGCTGCTGACACTCAAGTTATCAATAGCAACACGACTCCGCCAACTGCTAACATTCTCACCCCGGCCAGTGCTACGTTAACCTGTAGTACGCCGAGTTTGAGTCTGACGGCTACCGGCGGAGGTACGTATCGCTGGAATGATAACTCGACCAATGCCATACGGACTGTGACCACCTCAGGAACATACTCGGTGACGGTGACTTCCCCGAATGGCTGTACCGCTACCGATTCACAAGTCATCGATGGTAGTACGACTCCGCCAACTGCTACAATTGCTTATTCGGGCTCGCCATTCTCCACCACAGCCGCACCAATCAATGTAACGCGCACGGGTACGGCTGGTGGTACGTATACAGCTTCTCCAGCGGGTCTGAGCCTCAACGCCAGTACCGGCCAGATTACCCCCGCCAGCAGTACACCGGCCAACTACACCGTTACCTACACCATAGCCGCCAGTGGTGCATGTTCACAATTTACCACCAGCACTACTCTGGACATTCAGGCACCGTTGCCTCCCAGCCTGACAGCCGTCCCTAGCAGTTGTCTCGGTAGTCCCATTCACTTTACGTTTTCAGCAACTGATCCAAACTTCACAATAAATGAGGTCGCAAACTACCAACTAACTAACGGCACCGACGTAGTCACGGGCGTGGTGCCCGTTTCAACAGGCCGTGTGACAATCGAAGTGAACTTAACCCCGACGGTGTTGGGGCCACAGGCCTTTACCATGACAACTGTCGCGCCTGGGATACCCTATTATTCGGCATCGACCAGTCTGACGGTCACCGAACCGGCCAGTGCCACCATTGCTTATGCAGGATCATCTTTCCTGACCAATAGCGCCCCCGTCAACGTAACGCGCACGGGTACGGCTGGTGGTACGTATACGGCCTCTCCAGCGGGATTGAATATCAACGCCAGCACGGGCCAGATTACCCCCGCCAGCAGTAACCCCGGTAACTATACCGTTACGTATACCGTAGCCGCCAGTGGAGCCTGCCCCCAGTTTACTACCACCACTACGTTGGAGATTCAGTCGTTCCCCACTACCGGCTCTACCTTGACAGCCACGCCCAGCAGTAGCTGTCTGGGAAATCCCGTTCGCTTTACCTATTCGATAAACAATGTAACCATTGCAGTAGGAGGTATCATAGCCTACCAATTAACCAACGGCACCGACGTAATCAGTGGCAATACGAACGCCACACCGGGTAATTCGACTATCAATATCGAGGTGGACTTAACCCCGACGGTGTTGGGACCACAGACCTTTACGATGACGGCTACTATACTTGGTGTAATACAATTACCTTTGGCCACCACTAGCCTGACCGTCAATGCGGCCCCCACAGCCACTATTCTTATTCCGTCCAGCGCTACGTTGACCTGTAATACTCCTGGTCTATCGTTAACAGCAACGGGTGGAAGCACATACCTGTGGGATGACAATTCTACGAATGCCATCCGTAGTATTACTAGCTCAGGTACGTACTCGGTGACGGTTACGTCTCCAACTGGTTGTACCGCTACAGCTTCCCAGATTATAGATCGCAATACAACAGCACCCACGGCCAACATTCTCACCCCGGCCAGCACAACACTGACTTGCTCATTTACCAGTTTAAGTTTGACGGCCACGGGTGGGGGAACGTACCGCTGGGACGATAACTCGACCAGTGCCGTACGCACGGTGAATAATTCGGGGACTTTCTCCGTTACAGTGACTTCGACCAACGGCTGTACTGCTACGGCTTCGGTTCAGGTGAGTCAGGATAGTAATGCCCTCACGGTAAGTATTAACCCGACCAGTGCTACGTTAAGCTGTGCTACGTCGTCGGTGATGCTGAGTGCGATAGGTAGTAGTGGTATGTATTTGTGGAGCACTGGCGCTACGTCGCAGACTATCAATGCTACGTCAGCAGGGCCTTATTCGATCACTGTAACGGCTGCAAATGGTTGTAAAGCCACCGCTCAGGCACAGGTTTTTCAGGATAACAACGTACCATCGGTAACCATTTCGGCCAATCCGTCGCTGCTCATTACCAGTGGACAGAGCGCTACCTTAACAGCGAATGGCGCTACCTCCTATACCTGGTCGACTGGAGAAATGGCCAATTTCATTGTCGTCAATGCGGCCGGGCCCTATTCCGTGACTGGAGTCTCCGCCAATAGTTGTCGGGCCACGGCCACCGTGGTGGTGAGCCTGACAACGGCTCCGGCTGGGACCTTTGCCATCACGGCAGTAACGACCAATACGTGCCAGCAAATCGCCAGTAACCGCTACGTGGTCAGCTTTAGTCCGCAGTATAGTGGGCTTACGGGAGGACCGGTCAGTATTTCGGCGGTGAATGAGATGTTTCCCACAACGGCTCCGGGACCATACACGCTGCAACTCTACAACGACAATCCGGTGGTGGTACTCAAAGCTCAGCAAACCGGAACACAGGGAGAAGCTACGTTTACCTACAATTGGCTAGCCGACTGCCAGAGCCCACAGCCGAACACGCCCCCACGGATTAACCAACCATTGACCGATCAGGTGGCTAGAGTTGGGGAAGGCTTCGGGTATACGATACCCCAAAACACGTTCACTGATAATGAATCACCCCATAGCCTGATGCTAACCGTGAGCGGTTTGCCAGATGGGCTAAGTTTCAGTGCTCCAACGCAGATTGGGGGTGTACCGACCCTGGCCGGTGTACGTAGCGTGACGGTGACGGCTACCGACCCGGATGGCTTACGGGCCCATGCGACGTTCCTCCTGACGGTGGTGGAACAAACGGCTACCAACACCCCGCCAACAGTAGCCAATCCGATTGTCAATCAGGTAGGCGTTCAGGGTCAGCCCTTTGGTC